>CAYUNM010000018.1:0-130287 GCA_964446175.1 uncultured Kofleriaceae bacterium
CCGGCGCGGGGAAGTCCGCCGCGGACAAGGCGCGCATCGCGGCGATCGCGGCGGATCTCGACGGCGGCGAGCCGTCGGCGGCCGACAAGAAGAACGGCGTGGGGAAGCCGCCGAGCGAGAAGGATCGCGCGGAGGTGATGGAGATGTTCCGCGAGGTGAACGGCGGGCCGGGCGAGCCGGCGCCCGACGTGAAGGCGCGCGCGGCAGCGCTCGCGCCCGAGCTCGACGGCGGCGCCGACGAGGCGAAGACGCCGGCGGGCAAGAAGAAGACGGTCGGCGTGCCGAGCGCGGAAGGCCGCGCGGAGGCGATGGAGCTGTTCCGCGAGGTGAACGGTGGGCCGAGTGCCGGCGCGGCGGCCGCGGTGACCGGGCCCGAGATCCGTGCATCGGCGCAGCAGGCGCATGTCGCGCCGCAGTTCGGCGATCTGACGCCGGCGTCGGCGGGCGGGGGCGCGGGGCCGGCGAGCATGCCGGTCGGTGCAGCGGCGGCGGCGCAGGGCGCGGAGAAGGTCGGCGGCTTCGACGTCGGGATGAACGTCGCGGCGGGCGGTGCGCCCGTCGGTGGCGGTGCGCCGGGCGGCCAGGCGTCGGCGAGCGTCGCCGGCTTCGCGGTGAGCTTCGCGGCGGGCGGTGGCGCGGGCGGCCAGGCGGGTCACCAGCTCGATCCGGCGAAGCGGATGGCGACCGTCGCGATCCAGCAGGACGAGCACTCGCTCGACGCCAGGTCGCCCGCCGTCGACGCCAAGTCGGCCGCGCTCGACGACAAGAAGCCCGAGCTCGAGGGCCACGACGACAAGGTCAAGGCCGCCAAGCACGGCGGCGACGCCCACGTTCACCACCTCGACGACCAGCTCCACGCGAAGAACGCGCGCGACGCGCAGAACCTCACGCTCGACGCGAAGCTGAAGCACGCGCCGCTCGCCGCCGGCGCGCACGAGCACGCAGACGCGCCGCAGAAGCCGCACCTGATCGACGGCCACGCGACTGGCCTCGCGCCGATCCACGCCAAGCCGCTGCTGACCGTCGACGGTCACGGCACCGGGCTCGTCGACGACAAGCAGGGCCCGAACCAGAAGGTCGACGGTCACGGCACCGGGCTCGAGATCGACAAGCAGGCGAAGAATCCGCACGGCGAGATCGACGAGCACATCGCCGACTCGGAAGGCAACGTCCAGAAGTACAACCCGATGAGCGGCAAGGCGCCCGTGCCGCAGGCGAAGGGGCACGCGACGGGCGCCGGGTTCGCGAAGCCGCCGCCCAAGCCCGAGCTCCCGCCGGCGCCGCAGACCGCGAATCAGCAAGCGCTCGACAAGTTCATCGAGAAGGCGCGCGCGGATCGCGATGCGGCACGCAAGTCGGTCAAGGCGACGCAGCTCGCGAAGGGCACGGCCGTCACCGTCGACGCGGCGCACCTCAAGCAGCAGGTCGAGAACAAGAACGCGGCGAAGCTCGCCGAGATCAAGAAGCAGGCGGAAGCGGACAAGGCGAAGGCCGCGCAGGAAGCCGCCGAGAAGCAGAAGCACGAAGGGCCGGTCACGCTCGAGTCGCTCAAGGAGAAGCTCGAGGCGAAGGCGACCGAGGACCGCACGAAGCTCAAGACCGACTTCGACGCCAAGAACGCCGAGCTCAAGACGCGCCTCGACTCGCAGAAGGCGGTGCTCAAGGACCAGGTCGACGCGCAGATCACGCAGCTCAAGAAGGACCAGGACGCGAAGAAGGCGGCCTCCGAGAAGGCGTTCGCCGATCAGAAGAAGAGCCTCGAGACGACGCGCGACGCGCTCGTCACCGAGATCCGCAAGAACGTCGCGAAGGATCAGACGGCGCTCGAGAAGGAGATGCAGAAGGGCGGCAAGCTGTGGACCGCCGCCAACGCCAAGATCGCCGAGATCGAGAAGACGTCGCAGGCGAATCAGACGAAGACCCACGACGAGGGCTACGCGAAGGCCGACAAGATCCAGTCGGACGCGAAGACGAGCGCAGACGGCGAGCGCGCGCAGGGCTCGGCCGCCGCGGCGAAGGCACGCGCCGACGTCATGGCGAAGAAGACGGACGACTCGAGCTGGTTCGACGACGCGAGGCTGAATGGTGAGGCGAGCGCTGCGGCGAACACGGCGCGTGCTCCGTTCGATCAGCGCGCGCGCGATCTCGAGACGAAGGGCAAGCTCGATTGCACGTCGATGAAGTCGACGATCGACGCGCAGGTCAAGAAGCTCAAGACCGACGGCGAGGCGGCCGTGAAGTCCGTCAACGACGCGACCGCCGGCCAGGTCACCGCGATCGAGGGCAAGATCAAGGATCTGTCGAAGATCGCCGACGGCCGGATCAAGAAGGCCGAGGACGACTACACGGCGAACGTCGCCAAGAAGCAGGCGGAGCTCCAGAAGGCGGTCGAGGGCTTCGAGGGGAAGATCCAGAAGCTCAAGGACGAGGGCGACCAGAAGATCGCCAAGCTCGAGACGGATGCGGTCACGAAGCTACAGAAGGACTACGACGTCGCGCTCAAGGCGATCGACACGCGCGTCCAGGTCGCCGAGAAGCAGCTCGCCGCGAGCAACGGCAAGAACCTCAAGGCGCTCGAGCAGGTGGTGAACCAGACCTGCGCCGCAATCGACAAGCAGGTCGTCGAGACCGAGAAGAAGTTCGATCACACGGTGCAGGACGCCGACAAGCAGGCGTTCGCGTTCATCACCGCGCAGCTCGCGAAGATCCAGAAGGAAGCGCAGCACGCCCTCGACGCGATCGACAAGACGTATCAGGAGTGCCTGAAGATGGCCGACGACGCCGTCGAGGCTGCGCACAGGCAGCTCGAGGAGACGTCGAAGGGCAAGATGCTCGAGATCGAGGTCCACATCGGCACGCTGATGAAGGACTGCGGCGACTCGAGCCGCTACGACGCGACGCACGCGCAGATGGCCGAGTACGTCAAGCGCGGCCATGGCCTCCCGGCCGGCTATGGCGAGAAGGCGCCGCCGCCGACAGCCGAAGCGAAGAAGGAAGAGCCGGGCAAGCCGGCGGCCGCTGGCGACGACAAGGGCGCCGCGAACGCGACGAACCGGCCGGCCGAGCCGAAGAAGGAGGACGACCCGGTCAGCCAGCAGCTGAAGGATCTCAAGGCCGAGCAGGACAAGCAGAAGAAGCTGCTCGAGTCGAACGATCTGTCGGATCCGGAGGTGCTCGAGGCGCACGTCCAGGACGCGATGAAGAAGGGCCAGACGGCGACGGGCGCCGCGGCCGCCGAGAACGCGCAGCAGTCGATCAAGACCTCGATGGCGCAGGCCAGCGAGACCGTGCAGAAGGCCTTCAACACGAAGGCCGAGGAGATGAAGAAGGTCGAGGCGGGCGACGCGACGGCGCTCAAGGAAGTGCGCGCGCAGGAGCAGGCCGAGGACAACGCGAAGAAGCGCGCCGACGAAGCCAAGAAGGCGATGGACAAGCCCGGCATGCTCTGGGGCAAGAACCCGGACAAGAAGGCCGTCCTCAAGGCGATGGAGGGCATGGGCCCGGCCGAGGCCGAGGCGTTCAAGGCCGAGATGAAGGCGCGTGGCGTCGACATCGAGGACTTCGTCACCAAGGAGCTCAGCGAGGATCAGAAGAAGGAGGCGCTGCTCCGCCTCAAGGGCGACGACGTCGGGGCCGACGTCGCGGCGCTCACCGCGGCCAAGGGCCACCACATGACCGGCAACGAGAAGCTCGCGCTGTCGATCGGTGCGGGCGTCGTGCTCGGACCGCTGGGCGCGGTCGTCGGCGTCGGTGCGTCGCAGAGCGATCAGAACATCGGCGCGGACAAGGAGCGGATCACCGAGCTCCTCAACAAGTACAAGGGCGACGAGACCAAGCTGAACGCGCTGAAGAAGGCGCTCGAGGCCGATGGCTACTCGATCGCACAGCTGTGCCACGAGACCGGCAACGACGAGCTCGGCAAGGAGCTCGACAAGGAGCACCAGGAGCTGAACCTCAAGCCCGAGGACATGAAGGCCAAGGGCGAGACGGACGCCAAGGCGTACCTGGCCGCGCATCCGGATCTCAACTCGAACGCGTCGCAGGCCAAGCTCGAAGCGGCCGTCGACAAGGCCGAGCAGTCGCTTCACTACATCCTCGACAGCTCCAAGAACGAGGGCATCGCGAACGCGCTCAAGGACCTGACGCCCGAGGAAGCGGAGTACGTCAAGGCGAGGTACCGCGCGAAGACCGGCCACGATCTCGAGGCCGACATGAACAAGCAGCTGAGCGGCATCGGCCTCTCGACTGCGAAGGCGTCGCTGCGCGCCGATCAGGACGCCAAGGACGTCATCGAGCTCAACAAGATCCTCGGCGCCGAGGAGGCCGGCTGGACGAACTACACGCTCGACGACGACAAGATGAAGGCGGCGATGAAGGAGCTCAAGGATCCTGTCCAGCGACAGAAGATCCTCGACGCCTACGAGAAGAAGACCGGCCGCAAGCTCACCGACGTCCTCAACCAGAAGATGAGCGGCAACGATCGCGATATCGCGGTCGCGTACGCGAACGGCGAGACCGCGAAGGCGGCGGCAGCCGAGGCCGACGAGGCGCTCAACGGTGGCTGGATGAACTCCATGCACCGCGCGGTGCACGATCGCACGAAGCAGTTCACCGGGAAGGACATCGACACCGAGGCCTTCACGCGTCCGCTCGTCGGCGCGATGGTCAACCCGACCTCGCTGCTGACGCCGTCGATGGACAAGGACACGAAGGTGAACTTGCCGGGCGGCTACGAGATGCAGTCGGGTGCGATCCACAAGGTCGATACCGACAAGCTCCTCGAGATCATGGAGTCGATGCCGAACCCCGCCGACCGCGAGAAGTTCAAGGCGGAGTACAAGGCGCGCATCGGTCACGATCTCGACGACGACGTGAAGCAGAAGACGTCCGGCGTGACGCAAGGCGCGTTCGACGACGGCAAGCCGTCGATCAAGTTCGACGCGTACAAGGCGCTCGATGACGGGCGCATGGACGACTACTACGCCGCGAAGATGGACGACGCCGTCGACGGCATGAACGACTCGAAGGCGTTCCACAAGTGCCTCGAAGGCAAGAGCGAGCGCGAGCGCGCGCAGATCATCGCCGCGTACCAGCGCCGCCATCCGGCCGATCCGGACGCGTTCAACGACATGGTCGCCGAGCAGTTCGGCAAGGGCTCGCTCGACTACCAGAAGGCGCAGCTGCTCGCGACGTCGAAGGACGATCCGAAGACGGGGGCGGTCAAGCTGCCCGACGACTTCGTCATTCGCTACGCCGAGGACAGCGTCTGGAGCCGCACCGCGAAGTCGATCGACGGCGCGACGGAGATCTTCGACAAGTATCCGTTCCTCTACGCGATCCCCGTCGTCGGTCAGACCGCGGGCGAGGCGAAGGCCGCGTCGTACTTCATGCGCGGCTGGGGCGTCGACAAGGACGCGATCAAGGAAGTCCTCAAGGGGAAGTCGAAGGCGGAGATCGACGAGATCCGCAAGAAGTACAAGGACGCCGGCGGCGACCTCGACGCCGACCTCGGCTACGTGCTCGACGGTCGCGACGGGTTCGAAGTCAAGATGATGCTCGAGGAGGGCGAGCCGACGACCGACAAGGCGCGCATCGAGCGCCAGATGAAGCTCTACAACTTCGATCGCGGTCACGACGGCGGCGTCTGGGACAAGATGGGGATGTCGTCGCTGTCGAACGGCGTCACCGATCTGCTTTCGCCGGCCGGTCGCCAGATGGACGACCACGCCGCGGAGATGCAGCGGCTGCTCGCGCTCGTCGGCAAGGACGGCAACCTTCCCGCGTCGGAGCAGGGCAAGCTCGGCGCGGCGACGGGCGGCATGGATGCCGCGACGCAGGGCTTCATCGAGGCGCGCGGCGAGATCACGAACGCGGTCGCGACGGCCGCCGGTGCCATCGTCGGCGCCGTCGTCACCGTGCTGACCGGTGGTGCGGCGGCTCCGCTGCTCGCCGCGCTCGCCACGGGCCTCACGACGGTCGCCGTCAAGGCCGTCATGCTCGGCAACTCCTACGGTCGCAGCGAGCTCGGCGTCGATCTCGCGATGACCGTCGTGCAGGTCGCCACCGCCGGTCTCGGCGGCTCGCTCGGCGAGTTCGGCAAGACGTTCCTCGGCCAGGTGCTCAACGGCGCGATCGGTGCCGCGGCGTCGAACTTCGCGCAGACCGCGATGACCTCGGCCGACGCGCACGACCTCTTGAACCTGCTCGCGCAGGCGTCGAAGTCGGGCATGGTCGGCATGCTGTCGGGCGGCGCGAATGCCGGCGCGACGGCCGCGCTCGGCCACGCGATGGAGTCGCTCAGCGAGACCGCGTTCGGCCGCCACGCGCCGCTCGGCGGGATCATGATCAAGGGCATGGTCACCGGCGCGGGCTCGTCGCTGGCCGGCACGTTCGCGGAGGCGATGGTCGATCCCGACTCGCTCAAGGGCGACTGGGACAAGGTGTTCGCGAAGCTCGCGCAGGGCGCCGCACAGGGCGCGATGCAGAACGCGCTCAACGACGTCGCGTCGGCGCACTCGGAGCGTGTCGAGGCGGTCACCAAGCGCGCGAAGGAAGCGATCGCGGCCGTCCGCGAGGCGAACGGTGGCGTGCCGAACCCGGCGATGGAGCACGCGGCGTTCGCCAAGGCGATGGCCGAGGGCTACGACGCGGTCGTCCGCGACGAGCAGGCGGCGGAAGCGGCGAAGAAGCAGCAGGCCGCGGACCCGAACAAGGTGCAGCAGCAGCTCGAGAACAACCCGAAGCCACCGGCCTCGGAGGATCGCGTCGTCCAGCCGAACGAGGACAAGACCGCGCAGGCCGCGAAGGAAGACAAGGTGGGCCCGCACCAGCAGTCGCCGGAAGAGATCCGCCAGAAGATGGAGCAGGTCGCGGCGCCCGCGAAGGAGCCGCAGCAACAGCAGCAGCAGCAGCACGAGGAGCCCGCGCAGCAGACCAAGGACGAGCACGTGGCCGCGGCGAAGAAGGAAGAGCTTCCGCCGCCGGCTCATGTCGACGAGGCGAAGGCAGCGCCGGTCGCCGACAACGAAGCGCAGCAGATCTCCGACGAGGCCAAGGTGGCCAACGCGGCCGAAGGAAAGGCGCCGCAGGTCGCGGAGCCGACGCTCACGCCCGAGCAGCGCGCGGCCGACGCCGAGTCCGCCAAGCAGATCGAAGCGCTCGACAAGCAGCAGCACTCGCCCGATGCGATGAAGGGCTACGGGGAGATCGATCCGCTGACGATCCCGGCGGTGCCGCAGGAGAGCGGCGTCGTCGATCTGAACGCGCCGAAGTCGACCGCGGCGCCGCAGGAGAAGCCGGCGCATCAGTCGACCGTCGAGTCTGGCAACGACGCTCACGTCGAGGCGCAGAGGATCCACCAGAACGAGATCACGTCCGCGCAGGTCAAGGTGATGGAGCTCGAGGCCAAGCTCGCCGCGATCGATCCGGCCGTGAATCCGAAGGAGCACGCGGAGGCGAAGAAGGCGCACGCGGAGGCCGTCGAGAAGCTCGAAGGCACGAAGCAGACCATCGCCAACCGCGAGAAGGAGAACGCGGCGTGGCAGGAGGCGAAGCAGGCGCACAAGCTCGCCGTGGAATCCGCGCTGCAGGAGCTCGACGAGGCGCGCCAGAGCGGCGATCAGGATGCGATCAAGGCCGCGAAGCAGCGCCTCGCGGAAGCCAAGGCGCGCCCGGTGATCGAGCCGGCGGCGGGCCACGAGATGCTCTCGGATCTCGCGAAGGCAGCGCTCGCCTCGGCCGCGACGCCCGCCGACAAGCAGCGCCTGCAGGAGGTCTTCAACCAGGTCTACGGCGATGTTCGCGGCCGCGATCCGGCGGCGATCGCGCACGACCCGGCCGCGCTGCAGGCGCTGATGGAGTACCACGTCGCGATCGCGGACATCTCGCTGCAGGAGGGCCAGGACGTCCGCAAGGTCATGCCGAAGGAGGCGATGGACAAGCTGATCCGTGGCGTCGACCGCAACAACAACCCCGTCGAGTCGCTGCAGACCGGCGGCTGCGTCGGCGATCCGCGCAACACGATGAACCTCACGCCGCACGAGGTCGTCGCGACGCTCGGCCTCGACTACCACGACACGCAGTGGCTCCAGCCGGGCAAGCACGGCGAGCTGAAGGGCGTGTCGTCGGTCGCGATCCTCGACGTGCCGATCACGGCACAGAACCACGAGCAGGTCGCGCGCAACGCGAAGATCCCGATGGACAAGGAGCTCATCGCCGCGGTCCGCAAGGCGGCCGCCGAGGGCAACCCGACGGCGAAGAAGCTGCTCGAGGTCGGGCTCGTCGAGCACAACATGAACTGGCACGACCCGAACAACCCGTACGCGGGCCCGGGCATGTCGACGGCGGGGCCGCGCATGGGCCAGGCGCGCGAGCACCTCATGCTCAACCAGGAGCGCGAGGCGCAGTTCAACAAGAGCGCGGCCGACGGCGGCCAGATCGACATCCCGAACGGCTCGAAGCTCAAGATCAAGCTCGAGACCGGTCACGAGATCGTGATCGCGACGTTCCAGCAGGAGATGGCCGACGGCCAGCCCGTCTACAACGAGAAGGGCCAGCCCAAGGGCAAGTTCGTCCTCGAGCCGGATCTGCCGCCCGAGCTTCGCGAGAAGTACGAGGGCATGCAGAAGAGCCAGTCGGAGATCGAGCAGAAGTTCCAGCAGGACAAGGCTGCTGCGAACGGCGATCAAGCCAAGATCGACGCGCTCCAGAAGGAGCGCAACGCGCAGCTCGAGAACCTGTCGGGCCCGCGCAAGGACGCGGCGCCGCTCGACGATGGCGGCAAGCAGTTCGGCGTCCCGACGCACGGTCATGACGGCAAGGAGGTGCTCGCCCTGATCGAGGTCGAGACCGCACGCCTGCGCCTCGACAATCCGGGACTCGACGAGAAGCAGCTCGCCGCGCTCGCCAAGCGCAATGTCAGCGAGCAGCTCCTGCAGGAGGCCGCTCGCGAGGGCGCGCAAGAAGCGCAGCAGGAGAAGGCCGCGCACCGCAACGAGGTCAAGGAGCAGGCGCTCGACGGCTACGGCGGGGTCATGGATGATCTCGCGGGGCGCCAGCTGCAGGACCGCGTCGCGCCCGAGGAGCTCGCCGCGATGAAGACGGCGGGCGACTACGCGAGCATCGCGAACATGGTGCACGAGATGATCGAGCACCACGGCATCCAGGGCACGCCGTCGAAGGCGCTCGCCGAGGGCGTCGTCGCGATCGCCGGCCAGGTGATCGAGCACGTCGTCGCCCACGGCCTGCACGCGCCCGAAGCGGCGGAGATGGTCAGTCACATCATCGACGTGCTGAAGATCCAGGCCGTCACCGCGCGGCCCGACTTCATGGAGCGCGTCGGCGACATCATGAAGGCAGCGGCGGCGGGTGATCCGCGCCGGGTGCTCGAGCTCGCGGTCGCGCTCGCGGGCAAGGATGCGAACCTCGGGAGCGAGCACAGCCGCAACGAGCAGCTGATCCGCGACCTGCTGAAGAACGGCGGCGCGGGCCCGCGCAGCATGGAGGGCGACGGCGTGGTCGATCTCTCGGGGGCGAAGATGCCCGCCGAGAACCACGTCGTCGAGCTGAAGACGCCGGAGCAGGTGATCCGCGATCAGGTGCAGGCCGAGAACGCCGACCAGCTCGCGGCCGCGAAGGCCGATCTCGAGCGCAAGAAGGGGCTCGTCAACGTCGCGTCCGATGAGGACCTCGCCGCCGCCGCGAAGGAGTTCGACGCCGCCCGCCGGCGCGTGGAGATGCTCGAAGCGCAGGTGAAGGTGAAGGAGGAGGGCCGCCTCGCGAAGGCGAGCCGCGAGAAGGCCAAGGTGCAGGAGCTCGAGCTCGCGCGCCTGGAGCTCGAGGTCGCCGAGGAGCGCAAGGATCCGCTCGCGATCGAGCGCGCGAAGGCTCGCGTCAAGAAGGCGGAAGAGCCGGGCACGATGACGATGGCCGAGCGTTGCGCGTCGCTCGTCGAGAACCGCGGCGTGAGCACGTTCGAAGCGTTCACCGTCGGCGAGATCCCGAGGGACTACAACGATCGCCGATCGTTCCTGCTCGACAAGAACAACTGGACCCCGGAGCGTCAGGCGTTCCACAAGGAAGTGCTCGCGAGGGCGCTCGAGCAGGCGCTCACGCTCGCGGCGGAGGTTCGTGCGGCGCGCGGCGCCGACTCGGACGAGGCCACGCTGTACGCGATGCGCGGCAACACGGCCGCGGGCAAGTCGCGCTCCGTGACGGGCGAGGGCGGGCCGGCGGAGCTCGCGCAGGCGATGAAGGCGACGGGCAAGGGCGGCCGCTCGTCGAACGAGGGCGAGGAGCTGCGCCACCGCGCGATCAACCCCGACAACTTCAAGAACGAGATCTACGAGCGCGATCCGCACCTGCAGCTGACGTCGGGGCAGGCGCACGAGGAATCGTCGATCCTCGCCGAGTGGCTGCAGCAGGCGCTGCTCGAGCACAAGCACGAGAACGGCACGCCGGTCGACATGGTCGTCGACAAGCGCCTCGCCTGGATGGACGAGGTCGAGAAGCTCATCAAGGAGTCGAAGACGACCGGGCGCGAGCTGCGCATGATCGACGTCGACGCCGAGCTGACGACCTCGTTCGCCGGTGTGCTCGATCGCGACGGCGTGTCCAACCCGATCCCGAAGGCCGACAACATCGCCCAGGGCTTCGAGCAGGTGCGCGGCAACCGCCTCGCGACGATCAAGGCGCTCGCCGCCGAGCCGCACGCCGGCTACCAGCTGTTCGGGACGCTACCGAACGGTCAGAAGGTGCTCGTCGCCGAGATGACGCCGATGAGCGAGGGCGAGACGATGCCGGCCAATCCGCTGGAGCGTCTCAAGATCACGCCCGAGTATCGCGAGATGTTCGCGAACGTCGTCCCGCGCGACGCCGAGGAGCTGCAGCAGCTCAAGCACTCGTCGAAGGTGACGCAGGACACCGTCATCACGGAGAAGGTGATCGAGGACATGACGGCGGAGCTGGAGCCGAAGTATCGCGATCAGATTCGCGCGAAGCTCGCGCGTCACATCGGGAAGACCTGGAAAGAGGCCGTCGACACCTGGTCGCAGGCGGCCACCGCCAGTAATACTTGACGCCATGAGCTGGGAGACCGATTTCTTCGCGGAGGGCGACCGGAAGCGAGCCGAGCAGCTCGCGAAGGCCGAGGCGGACGCGAAGGCGAGCGGCAAGGAGCTGTTCGATCTGAAGCGGTTCGAGGCGCTCTACAACCAGGGCTCGCAAGCGGCGAACGAGAGCCAGCACCGCACGAACTACTACCTGATGTATCCCGAGATCCGCACGCTCGCCGACTACGCGCGGCTCATGCGCGAGCGAGAGACGCCGTGAAGCGCGCGCGCACCGTCGAGGAGATGCGCTTCGCGGCATCGCTCGAGCCGTGCCCGTCGTGCGGCTCGACGATCGCGGGCGACCTGAAGCTGGCGGCGCAAGGCGCGGAGTGGACGCTGCGGGGCAGCTGCCCGTCGTGCGGCGCGCCGCGCTCGTTCTCGTACACGGCGATCGGCAACCCGACGATCACGCGCGCTGGTCGCTATGACCTCGGGCCTCACGGGTCCGAGCTGATCACGCCGCAGCAGTTCCTCCACGCGTGGGAGGAGGCGAGTGGCCGGGTCCCCTCGGATCCGAGCAAGCTGTCGGCTTCGTTGCGCGCGCGCGCGGCCGACGAGCTGGAGCGTGCCGCGACCGCGATCAACGAGCTCACGAAGCTCCTGCCGTTCGGCGCCGCCGAGGTTCCCGGCACCACGGATCCGCGCCTCAAGCGCGCCTGGCTCAAGGACGAGTACGCGCGGCTGCGCACGCTCGTCGGCAAGTACGCGCCGCCGCGCTCGATCGACCGTGATGCGCTCGCCGCGCATGCCGCGTACATCAAGGCCGGCGCGAAAGGACCGGGCCGGCTCGCGCTGCTCGATCGCAAGCTCGCCGGCGAGTCGTACGACTCCGTCGATCTGACGTTCGTCGAGATCCGGCGGTGCGACTGCACCGGGATCGATCTCACCGATGCGCGCCTCGAGCACGCGCTGCTCGAGCAAGACAACTTGACGCTCGCGCGCCTCGGATCGACGGTGTTCTCGAGCGCATCGATCCGCGGCGGCACGTGGACGCGGATCTTCGGCAGCTCGGCGCGGTTCAATGGCGCGGAGATCGACGGCACCGACCTCTCGCGTTCGGAGCTCGAGGGCACGCTCTGGTACGACGCGAAGGTCACGGGCGCCCGCTTCGATGGCTCGCGGTTCGGGAACGCCGTGTTCGATCGCGCGACGTTTCAGCGTTGCAGCTTCGTCGCGGCGAGCTTCGCGGAGTACAGCGGCTCGCCGGATCCCACGAGCGAGCACGCGCAGTTCATCGACTGCGATCTGCGCCAGACCGACTGGACCGACCGCGATCTCAGCCGCACGACGTTCGTGCGCTGCAAGCTCGGCGGCGCGCTCGGCAAACCCGCGAAGACCGAGGGCCTCGTGCTGCGCGATTGCGGCGTCGACGTGCCGGGCTTCCTCGCGCAGCTCGCGTCGAGCTAGTTCTTCACGAAGATGCAGGACGACAGGATCGGCACCTGTCCGTTGCTGCAGTTCCCGAGTACGTCGGAGAAGCCGGCGGGCGGCGACCACGTCTTCGTGTTGTCGCGGTTGATCGCGACGTACACCTCGTCGTCCTGATACGTGACCTTGTAGACCCAGAACCAGTCCTCGAGCCACACGGTCGTGCGCGTGCCGCGGCGAAGCGCGGGGTGCTGCGAGCGGGCGAGGCCGGCCTTCTGCGCGTTCGTCAGCGAGCGCTGCTCCTCGGTGGAGAGGCCGGTGAAGCGCATCATCTTGCGGTTGTCGGGATCGATGTCGCCGGTCGTGCCGATGTCGTCGCCCTGGTAGAGCATCGGGACGTTCGTCGGCGACGTGAACAAGAACGTCTGCGCGAGGCGCAGGCGCTCGTAGCCGCCGCCGTGATTCTGCGACTGCGTGAGCGCGCGGACCTGATCGTGGTTGCCGAAGAAGTTGCCCATCACGGCGCCCGGATAGCCGCCGGCCTGGCCCATCGTCGGCTGCGTCGTGAGGTAGGCGGTGTCGTTCGGGATCGCGAAGTTCGCGAGGTCGCGCATCGAGGCGCTGAACGTCAGCAGCGACGCCGTGGTCTGGTTGTAGTAGCCCTCGTCGACCTGGCCCTGCACCATGTCGGGGCGCACGTGGTAGCGCGCCCAGCCGCCGAGCGACTCGCCGACGATATAGAAGACGGTCGGCTCGTCGGGCATCGTGTGGTCGATCACCGTCGTCTCGATCTCGGCGATGATCGCGGCCTTGAGCGCACGCACGAACTTGTCGTCCATGTGCTTGAGCGCGTCGGCGCGGAAGCCGTCGAGGTCGAACTCCTGGATCTGCCAGAGCGCGTGGTCGACGACGGCCTGGATCGCGTCGGGGTGGTTGCCGTAGTCGAAGTCCGGCATGTCGGTCGTGAACCAGCAGTTGACGCGGTTGTCGTCCCAGTGGCCGTCGCACGGGCTGTACTGCGAGAACCACTCCGGGTGCATCTGGTAGAGGCGGCCTTCCTTGTGGACGTGGTTCGCGACGAAGTCCGTGAGCACGCGCATGCCGCGCGAGTGCGCCTCGCGGACGAGCTCGTGGAGGTCGTCTTCCGTGCCGAACGCGGGCTCGACGGGCGTCGTGTAGCCGAGGTCGTTCGTCGCGGTGTAGCCGGTCGCGACCGGATGATACGAGTGATAGGAGGAGTAGCGCGTCGTGTCGGAGAGCGAGACCGCGGGCTGCGAGTTGTGCGAGTCGATGATCGGCGAGCTGATCCAGAGCGTGTTGATGCCCATCTGATCGAAGTAGCCGTCGCGGATCTTCTGCGTGATGCCCTTGAAGTCGCCGCCCTGCCACTGCGAGCGGCGATCGGTGACGCGCGCGAGGTCGCCGACCGAGTTGTTGATGTCGTTGGTCGGATCGGCGTCGAGGAAGCGGTCGGTGAAGATCTGGTAGATGATCGCGTCGCGCCAGGTGAAGTCGGCGTACTTGACGCCGGCGCCGATCCACATCGGCACCCACAGCGGGCGCAGCGGCGTGCCGTCGGTCGTCTTCAGCCGAAACAGGAAGCTGTACTTCGAGGGCGCGAGGTTGTCGGCGTGGAGCGTGAAGGTCTTGCTCGAGGCGTCGTAGGACGAGCTGGCGTCGAACGGGCGCGAGTCGAGGCGGATGTCGCTCTTGTCGAGCGCGATCGTGCCCGAGCCGTGGTAGCGCACGACGACCGAGTACGACGCCGGGCCGGTCTTGGCGCACAGGTCGAAGTCGCCGACCGGCGAGAACGCCGTGCACTCACCGGAGGCGGCGGAGCCCGAGCCGTCGCCCGGCGGCGTGAGGCTGGGGTCGTCCGAGGACGGGCAGCCGGCGAGCAGCAAAATCAACCAGGCCCTGCGCATCGCGCGGGGTGAAGCATGGTTCGTGCTCGCGACTGCGGCCGTGAATTCGCGCGGTTATCGCGGGTCGGGGCGGGCTCGCGTTGCGAATCGCAACTGGCGGGGCAACGCGCGCACGGCTCGTACAGCACCGATGTGACCGTACGAAACATGCACGATTACCGATAGTTACCCCACCAGCACTGTTCGGTACAGGGGGGCGCCGGGGCAACGGCATCACCGACAGCACGAGCGCCGGCGTTGTCGGGCTGCAGAACCAGGCGACGATCTGCGGCACGATCACGACGGGATCCGGCGGCAGCGTGACGACGTCGGGTAGCTCGAGCTACACGTCGCCGTCGCTGACGCTGTCGTCGCCCGTCACGCTGACGCCGGTGACCGCGCCGTCGCTGCCGTCGGGCGGCTCCGCGAGCTTCAGCGACAACAACACGCACGTGCTCGCGCCGGGCAAGAGCTACAGCACGATCAGCTGCTCCGGACCGCACACGAAGATCCAGCTGTCGGCCGGCACGTACGTCAGCGGAGACATCGTGATGTCGCAGTGCTCGCTCGAGCTGACGTCGGGCCCGGTCGTGCTCTACCTGAAGGGGAAGCTCGATCTGTCGACGAACTGCACCGTCAACGCGCCGTCGTCGACGGGACTTCCGACGGATCTGATCATCCTCGGCACGAGCTCGGCGACCGACGTCCACATGTACAGCGGCGCGGTCGTCTACGCGGGCATCTACACGCCGTCGGCGGGCGAGATCCACATCGAGCAGCACAGCGAGCTGTACGGCGCGGCGGTCGCGCAGAGCTATCACGGCGAGAACTACGGCGAGATCCACTACGACCAGGCGCTGGCGAGCGCGAGCGCCGGCAGCTTCTCGTGCGCGGCGACGGAGGTCGCGCGGTCGTCGCCGGTGATCGCGGCCGTGGGCAATCAGGTCGCGATCGTCCAGGGAACGTTCGAGGTGCCGTCCGGATCGAAGAGCACGATCGCGTCGACGTCGGATGTGGCGAGCTTCGTGTTCCCGTACATCAAGGGCCACATGCGCGCGCGCGTCGCGAGCTCGGTGACGACCACGGCATCGAGCTACTCGAGCGCGACGATCCTGTTCGATGCCGCGGCGAGCGGGAAGATCCCGGCGTCGAGCTATACGGGGTGCTCGACCTCGACCGGTACGTGCCGGCACATCTTCACGAACACGAATTCGATCCCGGCCGCGGGTGTGACCTGGCACCCGACGATGGTCGATCTGAACGATACGAACGCATCGGCGATCGGCGCGCTGATCGCACCGACGACGACGGTGACCGGCATCGGCGCCAGCCACTGGCAGACGATCGTGCGCGCGATCCTCGACGCGAAGCTCGGCGGCGTCGATCGCTCGACGGTCGCGGTGATCGGGGCGAGCGCGATCGCGGGCAATGCGGCGCGTCCGACGATCGCGTACTTCGGCGCGACCGACGGCATGGTGCACGCGGTGTGCGCGAGCACCGGCGGCACGACGGCGACGGGCTCGAACATCTGCCCCGCGCTCGGCACCGAGCTGTGGGCGTTCTTGCCGGGCACGCAGCTGCCGCTGATCCGCACGAGCTCGCAGCGGATCGACGGCTCGATCTCGGTCATCGACGCGTACGGCGACTTCGCGAGCTCGACCGCAGCCGGCACGAAGAGCTGGCGCACGATCCTGACGTTCCAGACCGGCTTCGCGACGGGTGGAAAGCCGGGCGCGTACGCGATCGACATCACGGATCCGGCGAGCCCGGTGGTGCTCTGGGAGTACTCGACGCCGACGTCCGCATCGTCCCAGGACTTCGGCACGGGGCTGTATGTCGCGCTCGGACCGACGGTGATCAACGGCGTCCGCACGAACCTCGCAGTCGCGCAGACGAACAACGGTGGCAGCGGCGGGGCCGGCGTCGTGTTGACCGCGCTCCAGCTCGAGACCGGTGCGAAGGTGTGGCAGTTCTCGTACGCGTTCCCGGCGACGCCGCGCGGCGGCAGCGCGAACCTGCCGTATCCGTCGACGGGGATTCCCGGCGGAGCCGTCGGTGTCGATCTGACGAGCAGCGGCTATCTGACGGACTACGTGATGGGTGACCTCTATGGCGACGTGTGGCGCATCACGGCCGCGACCGGTGCGAGCGCGACCGGGACGACGACACCGCTGTTCTCGTTCTCGTCCGACAAGCATCCGATCGGCGCGATGCCGGCGATCTACAGCGCGGGCAGCAAGCAGTACGCCGCGTTCGTCTCGGGTGGCTACGACGATCCGACCGCGACGTCGTGGAGCGCGTCGACGCAGTATGCGATCGCGGTGAAGCTCGCGCCGTCGGCGACGTCGCTGCCGCTCGACGAGGGCGCGACGACCTGCGCGACGTGCGACGTGATGCTCGCGCAGTCGATCACCGGCCTCAAGGGCTTCGCGCAGGCGCTCGTCGTCGGCACACAGCTGTTCCTGTCCGCGGACTCCGCCGACGTGAACAGCACCACGTACGGTTCGTCGACGTCGAGCACGGGCTCCATGATCGCGATGGACCTCGGTACCGCCGCGACGAGCACGGTCGTGATCCGATCGGGTGGCAGCTCGCTCGTGAGCTCGTCGACCACGCTGTACAGCTCCTCCGGCAATGCGGAGCAGCAGCTCTCCACGAGCGCTTCGACGACCGTGGGCGCGAAGGTCGATCCCTCCTCGCAGCCGTCGTTGTTCCGCGCGCTCTGGCTGCGCGCGAAGTAGCTGACTAGCGGTGGAACGGCGCCTCGGAGACCCAGTGGAAGCCGCGGGTGCGGAGCAGCGGCGGGTCGTCGAGGGCGAGCTCGAGGTGGAGGGCGGCGCCGTCGAGCGTGCCGTCGACGATGACGTGCGTCGCGTCGACGCGGTAGTAGGGCAGGGACTGGCGGTAGAAGCCGCGGACGATCGTCAGCATGCGGTCGGAGACCTCGGCGCGGCCGAGGAACTGCCGGCGGTCGGTCGCGCGGCGCACGAGCGTGCCCGAGCTGCAGATGATCAGCTTGCGCCAGCGCGCGTCGTCGGTGAACAGCGCCGGCTTGTCGACGCCGTCGATGCGCATGCGCTCGACCGTCCACACGCCGTCGAGCGGCGTCGTCGTGCGGTCCATGGCGGCGTCGGCGGAGTGATAGAACACCGGGATCAGCGCGAGCACGCCGAGCATCGCGAGCTTGCCGGCGAGCCGGATGCGCTCGCCGGTCGCGGTGCCGCGCGGCCGAGGCGGGACCTCCTCGACGCGATAGCCGAGCGCCGCGCCGACGAGGCGCCGTAGCTGCGGCCACGCGATCGCGATCGCCATCACGAGCAGCTCCGTCGAGAACAGCTTGACGGGCACGTCGTAGCAGAAGTTCAGCAGCACGACGTTCGTCATCACCGCGATCACGACGAACGCCCCGATGACGTGCGTGCGCCGCCACAGCAGCAGCACACCGCCGGTGACCTCCGCCGCGCCCGCGAAGATCGTGTACGCGCGCGAGTGGCCCATGAACGTCCACAGCAGGCCCATCGGCGACATCTCGCCGAGAGTCTGGTCGTAGCGACCGACCCACGGCGTGCGGAACTGAAACTCGTAGACCTTCGCGAAGCCGTACACGAGCATCATCGCGGCGAGGTAGTAGCGGAGGTACGTGTGGAGCGCGGCGGTGAGGCGCGGGCGCGGCGCGCGATCGACGGCCGCCCACGCGAGGGCGCCGGCGGCGGCGAGCGTGACGATCAGCGCCGCCTGCACCCAGTGCCACGTCGTGTCGCCGCTGCCGGTCATCTGGAAGATCGGCGGCTCGATGCGCAGCACGTACTCGGCGAACCTCGCAACCGCCCACGCCCAGATCTTATGGACACCAAGCGCCAGGGGCGCCGTCCCGGGGACCATCCCCGCCGGAAACGGCAAGACGAGCAGCGCTCCGAGGAGGACACCGAACCGGACGGCGACCGCGCGCATGCCCCGAGCTTACGCCGCTCCCGAGACCCCGGCGCTACCCAGCGCAGCGGCTGCGCCTGGCTTATGATGGTGACAGTGGCGAAGCAGACCTACCAGCTTCTCGCACGGCTCGGCGACCGTGGGATGGGAGAGACGTACCTGGCGCGCTCGGGCGACAAGCTCGTGACGCTCGAGCGGCTGCCGAGGAGCCGCGCGGGCGACCCGGAGGCGGTGCGGGCGTTCCTCGAGGCGGCGCGAGCGGGGGCGCAGCTGTCGCACGAGAACGTCGCGACGGTGGTCGATGCAGGCCGCCTCGGCAGCACCTACTTCGTCGCGACCGAGCACGTCGACGGCGAGTCGCTGCACGCCATCCTCGAGCACGCCAAGGCGCAGGGCCGCCTCCAGATCCCGCTGCGCGCGGTGCTGACGATCGGCGCCGGCATCGCGTCCGCGCTGCACCACGCCCACGAGCGCAAGAGCGGCGACGGCACGCCCGGCATCGTGCACGGCAACCTCTCGCCGGCCTCCGTGCTGATCGCGCGCGACGGCGGCGTCAAGCTCGTCGATTTCGGCGCGCCCGGCGGTCCGCTCGCGTACCGCGCGCCGGAGCAGCTCGCGGGCGGCACCGTCGATGCGCGCAGCGACCTGTTCGCGCTCGGCGCGGTGCTCTACGAGCTGCTCACGCGCGAGCCCGTGTTCGGCCGCGACACCGACGAAGACACGCGCGCCGCGATCGAGAGCGACATGCGCCCGGTGCCGTCGAAGACGCGCATGGACATCCCCGCCGAGCTCGATGCGATCGTCGGCAAGCTGCTCGCGCGCGACCCCGCCAGGCGCTACGTCGACGCCGACGACGTCCTGGTCGACTTCGAGGCGCTCGCGACCAAGCTCGGCTTCCCGATCTCGAGCACCGACCTCGCACGCGTGATGCGGATCTGGTTCGGCGCGAGCCCGAAGCTGACGTCGTTGCCGGTCGCGGCGACTGCCGAGTCCGACGAGCTGTCGAGCGAGCCCGCCGCGAACGCCGACGAGGTCGACCGCGCGATCGAGCGCGTTCCCGGCCTCTCCGTCGCCCTCTTCGAGAGCGAGGACAGCGACGAGACCGAGGAGCAGCGCCGCGCTTCCAACCCGACACCGCCGCCGATCGACGTCCCGCTCGAGAGCTTCGAGGAGATCCGCGATCGCATGGCGAGCGCGCGCAAGCAGCCCGAAGCCGCCGCCGCCGCCCGCGCCCACGCGTACACGAGCGTTCCGGCGACCGGCCGCGCGCAGACGATCCCCGGCGTGTTCCCGAGCGCGATCGACGACGTCATCAAGCGCGTCACCCAGGCCGCCTCGGAGCGAGGCGCCGCCGCGCGCGAGACCGCCGCCGCCGTGCTCGGCCCCGGCCCGGGCGAGCGGCCGAGCGAGCCGATCATCGAGCGCGTCGACGAGAAGCCCGTCGAGGCGCCCGCGATGGCCTCGGCGGTCGTCAAGGCGGAGGCCGACCCGTCGCCGACGACCGGCCCCGTCGCAGGCGCCGGCACGGCGAGCGAAGCGGCGAAGCTGCTCGCGCAGGCCGAAGCCGCGGAGAGCCGCAAGGACGCACTCGAGGCCGCGAAGGCCGCGTACAAGGCGGAGGCCGAGGAGAAGGCGAAGTCCGAGGACAAGGCCGGCGAGGCCGACAAGGCCGACACGGCTGCCGACAAGGCGAAGGCCGGCGATGGCGCGCACGCAGACGACAAGCGGTCGCGCTCCGAGGCAAAGAAGCCCACCGGCTCGCATCGCACGAAGGACCGCACCAAGGAGCCGTCGTCGAAGATCGCGCTGCCGCGCACCGAGAGCACCGAGTGGTTCGAGCGCGGCGAGCGCGAGGCCAAGGAGGCGCACGCGGCTCACGCGCGGTTCCTCGCGAGAGGCCACCACGACGATCACGATCACGACGATCACGAGCACGCCGTCGCCGCACGCGCGCGAGCGCGCAAGCACGGCATCCTCTATCCGGTGCTCGGCCTCGTCGCCGCCGCGCTCGTGATCACGGCGCTCGTCAAGATCGCGACGCGCGAGCACGGCTCGCGGACGCACCACGACGCCAAGCAGCTCGCGCTCGCGCCCGCCGACGCGGCCGGCAGCGACATGACCGGCTCCGCCGATGTCGCAGGCTCCGGCTCCGCGGACCTCGCGGGCTCCGCCGTCGCGCTGGCAGGCTCGGCCGACCCGGCGGGCTCCGCCGTCGCGATGGCAGGCTCGGCCGACCCGGCTGGCTCCGCGACGGCAGGCTCCGCGGACCTGACCGGCTCGACCGGCTCGGCCGGTTCGGCGGTCGCGATGGCCGGCTCGTCGGTGGCGGTCGCCGATGCGGGCGTCGTGAAGCCGGTCGACGCCGCGAAGCCAGACGCACCGATGGATGCCGCGAAGCCGATCGATGCCGCGAAGCCGGACGCCGCACGCCACATCGATGCAGCGGTTCCGGTCGACGCGGCGCCGAAGCCCGACGCGGCAATCGTGGCCAAGAACCCCGACACGACGAAGAAGCCCGACACGACGAAGAAGCCCGACACGACGAAGAAGCCCGACACGACGAAGAAGCCCGACACGACGAAGCCGGCCACCCCCGAGACGATCGAGCAGCTCTACGCGAAGGGCGCGTTCGCGCAGGCGAACACGGCGTGCGCGACGAACACGCGGTTCAACCCGACGCGCCTCGAGACCTGCGCGCTCGCCGCGTGCAACGTGAAGGACACCGCGCTGGCGACGCGCTGGCTGCGCGCCATCGATCGCTCCGCGCGCGACGGCATCATCGCGAAGTGCAAGGACCTCGGCGTCGAGCTGACGGCTCCGTAGCCGCACGCTATCGCCGCACGCGCCTCCGCTGCGCCAAGCCCGCGGCGTGCTTACGCGGCGGTCGGCAGCGTGATCGTCACGATCGTGCCCTTGCCGGGCTCGCTCTCGATGCGGAACCGGCCGCCCGCCGTTCCGACGAGGCGCTGGCACTGCGCGACGCCCAGGCCCGTGCCCTCGGTGCGCGTCGTGAAGAACGGCGTGCCGATGCGCGCGAGCACCTCGGGCGAGATGCCGACGCCGTTGTCGCGCACCTGCAGCTCGACCATGCCGCCCGTCTCGCGCGCCGCGATGTGGACGTGGCCTTGCTCGCCGCCGCGCGCGGCCACCGCCTGCGCGCCGTTCGTGACGACGTTGATCAGCACCTGCGTCAGCTCGGTCGGCGACATCCGCACGCGCGGCAGGTCGCGCGGACCGGCGTACTCGATCTGCGCGTGCAGGTTGATCGCGAGCGGCTGGCACACGCTCATCGCGTGCCGCACGACCTGCATCGGATCGGCGACGATGCCCGGGTCGCCGGCCTCGCGCGGCCGCGACAGGTCGCGCAGGTTCCCGATCATCGTCGACAGCAGCTCGGAGGCGGTGCGCATGTCGGCGAGGATCGAGCCGAGCTCGTCGAGCCGCGCCGTCGCCGACTTGCGCGTGCGCGCATCGAGCTCGACGTGGCGCAGCGCCTCGCGCAGCGTCGGTGCGAGGTCCTTGAGTGCGTCGAGCAGCTCGATGTTGCCGATGATCGCGGCGAGCGGCTGCCGCAGGTCATGGACGAGCAGCGCGGAGATGCTGCCGAGCGTGGCGAGCCGCTCGGTCTCGAGCAGGCGGCGGTGCACCTCGGCCGAGTCGCGCCCGAGCGCACTCGCCTCGATCGCCCATCGCAGCACCTGCACCAGCTCCGCGCGCACCCACGGCTTGAGGATGTAGCGCGCGACCAGACCCTCGTTGATCGCGCGCAGGATCGGATCGATATCCGAGTACGCCGTCACGACGATGCGGATGATGTGCGGCGCGCGTTCCTTGACGACACGCAGCAGATCCTCGCCGTTCATGTGCGGCATGCGCATGTCGGTGACGACGACGGCGATCTCGTCCTCGTGCTGCTCGAGCAGCTGCAGCGCGGTCGGCCCGTCCGATGCGGTCAGGATCCGGAAATCGGACGCGAGCGACTGCTCGAAGACGATGCGATTCGCCTTCTCGTCATCGACGTAGAGAACGTATGGACGCACGACCCACCTCCATCATACCGGTCCTTGGCGTAGTCTAGGGGCGGATCGACAGGGACGGGACAATTTCTGACCCTGGGCCCTTTTCTGCCGCCCTGGCCCTGACGCGACCGCTGTTCAGGGGGGCGCTCCCGCGCCCGGCGGCTTGGTTCCCGAGATCGCGGCGTAGCCGCCGGAGGTCATCGTCACTCGGATATCCGCGAAACCCGCGCTCGCGAGGATATCGATGAGCTCGGCGCCCGAGCGCTGTCGGCCCTCGGTGACGAACACCATCACCATCGAGTACGCGATCGCGGCGAGCGGGTGATCTTTGCTGTCGGCGAGCAACATCTCGTGCACGATCAGCTGCCCGCCCGGCTCCAGCGCCTCGTACGCGCGCGCCGCGAGCCAGCGACAGCGCTCGTCGTCCCAGTCGTGAAAGATGTCGCTCAGGAACACGCGCTCGAAGCCGGTCGGCCACGACTCGTTGAACATGTCGACGGCCGCCGTCGTGACCCGGCCCTTCACGCCGAGCTTCTCGATGTACGTCGCGGCGACCTGACACACGACGGGCAGATCGAGCAGCGTGCACTGGATCTGCGGATCGTGGAGCGCGGCCGCGATCGAGTAGCTGCCCGATCCGCCGGCGACATCGAGGAACCGCCTCACGCCGCCAAGGCTCAGGCTCGGCACGACGCGCATCGCGAGCGCGAACGAGTGCGCGTGCATCGCGTGCGTGAATGACTCGAGCGCCGCTGCCGGCGGCGTGGGAGCCCGCCACAGCTCGCCGGAGACTCGCGCCTCGCGCGCCGCGGTTCCACGTCGCAGCGATTCGACCAGCTTGTTGCAGTCGATCGGAATCGTGCGAATGCGGCGCAAGAAGCCGCCCCAGTAGTACGGGCTCTCCGGCAGCAGGTAGTTGCGCGCGACGTCGGTGAGGTGAAACCGTCCGTCGACCTGCGCGAGAAAGCCGAGCGCGGCGAGCAGCCCGGCCATCGACTCGACGGCACGCAGCTCGATGCCGAGCCTGTCCCCCAGCTCCGACGCGGGAGCCGGCCGCTCGGCGAGCGCGCTGAAGAAGCCGAGCTCGTCGGCGATCGCGAGGGTCGGTGCGTGAAATGCCGCGAGCCACACGTTCCAGATCGGAGCGTCGCTGCAGCTGGCGGGCGTGATCGCCGCGGGATCGGACATGACGAGCTCCTACGTCGTGGGTGCGAACGCGATTTCGAGGTGCCGGATGCTTCGGATGAAGTTGGTGCGCGCGGGCACGATGGGCGCGGCGCGCTCGAGGCCCGGCAGCTGCGCGAGCACCTCGCGCAGGACGTGCTTGCTCTCGAGGCGCGCGAGCGGCGCGCCGAGACAGAAGTGCGTGCCGTAGCCGAACGCGAGGTGCTCGTTCGGCGAGCGCGTGATGTCGAACCGGTCGGGTTCCGCGAACACGGCTTCGTCTCGGTTCGCCGACGGAAAGAACACGACGACCTTGTCACCCGCATGGATCTGACGTCCCGCGAGCTCGGTGTCCTGCGTCGCGGTGCGGCGGAACTGGATCACCGGTGGCTCGTAGCGCAGGATCTCCTCGATCGCGGCGGGCAACAGCGACGGGTCGCGGCGCAGCAGCTCGAGCTCGCGCGGGCGATCGAGCAGCAGGTCGAGGCCGTAGCACAACAGGCTCCGCGTCGTGTCGGCGCCGGCGTTGAACAGCAGCATGAAGAACGCCTGGAACTCGCCCTCGGTGAGCCGGCGGCCTTCGATCTCCGCCGTGAGCAGATCGCTGATCATGTCGTCGCCGGGCGCCGCCGTCTTGCGCCGCCCGAGCTCCGCTCCGTACGCGCGAATCTGCTCGGCCGCCGCCATCCCATCGGCAAACGCCGCGGCCGGGTCGGCGATCTCCGAACCGAACATCCGCGCCGTCAGCGCATAAAGCGCGCGCCGATCCTCGTGCGGCACGCCGAGAATCTCGCAGATGACGAACAGCGGCATCTCGCCCGCGATCTCGACCGCGAAGTCGCACCGGCCAGCGCCGCGCACCCGCGCGACGAGCGCACGCGCGTGCTCCGCGATTCGCCCGTCGAGCTCCTCGACGCGCCGCGGGCTGAACGCCCGATTGACGAGCCTGCGCAGCATCGTATGGTCAGGCGGGTCGCGGTTGAGCATGCCCTCGCGAAGCTTCTCGAGGAACTCCGGCGGCGGATCCGCCAGCAGCGCCCCGCCGAGCCACGACGAGTACACCTTCGGGGTCCGCAGGACCGTGACGACATCGTGATACCGCGTGACCGCCCAGAACCCGCGCCCACCAGGCCCTGCCTGCCACGACACCGGGTCGTGCGCTCGCAGGTGCCGGAACGCATCGTGCGGCACGCCGTGGGTATAGTTGTCGGGGTTGGTCAGGTCGACAGTCGGGTTCGTGACGACTTCAGCCACGGTTCTTGCCCCACGCGGCTATCATGATGGCGGCTGTCATGGTTCGCCCAGGGGTTCGAAATGCTGTGAGCGCTTCTTTGACCTCCGGCGCGGTGAGCGCGCCGGCTGCGACGAGCTTGTCCGCGGCGTGCTCCAAGCTGAGCGCGACGAACTCGATGCTGTCCTTTCCGCTCTGCAAGAGAGGGATGCGAGCATCGGAGCCGATTTCGAGGAGACCGGCCGACGCCAGCGCATGGGGCAGCTTGATGCCGAACGAGGAATCGGCGCCGCTGTTCGCGAGCCCGCGCCCGATCGCCGCCAGAACCTTCCCCCACAGCGGCAGCTCGGGGTGGCAGATCGGCTGCGGCACGACGATGTCTTCGAGCATCAACCAGCCGCCGGGCTTCAGCGCGCGCACGAGTTTCGCAACGACGGAGTCACGGTGAGCGGTGTGCTGGAGAACCGCGCGTGCGTGAATCAGATCGAACGCCCGCTCTTCCAGCGGATCGTTCACGATGTCGTGCTTGCGGACCTCCAACGCAGGCAGCTCAGCGGACGGCTGCAGAAACCGCGTATCGATATCGGTCGCTACGACCTTGCCGGTTGGCCCGACGCGGCTGGCCATCCAGCGCGCGACGGTTCCGCTGCCCGCCCCGAGCTCGAGGCAATTCCAGCCAGCGGCGATCCCCGCGCGGCGCAGCCGTTCGTAGGTGCCTTCGTCGTAGAGCGATGCGAGCGCATCGAGTCGACGCTTCTCGTTGTTCCATGCTTGGTCGAAGAAGTATTCGGTCATATCGGTACTCACCAGGTCGTCAGGACTCACGCATGAACGAAGTCTCGACCAAGGTGTTCGCTATCCTACTGCGACCGCTCAAGAGCAAGGGGCTCACGCTCGACGATCTCGCCAAGGGGACGACGATCACTGCAGAGCGCCTGCGCAATCCGAAGGAGCGCATCGACTGGCCTGACTACGTCACGGTCATGCGCAATCTTCGTCCTCATTTCTCGGACCAGGAGCTCGTCGAGACCGGACGCAGCTTCATGCACGCGCCTGGGCTTCGGTTCGGTGCGGTGATCGCGCGTCTTCTCTTCTCGCCGATGGACTTCTATCGGTGGGCGAACAAGCCCCGGAGCGGGTTCGGGAATCAGATGTTCTCGTGCATCACGCCGATGCATCGAGAGCTGTCGGCGAGCTCGTTCGAGTTGGACCTGACGCTCCCCGAAGGGTACGAGGTCAGCTGGGAGTTCTTTCTCATCGCGATGGGCAACATGGAAGAGGTCCCCCGCCTCTTCGGCTTGCCCCGCGCGAAGCTGGCACTCGAAAAGATCGCGCGCGGCGGCCGCTTTCACGTGGTGGTCCCCGAGCGGACTCCGATCCTCGCCCGCATCTGGCGCGCCCTCACGTGGCCCTTCACCGCGCGGTCCGCGGCGCGCGAGCTCAAGGCTGCGCACGAGACGCTCCTCGAGCGGTACGAGGAGCTCGAGGCCGCGCGCGGCGAGCTCGCCGAGTACCAGGCCAACCTCGAGAGGCTGGTGCAGGAGCGGACGGCCGAGCTGCGGCAGGCGCGCGACCAGCTGTCGGAGACGGTCGTGCAGCTGCGTGCGGCACAGGGTGCGCGCGAGCGGTTCTTCGGCAACGTGTCGCACGAGATTCGAACGCCGTTGGCGCTGATCCTGCTCGCGGCCGGCGACATCGAGACGCGGGCGGGTGATGCGCTCGACGAGCGCGCCCGCCAGAGTCTGGATACGGTGCGCGATTCGGCGCGCAAGCTGGTCCGGCTCGTCGACGAGCTGCTGCTGCTGGCCGCCGGCCAGGAGGACAAGCTTCAGATGCACCCGGAGCCGACGGATCTGGCGGCGCTCGTCCGGCAGCTCGTCGCGTCGTGGCGGCCCGCGACGGAAGCGGCGGGGCTCGAGATGGTCGAGACGGCGCCGGCGGAGCTCGTGGTGCAGGTCGATCCTGTCGCGATCGAGCGCGTCGTGTCGAACCTGCTGTCGAACGCGGTGAAGTTCACGCCGCGCGGTGGTCGCGTCGAGGTCGCGCTCGCGACGGAGCAGGAGGGCGTGCGGCTGTCGGTGGTCGATACCGGTCCGGGCATCCCGGCGGAGCTCGCGGGGCGGCTGTTCGGCCGGTTCGAGCGCGCCGCGAGCGATCCACGACGCACCAGTGGGACCGGCATCGGACTGTCGCTGGTCAAGCAGCTCGTCGAAGCGCACGGCGGCACGGTCCAGGCGCGTCCTGGCCAGAGCGTGGGCACCGAGCTGCGCGTGATGCTTCCGGCGTCGTGCGTGATCGGCGGCCGGGTCGCCCCGGTGACCGAGCTGCGACTCGACGATGCGGCCGCGCCGCAACCCGCCGTGCGGTCGGGCGCGCGCTTCGATCCACCGGGCGTTTCGGCGGGCACGGTCCTGGTCGCCGAGGATGACGCGCGGCTGGCCGAGAGCGTCGCGCGGCTCCTCGCCGAGCGCTACACGGTGCACGTCGCGCTCGACGGCGAGCAGGCGCTCGAGCTCGTCATGCAGCATCAGCCGCAGCTGCTCGTCACGGACGTCGACATGCCCGGGATGTCTGGCATCGAGCTGTCGCGGCGGTTTCGCGAGGCGACCGGCGACCGGCTCGCTCCGGTCATCATCCTGTCGGCGGTGCTCGACCTCGGGACGCGCCTTGCCGGCCTCGAAGCAGGCGCCTCCGACTACGTGACGAAGCCGTTCGACCCGCGAGAGCTCGTCGCGCGTGTGGATGCGCAGTTCCGCAATCGCGAGCTCGCCGTTCGCGTCCAGCGCGCGGAGCAGCTGTCGTCGCTCGGAATCCTGACCGCCGGTCTCGCACACGAGCTGCGCAATCCGGCGAACGGCATCGTCAATGCGGTCGCCCCGCTGATCGAGCTGCTGCCTACGCAGCTGACTCACCCGGACACACCGGTCGGCCAGCTCCTTGCCGTCATGGCGAGCTGCGCCGAGCAGATCGCGTTCTTGTCTCGCCAGCTGCTCGGGTTCCGCAGCGGTAGCGCGGACCTCGATCGCCGGCCGGCGAAGATCGCCGACCTCGTCGGGCGCGCCGTCTCGCTCGCGAAGCCGTCGCTCAATGGCGTCGATCTACGCAACCATGTCGAGGTGGCGTGCGAGGTGCGGTGCGCCGCGCCGCTCCTCGTCCAGGCGCTCACGAACCTGATCGAGAACGCGGGCCACGCGGCCGGCAGCGGCGGGTGGGTCGAGGTCAGTGCCGAGCAGCAGGACGGGCGGATCATGGTGCAGGTGACAGACAGCGGCCGCGGCGTGCCTGTCGAGCTGCGCGAGCGCGTGTTCGAGCCTTTCTTCACGACGAAGGCGCCGGGATCCGGGACGGGCCTCGGGCTCTCGGTGTCGCGCGCGATCGTGCATCGACACCAAGGGCGGCTCGAGATCCGCGAGCGCGGTGGCCGCGCCGCGTTCGTGATGGACCTCCCGCTCGATACGAGCGGCGGGGCGCTGCAGCGGGAAGTGGAACCACCGCGCGCGTCAGCGCCCGCGAGTAGCCGCTAGTTGATCACGCGCAGCACGCGCTGCGACGGACGTTCCCGCGGGGGCGGCGTCATCGCCGCGACACGGTCGCGCTTCGCGAGCTGGATCTCGTGATCGATGCGGACGTCGATCACGACGGGGCCCGGCGTGTCGCGGAGCGTCTGCTGCGCGCGCGCGAGCTGGCCGGAACCGTCGATCTTGACGACCGCGGCGCCGAGGCCGCGTGCGATGTCGCAGATGTCGAGCGGGCCGGTCGAGTAGCTCGGGCGGCGGCCGTAGACCTTCTCGTGGCCGTTCTCGACCATGCCGAGGCGGCCGTCGTTGAAGACGAACACGCGGATCGGCAGCTGTTCGGCGACCGCGGTCGCGATCTCGAACGCGTTCATCGCGAAGCAGCCGTCGCCGCAGATCGCGGCCACGCTGCGGCGCGGGTGCGCGAGCTGGGCTCCGATCGCGGCGCCGAGCGACTGGCCCATCGAGCCGAGGCCGGTCATCACGATGAACGAGTCGGGCTCCTCGAGGTCGAGGTACTGGACCGCGAACAGGAAGTGCTCGCCCGAGTCGACCGTGAAGATCGTGTCGCGGGGGAGGGCGGCCTGGATCTCGCGGATCGCGTCTTGCGGCGCGATGCGGCCGACGACCGGGGAGGGTGGCAGCATCTGGCGGTGCACGCCGATCGCGTGGGGGAGAGCGACGTCGGCGCGCGGCAGCTTGTCGGCGAGCTCGCTGAGGAGGTCGTAGGCCGAGGCGACGATCGCGTGGGTCGGCGCGTAGCTCTTGCCGATCTGGCGGGCGTCGATGTCGACGTGGACGAGCGCGCGCGTTGCCTGGAGCTGCGGCGAGAAGCCGTCGGTCGACATGTCGCCCAGGCTCGTGCCGATCGCGACGACGACATCGGGGCTCGCGTCGAGGTAGCGGCGGGCGGACATGTGGCCGCCGAGGCCGAGCACGCCCAGCGAGAGCGGATGGGTCTCGGGGAACACGCCCTTGGCCTTGGGCGTCGTGGCGACCGGGCAGCGGAGCACCTCGGCCACGTGGCGCAGCTTCCGGGGGGCACCACCGCCGCGCACGCCGCTGCCGGCGAGGATCAGCGGACGGCGCGCGCCGCGCACGAGGTGGATGACCTCGTCGATCGTGGCTTCGGCGAGCTTGCCGCCGAGCACGACCTCGCCCGACGAGCGGGGAGGCGCGACCTCCGCACTCGTGACGTCGATCGGCAGCGTCAGCATGACGGGGCCGCGGCGGCCGGAGAGCGCGGTCGCGATCGCACGGCGGAGGACGTGAGGGAGCGCGCTCGCGCGAGGCACCTCGGCGGAGAGCTTGGTCACGTGGCGTGCCATCTCGACGATCGAGAGGCCGTGGGCGCTCGAGTCCTGCAGGACGCCCTTGCCCTGGGCAGGGCGGGGGACGTCGCCGACGAGGAGCAGGACGGGCAGGCCGTCGCACCACGCGCTCGCGAGACCGGTCAGCGCGTTGAGCGCGCCCGGACCGGAGGTGACGATCGCGACGCCGAGCTTGCCCGTCGAGTGCGCATAGCCGCACGCGCCGAACATCGAGCCGCTCTCGTGGCGGTTCGTCACGACGCGGATCGACGAGTCGATCAGCGCATCGTGGACGGCGGAGATCGCGCCGCCCGGCAGGCCGAACACGACGTCGACGCCCGCCTCCGCGAGCATCGAGACGATCAGGTCCGCGCCGCGCATCGTCGGCAGGTAGACTGGCTCTTCACGCGGCGGCGGCGCGACGAGCGCGGCGAGATCGATCGGCTTCTCGACGACGCGATGTGCACCGGCGGCGAGCGCGGCGCGCTCGAGCTCGGGTGTCATGTCACCGCTCGTCAATATGACTTTCACATCGCGTGTATTTGCACTCGATGTGATGCGGCGACATGCCTCCAGCCCGTCGACTCCGGGCATGAAGACATCGAGGACTACGATATCCGGGCGCGACGTACCGATTTCGAGCAGCGCATCGATCGCGTTGTCCGCCACCGCCACCTCAACACCATCCATAAACCGCGCGCGCCTCTCGAGCGCACGCAGCTGCAATCGATCGTCGTCGACGATCAGCACGCGGCACGGACTAGGCTCAGGACGGTCTAGCGGTGCGCGTTGCATGGGGAGTGGGCCTTATACCCGCAAGCCCCGACAGCGCGTGCAATCTCACGCTAGCGGCGCTTCGGATGCAGTTCTTGCGATGGCGGCCCGCAGCTGCTTGAAGTCACACGGCTTCTCGAAACAAGGCAGCGTCATCTGCTCCAAGAAGTGCTGAGACGCCGGCGTCGAGGCCCCGCCGGTGATGAAGATGAAGCGACGCGCCTGATCGGGCGCCATCTCCAACACGCGCTGATAGAGGCCCATGCCTCCGATGCCCGGCATCATCAGGTCGCACAGCACGACGTCGAACCGCGATCCGCTCGCGAGCAGCAAAAGAGCAGTATCGGCCGAATTCACGATTGTTAACTCGTGATCTTGAGCGAGCAGACGTCGCAGCGTGTTCGTGAACAGCACTTCGTCGTCCACGATGAGGACGCGCGAGCTGACTTCGTCGACGCTGGTTCGCACCGGCCCTACCGTGACCGCAGGTCCCGCGATCGGCAACGACACGCGAAAGACCGTCCCGCTCGCGGCACTATCGAACGTGATCTCGCCGCCAAACGAGCGAACGACATTCCTGCAGACCGCCAGCCCGAGCCCGACACCCTGGCCGATCGGCTTGGTCGTGAAGAACGGTTCGAAGATGCGAGCGCGGTGCTCGCGCGCGATGCCAGGTCCCGTGTCGCGGATCTCGACGGCGACCCGCGACCCCGGCCCGACCCGCGTCGCGATCCGGATCTCGTTGCGATCGACGGCGCCTGCTTCGATCGCCTGCGCCGCGTTGACGAGCAGGTTGACGAAGACGTGCCCGAGCTGCGCCTCGCTCGCCTGCACGGCCGGCAGCGGCACGAAGTCGCGCACGAGCCGCGCGCGCCGCAGGATCTCGTGGTTCGCGACCGTGATCGCGCTCTCGATCACGTGCTCGACATCGACGCGCTCCACGCGTCCGAGGTCGCTGCGCGTGAACGTCTTGAGCCCGCGTACGATCGTCTGGATGCGCGCGAGCGCCTCGTGCGTGTCGCGGAACATCTCGTCGAGCTCCGCATCCGCGGGCAGCGCGTCGTCGATCATCTCGACGTTCGCCGCCGCCACGGCGAGCGGGTTGTTGATCTCGTGCGCGATGCTCGCCGCGAACGTCGACACGCTCGCGATCCGATCGACGAGCGTCCGCTGCAGCTGCACCTCGAGCGACTCGCACGTGCCGACGAGCGCATCGCCGACGCGCCGCGCGCGCACCTGGAGCTGGCGTGTCTCGATCGTCAGATCGAGGTCGAAGGCTTCGCCGCCATCGAGCGCGCGCGCGAGCTCGTCGCGTTCGGCCACGCGCGCGAGCCAGGCCTCGCGATCCGCGCTCTCGATCCCGACGAGCGCCAGCATCTCGGGCGAGCAACGCAGCGCACCCGACGCGAGGTCGAGGGTCCACACGCCGAGCTCCGAGCGGACAGACATCTTCCAGCATACTAGCGGTGCGGGCAGCACAGATCTACGCGCGTTGCACCGGCGCAAACAGTTCGCGTAAGCACTGTAGCGGACCCGACCCACTACAATTCCCGAGATGATCGCGATCCGCCCCGTCACCGCCGCCGACGTCCCCGCCGTCATCGCGCTGATCACCTCGACCCTCGCCGAGTTCGGCCTCGCGTTCGGGCAGGGCTCCGCGACCGACGAGCCGATCCGCGCGCTGCCCACGTCCTACATCGACGCAGGAGGAGCGTTCTGGGTTGCCGTCTCCGACACCGTCGTCGGTACGTGCGGCGTCTACCCGATCGACGCCGACACCTACGAGCTCCGCAAGATGTACCTCGACCCGCGGGTCCGCGGCGCCGGGCTCGGCAAGCGCCTGCTCGAGACCGCCGTCGAGTTCGCGCGCGGCCGCGGTGCCAAACGTCTCGTGCTCGACACGCTGAACGAGATGACCCGCGCGATCGCGTTCTACGAAGCACACGGCTTCGTGCGCGACGACTCGCAGATCCGTGGCTCGCGCTGCTCGCGCGGCTACGTCCGCACTCTCTGACGTCGACCGCCACCACGGATCCGGCGGCTGGGGTACTGTGCCCCTCATGCGCGCATTCCAGGGGATCCTGTTGGTCGTCGTCTCGCTCGTCGCCGCCTGCAAAGGCAAGTCGTCGCCCGCCGTGGCGACCGGCTCCGCGGCTGCCGGCTCTGCCGCCACCGGCTCGGCGGCTGCCGCGCCCGCGCCCGCACCGACGCCCGAGCCCGCCGGCTCCGGCTCTGCGAGTGCGGAGGCACCGACACCGCCGGCTCCCACGACGAACACGGCAGGCAAGCCGTACGAAGGTCCGACGTTCAGCGTGACCTCCAACCTCTCCGGCCCCGACGTCTCGACGAAGGACATCGACACCGACGCCGGCAAGACGACGATGACGATGTACGCGTTCACCGATCCGGGCGACGAGAACGTCATGCAGATGGTCGAGAGCAATCCGATCACGGCGGTGAGCAAGAGCGCGGCGCCGAAGGTCCTCGAGAGCTCGATGGAAGGCATGACGGAGAACGTCCACGCGACCGTCGACGACAAGAAGACCGTCACCGTCGGCGCCGATTCGATGCTCGACTTCAGCGCGCACTTCTCCGATGCGGACGGCACGTTCTTCATGCGCGGCCGCGTCGCGATGAAGGACGCGAAGCTCTACCAGGTGCTCGCGATGGGCAAGGGCACGAAGCCGTCGCCGGCCGCCGAAGCTTTCGTCACGAGCTTCCGCCTCAAGTAGGCTCGCCGCATGGCCAGCCCCGTCGAGACCGCCGTCGCGTCGTACATCCAGGTCTTCAGCGAGCGCGATCCCGCGGTGCGCGCCGCGCTGCTCGAGACGTGCTTCGCCGAGCACGGGCGCTTCATCACGCGCAGCCGCGAGATGCGCGGTCGCGCCGCGATCGCCGACATGGCATCGCGCTTCTTCGCGGATCCGGAGCTCGCCGGCATTCGCGTCACCGCGATCGACGCGCAGGGCACGACGTTTCGCTTTCGCTCCATCGTCGAGCGCCGCGACGGCACGACAGCCGAGTTCTTCGACGCGGGGGAGATCGATGCGGACGGCCGCATCGCGTTGATCCTGACGTTCTCCGGCCCGTTCTAGCGATCCTCGACGCTTGGCCGCGTGGCATCGCGCCCGGAGACTTCGCCCCCACACCCCGGGATTTTCCGCCCATGTCCGGTTCAGGACCTCATGTGTGCAGATCCGGGCACAGCAAACTACTTTGAGAACAAACGATTCCGCAGGTTAGCGCTGGTACGGACCGTGCCTATCTCCCGCGACATGCGGTACCTACTCAGCGCAATCCTCCTCGCTCTCGCGATCCCGGCGTGCAGCGTGCCCTCCGGCAGCACGCAGCAGCAGCTCACCCAGATGGGCTGCTCGGTCAACACGCCGGATCCACGCGCGTGCGATCCCGCCGACACGAAGAAGACGACGATCTGTCACGTGCCGCCCGGGAACCCGAGCAACGCGCACACGCTCTGCGTCGGCAACCCGGCGGTCCCGGCGCACCTCGATCACGGCGACTTCCTCGGCACGTGCTCGTGCACGGAAGGCACCGACGCGGGCGTCGGCGGCGGCGATGACTCGGGCACCGGCGGTGGTGGCGGCGGAGGTGGCGGTTCGGGCTCGGGCGATGGCTCCGGCTCGGGCTCCGGAATCGTCCTGCAGTAGCGCGCGTCCCGCGCGAGCTAGAACACGTCGCTGTCGCCCGACGGCATCGACGGTGCCGCCGGCGGCCGCACGAGCTCGAGCAGCTCGCGCCCGAGCGGCTCGACGAGCTCGACATCGGTGCGCTCCTCCGCGGTCAGCAGCGACCACTGGAGCACGAGCGCATCGATCTGATCGTTGAGCCCGGTCAGGCGCTCGGCCTTCACGAAGCCCTGCTCGATCACCTCGCACGAGACCTCGGGCAAGAGTCTCGCGAACTTCACCGCGCGCTCGAGGTCGCCGCTGATCTTCGCCTTGAGGTCGGTGTCGTGCTTGATCAGCACGCCGCGCTGCGAGACGAACGAGAGCGAGTCGAGGTACTTGTCGAAGCCCTCGCAGTCGAGGCGGTTCTGCACGCAGTTGCCGTTGACGAGCGTCTCGTGGAACTGCCAGAAGTCGCGGCGCGTATCGGAGCGCAGGTAGTAGAACGTGTCGCTCTCGATGAAGCGGCCGATGAAGTCGACGATGCTCGCGTAGGTCGTCTGCGCGGCTTCGGCGGGCGTGTGACGATCCTGGAGGCGCTTGTTGAGGCCGTGCACCGCGCGGCGCAGCTCCGCGATCGCGCGCCGGATCGCGAGCGCCTTGCCGAGCGTGTCGCGGTGGCCGGGCACCATCTTCTCGGGCTCCGCGTAGCCCAGGAAGCACTCGTAGACGGTCGTCATCACGGCGAACACGCCGTCCATGAGGCCGGTCGTCGCGTCGTTGAGATCGCGGACCGCCTGTTCCTTGTTGTCGTTCGCGAGCGCGTGCGCGAACCGGCGCTCGAACTCCTTGAGCTCGGAGCCCAGGCCGTACTGCAGCGTCGACATCTCCGCCGACAGCGCGTTCCACTTCTCGTCGTCGGACTGCTTCTGCTGCGAGATCATGTTGCGATTCGAGATCCGGCCGGACGGGCGCGCGGGTGCGCTGCCGTCGAGGTCGAGCTCGAGGTCGCCCTCTTCGGTCGGTGCGGCGGCCGCGGCGGGCGCGACCATCGCGATGTACTCGAGCAGTCTCCGGAAGTGGCTGAGCACCGCGTCCGAGACGATCTGCAGCTGCTCCTCGCCGTCCTCGCGGAGGTAGAGCGCGGCGTCGAGCTCGCCGAGCGCGCGCACGGCTTCTTCGCCGAGCTGCAGGAGCTTCTGCACCTTGCGGCGGATCTTGCGATCCGTGATGGTCGCCAGGAGTCCTGCGAGAGCTGAATTGCCGGAGGCTTCCGAGTCCAACACCTAAGGATACGAACGTAGGGCGCGCGACGCAATGCCCTTCACTTGCCCATGCAGTGCCAGCGCTTGCCGCGCGCGACATCCGCGCGACACCGAACGCGACAGGAAAGTGCCGCAGCACTGCGAGGATCCGTTCGCAGCTGACACTCGCTGTGACCTCACGTTTCGTTGACCGGCTCCCTGCCCGATGACACCCACGTGCACGCATCCAGCCTCTGGATGGTGGCCAGGAACGGACAGGGAGATATGAACCAGATCAAGACTCGTTTGCTTGCACTTCTCATCGCGTCTGCTGCACCCGCCTGCGTGCTCGAGAGCGGCGATCCGACGACCGGGACCGCGCGCTCCGCGGTGACCGCCCGCGAGCCCGCCGTCGAGCACGGCTTGCCGCCGATCCGCAGCGGCGCCTATCCCGCGGGCCGCGGCGCGCCGCAGCACGGCGGCGGCGTGACCTCGGGCACGTGGACGACGGCGGCGAACACCCCGAACATCGCCGCGGGCTTCTCGATCCTGCTCACCGACGGCTCGGTGATGGTGCAGGACCTGACGAACACCGGCGGCGACTGGTGGAAGCTGACGCCCGACGCGACCGGGAGCTACGCGAACGGCACGTGGACGCAGCTCCCGGCGATGCCGAACGGCTACGCGCCGCTCTACTTCGCATCCGCCGTGCTGCCGGATGGCCGAGTCGTCTTCATCGGCGGCGAGTACCAGGCGTTCCAGCCGGCGTGGCAGACGCAGGGCGCGGTGTACGACCCGGTCGCGAACAGCTGGACCCCGCTCGCGCCGCCGCCGGGCTGGACGACGATCGGCGACGCGCAGAGCATCGTGCTCGCCGACGGTCGCTACGTGATCGCGAACTGCTGCACGACCGACATGGCCGTGCTCGATCCCGCGACGCTGACGTGGACGACGATCACGAGCGCCGGCAAGGCCGACATCTTCGACGAGGAAGGCTGGACGCTGCTGCCGAACGGCACGCTGCTGACGGTCGACTCGAACAACCAGACCGTGCCGACGAACTCCGAGATCTACACGCCGCCCGACGCGAAGCACGCGGGTGGCTGGGCGAGCGGCGGCGCGACGAACGTCGAGATCGCGGACCTCGGCTCGTGGGAGGTCGGTCCCGCGATGGTCCGTCCCGACGGCACCGTGTTCCAGTCGGGCGCGACCGGTCACACGGCGATCTACGACCTCCGTCAGAAGACGTGGCGCCAGGGCCCCGACTTCCCGACGATCGACGGCGAAGGCCGGCTCGATCAGGCCGACGGTCCCGCCGCGCTCCTGCCGAACGGGCACGTGTTGCTCGCGGCGAGCGCGGGTGTGTTCAACGCGCCGGCGCACTTCGTCGAGCTCGACGGCACGAACCTGACCGAGGTCGCCGCGCCCGCCGACTCGATCTACGACTCGTCGTTCAACGTCAACTTCCTGCTACTGCCGAACGGTCAGGTCCTCGAGACCGACTTCTCCGGTGACGTCGAGCTGTACACGCAGGCCGCGAGCACCGGCGGTGGCTGCCATGCGGAGGGCGCCGAGATCGCGCCCGAGCTCGAGTGGATGCCGTGGTCGCTGACGCGCGGCCACACGTATACGTTCTACGGCGAGCAGCTGCACGGCATCTCGTCGGGCGTGAGCTACGGCGACGACGCGCAGGCCGCGACGAACTATCCGATCGTGCAGATCACGAACCGCGCGACCGGCCACGTCCAGTTCGGCCGCACGCACGACTTCAGCAACTTCTCGATCGCGCGCGACGCGCAGAGCTCGGCGCGGCTCGACGTGCCCGCGACGCTCGAGCCCGGCCCGAGCGACCTCGTCGTGATCGTGAACGGCATCGCGTCCGAGCCGATGCGCGTGCGGATCAAGTAGCGGTCACGGACAGGACGTCGTCGGCGCGAGGCCGGCATTGCCGAGCACGTAGGTGCCGCTGCCGGTGATCATCGTCGTGCCGCACAGCGCGTTTGCGAGGTACATGCCGTCGCTCGCCTGCGACGTCGTCGCGCCGTGGATGTGCGAGAACGTCAGGCCGACGCCGCTCGCCGGCACGGTGAACGTCCCCGTGATCTCGGTGCCGCGGATCCGGCTATCGCTGCCCGACACGGTGACGTTGCCGTTGATCATCACCTTGCCGCCGAGCACGTCCTCACCGAACAGCGTCACGCGGCTGCCGCCGAAGTCGATGTCGCCGGTGTAGGTGCCTCCGGCCATGAACACGACGCGATCGCTGACCTTGAGCGCGTCGGTGATCTGCGCGTTCGTCATCGTCGGATCGAGATGGACGGCCTGGTCGGTCTTGTAGTCGACGTCGAGCATCGTGTGCGTGCCGCTCGCGTCGCTCGCGATCGCGACCTCGTGCAGCGCGCCGGTGCCGACCATCACGTTGAACGTGCCGGTCACGCCCGTGCCCGCGACCGTGATCGTGCGCGTTCCCGGCATCACGGGGGCGAGCACCGCGATGCCGCTCGCGCCGGTCGTCGCCTTGACGCCGTCGTCGGTGGTGAGCGTGACGCCCGACTGCACGGTACCGGCGGCGGGCACGCCCGTGTGCATGTTCGCGGTGTTCACGACGGGGTTGACGACGACGACGATCGCGGTGGTGCCGAACGCGACGTTCGTCGGATCGTTCGCATCGGCCGTGCTGCTCGACGAGCCGCCGCAGGCGACGAGGGAGAGGAGAAGACAAGCTCGAACCATCATGTCTCCCAGGATCCACGGTCGCCGGGCTCGTCGCCACGTACGATTCGTGCGCAGCGACCGTGATCGCGGTCGCGTTCGCAGTACGCTTGTCTGGGATGCGGGTGCTCCTTGGGATCCTGCTGTGGGTGCTGTTCGTCGCCGGCGCGATTGCCGGCCTCGTGCTCGGCGTGGTGGTGATCTTCTGGATCAGCCTCCTGCGCGGGGCGCGCGCCGTTCACGCGGATGGTGTCGTGTGTCGCGCCGAGCTCGTGCCGCGCGACGGCGTCGTCGGTCCGCGGCTCGCCGGGCCGGCGATCGTGCGGCTCTCGGGTGCGTTCGAGTCGCAGGAGAGCACCGGCAAGGACGTGCTCGGGCTCGATCTGCGGATGCGGCGCGCCGACGAAGCGAGCAGCCTCGATGCGCGCGTCGGTGAACAGGACTTGCCGCTGGGCACGTTCGAGTCGTTCGCGACCGCGTCGCGCGATCGCGAGAACACCGATGCGGGCGACTACCTCGAGAACCGCTACTCGTCGGTGACGCCGTGGTGGGTGCCCGGGGTCGGGCCGGCCGTGTTTCACATGAAGCCGGCGGCATCGCGACCGGCCGATCGCGCCGCGAACCGGCTCGCCCGCCTGGACGCAGATCTTGCCGCCGACCAGGCGCGGCTGCTCGTCTCGGTACAGGTGAACGGTCGCGCGAGCGACGTCGCCGAGCTGCGGCTGATCGAGCGGCTCGCGATCGATGGCCGCGCGCTGCGCGTCTCGATGTTCCGTCAGGGACGCTCGATCCGGCCGGTCGGCTTCCGCAACGGAGTGCGCGCCACTGTGTATCCGATCAGCCAGCTCGCGCGCCGCGTACGCGGTGGTTGAACCGCAGTATCGGATAGGATGGGGATGGGGAATGTCCGAGTCGGCGATCGCCACGGAGAGGTACCAGGTCCTGCGACGGATCGGGGCGGGCGGCATGGGCGTCGTCTACGAGGCGCAGGACCGCGAGCGCGGCCAGACCGTCGCGCTCAAGACGATCGCGGATCCCGACGTCGCGAAGCTCTACCAGCTCAAGCGCGAGTTCCGCGTGCTCGCCGATCTGAGCCACCCGAACCTCGTCGCGCTGTATGACCTCGTCGTCGATGCCGAGGCGTGCTTCTTCACGATGGAGCTCGTCGACGGCGTCGACCTGCTCGCGTACCTGTGGAAGCAGAGCGCCGATACCGACATCGCACACGCGGCGACGACGGCGAGCGCGCCGGCGCCGATCCCGCCCGACAGCGGGGACCTCACCGGCAACGAGCCGACCGCGCAGTCATCGGAGCAGCCGACGCCGTGCGACATCGACCGGCTGCGCGCGATCCTGCCGCAGCTCGCGCTCGGGCTCCACGCGCTGCACATCGCCGGCAAGATCCACCGCGACGTCAAGCCGTCGAACATCCGCGTCACGAAGGACGGCCGCGCGGTGCTGCTCGACTTCGGGCTCGTCGCGGATCTCGACCGCAACAACGTCGCGGCCGGCGGCGCGATCGCCGGGACCGTCGCGTACATGGCGCCCGAGCAGTGCGCGGGCGACGTCGCGCTCACGGCGGCGGCGGACTGGTACGCGCTCGGCGTCGTGATCTTCCAGGCGCTGACCGCGCGGCTGCCGTTCGAGGGCGTGCCGATGAAGGTGCTGTTCGACAAGCAGACGCGTGCGGCGGTGCGGCCGTCGAAGTACGTGCGCGGCGTGCCGGCCGATCTCGACGATCTGTGCGCGGAGCTGCTCGAGCGCGAGCCGGGAGCGCGCCCGAGCGGGCCGACCTTGTTGAAGCGCGTCGGCGCCGCGCACATCGAGACGGCGCGCGGGTCGCAGCCGTCGATGTCGCGCGATGGCCTCGTGCCGGGCCGCGAGCCCGAGCTCGAGACGCTCGAGCGTGCGCTGCGTCCGCTCGCCCAGCGCCGCGCGTCGGTCGCGGTCGTACGCGCGCCGTCGGGGATGGGGAAGACGACGCTGGTCTCGCAGTTCCTCGATCGCGTGCGCGCGACGTCGCCGGACCCGGTGATCTTGCGCGGCCGCTGCCTCGAGGCCGAGGACATCCCGTACAAGGCGATGGACCACCTCGTCGACGAGCTGAGCGACTGGTGGCTCGCGCTCGGTCCGAAGGACGCGCAGGCGCTGCTACCGCGCGACGCGTGCCTGCTGCCGACGCTGTTCCCCGTGCTCGATCGCGTGCCCGCGATCGCGGATGCGCCGCGCACCCGGCAGGTCGGCGATCCGCAGGCGCGCCGCACGCACGCGTTCGATGCGCTCCGCGAGACGCTGCAGCGCCTCGGCGATCGCCACACGGTCGTGCTCGTCCTCGACGACATGCAGTGGGTCGATCGCGACACGACCACGTTGCTCGTCGATCTCATGCGCGCGCCGGATCCGCCGAGCATCCTGTTCGTGCTGTCGACGCGCGTCGAGGCCAGCGAGCGCGTGCTCGAGCTCGTCCGCCGCATGGATGCGGAGCTGACGCTGCTCGATCTCGGTGCGTTCCCGGAGGACGCGGCGATCGCGCTCGCGCTGTCGCAGCTCGGCGAGGCGAACCTGCCGGTGGCGCGCCGGCTCGTCGCGGAGGCCGAGGGCAGCCCGCTGTTCTTGATCGAGATGACGCGGTACCTCACGGGCCGCAGCATCGACGCCATCGCCGGCAAGGGCCTCGACGCGATCCTCAGCGAGCGCGTCGCGGAGCTCGGCGATGTCGCGCGCCAGCTCGCGGAGATCGTGGCGGTCGCGGGCGAGCCGATCACGCGGCGCGTGCTCGCGGCAGCGAGCGGCGTCGAGAATGCGGAGCTGTCGCGCCAGATCGCGACGCTGCGTGCCGAGCGCGTCGTGCGCATCACCGGCTCGCGCGCCGACGACACGATCGAGCCGTATCACGCACGGATCCGCCGCGCGCTGCTCGCGGCGCTGCCGCAGGAACGACGCGTGCGTCAACACCGCGCGATCGCGACCGCGCTGTCGGGGAAGGGCAGCGCCGAGCAGCTCGCGCGTCACTGGCACGGCGCCGGCGATGTCGCGCACGCGGCGAGCCATTCCCGGCGTGCCGGCGACGAGGCGCGCGCGAAGATGGACTTCGATCTGTCGTCGCGGTGGTACGCGATCGCGCTCGAGGGCCCGCAGTGGACCGACGAGGAGCGCCGCGCGATCCGCACGCAGCTCGGCGATTCGCTCGCCGACGCCGGCCATCCGCGCGAGGCGGCCGAGCAGTTCCTCGCCGCGGCGGGCGGTGCCGATGCCTCGACCGCGCTCGAGCTGCGGCGCCGCGCCTCCGGCTCGCTGCTGCAGTCGGGCTACATCGCCGAGGGGCTCGAGCTCACGCGCGCGGTGCTCGCGGCGGTCGGCGTGAAGCTGCCGAAGACTCCGCTGCGCGCGCTCGTCTCGATGCTGCTGCGACGCGCATGGCTGCGCGTGCGCGGGATCGGGGTCAAGCCGCGTCAGATCAGCGAGGTCAGCCAGCAGGAGCTGACGCGCGTCGACGTGTGCGAGGGCGTGTCGTTCGGGCTCGCGCTCGTCGACACGTTGCGGTCGATGGATTTCGGAACGCGGTTCCTCTCGTTCGCGCTGAGGCTTGGCGAGCCCTGGCGGATCGCGCGTGCGCTCGCGCTCGAGACCGACCTGCTCGGCGCGATCGCGAAGCGCGACCGGGCGACGCGCATGCTCGCGCGCCTCGAGGACGTCACGCGCACGCTCGACAGGCCCGAGGCCGAGACGCAGCTGACCACCACGCGTGCGTTCATCGAGTTCTTCATCCACAACAAGTTCCGTCGCGCGAGCGAGCTGTTCACGGAGGCGATCGATCGCCATCGCGCGACGAGCGGCCGCGCCGGCTTCGAGCTCGACACGGTGCTGATGTTCTGGTGCTGGACGCTCTACTACCAGGGCCAGCTCGGAGAGCTCGCGCGGCGCGTACCCGCGATGGCCGAGGCAGCGTCGCGCGCGGGTAACCGCTACACCGCCGTGACGCTGCGCTGCGCGTTCCCGATCGCCTGGCTGGCACGCGTCGAGCCGGAGGCGCACGAGGCCGAGCTCGACGCCGCGCTCGCGTCGTGGGGCACGCCCGACGGCGGCTATCAGCTGCAGCACCTGTTCGCGATGTGCTCGCGGATCGATCTCGCGCTCTATCGCGGGCGCCCCGACGATGTCACGGCGCGCCTGTCCGGCGAGCTCAAGGCCGTGCGCCGCGCGATGCTCGACCGCGCACCGATGCAGGGCATCCTCGTGTACTCGTCGCTCGCCCGCCACGCGCTCGCGCGTGCAGCCGCGGCGCCGGCCGGCTCTCGCCGCGCGCTGCTCGACGAGGCGCGCCGCTACGTGAAAGTCTGCCGCAAGCTTCCGATCCCGGTCGCGCCGCACAGCGCGCTGATGTTCGACGGCCTGATCGCCGAGCTCGACGGCGATACCACGACGGCCGTCGCGCGCTACCGCGAGTGCCTGCCCAAGCTCGAGAGCTGCGACACGCACCTGTTCGCGAACGCGGTGCGCGCGCGGCTCGGCGCGCTGGTCGGCGGCGACGAGGGACGCGAGCTCGTCGCGACGTCGCGTGGCTGGCTCGAGCGCGAAGGCGTCCGCGATCCGGACGCCGTGCTCCAGATGCTCGTCCCGGGTCCGCGCGCATGAGGCCCGCCACCCAGGCGCTGACGGTCCTCGCCGAGATCGATCCAGCGCGGCGCGCCGCGCTCGAGCAGCACCTCGCCTCGATCGCCGCCGATCTCGACGGCAACCTCGTGTTCCGGCCGTGCGACCTGCCGGCGACGCACTTCACGCGCTTCGTGATCATCACCGACGAGCCGCGGAACGAGCTGCCGCTGCTGCTCGCGTGGGAGGTCAACCACGATGGCGAGGCCGCCGAGTATCTCGCGCTGGTCGCGCGCAAGGTGCCGTCGATCGATCGCGTGCTCGAGCACTGCCGCGACTACCCGGTCGCGGGCACCGCCGATGTCGAGACCTGGGTCGCGTGGATGCTCGCGCGCAGCGAGCGCGCGGCCGCGTTCTACACGGGCTACCGCGGCGTGACGCGCTCGCAGGTCGTCAACGACGGCGCGGTTCACGACGCGATCCGCGACATCGTCGATCGAGATCGCATGGAGCTCGCGCGCTATCCGGCGACCGAGATCCAGCGCCGCATCGCCGAGGAGCTGCGCGCGCGCCGGCCCGATCTCGACCTCACGCCCGAGGACGATCCGTCGTGGGCGCTGCAGTGGATCGTCGGGATCGCGGGCGCGCTGCTCGTGCTGCCCGCGCTGCTCGTGATCCTCGGCCCGTGGCTGCTCGAGCTGCGGCGCCACGAGGAGATGGAGCCGACGCGCACGTACGACCGCCCGGTCCACGACGATCGCCTGATGCACATCGCCGAGGATCGCGTGACGCAGAACCAGCTCACGCACCTCGTCGACATCAAGCCGGGCCGGTTCCGGCTGTTCACGGCATGGGCCGTGCTTTCGATCATCGATGCGCTCGCGCGCGTGTACTTCGTCAACGGCGCGCTCGGCGGCATCACGAGCATCCACTTCGCGCGGTGGGTGATCCTCCGCGACCGCCGGCCGGTGCCGCGCGCGCAGAAGCGCCATCGCCTGCTGTTCTTCTCGAACTACGACGGCAGCTGGGAGAGCTACCTCGGCGAGTTCATCGATCGCGCGTCGAGCGGGCTCACCGCCGTGTGGTCGAACACCGTCGACTTCCCGCGCAGCCACTACCTCCTGGGCGCGGGCGCGCGCGACGAGGAGGCGTTCAAGCAGTGGACGCGCGATCATCAGATCGCGTCGCAGGTGTGGTGGACGGGCGTGCCTGCCTCGACGGTCCAGAACGTCCGCGACGATGTCTGGATCCGCCGCCGCCTGCAACGGCCGCTCCCCGACGACGAGGCAACGCAATGGCTCGAGACACTGTGAACATCGACGCGCCGCGCGCGGCGGACCTCGCCGACATCCAGGGCCTCGTCTACAGCGGGTTCGCCGAGCTCGAGCACGCCGCCTACGTGTTCGCGCGCCTCGGCACGGACGCGGCGCGCTCGCGTGCCTGGCTCGCCGACCTGCGCACGCGCGTGACGAGCGCGGTCCGCGAGAGGTACGAGCCGAATAGCCGCGTGCAGGTCGCGCTCTCGCCCGACGGCCTGCGCGCGCTCGGCGTGCCCGACGCCGTCCTCGACGCGTTCCCGCAGGAGGCGAAGCTCGGCATGCCGTCGCGCGCGCGCATCCTCGGCGACGACGACCCCGCGAAGTGGGAGCTCGGCCGCGCCGACGCGCCGCTCGACGTGCTCGTGATGGTGTTCGCGCGCGATCCGGCGGCGCGCGATCAGATGGCGGCGCGCGAGCGCACCGCGCTCCAGACTGCCGGCGCGCACGTCTATCCCGACGAGGTGTCGTATCCGCTCGAGGGCCGCGAGCACTTCGGATTCGCCGACGGCCTCTCGCAGCCGTACCTGCCCGGGCACGGCCGCGAGCCGCGAAACGGCGACACCGCGGTCGCCGCCGGCGAGATCCTGCTCGGCTATCGCAACGCGTACAACAAGCTCCCGCAGTCGCCGCGCTGGGACGATCTCGACGTCGGCCGCAACGGCACGTACCTCGTCTTTCGCAAGCTCGCGCAGGACGTCGCCGGCTTCTGGGGCTGGCTCGACGAGCGCGCCCGCGAGCTCGCACCGGGCGACGCCGCCGGCGCCGCCGAGCTGCGCGAGCTGCTCGCCGCCAAGCTCGTCGGCCGCTGGCGCAGCGGCGCGCCGCTCGTGCTCGCGCCGGATCGCGACGACCCGGCGCTCGCCACGCCCGAGAAGCGCAACCGGTTCACCTACCTCGCGACGGATCCCGATGGCATGCGCTGCCCGATCACCTCGCACGTGCGCCGCGCCAACCCGCGCGACGCGCGCGGCGGCTCCGCGCAGGACTCCGAGGACGTCGTCAGCCGGCACCGCATCCTGCGCCGCGGCCGCTCCTACGGCGCGCCGCTCGACGACGCCGCCGCCCGCGCCGGCTGCGACGACGGCACCCCGCGCGGCCTCTACTTCATTTCGCTCCAGGCGAGCATCGCGCGCGGCTTCGAGTTCATCCAGCAGACCTGGCTGTCGTCGCCGGGCTTCCACGGCCTGCACGCCGAGCCCGATCCGATCGTCGGCAACGGCGACGGCACGTCCCACGTCACGATCCCGGCCGAGCCGCTGCGCCTGCGCCTGCGCGACGTCCCGTGCGTCGTGACCGTGCGCGGCGGCGGCTACTTCTTCATGCCGTCGCTGACCGCGCTCGCCCGGTTCGCCCGCGAGCCATGAGTCACTGACCGCGCTCGCCCGGTTCGCTCGCGAGCCGTGCGTCGCTGACCGCGCTCGCCCGGGAGCGGCGAGTCACGTCGCACGCGAGATCGGGCTTGACGCCCGGCCTCTGATTGGCTAAACCACTTAGCCAATGGCGTTCGAACGCATCACGCCCCGCGAGCCGGCGCACCAGGCCTGCGAGCACGCGCTCCGGCGCGCGATCCTGCGCGGCGACCTCGCCGTCGGCGAGCGACTGGCGCCCGAGCGCGAGCTCGCGGCACAGTTCGGCGTCAGCCGGCTGACGTTGCGCGCCGCGCTCGCGACGCTCGATGCGGCCGGGCTCGTCTCGGTGCGCCACGGCAGCGGCTACGTCGTGCGCGACTTCGTGCGCGACGGCGGGCCCGATCTGCTGCCCGGGCTGGCCGAGCTCGCCGCCGAGCGCGGCGATCTGCCGGCGGTCGCGGCGGATCTGCTGCGCGTCCGCAGGCACCTCGCGCATGCGGCGCTCGAGCGCATGGTCGAGCAGCCGCCGAGCGCGTCCGCGCTGAAGCAGGTCGGCGCCGCGATCGAGACGATGTCCGCCGCGGTCGCCGCGGGCGCAGGCGACGACGAGCTCGCGCGCGCCGACCTCGCGGTGCTCGCCGTCGTGCTCGATGCCACGCGCAGCCCCGTGCTGCGGCTGTGCGTGAACCCGGTGATCGCGGTGGTCAGCCGCAACGCCGCGCTGCGAGCCGCGCTGTACCGCGAGCCGGCGGCGAACGTCGCCGGCTGGCGCCTGCTCGCCGGGTGGATGCAGAAGCCGCGCGCGGCCGACCTGCCGCGCATCCTCGAGCTGCTGGCGACCCGCGATGCCGCGACGATCGCCGCGCTCGGCAAGCGCCGGAGGGCACGATGACCCAGGCGGAGGGCGCGATGAGCCAGGCGGAGGGCGCGATGAGCCAGGCGGAGGGCACGATGAGCCAGGCAGAGGGCACGATGAGAGCACCGACCAGCCAGCCCTGGTACGTCCGCGTTCTGCTCGGCGATCCCGAGCGGATCCGGGTTCATCTCGACCGGATGCGTGAACACGGCGTCATCGATGTCACGCCTAATGAGTGGCAGCTCTGCCTCGGCGTGCTGCGGCTGTGGCATCGCAACATCTTCCGGACGGAGACCGTCGGCACGTCGCCGGGCGGCACGGTGCGCTCGACGTGGCGCGCGCGGCTGCTCGCGAATCGCGCGATCCGGCTGCCGTTCCTGCTCGCCGAGCGCGCCGTCGCGCCGCTCGACTTCACGGGGCTGCGCAACCCGCCCGAGCGCCTGATCCGCCACCTGCTCGGCGCGCACCACGATGCCAACCAGTTCGTCTACGACCTCGAGATCCTCGCCGGGCACGGGCGGCTCGAGCAGCTGCGCGACGAAGTGACCGAGCTGATCGAGCACGACACGGCGCGCTCGCGGTGGCTGCGCGATCTCACGGTGTTCGTCGGCTATCACGAGAGCCTCGCGGCCGCGGTCGACCGCGCGATCGCGAGCGGCCCCGCGATGAGCGCGCGCGAGGCGGTCGATCCCGACCTGTCGTTCCGGGCTTACCTGACGTGGTGCGCGCGCCAGCCCGCGACCCCGGCCGAGACGTTCCACGCGTGGCGCGCCGGTCGGTTCGCGTTCGACTCCGGGCTCGAGGAGCCGCTCGACTCCGGTCTCGAGGTGGCGTCGTGATCACGCGCGCGGAGCTGCTGCGGGCGTCGCGCGGCGAGCTGCGTGCGCTGCTCGAGGGCGGGCATCCCGTCGATCCGGCGGAGCTCGCCGACACCGTGTATCGCGGCATCAGCCTCGGGCTGCCCGCGTGGGTCGAGCGCCTGAGCTGGAAGAAGTTCGCGAAGGCGTTCCACCGCGATCCGCGCACGGGTGCGCTGCGCGGCTGGAACATCCGCATCGAGCAGGACGGGCTCGAGCTGCCGTGGCGCGCGCGCACTCGCCGGGGCCGCACGTGGACGTTCGGGCACTTCGCGGTCGTGCGCGAGCGCGAGCACCTCGTGCTCGACTACGGCGCCGGTCGCGCGCTCGCGATGCGTGCGGTGCGCGATCCGCTCGTCGCGCTCGAGGTGGGCTCGGCACGCGTGCTGCTCGGGCGCAGCGACGTCGCGCTCGGCCCGGCGCGCCTGCCGACGCCGTCCTACTTCGTGCTCGAGCGCGAGGGCGCGCTGGCGCCCGCCGACATCGCGGTCGAGTAGGCGTGGTCGACCATCTCGCGCACCGCCGCCTCCGCCGCGGGGTGGTGGGCGAGGTTGAAGAAGCCGTGCGGCGCGCCGTCGTAGATCACGAGCCGCGTCGGCAGCCCGAGCGACGCGCGATGCTCGGCGAGCCGCTCCGCCTGCACCGCGGGCACGAGGCCGTCGTCGGTGCCGTGGATCAGCAGCGTCGGCGCCGCCGGCTGCGGTGCATGGCGAGGCGAGCGCGCCGTCCATGCGGAACGGTCGGCCGTCGCGAACAGGAGGCGCGGCAGGATCGCGGCCGGTCCGCGCAGGTGATCGACCTCGTACAGACCGAAGCAGCTGACGAGCCCGGCGAGGCCGTCACAACGCGCGCCCGCGAGCAGCGAGAGCGTCGCGCCGGCCGACAGACCGGCCATCGAGATGCGCGCCGGATCGAGACCGAACGCCGGCGCCTGCGCGGCCCAGTACGCGAACGCATCGACGACGTCGTCGGTCGCCTCCGCGAGCCGGCCGCCGCGGAAGATCATCCGGTAGTCGATCGCGAACACGGCGAGCTTCGCCGCCGTCAGCTGCGCCGCGAGGTAGCGCATCGGCTTCATGCGGCGCGAGCCGATCACGAACGCGCCGCCGTGGACGAGGACGACCGACGCGCGCGCGCCGTCGGGCACGTAGATGTCGGCGAGCGGGCCGCCGGGCCGGTACGCGATGCCCGAGACGGTCGGTGTCACGGGCGCTGTCACGGGGTCGCCGCGCAGCGATCGCAGCGATCGCACGATCGCGCCGTAGCGGAAGCTCATCGTGTCTGCTCCTTCGCGAGTGCGCCGTAGCGGAAGCTCATCGTGTCTGCTCCTTGGCGAGTGCGCCGAGCTGGAGCTCGAGGCCGAACGCGAAGATGTCGTCGAGGTGCTCGGGCTCGAGCCACGTGCTGACCTCGTGCACGCGCGGAAACTTGCGGCGCTGCGCCTGCACCTGTGCCGGCCCGGCGAGCTCGTTGAGCGCGAAGCCGTTGCAGTACGAGCTGACGACGCGGTAGTAGCGCGCGGTCACGCGATCCGCGATGCCCTGCGCACGCGCCAGGTCGAACAGCCGCTCCATGAACGCGTAGGTCGTCTCGCTCGCGAAGCGACGCGTCGCGAGCAGCGGGAACGCGCGCGGATGCTCGTGCGCGACGCGCCGGTAGGCATGCGCGACCGCGCGCAGCGTCGCGATCCACTCGCCGCTCGCCGTGACGGCGCGCGCGACGCCCTCCATCAGCAGATCGACGACCGCGTCGAGCAGCGCCTCCTTGCTCGGGTAGTACCAGTAGATCGCCATCGCCTCGCACCCGAGCACGGCGCCGAGCTTGCGCGTGCTGAACGCGTCGAGGCCGTCGTCGTCGATCAGGCGCAGCGCCGCCACGCGGATCGTCTCCTGCGACAGCTCGGGCTGCGCCTTCGCCTTCGCCTTCGCCGCGCGCTTCATCGCCGCGCGGCCCTCGGAGCGTGCTCGCGCCTCATCGCAGCTGGTACCTCGCGGCGTGATCCGGCCGCACGTCGCCGGTCGCCGGATCGAGGAGCCATGCCATGCACAGCTTCAGCGGCACGCGGATGATGCCCGGCTTCTCGTACGTGCCGAACACGAGGTCCCAGATGGGCGACGTCACGCCGTGATTGACGCGCCCGTCGACGAAGTGGTGATGGAAGTGATGGCGGCGCGCCCACCGCCCGTACGGGCCGATCCCCGCATGCGTGTGCTCGCGGCGGTGCAGCCACTCGTAGACGCCGTAGAAGCCGACGAGGCCGCCGACGTACGCGGCGCCGTTCGCGAGCCCTGCGAGCGCGACCGCCGGGCCGAGCAGCACGCCGATGAACAGCGCGGCCGCGATCCCTTTCTTCCACGTCGGCGCGAAGTAGTTGCCCTCGATGTGATGCCGCACGTGCTCGACGCCGAACGGGCTGCGCCGGAACCGCCGGTCGTGGCCCATCCAGCGATGGATCAGGTATTCGAGCAGCGTCCACGTGAGGACGCCGCAAGCTGCCGCGATGATCATGCCGCACCTCCCATGCGAACCAGCCGGCCAGGCCGGGCGCCGGTGAGCTCGCCGTGCTCGGCGATCGCGACGCCCCCGACGAGCGTCGCGAGGTAGCCCTCGGCGCGCTGCACGAGCCGCTTGCCGCCCGCGGGCAGGTCGCGCCGCATCACCGGCCGGTGCAACGCGAGCCGCGGCAGATCGACGACGTTGAGGTCCGCGCGCATGCCGACCTCGATCGTGCCGCGATCCTGCAGGCCGATGAACCGCGCCGTGTCGCGCGCCTGCAGCTGCACGACGCGCTCGAGCGGGATCCCGTTCGCGCGGTCGCGTGCCCAGTGCGTGAGCAAAAACGTCGGCATGCTCGCGTCGCACACGGTGCCGACGTGCGCGCCCGCATCGCCCAGCCCGACGAGCGCGCGCGGATGCACGAGCATCTCGCGCACGACGTCGAGGTTCATGCCCGTGTAGTTGTAGACGGGGAAGTAGAGCAGGGCGTGGCCCTCGTCCTCGAGCAGCGCGTCGTACAGCTGGGCGAGCACGGGCACGTTCGCGCGCGCGGCGTCGCCCGCGATGCAGCGCTGGAGGGCCGGCTCGTAGTCCGGGCGGGCGGCCATGCGGAAGATGCGCATCGCGACCCGGGGCAGGTTCGCGAGGAAGAAGTCGGCGAGCGGTGGGATCGGCGTGCCATCGCCGGCGACCTTGTCGCTCGTCTCGCCGAGGATGCGGGCGCGCAGCGCCGGATCGCGCATGCGCTCGACGCGCTCGGCGAGCGGCAGGTGCGCGATCGCCTTGTAGGACGGGAAGCCCATGAACGGGTGAAACGTCGCCTCGAGACCGAGCAGCACGCCGATGCCGCGCGCCGCGACCTGGCAGCGCACGTCGAGGCCGCGCGTGGCCGCTCGCTCCGCACGCGCGAAGATCCGGCGCCATTGCTCGGGCGCGTGGTCGCGCTGCATCGTCGAGATCGAGAGCGGCTTGCCGGCGGCCGCCGCCATCTGCTCGAGCACGTCGAACTCGCCGTCGAAGCGGTCGGGCCCCGCCATCATGTCGAAGTCGCTGACGGCCTGCACGACGCCGTGGTCGAGCCCGCGGAACGCCTCCGCGATCCCGGCGAGCTCGCGTGCGCTCGCCTCCGAGGCGGGCGTGGCGGCGCCGCGTGCCGTGCGGTGGTTGTCGCTGCGCCCGGTCGTGAATCCGGCCGCGCCGGCCTCGAGCGCCGCGCGCAGGTGGCGCCGCATCGCCGCGATGTCGTCGTCGGTCGCGGGCTCGCCGGCGACCGCGCGCTCGCCCATCACGTACATCCGCAGCGGGTCGTGCGGCACCTGCGCGAGCACGTCGATCGCCCGCGGCGTGTGCGCGAGCGCGTCGAGGTAGTCGCCGAACGATTCCCAGCCCCACGGGATGCCCTCGGCGAGCGCCGAGCCGGGGATGTCCTCGACGCCTTCCATCAGCTCGACGAGCGTCGCCTCGCGGCCGCGGATCACCGGCGCGAAGCCGACCCCGCAGCTCCCCATCACGCACGTCGTCACGCCGAGCAGCGAGCTGGGTGACAGCTCGGGATCCCACGTCACCTGGCCGTCGTAGTGCGTGTGGATGTCGACGAACCCGGGCATGACGTACGCGCCCGCGGCATCGATCGTGCGGCGCGCCGGCCCGCCGCAGTCCCCGATCGCCGCGATCCTCCCGTGGTCGACCGCGACGTCGGCCGCGAACGGTGCGCGGCCAGTACCGTCGACGATCGTCGCTCCGCGGACCACCAGATCGAACATGCACGACTTTTACACTGTAAAATAATGCTCGATCAAGCACGATCTCTCGTGCTAGCGAAGTCCTGATGAGGCTCGTCGTGGTCGCCGTCCTGGGGTTCGCTGTCGCGCGCGTCGATGCGGGAGGGTTCGGCATCCCCGATATCGGCGTCCGAAGGACCGCGATGGGCGCCGTGATCGGCCGCCCCGACGAGGGCGCGGCGATCTATCACAACCCGGCCGGGCTGCTGCTCCAGCACGGCTGGCACCTCTATCTCTCGGGCGGCCTGGCGATCGTGCGCAGCTCGTTCCAGCTGCGTGCGTGGGACCAGAGCGACCAGTACCTCGGCGTCGACGCCGGCCCCGACGGCTACTACGCGCCGGTCCGCCCGACGCGCGCGATGGGCGTGATCCCGATGATCGCGCTCACGCACGAGGTGTTGCCGGGCAAGCTCGCGATGGGCGCCGCGATCTACGTCGGTAACGCGCAGGGAGCCGGCTTCGCGCCTGACGCGGTCACGCGCTACCACCTGATCGATGGGTATGTGATCGCGCCGCAGGCCGTGCTCGCCGCGTCGTACCAGCTCACCGAGACGGTCGCTATCGGCGCCTCGGCCGGCGTGCTGAACGTCCGCATCCACGGCCACAAGAAGGTGTTCCCGGTCATCGACGGCACGAACATCAGCAAGCTCACCGGCACGAGCCCCGATCTCGTGCTCGACGGCAGCGGCTGGGCGCCGTCCTGGATGGTGGGCGCGTTCGGCCGGCCGCACCCGCGCGTCACCTGGGGCGCGACGCTCACGGGCCGCGTCGACGCGACGATGTCCGGCCCGGTCGTCATCACCTACAGCGACGACGCGCCGACCCCCGGCGACAAGCTGATCGGCACGCAGACGACGACGCAGCTGCTGCCGTGGGCGTTCATGGCCGGCGCGAACATCGACGTCTCGCCGCACGTCGAGATCGGTGCCGAGGGCCGGTACTGGCTGTATCGCCAGTACCAGAAGCAGCACACCGACATCGTCGGGATCTTCCTCGTCCGCGAGCTCGAGACCGCAAAGAACTATCACGACTCGTGGCAGGTCTCGGGCGGCGTGCGCGTGCACGACCTCGCGGCGGCGCCGGGGCTCGAGCTGATGGCGGGCACGCACTACGATCGCACTCCCGCTCCCGCGAGCACGCTGACGCTCGATCAGCCGACGTTCCGGCACATCGGGCTGCACACCGGGCTGCGCTGGACGACCGGCCGGTACCGGTTCGGCGCCAGCTACCTCCGCTACTTCTACCTCGTTCCGACCGTGAACGACTCGACGACCTCGCCGCCGACGAACTTTCGCGGCAGCGGCGCGAACCACATCATCACGCTCTCCGTCGAGGTCAGCCTCTAGCGGGTGCGACCGGCGCGCGTGTATCATGGGCTCCAAAGATGAGCTCCTCGGATGGACGTGAGCTGCGCGCGCTGTGGTTCGGCAGCGACGTCTCGTTGATCGGTCACCTTCACACGCCAACTGGCGAGGCGCGCGATCTGTGCACCGTGATCTGCCCGGTGCCGTTCGGGTACGAGAACATCTGCAGCCACCGCGCGCTGCGCGTGCTCGCGGATCACCTCGCACGTGCCGGCATCGCGTCGCTGCGGTTCGACTTCCCGGGCACTGGCGACTCGGACGGCGTGCACGATCTCGATGCGTGGATCGCGGCGGTCGGCGAGGCGGTCGCGACGGCGCGGCGCGAGACCGGCTGCACGCGGATCGCGCTCGTCGGCGTCGGGTTCGGAGGCACGATCGCGATGGCCGCGCTCGACCGCGGCGTCGAGGTCGAGAAGCTCGTCATGTGGGGCGCGCCCGCGAAGGGCCGCACGTGGCTGCGCGAGCAGCGCGCGTTCCACAAGGTCGCGGTGCCCGAGGGCTCGCTGCGCGATCCGCGCTACCCGCCGGCGCCGCCGACGCCCGAAGGGCTCGAGGAGCTGTCGGGATTCCCGATGAAGAACGAGCTCGCGCAGGCGATCAGCGCGCTCGATCTCGGCAAGCCGCTCGCGGCGTGGGAGCCGGCGCGCCGCCGCCCCGAGACGCTCGTGATCACGCGCCACCAGACCGGCGACGAGAAGACGCTCGTCGGGGCGATGAGCGCCCGCGGCATCACGCCGACGCTCGAGGCGCGCGATGGCTTCGGCAACATGTTCGCGGAGCCGCACCTGTCGACGGCGCCGGTGCCGATCGTCGAGCTGCTGCGCGACTGGCTCGGCCAGGACGCGAAGCCGCGTGCGCCGTATCCGAAGCCGGAGCCGGTGAGTGGGCTGCCGGCGGGTGCCTCCGTGCGGATCGGCAAGGACGGCCTCGTCGAGGAGATCGCGCGCTACCAGAAGGGCGCCGATGGCCTGCTGTTCTCGATCGAGACGCGGCCCGTCGGCGGGCGTCCCGATCCGACGTGGCTCGTGTTCCTCACCGGGCGCGCGGTCCGCCACGTCGGCCCGAATCGCATCTGGGTGCGCTTCGCGCGCGAGCTGGCGAAGCAGGGCTACGCGACGCTCCGCCTCGACGGCCGCAGCGTCGGCGACAGCGACGGCGACGGCAACGGCCTGATGCCGAACGAGGAGTACTACCAGGAGCACATCTACGACGACGTCGAGGACGTGATGCGGCTCGGCACCGCGCAGGGCGCGCGCCAGTTCTTCATGTCGGGCATCTGCTCGGGCGCGACGGCCTGCTACCAGGTCGCCTGGCGCCGCACGGATGTGCGCGGCGTCGTGCTGCTCAACCTGCTGCAGCTCAAGAACGATCCCGAGGATGATCACGATCTCCGGTTCGCCCAGGTCAGCCGGTTCGCGCTGCGCAAGGAGATCCTGCTCAACCCGGCCTCCTACAAGCGGCTGTGGAAGGAAGGCCTGCCGCCGAAGATCCGCGAGTTCGCGTTCAGCCGCGCGATGGTGCTCGCGCCGCTCGCGAAGGCGCGCAAGATGGCGAAGAAGCTGATCGGCAAGACCGAGGACAACTACATCGTGCGCGGCTACAACGAGCTCGCGAACAAGTGCGAGATCGATCTGTTCCTCAGCGACTCGCGCTCGATGTCGTTCATCGATCGCAACTTCGGCACCGACCTCGCGAAGATGGATCCGCGGATCCGCGTGCACCGCGTCTACCAGGCCGACCACACGATCCAGCCGCTGTTCGCGCAGGACAAGTTCTTCGCGCTCGTCAGCGACGCCGTCGCGCGCGTCTCGCGCACCGCACGCGCCGCCTGATCCTCAGCTCGGCCGTGACCCGGGGCCGAGGCGCGAGACGCGGCCGTCGACGATCTCGATGATGCGGTCGCAGCTCTCGGCGATCCGCGGGTCGTGGGTGACGAGCAGGAACGTCGTCCCGAGCTCGCGGTTGAAGCGCCGCATCAGCGCGATGATCTCGGCCGACGAGGCGGTATCGAGGTTGCCGGTCGGCTCGTCGGCGAGCACGAGCGGCGGGCGATGCACGAGCGCGCGCGCGATCGCGACGCGCTGCTGCTGGCCGCCGGAGAGGTTCGTCGCGCGGTAGGCGATGCGGTCGGCGAGGCCGACGTCGCGCAGGATCGCCTCCGCGTCGGCGCGCAGCTTCGCGCTCGGCCAGCCCGTGTCGCCCCACGCCGGGATCATGACGTTCTCGAGCGCGGTGAACGCGGGCAGCAGGTGATGGAACTGGAACACGAAGCCGAGCTGATGCGCGCGCAGCGCCGTGAGCGCGGCGTCGTCGAGGCCGGTCGTGTCGGTGCCGGCGAGCACGATGCGCCCCGACGTCGGCCGGTCGAGCAGGCCGATCAGGTTCAAGAGCGTGCTCTTGCCGGATCCCGACGGTCCGATCAGCGCGGTCAGCTCCCCGCGGCCAAGCGTCACGTCGACGCCGTCGAGCGCGCGCGTCTTCGCGGCATCGCCGTACTCCTTGACGACGTTCTCGACAGCGAGCAGCGCCGGCTCAGACATTGCGGATCGCCGTCGCCGGATCGAGCTTCGCCGCGCGACGCGCCGGGATCGACGCCGCGAGCAGTCCGACGCCGATCGCCAGCAGCGTCGCGAACATGAACAGCGATGCGGGCAGCTGCACGGGAAACCGGGGTGCCCCGTTCGGCTCGCGCGCGATGCCCTCGAACAGCTTCGCGAGCAGCGCGCCGAGCGCCGAGCCGAGGATCGAGCCGGCGATGCCGAACAGTGCGCCCTGGATGAGGAACACGCGCTGGATGCGGCGGGCCGGCGTGCCGACCGCGCGCAGGATTCCGATCTGCGGCGACTTCTGCACGACGGAGACGATCAGCACGCTCGCGATGCCGAGCGCGACCGCGATCACGACGAAGAACTGGATCATGTCCTTGCTGCTCGACTGCGCCGACAGCCCGCTCAGCAGCTCGGCGTTGATCGTCATCCAGCTGTCGGCCCGCAGCCCCGTGCGCTCGCGGACCTCGCCGGCGATCCGCTCGGCGGCGAACACGTCCTTGACCTTGAGCTCGATCGTCGTCACGCCGCCGGGCAGCGCGTACAGAGCCTGCGCGTTGCGCAGCGACGTGACCAGCCACGTGCCGTCGACGGCCTCGTTGCCGAGCGTGAAGATGCCGCGGACCGTGACGACGTCCTCGGCGCCTTCACTCGACGTCAGCCGGAGCTTGTCTCCGACGGCGGCGCCGAGATCGCGCGCGAGCTTGCTTCCGATCACGACGCCGCCTCCGTCGAGATCGAGCTGGCCGTCGACGAGCTTGGTGCGTAGGTCGATGATCGCGACGAACCGGTCGGGCTCGACACCACGCACCACCACCGCGCTCTTCGCGCCGGAGCGAACCGCGAAGCCGGCGCCGGTGATCGACGGCGAGGCCGCGGTCACGCCCGGGATCGTCTCGACGGTCGCCATCGCGCTCGGCCACTGATCGATCGACTTGAGGCGCTGCGAGGTCTCCTCGATGCGGCGCGCGATCGCGGTCGATCGCGTCGGCTCGACGAGGGGGCGCGGCTCCTCGCGAGGCACGCGCAGCGTGATGTGCGGCTGCGAGCCCAGCGTCTTGTCGATCAGCGACGCCTGCAGGCCGCCGATCAGCGCCGACAGGAAGATGATCACGGCGACGCCGACGGACACGCCGCCGAGGATCAGCGCCGTCTGCCCCTTCGCATCACGCAGGTAGCGGAGCGCGATGAACCACTCGAATGGCATCAGTCGCGCTCCACGCGCACGCGTGCGCCGTCGGGGAGCTGGGTGCCGTCGGGGACGATGACCTCGTCGCCCTCGGCGAGCCCCGAGACGACCTCGACGGAGCCTTCGCCGCGGATGCCGAGCCCGACCTCGCGCCGGACCACGCGGGCGTCGCGGACGATCTGGACCCAGGGCCGCGTCGACGTCTGGCCGCGGACCGCCGCGCTCGGCACCGTCAGCACCTGCGGCTTCGCGGCGACGGTCAGGTCGACCGAGACCGTCATGTCGGGCTTGAGGAACGGCGGCGGCTTCGGCACGCCGAGGCGCACCTCGATGCTGCCGCGCTGCGGATCGACCGACGGCGCGATGTAGCCGACGGTCGCGTCGAACGGCTGCTGCGGATACGCGTCGGCCGCGGCGCGCGCCTTCTGCCCCAGCTGGATCTCGGCGACGTTGCGCTCGTCGGGCTGGATGACGAGCTGCACGTCGGCATCGGCCGCGAGCACGAGCAGCGTCCGCGACGGCTGCACGACATCGCCGGGCTCGACCGAGCGCGCGAGCACGGTGCCGCTCTGCAGCGCGACGATCCGCGCCTGCGCGAGCCGGACCTTCGCGCCCGAGAGCTGGGCCTCGGCCTGGAGCAGCGCGGTCAGCGCGATCCGCGAGTCCGCTCCGAGCGGCGCCGACGAGAGCTGCTGCGCCTGCGCCGCGTTCTTCTGCGCCTGCGCGATGTCGACGGCGCGCTGCGCGTTCTCGAGCTCGACCTCCGGCACGGCCCGCGAAGCAACGAGCTTGGTCGTGCGCGCGAGATCCGTCTGCGCGCGGTCGAGGTTCGTCTGTGCCTGGCGCAACGACTCGGTCGCGACGATCGCACCGACGCGCTGCAGCTGGTCGACACGCGCCTTGGCCTGGTTGACGGCTGCCTCGGCCTGCGCGACCTGCGCGCGCTCGGCGCTGTCGTCGATCTGGACGAGCAGGTCACCGGCCGAGACCCGCTGGCCCTCGACGGCGCCGACCGCGACGACGAGCCCGCCGGTCTGGGCCGCGATCTGCACGCGCTGGGGCACGCGGACCCGCCCGCTCGAGACGATATGCTCCTCGAGATCGCGCCGCACGACGAGCGTCGTGCGCACACTCGGGCCGCGCCAGCGCAGGAACGCGAAGACGCCCGCACACGCGACGAGCAGGAGCACGAGCCAGAACGTCGGGCGGCGTAGCAACCGGGGCACGACCGCTTGGATGTAGCAGGGGGCGTGCCCGATACAGCGCCCGCGTGTGCGCGGGGTTTGCGTCTCGCGCCCGTCTCGCGAAGCGCGTGCGCTCTGGCCTAGCTCGCGAGCCAGCCGTGCAGGATCGGATACACCGACGCGCCGAGCAGCTCGATGTGCCCCGTTCCAAGCGCGACCGAGCGGTGCGCCTCGGGGCACTCGAGGCAGAGCTCCGGCTTCTCGTGCAGTCCGAGCGCGCTCTCGACCGGCACGAGGCCGTCGCTGCGCAGCCGCGGCCCCATCTCCGTCGAGAGCGTGCCCGCGATCGCGTAGAGGCGAACGCCCGGAGGCAGCGCGCACCCCGCGCGTGGGTCGCCCGCGTGTGCGAACCGATCGCGGCCCTGCCAGTGCTCGTCGAGCACGTTGCCGTAGCGCAGGTCGGTGACGCCCGCGCTGCGGATCCGGCCGAGCGCGCCGAACGGCGCCGTGTACGGGCTGACCTCGAGCACGCGATCGATCCAGTTCCCGCCGCGCTCGAGCGGGGCGCCGTGGTGCGGCGAGCCGAGCGTGATCAGCGCGCGCAGCTGCGCGAGCCAGCGATCGCCGCGCGCGACGCCGGCGTGACACGCGCTGCGCGCGACCAGCCCGCCCATGCTGTGCCCGACGATCACGAGCTCCTCGACGGCGACCGGCCAGGCGGTGACGAGCTGCTCGAGCAGCGCGGCGAATGCGGTTCCGTTCGTCGAGATGTGGCGCCCGCTGTTGTAGCGAACGTAGATCGGCGTGTAGCCGAGGTCGCGGGCGAGCGCCGCGCCGTGATCGTGGCCCGCGCGCACGAACTGTGCATCGGTCATGCACGAGCCGTGGGCGAGCACGACGAGCTTCGCGGTCGCCTCCGGGATCGCCGCGCGCAGCCCCTCCGGCGAGACGTCGAGCGCGCGCCCGCCGTACCGGAGCTGCATCTCGATCGCGAGTGGATTCGCGGTCTCCTCGAGGTAGTCGCCGAGCACGCCATTGACGACCGCGAGCACGATCTCGCGCTGCGCGCCGGACGGGCTCGATTCGATCAGCGGCGCGAGCTGCGCGAGCGCGACGTCGAGGCTGCTGCCGACGAGCTTCGTGATCCCCTGGATCGAGCCGTACACGACGCGGGTCGCGAGCCGGGCCGGTGTCGCGAGCGGCCGGCCGAGCACGGCGGGGCCGCTGGCGATCGTCACGTGCATCTTCTCGACGAGTGCGGTGACGCCCCGGGTCGCCTCGACCGCGAGCCGCGTGGCGCCGCGGAGCTCGTCGATGTGGCTGCGAGGCTTTTCGGCCATGGCACCCGCACCATGCCACGAAACTTTTTTCCTCACATCGGCGCGGCCGCGTCTCTACCTCTCATGACGGGTACTCGGTCATGATCTATGCTTGGAGGGGATGGGCGAGGAACAGGAGCTGGTGGCGAAGATTCGTGCGGGTGCGTACGACCATGCTGCGACGCTCGCGCTCGATCTCTACGGTTCCGAGATCTACGGGTACCTGATCAACTACTGCGGCGGCGAGTCGACGGCCGCCGAGGTGTTCGGTCAGTTCGGTGAAGACATGTGGAACGGGTTGCCCCGGTTCGCGTTCGGATGCGGCGTGCGCACGTGGCTGTACGTGATCGCGCGCAACGCGGCGTCGCGCTATCACCGCGCCCCGTGGCAGCGTCGTCACGTCGGCGAGTCCGCGCTCGACCAGGCGATCGATCGCGCGCGCACCCAGACCGCGCCGTGGCAGCGCACGGAGGTGAAGGATCGCTGGCGGGAGCTGCGCGATGCACTCGATCCCGAGGACCGCAGCCTGCTCGTGCTGCGCATCGACCGCGAGCTGTCGTGGCAGGACTGCGCGCGCATCACGCTCTCCGACGATGCGGCCGGCGAGGATGCGCTCCTGCGCGAGGCGGCGCGGCTGCGCAAGCGCTTCCAGGTGCTCAAGGAGGAGCTGCGCGCGCGCGCGATCGCGGCCGGGCTCGTCGAGGAGCCGTGATCACGGACGAGCTCGACTCGATGCTGCGCGGTGTCGCGAGCGCGCCGGCAACGCGCCCGCCACTGCGCCCGGGGGCGCGGATCGGCGACCGCTACGTCGTCGAGGCACTGCTCGGCGCCGGCGGCATGGGCACCGTGTATCGCGCACGCGACGACAAGCTCGGCGAGTCGGTCGCACTCAAGATCGTGCACGCGCGGCTCGACCCCGCGATGCTGCGCGACGAGGTCCGGCTCGCGCAGAAGGTCACGCATCCGAATGTCTGCCGCACGTTCGACCTCGAGGACATCGCGGGCGACCAGCTGGTCAAGATGGAGTACGTCCCGGGCGAGACGCTCGCCGCGAAGCTGCGGCGCGAGCAGCGCCTGCCCGTCGAGGAGGTCGTGCGGATCTCGCGCGCGATCCTCGCCGGTCTCGGCGCCGCGCACGCCAAGCAGATCGTTCACGGCGATCTCAAGCCCGGCAACGTCATGCTCGACGGGCAGCGCGTCGTGCTCATGGACTTCGGCCTCGCGCGCCTCGCCGAGACGCCGGCCGGCGGCATGCACGGCACCCTCGGCTACCTCGCGCCGGAGCTCGTCCGCGATCGCCGCGGTGACGAGCGCGCGGATCTGTACGCGCTCGGCTGTGTCGTGTTCGAGATGCTCGTGGGCTCGCCGGTGTTCGGTGCGGGCACACCGATCGCGATCGCCGCGCGGCACGTCTCGGAGGCGGTCCCCGACGTGCGCGCTCGCCGCAAGGACTCGCCGCGATGGCTCGCTCGTGCGACGCGCGCGCTGCTCGACAAGGAACCGCAGCCTCGCCGCGCCGGTGCGGCGCTGCTCGCATCGGGGCCGCGGCGCGCGCGCTGGATCGTGCCGGCGGCGATCGCCGTCGCGCTCGGCGGGGTCGTGGCCTGGCGGCTCGCCGTCCACGCGACGTGGGAGCCGCAGGTCGTCGATCTGCCGCAGTTCGACGAGAACGGCGACAGGATCTCGCTCTCTCCAGACGGCGAGTGGGTCGCGTTCTCGGGCGATCGGCTCCAGGCCGGGACATTCCGCGGCTACGTGGCGTCGTGGCGAACCGGGGAGACCGTGCCCTTCGTGACCGACGCCCCGAAGGCGGGTGGGCTGCACTGGTCTCGTGATGGTCGGGCGATCTACGCACAGGTCGACGGCAGGCTCGTGCGCCAGCCGGTCGCGGGCACGCCGCCGCGCGCACGCGGGCCGCGACAGGACTTCGGCGTCGGGCAGGACATCACGCCGTGCGGAGACGATGTCCTGATCGTGGGCCTGCTGGCGAACGGCTGGCGCGTCGTGCTGCGTACGCCCGCGGGCGAGCAGCAGGTGTTCGTGAGCGAGCCGGGCGGTGCCGTGACGAGCGCGAGCTGCGATCGCAGCGGCGAGCACATCGTGATCGTGTCGGGCCGTCACTGGTCCGAGGCCGGTAACGACGTCTATCTCGTCGACCGGCACGGCAACGTCCAGCGGCTCACCGACGATCACGTCACGGGCAGCGCGACGTTCACCGCCGACGGGCGCGGCCTGATCGTCGCGCGCATGACCGATCACCACGAGCAGCTGTTCGAGCTGCGGCTCGATCACCCGCGCGACCTGCACCGGCTGCTGGTCGACGGCGAACGCGACATGCAACCGGATGTGTCGGCCGATGGCCGGGTGCTCGGGTTCGTGCGCGACGACACCTCGTTCTTTCCGACGGTGTTTCGCGGCGACGAGGCCCCTCGCGTCATCACGCGCCAGAAGGGAGCCTTCTGGTTTCCGCGCGCCGTCACCGACCACATCGTCGTCTGGCAGTTCTCGGCGCACGACGCATGGCAGATCGTGACGCTGGATGTCTCGACCGGCGCGGTGGTGCCGCTCGCCGCGGGCTACGCGCCGTTCCCGTCGCGCGATGGAACGCGGATCTACTTCGCCGGCAACGACGCGACGGACACGCTGTTCGCGGTCCCGATCGCGGGCGGCACGCCGACGCCCGTCGCGAAGCTGCCGGGAACGATCGTCGGCGGCAATGCCGGGCCCGACGGGCTGCATGTCGCGATCGAGCGCGCGTCCGTGGAGAGCGCCGCGTACCGGATCGTGGACGGCGTCGCTCAGCCCGAGGGTGCGCCCGGGCTCGTCAGCGTCGCGCTCGTCGGTGGCTGGCGCGCGGTGACGGTGCACAAGAGCGTGACCGAGGCCGAGCTCGACCTCGTGCCGCCCGGCGCGCCGCTCGACCAGCCACGCACGCGCTTGCAGATCGCCTCGAGGTCCAATCGCTGGCTCGACGACCACCGTATCGGCTACTGCGACGACGACCGGTGCCGGATCTACGACGTGACCACGGCCAAGGCGACCGACGTCGCGAAGGCGCCGGGGATGTCGTTGATGGCGGCGTTCGCGGCCGACGGGTCGTATGTCCTGAGCTGCCAGACCGTCGGCCACGTCACGCGGCACGTGATCGCGAACTTCGGCGAGCGGTAGGTCACCAGGGCAGGGCCGGGCCGCGCATCGCGAGCACGAACACGACCGCGATGCACGCGAACGCGACCCAGCACACGCGATCCTTGACCGCGTAGACGATCGGATCGTCGCTCATGTGGCCGCGCGTGCCCGACAGCCACAGCCGGCACTGCGCGAACAGCACGAGCGGCACGACGAGCCAGAGCCAGCTCGGCGCGACGTAGTGCTGGCGCGCGGCGTCACTGCTGAGGTAGAGCGACAGCGCGAGCGCCGACGTGAACGCGGACGCGACGCCCATCACCTGGAGCACGACCTCGTCGGCGGCGCGATAGGCGCGGCGGCTGCTCGGCGTGCGGCCCTCGGCGCTCGCGACCGTCAGCTCCGACGCGCGCTTGAGGAACGCGAGCGAGAGGAACACGAACAGCGAGAAGCCGAGCAACCAGACCGAGACGTGGATCTTCGTCGCGACGCCGCCCGCGAGCATGCGCACGGTGTACAGGCCAGCGAGCGTGAAGACGTCGACGAGCGGCTTGGTCTTGAGGACCGCGGAGTACGCGGAGGTGACGACGACGTAGAGCAGCAGCAGCAGGAAGGCCTGCACCGAGATGCAGAACGCGGCGAACGTCAGGCCGGCGATGACGAGCAGCGGACCGAGCACGCCGAGCTCGAGCGACAGATCGCCGCTCGCGAACGGGCGGGCGCGCTTGCGGGGGTGTGCGCGATCCGCCGCGAGGTCGAGCAGGTCGTTGAGGATGTAGATGCCCGACGCGGTGAAGCTGAACGCGAAGAACATGGAGACGGCCGCGATGATCGTGTCGGCGTCGAACACGTGCGCGAGCAACATCGGCACGAACACGAGGACGTTCTTGACCCACTGATACACGCGCATCGCGCGGATCAGCAGCCGGAGCTTTGGCTTGCCCGGCGTCGCCGCGTTGCCGAAGCGGTGCGCGATCGTGGTCGTCCCGAGCTTGGCGTCGACGGAGCGCGGCGTGTTGACGAGGATGATCTCGCCCGCCTCGCTCCACACCGGCAGATCCGCGTGCGAGTTGCCGGCGTAGCTGAACTTGCCGCGTCCGAAGCGCGCGACGAGCCGCTCGGCCTTCGCATGGGCCTTGAGGTTGGTCGAGCCGTCGGAGCCCATCACCTCGTCGAAGATCGCGAGGTGCTCGGCGATCGTCGTCGCGACGTCGTGATCCGACGCGGTCACGAACACGAGCATGCGGCCGCGTGCCTTTTCGCCCCGCAGGAATTCGACGAAGTCGCTCTGGTACGGCAGCGCCGTCGGGTCGATGCGAGAAATCCGGCTCAGCCCGCGCTTGAACGCGGCCTTCCCACGCAAGAGCTGCAGCAGCACCAGGAGCGCCGCGAGCGGCCGGCGCACGAGCGCGGTCAGGTACTGCTCGTGAAGCGTATCCGTCCGGACCAGCGTGCCGTCCAGGTCGACGCACAGAGGAAAAGTCTCAGGCTCCGGCGTCACCGCGAGCTCCCGTTCACCTGCCATCGGCCCCCGTTGTATCAGACGCGCGGATGACATGACCATCGGTGGCATGTTTGAATGGCCAGGTGCGTGGGACTGATGTGCGTCGTGAGGCGTTGCCGTTATATGTGTGGTCGGCGGTCTGTGTCGCCTGGCTGATCGTCGTGTGGGCGTGGAGCTCGCTCCACCTCGCGATGGCCGTCGACGACACGTACTACTACTTCAAGACCGCGTTCCACGTGAGCCGCGGCGTCGGAAGCACGTTCGACGGGATCAACCCGACCGACGGCTATCACCCGCTATGGCTCGCGCTGCTCGCGGTGCTGTTCAAGCCGCTCTCGGGCGACTTCGTGTTGCTGACGCGCATCGCGTTCACGGTGCAGATCGTGATGATCTGGCTCGGCGGCATGTGGCTCGCGCGGCTGCGCGAGGCGGGCGGGCCCAAGCTCTTGTGGGCGCTCGCACTCGTGATCGCGAATCCGTTCGCGGCGAAGATCGTGCTGTGCGGGCAGGAGACCGCGCTGCAGTTCATGCTGTCGGCCGCCGCGCTCGTGCTGTGGTGGTCGATGCGCGAGTCGCCCGATGGCGGAAGCCCGAAGCGCTGGGCGCTGCTCGGCCTGATCTGCTCGCTGGTCGCGCTCGCTCGTCTGGACAGCGCGTTCTTCTGCGCCGCGCTGCTCGCGATGCCGGTCGTTCTGCCGAGCGAGCGCGAGCGCGCCGCTGGATTTGGTGCGCGGTTCAAGAGCAGCGCGATCGGCGCGATCGTGTTCGCGGCGGGGCTCGGCGCGTTCCTCGCGTATCACTTCGCGACGTTCCATCACCTGATGCCGGTCAGCGGCGCGATCAAGAGCCACCTCGACGCCGACGAGATCGCGCCGATGTGGAAGCGACTCGCGGCCGTCGCGCTCGCGCTCGGCGCGCTCGGCGGCATCTGGCGTGCGGCGCGCTGGCACAAGTCGCCGGTGCTCGAGCTGCTCGCGCCTCCCGTGGCGGGCGCCGCGATCGTCGCGATCTACAACTTCGGCATGCGCGGCGAGATGTCACCGCAGCTCGTGCGCATCTGGTACCTCGAGCCGTACCTGCTCGTCGGCGTCCTCGCGTTCGGCGCCGTGCTCGCGCGCCCGCTGCCTCCCTGGGCGAGGAACTCGTTCGCCATCGCGATCGGCGTGTGGGGGGCGTTCTGCCTGTTCTCGTGGCGCTATCGCCTCGACCACCGCTCGTACAACATGTACGAGGCCGCGACGCGCTGCTCGACCTGGGCGGAGACCCACGACGTCGGAGCGATCGGCGCCGCGTGGGACGCCGGCTTCGCGGGCGCGTTCACGCACAAGCCGGTGATGAACCTCGACGGTCTGATCAGCTCGTGGGAGTACAAGGACTATCTCGATCACGGCACCGTCGACGAGTTCGTCACGCACGTGCGACCGGTCGACTTCGTGATCCAGTACGCGTGGCCGGGCACGATCCGGGCGATCGCGAGGCGGTTCGAGCATGATCCCGTGCCGGCCACACCGGTGCCGCAGACGACGGTGAGCGGTTCGCACGATCGCCTGGCGCTGTCGAGCCGCTGGGGCATCGACCTCGCGCCGTTCTACGTCGCGCACGTCGAGTGCGTGCCGGTCTCGGTCGCGACGAACCCCACGAAGGTCGTCAACGCGGTGTTCTACTTCGTGCTCACGCGCGAGCCGCGCTTCGGGCACACCACGCTCGCCGAGTTCGCGCGTGCCAACAAGGACCGCGTGTCGTGCGACGGCTTCAAGAGCGAGTGATTCGCACGTTCGCGAGCGCGTGATCAGCTCGCCCTGACGCGGCTGCGGCGGGCTTCAGCTCGCCCTGACGCGGCTGCGGCGCGCGCGCGCGAGGTTCGCGAACACCGCGATCAGCACGCCGCCCGCGACGACGGAGAGGCCGAGGCGCTTGCCCCACCAGCGCAGGCCGCGATGCTTGCGCGGCGGCGGCACGTCCTCGATCACGGCGTCGCTGTGGCTCGCGGGCAGCGGGAGGCCGGCCGCGGTGTCGGTCGCGGGCGTGACCTTGCAGCCGTCGGCCGCGCTCGCGAGATCGAAGATCAGCGGGCGAGCGACCGCGCCGCCGCCGCTGCCGGGCTCGATCGAGATCGTGCACCGGCCGCCCTGCGCCTGCGCGGTGACGTGCGAGGTGCCGTCGCGCGCATCGGGCGCATCGAACACGACGTGCCGGCTCGGCGAGTCGCCGGGCACGCCGTACGTCAGCTTCGTGGGCGCGGCAGCGGGCGCGCTCGACGCGACGACGTAGCTCCGCCGCCCCGCGCGCAGGATCGCGGCGCCGATGATCCCGTCGTTCTGGTGCGCGCTATCGATCGGCGCATCGTTGACCGAGTCGACCTTCGCGGGAGCCTCGCCCTTCGCGAGCGCGTCGAGCACGTGGATGCCGAGCGCGTTCGGCCCGGGAACCGCGACGGAGTAGAGGTCGACGGGGAAGCGCGCCGCCGCGCACTTGCCGCACGGGTAGTTGCACGTGCCGGGACAGTCGCTCTTCGGCGCGTGCGTGACCTTCGGCGTGCCTGCCGAGAGCCGCACGCGGTGGATCGCGAGGCGCGAGCCGCCCGCGTCGCCGGTCGCGACGCCTGCGCTGTCGAGCGCGAGCGTGCCGCCGGTCGCGGCGTGGAAGTTCAGATACATGTTGCGGCCCTTGTCGACGTGCACGCGATCGATCGTCACGATCTCGCCCTCGGGCAGCAGCACCCAGTCGCGGCGCGCGAAGTTGATCGGGCTCGCGTTGCCGTTGAACTCGAACGCGCGCGCGAAGTCGGAGCGCGCGGCGAACACGCGGTCGGTCGTGCCGCGCGCCCACGGCAGCGAGGGCAGGCCCCACGGCCCCTGCGTCATCTCGTAGTCCTCCGGGTTGCCGGAGTCAGCGGACACCGCGTTCGTGCCGAGCGTCGAGAACTCGCCGTAGTTCGAGCTGTCGACGATCAGCGGATCCGATCCGCGGCTCAGCACGAAGTTCGACGCGGCGAGGTGCGCGTGGTCGGCCTTCGGCGTGCCCGACATGAACACCGCCCACAGCGCATCCTTGGCCCAGCTCGTGCGCGCGTACAGGTTGCCGACGCCGCGCGCGACGTACCACAGCGGCGCGGGCGCGTACGCCTTCGGCGCGATCGTGCGCAGATCGGCGAGCGCGTTGTAGAAGCGCACGTCGCTCAGCTTGCGGCCGGCGCGCGCGGCGATGGCCCACGCGGCGGCGTCGTCGGGCGCGAGCCCCGCGAGCACGGCGTCGATCTGGTTCACGTTGAGCGCCGGATACACCTCGAACGGCGGCTCGCCCTCGTAGTCGCCGTTGCCGGTGAACTGCAGGTCGCCCTGCGGCAGCGTGCCGTAGAGCGTCCGCAGCATGACGGTGCGCAGCCAGTCCTTCATCTCCGGCTGCGGCGCGCCGTGCTCCTCGAGTGCCCGCGCCGCGACCGCATACTCGAGCACGCTGAGTGGACCGTACTGCCAGCTGCCCCAGTCGCCGCCGACGAGCAGGCCGGCGCGCTTGTCGAGCCCACCGCCGCTGCCGGCGAGCCCCTCGCCGACGAGCTGCTTGCCGAACATGTCGCGCACCACCTCGGTCCACAGGTGCCCGTCCGCGCCGCCGTCCTTGCCGATCGCGATCGCGCCGAGCGTCTTCGCGATGACGAACCCGGCGTGATAGTTCGAGCCGGGATCCTCGCGCATGTAGCCGTACTTCGAGTACGCATCGAGCCAGCCCGTCAGACACGTGCGGCTCTGCGCGCGCAGCGGCTCGTCGGCCTGGTCGTACAGCCAGTCGTACGCGAGCGCGATGGCCGGACCGAACCAGCGGATCGGATACCAGGTGTCGTGTGCGACCGTGATCAGCGCCGGCGGCACCTTGCCCTCGCCGTTCCAGCTCGTGCGCCACGCCGCGCCCGCCTGCTCGGTCGTGCAGCCGAGCCCGTCGCCGACGTTCTGGTCGTCGTTCAGGCTGACGCGCCAGTACTTCATCGCCTGCGCGAGGTACGTCTTCTGCCCGGTGACGCGGAACGCGAACGCGCACGCGATCGTCGCATTGGCCCAGTAGTCGCCGTCGGCGCCGCCGCGCGCCGCGAACTCGTTTGGATGATCGATCGTGCGCTGGCACTGGTCGATCAGCAGGTGCGTCGCCGAGCCGGGCAGCTTCGCGGCTGCCTGATAGCCGGCGATGTCGGCCTGGCGCATGAACAGGCGAGGGTGGGCCTGCGCCGGCACGGCCGGCACGGGCGGAGCCGCCGACGCCAGCGCGGCGACACACAGGCTCGCGAGCGCGATCCACTTGGCCATGGGGCGATGTTCCCACAGAAAACGCGTGTCGCAACGGCGGTTTACGGCGATTGACGACGGCGTTGCAGGGTTCGCCGCGCCGCTGCGTGTGTTCTGGTGATGCAGCACTCCAGCGCGGCCCTGCGGATGGTTCCGGTCGACTCGCGCGCGGCGTTCGTCGCGTTGCTTCCCGACGGGGCGGTCGTCACGCGCGAGCGCGTGCCGGCTGTCGCGGCGACGGTGGTCGGCGGCCAGATCTGGGCCATCACCGCGGACGGCGCGCTCTGCCGCTTTCGCGCCGATGGCACGGAGCTCGGCACGTCGGTCGCGCTCGGCGGGTCGGTGCCGCTCGGCACGTCGGTCGCGCTCGGTACGTCGGTCGCGCTCGGCGCGTCGCCCACGCGTGGCGCGCTCGCGGGCGAGATCACGATCGTCGGCAGCTCGCGTGGTCCGCGCGCGGCGCTGATCGAGAGCGATGGCTGGTGTGCGGTGATCCGCGAGCGCGACGACGGCTCGTGCGCGGTCGAGGAGCTCGGCGCCCGCATGGCAGACCGCCGGGTGCTGGTCGGCGCGCGCGCGGCGGAGCGTCGCGGCGCCAGCGTGCGCCTGGGGCAGATGGAGCTCGCGATTCCGGCGGACCTCGCCGCCGCGCACATCGGCGCGAGCGCGGTCGTGCTCGACGGCAGCACGCTGCTGATCGAGATGGTCGGCGCGGCGAGCGCGACGGTCATGCTCTACAGCTTGCGCCAGGGCAAGCTCAACGCGCGCATCCGCATCGGCGAGTCGCGCGTCGTCGCGGTCGCGGAGCGCACGGGCCTGACCGTGCTCGCGCGCGGCGAGCACATCGCGCTGCTCGACGTCCGCGAGGGCCGCTGCATCGCGGAGCGCATCCTGACGTCGCCCGTCGTCGCGTGTGCGATCGACGAGGTCGGCGCGGTCGTCGCGATCGCCGACGTCGCCGGCACCACGATCCGCCTCGGCCGCGCGCTCACCGATGTCGCGGGTGCCGCGACGGCCGGCGAGATCGTGGCCGTCGGTGGGCCCGCTGGCGAGATGGTGCCCGGCGCCCCGCCCGCCGACGAGGGCGTCGAGGCCGCCGGCGAGGCCGTGCCCGCGAACGATGACGTCGTCGCCGCCGGCGAGGCCGTGCCCGCGAACGATGACGTCGTGGCCGCCGACGACGTGGTCCCCGCGAACCCCGCGGTCGAGCCGGTCGCCGCGGTCGAGCCGGTCGCCGCGGTCGAGCCGGTCGCCGCGGTCGCGCCGGTCGCCGCGGTCGCACCGGTCGCCGCCCTTGCACGGCCCGCCGCCGAGCTCGTCGCGTACCTGCACGCCCTCGGCGCGCCGCGGGCGGAGTCGCTCTCGCGCGACGAGCTCGCCGACTACCTGGCCGCCGTGCACGGCTGGATCGCGGCCGCGTGCGCGGTCGCGGCCGCGAAGCGCTCCGATGCAAACGTCCTCGCGACGGCTCTCGCGCACGAGCGCGCGGCCGCCGAGCGCTACACCGACTGGGGCCGCCGGGGGGCGCCGCATGTCGAGCTCGCGCACGAGCTGGGGCTCTCGCCGCTCGCCGCGACGCTGCTGATCGTCATCGCGGCGCCGCAGATCTGGTGCGACCTCGCGCGCGACTACGCGGCGGCGGCCGGCGATGCGTCGCGCCCGCTCGTCGACGAGGTGCTGCTCGCGGCGCTGCTCCAGGCCGGGATCGGCGACCAGTCGACGCTCGCGCGCGAGCTGGATGCGGATGCGCCGCTCGTCCGCTCGGGCGCGGTCGTGATCGCGCCCGGCGTGCGTCCGTTCGCCGCGCTCAGCGTCCATCCGTCGGTCGCGCGCCGGCTCGCGGGCGCCACGATCGAGGCGTCGCCGTCGTCGGGGGCGGCGGCGTCGTTCGTCATCGACTTCGCGGACTTCGTCGGCCCGCGCGAGGCGGTCGTCGCGCTCGCGGCCGCGCTCGAGGAGCCGCGCTCGACGGCGGTGCGCATCGCGCTGCGTGGCAAGCCGGGCGCGGGTCGCCGCACGGTCGCCGCGATGCTCGCCGCGCGCGCGGGTCGCGAGGTCGACGTCGTCTCGGCGACCGCGCCCGACCTCGCGCAGCGCCTGCGCGACGTCACGCTGCGCGGCCACCTGCCGGTCGTCGATCTCGACGGCGTGTCCGCGAGCGACGAGGCGCGCTGGGCGCTCGCTCGCGCCGCGCTCGACGGCCACGCGGGCCCGCTGTTCGTGCGCGCCGAGCGCGACTGCGAGCTGCCGGTCGCGGCGAGCGAGAGCGTCGACTTTCCGATGCTGACGGAGACCGAGCGCGCGGCGTGCTGGCGCCTGCACCTCGACGATGCGGCGCGCGCCGATGCGCTCGCGCAGCGCTATGCGATCGGACCGGGCGCCATCGCGCGCGCGGCGGCCGCGCCGGACCCGATCGCGGCGCTGCGGGCATCGCGCGGCCATCGCGTGGCGCGCCTCGCCGAGCGCGTGTCGCGGCTCGCGAGCTGGGACGACCTCGTGGTCACGCCCGATGTCGACGATGCGCTGCGCGAGCTCGTCGCGCGCGTGCGCTTCCGCCGCACGGTGCTCGAGACGTGGGGCATGGGCGAGGTCGCGACGACCGCGCGCGGCGTGACGGCGCTGTTCCAGGGCGGGCCGGGCACCGGCAAGACGATGGCCGCCGGTGTCGTCGCGCGCGCGCTGGGCTACGAGCTGTGGCGCGTCGACCTGTCGAAGGTCGTGTCGAAGTGGATCGGCGAGACGGAGCGCAACCTGGCGCAGCTGTTCGATGCGGCCGAGGAGGGCGAGATCGTGCTGCTGTTCGACGAGGCCGATGCGCTGTTCACGAAGCGCACCGAGGTTCGCTCGTCGAACGACAAGCACGCGAACGCCGCGACGAACTACCTGTTGCAGCGCCTCGACTCGTTCACCGGCATCGCGATCCTGACGACGAACTTCGGCACCGCGATCGACGCCGCGTTTCGCCGCCGCCTCGCCGTCCAGGTCGAGTTCCCGTTCCCCGACGAGGCCGAGCGCCTTCGCCTGTGGACCGCGCACCTGCCGCGCACGCTGCCGACGCATGGTGACCTCGGCCTGCCCGAGCTCGCCGCGACGCACGAGCTCTCTGGCGGCTACATCCGCAACGTCGCGCTGCGCGCCGCGTATCTCGCCGCGAGCCGCGCGGAGGCGCCCGCGATCACTGCTGACGACCTTCGTCGAGCGATCCGGCTCGAGAAGGAACGCGTCGGAAAACTCGGCAACGGCCGCATCGAATAGGGAGTGTCATGCCAGAGCACGCACAGAAGACTTCGTCGCAGCAGACCACGCCGCCACCTCAGCAGACGCCGCAGCAGACCCCGAAGCCCGACGACGAGGGGCCGGTCTCGAAGGCCCTCGACGCGTTCGCGCGCGCCGAGCCGGGCGTGATCGAGGCCGCCGCCGGTGCCTATGCGATGCGCACGGACAAGGTCGAGAAGAAGCAGCTCGTCGGGACCGAGGAGCGCGGCATCACCGCGTCGGGCAGCCACGAGAGCGCGGTGCAGGCGACGGCGTACGCGCGCGCGGAGGCCGTACAGCTCGCGGATCAGTACGCGCTGCTCGTGCAGGCCGGCGTGATCGTCGGAGGCTCGCTCAAGCTAAGCGGCGAGCTCGAGGCGAAGTACGGCAAGCTCACCGCGAAGCTCGGCGGCAACATCACGCTGTTCGGTGGCGCGTTCGCGAAGGTCACGGGGCGCGCGCAGATCGGCTCGCAGGGCGTCGTGCTGCAGGGCAACGCGAGCGCGTTCGCCGGTGCGAAGGGCAAGGCGACGGTGGAGACGAGCTTCGACGTCGGAGCTCTCGGCCTCGGCGCGGAGCTCGAGGCGGAGGGCAAGGCGGGCGCGTGGGGCGAGGCCGATGGCGAGATCAGCTTCTCGAAGGAGTCGATCGCCGTGCAGGGTAGCGTGAAGGCGTTCGCGGGCGTCGAGGGTGAGGTCACGGGCAGCGGCACGGCGCGCCTCTATGGCCGCGAGGCGTTCAAGGTCTCGGGCGGCGTCACGGGACAGCTCGGCGCGGGCGGCGAGGTCGGCGGCGGGTTCAAGATCAAGGGCGGCAAGGTCGAGCTGCACCTCGACGCGAAGGGCTCGCTCGGCCTCGGCGGCGGCGGTGACGTCGACATGGCGATCGACTTCAAGCCGATCGCGGTGTGGGCGTGGCGCCAGGCCGACAAGGCGAAGTGGGCGCTGCGCACCGACGGCAAGGGCCAGGAGCTGCTCGACGACCCGTCGAAGATCGTCGATCCGCTGACGTCGAAGGTCTCGAAGTACTCGCAGGAGAAGATCGATGCGCTGCACCTCGGCAAGGCCGAGAACTTCGTCAAGATCGAGAAGCTGCAGGCCTACGTCGGCGAGGTGATGCCGCGCAAGCAGGTCAAGGGACGCCCGAACGCGTCGGCGATCGACGCGTGCATCAAGCAGGCGATCGAGCAGGGCCTGCGCACGACGACGAAGGTCACGAACATCGAGGTCACCGTCACCGACGGCAAGATCTTGAAGCTCGACAACGTGCCCGAGCCCGACGATCTCGCCGCCCGGTTTGGCGTCAAGAGCAAGACCGGCAAGGTGATGACGTCGATCGTCGCGACCGAGTAGCGGTCACTGTCCGAGCAGCTCGTGGTAGTAGCGCGCCGTCGCGACCGCCTTGACCATCACCTCGTTGGAGGTGGCGGCGTGCGGGTCGCCGGCCGCGTGCAGGTCGACCGCGTGGAACGCCGCGACGGCCTGCTCGAGATCGCCCGCGAGCAGCGGCTCGGCCGCGCGATGCAGGCCGACGAAGCCGTCCGCGTAGCCGCCGTACGTCGCGCCACCGATCGAGCGGCCGGCATCGATTGCGCGGCGCGCACGAACGACGGTGCTGAGGTACGTCATCCCGAGCCCGTACTCGGCGAGCAGCTTGACCTCGTGCGTGCCGCGCGTGGCGACATCACGGTAGATCGCGATCGACGGCGCCATCATGTTCTCGACGGACAGGACCATCGGCCCGATCTGCTGGGGCGTCGTCACCGGCGGGATCTCGAAGCTCTGCCGGCACGCCGCGATCGACAGCTGCTGGTAGTACGCCATCGTCGACAGCGTCGATCCGGGCAGCAGCGACAGGAACTGGTGGCACTCGGGCGGCAGGTTGGCCGCATCGATCGGAAGCTCGACCTGGCCGGGTTTCTCGATCGCGGCGGTCCTCTTGACCTCCGCCTGCGACGTGCCTGCAACGACTGCGAGCAGCGCAATCATCCAGGTTGAATTTTAGGAAGACCCGGTGCCGTACGCGCTCGCGCGGATCGCGCACACTCGCGAGCTGGGGCGCGAGCTCGAGCGCGAACGCGTGGCCGCCGAGCTCGACGACCTCGACGCGCTCGCGGAGACCGATGCACCGCACGCCCGCGCGGTCGCCGCGCTCGAGGCCTCGGAGCAGCACCTCGCGAGCGTGCGCGCCGTGCAGGCGCACCTCGCGTGCGACGGGCTGTTCCTCACCGCGCCGATCGAGGGCGCGTTCACGTGGCAGACGACCGCCGCGCTCGCGACGTTCCAGCGCGGCCAGATGATCCTGCCGACGGGCTCGCTCGATCTCGCGACGCGCGATGCGCTGACGCGCGGCAGCCGCGAGCGCGACTTTCGCACCGCGCTGCGCGTGCTTCGCGAGCGCGTGCGTGCGGCCGCGGGGCTCGTCGAGGACGGCACGGCCGGCTCGGGCCCGGCGCTCGTCCTCGATCGCCGGCTCGACGCGGACGAGACGTTGATCGTGCGCGGCCACCTGCCGCTGCCCGGCGCGGCCCCCGATCTGATCTCTCCCGCGACCGAGGCCGCTGCCCGCGCGCTCGGCTGGACCGATCCGGCCGCCACGCGCGTGTTCCTCGACGCTCTCTACTCGCGCGAGACGCGAACGACGAGCGTCGCCGTCCGGCTGCCCGAACCGCCTGCCTATCACGGCCCGACGATGCAGCTCTCCGTCGAGATCGATCGCGGCGATGTCTGGCGCGACCCGGCGCCGCGCGTTCACGACGCCGGCCGGCGCCCGGCGCTGATCCTCTACGCGACGACGAACGGCCGCCGCGTCGCGCTCGTGCGCTGGCCGACGACGATCGGCGGCTGGCAAGATCAGCAGCTCGACGAAGGCATCCTGCAGCAGTGGAAGGAATCGCCGGCCGGCCCGCGCCTGTGGCGAGACCTCTACGTCATGCCGCGGTGGCTCCCGCCGCTCACGACGCCCGATGAAGAGCTCGTCCGCCGCACCGATGCGGGCCCCATCCTCGCGACCGAGGTGTTCGGGCCGAGCTACCGCGGCGCGTTCGGCCTCGTCGCGTTCGTCCACCAGGACCGCGACTTCGACGACGAAGGCATCCTCACGCACGGCACCGGCAACCTCGCGTCGGTCGCGCGCGGCACGAGCCACGGCTGTCATCGCCTGCTCGGGCTCATGTCGCTGCGGCTCGCGGACTTCGTGCTCGCGCATCACGTCGCCGTCCGTCGCGGCGACGCACCCACGACGTACCGGCGCGACGTGCACGCGGACGAGCAGACGTTCCCCGTCGAGATCGATACGCTCGGCGAGCGCCTCGAGCTCGTGCCGCCGATTCCCGTGCTCGTGCTACCGGGGCGCGTCCATCGCTGGTGACCGCGTCAGAGCACGCGGGTCGCGGCCGCGAAGTCGGGACCGAGCTCGACGACGAGTCCCTCGGTCTCCCACGTGATCCGCGTGCGCCCGCTCGGATCGCGATGCACCTCGGCCTTGCCCGTCGGCGGCGACTGCATCGCGAACGGGCGCCCCACCGGCCGGTCGTCGACGAAGACGAGGCCCTCGCCGCCGCGCCCCGCGATCACGACGTGACGTCCCGAGACCGTGAGCGCCGCGCGCGACTCCGCGGCCGGCATCTCCGTCGCGACGAGCGCGCCGAACGGCAGCTCCGGCATCGCGGCGCCGTGCTCGAGGCTGCGCAGCAGGCGATCGAGATCGCGGCCGAGCTCGGTGACCTCCGCGACATCGGGCTCGTGCTCGCGATCCTCCTCGGCCGCGAACCGGCGCGCGAGGCGCTCCGCGAGCGACTCGTCGACGACATGCCGCGCCGCGAGCTCGCGCAGCCCGGCCGCGACATCGTCGCCCTCGACGTGCTCGAGCACGAGATCGCTCGCGAGGTGCTGCGCACGGCGCAGCGCCACGGCGGTGGCCTTGCTGTCGTGCTTGGCGAGGGAGGTACGCACCTTGCGGAGCTGGCGGCCGAGTTGCTCGTAACGTCCTGACACGGGCCCAGCTTATCTCACCACTCGAGGATCGCGACGATCTCGCTGCGGTGACTCGGCAGCTGCGTGTAGCGCACGCGTGCCGCCCCGAGCTTCGCGATGCGCGTCGCGAGCCGGGGCAGCGCCTCGAACACGCCGTCGTCGTTGAGCTTGAGCGTGATGAACGCGCCGCGCAGACCGCCGTGCGCGAGCGCGACGAACCGCTCGACGTACTTGAGGGCGACCATCGGCGCGAGGTTGACGTCGCTCGCGAGCCACTCGTACGTGCGTGGCAGGTCCTTCTTCGCGACCTCGGCCGCCGGCACCGCGTGATGCTTGAACGTGTTGCCGCCCGGGCCGACGTACGCGAGCACGCGCGGATCCATCGCGCCCGGATCCACGCCGTGGACGTTCAGCCCGCGCTCGAGCAGCGCGAGGCTCGCTCCGCCCGGTGCCGACCCGATCTCGATCGCGACCTCGCCGGGCTTCGGCGTCAGCCCCGACCACCGGATCGCCTCCTCGATCTTCGCCCACGCGCGCGACGGCGCGTGCGCCGGGATCGCGACGTGCGCGACGCCGCCCGGGAACGGCCCGCGCGTCGCATCGTGACGATGCCAGCCGACGAAGATGCCGTCCTCCGGCTCCTCGGCGGGCGCGACGATCAGATCGAGCACGAGGTCACCCGGCTGCGCCTCGCTCGACTCCGCGAACCGCCCCGGCGCCGCCGCCCGCACCGCGGCATCGAGGGCCGCCGCGCGCGTGCCCGCGACCGCCGGATCGCGCTCGTCGGCCGGGCGGTCCGGATCGCGCTCGAACACGTGCAGCCGCACGAGCGGGGCCTCCGGCAGCTTCGTCGCCAGCGCCAGCACGTCCTCGACGGTGGTGGCGCGGCCGAGCGAGCGGCCGTGCGCGCGCGCGAACGAGCTGATCGGCTCCTCGACGACCGCCGGATCGAGCTTGAACGTCGTCAGGCCGGGCCGCGAGAACGCGAACCGCAGGTCCGGCCGCGTGGCCGCGATCTCGCGCTTCAGCCAGGCCGTCGAGACGGGCTGATGCGTGAACCACACGAAAGCATCGCCGGCTGCCAAGGCGGCGACCCTACCATCGAGGCTACGCGGTGTAGAAGACGGTGATCGCGATGCAATGGAACGATGCATCGCTGGACTGGGTGACGACGACGTCGGCGATCTTGCTCTCGGGGTGGCTCGCGATCCAGTCGCTGACCTTGTCCCCCAGGCGCTCGCGGTCCTGGAACATCGTCGCGGAGAAGACTTTTACGGCGTTGAATGACTTCGACAACGGACCCAGCCTACCACGCATCACCTCACCGGGCTGCGGCGTGTCAGCGCAGCGGATGCGAGCGCCGCGATCGTAGAAATTCGCGGAGTTGGTGTAGCGTCTGCGGCGTGCGGGGGACACTCGTGCTCGTCATGGCCGTCGGATGCGCGAGCCCGGAGTCGCGCGTCGACCTTGCCGTTCACTGGGACCAGCGCATCGGCGCCGTCGATCCGAAGCTCCTCGGCCACAACGCGGTGTGGTCGCGCGGCGGTCTCGGCATCTGGGACGACGCGAGCCACGCGGTGCGCCCCGACGTCGACGCGCTCGTGACGCAGCTGCACCCCGGCATCCTGCGGTTCCCGGGCGGGTCGCGCGCGATGCTCTATCACTTCGACGAGACGATCGGACCGTACGCCGATCGCAAGCCACAGTGCGACACGTTCACCGGCCAGCTCGACGCGACGACCTGGGGCATGGACGAGGCGCTGCAGTACGCCGAGCAGCGCGGTGCGGCCGTGACGCTCGTGACGCCGTGGGGCGATGGCACGCCGGAGCGCGCCGCCGCGATGGTCGCGTACGCGAACGCGACGACGTCGTCGACGGTCGTGCTCGGCGTCGACGCGAACGGCCGCGACTGGGGCACGGCGGCCGACTGGGCGACGCGGCGGGCCGCCAACGGCCACCCCGCGCCGTACGCCGTGCCGTTCGTCGAGGTCGGCAACGAGCAGTACCTGAGCCTTCGTCCGGGCACGAACGTGTGCGGCACCGATCACGCGTTCACGCAGGCGGAGCGGCTCGAGAACGGCGTGTACATCCCGTCGACGGCGCGCGACGTGGCGCAGCAGATCGCGAAGACCGCGCGTCTGGTCAAGCAGGTCGATCCCGCGATCCTCGTCGGCGCACCCGCGCTCACCGACGTGCTCGGGATGCAGATGGATCCGGCGACCGCGATCTCGGAGGTCGACCAGAACCTCGCGACCGGCGACGCCTGGAACCCGACGCTGCTCGCGCTCGCCGGCGCCGACTTCGACTTCTTCGTGCTTCACATCTACGACTTCAGCTCCACGCCCGATCGCGTGCGGCTCGCCGACGCGCTCGCGCAGTCGATCGACGCGCTCCATGCCCTCGGCGGCAACCAGTCCTTCGCCGTCACCGAGTTCGGCACGCTGTTCGACGGCGACACCCAGCTCAACGCGCTGATCTCCGCCGACTTCGTGCGCGTCGCCGCCGAGAAGGGTGTGCTCGCGAACCTCCGCCACATCCTGATCGAAGATCAGCCGAGCGGCCTGTTCGCGACGTCCGCCGCGATCCTCGGCGATACCCACCTGCAGACGCCCGGCTATCACGCGATGGCCGCGCTCGCCGCCGCGCTCCAGCCGAACGCCGTCACCGCGACCTCGCCGCAGCCCCAGGTCACGGTGCTCGCGACGCGCGACGACGCGACGCAGACGCTCGGCATCGCCGTCATCGATCGCCGGCTCGCGCAGACTCCGATCGAGCTCGCGATTCCGCTGCCGCCCGGTCACTGGCACGGCACGCAGGTGCTCGAGTCGGCCGACTCGTTGACGTCCGCGGACGTGCAGGTCGAACAGACTCCGGTCGACGCCAGCGGTCGCCTGACCTTCACGCTCGTGCCGAATGGCCTCGCGGTGTTCCGTCTCACCGCGCTCCAGCAGCGCTGACGCTACTCGATGATGAAGCAGTCGATCGTCGTCTCCATCCGGAAGTGCGACTGATCGGTGTGCCTCTCGGCGTGGAAGACGTCGAGCGGGTAGACGTTGCCGACGCTCAGACCGAGCTCGGCGGCCCGTGCATCGAAGTCGATCGTGCCGCTCTCGGCGACGTGCACGCCGCCGAGGTCGAGCGCGAGCTTGTTGTTCACGAACACGAACACGTCGTCGTCGCCGTCGAACGTGAAGTGCTCGCCGCCGCGGTACAGGAACGTGCTGTGGATCTCGGTCGTGAACCAGAAGTTGTGGCCGTAGATCTCGGTGTTCGGCCAGCCCATGCCGTCGAGCGGGAAGAACGTCTGATCGTCGTAGACGAACGTGCCGGGTGAGGTCTCGGTCAGCGGTAGCGGCTGCTCGAAGTGCATGTTGACGCCGCTCGTGTCGCGATACCACTGGTCGAACGATGCCGGCCCCGAGACCGTGAGGCTCGCGCCCGCGTGCGCGTACACCGGCTTGCCGTCCGCGCCGAGGTCGTTCGCCACGATGCCGGTCTCGGCGCCCTTGCCGTGCTCGAAGTCGGGATGGTCCGAGCGGAAGTCACGGAGGATCGCGGTGAGCTGACCGCACGCGCTGCCGGCGCCGTTTCCGCTGTCTCTCGCGGCGGAGCCATCGAGGCCTGCGGAGCCATCGAGCCCTGCATGATGATTGGGGCCACAGCCAATCAGCAACACCACCAGCACGGGGCGCATGGCGGGTCTCTTCTCAAGCGGCGTGCCACGCGGGACAGGCCTCTCCAGCGCGCCGGCAGTGGTCGCGCGCGCGTGCCGTTGCGTTCCGCAACGCGGCGAGGACGCGAAGCGGCTTTCCGTCAGCTGCAGAGCTCGAGGTGCAACCACTGCGCGCGCGTCCACCGGTCGAGCTCGACGTAGAAGCTCCACTTGAGGTCCGCGCCCGAGTGACAGGCGCCCATCTGGCGGCCCGAGATCAGGTCGACCAGCTTGTAGGTGCGATCGTCGCGGAGCCACAGCGCGTCGCCGAGGCCAGGTGGGATGTAGTAGGTCTGGCGCACGTCCTGCTCCCACAGGTTGTGGAACGCGAACACGACGTCGCCGTCTCCGGACCACTTCACCTCGGCGAGGATCCGCGGGTCGGTCGCGTTGCCGTCGCGCGTGCGCAGGTACGCCTTGTTCGCCGCGTAGAGCGCGCGGTTGCCGAGGCGGCCGCGGATCAGCGTGCCGTAGTAGTCGACGAGCGCGTCGCCGTCGGCATGATAGGCGCCATCGCCGACGAAGCGCGAGTGCAACAGATCCGAGCGGCGGAACTGGAGCTGGTTGGCCTCGCCGAATTCCTGGCCCATCAGCAGCATCGGCACGGACCACGTGGTCGCCCCGATGCCCCAGAACCCGGCGCCCGTCCACATGTTGAACCCGGTGCCGTCGGTCAGGCGCCGCTCGTCGTGCGTCTCGAGCGCGGTCATCACGTACGCGCGACCGCCGAAGCGGTTCATGTTGTCGAGCACGTACTCGACGTGGCTCGCGTCCTTCGTGACGCCGTCGCGGCCGGTCATGTCGCGGACGTAGCCCTCCGTCAGCATGTCGACGACCTGGGACATCCCGTTCTGATCGCCGAACTCCTCGGCGAGGTACACGGGGGCGGTCTGGCCGCGGCGCGCCGCGTAGTAGTTGACCTTGCCGGTGATGTACCTCCACTCGTTCGGCGCGAGGCCGTTCGCGTACTCCGTCGTGTGATCGAGGCGGAACCCGTCGACGCCGCGCGACACCCAGTAGTTCATCACGCGGAACAGGTACTCGCGGTTGCGCACGAATTCCTGGTAGTGCGCGCGGTTCGTCTCCTGGTGATAGAGGAACTTCACGTCGCGCCAGTTGTTCGTGTAGTTGTCGCCGACGTGCGTCGACGGGTTCCAGCTGTCCGCACCGAGGTAGAAGCCGGGGACGGCGGCCTCGAGCGCGGGCGCGTCACACGCGAACGTCGCGCGCTCTCCGTCGAGCGCGGCGCGCCACATGTGGAACGCGCGCACGAGCGCGTCACCGGTGAGGCTCGGGCAGCGGGCGCGCAGCGCCGCGAGGTCCGGATCGTCGGCGAGCTGATCGGGAGAGTCGATCAGCTGCGGATCGACGAGCGCCGCGTCGAACGTCGCGCCGTAGTCCCAGAGCCGGTCGAGGTCGTCGCCGGCCGCGATCCGATCGCGCACCGATCGGTAGCGCGCGACGTCGTACATCTCGTAGTTGTGCCCGAAGTGGTTGAACGCGACGTCGAGCATCACCTTGAGCCCTCGGCGATGTGCGTCCGCGATCAGCGCCTCGAGCGAGGCGTTGCCCCAGCACGGCGCGGCGGAGTGCTCGTCGCGGCCGGCCTCGATGCAGCTCTGCGACAGCGAGCCCTGCGCGTGGAAGTAGTCGCGGACCGCGTACGGCGAGCCGAGGTTGTCGCACGCGTCGGGGATGTTCCATTGATCGTTGCTCGGGAACACCGGCATCAGCCACACGGTCGTCGCGCCGACGCGATCCTTGATGTAGCGAAGCGTGATGCCGGCGCGGTAGTCCGCCGTGTCGGCGAGCATGTCCTCGAACGTGCCGAGCTTGATCCGCTGGAGCTGATCGAGGATGCCGCAGCTCATCCCTTCGGCGCGGTACTCGACGCGTGGCGCGAGCTTGTTCGCGCACTGGGTGCGCTGCCAGTCGGCGCCGACAGTCGGATCGCACGCGTTCGCGGCGCGGACCTGAACTTCGTACAGCGTCTGCGTACCGGCGGCGTAGTTGATGTCGTCGGCGCGCGTGCCGGTCGGACCGTCTTCCTGCGAGCTCAGACATCCACCGACCAGCAGCACGGCAAGTACGCGAAGGCCAAGCATGGCCGCCGCCTCTGCAACGACGCGACCAGCACGCAAGCGCGTGCGTGCGCGGTGTTGCCGTTGTCGTGTTTACAGTCTCAACACGGGTGGCGAATCGGCCAGCCACGTCGGCGAAATGACGTTCGTGCCCGCTGGTACACGCGCTGCATGAACGGCTCTCGTGAAGCCCGACGATCGGATCGAACAGGCGATGCTGTACGTCTTGAGCCGGCCGAGCTCGAAGACCTCGGTGCGCGAGGATTCGATGCGGCGCGAGGAAGCGCTGCGCGCGTTGTTCATCGAGCTGCCCCCGGAGCAGGCCCACGATCTGATCCGCCGGCTCGACACCGGCGACGATCCGCTCGCGGAGGCATTCCGGAAGTTCGTGCGGAGCCGCCGGCGGGCGTAGCTCTAGCTTCGCTTCACGAGGCGCAGGTTCGGTAGCTCGACGGCGCGGCCGGTGTTGCGGAAGCGGTCGATCCGGATCCGCAGGTTGTTCGGGCTGTCCGCGGCCGCGAGCGCATCGGCGTCGCTGATGCGGCCCTCGACGACGAGATCGTAGAGCGCCGAGTCGAACGTCTTGCAGCCCTCGCCGGTCCCTTGCTCCATCGCGTCCTTGATCGCCTCGACCTCGCCGCGCTTGATCAGGTCGCGGATGCGCGGCGTGTCGAGCAGGATCTCGAGCGCGGCGGCGCGACCGCCGTCCTGCGACTTGACGAGGCGCTGCGAGATGATCGCGCGCAGGTTCAGCGACAGCTGCAGCCGGATCTCGTTCGCGCGCTCGGGCGGGAAGAAGTTCAGCACGCGCTCGATCGTCTGGTTCGCGTTGTTCGAGTGCAGCGTGGCGAGACAGAGGTGGCCGGTCTCCGCGAACGTGATCGCGGCCTCCATCGTCTCCGCGTCGCGGATCTCGCCGATCAGGATCAGGTCGGGAGCCTGGCGCAGCGCGCTCTTGAGCGCGTCGTGATACGAGCGCGTGTCGATCCCGACCTCGCGTTGCGTGACGACGCACTTCTGGTGCGAGTGGATGAACTCGACCGGATCCTCGACGGTGATGATGTGGCCGGTGTCGCTGCGGTTGCGGTGATCGATCATCGCGGCGAGCGTCGTCGACTTACCGCTGCCCGTGCCGCCGACGACGAGGATGAGGCCGCGCTTGGACTTCATCAGCTCGGAGAGGATCGGCGGATGATGCAGCTCCTCGAGCGTCTTGATCTGCGTGCGCACGAGGCGCAGGACCATGCCGGTCGCGCCGCGCTGGCGGAAGATGCTGGCGCGGAACCGCCCGCCCTTCGACGTCGCGAGCGCGAGGTTCATCTCGAGCTTGTCGCGGAACTCCTCGCGCTGCGGCGGCGTCATCAGCGTGTCCGCCATCTGCGCGATCATCTCCGGCTCGAACGGCTTCTTCGCCGGATAGCCGACGCCGTTGATCCGGAACACCGGCGGGCTGTGCGCCGCGATGTACAGGTCCGACGCCTCGACCGAGAGCATGTGCTCCAGCAAGCCGCGCAGAATCGGATCCCATTCGCTGTCGGGCATGCTCATCGGGCACCACCTTGTGCGGCGCGCTGGGGATCGGCCGGCTCGCCGAGACGCTCGCGCGCGGTGTCTGTCGAGATCAGGCCGCGCGTCACGAGATCGGCGAGCGCGGCTTCCATCGTGACCATGCCGGTCCGCGCGCCGATCTGCATCGCCGACGCGATCTGGTAGGTCTTGTTCTCGCGGATCAGGTTCCGGACCGCCGGGGTCGCGACGAGGATCTCGATCGCCGCGACGCGGCCGCCGCCGACCTTCGGCAGCAGCGCCTGTGTGGCCACGCCGAGCAGCGACTCCGAGAGCATCGTGCGGATCTGCGCCTGCTGGCCCGTCGGAAACACGTCGACGAGGCGGTCGATCGTCTTCGGCGCGCTCGACGTGTGCACGGTCGCGAACACGAGGTGGCCGGTCTCGGCCGCCGTGAGCGCGAGGCTGACCGTCTCGAGGTCGCGGAGCTCGCCGACGAGGATCACGTCCGGGTCCTCGCGCAGCGCGCTCTTGAGCGCGGCGTTGAACGAGTGCGTCTGCACGCCGACCTCGCGCTGGTTGACCAGGCAGCGCTTCGGCTTGTGCACGAACTCGATCGGATCCTCGAGCGTCAGGATGTGCCCGGAGGTCGTCTCGTTGATGTGGTCGATCATCGCGGCGAGCGTCGTCGACTTGCCGCTGCCGGTCGGGCCGGTGACGAGCACGAGGCCCTTATCGCGCTCGGAGAACCAGCGCAGGATCGGCGGCAGGTTCAGGTCCGTGAAGCTCGGGATCTTCGTCGGGATCGTGCGGAACACCGCGCCTTCGCCGCGGTTCTGCACGAACGCGTTGACGCGAAAGCGCAGGTTCTCGTCGAGCGCGAACGCGAAGTCGACCTCGAGCTTCTCCTGGAACGTGCGGCGCTGCGAGTCCGTCATCACGTCGAACAGCAGCCGGTGCGTATCCTCCGGCGTCAGCGCCGGGCCGTCGACGCGCTCGATCTCGCCGTGGATGCGCAGCGCGGGCGGCTCTCCCGCCGTGAGGTGCAGGTCGGAGGCCTTCTGCGAGACCGCGAACCGCAGCAGCTGATCGATCGTCAGCATCTACAGCTCCTCCGCGTACGCGATGTGAACCTTCGCGACGAAGCTCACGTGCTGGCCATCGTGCACGACGACATGCGCGAGCGGATCGTTGAGCCCGTCCGCGGTGCGCCGGCGCCCGGAGACCGCGATCCAGCGCAGCTCGCCCTCGATCGAACGGCCGCCGCGCAGCCGGATCCGTACGCGCTGGCGCTCGAGCGGCAGATCCGGGTCTTCCGGCGGTGCATCGGTCTCGAGCACGGTCAGGCACGCGATCGAGCTCCGCGCGACGAGCCGCAGCCCGCTCGTGTAGCTCACCGGCACGAACGCCGGCGCCTCGTCGAGAAAGCGGATCACCGACGAGCCCGGTGCCAGGAACAGCATCGCGTGCGCCTGCTCGCCGTCCTCGAGCGTGATCATCACGGGCGTCTGGTCGCGCGGGAGGCGAAGCAGCTGCTGCGACCGCTTGTCGGGGCTGGGCTCGCTCACGAGACCAGTATCGGCCAATCCGTGCAGCTCTTTACGCCGCACGGCAGGCTTTGCGCAGCGCCGACATGTCGGTCCGACGATGTCGTAGGCCTCCGCGACCTCGGCACGGGCTGCGCGAGCTGTCTGGCCCGCGCCCGCTTTTGCGCGTTCTCGCGACGCTGCGCGCGCTGGATCGCGGGTGTGAAACCTGCATCGGCTCACTGGCCGTTATGAACGTCTCGCATGTGCTGGTGGTCGAAGACGACGCGCCGCTCGCCGAGAACATCGTGGACCTGCTCGCACCGCTGCAGGTGCAGACGACGATCGCGTCGACCGCGGGTCAGGCGCGAGCGCGGGTCACCGAAAAACCGTACGACGTCGTGTTGCTCGACCTGATGCTTCCGGACGGCGACGGGCTCGAGCTCCTGAACGAGCTCAGGCAGCGCAGTCCCGGTACCGAGCTCGTGATCGTCACCGGGCAGGCGTCGATGGCTTCGATGGCCGAGGCGATCCGCGGGCGCGTCGTCGACTACCTGGTCAAGCCGGTCGATCCGCTGGAGCTCGTCGAGAGCGTGCGCACCGCGCTTGCCCGGCGCGCCGAGGATCGTCCAGGGCTCCGCCGGCGCGACGCGCGCATCGCCGCGGTCGGAACGCTCGCCAGCGGCCTCGCACACCACCTGCGCAACCCGCTGAACTCGGCGCTGCTCCAGCTGCAGGTCGCCCGCCGGCGCGCAGACCAGGCGACCGCGACGGTGATCGAGTTCGCCGAGGCCGAGCTGCAGCGCCTCGAGCGCATCCTGCGCGACTTCGAGACGTGCCTGTCTCGCTCCGCGATCGAGCGCGAGGACATCGAGGTCGCGGCGCTGTGGTCCTCGGTGTGCGATCAGGTGCGGGCGGCCGCCGGCGCGAACGGCGTCGCGATCGAGAGCGAGCTCGCCCCCGACGTACCGACGATCCACGTCGACGTCCGCCGGATGACGGTCGCGCTCGTCCACGTGGCGCGCAACGCGATCGAGGCGATGCCGACGGGCGGAACGCTGACGTTCCGCACGCGCAACGCCGGCGCGATGTTCGAGCTCGAGATCGCGGATACGGGGCCCGGCATCGCCGATCCGCAGGCGGTGTTCGATGCGTTCTACACGACGAAGCCCAGCGGGACCGGCCTCGGCCTGACGATCGTGCACAAGTGCGTCCTCGATCACGGCGGCACGATCCGCATCGCGTCTCGCCCGGGATGCACGGGGCTCGTCATCTCTCTTCCGAGCACCAGCGGGTGGTCCTGACCGTCCGTGGCAGCGACGGGGACGCGATCGTGGTACGTCATCGCGAATGACGACGAAAGTCACGCTGATCTTGGCGGTGGGAGCCGCGTGGTGTCTGGCCACGGCGGTGAGGGCGGTGGTCGCGCTGATCCACCGCGAGTCGTACGTCATTTCCTGGTGGGATGCGGCTATCGCGGGGACCGGGCGCGCGCTCGGCCGGGGTCGCACCGCGCTCAAGCTGCTGACGATGGTCGCGGTCGCGGCCGTCTGCGTGCTGGCGCTCGCTCACGTGATCGCCCCGACGCAAGCGCTCTATGTCGTGTTGCCCGTCGTCGGCGTGACCGCGATCTCCGAGTGGACCGCGCCGAAGCCGAAGCGTCGCTCGCGCTAGCCTCGACGGCACGTCGCTTGCTCCGTCACGGGGGCGATGCTGACCGAGGCCGTCGACTGGATCGCGCGCGCGCGTCGCCTCGTGCCGCGCGAGGACCGCAAGGTGCTGCTGTCGCCGCCGCGCCTCGTGTTCCGGTTCGCAAAGTTTGCGGCGCGTCGCGCATTCGGCAGCTCGCGCGCGCGGCCGGCGGACGACATCCACGCGCGTGATCCCGAGCTGTTGTTGCTGATCGCGGATCTGTATCGCTGGCTCGGGGCTCACTATTTTCGGCTGCGCGTCGAGGGAGCCGAGAACATCCCGGAGCGGGGCCCGGCGCTGTTCGTCGGCAATCACAGCGGCGGCTTCCTGCCGAGCGAAGGGTTCTTCACCGAGGTCGCCGTGTTCGATCACCTCGGCTTCGATCTTCCGATCTACGCGCTCGCGCACGACTTCCTGTTCGAGGATCCGTTGCTCGCCCGCTACGCGTCGCGCATCGGGATGCTCCGCGCCGGGCACGAGAGCGCACGCCATGCGTTCGCCGCGGGCGCGTGCGTGCTCGTGTATCCCGGCTCCGATCTCGAGACGTTTCGCCCGTTCCGCGATCGCAACAAGATCGTGCTCGGCGGCCGCAAGGGCTTCCTCAAGCTCGCGCTGCGCGAGCGCGTGCCGATCATCCCGGTCGTCACCGCCGGCAACCACGAGCAGATGATCGTGCTGTCGCGCGGCGACCGCCTCGCGCGGCTCCTGCATGCGCATCGCTGGGCGCGCACCGAGGTGCTGCCGATCGTCCTGTCGCTTCCATGGGGGCTGACCTCGGGCTTCGTCCCGTACCTGCCGCTGCCCGCGCAGACGACGCTCGCGTTCTTGCCGGCGATGTCCTGGCCGGAGCTGACGCCCGAGGACGCCGACGACCCGGCCGTCCTCGAGAGGTGCTACCGCGAGGTCGAGGCGGCGATGCAGGCGACGATGGACCGGATCTCGCGCGGCCGCCGCTTCTTGCGCGGGCAGCCAGCGAATCTCGCGGCTTGACGCACCTGGGCGCACCGGCCGGGCGTCCGCTCGGGTAACGTGATCGCGATGAGGGTAGCGCTGCCGTTTCTCGCGGTCGCCGCGGCATTGCTGTGTGCGTGCCACGCCGAAGACGATCACGACGGAGGCATCGACGCCGATGCCGACTCCGCGACGCTGCGGCGCGCCGCGATGTACGAGTGGTACAACGACCACAAGCCGACGAAGCCGTCGCAGTACTGGACGCGCGACTACATGCAGTACGTCAACCGCGTCGCGGCGGACGAGCGCGTGCGCTGGTCGAATCTGCTGCCGACTCCGAGCGGCGTCGCGCAGCTCGTCACGGGGACGCAATGGATCAACATCGGCCCGACGAAGGCGGATGTCGAGCAGAACGGCGCGACGACGCTGACCAAGACCGACTCGGGCCGCGTGCGCACGATCCTGCGAACGGGCACGCGCCTCTACGTCGCGACCGCCGGCGGTGGCGTGTGGCGCACCGACAACGACGGCGCGACGTGGACGCCGATCACCGAGTCGCTCGGCTCGCTGTCGGTCGGCTCGCTCGCGATCGATCCGGTGAATTCGAGCGTGCTCTACCTCGGGCTCGGCGATCCGTTCGACGGCACGGGCATCGGCTTCGTGAAGTCCACCAACGGTGGCGACACGTGGTCGCCGCCGGTCTATCTCGGCGACTCGAGCATCATCCCTCAGGTGCTCGTGCAGGGCGGCGTCGTGTTCGCGGCGACGAACAAGGGCCTCTACAAATCCGTCGACGGCGGCGCGAGCTTCACGCTCGTCTCGATCGCGACCGGCGGCACCGAGGCGCCGTACATCTGGTCGATCGCCTCGACGGGCGCGCAGGGGCTCGCGCTCGCGCTCGAGGCCGCGCCGAGCGCCACGACGGGAACGACGGACGGTCAGGTCTGGACCTCCGCCGATAACGGCACGACGTGGACGCGCGCGACCGGCATGACGGCGTCGGGCGGCATCGGGCGCATCACGCTCGCGTCGGCGCCGTCGAACAAGTCGGTCGTCTACGCGATGGCCGCGCTTCCGAACAGCTCGGCCTCCGCCGACCTCGCCGACATCTACAAGTCGAGCAACGGTGGCGCCACGTGGACCGGGCTCGGCGTGACGAGGAAGCGCTACACGAACGCGAACACCGAGTCCTCGACGGTCGGCACGCTGCTCAACGGGCAGGGCTGGTACAACGGCACGATCGTCGTCAGCCCGACCGACCCGAACGACGTGTGGTTCGGCGGCGCGCTGCTCGTCGCCGAGTCGAAGGACGGTGGCTCGACGTACACGGAGCGGTCGAACTGGCTCGCCCAGTTCGGGCTCCAGTACGTGCACGCCGACTTTCACGCGTCGACGTACACCGCCGACGGCCACCTGTACCTCGGCACCGACGGCGGCGTGTTCGTGTCGACGGACGGCGGCTCGACGTTCTCGGATCGCCTCAACGTCGGCCTGACGACGCACCTGTTCTACTCGGTCGGCTCGTCGCCGGCGGCGCCCTCGGCGGTGATCGGCGGCCTCCAGGACAACGGCACGCGCGTGCGCTCCGGCACGACGAGCACGTTCAACCAGTACCTCGGCGGCGACGGCTTCGGCTCGCACATCAACCAGACCGACGCGACGCAGATGCTCGGCACGCTCTACTACGACCGCATCTACAAGAGCACCGACAGCGGCATCACGTGGAGCCTGGCGTCCTCCGGCATCTCGGAGTCGAACAACTCGTCGACGGCGACGTTCATCACGCGCATCAATCCACGCGAGCTGACGAACGAGCTCTACACGTTCTCGAACCTGAAGGTCTACAAGTCGACGAACTACGCCGGGTCGTGGTCGGTCGCCGGGACGGCCGTGACGACGACGGGCGTGATCCGCAATGTCGGTGTCGCGTGGGACAACGCGAATTACATCGGCGTCGTCGGCAGCGGCGGCCGCGTGTGGCTGACGTCGAACGGCGGCACGACGTGGACGCAGGTCGCGACCGGCAAGGACGGCACGGACCCGACGTCGCTCCCCGGCTGCCAGCTGAGCCTCAGCGACATCCGGTTCGATCCCGCGGACGCGACGCACAAGACGATCTGGGTCGCGTCGGTCGCGCCCGACGCGGGCGCCACGCACCTGTGGAAGACGACGAACGGCGGCACGTCGTGGGCGAAAGCCGACGTCAGCAACGGGCTGCCGCCCGCGATCCCGATCAACCTGACGAAGTCCGATCCGCAGGCGCCGAACGTGATCTTCGCGGGCACGCACCTCGGCGTGTATCGCTCGACAGACGGCGGCACGACGTGGGCGCGCTTCGGCGCGGGCCTGCCGTTCGTCAACATCGACGACCTCTACATCTCGCCGGATGGCTCGCTCGTGCGCGCGGCGAGCTTCGGCCGCGGCGTGTGGGAGCTCACGACGGCCGGGGCGAACCATCCGCCCGTGCTCTCGACGATCGGCTCGAAGACCGTCAAGCACGGCGCGACGCTCGCGTTCCAGCTGATGGCGACGGACGCCGATGGCGATCCGCTGACCTACTCCGCGACGGGGTTGCCGGCGGGCGCGACGCTCTCGACCGCGGGCACGTTCTCGTACACGCCGGTGTGTAACGACCTCGGCGCGAAGCAGGTGACGTTCATGGTCTCGGACGGCCACGGCGGCACGGACAGCGAGGCCGTGACGATCACGGTGCAGGGTGGGCGAGTCGCGTTGACGCCGACGTCGCTCGACTTCGGCTCGCTGCTGGTCGGCACCAGCGCCACGCTCGGCATCGCGGCATCGAGCACGGGCAGCCTGCCGATCTCGTTCGCGACGACGACGAGCAGCAATCCCGCGTTCACGATTCCCACGCCGCCGACCGGCGCGATCACGACGAGCTCGCCGTTCAACGTGAAGTTCACGGCCGGCGCGGCGCAGGGCTACACGGGCACGCTGACGGTCACGGTGAGCGACGGCACGACGTGCACGCCGAGCACCACCGCCGCGCTCGCGGGTCGCGGACGCACGGCCGCGATCGACGTCTCGCCGGCGAGCAACGACTTCGGCGACGTGCGCACGGACCGCACGAGCGCGTACCCGACGCAGGTCTTCACGGTGAAGAACATGGGCACCGGCGGCCTCACCGTCTCCGATGTCGTGCTCGACGACGTGACGCAGTACGGCCTCGACAAGGGCGCCTTCGCGACCTCGACGACGCTCGCCGCGGGCGCCTCGGGGACGTTCACGATCACCGCGCGTCCGCAGGCGGTCGGCGCGCACACCGCGACCGTCACCGTGATGTCGAACGCCACCGGCGACGCGGCGCATGCCGTCGCGCTCGCCGAGAACGGCGTGCGGCCGCTGTTCACGACCTCGACGTCGGCGATCGCGTTCGGCACGGCGGCGACGCCCGTGTCACAGACGGTCACGCTGACGAACACCGGCACCGCCGACCTGACGTTCGGCACGGCGACGGTCACCGGCATGTCCGCCGCCGCGTTCGCGACCGCGACCCTGCCGGCGACGCTCGCGGCGGGCTCGGCCTTCGACCTGTCGGTCACGTACACGCCGGCCGGCGACGACACGGCCGCGCTCGCGATCACGGCCGACGCCGACGCGAGCCAGGCCTGCGGCAGCCTCGCGTGCGCGACGACGACGATCTCGCTCTCCGGCACGCTCGACGGCATCGGCAGCGGGTCGGGCAGCGGCAGCGCTGGTAGCGGCGGCGGATCGGGCAGCGGCTCCGATGCCGGCGGCGAGATGAGCGGCGGTTGCTGCGACGCGAGCGGGGGCTTCGGTGGGAGCGCGTTCCTGAGCGTCGCGGTGCTCGGCGTCGTCGCGCGTCGCCGCCGCCGGCGCTAGCGGCGTCCCGCGGCGCGCTACGCGTGTGCGGCGGGCTCCTCGAGCGCGGCCTTGGCGAGCCGAACGAGCAGCGGTGCGATCAGCAGTCCCCACGCGCCGAGGACCTGCACGCCCGCGAACATCGAGACGAGCACGACGTACGTCGGGAGCTGCAGGCTGCCGCGCCGCGCGAGGGCCGGCCTCACGACGTTGTCGACCGTGCCGATCACGGCGATCCCGCAGATCGCGAGGATCACGGCCGCGCCCGGCCGTCCGGTCAGCGCGAGACCGGCGGCGACCGGCGCCCACACCAGCGCGGTCCCGACGGCGGGAATGATCGAGACGCAGAACGTCAGCACGCCGAGCTCGATGGGGCGCGGGACTCCGAGCGCGACGTACGCGACGGTCGCGACGATGGCCTGCAGCAGACCGGCGCCACCGATGCCGATGAACAGGCCGCGCCCCGTCTCGACGAATGCCGCGCTCAGCCGTGCGAGAAGGTCGCGCGAGATCGGCGCGTTGGCCTCGAACCACGCGTACGCGCGCGAGCCGTCGACGAGGATCGCGTAGGCGCCGGCAACGATGACGACGAGATCGATCACGACGCGCGTCGCCGTGCCCGCGACCTGCTGGAGGATCGCCCACGCGCGCGCCTGCTGGCTCACGAGCACGTCCCAGAGGTCGGACGGCGCATCGCGGGTGCCGTTCCGCGCGACGAGCTGCTCGAGGACCTCCTTGCCGCGCGGCGAGCGCGCCAGCCGCAGGACGAGGTCGTACGCGTCGGCAGCCAGCGACGTCATGATGACGGCGAACGGCAGCAGCACGATCACGACCGCCGCGATCGTCAATGCGGCGGAGAGCCGCGTTCGGCCGCCGAGCGCGCGCGCGATGCGTTGGTGGGGCCCACGCGTCAGCGCCGCGAGCCAGATCGCGAGCATGACCGCCGGCAGCAGCGGTGCGAGGACCACGCCGCAGGCGACGAGGAGCGCCCACGCAAGCCAGCGCGTCGCGCGGTCTTCCGGCATGGTCTTTCAGCGGTGCAGCTTCGGTGCCGTCGAGGCGGGCATCCGGGCCAGCGGCTCTTGCGCTCCTGCGAAGAGACCGCGCAAGGTGTGCGCGCTGGCGATGGGCGTGCGGGGGCGCCGCAAGGAGCGCGCCTTGCAGCTCCTGAGCGTGTGTGGCTGTTCGAATCGCTCGAGGGACGCCTGCTCATCGCGCTCGCGATCGGCCTGTTGATCGGCGCGGAGCGCGAGCGACGCAAGGGGACCGGTGCCGACCGCAAGCCCGCGGGACTGCGGACGTTCGCGCTGGTCGCGCTCGTCGGCGGTGCATCCGCGGCGCTCGGGCACGAGCTCGCGATCGCGGCCGGGCTGCTCGCGATCGGAGGTCTCGCGACGGCGTCGTACCTCGCCGGCGACCGCTCGGATCCGGGCCTCACGTCGGAGGTCGCGCTCGTGCTGACCTACGCGCTCGGCGCCCTCGCGCAGACCGCACCGCGGGCCGCGGTCGCGTGCGGCGTGGTCGCCGCGTCGTTGCTCGCGTTGCGCGCGCCGCTGCATCGGTTCACGCGGCTGCTCACCGAGGACGAGCTGCGCGATGCTCTCGTGTTCGGCATCTGCGCGGCCGTCGTGCTCCCGCTGCTGCCCGATCGCACCGTCGATCCCTGGGGCGTCCTCAATCCGTTCACGCTGTGGCGGCTCGTCGTCGTGCTCATGACGATGAGCGCCGCCGGGTACATCGCGCAGCGCGCGCTCGGGCCGAGGTACGGCATGGCGATCGCCGGCGTGGCGGGCGGCTTCGTCTCGAGCTCCGCGACCATCGCGGCGATGGGAGGCCGTGCGCGCTCGTCACCCGAGCTGCTGAGGGCGGCAGGTGCCGCCGGCGCGGCGTCGTCGGTGGCGACGTTCGTGCAGCTCGCGATCCTCGTCGCGGCCGCGGATCCCGCGCTGCTCGCGCGGCTCGCGTGGCCGCTCGGCGCCGGCGGCGGTCTCGCGGCGGCGTGGGCCGCGATCCTCGCGTGGGGTGCGCGAGACGACGACGCCAGTCCGGCGCGAGGTCGCGCGTTCAAGCTCTCGTCCGCGATCCTGTTCGCGGTCCTCGTCACCGTCGTCGCCGGTGTCTCGACGCTCGCGCGCGACTGGCTCGGCGCGGCTGGCGCGATGGCCACGCCCGCGATCGCCGGCCTCGCGGATGCGCACTCCTCCAGCGCCGCCGCCGCGGCGATGTCGGCCGCGGGCCACCTCGAGCGAACGGCCGCCGCCTACGCCGTGCTGCTCGCGGTCACGGCGAACTCCGCGACGAAGATCGTGCTCGCATTCACGAGCGGGCCCCGGCGCTACGCGTTGGTGATCAGCGGCGGGCTCGTCGTGTGCCTCGCCGGCGTGTGGACGGCGGCCGCCCTCGTGCTGTGACGCGGCGATCAGCGCGAGCGCGCGCGAGCCCGCCGATACAGCGTCGACAGATCGATCCCGAGGATCTCGGCGGCGCGCGCCTTGTTGCCCTCGCAGTGCTCGAGCACGTGCGCGATGTGGTCGTCCTCGATCTCGCGCAGCGGTGCGAGACGCGCGGGGGGGCGCCGGCCAGAGGTCTCGGGCAGCAGGTGCGGCGCGAGGCTCCGGACCTGGTCGGGCCCGAGCTCCTCGTGCTCGGCCGTGATCGCGAGGCGCTCCATCAGCGTGGCGAGCTCGCGCACGTTCCCGGGCCACGGGTACGCGATCAGCAGGTCGACGAGGTCGGGCGATAGCCGGCACGCGATCGCGTGGCGGTTGCGCGCGCGCGCGAGCGAGAAGAAGTGCTCGGCGAGCGCGGGGATGTCCTCGCGTCGCTCGCGAAGCGGCGGGATGTCGATCGGCACCACGTCGAGCCGGTAGTACAGGTCCTCGCGGAACTGACCGGATCGGATGCGCGCCGCGAGATCCTGGTGCGTCGCCGCGATCACGCGCACGTCGACTCGCCGCGGCTGCTCCGCGCCGACGGGCCGGATCTCGCCGTCCTGCAGCACGCGCAGCAGCTTGGCCTGCAGCGCCATCGGCATGTCGCCGATCTCGTCGAGGAACAGCGTGCCGCCGTCGGCCTGCGCGAACAGACCCGCGCGTGCCGCGAGCGCGCCCGTGAACGCGCCGCGTGCGTGGCCGAACAGCTCCGACTCGGCGAGCGACTCCGGCAGCGCGGTACAGTTGACCGCGACGAACGGCTGAAGCCTGCGGTCGCTCGCGGCGTGCACGGCGCGCGCGACGAGCTCCTTGCCCGTGCCGGTCTCGCCGCGCACGAGCACCGGTGCGCTCGACGGTCCGACTCGCGCGATCGTCCGCGCGAGCGCGCGCATCGCCGGTCCGTCGCCGACCAGGCGCACGCTGTCGGAGGCGACGCGCTGCGCGACCGCGCGGCGAGCATGCGCGACGATGTCGGCGAGCCGCACGGGCTTCGTCACGAAGTGCCAGGCGCCGCGGCGCATCGCTTCGACGGCGGTCGTGACGTCACCGAACGCGGTCATCAGGATCACGGGCACGCGCGGGTCGCGCGTCCGCACCGCGTCGAGCACGCCGAGGCCGTCGAGGCCGGGCATGCGCAGGTCGGTCAGGACGAGATCGGGCTGGTGCTCCTCGAGCGCGGCAACGGCCGCCGTCCCCGAGTCGACGACGCGCGTCTTCCAGCCGTCGTCGGCGAGCTTGCTGGCGAGCATCTTCGCCATGTCGAGATGGTCATCGGCGACCAGCACGCTGGTCGCGGGTTGCGTGGACATGATTCCTCCGTGCGTCGGGGTAGCGACGTGCCTGATCGTGAGCTGCGGGCGATCAGGCGGACGGAGGCGCACGCGCGCCGGGGCCGGAGACGAGCTGCGCGAGCGCGACGCTGACGGGCGCGCGAGGAGCGACGCGCGTGAACGAGCGCGAGACCGGCGCGACGACGACGCGCTCGGGGATCACCACGTCGAGCCGGGCCGCCGCGGGACGGTGCTTCGCCACCAGCTTGGCCGCGAGCACCGCATGCGCGTGCGCGGCGTGTCCGTGGTCGCGTTCCGCGTCACGGCCGCAGCCCGCCCCGAGCGCGAGGACGCTCAGCAAAGCGATGACAGCGACCCACGCCCGCATTTGAAGATTGCCTACCACGCGCTTTGCAAAACGCGAAACGCGACGCGCTCGCGCGCGCAATCACGCGAATCGACAAGCGCTCGCGGCTGGCCCGCTCGCTGCACGAGGAGCGCCGCGGAGGTCATCCATGAAGCGTGAACTGGACATGTTCGATGGTTGGGAAGACGAGCCGACGGCGCGCCTCGTGCGGCCGCTCTCGCTCCGGGTGCTCGTCGCCGAGGACGATCCCGAGCTGCGGGCGATGATGGCGAATCGCTTGCGCGGCGACGGCTGCATCGTCGCGGAGGCGGAGTCCGGCCTGGACGCGCTCGAGCTCCTCGACGACGTCGCTGCGCTCGGAACACCGCTCGATCTCGTCGTGATGGACGTGCGGATGCCGGGAATGAGCGGCGTCGAGCTCGGGTACCTCATTCGAGGCCGGCACTGGACGACGCCGATCCTGCTCGTGACGGCGTATCCGGAACCCGAACTGTACGAGGAGGCGCGGCGCATCGATGCGCAGCTGCTCGCGAAGCCGTTCGCGTTCACCAAGCTCAGCGAGGCCGCGCGCAACGCGATCATCGGAGGTGTGACGTGACCGCGCCGGCCCAGCTCGTCATCGCCGACGACGACGCGAACATGCGCGCGCTCGTCCGCGCGACGCTGCAAGGCGACTATCCGGACGTCGTCGAGGTCGGCGATGGGCGCGAGCTGTTCTGGCGCCTGATGCGCGCGAGCTTCGTGCGCCGCGGCGAGGAGCTGCGGCCGCTCGTGATCATCACCGACGTCCGCATGCCCGGCTACGACGGCCTCGACATCCTCGATGCCTGGCAGGACGGCCCGTGCGACGTGCCGACGATCGTCATCACGAGCTTCCCCGACGACGCAGTTCGTGCGCGTGTCGAGAGGCTCGGCGCCGTGTTGCTGCCAAAGCCGTTCACGCGCGCCACACTTCGTGCGGTGGTCGAGGAAGCCGTGAAGCGAAACGCGAACGAGGAGTGAGTCGATGACGCTCGAGGTCCCCCGCACGCTCTCGCAATATCCCGTCCTGTGGACGGCGGTGCTGCTCGCCGTCGTCGGCGCTGCCGACTACGCGAGCGGGCTCGACATCACGTTCGTCGAGCTGATGTACCTCGTTCCGATCGGGCTCGGGACCTGGTTCGGCGGCCGCAGCACGGGCGTCATCTCGGCGCTCGCGGCCGGCGCGACGATGCTGGCGATCGCGCTGATCGATCAGTCCACGGCGGCGCACGTGCCGTGGTTCAACGGCATCGGTGCGTTCGGCATCTTCATGGTGTTCGTGTGGCTGCTCTCCGTGCTTCGCATGCACGTCGACCGCGAGGCGGCGCGCCTGCGCGGCGCTCTCGAGCAGCTGCGCCATGCGGAGCGGCTCAACGTGCTCGGCGTGCTCGCGGCCGGTGTCGCGCACGAGCTCGGGACACCGCTGAACGTGATCTCGGGCGCGGGCGAGATGCTCGACGACGAACCGACGCCGGAGAAGCAGCGCGAGCTGTCGCGCCTGATCCTCGCGCAGACCGAACGCATCACGGCGATCATCCAGAACCTGCTCGACTTCGGGCGGCGCGGCCGTTCCGCGAAGAAGACGGCCGAGCTCGATACGGCGGTGTCGGCAGCGGTCTCGATGCTCGCGTCCACCGCGCGCAAGCGCGGCGCGGCGATCGCGTTCACCGCGCACGCGGGCGAGCCGCAGGTGCGTGGCACGCGCCAGGAGATCGAGCAGGTCGTCTCGAACCTGATCCTCAACGGCATCCAGGCGATGCCGCGCGGCGGCCGCATCGTCGTCGAGACCCGGCGGGAGGATCGCGCCGGCGAGGATGGCGCACCGCAGAGCTACGGGACGATCATCGTCGCGGACGAGGGCACGGGCATCGCGCCCGATGCGATGCCACACATCTTCGATCCGTTCTTCACGACGAAGGACGTCGGCGAAGGAACGGGCCTCGGGCTCTCCGTCACCTACGGCATCGTCTCGGATCTCGGCGGCACGATCGATGTCGCGAGCCGGGTAGGCGAGGGGACCCGGTTCACGGTTCGGCTGCCGATCGCTCGCTAGGCATTTCAAGGGGGGCAACATGAGTAACGCGAAGCAAGGAAGTATCTTCGTCGTCGTCGCGCTCGCGGCATGCCAGACGAACCAGTCCGGCCATCTCAGCGCGATCCACACCGGCAGCATCACGCTCGCCGCGACGCGCGGTTCTCCGGTGGCGGAGCTGCGGGCCGCGTGCGGCGACGGCGCGCTCACGTCCGCGGGGACGAGCGTGCTCCGCCGCGAGCCATACCTGCAGCAGGTGACGGCGTCGTCGGCGATGGTCGGGTGGGTCGGTACCACCGCCGACGCGCTGCACGTCACGGTCGCGAGACCGGACGGCACGGTCGTCGCCGACGCGGTCGCGAGCGCGCAGCAACCGTCGCTGCGCCCGGCGGGCGAGCATCAGATCTGGAGTCCCATCGGCGATCTCGCGCCGGGGCAGATCTACTGCTACGTGCTGTGGCGCGGCACCGAGCAGCTGACGCAGCCGACCGGATTCCGGACCGCGCCGGGCTCCGACAGCGACGCCGCGATCCGGTTCCTCGCGCTCGGCGACTCGGGCGGCGGCGGTGCGGATCAGTACGCGCTGCTCGATCAGATGTACACGGTGCCCTACGACCTCATCGTCCACACCGGCGATGTCGCCTACGGCAACGGCACGCTCCAGCAGCTCGACGACAACATGTTCGGCGTCTATGGCGACCTGCTGCGCAACGTCGCCGTGTTCCCGGCCGCCGGCAATCATGACTACGACACGTTGCGAGGCGCGCCGTTCCGCGACGTGTTCGCGCTGCCCGGCGACAGTGGCGAGCACCAGTACTCGTTCGACTGGGGACGCGCGCACTTCGCCGTGCTCGATACCGAGGTCGATATCGAGCCGCAGGTGGCCTGGCTCGATGCGGACCTCGCCGCCTCGCCATTGCCGTGGAAGATCGTCTCGCTGCACCGGCCGCCGTATTCGTCCGGCACGCACGGGTCCGATACGCGGCTGCGCGCGCTCCTCGCACCGATCTTCGCGCGCCATGGCGTACAGCTCGTGCTCGCCGGCCATGACCACGACTACGAGCGGATGACGCCCCAGGATGGCGTCACGTACGTCGTCACCGGTGGTGGCGGTGTCGGGACGCGCGGCGTCGGCGTCTCGAGCTTCACCGCGTTCAGCGAGGACGTCATCCACTTCGTCTACGGCGAGATCCGCGGCAACCAGCTCGCGCTCCACGCGATCGACGGAGCGGGCGCCGAGTTCGACGAGGTCGTGCTCTTGGCCCGTCGCTAGCCTGGTTCCGCGCGTCCACGACGCGAATCGTCGCTAGCAGTTCGATCCACGGGCCGCACTTGAAGTGCAGTGCATACTGCGCACGACGCGCAATCGTCATTGCCGTCGAGAGTCGTGCTTGGTTGTCGTCGGCGTGCTCGCGTAGGTTGCGCCGCATGCGAGCGGTGATTGCGATTCTGGTGCTAGCGGCAGCGTGTGGGCCCGATCGACGCGGCGGCCACGGCAACGGCGATGACGGCGACGGCGGCGGTTGCGCGCGCAACCTGTGCTCGGCGGACCTCCACGACGTCGTCGACTGCAATGGCAACGTGATCCAGCAGTGCGATGCGACCACCGGGTGTGCGGGCGGCGCGTGCGTCGATCCGTGCACGGCCGCGGCGGCGAACACGAGCTCGGTCGGCTGCGACTACTACGCGGTCAATCCCGATTCGTACCTCACGGCGAACGGCGGGTGCTTCGCGGCGTACGTCGCGAACACGTGGTCGCAGCCGGTCTCGATCCAGGTCGAGTACAACGGCATGTCGGTGCCGATCGCCGGGTTCGCGCGCATCCCGACGGGGCAGGGCAGCTCGATCACGTACGCGCCGCTGACGGGCGGGATGCTCCCGCCGAATCAGGTCGCGATCTTGTTCCTCGCGAACAAGGCACCGGCATTCCCGCTGCCCGGCTACGAGGCGTGCCCGAGCGGCATCACGCCCGCATTGACGAGCGCCGATGCGGCCGTGCACGGCACCGGGCTCGGGCACGCGTTTCACATCACGGCGTCCGCGCCGGTCGTCGCGTACGACATCTTCCCGTATGGCGGCGGCAACTCGGCCGTCACGAGCGCGACGCTCCTGCTGCCGACATCGGCGTGGGACACGAGCTACGTCGCCGTCGACGCGTGGGAGAAGGCGCATCGCCCGTCGAACGGCTCCGACAGCGGCGGCAACGAATCGCCGCCGTTTCTCGAGCTCGTCGCGCAGCAGGACGCGACGCATGTCTCGATCACGCCGAGCGTCGCGATCGTCGGCGGCGGGGGAGTCGCGGCGGCCGCGGCCGGCGTGACGACGAGCTACACGCTGTCCGCGGGGCAGGTGCTGCAGTTCACGCAGGACGCGGAGCTCAACGGCAGCGCGATCACCTCCGACGCTCCGATCGGCATGTGGGGCGGCCACACGTGCATGGACATCCCGTACGACAAGATCGCGTGCGACGCCGCGCACCAGCAGATTCCCCCGATCCACGCGATGGGCAGCCGGTACGCGGCCGTGCGGTATCCGAATCGCTACGCGTCGACGACGGAAGCGCCGCCGTGGCGGATCATGGGCGGCGCCGACGGCACGACCTTGACCTACGAGCCGGCGCAGCCTCCCGGTGCGCCCTCGACGCTGTCCTTCGGTCAGCTCGCGATCTTCAACGCGGCCGGCCCGTTCATCGTGAAGAGCCAGGATGCCGACCACCCGTTCTACATGTCCGCGCACATGACCGGCTGCGAGGCGGCCGGCCCGAGCAACGACTGCCGCGGTGACCCGGAGTTCGTCAACGTCGTGCCGCCGGACCAGTACCTCGCGGCGTACACGTTCTTCACCGACCCGACGTATCCCGAGACCCACCTCGTGCTGACGCGCGAGCGCGACGCCATGCAGCAGTTCGATGACGTGACGATCGACTGCGTCGGTACCGTCGGTGGCTGGCAGCCCGTCGATGCGAACGACCAGCTCGAGTACGCGTACGTCGATCTGGTGACCGGTAACTTCCAGGGCGTCGGCACGTGCAACAACGGCATCCACACCGCGTCGAGCCAGCACAAGTTCGGGCTCGTCGTGTGGGGGTGGGGGAGCGCGGCGACGGGCCTGTTCTCGTCGACGTACGTCAGCTACGCGTATCCGGCGGGCCAGAGCATCAAGCCGATCAACCACGTCGTGATCGAGTAGTCACCTCACGAGTTGTCGTGCGAGTGCACGCGCGCGGGCTGCGGGTTCGGATCGCGCGCGGCGCGCGACCAGTGCGGGTTGTAGATGTAGTCGGCGTTGTACTTCGGCTGCGTCCACGCCGTGTCGTGCACGTCGGGGCGGTAGTCGATGTGGATGAACTCCTCGGCGGGATACCAGCCGACGCCGACGTCGTGATGGTTCTTCCACATCGCGTCGCGCACGTCCGCGAGCTTCACGTCGTGCACGCGGAGGTCGATCGCGTGACCGTCCCAGTGCTTGGAGTGCTTGATGCCATCGCGCGTCCGCTCGGGCTCGGCGCGCACCGCGGAGACGACCTCGATCTCGTGCTCGGGGAAGCGCACGGAGATGTCGGCGAGCAGCGCGAGCGTGCCGGTCGCGATGTGGCGCATGCGGCCGCTGAACGGGTCGCGCATCAGGCGAGCGATCGCGTCGGCGTCGGCGGGCGTGACCTTGCCGTCGAGCGGCAGCTCGAGCTCGAGGCGCTCGCGGCCGCGGACGAACACGGTGTGGACGGTCGTCGGTGCGGGCGGTGGCTCGGGCGCGACGGCCGGTGCGGGATCGGCGGCGACGGCGACGCGGACGGGCGGAGCCTGGCGCAGCGGTTCGGGGTTGGCGCGAGTCGAGCCCAGCAGGAGCAGGCAGACGCACGGCGCGAACCAGCGGGGCACGCGGTGGGGCGCCTTGTCGTTGCTCGTGTTCATGGGGGCATCTCTTTTACAAAGAGCGTGCCGGCCCCAGGTGCCTGAAATTCCAGCGGAAGGCTTCGTGCGAGGTCTCCGGAAATCGGAGACCCCTGCCGAAAACCGTGCAGCTGACTGAACCGCAGTTTGCCCGGGAGCGACTCGGCCACTACGATGTGGGCGCGGCGCGTGCCCACCAACCCGACCAACGATCAGACGCTGACGCTCCGCGTCCCGACCACCGAGTCGGCGAAGGCCGCGTGGCTCGTCGTGGGAGCGGGCACCGCCGGCGAGCGGCGCATCGAGATCGGCGAGACGCCGATGACGATCGGCTCCGACACCGCCGCGCAGCTGTGCGTGCCCGATCCGCACGTCTCGCGGCGGCATGCGGAGGTCGTGCGCTCCGGTGCGAGCATCGTCGTGCGCGATCTGCAGAGCCGCAATGGCACGTACGTCGACGGGATCGCGGTCAAGGAGGCGATCCTCGACGTGCCGGCCACGATCCGCGTCGGCGGCACGACGATTCGCTTCGAGACGGAGGCGCGTACGCCGGCGCAGGGCGCGCGGCGCTTCGGCGGTGCGGTGGGATCGTCGCCGAAGATGCAGGGCGTGTTCGAGCTGCTCGAGCGGCTCGCGCCGTCGGATCTGACGATCACGCTGCTCGGCGAGACCGGCGTCGGCAAGGACGTGCTCGCGTGTGCCGTGCACGAGGCGAGCGCTCGCCGCGCCGGTCCGTTCGTCGTGTTCGACTGCGGCGCCGCCACGCCGACGCTGATCGAGAGCGCGCTGTTCGGTCACGAGAAGGGCGCGTTCACGGGAGCGAACGCGACGGTCCCCGGCGCATTCGAGCGCGCCCACGGCGGCACGCTGTTCTTCGACGAGATCGGCGAGCTGAGCCTCGACCTCCAGCCGAAGCTGCTGCGCGCGCTCGAGCAGCGCAAGGTCCAGCGCATCGGCTCGACCGTCGAGCTTCCCGTCGACGTCCGGATCCTCGCCGCGACGAATCGCGATCTCGAAGCCGAAGTGGCAGCCGGCCGCTTCCGTCAGGACCTGTTCTTCCGGCTCTCGGCGGCCGTCGTCGCGGTGCCGCCGCTGCGCGAGCGGCTCTCCGATCTGCCCGAGCTCGTCGAGGCGATCCTCGCGGCGGAGGACCGGCGCGTGCGCGTGACGCACGAGACGCTCGAGGCGCTCGCGACCTACGACTGGCCGGGCAACGTGCGCGAGCTGCGCAACGTGCTGCTGGCGGCCGCGGCGATGGCCGATGCGGATCTCGTCGAGCCGCGTCACCTGCTGCTGTTCAAGCCGCGCCGTCGCAACGCGACGCTCGCCGACTTCCCGCTCGCCGGCCGGTCGCTCCAGTCGATCGAGCGCGCCGCGATCGTCCAGACGCTGCAGCGTGCCGAGGGCAACAAGGTCCGCGCCGCGAAGGCGCTCGGCATCGCACCGTCGACGCTGTACGAGAAGATGCGACGCTACGGTATCGGCTGAGACGACGTACACTGCGCGCGATGCGTCTTTTCGCGCTCGCCGCCGTCTTCGCGATCGTCCCCGTTGCAGCCGCTGCACCGCCTCCTCCGGCCGATGCGTTCGATGCGCTGCACTGGCGAATGATCGGCCCGTTCCGCGGCGGTCGCACGCGCGCCTGTGCCGGTGTACCCGGGCACGCGAACGTGTTCTACATGGCACCGGTCGACGGCGGCGTCTGGAAGACCGACGACACCGGTCGCACGTGGCACCCGATCTTCGACGACCAGCCGACGCAATCGATCGGCTCGCTCGCGATCGCGCCGTCCGATCCGAACGTGATCTACGCGGGCAGCGGCGAGGGGCTGCTGCGCCCCGACCTGTCCGTCGGCAACGGCGTGTACCGGTCGCGCGACGCCGGCAAGACGTGGACGCACGTCGGGCTCGACACCGCGCAGCAGATCCCGCAGCTCGCGGTCGATCCGCGCAACCCCGATCGCGTGTTCGCGGCCGTGCTCGGCCATCCGTACGGACCGAGCCACGACCGCGGCGTCTACCGCTCGCTCGACGGCGGCAGGACCTGGACGCAGGTGCTCTATCGCAACGACAACACCGGCGCGTCCGACATCGCGATCGATCCCAGGCACCCCGACGTGGTCTACGCGGCGATGTGGGAGGCGCGGCTCGGTCCCTGGGAGGACGACAACGAGTACGAGGGCACGAGCGGCGGGCTGTTCAAGTCGATCGACGGCGGCACGACGTGGAAGCAGCTGCACGGCGGTCTGCCGGCAAACCTCGTGCAGGCCGACATCGCGATCGCGCCGAGCCACCCGTCGACACTCTACGTCACGCTCTCGACGACCGAGGAGAGCCACTACGGCAGCGGCAAGGGCAACGGCCTCTATCGCTCCGACGACGCGGGCGAGACGTGGCGCTCGGTCACCCGCGACGATCGCGCGCTGATGAAGATCGGCGGCGGCGACCTGATGGTGCCCGTCGTCGATCCGACGAACCCGGAGGTGCTCTACGTCGCGAGCATCGTCGCGATGAAGTCGAGCGACGGCGGCAAGACCTGGACATGGTTGCGCGGCGCGCCCGGCGGCGACGACTACCAGAACCTGTGGATCAATCCGACCGATCCGAAGACGCTCGTGCTGGTCAGCGATCAGGGCGCGGTCGTCACCGTCAACGGCGGCGCGACGTGGACCAGCTGGTACAACCAGCCGACGGCGCAGCTCTATCACGTCGCGGTCACGGCGGACGTTCCGTACCACGTGTGCAGCGGGCAGCAGGAGAGCGGCTCGGTGTGCATCGCGAGCCGCGGCATCGATGGCTCGATCGGAGAGCGCGACTGGCACCCCGCCGCGATCATCGAGTACGGCTACGCGGCGCCGGATCCGCGCGACCCCGACATCATCTACGGCGCCGGCCGCACCGCCGTCACGCGCTACCGGTGGTCGAGGCACCAGGCGCAGGACATCACGCCGATCGAGATCCGCGGCACCGCGCGCGCCGAACGCACGCAGCCGATCGTGTTCTCGCCGGTGCGCCCGGACCTCATGTACTACGCCGCGAACACGGTGTTCTCGACGACGAACGGCGGCCAGACCTGGCAGACGATCAGCCCCGACCTCGGCCACCCCGATCCCGGTGTTCCGCCGACGATCGGCGCACTCGGCGCCAAGGATCACGAGAAGCACCGCGGCGCCGTGTACTCGCTCGCACCCTCGTACAAGACGACGCGCACGCTGTGGGCCGGCACCGACGACGGCAAGCTCTGGGTCACGCGCGACGGCGGCGCGCACTGGAACGACATCACGCCGCCGGCGGTCACGCCGTGGAGCAAGGTCACCCAGCTCGATGCCTCGCGCTTCGACGACACGACCGTCTACGCGTCGGTCAGCCGGCTGCGCCTCGACGATCTCGCGCCCTACATCTATCGCACCCACGACGGCGGCAAGACGTGGACCTCGATCACGGCCGGTCTCCCGCCGGGCCCGGTCAACGCGGTGCGCGCCGATCCGGTCCGCAAGGGCCTGCTCTACGCGAGCACGGAGACCGGCGTCTTCGTCTCGTTCGACGACGGCGACTCGTGGCAGTCGCTGCAGCGCGACCTGCCGCACACGTCGGTGCGCGACATCGTCGTGCACGGCAGCGATCTCATCGTCGCGACGCACGGCCGCGGCTTCTGGATCATGGACGACATCACGCCGCTCCGGCACGTCGCGGCCGCCATGACGACCGCGCTGTTGCCGCCCGCGCCCGCGCTGCGGCTGCCGCGCAGCGAGTATCCCGACACGCCGGTCCCGCCCGACGAGCCGCTCGCCGACAACCCGCCGACGGGAGCGAGCCTCGACTACTACCTCGCGGCGCCCGCCCGCGACGTTCGCCTCGAGATCCGCGACGCCAAGAACCAGCTCGTGCGCGCGTACGCCTCCACCGATCCGCCGGACCTCACGCGCGACGAGCTCGCGAAGCAGCTGATCCCCGCGTACTGGGTGATGCCCGCGCACCAGCTCGGCACGACGCGCGGCCTCCACCGGTGGATCTGGGACCTGCGCCGCACGCGTCCGCACGCCCCGCGCTACGGCTATCCGATCAGCGCTGCCCCGCACGCGACGGTCCGCACGCCCGAGGGTGCACGCGTGGCGCCGGGCACGTACACCGCGAAGCTGGTCGTCGACGGTGTGGCGTTCACGACGAAGATCGAGGTCCGCCTCGATCCACGCGTCAAGCTGCCCGCGTCCGTCGTCGCGCAGCAGAACAAGCTCGAGACCCAGCTCGCCGACCTGCTCGATCGCGCGTCGGTCGCGACGCTCGAGGCCCAGTCCGTCGTCGATCAGCTCGCGAAGCTCTCCCCGAACAGCCTCTCGCTCGCCGGCCAGGTCGCCGATACCAAGGCCAAGGTCACGACGCTGCTCACCGGCGGCAAGCACGAGCCCGGCGATCCCGAGGTCCCGGCGCTCGCGGGCGCGGCGCGCGCCGTCGCGGATCTCTACGGCAAGGTCCAGGTCGACGCCGCCCCGACGGCTGCCCAGCTCGCCGCCGCGCGCACGTACGAGCGCGAGGTCTCGACGCTGCTCGCGAGCTGGAGCGCGCTCCAGAGCAAGGAGCTCGCGCAGCTCCAGACCGCGCTGGCCGCCGCGAAGCTGCCCGCGATCGATCTGAAGAAGGAACCGACGACCGAGCAGTCCGGCGGCGACGAGGAGTGACCGCTCGCTCGCCTGCCGAGGCACATCGCTAGAAGAACGAGCCCGTCGCGAACCACGTCGGCAGGGGCGCGGCGTCGCGAGCCTCGAAACGCAGCACGGCGTTCGATGCCGCGGGCTCGAGGTACAGGTAATGGCCGTCGAAGACGGCACTCGTGTAGCCGCCGCCGTCCAGCGAGGAGAGGTCGAACGACTGCCACGATGCGGGATCGGTGAACGAGTGCTGCGTGTCGTAACGCAGCAGGATGGCAGCAGCGCCGGTCGACGACGGGATCATGTAGATGTAGCGGCCGTCGAACGCGCTCGCTGCATACGTCCCGATCGTCGCCGCTACTCGGGTGAGGTCGAACGACTCCCACTGGTTCGCGTTGCCGAAGTCGTTCTGAACGTTCTGGCGCAAGGCGAGCGTGCTGCCGATCCCCGGAACGATGTACACGTAGGTGCCGTCGAACGCGCCGTGTGCCGCGTTCTTGGCGTTCGCATTGATGTCGTAGGTGTTGAGCACCTTCCAGGAACCCGCCGCATCGAACGCGCCGACCCGGTCGTACTGGGCCATGTCGTCGATCCCGGAGACGTTGTGTCCCGGCAACAGGTCGACGTGCTGGCCGTCGAAGATCGCTCCATGGAACGGCGCCGGCGAGGTGGTGGCAGCAAACGCGGCGAAGTCGTAGAGCTGCCACGATGCTGTGGATCCGAACGCGAGCGTCGTGTCGTAGCGGAGGACGTACGGGCGATCGAGCGTGCCGGGAACGAAGTAGACGAACCGGCCGTCGAACACGCCGCCGTCGAATGCGCGAAGGCTGGTCGTGACGGTCGACATGTCGAACGTCGCCCACGACGAGTCGGTCGCGAAGCCTCTCGACGTATCGTATCGAAGCGCGAGCTTGCCCGACGTCGCGGGCGGGTAGTAGACGAACCCGTTCGCGAGCACCGCGCCGCGATATGCCGACTCCGTGGCCGCGGGCACGACGTTGCCGATGTAGTAGGGGAGCCACGACGACTTGAGCTCGAACGGCGCCTGCGTGTCGTATCGTACGACCTCCCCGGCCGTCGTCGAAAAGTAGATGAAGCGACCGTCGAACGTGCCGCCGCTGAGGTTCGTCACGTTCATCGAGTCCCGGTACGAGGTCCACCGCGACGGATCCGCCAGCTCGAAGTACCGAACGCCGGCGTCGAGGCCGCTGTCGCCCGCAGCTGGGCCGTCACCAGCTGGGCCGTCAGCGCTGCCCGCGCCATCCGCGACGCGCGCTGGTCTGGGGAACCCGCAGGCCATCATCGTTCCCAGACCTCCGCACAGAAACGCCCCGACCGCACATCGCCCCATACCGTGGACGTATCAGCGCGACTCCTCGGGATCAAGTCGCGCGGCGATTCCAGCGGAACCAGGACGCCAGGAGTAGAGTCAGCGTTCATGGCAACACACGTCTCGCTCGAGCTGAGCGCGCCCGTGCGGCGCGGCGCGGTGCCCGTGGCGCCGAACCGGCGAATCGCGTGGTCGGAGTGGGGGCCCGCCGACGGCGTGCCGGTGCTGTTCTCGCCGGGCGCGGGGACGAGCGGCTCGCTCGGGTTCGCGCTGGACGCGCTCGACCGGCTCGGCGCGCGGCTGATCGGCATCGATCGACCGGGGCTCGGCCGCTCGGACCCATCGCCGGATCGCACGCTGCTCGACGGTGCGGCGGATCTGCGCGCGCTCGCCGCGGCGCTCTCGCTCGAGCGGCCGGCGATCGTCGGATTCTCGCAGGGCGCCCCGCTCGCGCTCGCGTGCGCGGCGGCGGGTGTGGCCTCGGCGGCGGCCGTCGTCTCGGGGACCGACGAGCTCGCCGCGCCGGCGCTGCGGGCCGCGATGCCGCCCGTGCTCCAGCAGCGCGTCGAGATCGCGGAGGCAGATCCGGCCGCGGCCGAGGCGCAGTTCCGCGGGATGACGCCCGCGATGCTCGTCGCGATGGTCGACGGCAGCCCCGAGGTCGACCTGGCGGTGTATCGGCATCCGGTGTTCGCGCCCGCGTTCGCGGCCGCCGTCGACGAGGCGTTCGCCCAGGGACCGAACGGCTTCGCGCGCGACGCGCTGCTCGCGATGCAACGCTGGCCGTTCGACGCGGCGGCGATCCGCGTGCCCGTGCACCTCTGGTACGGCGCGCTCGACGGCAGCCCGTTTCACTCGCCCGACCACGGCGCCACGCTCGCGCGTCGCATTCCCGGCGCGTCGCGCACGGTCATCGATGGCGCGGCCGGCGCGATCCTGTGGACGCACGGCGCCGAGATCCTCAGCGCCCTGCTCGAGGCCCGCCGCCGCGAGGAATAGAGCGTTCGGCGAGCGCGGCTTTCCAGGCCGTGCGCGCGGGCGGATAGTCCCCTGATGGTCAGCCCCGACCGTCCTCCCCGTCCGATCGCGCTCTCGGAGTTCCTGTACGAGAGCGTCGATGCAACCTCGATGATCGACGTCAAGGCGCTCGCGTCCGCGTATGCCGCGATCCCCGTCGATCCGTATGTCGAGGACGGCTACCGGTACAAGGCGCTCGCGTGGCTGCGCGTCAAGCACCGTCTCGGCACGGTCAGCAAGGCGATCGACGAGCACATCGCGCTGGCCAACGAGCGCAGCGGCATGAGCCCGGAGCGCAGTCGTGCGTTCCTGAGCGATGCGCCGCCGTCGTGGAGCTCGGACGAGACCGGCTACGCGTGCTGGAGGCTGCCGCAGTACTCGCTCGCGCAGTCGAAGGCGTACAACCCGGTCCACGGCGATCTGCGCCGCGAATACCCGCCGATCGCGTCGCGCTTGCTCGACGGGCCCGATCTGCAGCGCCTCGTCTTCGACTACGCGTCGCGCTTCCAGTGGAACGATGCGATCGTGCTCGTGCAGTTCCAGCGCGTCGACTGCCTGCCGGGCCGCCCGGGCCGCGTGGCCGTCGAGGGCTTCCACCAGGACGGCAACCAGCACGTCGCGATGCTGATCGTCGATCGGGTCAACATCAGGAGCGACTCGGGCGTCAGCCAGTACAAGCTGGACGCCGGCGGCAAGATGACCGACGAGATGGTCTTCGACGCCGTCGTCCCTCCCGGCCACCTCATCTACTGGAACGACAAGCGCGTCTGGCACTACGGCACGGATATCGAGATCGCGGATCCGGCGGCGAACGGCGGCCGCGGCGTTCGCGACATCATCATCCTCAGCGCGAAGGAGCCGCCGGCCCACGTCCCGATGGCGCCGGTGCCGGACCGCTACAAGGACTAGGCCGGCCGCCGGCGGGGGCCGTCACCAGCTCGCGAGCGCGAGCGACGCGAATCCCACGAGGATCCACAGCGCGATACCGAGCAGGAGCGGCCGCGCGCCGATCTTCGCCAGCGCGGCGCGGGACAGAGACAGGCCGATCAGAAAGAGGGCGAGGACGAGCGTGCGCTGCCCGACGAGCACCGTCGCGTGGGCCGCGGGGCCGAGCGCCGGGATCCACGTGAACGCCGCCGCGACGGCGATGAACGCGGCGATGAAGTACGGCCAGCGTACGCCGCGAAGGCGCGCCCAGAGGCCGCCGGGGGACGAGCCCGACCCACGTGCGAGGGCCAGCGCGATCGTGATCGGCACGATCCACAACGCGCGCGCCAGCTTCGTCGTCGTCGCGATCTGCAGCGCCTGCGTGCCGTACGCCATGCCGGCGCCGACGACGGAGCTCGTGTCGTGGATGCCGAGCGCGGCCCACCGTCCAAACACCGGTTGCGACAGGCCGAGCGCGTGGCCGATCGCGGGAAACAGCACCAGCGCGACGGCGTTCAGCACGAACACGACCGCCAGCGAGACCGAGAGCTCGTGCTCGTCGGGCTCGACGACGCTCGCCGCCGCCGCGATCGCGCTGCCGCCGCAGATCGCGGTCCCCACGCCGACGAGCAAGGGCGTGGCACCCGGAACGCGCAGCACGCGGCCGAGCACGATCGCAGCCGCGAGCGCGAGCGAGAGCGTCAGCGCCGTGATCGCGGCGCCGCTGGTCCCCACGCTCCAGACGACCGCCAGGTTCATGCCGGCGCCGAGCGCGACGATGCCGAGCTGGAGCGCCAACGTGGTGAGTCGCTTGACGCGCGTCGGTGGCCGCTGGCCAGACGCGAGCGCGATCGCGATCCCGGACCCGAGCGCGAGCCAGCTCGGCGCGCCGCCGATGACGAGCGCGGCGCCGGCGACCACCGCGATCGCGAGGTACCAGCCGCGAACGGATGTCACGGTGCGATCCCCGCGAGCTCGAGAGGAATCCGCAGGTACCGCCGTCCCGAGGCATCCAGCACGTAGTGGACGGCGAGCCCGAGCTCCCGCGCGCGTTCGAGGACGCGGCGCGCCGACTCCGTTCGGAGCTTTCCCGACGCCGGATCGAAGTCCAGCACCGGATCGATGATGACGGCATCCCGCGTGTCCCGGTCGAAGACCAGGTACGTCAACGTGCTCGTCGCGGGATCGTGAAACGGCTCGATCTCCAACCTCGACATCGTGGTTGATGAGAGCCGGCGGCGTCGGGAAGGATTCGCGAACCCTTTTCGCCACGCCCGGCTCTCATCAAACATGGGCTACCCGCAAGACCTGCGACCGACCGCTCTCCCCAGATCGGCTAGGCTGGCGCCGTGACCGATCTCTTCAAGGACAAGGCCGCGGACTGGGACTCGCGCCCGACGCCCGCGCAGATCTCTGACGGCGTCTCGCGCGCGATCCTCGAGCGCGTCGCGCTCGGTCCCACGCTCGCGGTGATGGACTTCGGCGCCGGCACCGGCCTCATCTGCGGCAAGCTCGCGCCCCACGTCGGGCGCATCCTCGCCGTCGACATCTCGCAGGCGATGCTCGACCAGCTCGCGAAGAAGCCGGAGCTGGCCGGCAAGGTCGAGGTGTTCTGCCAGGACATCCTCCACGCGCCGCTCGATCGCCGTGTCGATCTCGTCGTCAGTGCGATGGCGATGCACCACGTGCAGGACACGAGCGCGCTGTTCCGCGCACTGTTCGCCCATCTCGCGCCGGGCGGCCGCATCGCGCTCGCCGACCTCGACACCGAGGCCGGTGACTTCCACGCACCCGGCACCGAGGGCGTGTTCCACGCGGGCTTCGATCGCGACCGCGTCGTCGCGCTGCTCCGCGAGGCCGGCTTCGTCGAGCCGACGATTGCCAACGCGTGCGACGTGACGAAGGAGGACCGGCGCTACTCGATCTTCCTCGTGACGGCCACGAAGCCGGCGTGAGCGCTCAGCGCGCGCCGGCCGTGATCTGCTCGACCATCGCGAGCACGTCGTAGAAGCGGCGGTTCTCGACGATCTTGCCGCGCTCGAGCCGGAGCACCTCGACGTAGTGCAGCTTCACCTTGCTCTTTCCCCACGTGCCCGTCTTCACGCCCGGCGCGACGACATAGTCGCCGATCGCGAACACCGCCGGCACCTCGCGGTGATAGTCGGGGACGTTCTGGAGCAGGCCGGTGTACATCTGCCGGACCTCGGCGCCCGATCGGTCGGCCGGCTGCCCGGCGTCGCTATCGACGATGTTGTCGGCGGCGAGCGCGAGCACGTCGGCGGTGCGATGCGCGTTGACGGCGTCGGTGAACGTGCGCAGGACCGCGGCGTTCGCGCGCTCCGTCGGATCGCCGCGCTGCGAGACCAGCACCGGGGGCGCATCGCTGCCGTCGAGCGCGGGCCGCGTCGGATCGAAGCCCTCGGGCAGCGCGCCGAGCTGACCGATCACGGCGAGCCGGTCGAGGTAGACGCTCGCATCGGTCGCCCGTCCCGCCGCATCGAGCACGACGTCGCACACCGCGAGCACGCCGATGCGACGACCGGAGGCGGGAAGGTCGCCCGAACCCGCGTGGAGCACGCCCTGCTGCGTTCCCGTGATCCGCACGACCGCGAACACGCGGTGGTCGGCGGCGAGCACGAGCTGCGGCGCGACGTGCAGGTCCGGAAACGTCGCTCGCAGGGCGTCGAGCTGAGCGACGAGCGCACTCGCGTCGGGCACGGCGGCCGCGTCCATCTCGCGCGCGACGAATCGGTCGGCGAGGCAGTCTCGCCGCAGCTCCGGCCACGCCGCGTGCTCGACGTGCTGCGTGCAGGCGACGAAGTGCGCCGCCAGACCATCGCCACGCGCTTCGGGGCCGCGCGCGTCGCCGGAGCTGTGACATCCGGCGGCGGCGAGGATCCCCACCAGACACGACACACCGCGAAGTTGCCCCGACACCCGGCTACGGTGCGGCGAAACGGGCATGCATGCAAGCGCGAGCGCCCGCGCTAGCGACTGAGCGGACGCAGCTCGACCTCCCAGTGGACATCGCTCTCGAGCGAGACGCGCGTCTTCACGGCGATGAAGTGCGTCTTGCGGACCTTGAGCCACGCGCCCGCAGACTTGATGGCGACCGGCGCCGAGTACGGCGTCACGCCGAGCCGCACGCCGTCGAGCACCACCGTCGCGCCGACGGGATTCGACGTCACGTTCAGCATCACCGTCGTGCGCGGGGCCGCGCGCTCGACGTGCGGCGGTGCGGGCGTGCTCGCGTGCACGGGGGCAGGGGCGGGCTTCGGCGCGGGTGGCGTCGTCGCGGGGGCCGGCGCAGGAGACGCGGGCGTCGGTGGCGACGCGAGCTCGTACGCGACGGCACCGGCCGCGATCGCCGCCGTGACGATCACGCCGGCCACGACGAACAGGCGAGGCCGCGTCTGCCTCGCGACGTGGTGTGTCGCGGCGATGCGCGGCCGCGGCACGCGCGGCGCGGCGTCTGCATCGAGCGGCGGGTCGGCGACGGCCGGCATCGGCACCGGCGTGCGCGGCGCGGCTGGCAGCGGCAACGCGGCTGGCAGCGGTAGCGCGGCTGGCAGCGGCAGCGCGGCTGCGCTCCACGCGGGGGACGGCGGCAGCTCGGCAACCGCGACGGCGACGGCGGCGCCCGGTGCGGTGCGCCGGGTGCGAGCGCGCGTCTGGATCGGGGCGGTCGCGGCGGCCGCGAGCACCGGATCGATCACGCGCGGTGCACTGCGCTCGAACGGCTCGGTCGTGAGCTCGCGCGTCTCTGGTGGCGGCATCGGATCGGGGACGGCGAACAGCTCGGCCTGCAGCTGCTCGAACTCCGAGTCTTCGCGCGGCGACGGGTCGGAGGTGCCACGCGCGAGACGCGCCGTCGTCGGCGTGCTGCGCGTGATCACGATCTGCGGCTCGCTGCTCGTGGCGGTCGCCGTCGTGTCTTCGTCGTCGCCCTCGTCGGCGCCGGTGAACCACGGCTCCGGGCGCGGCGGGAACAGCTTCTCGAGCGTGCGGATCACCGGGTCGTCGCCGAGCGTGGCGCCGAGCTCGCGCGCGATCTGCTCGAGCGCGAATCGCATCGCGTCGGCGTCCTGAAATCGATCGGCCGGGTCGGTCGCGAGCGCGGTCATCACCACGTCCTCGAGCGCCGGTGGATAGCCGGTCACGCGACGCGACGGGGGCTCGACCTCGCCGTGAAACGTGCGGCGCATCGTCTCGAACTGCGATGGGCTGTGAAACGCGCGCGTCTGCGTCGTCAGCTCGTACACGAGCACGCCGAGCGCGAACACGTCGCTGCGGCGGTCGACGGGCTCTCCGCGCGCCTGTTCGGGCGCCATGTAGCCGAGCTTGCCCTTGACGTGACCGATCGCGGTCTGCGTGGTCCGCATGCGCGCCTTCGCGATGCCGAAATCGATCAGCTTGATCGAACCGTCGAAGCCGAGCATGACGTTCGACGGCGAGACGTCGCGATGCACGATGCCGAGCGGAGAGCCGTCGACGTCGCGGCGTTCGTGCGCGTGATGCAGGCCGGCGGCCGCCGCGCACGTGATCGAGAGCCCGAGATCGATCGGCAGCTGCTTGCGCCGCTTCGTCGCGACCTCGAGCACGTGACGCACGGTCTCGCCGTGCACGTACTCCATCGCGAGGAAGTAGGTGCCGTTCTCGGCGCGGCCGACCTCGAACACCTGGGCGATGTGCTGATGGTGGAGCGTCGCGACGAGCCGCGCCTCGTCGAGGAACATCGAGACGAACGCCGGATCGTCGTTGCGCTCCTCGGGAAGCGTCTTGACGACGACGTGCCTCGCAAACCCACCCGGGCCCGTCACGCGCGCGACATACACGCGCGCCATGCCACCCGACGCGAGGTGATGGAGCAGCTCGTACCTACCCAATCGCAGCGGCCGCATCCGCTTGTTAGGTTCTCGCATTTAGTTAAAGGGTCAACCGATGTGCGCGGATTCCGATCGCCAGATCCGAGTTAGATAAGTGATGTCTTCGGTGGGCACCCAGCGGACGCGGTTCACTATCGTCGTCCCCTCCGGCGCGGCGGTCCTCCCGCCGCATCTTGCAGCACGTCAGAGCAGCGGAAATGCGTCGTCGGCGAGGCGGCCGTCGGCGTCGGTCGGAAAGTACGCGGCCATCTCGGGCGACGGCAATCGCTCGCGCACGAGCCGCGCGTCGCCGTCGACGAGCCGCACGGCGAGCGTCTTGCGCGGCCGCGCGCTCGGGTTCTCGTGCGAGCCGTGAAACGTCAGGCAGTGATGGAGCGAGAGGTCGCCGGGCTCGAGCTCGAGCGCGACATGCTCGTCGCGCACGCGCGCCTGCCGCTCCGGTGACAGCGCGTCGAGCGCGCTCACCACGCGGTCCGCGACGAACGTCAGCCCGTCGCCGCACAGTCCCCAGCGATGGCTGCCCGAGACGACGCGCAGGCATCCGTTCTCGCGCGTGCATGGCGTCAATGCGAGCCGCACGGTCACGGCGGCCGGCCGATCGACGAACGTGAAGTAGGCGTAGTCCTGGTGCCAGTCGACGGCTCCGCCGCCGTGCGCCGGCTTGAGGAACACCGTGTCCTGGAAGTAGCGGACGCGCGGCACGTCGAGCGCCGCCGCTGCGAGCGCCGCGATGCGCCGATCGTGCGCGTGCTCGAGGAGCGCCGCCGATCCGCGCGAGATGCTCGCGACCTCGACGACGCGGCCCGCGTAGCCGTGCGCGTAGTGCGTCTCGGGGACGACCGCGTCGAGCGCCGCCTCGAGCGCCGCGACCCGCGCCGCCTCCACGGCGCCGCGGATCACCAGCCACCCGTTCTCCGCGAACGCGGCGCGCTGCTCGGCCGAGAGGTTCACGCGGTCACCGGAACGCGCAGCTCGTGGCTCTCGACGCGGATCTCGAGCTCGTCCGCGAGCCTGATCTCGGCGAGCCCGCCGGTCGCCGCGGCCACGCCCGCGAGCTCGCCGCGCCGGCACCACGCGAAGCGCTGCCCGCCATACGTGCGATCGCGCCGCGCCGTGGGAAGCGCGAGGTCGTGATCGACATGCGTCGCGTGCACGGCGGGAGCCGCCACCTCGATCACCTCGAGCCCGGGCGAGCACTCGAGCACGCGATGCCGGATCCCCGGCGGTTGCACGACACACTCGCCAGCCGTCATCACGAACGGCTCGCCCTGGTCCTCGTAGACGAGCCGGACCCAGCCGCGCAGGCAGTAGATCAGCTGCACGCGCACGTCGTGATAGTGGACGTAGTCGGCGACCGGCCCGCCGTTCTCGATCCGGATGTGCGACGCGATCAGCTCGCCGCCGCGGCGGTCGACGACGAGATCACGATAGTCCATCCCGGCGCGGCCGCGATGCCATGCGCCGTCGCGAGCGCGGCTGGGCGCGTCGCGCACGAGGCGCACGCGCTCGTCGCCGCGCGAGATCCGGAGCTCCGCCGGATCGTCGGCCGGGATGATCGTGTCGAGACGGAAGCCCTGCGCGCGGTGCTCGTCCAGCGCTGCATCGAGATCGGGGCAGCGGAGCTCGCGCATCGGCGCATCGTAACGGGAGTCACGGGTCCGGGTTGCGCACGAAGCTGCGCATTTCGCGCGGATGACCCACGCTAGCGTGATCTGCGTGACGCGATCATCATCGCCTGATGTACGTGTGGTCTCGGTCCGGTGAGGCGAAGTGACCGGACTTCTGTGTCGCTCGCGCACGCCGCCTCGCATGCTGGCGGCATGCAACGTCGCCTCGGTGGAATCGCGATCGCGTTGTTCGGATCATGGCTTGCGAGCTGCACGACCAGCAGCATCGACCCCGGCGCCGGAACGGCCGCCTCGCCGGCACGCGCGTTCTGGATCGAGCGCACGGAGGTCGCGCCCGACGGCGTTCCGTACTTCGTGCGCGGCGATCTCGGCACGAGCGGCACGATCACGAACCTCGCGAGCGTCGACGCAGCGCTCGCCGATGCGTTGCCCGCCATCGCGAAGACCTTCCGCGTGCCCGCCGATCAGCTCGTCGCGACGCGCATCGACCGCGATGCGCTCGGCATGACGCACGTCCGGTACGCCCAGCAGGCGAATGGTCTGCGCGTCGTCGGCGGCGATCTCGTCGTCCACATCGCGCCCGACGGCACGATCCGCTCGGTGTCGAGCACGGCGCGCGATGCGAGCACGAGCGCGATGACCGCCACCGTCTCCTCGAGCAGCGCGGCCGAGCTCGCGCGCGTCGCGACCGCCGATGGCAACGTCGACGTCACCTCGGCGACGCTCGTCTACGTGATCACGACCGCCGACAGCACGCTGCACCTCGCGTGGGAAGTCGCGGTGACGGGCCGCAGCCAGCTGCTGATCGACAAGGTCTACGTCGACGCGCGCACGGGCGAGATCGTCGATCGCCGCCCGGAGGTGGAGACGGCGCGCAGCCGCACCGTCTACGACGGGCAGGGCGGCTCGGTTCCGACCCAGGGAACCCAGGTCGGCAGCGAAAACTCGCCGCCGGCGACCACGGACACGAGCGCGCGCGCTGCGTTCGACAACACCGGCGCGACCTACGACTGCTACCACGACCTGTATCAGCGCGACTCGTGGGACGACCAGGGTGGCGTGCTGACGTCGACGGTCCGCGTCGTGTTCCAGACGCAGAGCGGCTCCACGGGAGACAACGCGGCGTGGGCGCTCGGTCAGATGTGGTACGGCGAAGGCGATGACAACTTAATGGGCCCGACCGCGCTCGGCTTGGACGTGACCGCGCACGAGCTCACGCACGGCGTGACGTCGGCGACCGCGAACCTCGCGTACCAGAACGAGTCCGGCGCGCTCAACGAGGGCATGAGTGACATCATGGGCGCGGTGTGCGAAGCGCACACGCTCGGCGCCGTCAGCGCGCGCACGTGGCTCGTCGGCGAGGACATCTTCACGCCACACACGCCGGGCGATGCGCTCCGCTACATGGCCGATCCGTCGGCAGACGCGTCGCTCTATCCGCCGCAGATCGGCGGCTCGCGCGACTTCTACGCCGACCGCTACACCGGTACGCAGGACCAGGGCGGCGTTCACCTCAACTCGGGCATCGCGAACCTCGCGTTCGAGCTGCTGACCATGGGAGGCGTGCACCCGCACCAGAAGACGACGTTCAACGTCCCCGGCATCGGCATCGACAAGGCCGGCGCGATCTTCGAGCGCGCACTCACGCAAGGCTACTTCACGTCGAACACGAACTTCGCGCAGGCGCGCACCGCGACCGAGCAGGCGGCCAAGGATCTCTATCCCGGCCAGACGGCGGTCGTCACCGCGGTGAGCCTCGCGTGGGCTGCCGTCGGCGTCGGCCAGCCGCCTGCCGACACGATGCCGCCGACCGTCCACATCACGGCGCCCGCCGACGGCGCGATGGTCGCCCCGGGCTTCGACGTCACCGTCGACGCGACCGACGACCAGGCCGTCGCGAAGGTCGAGATCGCGATCGACGGCACCGTCGCCGCGACGCTGACGACCGCGCCGTACAAGCTGACGACCGACGCCTCGCTCGCAGCCGGCAGCCACACGATCAAGGCGACCGCGTACGACGCCGTCAACCAGGCGAGTGACAGCATCACGGTCACCGTCGAGGCCGCGTGCCCGGCGACGTGCCCCAGTGGTGAGAGCTGCCAGAACGGTACCTGCCAGCCCGATCCGAACGGCAGCGGCAGCGGCAGCAACGGCGACAATGGCGCGTCCTCGGGCTGCGGCTGCTCCTCGCGGCACGACGGCGGGGGTGCGAGCGGCTTCGCGCTGCTGATGCTCGGAACGGTGGTGCTCCTGCGCCGCCGGCGTGCTCCGCGCACTCGCGCGTGACAGCATCCGTCGTTCTTCGCGGCGTGGGCGACCCGACGGTGAACGACGGTTTTTCACGGCGGATCTCGAATTCCTGAGTCGCGCGACGGCATGTCGCGTACGTGCGATGGCCTCGGTCTTGCTGATCGGGCGCGCGTGCGGTCGAGCTTCGTCTGTTGCGTGTACCTCATCGCCGCGGCGTGCACCGGGCAGGGTGGCTTCGAGCCGTGGTCGCTCGAGGACCTTCACGGTGACCAGGGCTTCTCGCTCCGCGTACCGGCGTTCGAGGTCGCGGCCGGCCACGAGAGCCAGAACTGCTACTTCGTGAAGGTCCCCGATCTCGGTGGCGGCGACGTGCTGGTCGACGAGATCAAGACCGCGATCAATCCCGGCAGCCACCACATGAACGTGTTCCGGGTCAAGACGATCGTCGGCCTCGACCCGGCGGCCGGCACGCCGGTTCGCATGGGCGACTACGACGCGACGGTCATCGAAGGCTCCGACGACTACAAGACCAGCCCGTGCTGGGATAGCGCGAACTGGGCCGACTGGCCGCTCGTCGCGAACTCGCAGCACGCGAGCCCGAGCGATCCGTACACCGACTGGAAGCTGCCGACAGACGTCGTGGTCCGGCTCCACCCCGGCGAGATGCTCATGGTGCAGACGCACTACGTGAACTCGACGGACCAGCCGACGAAGTACGGCGCGCGGGTGGGCATCAACTTCTACCGGCATCACGGCGCAGCTTCGACGATGGATCTCGGCACGTTGTTCGCGACGCAGCAGAGCATCCGGGTCTGCCAGAGCCGGCCCGCGGTCACGTACTCGGGTACCTGCAAGTTTCCGAACGCCAACATCACCATCACGGCGGCGAACGGACACTTTCACAAGCGCGGGCACGAGATCGACATGTACGCGTGGGACGGTCAGACCGAGACCACGCCGCCCGACTCGGCGCGGTTCTATCAGAGCGACTCGTGGAGCGATCCGCCGATGGCGCAGGACCTCGGCGTCTCTCCGCCGGCGAACGGCGGAGTCTGGTGGAGCTGCTCGTACGAGTGGCAGCCGCCCAGCAATGGCGTGACGTGCGACGACGTCAACGCGAAGGATCCGCAGCACGCCAACGACTGCTGCTACACGTTCGGCGGCAACACCGACATCGGCGAGCACTGCAACGTCTTCCTCTACTACTACCCGCGTCTCGATTCCGACGTGTTCTGCAACTGAGGGACCATGGCTCGAAACGTCTTCGCCGTGCTCGCGCTTGCAGCCTGCTCCTCGCACGGCCACGTGCCGATGACGCCCGACGCCGCCATCGACGGCTCGACCGTCGACAGCTCGCCGGTCACCCCCGAGATCGAGCTCATGTATCGCAGCCGCGACGGCATGGCCACGACGTGCTCGCCCGACGCGGCCGTGCCCCTCACGCTTCCGCCGCAAGGTGGGTTCGTGCTGCTGGTCGGGCTGCGCGCGAAGCACCTCGATCTCTCGTCGGTCATGATCACGGCATCGATCCGCGACACCGTGAGCGACCAGGTCGTCAGCCTCGAGCAGCGCCCGGTGACGCTCGCGATCGGCTCGGACGGCTGGGCCACGCCCGACATGCCCGATAGCCTGTCCAACTGGTCGAACCTGCCCGCCTGTCCGATGGCCTCGGCGACGCGCGACGTGTTCGACCAGCCGTACCTGCTGCACATCGCCGTCGAGGATGGCACCGGCGCGATGGCCGACGCGAAGCTCGCGATCGTGCCGAGCTGCGAGACCGGCTCGGCAGGGGACGTGTGCCGCTGCGAATGCAAGCGCGGCTACAAGCTCGGCGACCCGTGCCCCTGAGCACGTCTTCGCTCGCCGCCGGCGTCAGCGGATGTAGATCGCGATGCTGCGCAGCGCGGAGCCGCCGATGCCGTTGCCGACCTGCGTCGCGGCGCCGGTGGCGAGGTCGATGCGGTAGAGGCGCGTGATCGACTCGCCGGGCAGCTGCATGGCCGCGAGCGCGATCCCGTTGTTGCCGCCGCCGATGTCGAAGCCGGCGAGCGTGCCGGTGACGCCGAGCGGCCCGACGGGCGTCAGGTTGCCGCTGTCGTGCGGCGACTCGATCATCAGGCGGCTGTTCGCGCCGTCGATGGCATAGAGCGTCGTCGAGGTCGCGCCGGCGTAGCTGTTCGTGTAGGCGGCTCCGGCGACGCCCATCGCGGTCGAGCTCGACAGGCTCGGGTCGGTGACCACCGTCGGAGGCGACAGCTGCGAGATGTGCAGGTTCTGGTCGGCGTCGCTGACGATGCGCATCGGCACGTTGCCGGTCGGATCGAAGTCGACGTCGAACGCGGTGCCCGACAGATTCGAGAACGGTGCGCTCGTGTCGGTCGGATCCGCGTGGAGCGAGCCGAGCTTGTTCGCGTCCGCGATCGACGAGTTGACCGAGTAGATGTTGCCGATGTTGGTCAGGCCGTACATGTTCGGGCCGGGCGTGAAGTCGACGCTGACGAGGTACTCGCTCGGCCCGAGGCCGGTGATCAGGTCCGTCGGCATCATCCGCATCGGGTCCGTCACGACGGTGACGTTCGCCGGGTCGTTGATGTCGAACCGGATCAGCTTGCCGTCGGTCGTGACGCCGTAGAAGTAGACCTCCGGCGTCGCGCGCGTGAGCCCGAGCAGCGGCGTGCTGGTTCCGACGATGCCGAGCGACGGCGACAGCGCGCCGGTGCGGAGGTCGAGCGTGTGGAGCTCCGTGTGCGTGGCGACCGTCGAGGCGACGAAGCCGAGGTTGTTGCGGCCGTCGATATCGAGACCGGCGAGCTTCGTGATGTCGGTGCCGAGCGCGCCGACGTCGGTCAGCGTCCCGGTGCTCGCGTTGACCGTGCTGAGATGATCGGTCGCGGGATCGATCACGTAGAGCGTGGCCGTGCCGGCTCCGAGCACGGAGTCGGTGTAGGCGGCGCCCGTCGCGGAGGTGCCGGCACCATGGAGGGCGGGGCTGGCCGTCGCGGCGCCGGTATCGAGGTCGGTCACGAGGAGGTTCTGGCCGGCATCGCTGACGATGCGGAGCGGCGCGTTGCCGACCGGGCTGAAGTCCGTGCCGAACGACGAACCACCGAGCGGGATGCTGATCGCGACCGCCGGCGACAGCGTGCCGCCATACGGGTCGACCCGGTGCAGCCGCCCGGTCGTGCCGACCTTCGTCAGCGCGTAGAGAACGCCGGTCGACGGCTGCATGTCGAGGTCGAGGATCGTCTCGTTCGCGTCGAGCCCGACGAGGCTCGCGGACGAGCACAGCTTCTCGGGGTTCGCACGGTTGAACGACACCACGCTCGACGCCGTGACACCGAACAGCTCGCCCAGCTCCTGCGCGGCCGGCGTCGTGGCGGGCAGCGCGCCGAGCGCGAACGACGTCATCGACTCGTCCGCATCGAGCGGTCCGACCTTCGCGCGCACGACGCTCGCCTCGCCGGTGCCGAGATCGATCTTGTACATGCCGAGGTTGCCGTCGACCGCGAGCCCGGCGTACGCCGCGTCCTTGTCCATCTCGTCGGTGTAGATGTCGAAGCCCGCCGTCGCGGTGGCCGTGAGTCGCAAGCCGCCCGCGCCTTCCGTCGTTCCCTCGTTCGGCGACTGCATCACGAAGCGACCGCCACTCGCGTCGATCGCGTAGAGCCTCGTCCGGCACGACGCGGCGACGTTGTTGTTGTGGGCGATCGCCGAGTACCCCGTCGTCTGGCCGCTGATCGCGGGGTCCGTGATCACGCGACCGCTATCGACATCGACGCGCAGGTTCTGTCCCTGGTCGCTCGTCACGCGCAGCCGGTCCGTGATCGGATTGAAGTCGATCCCGAACGCGCTGCCCGAGAGGCCGGTGAACGGGCTCGTCGAGTCGGCGGGATCCGCGGCGAGCACGCTCGCGAGGGTCGCGGCACCGGTCATCGGGTCGATCGTGTACAGCTTCGCGCTGTCGGTCAGCCCGTAGAGCTTGCCGTCGTTCGGTCGCGTATCGAGCGCGATCACGTTCTCGCCCGCGCCGAGCCCGCTGAGCTCGACGGCGAAGCAGAACCGACCCGGCTGCGCGCGGTCGAAGTGCATGAGCCGGCCCTTGGACGTCACGGCGAAGCTGTCGCCGGGGTGATCGTCGTCGGTGATCGTCACCGTCAGATCCGACCGATCGACGACGCTGCCGTTCGACGCCTTGCCCAGCGTCACGCCGAACGTCTCGCTCGGCTCGACGGTCACGTCGTCCATGAGCGACACCGTGATCGTCTTGTCCTCGAAGTCGCCGGCCTTCCACTCGACCGTCCCCATCGCGCTCGCGTAGTCCGCGCCGGCAGTCGCGGTGCCGTCGCTCGTCGCGAACGGGATCGACAGCGCGCCGCCGCCGCCCTCGCGATGCAGCGTGATCACGACGTCGCCTTCCTCGCCCGCGGGCGGGACCGGATCACTGACGGACACCTTCGATGGACCGCCATCGCTACCGCACGCGGCGACGACGAGCGCGACGAGGCAACGTACAGCCGAGCTACGAATCCTCATGATCGGGAAAGCTACGGCTCTCCGTCGAAATGCCATCCGCGGCTTCGGTGAGACCATCGCGAGCGAGCGAACCGGCTCGGTGTGCTCCCGCGCGCACCGTTGTTGTAGGTTCGGGCGGTGCGCCACGTCTCCTGCCTCCTCGTCCTCGCCGCGTGCGGAAGCAGCGGCGGCAACGCCACCGATCCGGCGAAGAACCCGCTCGGCGACGGAACCTCCGTGCTGCCGTTTCCGTCCTCGCTCTACGAGAAGGCAGACGCGTCGTCGCCGACGGGCGTCGTGCTCGACCTGCCTGCCGGCGCGTTGCCCGCCGCGCAGGGCGTGGCGTTCGATCCCACGCGCCTGGATCAGCGCACCGGCTGGCCCGCGTCGATCTCGATCCTGTGGGCCGTGCCCGACGGCATCGACAAGTCCGCGCTCGTCGGCTACGACGCGATCGACACGAGCATCGCCGACAACAGCTCGACGCTGCTCGTCGACATGACGACCGGCCAGCGCGTCGCGCACTTCGCCGAGGTCGACGCGAACGTCACCGACGATCTCTCGAAGCAGGTGATCTACATCCGGCCCGCGCAGCGCCTCACCGGCGGCCACCGCTACGCGGTCGGATTCCGCGACACGATCCACCACGCCGACGGCACGGCGATCGTTCCCACCGCCGCGTTCGAGGACGTGCTCGCGAACAAGGCCTCCGGCCACGCGCGTCTCGATGCCGCGCGCCCGCGCCTGCGCGAGGCGATCACCGCGCTCGAGATGGCCGGCCTGCCGCGCGACCACCTGCTCGTCGGCTGGGACTTCACCGTCGAGGACGACCACGCCGCGATCGCCGACGCCGTCACCGCACGCGATCGCGCACTCGCCGCCGCGGGCGCTCTCGGCGCGAACCTGACCTACACCGTCACGAGCGACGCCGGCACGATCAACGGCGACCCGCGCCTCGTGCGCCGCATCGATCTCGACTTCCAGAGCCCGTCGGTGACCGGCCCGATGTTCGCCGGCTTTCACCGCGATGCCGACGGCAAGCCGGTCGTCATGGGCATGGAGACCGCCCACGCGCACATCATGGTCCCACCGTGCGCGACGACGGCGAACAAGGCCGGCATCATCATCTTCGGCCACGGCTTCTTCGGCTCGCTCGACGAGATCCGCACCTCGGAGCACCTGCGCCAGCTCGCCGCCGACGGCTGCTACGTCGTCGCGGGCACGCTGTGGGAAGGCTTCACGAGCGCCGACCAGCCGAACGCGCTGCTCGCGCTCAACGATCTCAACCAGGGCTACGGCTTCGGCGAGCGGATCTGGCAGGGGATGGTCAACACGATCGTCTTCGAGCAACTCTTGCGCGGCAAGCTCGCGACCGACCTGCTCGGCGGAATCGTCGATCCGTCGCGCGTCGTCTACTACGGCATCTCCAACGGCCACATCCTCGGCTCGACGTTCGTCGCTTACGATCCGGCGATCACGCGGGCCGTGCTCCAGGTCGGCGGCGCGAGCTGGTCGCAGCTCTTCGAACGGTCCAAGAACTGGGCCGCCTTCGGCGCGCCGCTCAAGGGCGTCTACGACGAGCGCGACCAGGTGATCATGCAGCAGGTGCTCGACATGCAGCTCGAGCTCGTCGACGGCGCGACGGTCGCGCCGGGCCAGGTCCCCGATGTGCCCGCGAAGGAGCTGTTCATGCAGACCTCGCACGACGACTGCCAGGTCCCCAACCTCGCGAGCTTCTACCAGGCGCGCTCGCTCGGCATGACGCTGATCACGCCTTCGGTCGTGACCCCGTACGGCGTCCCGACGGCGGCCTCGGCGACGGGCCGTGGCTGGGTGATCGTCGACGAGAAGCCGACGATGAAGCCGCCGGCCGACAACTCCACGTTCGGCTACGACAACGGGGCGCACGGCAACCCGCGCAACCGCGCCGAGGTGCGCCACATGATCCTCGACTTCTACTCGACCGGCACGATCCACTCGACCTGCACGACCGGCGCGTGCGACTGCGCAGCGGGCAACTGCGGCGCGCTGCTCGCGCCGATGTACGGTGGCTCCTGATCGAGTGAAGTCCGGTCGGCTCTCTCCGAAAGTACCGATTTTGCTTCAGTAACTAGCTAACACCGTTCAAGATTTGCGTGACGACGCATCGCGTTATACGCACTGCGTCATGAGAACAATCCTGATTGCGACCCTCACCGTTGCGGGGTGTTCCTTTGGCAGCAACCGGGCCGGTGGCCCCGATGCCGGCGGCCTCCCGGACGCCGACGCGATCGACGCAGGCAGCGATGCGCCGAGCGCTCCGCTCGATCAAGACGGCGACGGCGTCGCCGACGCGATCGACAACTGCGTGACGGTCGCCAATCCCGACCAGCGCGATCACGACGGCGACGGTCGGGGCGACGCGTGCGACGTCTGCCCGCACCTGGCGGACGCCGGTGGCGATGCGGACGGCGATGGCGTCGGCGACGCCTGCGATCCACGCCCCACCCAGGCGGGCGATCGGATCGTCCTGTTCGAGGACTTCGACGGCGCACCCGCGTGGGGCACGTGGAACGCCGTGATCGGCGCGAACACCTGGAAGGTCCACGATGGGACCATCCAGCAGAGCTACACCGACACCGCGTACCAGCTCGTCAACGACACGACGGATCGCGACGTGTTTGTCGATGCGCGGTTCCGAGTCGGCCACGAGTCACCGTCCCTCCTGGGACGCTGCGCGACCGGCCTGGTCCTTGGATATCAAGCGACCAACGACTTCCTGTTCTGCGGAGTCGCCACCAATCTCGAAGGCGTCGAGGTCGACGCAGGCCGCATGCGGCCGGTCCTCGGGCTCGGCTACAACTCGGCGAGCTTCGACGGCGCGCTCGAGGGCGATTGGATCACGGTCCAGGCGCGCACCACCGAGCCCGCAGCCGGTACGACGCGAGTCTCCTGCGTCAGTCATCGCAGCGGCATCGATGCCCACGCCTCCTACGACGCCTCCCGGTCGCCCGACGGCTCGATCGGCTTCCGCACCGACGGTACCGACACGACGTTCGACTACGTGTTCGTGGTCGAGGTGCCGCGCTGACAGATCTGCGCGTCGAGATCTCGCCGCGACGCTGCGCGCGGCCGTCGCCAGCGTCCCGGTGCCGGCGCTCCATCGCTCGTGTATCGTCGGCCGCATGAAATCTCTCGCACTGGCCGTCCTCGCGTTGACCTGCGCGTGCGCCCCTGCCCGCAGCACGTTCCAGCGCTACCCCAACGCCGCGCCGACCTTCGACCGCACGAAATCCGATGCGAAAGCCGTCGACCTCGCGGACAAGGTCCTCGCCGCCGCGGGCGGGATGGACAAGTGGAACACCGTCAAGCAGCTCCGCTGGAGCGAGCAGGTGTCGAACAACGGCAAGGTCGTCATCGACGGCGAGGAGGCATGGGACCGCTGGAACGCGCGCCAGTACGGCCGCGTCTTCGGCGAGCACGGCGACGTCGTGATCAAGCGCGACCTCTACGGCGATCACCACGAGGCGTACGCCGAGCAGCCCGGCAACAAGCGCATGCAGCTCGATCCGAAGGAAGCGGAGCCCGCCACGAAGATCGCGGTGGAGCGCTGGCAGTTCTCCACGGCCGCCCTGTGCATGCCATTCCTGCTCGAGGAACCGGGCTCGCACCTCGCGTACGGCGGCACGGTGCAGGGCGACAGCGGCCCGCTCGAGCTCATCACGATCACGTTCGATCCGAACGACAAGGCGCGCGCCGGCACGTCGTACGACGTCGGCATCGACGCGGCGACGAACACGATCGCGCGACTCGCGGTCGTGAAGGCGAGTGGCAACCTCGGCTACAAGCTCTCGGGCTGGACGGACGTCAACGGGATGAAGTTCCCGACCGTCTTCAACAACCTCGGGCTGACGACCGAGGTCATCAACGTCAAGGACATCAAGGTCGGCGATCCCGAAGAGTCGTTGTACGTGACGTTCTGATCGCTCGGATGCGTGCGAGCGCTGCTCGCGCGCAGCACGAGGCCCTCGGGTCAGCGTCGCGCGCGCAGACTCCATCGGCATGAGTAGCCGCCGAGCCCGGCCGCCGGGCTCGCGATCCCGGTGTGCTCGCACCTCAGGGGTCTTCGATGGGCGACAGCGAGCCATCGTGATCGCCATCGAGCGCGTGGACGACGAGCTCGGCGACCATGGGCGACGCATCGCGGTGCTCGCGGACGAGCGCCGCGGCGACCTCCTCGGTGGTGACCTTGCCATCGCGGTCGACGTCGAGCGCGACAAACCCACCGAGCTGGCGCCACAGCGCGATCGCGAACGAGCGCACCAGCAGCTCCTTCGGAGTGCGGGCGTCGCCTGGCGGAGGGACCGCCTCCGGGTGCGCCTTCGCGAACGCGACGAGCGGCTCGATCCGATCGAGGCCGAAGCACAGCTCGCGGACGAGCGCGACGCGATACGTGCGGTCCGGTGAGAACGACGCACCGGCGACCTCCGCCAGCGCCGGCCCATCGAGGCGGACCCGGTCGTCGACCTGGAGGAACCCGCCGTGCTCGCTCGGTGCGGCGGCGCGCGAGGTGACGATCGCCTGCTCGAGCACGCGGCCCGGCATCGCGACGATCACGACCTCGTTGTCGAACGGCACCTCGGCCTCGAGATCGCCATACGTGAAGCGGTCGCGGTAGTCGCGCGCGCCACGGATGCCGCCGGCGTTGAAGACGCACGCATCGGCCTGGAGCATGTCGCGAATCCGCGAGCAGACGAGCGTGCCGACCGAGGTCTGCTTCGCGCGCGCGCCGACCGAGGACAGCACCTCGCCGGGCGCGAGGTCGAGCAAGGTCGCTCGCGTCAGCGCGCGCACCGGCGCCATCTGCGCGTCGACCAGCGCGCGCACCGCCGGATCCTCGGGATGGCGGGCGACCGGCTCGAGCCGGGCCGTCACCGTCGGTGGGCCGCCGTCGAACACGACGTCGACGACGATCGCGCGAGTCGCGTCGGAACCGGCCTTCAGCAGATGGATCTCGCCGATGGTCTCGTCGAGGGGCGTGTGGTCGTGGCTGCCGAGCACGACCACCGGCTTGCCGCGCAGCGCGCGTGCGAGCGTGCGATCGGCGTCGGCCGCCTGGTGCGTGAGCGCGACGACAAACGCGCAGCCTGCCTCGCCGGTGAGCCGGGCGACCTGCGCCAGCGCGACCGCGTTCGGCTCGTCGAGCATCGCGCCGAACGGCACGCCCCGATACATCACCGGATCGGCGAGCACCACCCCGAACAGCCCGATCCGCGCGTCCCCGGCTGTGACGATGTCGTGATCGGGCAGCTCGCGCTCGCGCAGGTGCACGTTACTCGCCAGCCACGTCGCGCGGAGCTCGGTCATCCGGGCGAGCAGCGCGCGGTGCGGCACGTCGTCCTCGTGGTTGCCGAACGTGACGTGGGTGACGCCGATCGCGTTCAGGCACGCGACCATGCCCCGACCGTTGTCGAGGCTCGACAGCACGCTCGGTCCCAGAAAGTCGCCGGGGACCGCGACGATCAGGCGGTCGCAGCCATCGCGCGCGGCTCGCACGAGTGTCGCGAAGCGCGGCAGGTTCTCGAGGGAATACACGTCGCTGACAGCGACGATGCGGAGGTGAGGCACCGTGCCTACGATAACGCGGCGATCGCTCGGATGCGGTACAGATCGCGCATGCACGTTGACGAGTCCCAGGTCGCGCGAGCCCGTGGCGCAGCCGCCGCGATCGCACCGCAGCTGGATCAGATCGAGACCGAGCGGCGGTTGCCGCAGCCGGCCGTCGATGCGCTGGTCGGTGCGGGTGTGTTCAAGCTCTGCGTGCCGCGCGTCTATGGTGGCGCGCAGGCCCAACCCGCTACGGTGCTCGCGGTCATCGAGGAGCTGGCGAAGCTCGACGGCAGCGTGGGGTGGTGCGCGATGATCGGCGCGACCTCCGGCCTGATGAGCGTGTATCTCGACGAGGCGATCGCGCGCGAGGTCTACGGGCCGGCCGACGTGATCACGTGCGGTGTGTTCGCGCCGATGGGACGCGCCGTGCCCGCCGCGGGCGGCTACAACGTGAGCGGACGGTGGGCGTTCGCGAGCGGCTGCCAGCACTCGCGCTGGCGGATGGGCGGCGCGATCGTGGCGAGCGATCCGCCGGAGCTGTTGCCGAGTGGCGCGCCCGACGTGCGCTGCATCCTGTTCCGCGCCGACGAAACCACGATCCACGACACCTGGGATACCGCCGGGCTGCGCGGCACCGGCAGCCACGATCTCGAGGTGCGCGACGTGACGGTGCCGCGCGAGCGGACGTTCTCGCTGATCACCGGCAAGCCTCGCCATGAGGGCTACACGCTGTCGCTGTTCGGGTTGCTCGCGTCGGGCGTCGCGGCGGTCGGCCTCGGCATCGCGCGTAGCGCACTCGACACCATCGTCGGCCTCGTCGGCCAGAAGAAGCTGCCCGGCGGCAAGAAGACGCTCGCCCACCGCGAGGTCGTCCAGCTCGAGGTCGCGCGTGCGGAGGCGCGCGTGCGGGCCGCGCGTGGCCTCCTGTTCGATGCACTCGACGAGGCAATCGCGGCCCCCGACTCGCTCGCCGCGCGGGCGCGACTGCGGCTCGCCGCCTGTCACGCCGCGACCGAGGCCGCTGCCGTGACCGCGAGCGCGTACGAGCTGGGCGGAGGCGCGGCGGTCTACCAGACCAGCCCGCTCCAGCGCCAGTTCCGCGACGCCCACGTCGTCACGCATCACCTGATGGTCAGCTCGACGGCGCTGACCATGGCCGGCCGGGTCCTGCTCGGCGTCGAGACGGACACGTCGACGCTATGAAGCTCGCGGGTCAGATCGCGCTCGTCACCGGCGCCAGCCGAGGCGTGGGCAAGGGCATCGCCCTCGGGCTCGGCGAGGCCGGCGCCACGGTCTACGTCACGGGGCGCACCGTCACGCCGGGCGTCCTGCCCGGCACGATCGCCGAGACCGCCGCAGAGGTCTCCGCGCTCGGCGGCCGTGGCATCCCCGTCGCGTGCGATCACGCCGACGACGCCGCAGTCGCGCGCCTCTTCGCGCGCATCCTCGACGAGTCCGGCAAGCTCGACATCCTGGTCAACAATGCGTTCGCCGTTCCCGAAGGCCGGATCGTCGGCCCGTTCTGGGAGCTGCCGATCGACCAGTGGGACACGATGCATCGAGTCGGTCTGCGCTCGCACTACGTCGCGAGCTGGCACGCCGCCCACGCGATGATCCCGCGGCGCGGCGGGCTGATCGTCAACGTGTCATCGTTCGGTGCGAAGCTCCATGCAGTCAGCGTCGCCTACGGCGTTGGCAAGGCGGGCGTCGACCGGATGAGCCGCGACATGGGCCGCGAGCTCCGCGACCACGGCGTCACGGTCGTATCGATCTGGCCGGGCATCGTGAAGACCGAGCGCCACCTGGCCGAGCAGCTCGGGCTCGATCCATCGCAAGGCGGCGAGTCGCCGCGACTGAGCGGCCGTGCGGTGGCTGCGCTGGCCGCCGATCCGGATCGCCTCGCGAAGACCAGCCAGGCGCTCGTGGTCGCCGAGCTCGCGCGCGAGTACGGCTTCACCGACATCGACGGCACGCTGCCCCCGTCGCTGCGCCGCTAGCGGCTGTTACGTTCGTGCGAGCGGGGGGACTCGAACCTCGCCGAGACGATCACGAATGATCAAGAGTCGCGTGGCCTTGCAGTCGTCTCGACGGGTTACGGGCTCCCTTTGTCCGGAGACAGATGCGGTGGTCCGGACCGATCGGGTGCGTCGTGGCAAAGCGTTGCCACGCGTTCACGGCGCGATTTGTTCGAGGACAATGCGCCGGTCAGCGAATCGGATCTCGAGGTTGAAGTGGCGCAGAAAGTTGATGCCCAGCACGCCATCAATCCCGTATCCAAGGTCGGCAACAACCACGCGATGATTGGGCATGGTGAAGCCGAGCGTTGAGACCTCCGCCCGAACGATGTAGCCGCGCTCTTCGGCAGCGGCAGTCCGCGTGACACTCCAGCCAACGCGGAGCGCCGACGTGTATCCGATCGCTTCGGCCACACTCGGAACCACCGTGGTCATGACCGCAGCCGTATCCAAGATTAGCTGCACGTCCGCGCTGCCCGACGGCCCGGTAACCACAGCATCGACGCCGATCAGATCACCGATGAGATCGAAGGTCGTCTCGGCTCTCATCGAGAATTTCTGTGCGCGGCGTCCACAGCGGGCGTCCGGATGTGTGCACGACTGTGGTATCGGCCTCGGCAGGCTCGGCCAGATCGAGCGCTCGTTCGATCGAACGGTCGTGACTGACGACACGCGCCGAGCAGATCACGCCGCGGGCGTCGTTCTCGACATCGCGTAGGCACACCCATTCATTGGGATGTTCCTCGCAGATCCGCGCCCAGGACAGCGACTCTCCGGTAGTGGAGGAGATGTTCTGGGCGAGGCTCATGCTTCATCGTGGACGCGATCGTGAACGTGTCAAGTTTCTGGCGCAGAGGGAGATCTGCTACTTCAGCGCCGTCACTTCGAGCACGAATAGCACTGCCACCCGGGCTTGCTGAAGCACGGCCTTCATGAACTGCGCGGCTGCGGTCTCGGCCTCCGCTCGCGTCGCCGCATCCACGGTGAAGTACACCTCGTAGATTCCCTTTCTGTTCGGCCCCACGCATCCGCTGTCCGGAACGATCGCATCGAGGGCGTCGAAGACAGCGTGCTGCTCGTCGCGCGTCAGCGAGCGCTCCAAGTCGGCATACACAGCCCAGTTCACCGCGCGATTCTGACACTCTCCACGGGCCCGGGACCACTCCGCTCGGCTACTCGTAGACCCAGTCTGGAAACGCATCGTTCTCTGCGTAGTAGGTAAGTCCTCGCCGCTCCCCGTCGTGACGAGCCGTTCGCAGCATGCTTGGCGCG
>CAYUNM010000019.1:0-82975 GCA_964446175.1 uncultured Kofleriaceae bacterium
AGCTGCGCCACTCGTTCGCGACGCATCTCGTGGAGCGCGGCGCCGACCTGCGCGCCGTGCAGGCGATGCTCGGGCACGCCGACATCTCGACGACCGAGGTCTACACGCACGTGTCGCGTGCGCGCGTGCTCGAGCAGGCGCGCAAGCATCCTCGCGCGCGCTAGTATCGCGCGCATGGGGTTCTCGCGCGGCGCGCTCGTCGCAGCACTGGTCGCCGCGTGTGGCAGCGCGCAGCACGGGCCGGCGAAGCAGGAGCCGGCGCCGAAGGTCGTGATGTACGGACCGATGGGCATCAAGGCGGATGCGAAGGCGCCGAACCAGGCCGCGATCCTCGGCACCGACGACAAGGGCGGCTCGACCGTGATCGCCATCCCCGCCGCGCCGAGCACGGTCGTCGTCGATGCGATGGACGCCAAGCTCACGCCCGTGACGCTCGCGACCGCGCCGAACCGCGATGAGAGCGTGCCGGTCGGTATGTCGGTCAGCGCGATCGTCGCCGCGACGACGCTCGACAAGGACCTCACCGACTTCACGTTCTCGGCGAGTGGCGGGCCCATCGGCGGGCCGAGTGCATCGGGGCTGATCGCCGGCGGCTTCCTCGCCGCGATCACGGGCGCGCCCATCGATCCGACGGCGACGATGACCGGCACGCTCGCCCCCGACGGGTCGATCGCCCCCGTCGCGGGGCTTCCCGAGAAGTTCCTCGCCGCGATCGAGAAGGGCAAGAAGCGGCTCGGCTATCCAGCGGGCATGCGGATGGCAACGTCCGCGAGCGGCGAGCTCGTCGATCTCGTGCAGCTCGCGAAGCAGCACGGCGCCGAGGCCGTCGAGATCGCGGACGTGCACGCGGCGTACAAGCTCCTGACCGGCAAGACGCTCCCCGAGCCCGTGCCGGTGCCCGAGGCCGAGATGGCACTCGACAAGGAGACGGTCACGGCGCTCGAGGCGAAGTACAAGGAGTGGCAGACGCGCGTCGGCAGCGAGTGGGCGACGCTCGTGCAGCTCGAGAACGCGGGCCGCCTGCCGCCGCTGCTCGGCGCGATGCGCCAGTACGCGAAGAGCTACGCCGAGACCGCCGAGGCGCTGCACAAGCACGGCATGGCTGGCGCGGCGTACTCGCGGATGCTCGCCGCGTGGGCGTTCGCGTCCGCGACGACGCAGGCGTACGACCTGCTGCAGAAGGTCCAGGCGGGCAACATCGCGGCCGCGATCGATTCGCTCGAAGCACTCGAGCGGCTCGACGAGACCACCACGGCAGTGCTCGACAAGATCGGCGCGCTGCACCCGAACACGCTCGGCGCACACCTGCAGATGATGGCGGCGTTCGAGGCGGGGCTGCGCGGGTACGTGTTCGAGCAGATGGCGTCGACGTCGATCGCGCAGACGGTCGCGTACCTCGAGGGCCTGAAGGACGTCCCGACCGCGCAGCTCGGCTCACCCGAGGCCGCCGACAAGATCATGCAGGCGCTCGCCCCTAGCCTGCTCTACGTCGGCCGCACGATCGCCGAGTCGACGCTCGCGACGCAGGAGCTCGACTTCGAGAACGGGCCCTCCGTGCCGTACACGTGCGCGCTCCCGAACGTGCAGCGCATCGCGACGGGCTACCAGGCTGCCGGCGGCGCCGGCGTCGGCCACCTCGACGCGCTGCTCGCGCACCCGCTCGCCGAGCAGGACCACATCTCCGACGACGACGCGCGCACGAAGCTCGCGCAGCTCGAGCCGGACTACTACGTCGCGTGGATCGCGAGCCGCGTCGGCAACGGCACGCTCGACGAGCGCAAGACCGCGTGGGGCGAGCAGTCGCTCGCGTGGAGCCTGATGTCGCTCGCCAGCGGCGAGCTCGCGTACGACGACGCCGCGCAGCTCATCGCGCGCTACGACTCGCTCGGCGTCCACACCGACGACACCGGCAAGGTCGACAAGATCGAGCATGACAAGGCATTCGCGCACCTGCTCGCGGCGGCCGAGCGCAACGCGCGCGCCTCCGCACACGCGGCGAAGATCGCGACCGGCGCGATTCCCGTGCAGGCAAAGCTCGCGTACCAGCTGGCGATGGTCGAGCGCGACGGCGACCTCGGCGACAAGCTCGACGCGCTCGGCGAATTCTGGACCGCGAGCGCGTTCAGCCAGGCCGCGGTGATGCTCGCGCGCAACTGATCAGCGCGGCTTCGCGAGCAGCTTCGTCAGCTCGGGCGTCTCCGGGATGCCGTGCGCGCTCGCGATCGTGTGGGCGCGCCGGGCGACCGCGAACGCATCGCGCGGCGACGTCGCGGCGAGCGCCATCGCGCGGCAGGTCAGCGGGTCGACGAGGTCGGGATGCGCCGCCCCCGACGCGTGCTCGATCACGTCGGCCGCGCGCGTGCACAGCTCGAGCGCACGCTTGTGGTCGCCGCGCTCGAGCGCGATCTCGGCGAGGTTGATCAGCGGCCACGCGACATCGGTGCCCGGCCCGCGCTCCCAGATCGCGAGCGCGCGCTCGAAGCGCTCGACGGCGCCGGCGGTGTCGCCCTGGTCGCGTTGCACGAGCCCGATCTCGTTGAGCGCCCACGCGACCTGCGGGTGCTCGGGACCGAGCGCGCGTTCGAGCACGGCGAGGACCTGCTCCTGGCACGCGCGCGCCTCGGCGAGCTTGCCGGCCTGCGCGTCGAGGTAGCACAGGTTCGCACGCGTGATCGCCGACGACGGATGGTCCGGCCCGAGCCCGGCGACGACGATCCGCAGCGCCTCCTCGTACAGCGAGCGGGCGCGCGCCGCATCGCCGCGCCGCAGCGCGATGCCGCCGAGCTTGTTGAGCAGATCCGCGACCTCGACGCTATCCGGCGAGGCGGCCCGCCGTAGCGCGAGTGCGCGCTCGAGGTAGGTCTGCGCGGCGTCGTCGCCGGCGGCGCTGTGCGCGGCGCCGAGCTGCTCGGCGAGCAACGCATCGAGGGCCGGCTCGCGTGCGCGCGCGACGGCGGCATCCGCCGCGACACCGATCGCGAGCGCGGACGCACTCTCGCCCTTCGCGATGTACACGTCGATCAGCGAGAGCAGTGCGCGTGCGCCCGTCGCGTCGTCGCGAGCTTCGCCCGCGGTGTGGGCGGCCTCGGCGAGCGTCTGCGCGGCCGCCGATGGGGCACCGTCCTGCTCCTCGAGCTGCCCGCGCACGAGCAGCGCCTCGCCGACGAGCGGGCGAAATCCGGCGGCCGCCGCGGCCGTCGCGAGCATGGCCGCCTGCCCTCGCGCCTCGTGATAGCGGCCCATCCGCTCGCCGGCGCGCACGATCGCGAGCTCGTGCTCGAGCGCCTCGACGCGATCGCGCAGCGCGCGTTCACTCGGCGGCGGCACGCGCATCATCACCTGCTCGCGATCCGCGCACGCCGACACCTCCGGCAGGTCGAGCGAGCGCGCCGCGTGGGCGAGCGCATCGCGATCCGCCTTGACGAGCGCGCCCGCGAGCAGGTCGACCTCGTCGAGCTCGCGGTCGAGGCAGCGGACGCGCGCGTCGAGGAGCTGCTCCGATTGATCGCCGCGCACGCGCGTCGCCCGGCACGCGTCGACGCGCATCGAGACCCAGTCCTTCGCCCACGCGTCGAGCTGAGGGATGATCCGCGTCGCGGCGGCCTGCGCGAACGGCAGCGGCGAGGCCGCCAGCGCGTGCTGCACGGAGGCGGCGCGCGCGGCGTCCCAGCGACCGGCGAGCAGCGTCTCGGCCCCGCTGCACGGCGGTGGACCGGCGGTGCGGCGCGTCCAGCCGAGCCACGCGACGATGCCGAGCGCAGCGACCGCCGCCGCGCCCCCCGCGATCCACAGACGGCGCCGGCGCACGCGCTCGACATCGCGGCCGAGCACGGCAAGCAGCTCGTCCATCGTCGCGAACCGATCGTCGGGCTTCGGCGACAGCGCGCGCCGCAGCACCGGCTCGATCCAGCGCGGCACCGGCGCCTCGGCCGGCGGCTTGACGATCTCGCCCGCCGCCATCGCGGCCGCGAGCTGCGCCCCCTTTCCGGCGAACGCGCGCGTGCCATAGAGCCCCTCCCACAGCGCGACCGCCAACGCGAACTGATCCGCGCGCCCGTCGACCGGCGCACCGGCGTACTGCTCGGGCGCCATGTACGCGAGCGTGCCGACGCGCCGGCCCGCGAACGTCAGGTGGCCCGACGGCGGGGTCGGGCCGGAGTCCGAGCCGCCGTCGCCCGACGATCCGCCCATGCTCACGACGCCGAAGTCCGCGACCTGGATCCGTCCATCGCGGCGCACGAGCACGTTCTGCGGCTTGAAGTCGCGATGGACGAGCCCGGCCGCGTGTGCGGCGGCGAGCCCGCGCCCGGCCTCGATGTACGCGCCGACGATCGCGCGCCACCCGCGCGGCCGCTCGGCGAGACAGGCCTGCAGCGTCGCGCCGTCGACGAGCTCGAGCACGACGAATACGTCTTCACGGATCTCCCCGACCTCGTGGATCGCGACGACGTTCGGGTGGGACAGCCGCGCCATCGCCTGGGCCTCGCGCAGCAGCTGCTCGCGGGGCGTCACGGGATCCTCGGCGCGGCGGCGATCCGCGCGCACGACCTTCAGCGCGACTCGCCGATCGAGCACGCTGTCGTAGGCGGCGTAGACGGTGCCCATGCCGCCCTCACCGAGCTTCGTCAGGATCGTGAACCGCTCGATGCCGGAGAGCAGCGACGGCCCCCGCGGGCCGAAGCGCAGCGGGATGCCATCCTGCATCGTCCGCGTGCTCTCGTCGTCGCCCATCCCACCATCGTACCGCGGATCAGCTCGTCGCTTCGCGGGTCTGGACGTCCGGCACCGGGACGGGCGGCCAGCTCGGCAGCCTGGCCCACGGCAACGGCGCAGCCTCGCGGCACGTCAGCAGCATCGGCTCGGCGAGCCGCGCGACATCGAGCGTCACGCCGCCGACGCAGTGCAGCACCGGCAGCGCGCCGTGCAGGCGAGCCTCGAGCAGCTTGCTCTCGAGCGCGCGATCGATCTTGGCGGCGGGGAGCGCGTCGAGATCGATCGCGGCGACGCGCACCTGGCACGAATCGGCGAGCTCGCGCAGGCGTACGTCGAGATCCGCGCCGTGGCGGCTCCACTGCGATGCGACCGCAGGCGGGTCCGCCGTGCGCGCGCCCGCCGCCGGCGCGACCAGGCGGATCTGCGGCGCGGCCTCGTCGAGGAAGCGGCCGATCTGCGGCCGGAGCCGCACGCGACCGTAGCCCACGCGCACCCAGCCGAGCTGGCCGAGGCGGCCGTGCGCGAGCGCTTCGCTCCACGCCGGGTCGTCGTTGCCGAGGATACGCGCGGCATGCGCGACGGGCACGCCGGCCTTGCCATCGCCTTCGAGCCACGCCGCGTACAGCAGCGACAGCAGCATGCGCGAGCGCAGGTCGAGCGAGAATCGCTGCGCGAGCTCGTCGAGCTTCGGCAGCGGTGGAGCGGTCGCCTTGCCCACGGCGGCCCACGCGACGAGGCGGGCGCGCGCGCTCCGCGTGTCCTCGGAGGCGCGGCGCGGCGTGATGTCCGTCGCCGCACGTGGCGCGAAGTCGATCGGCGCGGCCGAGGGCGTGGCCTCGACGGCCGCGCGGACCTGCGCGCGCCACTCCTCGAGACGGCTCGTGACGGCGGGCTCCGCCGGCGCCGGCTCGGCCTCGACCTGCTCGGCCTCCGCCTCGGGCGCCTCGGCGACCGGCATGCCCTCCGCCAGCGCGAGCGGCCGGACGATGTCGGGGCCGGTCAGCGCGACGAGCAGAGGTGCATCGTGCTCGGGCAGCACGACCCCGACGGTGCCGACGACACACGCGGCCGCGATCGGCACGCCGACCGAGCGCGTCTGCGTCGTTCCCGTGAGCAGGTCGTACGCGAGCAGCTCCTGCGCCGCTTCCGGCATCCGCGCGATCAGCATCGATTGCGTGCGGCTGGCGCTCAGCACGAGCCCGCGCGCGCCGAGCTCGCCCTCGCTGACGAGCGTCCCGTCGGCGAGGCGGTGGCAGCTGATCGTTCCGTCGCCCGACGCCGTCCACAGCAGGCTGCCATTCGCCGCGACACCGACCGCGGTCGGCTGCTTCGGCAGCGCGAACGACAGCCGGTGCGTCGGGCGGCGCTCCTCGAGGCTCCACGTCTCGAGCTTGCCGCGCGCCGCGACGATGATCTGCGACGCCGAGAACGCCGCGACCGCCTGGATCGGACCGCGCACGGTGAGCGTCGTCGAGTGCAGCGTCGCGAGATCGAGGAGCGTCAGCACGTCGGAGGAGCCGAGCAGCACGGCGGTCGCACCGCACACCGCGACGAGCCGCGCCGACGCCGGCAGCGTGCCCTCGGCGAGCGGCTCGAGATCGGGCATCGACAGCACGCGCACCAGCGTCGCGGCGCCGCGCGTGTGCACGACGACGAGCCGGTCCGGATCCGTGCTCAGCGCGAGCGCGACCGGCGGCTGCAGGTGGATCGCGAGCTCGGCAACCTGCACGCGCTTCGCCGTCTCGACGACGGCGAGCCGGCCGGCCTCGGACCAGGCGATCCAGCGCCCGTCGTCGGTCGCGGCAATTGCCTGCACCGCTGCCATCGCGCCTATCCTACCGCGCTGCGGATTCGCGCGCGGCTCGCGAGCGCCGCGTACGCCGTCGCGCGCGCATGCACGCCGAGGTCGAACAGGTCCTCGATGCGCGCCCACAGCGGATGCTCGACGGGCAGCGCCACGCCCGCGACGCCTGCGGCGAGCAGCACCGCCGGCAAGTGCTCGACGTCCTCGATCAGCGGCCCGAGCACGGCCGCCGCGCGCTCGCTGCGAACGCGCACGTGCGCGAGCGCCGACAGCACGTGCTGCGCGTACCCCTCGTTGCGCGCGTCCGCGTCGAGGATCCCGTCGACCATCGCCGCGTCGCCGAGCGAGAACCGCGCGAGCGTCGTCAGCGCGAGCATGCCGGCGTCACCGCCCGCGTCGATCAGCGGATCGAGCACGCCCGCGAGCACGCGGCGCGTCTCCTCGGAGATCACGAGCGGCGTCGGCTCCTCGGTGCCCCCGAGCACGAGCGCGAGGAGCGGCAGCGCGTCGGGAATCTCGCGGATCGCCGATGCGGCGAGCTCGAGTCCCTCCGGCGACCCGAGCAGCACGTCGGCGAGCGCATCGACCAGCGGGTCCTCGTCGAGCGCCTCCGCAACCTCGGCGCGCGCGGCAACCAGCGGCAACAGCGCGCCGGCAACATCGAGCGACGCCTCGCCGAGCGCGGCCCGCACCGCCGCGGTGCGTTCGCGCGCCTGCCCGATCGTGATCCCCGTCGGCATCCGGCGCTCCGCGACCCGCTCGCGCTCGCCCAGATCGACCAGCGCCCGCGCCGCCCGCGCACACACGCCGGGATCGAGGTCGTCGAGGTGCGCCGCGATCGCCGGCACCGCGACCTCCGGCTCGAGCCGCACGCATGCCTGCACGGCGCGCGCGCGCACGCTCGCACGGCGATCGTCGAGACACGCGAGCAAGAGATCGCGGCACGCATCGAGCGGCAGCTGGCTCGCGATCACGAGGCCGAACGTGCGCGGCTCCTCGTCGGTCGTCGCGACGAGCTGCGCGACGAGCTCGCCGAGCGGCTCGATCGCGGCGGCCGCGATGAGGCCGTCGACAAACGGCGGCAACAGCGACTCGTCGTCGGCGAGCACCTCGCGCTGGAACGGCACGAACGTCGCCGCATCGAGCGCACCGGCCGCGCGGCCCAGGATCTCCGCGCTCGCCTCGAGCAGCTCGCGATCGGGCAGCGTCATCAGATAATCCTCGTCGGGCATCGTGCGCGGCCGGTCGAGCGCCTCGAGCTCCGCGAGGAACGAGCTGCCCGTACGGCGACCATGGATCGCGCCGCGCGCGGCCTGCAGCTTCACGAGCACCGCCGCGCGCACCTGCTCGTTCGCGGCCGCGAGTGGCCCGAGCACCGCGCACAGCGCCTGCAGCAGCGGCCGCGGGCTCCCTCGATCGAGCAAGCCGAGCAGCGCCGGCACGAGATCGCCCGTCGCGCCGATCAGCTCCGGCCGCCACGCGAGTGCCCTGCCCGCCTGCAGCACCGCGAGATGCAGCCGCGCCTCGTCGGGTCCGGCCTGCTCCGCGAGCCTCCGGATCGCGAACGCCGCCGCCTCCGGCGACAGCTCCGCGACGGCCGCCGCGACCGCCTCGTCCGCACGCACGGCGAAGCGCGCCGCGAGCAGCTCGTCGGACAGCCGGTCGCCGGTGACCCACCGCGGCGCCGCGACGATCGCGACGACATCGTCGCTCACCGCCACCGCACAACCGGCTCCGATCGGCCGCTCGAGCAGGCAGCGCTCGTCGGCGCGCAGCGGCCGCCCGACTGGATCGAGCAGGTACGCCGCGAACCGCGCCTCCGCATCGCCGCCTGCCAGCTCCGGCTGCACCAGCGTGCGACGCGCCTGCGCACGCTCGCCATCGGGATACAGCGACACCATCCGCCGCACGCCGTCGCGACTGAGACTCGTGGTCACGCGAGGAATCCCATCTCGCCGTACTCGAGCTCCGCCGCCCACACCAGATGCTTCTGCCCGACCGGCTGACCGCTCGCCGCCGCACTCGTCGCCGCGCGCACGAGCGCGTTCATGATGTTGCCGCCCGCCATCGGGAACCGCTCCGCGAGCACGCGGAAGTCGACATCGGGCGCGAGGTTCATCTCCTTCGGCACCATGCCGCGCCACAGCCGCTCGCGATCGGCCTCGGTCGGCGCCGGGAAGCGCACGCGGAACCGGATGCGGCGCAAGAACGCACGGTCGATCGAGTTCTCCGAGTTCGTCGTCATCACGACGATCCCCTCGAATCCCTCCATGCGCTGCAGCAGGTAGTTCACCTCGAGATTCGCGTAGCGATCATTCGACGACTTCACCTCGGTGCGCTTCGAGAAGATCGAGTCGGCCTCGTCGAACAGCAGCATGACCTGCCCGCGCGACGCCTCGTCGAACACCTTCCCCAGGTTCTTCTCCGTCTCGCCGATGTACTTGTTCACGACCTGCGACAGATCGATGCGATAGAGCTCCATCCCGAGCTCCTTCGCGAGCAGCGAGCAGATCATCGTCTTGCCCGTCCCCGGCGGCCCGGAGAACAGCGCCGACAGCCCGCGCCCGTACGCGAGCTTCCGCCCGAACCCCATGTCGCGCATCACCGACTGGCGATGCATCGCGAAGTTCAAGAACTCGATCACGCGATCCATGATCTCCTCGGGCAAGATCACGTCGCGCCACTCCATCGTCGTGCGCACCACATCCGCCAGCTCGCCGAGCTGGTGCGCGAGCCGCCGCCGCACGACATCGAGCACCGTCGCGTTATCGAGCAGCCCGCCGCGCGCGTGCACGCGGTCGAATCGGCTCAGCTCGTCGGTCGTCGCGATGATCGACGCGCAGCTCAGCGAGTACGTCTTCACGATGTTCTCGATCGACAGCTCGGGATCCAGGCTCAGATGCGGCGGCAGGTGCCGCACCCACAGCCGCTGCTGCACGTCCGCCGACGGAAACGGCACCGGCAGATCGATCAGCACGCGCGGCACGCGCACGATCCACTTCGGCGTGTGCTCGCACACGACCGCGATCTGCAGCCGCGAGCGCGCGAGCCGCTCGGTCAACAGCGGCCACAGCCACTGCTGCCCCTCGCCATCCGCAAACTCGTCCGCGCGATCCAGGACCAGCACCGCCGCCTGCAGCCGCGCCTCGCGCAGCAGCACGCCGAGGATCCGCGTCAGCTCGCCGCCATCGTGTGGCAGCCGCGTCAGATCGACGACCAGCACGCCGCGCCCCAGCTGCCGCGCCGCGGCCGCCGCGATCGACTTGCGCCCGACGCCCGCCGCTCCGCGCAGGATCAGCAGCTGGTCCGGCGTGGCCACCGCGCGCGCGGCCTGCCCGACGATCGCCGGATCCTCGAGAAGCAGCGTCTCCTGCCCGGGCGGCACGGCCTGATACGTCGCGACGGTCCCGAGCACGGAGCGCGGCGGCTCGAGGCTGCCCGACAGGAACTCGAGCGTGCGCTCCGGCAACCGGATCCGACGATGGAGGAGCGGCGCATCGGCGCCCCATCCCGGCGCCGGCGAGAAGTTGATCAGCCCAGCCTCGACGAGCGCCGCATCCGACACAAACCGCATGCGCGCCGAGTCGGCGCTGATCCGGTCGCCCGCCGCCAGCAGGGCGATAAAGAACGAGACGTCGGCATCGAAGTCCTCCGTCTTCTCCGCGCGCGTGTCGTACGGATTGAACGCCGCACCGCTCTCGAGCGCGTACGCCATCGTCAGGATCTCGACATCGAGCTGCGTCAGCTCCATCCGCTCGCGCAACAGCTCCAGCGGCAACAACACACCGAGCTGCTTCGCGATCTCCGTCCGCCGCGTGATCACGTCATCAAGATCGCCCAGCTGCCGGTTGATCCGCGCGATATCCGCGCGCGCCCCTTCGAGCAGCTCCTCGCGCACGCGATGTGGCACGACGGCCGCCGTCTTCGGCATCGCGTCGCGGATCCGACGCAGCCGCTCGAACAGGAGCCCGAATCGCTCCGCGTAGTCCGACAGCTGCTCGCTGCCGTCCTGGTATCCGAAGTAGTCGTCGTCCGCGAGCTCCACCTTCACGATCCTCCGACGCGCACGCGTTCGCACAGCTTGCTCGGCCGCCCGAGCCTCGCGAGGTCATCCAACGCCTCGGCGGTCGGCACGACGCACTTCATGTCCTTGTTGCAGTCGCTGTCGGTATCGCACTTGTCCGTGCAGTAGCCGCTGCTCTTCTGCTCCGCCGACCCCGCGAGCTCGTGCTTCAGGCACCAGAACGAGCGACAGCCGGCGCGGTTGTGACACGAGCCGCCGAGCTTCTCGGCACCCCACAGGTTCCAGTACTTGAGATAGGCGCCCGCGGCGATCGCGATGACGACCACGACGGTACCGAGAACACTCAAGATCTTCTTCACGGAGACGGCCGCAGGGTTTGTACCCGTTGCGGTATCGTACACCCATGGCGGGTATGACGAAGGTGACGCGGAATTGGAAGACTACGGTGGGCTATGCGGTCGGCGGTCTGGCCGCGATCGCCGTGTCGGGGCTTCTCTTCAAGACGATCGCAGACGGCGCGATCACCATCGGAATCGCGCTGATCCCGGGCGTACTGGGCCTCGTCTTCCTCGGCATGGCATTCGGAGGTGCCGGCGAGGCCGCCTGCCCGTCCTGCGGCGCAGTCATCACCGGCCTCTCCACCGGCGCCAACGACGGCGTCCTCTGCGAGAAATGCCACGCCTTCGCCGAGGGCAAGCAAGGCACGCTCTCACCGATTGACCCGAACCGCGTCGCCGACAAACCGACGTTCGGCACCCTGCTCCCCGCCCAGTACTCGTGGCCGAACGGCTGCTGCGTCTGCGGCGCCCCCGCCGACCACGCCGAGAAGGTGCAGACGCGCGTGCAGAACCAGGGCTCGGCGCTGGCGCTGGTCGGGGCCAATGCGGTCACCGGCGGCGCGGTCACGGGCAAGGCGGGCGCCACGATTTTCGAGGTCCAGGTCCCGCACTGCGCGGCGCACAAGGACGGCGCCCAGATCTCTGCGGCCGGCGGAGACCGCGTCAAGATCCGCTTCCGCTCGTATCCGTATCTGCGCGCATTCTGTCAGCAGAACCAGATCTGGCCGGCGTAGCCACCGGTTCCCGCCGGCCCTCGGCGTCGTCGCGGGATGCCCAGCCGCCTCCCGACAACCTTGCCTGCTTCACTCCGCGAGACTAGCAGGCGTCAACTTCGAACGCGCGCCGTCGGTAGTCCTTCGTTGCCGGGCGCAACGACGTTGTTCGCGACGACGAACGCCTTGTAGAACCGGTACGACGCGCAGCACATCGTCCCCCAGTCATCCGACGTTAATGGCTCAGGGCGCGTCGTCTCTGCCTGATGTTGCGCGCACACAGGAACGTGCAGGTTCATCACGTCGACGCTGTTGATCCGGTCCGGAGGGTCGTTGTTCACGAGCCCGTGGCTGAGACTCCCTGTACGTGCGTAGTTGACGTACTTGACCGCGTCGACGTTCACGCCCGGGTTGTTCCACAGCATGCTGATCTTCCGCTGATGCGGGGCATTCGCGGCGCCGCACACCGCACAGAACGTGGGCATGACGAACTCGAGCCCAGCCTTTCCGCGGTGAACACTGGCCTTGTACTGGGCGCTATCGATCACGAAGTTCGGAATGGCGATCAGGGTCTCGAGAGGAACTTCGGCGACGTCGTTCCCATCGCGCAGGCCCACGTAGATCAGGCAACTATCGCAACGCGCGACGCGTGGCGCGGCATCGACCGCGCGTTCCTGGAACTCGAACCAGCTCTTCGTGCCGCAGGACGGGCACTCGCACTCGATCGGCAGGTTCTCGCGCTGCACGCTCAAAACGATGAGGCCGCCGATCGCCACGAGAGCGAGGAGCGCGTAAAGAGCCGTGGCGCCGGTGCTGAGCTTGGAGTGGAAGAAGATCAGCTTGATCGCCGCAAGAATGAGCACCGGCGGAGACGCAAGCGCCCAGAGCATCACTCCTGGGGAGTCGCGAAATTGCCGCCAGATCGACGCCCGCTTTCCGCGCACCACCTTCGAGGAGACTGTCGAGCCATCCACGCGGCGATGCTATCACGCTGCTACGGCTTGCTCAGGCCGCGCGCGTCGCAGTCTCGTACGTGGACTTGAACGTCTCGTTGAGCTTCTGGAATGCCTGCGTCGAGGCGTCATCGAGGATCTGAGCGTGCTTCTTGATCTGGCCAGCAACGCCCTGCAGCTCCGCGTTGTCCGACATCGATTGCTGCGCAGCCGCAGTCGCGTCGTTCTTGATTCCGTCTGCGGCGGTCTTCATGCCGGCGACGATCTCGCTACCGGTGTGGGTTGCGAGCTGGTTGATGACGTCCTGAACGAGTCCCTTCTTACCGGCTTTCTCGAGCTTCTCGGTGAGCTGATGCGCCTGCGACTCCTTTGACGACACCAGCTGCTGCGTCACGATCGTTGCCTGTTTCGAGACGTAGTCAGCCGCGCTCTTCACCTTCGAGACACTCGCCGCGCTCACCGGCTTCTTCTTCTTCTCGGAGGCCAGCTTCTTCGTCGGCGCGACCGACATGTTCTTCGGCGCCGGTGACGCGGAGGCGTTCGGTGCCTCCTTCGGAGCTGCCAGGCCACCGAAGGCTTGCTTCTGGTTCTCGGCGTCCTTCTTCGCCTGCTCCGCCGCTTTGCGCTCCTTCTCGGCGGCAACCGCGGCCTTCAGGCTCGCAATGAACTGCACCGCTTTCTGCTGCTCCGCCGCGAGATCTTTCTCGCTCTGCTCGACGTTCGCGACGAACGTTGCGGCATCGGCGATGTTTTGATCACACTCGGAAGCGTCGCTCATCGCCTCCTCTGCGGCCGACTTCGATTTCTTCGAGCCTTCGTCGGAGGCCGTCATTGCAGTCGTCGCCGCGTCGGGGCCCTTGCCGCTAGCGATCAGCGCGGACCACTGCGAGTGGCGGTGCAACGCCAGCGTGTACGCCTTCATGTCGTCCATGCTGACGCCGCAGATCATCTTCATGATCAGGCTGCTGATCTTCTCCTGGATGTAGCCAAACACCTTTGCAGCCGTCTTGGCTGCCCAGCGCTTCACGTACCACCAGATGCGTCGGATCGGGTGCAGGACGCTCGGCTTGGAACCCGGATCCGGAGCCGGCTGCGCCTCGCCGTTCGCGTGCCCCTTGCTCTCGTTCTGCTTGCTGACCGCCGTACCGAGCGCGCCGGCGCCTTCGTTCGCCGCGGTCGCAGATTGCTTCTGCTCGTCGGCGCCTGGCTGCATCGACTTCTTGTGCTCGGCGGCGTGCTTCGCCTTCGCAGCGTTGTACTCCTCGACGCTGCACATCGCGCTGAACTGCTCGAGTGCCTTCTTCTTCGCTTCGGCCTGCTGCTTCTGGAACGCGTAGGCGATCTGCTTCATGTGCAGCAGATCCTTGGCCGACTTCTCGAACTCGCCATCCTGCTTGACGAGGTCAGGCCAGTACGCGAGCTCCGGGAGCTCGCCACCCGTCTCTTCCTTCGTGTCCTTCGCGCCCTCGTCGGCCGCCGGCTGCGGGGCCGGTGCCGGTGCCGGTGCGACGGTAGGCGCAGACGCCTGCGCGCTGTCGTTGGCCGGTGCGTCCGGCTGCGTCTTGCTCTCGTCGGCGCCCTGCGCGTCCTGCGAATCCTGGTCGTCTTCGTCGTGGTCGAAGCCCGTATCAGCATCGAGCCCATCGAGCGCGGAGTTCACGTACGCAGATGCACCGGCAGGCGCGAGGTCCGGCGTCGCCCAGCCCTCTCCTCCACCCTCGCCGCCACCGAGCTCCTCGACCTTCTCGTGGAGCTCCTGCTTCTCGAACTTCTCGTGGTCCGCGTGGCCCGAATCCTTCGCAACTTCCTCCACCGCTTCCTTCTGCTTCTCGGCCTTCTCGTCCTTACCGTGCAGCGCGGCCCACGTCTCGCCCGCCTTCTCCTTGAGCCCACCGATGTTCTCCACGCCCTCGCCGCCGGCTGCTTTGATGCCGATGCCCTGGGCCTCGGCGCGCTCGTGCCGAAGCTCTCGGCGTTCGTGCTTGATCTTCTTCAGCTCTTCCTCGGCGACCTTCTTCTCGGCGGGCGTCGCGTCCGCACGGTTGAGCTCGGCGTTCGCCTGCCACTCCTGGTAGCGGAGGTCCTCTTTCTTCTGGTCGAGCTCGGCGAGCTTGTCCTTCGTTTTCTCCTGGGACTTCTTGGGGTCCTCCCAGAACTCCTTCTTCTCGGCTGCTTCAGCGGCCTCGGCGTTCTTCGCGGCCTGCTCCGCAGCATCCTTCTGCGCCTCGTGCGCCTGCCGCTTCTCGAGCGTCTGTTGCTCGGCTGCCGCGACCTTCTCGGCCTTGCTTGCCTCGAGTCGATCCGCCTCTGCCCATAGCGGCTTCGAGCCCTCGAGGTCCCCCTCCCAACCCTTGTCCATCGACTTGTTGCGGTTCTTCCGGATCTCCTTGTCGATGCGGCCGGCTTCCTTGTTGCCCGCATTCTTGACCGCGTTGTGCTCCAGCGCGGCCTTGATCTTCTGTTCATCTGCCTGGACGGACCGATCGAGCCACTTCGCGGGCCTGGTGCTCTCGCCGACGCTTCCAAGCTTCGCGCCGACGGCCTCCGCCGCCGTGCCTTCGACACCGCGCAGGATCTTGCTGTTCTCGACGGTACGATCCACGCCTGCGCCGAAACGCTCGATCGCCTTCGCGGCGCCCGACTCGTTCACCATCCGCGCGAACTTCGTATCCTTGAGGTAGTCGAGCGCGACCTCCGGTGCCTTCCAGACCTTCTCCGCACCGGCTCCGAGCTTCGCCGCGCCGGACTTGACCGCGGTCATGAATTTCGACTGAGGCCCCGTGAACAGACCGGTCTTGAAGACGATGTTCTTCGCCCAGTTCGCGGCCGGCCCGAGCGCCTTGGCGCCGAACTTGGCGATCGAGCTCGTCACCTTCTTGACGAGCCCGCCGATGACGCCCTTCGACGCGTTCTTGAACCCCTTCATGAACTTCGGGCCGTAGTTCATCGCGAGGTTGATGAAGTGGCCGCCCGCAGAGGTTGCCTCGCTGACCATCAGGTCGGCGGTCGCCGCCTTCTCTTCATTCGAGGCGCCCTTGCCGATCTGCCGGGCGAGATTGATGCCATTACATGCTGTCAGCGCCGTCGAGACCGCGAAGCCGATGCCGTCGCAGACGAGGCCGATGATGTTGAGGACGCGCGCGATCGCTTCGATCGCGGAACCAAGCGGCGGGAAGATCATGCAGACGAACCCGAGGATCGTCAGGATCATGCCGAGCTTGCCGGTGACGTTGCCGACCATCGAGACGACTGCGTTCGTCTTCGACAGAACCCGCATCAACGTGCCCAGGTTGCCTTGGACCTTCGCGTACGGATTGTCGGTGAACGTGGCGAGCTCGCTCTTTCCGAGCTGTTCCTTGAACCACGTGCCGTGATCGCCGTCCTTCGGCACGATGGACTCGACCTGCTTGTCGAAGCCCTTCGCGATGCCGGCCATCTCCTTGATCTTGGAAATCTTCTCCTTCGTCTCGGGCGACTTCGAAGGATACGCGTTGAGATAGCCATCGAAGTCCGTTTTGTCGGCTCCGACGAGCACGATGCCCGTCGGCGGCGCGCCAACCTTGGCCTCCGTCGCTGCACCGCCGTGCTTCCCGCCTCCGCCGTGCGGCTTCGCGTGCTCGTCGCCGCCCCCGCCGGCCTTCTTGGGCGCAGGCGGAGCGTTCGCCGGCGCAACGGCGGGCGCCTTCACGGACGGCTTGACCGGCGCGCCCTGATGCAGCGGCCCCGGCGGCGATTCCTTCGCCTCCTTCGCGACCTCGTCAGGATGTTCGCGGCGTTCTTTCTCCGCCGCCTCCTGCGCCTTCTTCTCCTGCTCCTTCGCCTCTTCCTCGTCGACACCTGCCTGCTTCGCGCTGACGTCGGCGTCGACACCCTCCGCCTTGCCGTCCGTGACACTGCCGGGGAAACGCGCCTTGATCGCGTTCTCGACCTTGTCGATCGCCTTCTGATCGTCCGCGGCCTCCGGGTACTTGTAGTTCTCGAGAGCGGCTTTGGGGTCGAGCGTTTTGGTGTCGCCAGCCATGTCGTTTACCCACCCGCGAGGAGATGAGGAGTCCTATGCACTTGTACGTTACGACAGCCCAAATCCCCCCCGCCATCGGAGGAACAATCACCCCCGAAGTCGCGCCCCCAAGATGCTGTCATTATTAGCTCTTCCGCTTTCCGGAGCGGTGAAACGCGTCGAGGGCATGAGCCGCCTTGTTCACCTGCTGGGCGATCGCCGCGAACTTGTCGTGTCCAATCCGGTCCGCGAATGCCTCCATGTACGGCACGATCACCTCCTTCGCCCGCTCGCCGATCACGTCGCGAAGACTGGCGTTCGCCTCCGCGAAGGTGCGGTACGCGGACGCCAGATCGCCCTTCTGCTCGTAGATCTGGGACATCAGACCGACGGCAACACCGTACTTTGGAAGATCCTGTCTCGAGACAGCCAGCTGCGCGACCTCGATGCAGCGATCGAGCGCGGCGCGCGTCTGCCCCTTGCGGTTCATCAGTCCCGCCTGTGCGACCAGCGCCGTGGTGTAGAGGCTATCGAAGCCGCCTTCGAGCGCGAGGTCGCGCGCGATCTGCAGGTGCTTCTCTGCCTCGTCGAGATTGACCTGCTCGCCTCTCTCCCCGAGCGCGGCGGCGAGGCCGAGACGCATCTCGATCTCGTCTTCGGCCGCGTTGTAGCTCCTCGCAATGGTCACCACCTCGCGCATGACCGCGCACGCCTGGGTGAACTTGTTCGTCGCGAGGTGGATCAGTCCGAGCATCTGGCGGCACGTGAATCCGAGCTCGGCCAGCGCCGGATCGATTCGGGTTGCCTTGGTGACCAGCGCGAGACGCTCGCCCGCCATCACCCAGTCCTTTTGCTCGAGGGCGAGCTCCGCCCATGTCAGCGCGAGCAGAACGCCAACGCGTGCAGAGATCGGGGTCAGCGTCTCCGGCTCAGGGATGTCGCCGAGCGCGACAAGCATCGCCTGCGCCTGGGCGAGTCGCTGGCGGCGGATCGCGGCGCGGACCAGCAGGACGTTGGCCTCGGCCACGCGGTAGCTGTCGTCGACGAGGCGATCTCTCGCGCGGGTCGCGAGCTGCTCCGTGCCTTCGAAGTCGTCGTCGACGAGCTTCACGTACGCCAGCCGCAAGAGCACGCGCCCTTCGAGCGCCGGCTTGCCAAGCGTGTCGACGATCGCCGCCGCTTCGTGAAGCAGGCCGCGTACCACCGCCTGGCGATGGCCGAAGATCGGCTCGAGCTCTGCGAGCTCGATCAGCGCGATGGCGCGCGACTCGGGATCGGCGGCCTCCGCGACGCGAGCTCTCTGCGCTTCGAGCATCGCGCGATTCTAACATCGGACGAGCAACGCCGACCGCGGGATCAAACCGTCAACCCGTCGGTGTAAGATCGACGCGTGGCCGCCGCGAAGCCCGCGCAGCTGATCCGGATCGCTCGGCTCCGTCGGTTCGTCGGTGTCTTTGCGCGCGGGGGCGACCGCGACGCCGCCGCCGAGGCGCTAACCGAGCTCGCGCACGTATCCCAACGTAGTGGCTACACCGTCGATGCGCTGCGGCGTGCGCGCCAGGCCGCGCAGCTGCTCGCCGACAGCGAGACGGGCGAGGCTGGCGTGCGCGCGCTCATCCACCTCGCGTCGCTGTGCCTCGAGACCGGCGCGCTCGAGGCCGCCGCGTCGGCCGCGGAGCTCGCGCGCGAGCGTGCGCACGATCTGACCGACGCCAATCGCGACGAGCTGTTCGCAGGCGCCACCCTGCTCGCCGGCATCGCGTTCGCGCTCTACGAGGAGGACGACGAGGACGAGCTGGCGCGCGCGCGGCTATCGGAAGCGCGCGACCTGCTCGTCGCCGCGGGGCAGCCCACCGCGGCGGCGCTCGCGCTCGTGCAACAAGGCGTGCTCGACGTCGAGGCAGGGGAGCCCGCGCGCGCCGAGCTGTGCTTCGCGTTCGCGCGCGACTTCTACCGCGCGGCGGGCGTGCCGATCGGCGCCGTGGAGACGGCCGCCGTCGCGGCCCGCGCGTTCGCCGAATTCGCGCCGTGGGAGCATGCGGAGCGCTGGTACATCACCGCCGTCGGCGAGGCCGATGCGGCCGGGGCCGACGCGCTCGCTGCCGAGATCGTCGTCGAGCACGCGGCGGAGCTCGAGGCCCTGGGTGATGTCGACACGGCGCGCCGCTTCGCACTCGATGGCGCGCGCCGCTGCGCGATGCTACCGCGCGACGCGCACACCGACGAGCTCACAGCGCACGTTCGTCTCCAGCTCGCGCGGCTGCTCGCCGAACCCAAGGATGCGCTGCGCCACCTCGAAGGGGTCTTCGAGCTCGCGCTGTCCCGGCGCGATGCGCCGAGGCTGGGGGCGGCGCTCGACGTGCTCGTCTCCGGCGTCGTGCACGGTCGGTTCGCGCCGAGCACATGGCGTCTCGTCCAGAGGTTTCACGATCATCTCTCGACCGCCGGCTTCCCGGCGCTCGCGGCCACCGCCGCGAAGGCGCTCGCAGACTTGCGAACGTGACGCACCGACGGCCACCCGGCGCCCGATCTCGCGAGGCGCGGTGCAGCCGGTGCAGAGCCGTAGTGCTACGGTCGCGGCGTGGACGTCGAGCGCGCCCGCGAAACGATCGCCGCCGAGCGGCCTCGTCGGCTGCGGCTCGACGAGCTGCTGCGGGAGCTCGGCGCCCACGAGGGCGAGCACACGCCGCCGCCGCGGGCAGCCGCGATCACCGTCGGCGAGCTGGTCGACCGCAGCGCGGAGGCGGGGTTCGGCTTTCTCGTCGGCGTGCTGACGCTGATCGCGATCCCGTTCTTCGGGCTGTCGACGCCGTTCGGGCTGGCGATCGCGCTCGTCGGTGGGCAGCTCGCGATCGGGATGCCCCGGCCGTGGCTGCCGAAGCGCGCGCGGCGGCGCGAGCTGTCCATGGACATGCTCGATCGCGTGCTCGGCATCCTGCAGCGGCGGACGAAGTTCCTCGCGAAGTCGACGCGCCGGCGGTGGGAGCGCATCCTGATACCGCGGCTCGTCGGGCTGGGCATCGTGCTGCTCGGCCTCGGGCTCGCGCTACCGCTGCCGATTCCCGGCTCGAACCTGATCTTTCTGATTCCGCTGTTCGTGTATTCGGTCGGCTTGCTCGAGCGCGACGGCGTGTGGGTGATGCTCGGGCACGTGGGCACGCTGGTCGACATGACGTTGCTCGTCGTGTTCGGCGCGACCGTGCTGCTCGCGCTCGACAAGGCGTGGCACTGGATTGCCTAGCGCTGGGCGCGCAGCAGATCCGAGACGTCTTTTTGCCCGGCCGGATCCTCGATCAGCGTCAGCGGCTGATCGGCGAGCGCGGGGTCCTCGAGGAGGATCTCGACCGCGCGGCGCGCACCGATGAGCCCGGAGGCGCGGCCCGGCGCCTGGAGCGCCCAGTCGGTCGCGCCGGCGGCTTTGACGACGCCGAGGATCCACGCGAGGTCCTTGCGAAAGCGATCGTCGCTGTAGCCCTTGGCGTCGCCCAGGCCGAACCAGAGGACGCGCGAGAAGCGGAGGCGGCGGCCGGGCGGCAGGAGCATCGTCTCGCCGGCGTCGGCGGTGGCCTTGTTCGACTTGAGCAGCCGCGAGAGGCGGCCGCACAGGCGCCAGTCCGCCAGCCCCGCTGCTCCTCGCAAGGGCCGGTCGTCGCGGAAGACCGGCAACACGAGCGTGTCGCGGGCCGATTCGTCCCAGCGCGCGAGGTCGAGCGGCAGGACGGAGAGCGCCATCAGTCCTCGGCGGACCGGCCGACCGCGCCGGCGATGCGGTCGAGCACACCGTTGACGAACGCGCTCGACTCCGACGTGCCGAAGCGCTTCGCGAGCTCGACTGCCTCGTTGATGACGACCTTGACGGGCACGTCGCGGAACGCGAGCAACTCGCACGCGCCGAGGCGAAGGATGTTGCGATCGACGCGCGACATGCGCTCGAGGCGCCAGTTCTTGGAGGCGGAGGCGATGAGGTCATCGATCTCCTTCGTGCGCGAGACCGCGGCCGCGACGAGCTCCTTCGCGAACGTCTGGGCGGGGCCGTCGATCTCGAGCTCGAACTGATCGGCCCAGTTGACGGCGGCGCCGGCGAGGTCGTTGGACGCATCTCCGTCGCGCGCGTACAGCAGCTGCAGCGCGTAAGAACGACCCGAACGACGCGTACCTTGGCTCATCGCGACTTCTTGTTAGCAGCCTTCGGGCCACTCGACAGCGCTCGGAACAGCGTCGCGAGCTCGATGGCGGCGAGTGCGGCGTCGAAGCCCTTGTTGCCGGCCTTCGTGCCCGCGCGCTCGAGCGCCTGCTCGATCGTGTCCGTCGTCAGCACTCCGAAGCTCACGGGGATCGCGGAGGTGTGGGCCGCTCCCGCGATGCCGCGCGCGGCCTCGCCAGCGACGTAGTCGAAGTGCGGAGTCGCGCCGCGAATCACCGCGCCGAGCGCGATCACCGCATCGATGCCACCGCGCTCGATCGTGCGGCGCACGACCTGCGGCAGCTCCCACGCGCCGGGGCAACGGACGATCGTGATCGCGTCCGCGTCGCCGCCGGACCGCACGATCGCGTCGATCGCGCCCTGGACGAGCGGCTCGACGATGAGGCCGTTGAACCGGCTCGCGACGATCGCGAACCGCAGGCCCGCGGCGGAGAGTGTGCCTTCGATGGTGGTCGGCATGCGGGCCCAGATATAACCTAGGTCGAGCCGGTCCGCGCGCCCTTGCTGGGGCTGCGAGGCGGAATCGGCAGGCGCTCGATGACGTCGATTCCGAAGCCCTCGAGGCCGGGAATCTTGCGATCGCTCCACATCATCAGGCGGATCTTGTTGCAGCCGAGGTCGGCGAGGACCTGTGCGCCGAGGCCGAAGTCGCGGAGCGCCTCGCTCGTCTGCTGGAGCGACGCGAAGCTCGGGCGCGCGACGTCCTTCTGCAGCACGAGGCGCTCGAACGACGTGCCGATGCGCGGGCGCTTGCAGACGTAGAGGAAGATGCCGACGCCGGACTCGTCGATCGCCTCGAGCGCGCGCACGAGGTCCGGGCGGAGGTCGAACGGATCGGCGAGCGGATCCATCGCCGCGACGCGCACGAGCACGGCATCGCCCTTCTCGGAGGCGGCGTGGACATCACCGCGGACGAGCGCGAGGTACTCGGTCTCGTCGACGTCGGAGGCGTAGTAGTGCGCGGCGAACGGCTCGCCGGGGCCGAGCGCGCCGGGCCGGATCGCGCCGCTGCCGCGGCAGTGCACGATGCGCTCGCGCTGCAGGCGGTAGGCGATGATGTCGGCGACGCTGAGCAGGAGCAGGCCGTGCTTCTGCGCGAACTGCTCGAGCTCGGGCAGCCGCGCCATCTCGCCGTCCTCGCGCATGATCTCGCAGATCACGCCGGCCGGCTTGAGGCCCGCGAGGCGCGCGAGGTCGACCGAACCTTCGGTCTGGCCGGTGCGAACGAGCACCCCGCCCTTGCGTGCGCGCAGCGGGAACACGTGGCCGGGGGAGACGATCTTGCTCGGGCCGGCGTCGTCGGCGATCGCGGCGCGGATCGTCGTCGCGCGGTCCTTCGCCGAGATGCCGGTGGAGACGCCGTGGCGCGCCTCGATCGACACGGTGAACGCGGTGCCGAGCGACGCCTCGTTGTTGCGCACCATCGGCGCGAGCTCGAGCTTGTCGATCATCGCGTCGTCCATCGCGAGGCAGATCAGGCCGCGCGCGTGCGTCGCCATGAAGTTGATCTGCTCGGGCGTGACCAGCTCGGCGGCGAACACGAGGTCGCCCTCGTTCTCGCGGTCCTCGTCGTCGACGAGGATGACCATCTTGCCGGCGCGGATCTCTTCGAGGGCTTTCTGGACGCGTTCGACGCTGCTCATTTGGCCACCAGCTTTTCGAGGTGCTTGGCGAGGATATCGGTCTCGAGGTTGATGCGGTCGCCGACGGCGAGCTCGCCGAGCGTCGTCATCGCGCGCGTGTGCGGGATGATCGCGACGGAGAACGTCTCGGCGTCGACGGCGTTGACCGTCAGCGACACGCCGGCGAGCGCGATCGAGCCCTTCTCGACGATGTGGCGCAGCAGGTTCGCGGGCGTGCGCACGACGAGCACGAGGTTCGCGCCGCCGTCGCGCCGCGCGACGAGCTCGCCGGTGCCGTCGATGTGGCCGGTGACCCAGTGGCCGCCGAGCCGGTCGCCCATGCGCAGCGAGCGCTCGAGGTTGACCTTCTTGCCGATGCGCAGCGCACCGAGCGTGGTACGCGCGAGGGTCTCGGCGCCGGCGAGCACGGTGAACGTGTCGCGCCCGACCTCGGTGACCGTCAGGCAGCAGCCGTCGTGGCAAACGCTCTCGCCGATCGTCAGTTCGGCGACCGGCAGGCGCGCCGGGCGGATGGCGAGGACGAGCGCATCGCTGCGGCGGTCGGCGCGCGCGACGGTGCCGACGTCTTCGACCAGACCCGTGAACATCTACCGGCGGTCTACCATTATCCGAGCTTCTTGCGGAAGCGCAGCGAGGACAGCAGGACCAGCACACCCGTGATGAGCGCGAGGGCCCCGATCTCCGGCCCGAGGTCGGCCACGGTCGCGCCCTTGAGGACGATTCCCCGGATGATTCTGAGGAAGTGCGTCAGGGGGAGGACCTGGCCGAGCACCTGGGCCGGGCCCGGCATCCCCTCGAACGGGAAGATGAACCCCGAGAGCAGGATCTGGGGCAGGAAGAAGAAGAACGACATCTGCATCGCCTGCTGCTGGGTCTTCGCGAGGGTCGAGAAGAACAGGCCGAGCGCCAGGTTGGCGCCGATGAACAGCGACGACACCGTGTACAGCGTCAGCGGCGAGCCGGTGAACGGGACGTCGAAGCCGATCATGCCGACCGCGAGGATCAGCGTCATCTGCACGTAGCCGATCGCGACGTACGGGACGATCTTGCCGATCACGAGCTCGATCGAGCGCACCGGCGAGACGATCAGCTGCTCCAGCGTGCCGCGCTCGCGCTCGCGCGCGATGCCCATCGACGTGAACATGACGAGCGTCATCGTCAGGATCACGCCGACGAGGCCGGGCACGATGTACACGGCCGTGCGGAGGTCGGGGTTGTACCAGACGGAGATGTTGAGGTGGATCTGCGCGCGCGAGAGGCCCTCGGCGACCGCCTGCGCGCCGGCCTCCGCGGAGGCGACCGTCTGCGCATCGCTGCCATCGACGACGAGCTGGAAGTCGACCGGCTTGTGCGTGACGAGGCCTTCGGCGTAGCCGTGCGGGATCACGACCGCGACGCGTGCCTGGCCCGAGCGGAACGCGACGGCGATCTGCTCGTAGCTGCCGACGCGCTCGGTGACGTCGTAGAAGCCGGTCGCCTCGAGGCGGCGCACGAGGTCGCGCGCGGCGGGCGTGCCGTCGCCGTCGACGATGACGGTCGGCATGTGGCGGACGTCGGTATCGATCGCGTAGCCGAACAGCAGGAGCTGGATCAGCGGCAGCATGACCATCATGCCGATCGTGAGGCGATCGCGGCGCACCTGGCGCAGCTCCTTGCGCGCGACGACGGCGATCCGGCCGAGCGATCTCTTCATGCCTCCGCCTTCACCATCGAGACGAACGCATCCTCGACGGTCGCGTGCGCGGGCGCGATGCGCTTCGGGTTCACGGCGCGCACGATCGGCTCGAGATCGACGTCGCGCCCGACGACGCGCAGCGCGTGCCCGTACGGCTCGACACTCTCGATCCCGGGTTGCGCGCGGAGCTGCTCGCGGACCGTCTCTGGGTCGTCGACCTCGATCTCGAGCGCCACGAGCTTGCGGCGCGCGATCACTTCATCCGGACGGCCCTCGTCGAGCACGCGGCCCGCGAAGATGAACGCGAGGCGATGGCAGCGCTCGGCCTCGTCCATGTAGTGCGTCGTGACGAGCACGGTCGTGCCCTCGCGCGCGAGTCGGTGGATCTCGTCCCAGAAGCCGCGGCGGGTGACGGGGTCGACGCCGGCGGTAGGCTCGTCGAGGAAGATCAGCGGAGGCCGGTGGATCGTCGCGGCGGCGAGTGCCACGCGCTGCTTCCAGCCACCGGAGAGCGTGCCGGCGAGCTGCTTGCGGCGATCGGCGAGGCCGGCGGTGGCGATGACCTCGTCGAGGCGCGCGCGGCGGTCGCGGCGAGCGATGCCGTAGATGCCCGCGTAGAACTCGAGGTTCTCGTAGACGGTGAGGTCCTCGTACAGCGAGAACCGCTGCGTCATGTAGCCGATGCGCTCCTTGATCCGCTCCGGCTCCTTCGCGATGTCGTGGCCGACGACGGTCCCGGTGCCGCTCGTCGGATCGAGGATGCCGCACAGCATGCGGATCGTCGTCGACTTGCCGGCGCCGTTCGGGCCGAGCACGCCGAAGATCTCGCCCTTCTCGACGCGCAGCGACACCTCACGCACCGCCACGAGATCGCCGAAGCGCTTGGAGAGCTTGTCGGTGACGATGACCGCGGTCACCGACCGAGCCTCGCGTACGCGGGCATGCCGGCGTGCAGCCGGCCTTCCTTGTCGTCGAGGCGCACGCGCACGCGCATCAGCTGGTTCGGGCGCTCGCGCGGGCTGTAGACGAAGCGCGGCGTGAACTCGAGCTGCGGATACACGCGCTCGACGGTGCCCGGTACCTCGCGCGGGTCGCCCTCGACGGCGATCGCCATCGGCGCGCCGAGCTTCACCTTCGGCATGTCGGCGACGGGCACGAACACGTCGGCGTAGGGGCGCGCGCGATCGACGATCGACAGCACCGGCGCGCCGGGCTGCAGCACCTCGCCGACCTCGGGATAGACGTCGAGCACGACGCCGTCGATCGGCGACTTCAGCACGTGCTTCTCGAGCTGGCGGTCGGCGACCGCGACCGCATCCTCGGCCTCCGCGACCCGCGCGTCGGCGCGCGCGAGCTCCTCGATGCGGGCACCGCTGGCGAGCGCGCTGAGGCGCTGCTGCTGGGCCTGGCGTTCGCCGCGTGCGCGTGCGAGCTGGCCGACGAGATCGTCGAGGCGCGAGCCCGTCGAGGCGCCGGTCGCGACGAGCCGCTTCTCGCGATCGACCTCGCGCGCGAGCACATCCTCGTTCGCCTGCGCGGCGTCGAGCTCGGCGCGCGCGGCGCGGATGTCCTGGACGCGCGAGCCGGCGTGGAGCAGCGCGAGCTCGGCCTTCGCCGCGTCGAGCTCGTGGCCGCGGACGGCACGCTGGGCCTTGTCGAGCGCGTCGTCGAGCGTCGCGACAACCTGCCCTTTCTTGACCTGCGCGCCCGCCGGCACGTCGAGCGTGGCGATCCGCCCGGAGATCTCGAACGCGAGGTCGGTCTGCTCGAGCTCGACCATACCTTGATAGCGCTCGTCCGTCAGGTCGCGGCGATGGCACGCGATCAGGACGAGCAACACCAGGGCACGCCTCATGGGCGCATCGTACTCCCAGGTCAGCCGTTGCGGCGGACGGCGGTCACCTTGAGATCGTCGCCGAGCTGCTCGAGCCGCACGAACTGGAACCCGTGCGCGTCGGCGAGCGCGCGGATGCCTTCGCCGCCGACCCAGCTCGGTGCCGGGCCGCCGACGATCTTCGGGGCGATGTACAGCACGAGCTCGTCGGCGAGCGCGAACCGTAGCAGCGACGCGTGCAGCTGCCCGCCGCCCTCGACGAACACGCTCGTGATGCCCTGCTCCGCCAGCGCGCGTGCGAGGTGATCGAGCGGCACGCCGCCGGTGCGCACCGGGAACCGCCAGACCTCGGCGCCCGTGCGGGCGAGCGTGCGCTCGCGCTGCGGCGGCGCGGCGTCGGTGGTCGCGATGATCCGGCGGGCGCCCTTCGCGAGCACCTTCGCGCGGGCCGGCGTGCGCAGCGTGCTATCGACGATCACGCGCACCGGATCGCGGCCGCCCGGGACGCGGGCGGTGAGGCGCGGGTTGTCCGCGACCACGGTGCCGACGCCGACGAGGATCGCGTCGTGCTCGCTGCGCAAGCGGTGCACGTCCTCGCGCGCCGGCTTGCCGGTGATCCACTGCGACTCGCCGGCGACGGTCGCGATCTTGCCGTCGAGTGTGATCGCCGCCTTGAGCGTGAACGCGGGCCGGCGATGGCGCGCCCACATCAGCCAGCCGCGGTTGCTCGCGTCGCACTCCTCGACGAGCGCGCGCGCCACCTTCACCTTCGCGCGGCGCAGCGCCTTCATCCCGCCGGAGTGCCCGGGAATCGGATCCTCGCTGCCGACCACGCAGCGCGCGATGCCCGCCGCGATCACGGCCGGCGCGCATGGCGGCGTGCGCCCGTGGTGCATGCAGGGCTCGAGCGTCGTGTACATCGTCGCGCCCGGTGCCCGCCCGCCGAGGCGCTGCAGCGCGACGATCTCCGCGTGCGGCTCTCCCGGCCCCTTGTGCGCGCCCTCCGCGAGGATCTCGCCCTTCTTGCTGACGATCACGCACCCGACGATCGGGTTCGGCGACGTGCGACCGCGGTGCTTCTCGGCGAGCTCGATGGCCCGCCGCATGAAGTCCGCGTCACTCGTCATTGGCGGCGACGGCGAGGTGCTCGTCGGTCCGCTCTTCGTGCGGAGGCGTCTCGTGGCGGCCGGTGTCCTCGCCTCGGAGCGCGTCGACTTCCTTCGAGAAGCTCTCGACATCGCGGAAGTCGCGGTAGATCGACGCGAACCGCACGTACGCGATCTGGTCGACCGCGCGGAGCTTCGGCAGCACGCGCTCGCCGATCTCGCGCGACGGGATCTCGGAGAGCCCGAGCTCGCCGATCTCGCGCTCGACCTCGAGGGCCATCTGCTGCACCTGCTCGCGCGACACGCGGCGCTTCACGACCGAGGCGGCGATGCCGTGCACGATCTTGTTGCGGTCGAACGGCTCGCGACGCCCGTCGGCCTTCACGACCAGCGGCATCGACTCCTCGATGCGCTCGTACGTCGTGAACCGGCGCTTGCAGCCCTCGCACTCGCGGCGCCGCCGGATCTCCGAGCCGTCCTTCGAGACGCGCGTCTCGATGACCTTGTCCTCGTCGGTGGCGCAGAACGGACAGCGCATCAGCGGCTCTCGAGCGCGGCGATCATGTCGATCCGCTTCTGGTGGCGACCACCGGCATACGGCGTGTTGCGAAACGCGAGGACCGCCTGCTCGGCGACGCCCTGCCCGACGACGCGCGCGCCCAGCGACACGACATTCGCATCGTTGTGCTCGCGCGCCTTCTCCGCCGTGAACGCATCGTGCGCCAGCGCCGCGCGCACACCCGGCACCTTGTTCGCGGCGATGCTGATGCCGATGCCCGTGCCGCAGACGATGAGCCCGAGCGTGCCCTTGTCCGCGACGACGCGCCGGCCGACCTCGGCACCGAACGCCGGGTAGTCGCACGACGCCTCGTCGTTGGTACCGATGTCGATCACCTCGTCACCCTGCTCGCGCAGCAGCTTCACGAGCGCCTGCTTGAGCTGGAACCCCGCGTGATCCGACCCCGCGTACCACTTCATCAGTCGCCTTTGTACCGGCTGAAGATCAGGGCCGCGTTCGTGCCGCCGAAGCCGAAGCTGTTGCTCATCACGTGGTCCACGCGCTGCTCGCGCGCCGTGTTCGGCACGTAGTCGAGGTCGCAGTCGGGATCGGGCGTGTCGTAGTTGATCGTCGGCGGCAGCACGCCGCGCGTGATCGCGAGCGCCGAGATGCCAGCCTCGATGCCGCCGGCGGCGCCGAGCGTGTGGCCGGTCATCGACTTCGTCGACGACATCGCGAGCTTCTTCGCGTGGTCGCCGAACACCTTCTTGACCGCGATCGTCTCGTTCTTGTCGTTGAGGTCGGTCGAGGTGCCGTGCGCGTTGATGTACTGGATCGCGCTCGGGTCGAGCTTCGCGTCGCGCAGCGCGATCCGGAAGCACGCCTGCGCGCCCTTGTGCTCGGGCGCGGGCGCCGCGACGTGATGCGCGTCGCTGTTCGCGCCGTAGCCCGTGACCTCGGCGTAGATGCGCGCGCCGCGCTTCTTTGCGGACTCGAGATCCTCGAGCACGAGGATGCCGGCGCCCTCGCCGATCACGAAGCCATCGCGATCCTTGTCGAACGGCCGGCTCGCCTTCTCGGGCGCATCGTTGCGCGTCGACATCGCGCGCATCGCGTTGAACCCGCCGACGCCGAGGATCGAGATCGTCGCCTCGGCACCACCGGCGATCATGCCGTCGGCGTAGCCGTGGCGGATCGTCCGGAATGCCTCGCCGATCGAGTGGGCGCCGGTCGCACACGCACTGACGTGCGAGACGTTCGGCCCCGTCGCGCCGGTGCGGATCGAGACCATGCCCGGCAGCTCGTTGATGATGATGTCGGTGACGAAGTACGGCGAGAAGCCGTGCCGCGGGCCCTTCTCCTTGGCCGCCGCGTACGTGTCCTCGATCGTGCGCACGCCACCGAGGCCAGCGCCGATATAGCTGCCCCAGCGCTCCTCCTGGCCCTGCGGAACCTTCGCACCGATGCCGGAGTCCTCGAGCGCCATCATGGCCGCCGCGACGCCGAACTGCAGGAAGCGATCGAGGTGCTTGACCTCGCGCTTGTCGAAGAACTTGCTGCTGTCAAAGCCCTTCACCTCGCAACCGAACTTGGTCGCGAAGTTCGACGTATCGAACTGCGTGATGGGCCCTGCGCCGCTCTTGCCGGCAAGCAGCGACGACCAGGTGGTCTCGAGATCGTTGCCGATCGGCGTGACGAGACCGATGCCGGTGACTACGACGCGACGCATGGGGCACTCCTTACCGCGCTAGTGCGCGGGTGTCACTTTGCGTGAGCTTTGATGTAACCCGTCGCGTCCTTGACGGTCTTGATCTGCTCGGTGTCTTCCTCAGGGATCGTGATCTTGAACTCCTGCTCGAACGCGAGCACGAGCTCGACGACGGCAAGCGAGTCCGCCTTCAGATCGTCGATGAACGACGCCTCGGGACGCAGCTGCTCGGGCGACACCTCGAGCTGATTGCAGATGATTTCCTTGACCTTGGCTTCGATCTCATCGGGCGACATGGGTGCCTCTCTTTAGACGAATTCCGTGCCTACATCAACATCCCACCGTTGACCCGGATCACCTGACCGGTGATGTACCGAGCCTCCGGTCCGGCCAGAAAGCTGACCGCATCCGCGACGTCATCGGCAGAACCGATGCGCCCGAGGGGAATCTGCTCCATCAGCTTCGCACGCTGCGCTTCCGGCAGGTGCTCGGCCGTCATGTCCGTCTCGATGAACCCCGGCGCGACGGCATTGCACGTCACCCCGCGGCTCGCGAGCTCGCGCGCCGTCGACATCGTCAGGCCGATGAGCCCGGCCTTGCTGGCCGCGTACGCCGCCTGCCCGCCGTTGCCCATCTCGCCCACCACGCTCGTGATGTTGATGATGCGCCCGGCGTCCTTCGCCTTGAGCAGCATCATCGACGCCGCGCGCACGCAGTAGAACGCGCCCGCGAGGTTCGTGTTGATGCTCTTGGCCCACTGCTCGTCGGTGAACCGCATCAGCAGGCCGTTGACGGCCACGCCCGCGTTGTTGACGAGGATGTCGAGCGAGCCGAGCGCCTTGATCGCGGCGGTGACCTGCTCGCTGTTCGCGACGTCGAAGCCCGACACGGTCGCCGTGCCGCCGGCATCCTCGCACGCCTTCGCGGTCTCGCGCGCCGCATCCTCGCGGCTCGCATAGTTCACGACGACCTTCGCGCCGCGCCGCGCGAGCGCCACGCAGATCGCCCGTCCGATGCCACGCGACCCGCCCGTCACGAGCGCGGTCTTTCCCTTGAGCGCCTGATCCACGATCACTTGAACGCCTCCACTTCGTGCGGCTCGCCGATGGTGGTCACGTCGATCGTCTCGGCGATGCGCTTGACGAGGCCCTTGAGCACCGCGCCCGAGCCGAGCTCGTACGCACGCGTGACCCCGCTCTTCGCGATCGCCTGGATCGACTCTTCCCAGCGCACCGGCGCCGTCACCTGCTGGATCAACAGATCCTTGATCTGCGCCGCATCCAGCGTCGGCGCCGCCGTCACGTTCGCGACGACGGGCACGCTCGGCGTCTGCACGGCGATATCCGCCATCGCGACCTCGAGCCGCTGCTTCGCCGGCTGCATCAGCGAGCAATGGAACGGCGCGCTCACCGCGAGCTTCTTGGCGATCTTCGCCCCCGCCTCCTTCGCCAGCGGAATCGCGCGATCGACCGCGCTCGTATGCCCGCTGATCACGATCTGCCCGCCGCCGTTCAAGTTCGCCGGCTCGACGGGCTCGCCCTCGCCGCTCGCCTTCGCGCAGACCTCTCTCAGCTTGTCGAGCGGCACGCCCATGATCGCCGCCATCGCGCCGATGCCCACCGGCACCGCCTCCTGCATGAACTGACCGCGAAGGTGCGTGAGCTTCACCGCGTCGCGGAGGCTCAGCGCGCCCGCCGCGACGAGCGCGCTCCACTCGCCGAGCGAGTGCCCCGCCACCACGTCGAACGCGAGCCCGCGCTCCTTCAGCACCCGGAACACCGCGATGCTCGTCGTCAGGATGGCCGGCTGCGTGTTCTGCGTCAGCGTCAGCGCATCCTCGGGCCCGTCCCAGCAGATCGCGCTGATCGAGAACCCGAGCGCGTCATCCGCCTCTTCGTACGTGCGCTTCGCGGTCGGAAACTTCACCGCCAGATCCCGGCCCATACCCACGCGCTGCGAGCCCTGACCGGGAAACAGGAGCGCCGTCTTCATGGCCCGCGTGTTTCGCACGCCGGCCCTCGCCTGCCAACCCCGACGGAGATCGATCGATCGCGCGCCGCGTCGGAGCCGCCTTCAAATCCGCGCCCTTACCTGCGGTCGGACCACTCGAGCTGCGCTACGTTCGCGCCATGGCGGCCGTCGACGACATCTGGGAGCACGCACAAAACACTCGCATGTGGCTGCAGACCGGCCACGACGCCGCGACCCGCGCCGGCAGCCTCTCCGCCGGCTCGTTCCTGCTCAGCTACTTCACGCGCGGCGGCTCGCGCCGTTCCGCGGCCGCCGACATCTTCGACGCGATCGGCAAGCTCCGCCTCGCCTACCTCGATCTCGAGCACGCGCTCCACCGCGCGCAGCACGCGCCCGTCCCCCTCCGCACCCTCGAGATGGAGCGCACGACCCCGGAGCTCGTCGGCTCGCACAAGCGCCTCTCGACGCCCGTGATGAACGCGCTCTCCGCCGCGTTCGCCGCCGACCTGGGCGCCATCGACAACCTGATCGCCGAGACCGAAGCCCTCCAGCGCCAGGCCCGCACGCCGCAGTCGCGCTGACCGCCGCGCGCGGGGCGCGGCCAATGCACGCACGTCCGCCCACAGGCCTATCGCCGCGCCCCATCGCCGCGCCGCATCGCCTGGACGGATCTCGCGCCCCCCCCCGCGGCGATTCCGTTCGAACCGCGGTTCGAATCCGCGTTCGTACGAATTCTCCACGCGCCCCACGCACCCCACGCGCCCCACCTACGCGGCGAGCGCGACCTTGCCCATCGCCTCGTACTCGAGCCGCGCAGCATCCTCGAGATGCGCCTGCGTGATCGCGCCGTCTTCGTCCGCCGCCATGAACGCCGCCCGCAGCGCCGCATTCCGGATGTACCCGCCGCTCATCGCGAACCGTCGTGCAAGCGCCTCGAAGTCGACCGCGCCCGCGACCGGTGCCGCCGCCGGCAGCATCGCGCGCCACAGCGTCGCCCGCTCCGCGACATCCGGCAGCTCGAACCGCACGTGCAGGCTGAGCCGCCGCGCAAACGCCGGATCGAGGTTCGCCTCGTGGTTCGTCGTCAGCACGCAGATGCCCGCAAAGCTCTCGAGCCGCTGCAGCAGATAGTTCGTCTCGAGGTTCGCGTACCGATCGTTGCTGCTTCGCACATCGGTCCGCTTTCCAAACAGCGAGTCCGCCTCGTCGAACAGCAGAATCGCGTGCCCCGCCTCCGCCGCATCGAACAGCGCCGCGAGCTGCTTCTCCGTCTCGCCGATGTACTTCGACACCAACTTCGCCATGTCGACCTGATACAGCTCGAGCCCGAGCTCCTTCGCGATCAGCCCCGCGACCATCGTCTTGCCCGTCCCGGGCGGCCCGCTGAACAGCGCCGCCGTCCCGAGCCCACGCCCGACCTTTGCCGCGAAGCCCCACTGCTCGTACACGCGTCGCCGCTGCCGCACGCGCGCGATCATCCCCGCCACCTGGTCCGCCTGCTCGACCGGCAGCACGATGTCGTCCCACGTCTGCGTGACGCTCACGCGCCGCGCGTACTCGCCGAGCCGGTCATCGAGCACCGTCTTGATGCCCGCATAGACATCCTCCGGCGCCAGCTTCCGGCCCCGGCTCCGCGCGAGTGCCGCCTGCGCCGCGTGATGGATGACCGCGGGCGCGAGCGGATACTGCGTCGCGAGAAACTCCGCGTCATCGATCGTCCCCTGCCCGAGCGCCGCCTTCCACAGCTCCACGCGCTGCGCGCTCGTCGGCGCGCCCATCTCCACCGCGATCACCGGCCGTCCCCACCGCAAGCTCGGCCGCTGCACGCCGCACGTCACCAGCACGACGCCCTCGATCTCGCTGACGAGCTCGCTCCCCACCGCCTCGACATCCGAGCACGCATCGACGTTCGCGATCAGCGGCACGCGCGCCAGCAGCCGACACTCCCGCGCGATCATCTTCAGCTGCCGTCTCAGCAACCCCGGCTCCTTCGCGAGCCGCCTCGCATCGACCTCGATCACGCCAACGCCCGCCTCGCGCGCGGCCGCCGCGAGCAAGGTGCGCCGCCCTAGCCCGGACGCCCCTGCCACGCACACCGTGACCGCACCGCCCTTCACCGCCTCGCGCACGCACGCAACGACCTGCTCGTTTGCAGCGAGCTGATCGATCGGCTTCACGTCCTCGCCGAGCCGCGCGATGCCGGCAAGGCCCGGATCGATCGCGTTGTCGCCATGCAGGAACGCGAGGACGCGGCGCGAGATAGTCCAGGTCATTCGGCTCTCGTGCAAGTCAACAGAACCACCGTCGCTTCGCTCGACTAGCAATAATCGTCGCAGCGGGGCCTGCACAGAGAGCGCGGCCCATCCATCGCCGGCGTCTTGCCCGATGAGCGCGCACAGGTTGCTCATCGTGACGGCACCGCCTCGATCGGCGCCAAATGCCGTCGCAAGCCGCACCGCCTTTTCGCTGCACGCCACAGCAACCAGCGTCCAGAGCAACGCGGTCTCGGTCGCGCGCAAGTCACAGCGTTCCATCAGCTGCGTGTCTGGGCCGGGCGGCAGACTTGCGACCGCAAAGCGGGTGGCGCGAAACGCCTGGATAAGAGTGTCGGCAGGCGGTGCTTGGTTCTTGGGGCAGCGAATCTCGAGAGCGAGCTCGATTGCAGCGACGTTGGCCACCACATACCGGTTGTCCATGCCACCTTATCGGCCGGCTCTGGCGGCGGTTGCGTTACTTCGTAAGCGTCTCGAATTCCGGATGTTTGCTGTGAAAACGCCCGAAGGCATCCGAGAGCTCCCGGAACTGTTCGGTGCAAAAGCGAACGCAGCGCGCGTCACGTGTGCCGTCGCCGGTGTCCTCTTTGCAGTCGTTGGCCGGCAAGGCCGTGGTGAACCCGGCAAGAACGTCGTTGATGCCGACGGGGTCGTCGTCGCGTCTGCGATCGTCGAACATCAGGCCTGCGAGAGGCAACGAGTCTGCGATCGCCTGCAGGCATGCCATCCGTACCGCCTTGGGATCCGCGCCCGGCTGCAGGACGATCGCGACGTTGGGTCGCAGCTTTTCGATCACGGGATTCGTGCGCGCGGCGAGCTTCTCGAGATTCGCAGCCTCCTCACTCTTGCAACCGATGCTGACCAGTATGGAAATGAGAACCGCGTATTTCATCTGAACTCTCCGTGTCCGATCTTCCCGATCCGCAGATCCGCGAGAAGCAGCTGCAATCCTGCCCGACGCTGCTCCTCTCGTGACCGATTCGCAACTTCTGGATGTGCCGACCTCGCACGCGCTTCCAGCCAAACGCCGTCACCAGAAGCGAGCTGCATGACTCCGGTTTCGTCCACGTTAACGACAAAATCGGACATGTCCCCTCGCACCGAACAGATCAGCTGCCGCGGAATGCGCATCGCTGACAGCGGCTGGTCCTCGTACTGGGCTCGCGTGATCTCGTTGAGGCCGTTCAGATACGAGCCCCACACGCCTGGTTCTTTTCGAACGTCGTCGTAGACCATGACCTGAGCGACGAGAACGCCTCTGTCGATGCCAAGCATCGCACCGCCGATGGTGGCGGCATGTCCCGATTCTCCGCTGCCATCCATCGCCGTCGTGCCGGCCTTCGTCGTGCCGAGCGTTCCACGTGCAAGGCACGTCAGATAGGCGTCTCGACTTGCCACGACCTGACGCTTCGCCGCTATTTGCAGGTGGGCCGCATTGACCGACTCCTCGAGGGCCGCGACCTCGCGTGTAGTCTTCAAGTTGTGGCGGCCGGAATGAAGAAATGACGTGGCTGCGTTCTGATACATCGCCACCACACCAATTTTCTGAGCGCTGATGAACTCGTCGACATCCGGACTTTCTTTTTCCGCGAGTTGCTCCATAGCCAGCTTCGTGCCTTTCGGCGCGCCTTCTTCCAGCGACTTCTTGATGAATTCAGCCGCTGCCTTCGCCTCCTGCACGAACTTCTCGCCGGCTTTTTCGACGAGGTACTCGCCGACGCGCGCACCACCGACCGCAAGGGCGACGTCCATGCACTGTTCCAGCAGCGCCTCTTGCCAGCTCGGCTTATCGACCGCCTTCAACTGCGTGGCGAGCCGATCGAGCTCTGCACTGACGTATCCCTGCATCGACAGCAGCGACGAAGTCACGGTGTCCTTTGAGTCCTTGCACGGATCGTCGACGGACGCCGTGCATGCCGCCTGCGGACCCAGAGGGTTCGTGACGGCGTCGATTTTTTCGTGCGCCGGCCGCAGCCATGAAGGCCCGGCGGAGTCGCGTTCTTCCTTTTCTGCAGTCGCTCCCATGGCTCAGTCCTTTCAGCGGTGATTTGCGATTGCCTGCGCCTCGCGGCGCCGTGCATCGGCAAGAAACGTCAGCAACCTCGTGCGCCGGTCCAGCGTCAGGCGCGCGAAGTGTTCCGCCAGCGGATCGCCGGCGCGCGGATCGCCGAGGCGCGCGTGCAGCGCGCGTTGCGCGGCGACCGACAGCGGCGCGAATGCGGCGCGCAGCTCGGCTTCCTTTCGAAGAAAGCCGGCGCGCGCGGTCTCACCGGGCAGCAGCGGTGCGTCGAGGATCGAGATGAACAGCGCGTCGTTTGTCGACGCGTGCGTCGTGCGCGTCTCGAGCGTCGCTGGCGCGGGGCGAGTCGAGGCGTGGCGAACGGGCGCATGGCGGCTGGCAGCGCGAAGGCTGGCGGCGAAGATGCTCTCGCTCATGCCCGCCTTATCGGCCGGGCGCGCGCCCGGTTGCGTGGCGTGGAAAGCGGCGGCTGGGCACGCGCTTACGCGGTTCGCCGGCGTGCCGTGCGGCGCGGCGCGGGGTCAGGTCGGCTCGGCCACGGAGGCGCCGAGCGCGGCCGGGAGGTCGCGGCGCGCGAAGTCGGCGGCGGCGCGGATCGCGGAGCAGATGGCGTTCGCGTCGGAGCGGCCGTGCGCGATGACGGCGGGGCGCGCGACCCCGGCGAGCAGCGCGCCGCCGATCTCGGTGTAGTCGATGCGCTTCGCGAGCCCGCGCAGCGCGGGGGCCACGAGTGCGCCGCCCAGCCGGGCCAGCGGCGTCTTCTCGAGCTCCTGCTTGACGAGGCCGAAGAGGCCTTCGGCGATGCCTTCGCACGTCTTGAGGACGACGTTGCCGGTGAAGCCGTCGGTGGCGATCACGTCGACCACGCCGCGGAACAGGTCGCTGCCTTCGACGTAGCCGATGAACTGGAAGTCGCCGGTGGCCGCGCTCAGCAGGGCGTGGGCCTCGCGCGTCAGCGGCGTGCCCTTGCCGGGCTCGGCGCCGTTGGAGAGGAGGCCCACGCGGGGCCGGGCTCGGCCGTGGACCACGCGATCGTAGGCGGCGCCGAGGAGGCCGAACTGCGCGAGGTGCGAGGGCTTGGGCTCGGTGTTCGCGCCCGCGTCGCAGAGCACCAGCGGGCCCGACGGCGTCGGGAGGACCGTCACGATCGCCGGGCGCTCGACGCCGGGCAGGCGGCCGAGGACGAAGAGGCAGGTCGCGAGCATCGCGCCGCTGTTGCCGGCGGAGACGACGGCGGCGCCGTTGCCGGCGGCGACGCGCGCGACCGCGACGCGCATCGACGAGTCGGGCTTCTGGCGGAACGCCTGGCCCGGGTGGTCGTGCATCGTGACGACCTCGCTCGCGTGCACCACCTCGATCGCCGGGTCGGTCACGCGGAGGCGCGCGGCGTCGCCGACGAGCGTGACGTCGATCGGATGCGCGCGCACGGCTCGAAGGGCGCCTTCGACTTCCGGGTCGGGCGCTCGATCAGTTCCCATCGCGTCGAGGACGACGCGAATGCGCGGCTCGGCCATGAGGGCGAGCCTTGGCGGTTACTCTTCCGCGGACTTCTTCGCGACGATGGTCTCGCCGCGATACTGGCCACAGCTCATGCAGACGCGGTGCGGGACACGCGGCGCTCCGCAGTTGGGGCAGGCCTGGACGGTCGGGCGGTTCTCGCCCGACTTCTTCATCCATGCCGAGCGCTGTTGGGCAGTACGCTTCGGTCCGCGACGTCGTTTTTGCAGTGCCATGGCAGTCTCCGGGGAGGGGACTTATTGCCAGGTCACGAGGGCAATTTCAAGCCCTTGAGTGCGGCGAGGCGCGGATCGATCGGTTTCTCGCAGCTGCAGGTGCCTGAATTCAGGTCCGTACCGCACTGCGGGCACAGGCCTTTGCAGTCCTCGCGGCAGAGGGGCGCGAACGGGATGGCCAGGACGAACTGCTCGCGGAACAGGGGCTCGAGGTCGATCTTATCGCCGTCGAACGGGAAGACGTCGAGGTCGCCCTCGGTGACCTCGGCGCCATCTTCGCCTGCGGGTTCGGCATCTTCCGACGGCATCTCGCCGGGCGGCATGAAGGTGACGAGGAGCTTCTCGTCGAGGTCGAGGCGGACCGGACCAACGCAGCGGCTGCAGGCGACGGTCAGGTAGCCCTTGAACGTGCCCGACGCGAAGCAGTGCGTGCCGTCGGCGTAGAGATCGAGCTCGGCGACACCGGAGCCGGCGTCCGGATCGGGGTCGGGCGCGCCGAGCGCATCGCGCATGGGAAGGCCCTTGACCCAGTCGCTGACGAGCTGGCTCGGAATCTCGAAGCGGCGATGGACCGGGAGCTCCCGAACCAGCACCTGAAAGGGAGCGTCCTTCACCATGGGAAGCGGACAGTATGAGTCCGCGATCTCGTCCGTCAAGGCGCGTCGATCCATGAGATACAGAGCGCATGGGTGAGTTCTGGGTCGTGATGATGCTGGCGCTCGCGATCGCGTATGTCGTCGCGTTCTCGCGCAAGGGGAATGTGCGGATGGCGATGTCGTCGTCGCAGCGCGAGATCCATTCGCCGGCGTCGCCGGAGGACGTCGTCGCGCGCATCAAGCACATCGGCACGCCGTACGTCGTCGATGCGGCGGAGGGGCCGATCGTGATCCTCGCGAGCGGGGTCAGCTTCGCGTCGTGGGGCTTCTTCTATCCGGTGCACGTGCATCCCGAGGGCAGCGGCTCGAAGATCGTCGTCGGGATCTCGAGCAAGGTGTTCCAGATCGGGCCGGTCGTGACGCGCGCGCACGAGAAGTGCGTGCAGGCGATCGAGGCGACGCTCTCCGTACCGGTGGCGCGCATCGCATGAAGCGCCTCGCAGTACTGGCGGCGCTCGCCGCCTGTGGAAGTGACGGCCCGTCGACGGCGCCGCTCGAGTTCGGTCAGATGGGGCCGCTCGTCGGGGATGCCGGCAAGGGCAGCTTTCGGTTCGGCGTCGCGACCGCGGCGACGCAGGTCGAGGACATGAACACCGCGACCGACTGGTACGTGTGGACCGCGCCGCCGCCCGACGGGCTCGGCAAGGACACGTTCGTCGACAAGGCGGTGATGGGCTACACGAAGGCCGTCGAGGATCTGCAGCTCGTGAAGGGCATGAACCTCGACTCGTACCGGCTGTCGATCGAGTGGGCGCGCATCGAGCCGACGAAGGATCACATCGACGAGGCGGCGATCGCGCACTACCGCGACGTGCTGATGGGGCTCAAGGCGCTCGGCATCCGGCCGCTCGTCACGATCCATCACTTCTCGAACCCGGTGTGGGTCGCCGACCCGCGCGACACGATGTGCACGAACGGCCCGACCGACACGAACCTGTGCGGGCTGGGCTCGCCGGGCGGGCAGCAGGTCGTGCAGCAGATGGCGGAGCACGCGGCGCTTCTCGCGCAGCGGTTCGGCGATCTCGTCGACGAGTGGGGCACGGTCAACGAGCCGATCAACTATCTGTTTGCGGCGTACGGCGGCGGCATCTTCCCGCCTGGCAAGGTCACGTTGACCGAGCTGTCGACGAAGTTCGTGCCGGTCGTGCGCGACTACATCGCGGCGCACGCGGCGATGTACGACGCGATCAAGGCGAACGATACGATCGATGCGGATGGCGATGGGCAGGCGGCGGTCGTCGGGTTGTCGATGTCGGTGCAGGACTGGGAGCCGTCGCGCGGGAACTTGCCGTCGCAGCGGCCCGATGACATCGCGGCGCGCGATCGCTTCGTCTACGTGTTCCATTACCTGTTCGTCGACGCGATCGTGAACGGCGGCCTCGACGCCGACCTCGACGGCACGATCGAAGAGCCGCATCCCGAGTGGGCGGGCCGCCTCGACTGGCTCGGACTGCAGTACTACTTCCGCGCCGGCGTGACGGCCTCGCCTGCCCTGCTGCCCGCGCCCGTCGCGGTGACGCCGTGCTTCCAGGGCTTCGACCTCGGCTCGTGCTTGCAGACGACGAGCCAGTCGTTCTGCATCCCGCAGATGGGCTACGAGTTCTGGGCCGACGGTCTGCGCGGCGTGCTCGTCGCGTTCAGCAAGCGGTATCCGAACCTGCCGCTCGTCGTGACGGAGTCGGGTATCGCGACGGATGTCGGCGCGCGACGCGCGGAGGCGATCGTGCGGATCCTCGAGGCGATCGCGAAGGCGCGCGACGAGGATCACGTCGACGTGCGCGGCTACTACCACTGGTCGTTGATGGACAACTTCGAGTGGGCGGAGGGCTTCAAGCCGCACTTCGGGCTCTACCGCGTCGACCTCTCGACGTACGCGCGTACGCCGACCGAGGCCGTCGATGTCTACGGCGCGATCGCGGGCAGCCGCACCGTGACGAGCGCGCAGCGCAAGCAGTACGGCGGCACCGGCCCGATGACGCCCGACACGGTGACCACCGACCCGTACTGCTCGAAGCAGTGACGCTCAGCGCGCCATCGCGCCGCGCAGCGCGCTGACGAGCTCGGCGACGTGCGCCGGGCCGCCGCTCGCGCGCTCGACGAGCGCCGTGCCGACGACGACACCATCGGCGATCGCCGAGAAGCGGCGCGCGTCGTCGGGTGTGCGGATGCCGAAGCCGACGGCGACAGGGGCCTTCGCGGCCGTCCGGATCGCGGACAGTCGCGCCGGATCGACCGGCGCTGCGGCGCGCGCGCCGGTCACACCCGTGACGGAGATGTAGTAGACGAACGGCGGATTCACGCCGGCGACGCGCGCGATGCGATCGGGCGTCGAGGTCGGCGCGACGAGCGGGATGACGGCGACACCCTTCGCCGCGAGCGGCTGCGCGAGCTCGGCGAGCTCGTCGATCGGCAGGTCGACGGTGAGCACCGCATCGACGCCGGCCTCGGCGGCGCGCTGCGCGAACTTCTCCGGTCCCATGACGAAGATCGGGTTGTAGTAGCCGAACAGCACGATCGGCGTCGTGACGCCGCGGCGGCGCAGCTCGGCGACGCCATCGAGCGCGCCGGCGAGGCTGCCGCCCGCGTCGAGCGCGCGCTCCATCGCCTTCTGGATCGAGGGACCGTCCGCGCTCGGATCGGAGAACGGCACGCCGAGCTCGATGACGTCCGCGCCCGCGCGACACGCCGCCTCGACGATCGCGAGCGACTGCTGCGGATCCGGATCGCCGAACGTCAGGTACGCGACGAGCGCCGCGCGCTTCTCGGCGGCGGCGCGGTCGAATGCTTCGCGGAGCTTCACGACGACCTCCGCTGCGAGATCGTGACCATGTCCTTGTCTCCCCGTCCGCTGAGCCCGACGACGATCGTCTTCGCGTGCTGCGCGACCTCGTCGAGCGCGGCGATCGCGTGTGCGGTCTCGAGCGCGCACAGGATGCCCTCGGTGCGCGCGAGCCGCTCGAGCGCGACGAGTGCCTGCCCGTCCGTGCGCGAGATATAGGTCACCGCGCCGGTCTCCTTCCAGTACGCGTGCTCGGGCCCGACGCCCGGATAATCGAGGCCGGCGCTGATCGAGTGCGCGTGCGCGATCTGGCCGTCGGGCGTCGAGAGCACGTAGCTCTTGCTGCCGTGGAGCACGCCGATCTTGCCCGCGCCGAGCGTCGCCGCGTGACGGCCCGTCTCCACGCCCTCGCCTGCCGCCTCGATGCCGAAGCACTTCGTCTTGCCGACGAACGGCGCGAACAGGCCGGCCGCGTTCGAGCCGCCGCCGACGCACGCGACCAGCGCATCCGGCACGCGCCCGAGCTGCGCACGCACCTCGCGGCCGATCACGCTCTGGAGATCGCGCACCATCCACGGATACGGGTGCGGCCCGGCGACGCTACCGATCAGGTAGAACGTGTCGCCGACGTTGGTCACCCAGTCGCGCAGCGCCTCGTTCATCGCGTCCTTGAGCGTGCGCGTCCCGCTCTGCACCGCGTGCACCTGCGCGCCGAGCAGCTTCATGCGCTCCACGTTGAGCGACTGCCGCACGACATCCTCGGCGCCCATGTAGATCTCGCACGGCAACCCGAACAGCGCCGCGACCGTCGCCGTCGCGACGCCGTGCTGGCCGGCGCCGGTCTCCGCGATCAGCCGCTTCTTGCCCATGCGCCGCGCGAGCACGGCCTGGCCGATGCAGTTGTTGATCTTGTGCGCGCCGGTGTGGTTCAGGTCCTCGCGCTTGAGCCACACCTCCGCGCCGACATCCGCCGAGAGCCGCTTCGCATGATACAGCCGCGACGGCCGCCCGACGTAATCGGCGAGCAGCGCGTCGACCTCGGCCCAGTAGCCGGCATCGCGGCGTGACGCGCGCCACGCCGCATCGAGCTCGTTGATCGCCGGCATCAGCGTCTCGGCGACGTACTGGCCTCCGAACTCACCGAACCGCCCGTTCACGGGCTCCGGCAACGCGGCAATCTCGTCGACGGTCGACATCACCTTTGGCGTACCATACCCGCCGCGATACATTGAGATTCATGGCACGGTTCGATGTGCTCGCCACTGCCGTCGCGCTCGCCATGACCGCGTGCAGCGGCGACCGCGCCGGCGTCGATGCGAGCGCGCGGGCGACGTGGACGTGGAGCTTCGCCGGCGGCGCCTGCCCCGCGCTCGTGACGACCGTGCACATCTCGGTCACGCAGACCCAGGTCCCGGGCGGTGATTGTGCCGCCCAGACGGTGACGCTCGCCGACGTGACGGCGCCGTGCGCCGATGGCAGCGCCGCGCTGAGCTTCGTGCCGTCGCACGGGTTCAACTGTCCCCTGCCCGCGCCCGTGTTGACGCTCGACGCGCTCACCGACGATGGGGGCGCGTACGCGACCGATACGAGGGTCGGCTACGACCTGAGCGACGGCCATTCCGATCTGCCGTCGGGCCTCGGCATGGTGAAGCTCGTGTGGACGCTCGAGAACGGCAGCGGATCGGCGGCCGCGTGCCCGACGACGATTCCGCCGGCGCGGGTCGCGACCTCGCTCGGCGGCGCCATCCCGTGCACGAACGGCAGCGGCTACCTCCCCGGACAGCTGCCGGGCACGTACGACACCAGCGTGACGCTGGTCGCGGGCAACTCGATGCAGGTCGGCGCGGGGAGCGCGACGATCACGGTGGTCGCCGACTCGGTCACGACGACACCTGTCGTGATCACGCTCTCGCCGTAGCACGCACCGCGGCGACGAACGCCTCGAGCTTCGCCGGATCCTTGATGCCGGCGGCGGCCTCCACGCCGGAGGCGACATCGACCGCCCACGGCTCGACCGCGGCGATCGCGGCGGCGACCGTCTCCGGCGTCAGCCCGCCCGCGAGCACGATGTTCATCCGCGGGAACCGCTCGCGTGCGTACCGCGCGAACTGGTGATCGAAGCGCGCGCCGGCGCCGCCGCGGCCGGGTGTCGGGGCGTCGAGCAGGACGGCCTCGGTCTGGAACGCGTCGAGGTGCTCGACATCGCGCGCCGAGGCGACCGGCACCGCCTTCCACACCGGCCGGTAGACGGCGAGCGAGATGCGCTTGCAGAGGTCGGGCGACTCGTCGCCGTGGAGCTGGACGACGTCGAGATCGACCGCCTTCGCGATCTCGAGGACCTCGTCGACGTCCGGATCGACGAACACGCCGACGATCTTCGCGGAGCCGGCGCCGCGCGCCGCCGCCGCGAGGAGCGGACCGCGCTCGGGCTGGACGTAGCGCTTGCTGCGCGCCCAGAAGTTGAGGCCGATGAAGTCGACGCCGAGCATCGCCGCGCGTGCGGCGTCGTCGGGCAGCGTGATGCCGCAGATCTTGATGCGCGTCACGCGAGAAGCTCCCGCAGCGCGGCCGCGGGCGATGGCGCGCGCATCAGCGTCTCGCCGACGAGGACCGCGTGCGCGCCCGCATCGCCGAGGCGGCGAACGTCGGCGGCGGTCTTGATGCCGCTCTCCCCGACGAGGACGACCGAGGGCGGCACGCGCTTCGCGATCTGCTCCGTCAGCGTCATGTCGATCGTGAACGTCTTGAGGTCGCGATGATTGACGCCGAGCAGCGAGGCGCCGGCGGCGAGCGCGCGATCGGCCTCGGCCGCGTCGTGGACCTCGACGAGCGCGTCGAGCTGGTAGAGCGACGCGGTCGCGAGCAGATCCGCGAGCTGCGCCGGCTCGAGCGCGGCGACGATCAGCAGGATCGCATCGGCGCCGGCCGCGCGTGCCTCCGCGATCTGATAGCGGTCGATGATGAAGTCCTTGCGCAACAGCGGCAGCGGCACGCGCCCGCGCACCTGCGCGAGGAAGTCGAGGTGCCCGGCGAAGAACTGCTCGTCGGTGAGCACGCTGATCGCCGCCGCGCCGCCGGCGAGGTACTCGGCCGCGATCTCGCGTGGATCGGCGCCCGCGCGGATCGCACCGGCCGAGGGCGACGCGCGCTTGATCTCGGCGAGCACGCGCACCGGCTGGCCGGGCGCACGGCGTAACGCACTCGCGAGACCGCGCACCGGACCGGCGGCGTGAGCGGCCGCCTCGACCTGCGCGAACGGACGCAGCGCCTTCGCGGCGGCGACCTCGTCGCGCTTCACGGCGAGGATCTTGTCGAGAATGTTCACTTCGGGTCCTCGCTATGCTCGGCCCGAAGTACAAGCCCACCCAACCCCAACACCACACTCCCTTCGGTCGTTTTCCTCATTCGACCCCCGCGAAGTCGGAGGGCGCGAGCGTCGCGAGGTCACCGACGTCGATATCGGCCGAGGCCTGGCTGACCTCGCGCCACTTGTGCAGCACGAGGCGCGCCGCGCCCGACGTCACCGCGCCGACGGCGCGCTTGTACTGCTGCGGCAGGCGCGCGAGGTCGAAGCGGTCCTCGAGCAGCTCGAGCCCGAGCGCCGCGGTCATGCAGCTCGCGTGGAGCACGGCCTCGAGGCGCTCGCCGTGATCGACCTGGTGGCCGGCGAGCACCTTGCGCAGCACGCCGGCGTTGTAGGTCGCGTCGCCGCCGGCGAGGCCCGCCGGATCGACCTCGTCGAGGCCGAACGCACGCGGCGTCAGCGTGAAGTCGCGCACGACGCCGTCGTTCCACAGCGCGACGAACGTCTCGCCGCGCACGCTGATCTCGTCGAGATTGCCCTCGCCGTGCACGACGGCGGCCCGCCGCAGGCCGAGCGCGCCGAGCGCCGCCGCGACGTGCGTGCACCACGTGCGGTCGTACACGCCGACGACCTGGTGCGCGACGTTCGCGGGGTTCGTCAGCGGCCCGAGCAGGTTGAAGATCGTGCGCGTGCCGAGCTCCTTGCGCGGCCCGCCGACGTGCCGCGTGGCGGCGTGGAAGCGCGGCGCGAACGCGAAGCCGATGCCGGCGACGCGCATGCAGCGCTCGACGACCTCCGGCTCCGCATCGGCGCGCACGCCGAGCGCCTCGAGGACGTCGGCCGAGCCGCACTTGCTCGACAGCGCGCGGTTGCCGTGCTTCGCGACGACGCCGCCGCACGCCGCGATCAGGAACGCCGCGAGCGTCGAGATGTTGATCGTGCCGGCGCCGTCGCCGCCGGTGCCGCAGGTGTCGATGCCGGCCGCGGGACACGTCAGCGGCAGCGCCCGCGCGCGCATCGCGCTCGCCGCGCCGACGAGCTCGTCGACCGCCTCGCCTTTCGCGCGCAGCGCGATCAGGAAGCCGCCGATCTGCGCGGACGTCGCCTGCCCGTCCATGATCTGCCCGACGATGTCGGCCATCTCGGCACGCGAGAGATCCTCGCGCGCGAGCGCGCGCTGGATGCCGCGCACGATCGCGACGGTCATACAGCCGCCGCCGCCATTCGCAGGAAGTTCGCGAGCAGCGCCTTGCCAGCGGTCGTCATGATCGACTCGGGATGGAACTGCACGCCCTCGACGAGGTGCTGCTTGTGGCGGACGCCCATGATCTCGTCCTCCCACGTCTTCGCCGTGACCTCGAGGACGTCGGGCATCGTCTCGGGCGCGATCACGAGCGAGTGGTAGCGCGTCGCGACGAACGGGTTCTCGACGCCCGCGAACAGCCCCTTCTCGTCGTGGAAGATCTTGCTCGTCTTGCCGTGCATGATCCGCGGCGCGCGCACGATGCGGCCGCCGAACACCTGGCCGATGCACTGATGGCCCAGGCACACGCCGAGGATCGGGAACTTGCCGGCGAACGCGCGGATCACGTCCATCGAGATGCCCGCCTCGTTCGGCGTGCACGGGCCCGGCGAGATCACGATCGCGCCGGGTGCCTTCTGTGCGATCGCGTCGAGCGTCAGCGCGTCGTTGCGCTCGACGGCGACCTCCGCGCCGAGCTCGCCGAGGTACTGCGCGAGGTTGTACGTGAACGAGTCGTAGTTATCGATGAGGAGGACGTTCATCGCGCGGCCTCCTTCGCCGTGCGGGCCATTGCCACGGCACGCAGCACCGCGCGCGCCTTGTTGACGCACTCCTGGTACTCGAGCTCGGGCACACTGTCGGCGACGAGGCCGGCACCGGCCTGCACGTAGATCGTGTCGCCGCGCGAGACGAGCGTGCGGATCGCGATCGCCAGATCGAGGTTGCCGGTGTAGCTGACGTAGCCCACCGCACCGCCGTAGATGCCTCGCTGGTGCGGCTCGAGCTCGTCGATGATCTCCATCGCGCGGATCTTCGGCGCGCCGGAGAGCGTGCCCGCCGGGAACGCGGCGCGCAGCACGTCGAGCCAGCTCTTGCCCTTCGCGAGCGTGCCGACGACGTGCGACGTCAGGTGCATGACGTGCGAGTAGCGCTCGACGACCATCTGCTCCACGACGTGCACGCTGCCGACCTCGGCGACGCGCCCGACATCGTTGCGCCCGAGATCGATCAGCATCAGGTGCTCCGCGAGCTCCTTCGGATCGGCGCGCAGCTCGGCCTCGAGCTTCTCGTCCAGGGCGGCGGTCTTGCCGCGCGGCCGCGTGCCCGCGATCGGCCGCACCTCGACACGGCCATCGCTGAGCCGCACGAGGGTCTCCGGCGAGGCACCGGTGACGCGCGCCTCGGGGAACTCGAGGTGAAACATGTACGGCGACGGGTTGATCACGCGAAGCGCGCGATAGACATCGAGCGGCCGCGCGCCCGCCGCCGGCTCGCTGAAGCGCTGGCTGAGCACGACCTGGAACGCATCGCCGGCAAGGATGTACTCCTTGATGCGGTCGACCGCCGCGACGTAATCGGCGTGCGTGAACGAGCTCGGCGGTGTGTCGATCGACGGCCGCTCGCCGATGCGCGGCGGCTCGAGCTCGGGCAGCGGCCGGCGCGGTGCGCGCAGCGTCTGGACGATCGCGTCGATCCGCGCGCACGCGCGCTCGTACGACGCCTCGGCGCGCTCGGGCCGCGACACGTACGGGGTCGCGACGACCTTCAGCGTCTGGCGCAGGTTGTCGAAGATCAGCAGCGTGTCCGTGACGACCATCGCGAGCGGCGGCAGCTCGAGATCCGGCTTCGCGCGCGCCGGCAGATCCTCGAACGCGCGCACGCAGTCGTAGGCGATCCAGCCGACGGCCCCGCCCCAGAAGCGCGGCAGGCCCGGCACGTCGACGGGACGCATCTCGCCGAGCACCTCCGCGAGCGCGCTCGTCGGATCGTTCGTCGGCCACTCGGCGGTGCGCGGCGGGCCGCCGCCGTCGACGTCGTACCAGGTCACGGTCGCGGTGCCGTTGTTCCACTTGACGACCGCGCGCGGCGCGACGCCGACGAACGAGTACGCCGCCCAGGTCTCGCCACCGACGACCGACTCGAGCAAGAAGCTGTGCTCGCCGCCGCCGAGTGCCGCGTAGGCGGAGACGGGCGTGTCGCCGTCGGCGAGCAGCTCGCGATAGACCGGGATCAGGTTCCCGCGCGCGGCGGCCGCGACGAACTCCTCCCGGCTCGGGGTGTACACCTGCGCGGTTATAGCGCGGTGCGGCGCGAAAGGGCCAATTTGAACATGTTCACTTTTCGCCTTGACGCACGCTCGGGGCATCGCTAGGTTTTGAACGTGTTCAACTTCTGCGAGGTGACGCGATGACCCAGCCCTTCCTGCTCGTCTGCCTGCCCTACGCCGCGATCGCGGTCGGGCTCACGATCTGGCTCGCCCGTGCACTAAGTCGGCACGGCGAGGTGTTCCTCGATACGGTGTTCGACAATCCGAAGCTCGTCCATGCGGTCAACCAGCTGCTGGTGATCGGGTTCTACCTGGTCAACCTCGGATGGGCGTTCCTGCTCGCGAAGGGCGGCGGCGCGGTGACGACGGGCGCCGAGGCGATCGGCTTGCTCGTCGACAAGCTCGGCCTGCTGCTGCTCCTGCTCGGCGCCGCGCACCTGTGCAACCTGTACGTGTTCCACCGCATCAAGAAGGGTGCAAAGGCCTGACGATGGAGATCTTCATCGCGCTCGCGTATCTCGCCGGCATGATCGTGGTGCTCATCGGCGTCGCGCGCCGCACGATCGAATTCGTGCGCCAGGTGCCTCCCGCGAGGCCGGCCGCTCGCGGCACCGCCGTGCTCTGCGCCCGGTTCGTGCGCGTCGTCGTCGGGCTCGTGCTCGTCGCCGGCTTCGCGAAGATCGCGGTCGCGGCGTGCCTCGGCCGTGCCGGCGTCGGTCCCGGTCTCGCGTTCGCGTGGGAAGCGGCCGCGGTTGCCGGTGTCGCCGCCGCGTCTGTCGCGCCGCTCGTCGTGCGCCGCCTCGCCGACGATGCGTGGGCCACGTCGAGCTTCGTGCTGCCTGTCGCCGGCATCGCGCTGCTGCTGCCAATCAGCCTGCACGGCGTCGTGTTCTGGCTGCGGCACGAGACGATCTCGTCGTTCGACGGCTGGTGCGGCCTGAGCATCGTCGGCGCCACCGTGGCGACGCTCGTATTCTCGGCGCTGTTCGCGGCACGTGCGCTGTCGCTCGCGCGGACCGGCCGCTCCGCCGTCTCGGTCGGCGAGATCTTCTGGCTGACGACGGTCGCGAGCGCGTTCCCGTTCTTCATCCTCGGCATGGCCGTGACCGCGGCCACCGGCCTGTTCGTCGTGCCGGTGATCTGCCTGGTCGATCACCTCGCGCTTCGCGAGCACGCGGCGACCGCGATCACGCTGCCTCGTGCGATCGTGTCGCCATGCCGCGCGTGAAGAAGAGCGATGCGACGCGCAAGCGACTGCTCGCCCGCGCGCTCGTGCTGTTCCAGAAGAAGGGCGTCGAGCAGACGACGATGCGCGACATCGCGAAGGCCGCCGGCCTCTCGCTCGGTGCGGCGTACTACTACTTTCCGTCGAAGGACGCGCTCGTGTTCTCGTTCTACGAGGACAACCAGCGCGATATGGAAGAGCTCGCCGCGCGCGCGACCGGCACGACGCGCGAGAAGCTCGGCGTGCTGTTCCACGGCAAGCTCGAGTCGATCAAGCCCCATCGCAAGATGCTCGCCGCGATCGTGCAGCGGCTCGTCGATCCCGGGGATCCGCTGAGTGCGTTCTCCGCGCAGAGTCGCCTCGTGCGCGAGCGCGCGATCGCGGTGATCGCGCAGGTGCTCGACGTTCCGGAGGACATCCGTCCGCTCGCCGCGCACGCGCTGTGGCTGCTGATGCTCGCGCTCATGCTCGTCTACATCAACGACGAGTCGCCGGGAGAGAAGCGCACTCACGGGCTCGTCGACGACGCGCTCGACATGATCGTCGGCATCTTGCCGCTCGTCGCGACGCCGATGGGTAAGGCGATGTGTGACCGCGTCACGAAGGCCCTCGCCCGCGCGGATATCAACCTGGTATAGCTTTGCGCATGCATCCCGCCCTCGCGAAGACGATCGCCGACGTCGACCCCGAGATTGCCGAGCTCATCACCGCCGAGGAGAAGCGCCAGCGCGACTCGATCCGGCTCATCGCGTCGGAGAACTACGTCTCGGGCGCCGTGCTCGCCGCGACCGGCAGCGTGCTGACGAACAAGTACAGCGAGGGCTATCCGGGCAAGCGCTACTACGAGGGCCAGAAGTACATCGATCAGATCGAGCAGCTCTGCATCGATCGCGCGAAGGCGCTGTTCGGCGCGGACCACGCGAACGTGCAGCCGTACTCCGGCTCGCCGGCGAACCTCGCCGTCTACTTCGCGTTCCTCAAGCCGGGAGACACGGTCATGGGAATGGGCCTGCCGGCGGGCGGCCACCTGACGCACGGCTGGAACGTCTCGATCACGGGCGCGTACTTCCGCGCCGTGCAGTACGGCGTGCGCAAGGACACGCTGCGCGTCGATCTCGACGAGGCCCGCGAGCTCGCGCGCAAGGAGAAGCCGAAGCTGATCTTCTGCGGCGGCACGGCGATCCCGCGCACGATCGACTTCGCCGCGTTCGGCGAGATCGCAAAGGAGGTCGGCGCGATCCTCGTCGCGGACATCGCGCACATCGCCGGTCTCGTCGCCGGTGGCGCGCATCCGTCGCCGGTCGGCATCGCCGACGTGATCTCGACGACGACGCACAAGACGCTGCGCGGCCCGCGCGGCGGCATGCTGATGTGCAAGGCGGAGCACCAGAAGGCGATCGATCGCGCGGTGTTCCCCGGCCTCCAGGGCGGCCCGCACAACCACACGACGGCCGGCATCGCCGTCGCGCTGCGCGAGGCGAAGACCGAGGAGTTCAAGCGCTACGCGCACCAGATCGTCGCCAACTCGAAGGCGCTCTCGGCGGCGCTCGTCGAGCGTGGCTTCTCGCTCGTCACCGGCGGCAGCGACAACCACCTGATCCTCGCCGACCTGACGAACAAGAACGTCCCCGGCAAGGTCGCCGCGAAGGCGCTCGACGCCGCCGGCATCGAGCTGAACTACAACACGGTGCCGTTCGATCCGCGCAAGCCGTTCGATCCGTCGGGCATCCGCCTCGGCACGCCGAGCATCACGAGCCGCGGCATGCGCGAGCCCGAGATGAAGCAGATCGCGGCGTGGATGGCGCAGGTCGTCGAGGCGCCCACCGATGCAGCGCTCCACGCGAAGGTCGCGGGCGAGGTGAAGGAGCTCTGCGCGAAGTTCCCCGCGCCGGGCATCCTCGTCTGAGCAGCGGCGGCGAACCTTCTCAGCGCCGGCGCTTCTTCGCGCGCGCGGCATTCGAGATCCGCGTGAACCGCGGCGCGCCGCCTGCGGGTGCGGCGAGCATCGAGACGACCTTGTCGAGGATGCGGTGCGCGACCTCGGCCTTGCTCGCGGGCGGCACGTCGATCACTTCCTGCTGATCGACGAGCTGCACGTGGTTCGTATCGACGGAGAACCCGGCGTTCGGCTCGCCGACATCGTTCGCGACGATCAGGTCGCACTTCTTCGCCCCGAGCTTCTTGCGCGCGTTGCCGATCAGGTCCTCGGTCTCGGCCGCGAAGCCGACGAGCAGCGGCGACTTGCCCTTGCGCTGCTTGCCGAGCTCGGCGAGCACGTCCGGGTTCGCCACGAGCTCGACCTGCATCTTCGACCCGAGCTCGCCGCGCTTGAGCTTCTCCTTCGCTTCCTTCGCCGGCCGGTAGTCGGCGACGGCCGCCGTCATGATCACGGCATCGGCGCCCTTCACGGCGTCGCCAAGCGCCCACTGCAGCTGCGCGGCCGTCTCGACGTTGCGCGTCTGCACGCCGACCGGCGGCGGCACGGCGCTCGGCCCGAGCACGAGCGTGACCTCCGCGCCGCGGCGCTGCGCGGCGGCCGCGAGCGCGATACCCATCTTGCCGGAGCTGCGGTTGCCGACGAAACGCACCGGATCGATCGCCTCGTACGTGGGGCCCGCGCTGACGACGAGCTTCTTGCCCGCGAGGTCCTGCGGCGACAGCACGTGCGCGGCGGCCTCGACGATGTCGGTCGGCTCGGCGAGCCGCCCCGGGCCCGTCCAGCGGCACGCGAGGAAGCCATCGCCGGGCCCGACGACGCGATACCCGGCGACATCGGCGAGCCGGCGGATGTTCTGCTGCGTCACCGGGTGGTTCCACATGTTGACGTTCATCGACGGCGCGAGCAGCACGGGCGCGCGCGTCGCGAGCACGATCGCGGAGACCGCGTCGTCGGCCATCCCGGCGGCGAGGCGCGCGATGACATTGGCGGTCGCGGGCGCGACGATCACGAGGTCGGCGCGGTCGGCGAGCTGGATGTGCCCGATCTGGCCCTCGTCGGCGAGGCTGAACAGATCCGTGAACACCGGCCGGCGCGTCAGCGCCTGGAACGTCATCGGGCCGATGAACTTCTGCGCCCGCGAGGTCATCGCGACCTCGACTTGCGCGCCGGCCTTGTCGAGCAGGCGCACGAGCTCGGCGGCCTTGTACGCCGCGATGCCGCCCCCGACGGCGACGACGACCTTCGCGCGGGCGAGCGGCGACGCGGGATCCCGAGGACTACGGTCGAGGCGCGGACCTTCCATCACGCGCCACTCTACCCCACGCGGCCCCATGGGTCGCGCGCCGGCCTACCCGATGCGCGTCGCGATGTACTTGAGGTGCGTGTAGTCCTCGATGCCGTGGCGCGAGCCCTCGCGGCCGACGCCCGACTGCTTGATGCCGCCGAACGGGGCCTGCGCCGTCGAGACGAGCCCCTCGTTGACGCCGACCATGCCCGCCTCGAGTGCCTCCGCGACGCGGACCTGGCGCGCGCCGTCGCGCGTGTAGAGGTACGCGATCAGGCCGTACTCGGTGTCGTTCGCGAGCGCGATCGCATCGGCCTCGTCGCGCGCGCCACGGATCGCGACGACCGGGCCGAAGATCTCCTCGCGCCACAGCTGCATCTCGCTCGTGATGCCCCCGAGCACGATCGGCGCGATCAGGCGCGTCGTGCCGTCGGACGGCGTGCCGAGCAGGACCTTCGCGCCCTTCGCGACCGCGTCGTCGACGAGGCGCTTCACCTTCTTGACGGCCTCGAAGTCGATCAGCGGGCCGAGGTCGACGCCGTCGTCGAGGCCGCGGCCGGTCTTGAGGGCCGCGATCTTCGCGATCAGCTTCTGGGTGAACGCCTGCTCGACGGGCGCCTCGACGATCAGCCGGTTCATCGCGACGCACGTCTGCCCGGTGTTGCGGAACTTCGCGACCATCGCACCCGCGACCGCCGCGTCGAGGTCGGCGTCCGCGAGCACGACGAACGGCGCGTTACCGCCGAGCTCGAGCGAGATCCGCTTGAGGTCATCGGCGGCGCCCCGCATCAGGATCTTGCCGACCTCCGTCGAGCCCGTGAAGCTGATCTTCTTGATCGCGGGCCGCGAGACGAGCCGGCCGCCGGCACGCGCGCCATCGCTCGACGGCACGACATTGAACACGCCCGCCGGCAGGCCGACCTGTGCCGCGAGCTCCGCGATCGCGAGCGTGCCGAGCGGCGTCTGCTCGGCGGGCTTGGCGACCATCGTGCAGCCGGCGGCGAGCGCGGCGCCGAGCTTGCGCGTCAGCATCGCGTACGGAAAGTTCCACGGCGTGATCACGCCGCACGGCCCGACCGGCTCGCGGATCACGGTGATGCGCTGGCCGAGGTTCGTCGCGGGGATCGTCTCGCCGTAGATCCGCTCGGCCTCGCCGGCGAACCACAGCAGGAACGACGCCGCGTAGCGCACCTCGGCGACCGATTCCTTCAGCGCCTTGCCGTTCTCGCGCGTGCACAGCTCGGCGAGGCGCTTCTCGTCGGCCAGCATGCGGTCGCCGATCTGCCGCAGGAAACGCCCCCGCTCGGGCCCGGGCCGGCGCTTCCAGCCGGGGAACGCGCGCGCCGCAGCGTCGACAGCCTCGTCGATCAGCGCGTCGTCGCAGTCGGCGACCTCGGCGATCAGCGCGTCGTCGAAGGGATCGCGCACCGGGAACCGGGCCTGGGGCGCCCGCCACTTGCCGTCGATGAATGCATCGCACGCGATAGCCATGCGCACTGCATAACCCGGGAGTAAGATCGGCGCACATGAGCGAGCGCGGACGCGTGGCCTTGATCTTCGCGGTCGTCGGGGCGGCTGCGGCGGGCGGCGGGTACTACTTCTTCAAGGTGTATCAGCCAGCGCAGGCCAAGAAGGCCGCGCAGGACGAGATCACGGCGTGGGAGGCGCGCTGGCAGGCGGCGCGCGATTGCCTGATGGGCCCGAAGCCCGCGTCGAACAAGACGAGCGAGGCGCTCGCGATGCGCGAGATGCTGCCCGATCCGTGGAAGGGCGATACCTGCACGGCGCTGATCTCGAAGCTGACGCGCGGGAGCGCGCCCGATACCGGCGACGCCGCGATCGAGGCGGCGTGGGTCGACCTCGACAAGGCGGCCGCGAAGGCCGCGACCGCATTCGCGACCCACGTCTCGGCGCCGGTGCTCGACAAGGATCCGCTGCCCGGCGCGCTCGACAACCTCGATGCCGCCCGCGCGAAGCTGCGCGCTGCGGCCGATCTCCCGCCCGCACCGGGCAGCGGCGCTCCCCTGCCCGCCGCGACGGTGCTCGCGCTCGGCGATGGCAAGGAGCCGGTCGCGTCGCTCGCGCTCGAGATGACGACGGAGGGCCAGTCGACCGGCGTGCCCTCGGCCCACGGCTTCGTGATCTTCGGCAAGACGCAGACGCATCCGGTGCAGGTCGATCTCGTCGCCGGCGGTGCGCCGCAGGTCGCCGCCGTGACCGATGCATCGCTGCGCGCGATCCCGGATGCGTCGTGGGGCGCGCGCGCCGGCAGCGCGGAGATCGAGGTCGGCGCGTTCGACGCGAGCGGCGCGATGCCCGGCCCGACGAAGCTACCGCTGCCCGACGCGCAGGGCCTGACGGTCGCGGCTGCCGGTGGCTCGCTCGCCGACGGCGTCGTCGTCTACGGTGGCACGAACCTGATCGCCGTCGCGCACGCGCACGCCGCGGACGTCACGGGCGGGCCGCCCGAGCGCATCCTCGCCGGCATGGCCGCCGTCGACGGCGACGGGCGCATCGCACTCGCGTACACCGACACGAACCGCGAGCACCACGCGCGCATCGTGAAGCCGGCGGCGCTCGCGGCGGCGGAAGCAGCGGCGGCGGGTTCCGCGGCCGGCTCGGGGTCGGCGCAAGGCGCCGGGTCGGCGGCAGGTTCGGGTTCGGGGTCCGCGGCGAAAGCCAAGAGCTCGACCACCCCCACAGGTCCCGACGAGCCCGACACCAACCTCACCAAGCTGCTGCCGCCGCCGCCGAAGGGCGTGAAGCCCACGCTCGGCGCGTTCGCGATGGGCCCCACGCTCGCGGCGCCGCCGTGCCTCGCCAAGGACCGCGCGTGGCTGATCCTCTCCGGCGGCCAGGTGTTCGGGTTCGGTGGCTCGCGCCCGCCCGCGCAGATGTGGCCGCCCGGCACGCCGATCGGGTGCGCGATGGAGGGGTTCGTCTTCCGCGTCGGCGCGGGATCGCCGCAGTACGCGGTGTGCGATGACGAGTGTCGCCAGGGCAAGGTCCCGGGTGCGCCGGATCTGTCGAGCGTCGCGGTCGTCGGCGGCAAGCTCGTCGCGATCGGCCTGCACGGCGGGGTGCTCGGCGTGTGGCGCGAGGCCGGCGGCGCGCCGACGTTCTACGGCCTCCCGGAATCGCTGCGCCTCGTGCGCATGCGCGAGTGGCCGCTGATGGCGCTGACCGACGGCAAGTCGATCGACGTGATCGCCCACGGCGCGAGCGGCTACTACGTCATTCGCGTGCCCGCCACCTAGCCTGCGAGCTGGCGCGCGAGCGCCTTCGTCTCGAGCAGGTTGTCCTCGATCGAGCAGTAGGTCCAGCCGCCGTAGCGGCCGACCGAGTGCACGTCGCGCGCGGCGAGCAGCCCCTTGAGGCGCGCCGTCTCGGCGAGCGATGCCTTCGTGATGTGGCAGTACGCGGGATCCATCACGACGTGGTGCTCGGCGACGAGCTGGTGGTCGGTGACGATCTGCTCGCGTCGCAGGTCGTCGAGCACGCGCGCGCGCATCGCGGGGATGTCGGGCGTCGCGCCCTCGGGCAACCCGATCTCGACGTACAGGCTCATGCGGTCGGTATCGAAGATGTTGTCGTACCAGCCGACCCGGTAGAACACGAGCGACGCGTCGGGGAAGTACATCCAGTGCACGTCGCACGGGCCCTTGCGATCGAACCCGAGGTTGAACACGAGCACCTGGTTCGACGTGAAGACGCTCGCGTCGTGCGGCACGCCGGCGATCTTCGCGAGCATGCGCAGCGGCGCCGACGACACGACGCGCTGGTAGCGGATCTGCCGCTTTGGCGTCGCCGCGATCTTCGCGGCGAGATCGAGCCGCGTCACCGGCTCCGCGAGCGCGACCGGCGGCAGGTCGCGCAGCAGCGCGTGCACGTACTGGATGGCGCCGCCCTCGGGATACGTGAACGTCGCGTTGTAGCCGTGCGACCGCCGGCCCGGGCGCATGTTCGCGATGATGTCGGGGATGTCGGCGTGCGGGAAGAAGCGGCCCATCGCGTCGACGTCGAGCGTGTCGAGGTTCGTCGCGTAGAGTTTCTCGTTGTACGGGCGCAGGAACTTGTCGGTGATGCCCTTGCCGAGGCGCTGATACAGCATCTCGCCGAACGACCGCGGCGTGCCCTCCGGGCGCGCGAAGAGCTCGGTCAGGCACTCGAGGAACTCGTCGAACGGCAGCTGGTGGATGTGCTTCTGGAACGGGAAGTCGATGTCGCGCCCCGCGTAGCGGATCTTCGCGACGCGCTCGATCGTGCGCACGTCCTGACCGGGCATGCGCGCGCGCAGCCACGCCTCGATCGATGGATCCTTGAAGTGGAAGAAGTGACCGGAGTAGTCCCACGTGAAGCCGGCGCGCTGCACGGTCTTGCAGTAGCCACCGACCTCCGCGTCGGCCTCGCACACGAGCACGCTCTCGTCAGGGCGCAGCTCGCGCCACCAGTTCGCGAAGCCCAGGCCGGAGATGCCCGCCCCGAGCACGAGCACGTCGACGTCGGTCACAGGCGTGCGAGCTCGCTCTGGAAGATCCGCCGTGCGATCGCGATCGCGCAGCCGTACGTGCTCTCCATGCCGAAGTACGACAGCGACTTCGACAGCAGCGACTGACGGCGCGAGTACGGCGTATCCGACGCGTAGTGGATGATGCCGAGCTCGAAGTGGTTCTGATCGACGAGCGAGACGATCTCGTTCTTCGGATGGCGGCGCGGCTCCGCGACCTCGTACGCGGCCGACAGGTACGGGCCGGCCTCCATCTCCATCACCGTGTAGCCCTCGCGATAGAAGACGTCCATGTAGTCGCGGTTCTGCAGGAACGCGGAGCGCACGGTCAGCGCCTTCTGGTTGTCGAGCACGGTGCCGTGCTTCATGAACGGCTGCACGTCCGCCGCCGTGAGCGCGTTGCGGAACAGGTACGTGTTCGTCGAGTGCTCGTCGTGCACGATCTTGCTGATCATGACGTCGCCGACGCGGCCGTTGAGCGTCGCCGCCTTGCCCATCACGTAGATGCCGCGCAGCTCGTCGACACCGAGCGAGATCGCGCTCAGGTGGTGATAGCTCGCCATGCCGAGCGGGTAGTCGATGTTGATCAGCACCGCGCGCGACTTCACGAGCTTCTCGATGCCCGGCACGCGCACGCGCGGATCGAGGTTCTCGACGCGCAGCGCGCTGAGGTCGATCACCTGCGCGTCGACGTCGATCTTGCCCGGCGACATCATCGCGCGGATGCCGGCGTTGCGATCGTTCTCCTGCACGAGGTCCATGCGCGCGGGGTTCGCGTGCACGAAGTGGCGCAGCGAGTAGTAGAGGATGTTCGTCGCGTCGTTCTCGTTGCCGGCGGCGAGCGCCTCGTCGTAGCGCGGCGCGAGCTCCTCGACGTTGCTCGCCCGCAGGTACTCGAGGATCTCCCCCGAGTGGGCGCGCGCGTAGCCGCCGAAGAGGTTCGCGAGCGAGTGGCTGTTCGACGAGATGAAGTACACGGGACGCCCCTGCGGCACCGCGCTCGCGATCTCGCGCCACCACCGCAGCGCGGAGCGCTGGTACTCGCGGAACGAGCCGTCGAGCAGGCGCACGAAGACATCGCAGTCGTGCGCGATCATGTCGGCGAGGATCCGGTTGCTGCTCGGGCCGAGCGCGCCGCGCAGCTTCGCGATGCCCGCTTCATCGGAGCCGAGCGCGGCGGCGAGCGCGAGGTCGTCCTGCACGTTCGCGATGCGTGCGGCGAGCAGGCGGTCGCGCAGCTTGTTCCACTCGATCTGATACGCGGTCAGGATCGGCACGAGGTCGTCGATATCGGATCCGGATGCGACGAACACGGCGAGCGTCTGCTTGCCGTCCCAGCGCAGCGGCCGGCGGCGGCCGCGCGTGCGAACGACATTCCACTGTTCGATCGGGAACCCCGCCGCCTGGAACTGAGCCACGCTCTGACCGAGCACGACCTTGCGAATGCTCGGCATGCAGTCCGGGAGTCGCGCCGCGCTGTACGCAAACGCTGCGAGATCGGGGCTCGGATCCTCGGCGCCGAGGTGCAGGCTCGAGCGCGAGAACAGGTGCGCTTCTTCGAACGCGCGAACGCGCACGTCGCCGCTCGATCGCAGCAGCGAGTAATACGTGCGGATATACAGGTCGATCTCGTCGCTCGTGGCGCGAGGGGGCTGACGGTCCATCCTGGTGCACAGGGTAGATCACCTGATGGCCAAAGCGCTTTTCCTAGCGCCCGGTTAGTGCTAACCAAGGGTCCTCCAAGAGGTCCCGTGTCCAAGGAAGAGCTCGTACATCTCGACGGCGAAGTCATCTTGATCGCGAAGGGAGGCAACTTCCGCGTCAAGCTCGACAACGGCCACGAGGTACTCGCCAAGCTGGCAGGCAAGGTCCGCCGCCACCGCATCCGCGTGGTGCTCGGTGACCGCGTCACCGTCGCCGTGTCCCCCTACGATCCGACCCGCGGCTTCATCGTCTATCGCCAGCGCTAACGCGCACGGTACCCGGGGTTCGTCATTATTCGCCAGCGCTAGCGCTGACGCGCGTGCCATCGGCGACCGCGTCGCCGGGGTGCAGGATGACCAGCGTGCCGGGCGAGACGCCCCGCGCGATCTCGACGTCGAGGCGCCCCCGGCGGCCGATGTCGACGTGCACGAGCTTCGCGCGGCCGCGCTCGATCGCGTAGATGGCCCACGCGCCCTTGTCGCGGAACACCGCGCTGCCCGGTAGCGTCAGCGTCTCGCCCGCCCACAGGATGATCTTGCCCTCGACGCGGAACCCGTCGCCGAGCGCGGCCGGAGGATCGGTGATCGCGATGACGATGTTGACCCGCTGCTCCTCGACGCCGAGCGCCGAGATGTGCGTGAACGCGCTCGGTTCGATCCGCGAGACCGTGCCCGCGAGGTCGTGATCGCCGCCCCACGCGCTGATCGTGCACGGCATGCCGGTCGTGATGCGCGCGGCGTCGCTCGACAGGACGTCGATGACGACCTCGATCGCGTGCGGGTCGCCGAGCTCGAGCAGAGGCGCGCCGGCGCCGACCGGGCCCGCGCTGTCGCGCACGACCTTGAACACGCGTCCGCTCGCGGGCGACGCGACTGGAAACGAGGCGCCGACACGCGTGCCCTGCCCGAGCACGGCGCGCGCGGCCGCGACCGATGCGACCGCGGCCGTGAGCTGCTGATCGGCGGCCGCCGCATCGGCGATGGCGAGCTGCTCGGCGAGGTCGCTGCGCTCGCGCTCCGTCGCGGTGACGGCGCCGGTGGACGCGAGCTTGCGCGTGCGCTCGGCGTCGCGGATCGCCTGCTCGCGGGCGACGCGCGCGCGCGACACGGTCGTCTGTGCCGTGCGCTGCTGCGCGATGGCGGCGGCGAGCCGGGCGGTTGCTTCGTCGCGGCTGCGCGGATCGAGCAGCGCCGGATCGGGCGGCTGGATCTGCGCGATGACCTGGCCGGCCGCGATCGCGTCGCCTGCCTGCAGCTCGATGCGCGCGAGGTTGCCCGAGATCGGGGCCGCGACGACGAACCGATCGTGGACGCGCGTCTTGCCGTCCTCCTCGACCGTCACCTCGAGCGGACCGCGCCGCGCGGTGGCGGTCTCGACCGCGACCGGCTTCGGGAGCCAGTTGTAGACGAGCAGCACCACGACGCCGAGCAACCCGACGCCGAGCAGGATGCGCCGCAGCCAGCGCGCGAACGTGCGGCGCGTGGCGTGGACTGGTTTTCGTGCTTCGCGTTTGAGCTGCGACATGGGTCACTCCCAGGACGATTTGAGGACGCCGATCAGATCGAGACGGTCCAGCTTGCGGCGCACGAGCAGCGCGCTGACAGCGCCGGAGACGAGCGCGATGATCGAAGCGGCGACGTACGTGCGGTCCGCGATGTAGAGCGGAAACCGCATCGCCTCCTGATCGAAGCCGGCGATGAGCAGGATCGCCCACAGCGTGCCGAGCGCGAGCCCGAGCGGGATCCCGACGAGCACCTGCAGCGCGAGCTCGCCGAGCAGGATGTTCGAGATCTCGCGGCGCGAGAAGCCGAGCACGCGCAGCGTGGCGAGATCGCGGCTGCGCATCGAGAGGGCGATGCGCGCGTTGTTGTAGACGATGCCGATCGCGATCGCCGCCGCCGACACCGCGAGGATCAGCGTCATCACGAGCACGCTCTGCCCGGTCTGCGCGCGGTAGTTCGCGATCACCTGCCCGGTGCTCGTCACGCCGATCACGGCCGGCAGGTCCTTGAGGTGTGCGCGCACGGTCGGTGCGGCGAGCGGATCGACCCGGAGGAGCACCTGCGAGATGCGCGGCTGCTCGCCGAGCGCGCTCGCCAGGTAGTCGCGGCGGGCGTAGCCGAACAAGCCGAACGCCTCGCGGATCGTTCCCGCGATCACGAACCGGTGGGTCGCCCAGTCGCCCTCGAGCACGTCGGCGGCGACCTCGTCACCGACGCGAACGTCGAGCACCTCGGCGAGCTTCGCCGTCACCACGAGCCCGTCGGGCGGCAGCGGCACCGGTGTCACGCCGTCGTCGAAGAGGTGACGGAGCTCCGGCTCGGCCGGCAACCCGACGAGCGTGACGTCACGCCACCGCGATCCGACGCGCATGCGCACCGGCACGACGCGTTCGCCCTCGGCCTGCAGCACGCCCGGGACGTGCGCGAGCTCGCTGGCCGCACGCGCCGGCGCCGAGTGCGCGAGCATCACGACGTAGTCCTCCTGGTGCTCGTGCGGGTACACGCGCCCCATCAGGTCGTCGAACGAGTCCTGGCTCATGTTGCCCATCACGTAGATGCCGACGCCCATCGCGATGCCGAGCACCGAGAACAGGAAGCGGAACGGGCGGCGCTCGAGCTCGCGCACCACCATCGTCCCGGACGGGCCGAACGCACGGCCGATCGCGGTGCCGGCGCGCGAGGTGCGATACGAGAGCGGGGCCGGAGGCCGCATCGCCTCGGCCGGAGGCATGCGCACGACGCGGCGCACGGCGGCGAGCGCGCCGATGACGGCGGTGCCGAGGCCGATCGCGAGCGTCATCACGACGAGCGACGCTGGAACGTGGTGCACGTAGCTCGGGAAGCGATAGAACGTCGCGTAGAGGCCCGTCATCCAGCCTCCCGTGACGATGCCGAACCACATGCCGAGCACCGCACCCACGCCGACGATCAGCGTGACGAGCCCGAGATAGTGCATGCCGACGCGGCGGTTCGAGAAACCGAGTGCCTTGAGCACCGCGATCTGGCTGCGCTCGAGGAAGATCAGCCGCGAGATGACAACATTGACGAGAAACGCGGCGACGCCGAGGAAGATCGCCGGGATCACGAGCGCGAGCGTGCGCAGCACCTGCAGCTCGCTCGTCAGCATGTAGTTCGACATCTGGCGATCGCGGCCGACCGCGTGCGTGCCGCCGTAGCGCGCGAGCTCGCGATCGAGCGCCTGCACGACGGCCGCCGGATCGGCGTGTGGCTCGAGCTGGAGCACGACGTCGTTGAACGCCCCGTCCATCTGGAACGCGGGCGCGATCGTCTTGCGCGGCATCCACAGCACGACGAAGCGGCGCTTGTCGACGAGGCCGCCCGTCGCGGACGCGAGCACGTACTCCGGCGACAGCGCGATGCCGCAGATCCGGATCGAGCGAAGCCGGCCTTCGATGACGACCGGCAGCGTGTCGCCGGGCACGAGGCGGTGCGCGGTCGCGAACTGCTCGAGCACGACCGCCTCGTCGATGCCCGCGAGCGGCATGCGTCCCGCGCGCAGGTAGATGCCGCCGAGCGGCGGATCGCCGGCATCGGGCACCGAGATCACGGTGCCGGTCACCGGGTCCGGCTCGTCGGCGATCGGCACCATCACGTTCTTGACGATGCGCGGGTACACGAGCGCGACGCCCGGCATCGCCTCGAGGCGCGCCGCGACCGAATCGGGCGCCCGCTCGAGGTGCGCGAACACGTCGCCGAAGCGGAACCGTGCGTAGTAGGAGTCGCGCGCCGCGAGCAGCGACGAGTACGCGCTGCGCAGCATGACGATCGCCATGATCCCGCACGCGAGGACGAGCGAGATCGTCGCGACCTGGCCCTTGAGCCGGACAACATCGCGGCGCGACTTGCGGCCGAGCATGCTCACCAGCGCAGCTCCTCCGCCGCGACGCGGCGCGCGGGCTTCTCGATGCTCGCGATGCGGCCGTCGGCGAGCGTGATCACGCGTTCGGCCAGCGCGGCGATCGGCGCGTTGTGCGTGATCAGCGCGGTCGTCGTGCCGAGCTCCTTGTTGACGCGCTCGAGCACGCGCAGCACGAGGACACCGGTCTGGAAGTCGAGCGCGCCGGTCGGCTCGTCGCACAAGAGGACGTCGGGGCGCTTCGCGATCGCGCGCGCCACCGCGACGCGCTGCTGCTCGCCGCCGGAGAGCTGCGACGGGAAGTGATCGAGCCGGTCCTGCAGGCCGACGAGCGTGAGGGCCTCGACCGGATCCAGCGGATCGTCGGCGAGCTCGGTGACGAGCGCGACATTCTCGCGCGCCGTCAGCGACGGGATCAGGTTGTAGAACTGGAACACGAACCCGACGTGCTGGCGGCGATAGATCGTCAGGTCTTCTTCATCGGCGCTCGCGAGATCGTGGTCGCGGTAGTTGATCGCGCCGTCGGTCGGCACGTCGAGGCCGCCGAGGATGTTGAGCAGCGTCGACTTGCCGCTTCCGGATGCGCCGAGCAGCACCATCAGCTCGCCCTCGAACAGGTCGACGTCGACGCCGCGCAGGGCCATCACGTCGACCTCGCCCATGCGGTAACGCTTGGTCAGACCCCTGCCCGTGATCACCGCATCGGCCATGCCTCGGGTAGTGCAACCGGCGTGCGCGTGTGGGGGCGCCGATTGCGCGCGAGGCTTGCGCGCGGAGAACGTCGCGCTGCCGAAGTTGCGCTAGGCTCGACGCGATGGCCGAGACGCCGCTTTACGTCGGGATCGATCTGGGGACGACGAACTCCGCGGCCGCCGTGTTCGACGGCGAGCGCGTCAGCGTGGTTCGCAACGCGCAGGGTGCGACCGTGACGCCGTCCGTGGTGCGCGTCGACAAGCAGGGTCGCGTGACCGTCGGGACGCGCGCGCGGCGATTCCTCGAGCAGGATCCCGCGAACACCGCGGCCGAGTTCAAGCGGCTGATGGGCACCGACAAGGCGATCGACTTCCCGGCGGCGGGCATCAAGAAGAAGCCCGAGGAGCTCAGCGCCGAGGTGCTCAAGGCGCTGCGCCAGGACATCGCGGATCAGCTCGGCGTCGCGATCGAGCGCGCGGTGATCAGCGTGCCGGCGCTGTTCGAGCTGCCGCAGAGCTCCGCGACGAGCGAGGCCGCGCGGCTCGCCGGGTTCACGCGCGTCGAGCTCCTGCAGGAGCCGATCGCCTCCGCGCTCGCCGCGGGCTGGCGCGCCGACGACGACGCGGCCGGCACCTGGCTCGTGTTCGATCTCGGCGGCGGCACGTTCGACGCCTCGCTGCTCGAGACGCGCGACGGCCTGCTGCGCGTCGTCGGGCACGACGGCGACAACTTCCTCGGCGGCCGCGACTTCGACTGGGCGATCACCGAGCACCTCGCGTCGCTGCTGAGCGTCGTGCCGTCGCGCAGCAACGTGCACCACACGGCGGCGCTGCGTGCGCTGCGCGTGGCGGCGGAGGACGCGAAGATCGAGCTCTCGCGCGGCGAGCGCGCGCAGGTGACGCTCGCGCAGCCGCTCGTGATCGACGACCAGGAGGTCGACGTCGATCTCGAGCTGACGCGCGCGACGGTCGAGCGCCTGTGCGCGCCGCTCGTCGACCGCGCGCTCGACGTCTGCCTGCGCCTGCTCCAGAGCAACGGCCTCGCGCCGGGCCGGCTCGCAAAGCTCGTCCTCGTCGGCGGGCCGACCGTGATGCCGTTCGTGCGCCAGCGCGTCGCGGCGCGCCTCGAGGCGCCGCTAGCCGAGGGCCACGATCCGATGACGCTCGTCGCGCAGGGCGCCGCGCTCTACGCCGCCACCGCGGGGATCGACGGCCGCGCGCAGACCGCCGCGCCTACGGCTGGCCGCCAGGTGTGGCTGCAGTACCCCGCCGTCTCGGCCGATCTCACGCCGCACGTCGTCGGCAAGTTCGTCGGAAACGATCCGCCTGCGAAGCTCAAGCTCGTGCGCAACGACGGCGCGTGGTCGTCCGCGGAGGCGACCGTCGCGCCCGACGGCACGTGGCTGACGAGCGTCACGCTGCTGCCTCGCCGCGCATGCACGTTCTCGATCGAGGCGACGGGCGGGGACGGCAAGCGCATCGACGTCTCGCCGGCGAGCTTCACGATCGTGCAGGGCCTGACGATCGGTGACCCGCCGCTATCGCGCACGCTCGGCGTCGCGCTCGCGAACGGCCACGTGCAGGTCTATCTCGACCGCGGCGCTCCCCTGCCCGCGCGGCGCACGTTCACGCACCACACGGTCGAGACCGTCGCGAAGGGCAGCAAGGAGAGCGTGCTGCGCATCCCGATCGTCCAGGGCGAGATGAGCGCCGCGCACCTGTGCCGGCTCGTCGGCACGCTCGACATCGGCGGCGACGCCGTCAAGGACACGGTGCCGACCGGCTCGCCCGTCGAGGTGACGATCGAGCTCGATCGCGGCGGGCGCCTGTCGGCACGCGCGCTCGTGCCGTCGATCGAGCAGGTGTTCGAGCACGTCGCGCACCTCCTCGTGCCCGACGCCAATCCCGAGGCCCTCGACAGCGCGCTGCGCGACCTGCGCCGCCAGCTGATGGAGCTGCGCACCGATGCGTTCCGGCACGGGCTCGGCCAGGTGATCGAGAAGCTCGATCGGGTCGAGGCGCGCCTCTCCGAAGCGGAGCGCGACATCGACGCGGCGCACGGCGGCGACGCCGACGCGGCCCAGCGGGCGCGCCGCGCGCTGCTCGACGTCGACGGCACGATGGCGGACGCCGATCTCGCGCGCAAGTGGCCCGATCTCGACGCGGCCGCGCGCCAGGCCGCGATCACCGCCTCGTCGACGGTCGGCATGCACGGCACGGAGGCCGAGCGCTCGCTGCTCCAGGAGGTGCTCGCCGCGATGGACAAGGCGCGCAAGGACAAGGACGCGCCCGAGCTCGAGCGCCAGATGCGGCTCGCGAGCCGGCTGTCGTCGGCAGCGTTCAACCGCACGCCCGAGGCGTGGGAGTGGTACTTCGAGGACGCGGCGAGCGAGCTGTCGCGCATGAAGGACCTGCCGCGCGCGCAGAAGCTGGTCAACGACGGCAAGTCCGCCGTCGATCGCGGCGACACCGAGGAGCTGCGCCGCATCGTCAAGGCGCTGTGGGGCCTCCTTCCCGACGACAGCGAGGCTCGCAAGCGCGGCTTCGACTCCGGCGTACGCTGATGATGCTCGTCGAGAATCCGTTCTTCGTGCTCGGCATCTCGCCCGATGCGAGCCGCATCGAGATCGAGCGCGAGACCCAGAAGCTGCTCGGCATGCTCGAGCTCGGCTTCGAGGCCGCGCTGACGTACGCGACGCCGATGGGGCCGCGCGAGCGCACGCCCGAGATGGTGCGCGCCGCCGTCGCCGCGCTGCGCGATCCGTATCAGCGGCTGCTCGCCGAGCTGTGGGCGCGCCACGCGCCGGTGTCGCTGGACGAGGCGCCGCAAGCGCCGGCCGCCGCGACGAGCGGGTTGCGCAAGCGCCTGGGGTGGAGGCCGTAGATGTTCGCGCTGCCGTACCTCGCGTTCCTGCGCCTGCACCGGGCCGCGCTCGATGCGCGCCGCCGCGTGCGCGCCTGGCCGTACTACGCGTACTCCGTCGCCGCGGGCCTGCTCGCCGGCGCGCTGGTCGGGTTCGCGTTGTTCGCGTCGTACTACATGGTGGTCGTCGGCCTGTGGTACCTCGCGGCGATCATCGTCGTGTTCTTCGTCGTGCCGCCGCTGCAGCCGCTGCTGCAGCGTCACGTGCTCGTGCCGCTCGGCGCGGTGCGCACCGCGTTCTGGGCCGGGCACTTCGTCAGCATGAAGGACAGCGATGCCTTCGCGCTGTGCTGTGCGGCGTGGGCGCACGCGGTCAAGCCGACCGGCGCCGGCGAGGCGTGGATCATCGCGCGCCGCGACAAGCGCGTCCCGCTCGGCGATGCGGAGGTCGTCGTGACGGCATTCCTCGCGGCCGGCCGCGGCGATGCAGCCACGTGCCGCGACCTGCTCCGCTCGCTCGCGCTGATCGTCGAGGATCATCCGAACGTGCGCGAGCTCGCGGGCGAGTGGCTCGCCGTCGATGCGGCCGATCGCGGCGCGTGGACCGAGATCGCGGAGGCCGCGGCCGCCACGCGCTACCCGGCGAGCACGCTGACCTACCTGCTCGAGGGCATCGCGGCCGCTCGCACCGGAGCCGCCGGCGCGCCCGGTGGCACGGAGCTCCGCGCGCGCTGGCTGCTCGCACCGCACCGGCGCGTGACGCTCGGCCTGCTGCCCGTCGACGTCGCGGCGGAGATCCCGATGAAGCCCGCCGCGAACGAGACGGCGGCCGCCACGGACGCGCGCGCCGAGACGCCCCCCGAGCGCGCACCGCTGCCGCGCGCGGTCGCCGCGCACCTCCACCTCGCGAACCGCGCCGCGAACGCGACCGGCCTCGCGCTCACCGTGCAGGCCTGGGATGCCGCGCTCTCCGACCCCGCGACCCGCGACTGGATCGCCCGGCGCGCGCTCGAGCTCGACGCGCCGCTCGGTGCCGCGGACCGTGCGCTGCGCGATGTCGCCAGCGACGTTACCGACGAGCTCGCCCGCCTCGCGGAAGCGGCCGGCCTCGGCGCCCCGCCCGCGCACGGCCCCGTCGGCGATGCGCTCGCGCGCCGCCTCCGCCACGGCCGCCTCGACGCGCTCGAGGCCGCGTTCTCGCGCTGGGCCGACCGCCGCCACGACGGCTCCGTGCGCGCGCCGATCGACGAGTGGCGCGAGTTCTGTGCGCTGCGCGCCGCCTACGAAGCCGCCGCGAGCGCCGGCGGGCTCGAGCTGCGCCGCCTCGCGTTCCCCCACGCCTACTCGACCGGCAACTCGATGGCCGTGTGGCTGTGGAACACGCGCAGCGAGTACGCGCTGTCGCACGCGATCTCGCGCTGGCTGCTCGGCGAGGCACTCGCCGTCGGTGACACCGAGGCGATCGATCTGTGCTCGCGCAACTGCAAGCTCGCCGTGCCGACGCGCACCGGCACCGTCAAGGGCTGATCACTTGTCCCATGGGGACGCGTTCGGCCCAGGGAGCTCGGCCAACTCGCAAGCTCGTCGGCCGAGGCGATCCCTTGGCCTCACTTGTGCCAGTCGCAGCCGAGCTCGTCCTGCGTGACGTGGCACCGCAGGCACATGCGCCGGTTCTCTCGATCGAGCGCCCGGCAGCGCGCGCTGCCGCGCCAGCCTCTGCCGTGCGGTGACGCCTGCACCCCGCCCGCCTCGGCCGAGTGACATGCGAGACAGTCCTCTTCGCGGTGGCACGACGCGCACGTCGTGATGTTGCGGCGCGCCTCCTGCGCGTGCAGGTTCGGGCCGGCGCCCTTGCTCGACCAGCCGACCGGGTGGAAGCGCAGGTCGGTGCGGTCGGCGCGGAACTGCGTGTCGCCGCGCGTGCCGAGGCCGCTGCGCTCGTGGCAGCCCACGCAGAACGTCTCGTAGCGGTGACACGCGCTGCAGTCGGGCGTGCCGCGACGCGCCTCGCTGGCGTGGATCAGCAGGTAGTTGCCGGCGTGGAAGTCCATCGGCTTGACCGTGCCCTGATGGCACTCGACGCACTCGCTCCGGTCGTGACACGCGTTGCACGACGCACCCGGCGCACGCGCCTCTTCCTCGTGATCCTTCGCGAAGCGCGGGCCGTGCGACGCGGGGATGAACGAGCCGGTGTCGAACGACGTCTGCACGAGGCCGCCTGGCTTCGTCAGGTGGCAGTCGCCGCAGTGACGCTCCTCGGAGCCGCTCGTGTGGCACGACAGGCAGCTCTCCATCGACGGCAGCTGCGCGACCGTCGCGAGGTCGACATTGCGTACCGGGTGACACGACTCGCACGGCTGCGTGTGCTGGTCGTGCGGGAACTTGAGCGGCGGCGGCGCGAGGAACACGCGGTCGACCGGCACGTCGGGGCGCCAGCTCGGGTGGCACTTCGCGCAGTCGGCGACGGCCGGCGCCTCGCGATGGATCTCGTGACACGCGCGGCACGGCGCCTCCGTCGGGATCAGGTTGTCGACGGCGCTCTGCGACGTCTTCGCGGTCGTGTGGCACGCGTCGCACGCCGTGCCGCGCGCGAGGTGCTTCTGGTGCGAGAAGATCAGCGGCAACCGCTGCAGCGGATAGACCGCGGAGCTGTCGGCGAGCGCGCCGGCACCGACCAGGAGGACGAGGAGGATGAGGGCGCGCTTCATAGTTCCGGGTAGAACGCGAGATCGAGGACGGCGATCACGCGCAGCTGGAGGTCGTGGACGGCGTCGTAGTCGGACTCGGCGATCGCGTGGAGACCGACGCCGTCGGAGAGCTGGAACGTCGAGCTGGCGACGACCGAGCTCGTGATGTAGCTGCGCGCGATCGTCGTCAGCTGTTGATCCTCGTGGACACCGAGCACGAGCGCGCGGCCGCGCAGCCACAGATCGGGTTGCACGCGCCACGCCGCCTCCGCGTCGCCGCCGATGCGCCGGCCGCCGTAGCCGTCGTCCCACAGCGCGTCGGCGCGGCCGCGCCACTGCGCGCCGAACACGTGCTCGACGCCCGCATCGAAGCCGCCCGCGTACGACGACGTGCTGTCCTCGTGCGCGTAGCGCCGCAGCCAGGCATCGGCGGTGCCGCGCCACGCACCCGCCGGGGCGTACGTGTAGGCAAGGCGCGCGTCGGTCGTCGGCTCGATCGAGAACGCGTTGAAGATCGAGTCGCCGTCGAACGTCGGGAAGAAGTACTCGAGGCGCGGCTCGACGATGTGATCGCCGTCGCGCACGCGCACGCCCGCATCGGCGCGATCGAACACTGCGTGGAGGATCGAGAACCGCGCGTCGGCGTACGGCTCGAGCTTGTAGGCGCCGGCGCGCACGTCGCCCTGCACGCGCGCCCACAGCCGCTCCTCGTTGACGCCGGTCGCGGGCGCCTGGCCGAATTCGTTCGGATAGAGACCCTTGTCGGTGCTCGGGTTGCGCGCGGCCTCGCCGATGAGGCCAACGGTGTCGCTCCACGTGCGGCGATAGCCGAGCTCGGCGGTCCAGTGGCGCGTGCGCGCGGTCGCGAGCGAGAGGCCGATCGTCGGCTGCGCGACATCGCGCTGCGGGCAGTACTCGAAGTCGCTCGACAGGCGGTGGTTCGTGATCGTGCGCATGCGATCGATCAGCTGCCAGTGGCCCGTGCCGGGCGTCGGGCCCTCGACGTACTCCTGGCACCCGGCGCCCGACGTGCCGTCGAGCTCGTAGCTCGCGACGCCGAGCGGCGATGCGGCCCGGACGCGCAGGCCCGCGTTCGCGCTGATCGCGACCTCGCCGATGCGATAGCGGCCCGAGGCGCCATCGTACGCGGTCGTGCCCCAGCCGTCGTCGGCGAGGATGCGGCCCAGCTGCACGGTGGCGCGATCGTCGGCGAGGCCGTCGAGCTGGACGTAGCCGTACATCAGGTCGAGCTGCGCGACCCACTCCTGCAGCTCGGGGATGACGTCGAGCGCGTCGCGAACGATGGGGCGATCGGGCAGCTTGATGCGGCCACTCGACCAGTCGCCGAAGTCGTGATCGACGCGCAGGTACGACTGCCACGAGATGCGCAGGCCGACGTCGGGCAGGCGCGCGCGGCGGCGCGACGCCGACAGGTCGCCGATATCATCGATGCGCAGCGCGAGCGTCTGCGTGATCAGGTGGCGGCCGAGGAAGAGGTCCGGCCCGAACAGCCGGTACTCGCGCAGCTGGTACGCCTGGCCGATCGTGCGCGCGCGCAACCAGAAGTCGTACGCATCCGCGGGCCGGCTCGCAGCGAGCACGACCGCAGCGAGGACGCACACCCGGCGCATGCGCGTCGACGGTATCACCGCGTGCGCGTCACGGTCACCGGGCCGACATCGATCTGCGCGTTGTCGCCGGCCGCGGCGAGGCCCCAGGCCCCGCGTGCCACGGTGGGGAGATCGCACGTCACCTTCGTCGCCGTCGAGGTCGCGAGCGTGGCGCTGTGCCCGGTGATCGAGAGCGTGATCGGGAGCGCGAGCTCGTCGGCCGTGACGGTGGCGCCGGCGCAGGTCGTGCCGTCGGCGCGCACGATGCGCGCGGGCTCGCCCGGGACGAGCCGCCCGACGACGGCGCTGCCCGGCCCCTGCTGCTCCGCGATCAGCGCGACGCCGCCGGTCACCACGCGCACGCTCGCGCTGATCGAGCCGGTCGCGATCTTCGGCCCGCCGACGAGTGCGCGCGCCCCGTCGCCGGTGAGCAGGTTCTTGCCCATGCTCCGCGCCAGCGTGGCCGGGTCGGGATAGGTCAGGATGCCCTGCTGCGAGCCATCGGGCGCGGCGGTGAGCTGGCCGGTCTGCGGCCCGACGAGCGACGGCCGGTACACGAACGCCTGGGCGCCCGCGAGCACGAACACGCTGCCGTCGAGCAGGCGCACGGCGCGGCTGCCACCGAGCGGCACGGGCGGCGGCGATGCGGGGAGCGGCTGCCACAGGTTCGTCGTCGGGATGTAGCGCTGCACCTGATCGCCGAGCGCGAGCACGCTGCCGTCCTCGAGCGAGACGAGCTGCATCGCGGTGGTGGCGATCGCGGGCGTGATCGCCTCCGCGGCACCTCCCGGCGGCAGCACGACCGCCGCGCCCGTCGCGTCCGCGGACAGCAGCGCGCCGCCGTCGAGCGCGACCGTCTGCGCGTGCAGCCCCGCGACCGGCTCGGTCATGAAGTCGTCGAGCGCGAAGCGGTCGCCCTGCCCCGGATCGCCGTCGCCGGGCGCGAGCACGTAGCGCCGCACGCCGTCCTGCTGCACGCCGAGATCGAAGATCGTGCCGCCGAGGCGCGTCTCGCCGGGAGGCAGAATCGGGGCGTGGCCGCGCGGCTTGTCGAGCGCGTCGAGCGTGTACGTGTAGCTCTCGTGGCGCAGCGGCCCGTCGCACGCGGCGCTGCCGACGCCCGCGCAGCCGCCCATGACGAGCAGCTCGTCGTCGGCGACCTCGTACGCGGCATGGAACGCGCGCACGTCGAACGGATCGGTCTTCGTGATCGCGAGCGTCTCCGGATCGAAGTAGCTGCGCAGCTCGCGTGACGTGCCGGTCAGCGCGACGCGGCCATCGTGCAGCTCGGTGAGCACCGCGCCCGCGAGGCCGTTGACGGGATCGTCGTAGGCGCCCGGCACCGCGACGTCGTGGAACGTGCCGGTGCTCGCGTCGTAGTACTCGGCGGTCGCGAGCGGCGCGCCGCTGCCGTCGAGGCCGCCGAGGATCAGCACGCCGTTGCCCGCGCGCGCGAGCGCCGGCGCGGTGCGGGCCACATGCGGCGCCTCGAGCGTCGCGCAGAAGCCGCCGGGCGGGATCATCATGATCGGGATCGCATCGCCGTTCGGCAGGTTCGCGAAGTCGAGCGGCGCCGTCTTGCCGGTCGCGATCACGGCGCCCGCCTGGCCGAGCACCTCGACGCCGAGCTGCTCGGTATCGCCGGGGAACGCGTCGATCTCCGTCGGGGGCACCGCGCGCCGCAGCTCGCCGCCGCCGGTGTACGCGATCACGCGCAGCCCCGTCGGCGACTTCGCGGGCCCGCACGGATTCACCGGCGCGAGCTGGACGCGCGCCGGCGAGTCGCCACACGCGACCAGGCAGACGAGGAGCGCGCCCCGGAACACCACTGCCTACATGATACGCTGCCCGCAGATGACCGAGCTGCCGACGACGTTCGGCAAGTACTACCTGACCGAGAAGCTGGCCACCGGTGGGATGGCCGAGATCTACCTCGCCAAGCTGATCGGCCCGGGCGGGTTCGAGAAGTCGCTCGTCATCAAGCAGATCCACCCGCGGCTCTCCGGCCAGCGGCACTTCGTCGACCTGTTCGTCGCGGAGGCCAAGACGCTCGTCGCGCTCACGCACGGCAACATCGTCCCGGTCTACGAGCTCGGCGTCGTCGACGACACGTACTTCATCGCCATGGAGTACATCGACGGCCCCACGCTCTACCGCCTCACCGAGCGCATGGCCGCCCGCGACGCGCGCATGGAGCCGACGGTCGCCGCCTGGATCACGGCGCGCATCGTCGAGGGCCTCGACTACGCCCACCGCAAGGGCGAAGGCGTGATCCACCGCGATCTCTCGCCGCGCAACGTGATGCTGTCGCGCGACGGCGACGTCAAGCTCGTCGATTTCGGCATCGCGGTCACGCTCGGTGAAGGCGACCGCGACTCCGACCAGTCCGCGCCGACCGGTTCGTTCCCGTACATGTCGCCCGAGCAGGTCCGCCGCGAGGCGCTCTCCGGCCAGACGGACCTGTTCAGCGTCGGCGTGCTGTGCTGGGAGATGCTCGTCGGGCGCCGCCTGTTCGCGCGCAACAGCCCGGAAGCGACGCTCGCGGCCGTGCTCGAGGCCGAGATCCCGCGCCCCTCCTCGCTGCGCCCCGACGTCCCCGCCAAGCTCGACGAGCTCGTCATGCGCGCGCTCGAGCGCGACCAGGCCACGCGCTGGCCCTCCGCCGGCGACATGCTCGCCGCGCTCAACCGCTACCTCTACGCGCTCGACGAGATCCCGGGCCCGCGCGAGGTCGCCGCGCTCGTCGCGAAGTACTGCCCGCCCGAGACGCGCCGCCTCCCGACCCACCTCGAGTCGATCGCGGACGACGACGACAGCGCGCCCGTGCCGAGCGGCCCCGCCACCGAGGTCACGCCGAAGGACGACGCGGCACCCGCCGGCCCCGCGACCGCCGTCATCCCCAAGGACGACGCGCCACCCGCCGGCCCCGCGACGGCCGTCATCCCGAAGGACGGCTCGCAGCCGAAGGGCAAGCGCCCGCAGCGCGCGCAGACGTTCGCGACGAACGTCCAGCTCGAGAACCTGCTGTCGCGCGCGACGCCGCTGTTCCCGATCGACGCGATCGAGGGCACGCCCGCGGAGCCCGAGGGGCCCGCCGCCGCCGAGGATGCGAAGGGAACCGACCGTGGCGAGCGCGCGGCGGGGGGCGAGCGCGCGGGGCGTGGCGAGCCCGCGGAAGCCCGCCGCGGCGCGGCCGCGCCCACGCTGCCGGTTCCTGGCCGCAACCCACCGAGTCGCGCCGCGCTCGTCGTGCTCGGCTTCGGCGGCCTCGCGCTCGCCGGCGGCGCGCTCTACGTCTTCTACCAGGGCCGCTCCGCCGTGCTCGGGCACGACGCGGCCGTCGATGCGCCGTCGCGGCCCGATGCGGCGGCCATCGATGCGCCATCACGGCCCGATGCGGCGGCCGTCGAGGTGACGCCGTCGGATGCGGCCGTCCGTGCACCCGCCGACGCGTCGCTCCATGCCGGTCCAGCCGATGCGAGAGCCCATGCAGCCCCACCCGACGCGGCGGTCGTCGTCGCGCGATCCGATGCGGCCGTGCGGCTGACGACCGATGCAGCGCTCGTGCGCGATGCGACGGCGGCCAACGCGACGGGCACCGCGACGCTGAAGGTCGGCGCCGATCCGTGGGGCAACATCGTGATCGACGGCAAGTCGTACGGCCAGACGCCGCGCACGATCACGGTCGCGGCGGGCCACCACACGGTCGAGATCGTCTTCCCCGCCGAGACACCGCCGCGCAAGCAGACGTTCGCGATCGATGTCACGGCCGGCGAGACCAAGCCGATCCAGGCCGACTTCCATTAGGGACGCCTTCTCGCTTCGCAACCATCGCATCCACGTGACCTCGATGGTTGAGCGGTGAGAAAGCGTCCCTAGAAGGCGCCGGGGTTCACGCCGACCGTCGGCGGCGGCTTCGCCGACGTCGCGACGACGACGATCGCCACCGTCGCGATCACCGCGGCCACCCCGACGCCGCCCCAGAGCCACGGCGAGCGGCAGACCTCGCAGTGATGCGCGACGCGCGTGCCCGTCAGGCGCGGGTCGCCGAACAGGCTCGGCGCGTAGCGTAGATCCGCGCTGCGGACGGCGGCCCAGGCGTCGTGCGCGGCGGAGGGCAGCTGCGATGGTGACGCGTAGCCGAGCTCGACGATCGCCGTGCAGCGCGCCGGGATGCCGGCGCAGCGCTGGACGAGGAGCGTCGGGCCGCCGCGGCGGTCGGTCGATGCGACGAGGACGATGCCGTCGAGATCGGCGTAGCGGAGGGTGGCCTCGGCGAGCGCGGCGGTCTGCGGATCGGGCATGCCGAGCTCGGGGCCGGCGGCGAGGCGCGTCCAGTCGTCGTCGCGGTCGAGCGTGAGCGCGAGCGGGCCGGTCGAATCGTCGACGGCGAACGCCTGCGCGTGCGCCTTGTACAGCGGCAGCCGCGCGACGACGAGGTGCTGGCCCACCGCGAGCGGCACGCGCGCGGGCGACTTGCCGGCGGGCTTGCCGTCGATCGTGAGCTCGGCGCCCGGCGGCTCGGTCGTGACGGCGAGCTCGCGCGTCGGGCGCGGTGCGGCGTTGCGGACGGCCGTGACGGCGTCGACGATGTCGGGCGAGAACTCGGCGAGCGTGATCGGGCGATCGGGATCGAGCGCGAGCGCGAGCGCGAGGATCGCCTGCGATTCGGCGGCGCGCCCGGCGTGGCCGAGCACGGCGCCGAGGCGAAGGCCGGCGTCCGCGTACAGCGCGTCTCCGCCGGGCAGCGCGACGAGCGGCTCGGCGGCGGTGCGCGCCGCGGCGAGGCGCGACTGCGCGAAGTCGAGCTGCACGCGCAGGTACGCGCGCCAGGCCTCGTCGATCTGCTCGCGCACGTGGCGGAACTGCTCGAGCCGCTCGGGCGGCACCGCGCCGCCGGCGATCGCCGCGCGCGCCTCGCCGAGCGCATCGGGCACCGCGCCCGCGGCCGCGGCCATCGCGGCGGTCACGTCGCGATCGCCGGCCGCGATCACGCCGATGCGATCGGCCGCCGCGGACCGCGCCGCCAGCGCGATCGCGCACGTGATCGCCAAGACCCGCATCCCGCCGAGTATACTGCGCGCATGTCCTTCCCATGGCTCGACCGCACGCCCGCACGTCGCAACGGTTCCAAGCTGCGCGCGGACGTCGCGGCGGCCGAGCTCGCCGACCGCGCCGGGACGCTGTTCCGCCTCGGGTTCACGAAGGAGCAGGCGACGAAGCGGCTGTGCGAGCGCGTCGCGTGGGAGTTCGACCCGCCGTCGAAGAGCGGCCATCACAAGCGGCCCGACGCGCTGTCGGACGCGGCGATCGGCAAGATCGTCGCCGACACGTTCGCGCGCCGCCCCGGCGGTTGGTGACGACCGCACCCGTGCGGACGGGTCTCGCGAGCAGGTTCGCGGGCGCGAGCTGGTTCGCGAGCGCGAGCTGGTTCGCGGGCGCGAGCTGGTTCGCGAGCGCGAGCTGGTTCGCGAGAGCCAGCGCTGCACTGCTATTCGCGGCCTGCCAGCCGCCGGCCTCGCCGTCGGCCTCGCGCCCCGCCCCGCCGGCGCGCCAGTACAGCGTGCTCGACCTCGTCGGCACGTGGCAGTGGATGCTGCGCACCGACGAGGCTGGCACGTCGCGCGTCGAGGCCGAGACGTGGAACCTGCACGCCGATCCCGCGCAGCCGACCCACCTCGTCGGCAACTACGTGCGCACCGTCGAGGTCCGCTCGCTCGACCGCGTGCCGTTCCGCTGCAACCAGCGGCCGTGGTACCGGCAGCGCGCCATGTACGACGTCACGCTCGACGGCGATACGCACGGCAACTTCAAGGTGCACGAGGGCAACTACGTCACCGAGCCCTCGCCGTGCGACCACGGCTTCCGCCGCGCCGGCGACTACACCGCGATCCCGCACGGCACGCGCCTCGTGCTGCGCTGGGACGGCGGCTCGCAGTCGCTGTGGAAGACGGCGAGCACGAACGCCGAGCCGCCCGCGCCGCCGTGGCCCGCAACCTACGATCCCGCGGGCGCGTGGCGCTGGGACGCGACGAGCTACGACGACGACGGCAACATCCGCGACGAGACGGAGTGGTGGCAGATCACGCGCCGCAGCGAGACGCGCCTCGATGCGACCTACCGGCGGCGCGTCACGGTGCGCAGCCCCGACGGGCAGCCGATCGCGTGCGCGAACGCGCCGAGCTGGACGTTCGACGACGCCTACGTGCTCGACGGCCAGAAGGAAGAGGAGCACTGGCACTTCTACGAGCTCGCCGTCGAGCCCGGCGATCATCCGTGCCTGCACGCGACGCCGAAGCGCACCCTCGACGAGGCGACCGCCGAGCAGATCGGCGACTTCCTCGTGCTGGAGTGGCGCGGCAAGCGCCGCGAGATCCTCTACCGCGCGGAGTAAATCTTCGTGACGTAGTCCTCGATCATGCGATCCGAGGAGAAGCGCCACTGCGACATCGCGATCGAGGCCCGCATGATCGCGAGCCACTTGCTGCGCGCGTGATAGGCGGGCAGCACCTCGGTCTCGAGCACGTGGTGCAGGATCTCGCGGTCGCGGCGATCGACGCGCGCCTCGTCCTTCTCGTCGAACGGATCGTCCTTCGGATCGGGATCGCCGATCTTCCAGCCGGTCACGCCATGCTCGCAGCCCTCGGGCCACCAGCCGTCGAGGATCGACAGGTTCGGCACGCCGTTCATCGCGGCCTTCATGCCGCTCGTGCCCGACGCCTCGAGCGGACGGCGCGGGTTGTTGAGCCACACGTCGGCGCCGCGCGTCATCAGCGCGCCGATGCGCATGTCGTAGTTCTCCATGAACACGACGTTGTGCGGGTGCTTCTTCGCCGCGTCGACGAGGCGGCCGACCAGCGCCTTGCCCGCGAGATCGCGCGGATGCGCCTTGCCGGCGTAGACGATGTGGATGCCGTGATCGAACAGGCGCTTCAAGGCGCGCTCGTCGCCGAGGATCAGGTCCGCGCGCTTGTACGCGGCGGCGCGCCGCGCGAAGCCGATGAGCAGGCCGTCGACCGGCAGGCGCATGCCCGTGCGCCGCTCGATCTCGTGGAGCAGCTCGGTCTTCATCGCCTGGTGCGCGGTCCACAGCGCCGCGTCCTGCTCGGCGTGCGACTTCTCGGGCACGAGCGCGGCGCGGATGCGCGCGTCCTGCCACGTCGGCTGGTGCACGCCGTTCGTGATGCTGATGATCGGCGCGGCGCCCGAGATGCCCTTCCACATCTGACGCGCGGTCTCGCCGTGCAGCTCGGCGACGCCGTTCGACAGCCGCGCGAGCCGCAGCCCCGCGACCGTCATCGAGAACGGATCGCCGCCGATGCGCTCGAGGTCCTCGCGCGAGAACCCGACGTGCGCGTCCATCTTGCGCATGAGATCCACGTCGTGGACCTCGTTGCCGGCGGGCACGGGCGTGTGCGTCGTGAACACGACGTGCGGGCGCAGCTTCGCGAGCCGCTCCTCGAGCGTGCCGCCGCCGAACGTGTGCTCGCGCAGCAGCTCGAGGCCCGCGAACACCGCGTGGCCCTCGTTGAAGTGATAGACGTCGACCTTCTCGCCGAGCGCGGCGAGCAGGCGCACGCCGCCGACACCGAGCACGATCTCCTGCGCCAGGCGGTCCTCGACGCCGCCGCCGTAGAGGCGCCGCGTGATCCAGCGGTCCTCGTCGTGCTCGGGCTCGAGCAGGTACAGCGTCGACGACACGTAACGGTCGACGCGCCAGGCGCGCAGCTGCACGGTCTTGCCGCGGACCTGGACCTCGACGCGGACATCGACCGGGCGCAGGGCATCGCGCGGGGTCTTGGGGTAGAGGTCCTCGACCTCTCCTCCCGAGATCACCTGGCGGGTGTAGCCCTCGTCCCAGAACAGGCCGATGCCGATCAGCGGGACCTTGAGATCACCGACCGACTTCATGTGGTCACCGGCGAGAATCCCGAGCCCGCCGGCATAGATCGGGAAGGACGGGTCGAGCCCGTACTCCATGCAGAAGTACGCGACGCGGGGACACGACGACATCGGCGCCGAAAGTGCCTTGACGGGCGTCACGCTGGCAAGTGTGCGTGCCCGAAACGACGCGTTGCGTTTGGCAACGTTTAATTGGCCGGTCCCCCGTCGACGCGTTACACAATCAGAGGATGAAGGCCAAGAAGCTCGGGCAACGCGGTAAGCGCCCGATCTTGGCCCCCGAAGACGAGGCCCTGTTCCGCGAGGCCATGGGGGATGTCACGCCGCTCGGCGCCCGGGATCGCATCCCCGCGCCCAAGCCGCCGCCCGCCGTTGCGAAGGTCGCCGAGCTCCCTCCGGAGGTGAAGCTCACGGTCGACGGCGACGGCCAGCGCTACGCGGCCCGCGCTCCGGGCGTCTCGCACGCGCAGATCGCCGAGCTGCGCGCCGGCAAGGTCCACGCGACGCAGACGCTCGACCTCCACGGCACGTTCGTCGCGCCGGCGATCCAGCAGCTCCGGCAGTTTCTGATCGAGTCGCGTCGCACGGGTCATCGCTGCGTGCTGATCGTTCACGGCCGCGGCCTGCACTCCGAGCAAGGCGCACCGCTGCGCGAGGCCGTCCTGGCCGAGCTGCTGGGACCTCTGTCGGGGCTCCTCCACGCGTTCGCCGTGGACGGCAATGCCGGCGCGACCTACGTCATGCTCAAGGGTGTGCGATGAAGCGCGCAGTGCTGCTGCTCGCGATGCTGGCGCAGCTGGGCGTCGCGCAGGCCTCGCCACCGCACGGCCCTGCCACGCGCGCGACGAAGATCGCCGTCAAGGGCGCGACCGTGCGGCCCGCCGCCGCGACACCCGTCCGCCACGACGGCGCCCACGCCCGCTTGCTCTACGGCAAGGAGCTGCGGCCGGCGCGCGAGGTCGTCGGCCGGCGCGAGGAGCCGCTGACCCCCGAGGAAGAGACCGCCAAGCAGATCGAGAAGCTGCTGCGCGGCCCGCTGCGCTATGGCGTGACCGGCCTGTTCGTCGCCGACGCGCGCACCGGCGAGCCGCTGTTCGCCGTCAACGCCGACGATCCGCTGAACCCGGCGTCGAACGTCAAGATGATCTCGACGGCGGCCGCGCTCGAGCTGCTCGGCCCGACATTCCGCTACACGACGCGCCTGCTCGGCCCCGAGCCCGACGCGCAGGGCACGATCCGCGGCGACGTCTACCTGCTCGGCTCGTGGGACCCGACGCTCACCGCGAGCGACCTCGACCAGATCGCGACGCAGGTCGCCGCGAAGGGCGTCAAGCAGCTCGCGGGCGACGTCGTGATCGGCAGCGACCCGACGCGCGATGGCATCTACAAGGCGGTCGTCCCGATCACGGTGAAGGCCGGCAATCCCGGTGAGCCACCGACGGCGACGGCGCCGCCCGGCTTCGACCTCTTGACGATCGGCATCACCGCGAAGACCGCGAAGACGCCGCTGCGCCACCAGCGCCTCACGTACTCGAGCTCGACGTTCAAGGACAGCGCGGGTCACACGCGCGTCGCCGTCACGGTCGGCGGCACGATCGGCAAGGGCCAGGAGGTCATGACGCCGCTCCTGATCAAGGAGCGCACGCTCGACGCCGCTCACATGCTGCGTGCTGCGCTGCGCGCGCACAACGTCGCCGTGACGGGCGATGTCCGCATCGGCGAGCTCTCCGACTTCGTCGGCGACACGGCGAATCGCGGCGCCCTGCCCGGCGAGCTCGGCCGCCACGACTCGGCACCGCTCGCCGACATCGTCACGAAGATCAACAAGTACTCGATCAACTGGCTCGCCGATCGAGTGATCATGACGGCCGCCGCGCTGTCGCGCCGGACAACGCCGTCGATGGATGTCGCGCTCGACGCGATGTACGCGTGGCTCGCGCGTCACCCCAAACTCGCGAAGCCCGACGTGCTCGTCGATACCGGCTCCGGCCTCTCGTACCGCACGCGGATCACGCCGCACGAGCTCGTCGCGATCATCCGCGACGCCGCCGGCTTCACCGACAACACCGCCCCCGATATCGCGCACGCGTGGCTCGGCTCGCTGTCGATCGCCGGCACCGACGGCACGCTGATCCATCGCTTCCGTACGCCGGACCTGCGCGGCCACATCCACGCGAAGACCGGCTCGCTCTCGACGGTGATCGCGCTCTCCGGCGTGCTCGACATCGATCCGATGCGCCCGCTCGTGTTCTCGATCGTCACGAACGGCGATCGCCCGCTCTCGAAGGGCTACGTCCGCAAGGCGCACGAGCAAGTGGTCGGGCTCATCTCGAAGTACATCGCGCGCACGACGAAGACGCTCGTGCCCGAGGTCAAACCGGAGCCGCCCACGCCCGCGATGCTCACGCCCGCGAACGACGAGCCCGACGCATCCGAGCCGGAGCTCGACAGCGAGACCGCCGGCCACGAGATGCCGGCCGAAACGCACGCACCCACTGCGCCTGCTGCCGTGCCCGCACCCTCGCCCTGAGCCGCCGCAAGCCGCGCGCCTCGTGATAAGCCCGCTGCATGAAGCAGCTGATGGTGGTGTCGATCCTCGCGGCGTGCGGCGGCAGCTCGCCGAAGCCCGCGTCCGTCCCCGCGCCCGCGCCCGCGCCTGCCCCGACGTCGCCTGTCGCGGTCGAGCCGCCGATGCCCGCGCCGCCGCCGGTGCCGCAAGGGCACCCGAAGGACGGCCTGATCCCGCGCTCGGTGCTGTTCGGCAACCCGGAGAAGACGGCGCTGCAGGTCTCGCCCGACGGAGCCTTCTACTCGTGGCTCGCGCCGGAGGGCGGCGTGCTCAACGTCTGGGTCGCGCCCGCGGGCGACGTCTCGAAGGCGCGCACGCTCACGCACGAGACCTCGCGCCCGATCCGCTCGTACATGTGGTCGCTCGACAAGAAGCACCTGCTCTACTCGCAGGACAAGGCGGGCGACGAGAACTTCCACGTCTTCGCGATCGACGTCACCGCCGCGGACGCGAAGGCCGTCGACCTGTATCCGGCGGACAAGGCACGCGTCGATGTCGCCGGGCTGTCGGTCCAGAAGCCGGGCGAGGTGCTCCTCGTCGCGAACGACCGCAACCCGCAGCTCCAGGACCTCTGGGAGATCGATCTCGCGAGCGGCAAGAAGACGCTCGTCATGCAGAACGAGGGCTTCATCGGGTTCGTGACGGACAACGCCTTCCACGTCCGCTTCGGGATCAAGCCGATGCCCGACGGCTCGCAGCTGATCCAGCGCTACGACACCGCGAAGAAGACGTGGACAGACGACTCGAAGATCCCGTCGACCGACACGCTGACGACGAACATCGGCGGCTTCGACAAGTCGAACACCGGCTACTACATCACGGACAGCCGCGACCGGGACACGGCCGCGCTGTTCCGCGTCGACGCGAAGACGAAGAAGAAGACGCTGATCGCGCAGGACGCGAAGGCCGACGTCGGCAACTTCCTGCTGAACCCGACGGAGCTCACCGTCGAGGCGTACCAGGTCAACTACGAGAAGCCGCACTGGGTCGTCGTCGACAAGCGTGTGAAGAAGGACTTCGACGCGATCGCCAAGCTCGACGACGGCGATCCGCAGGTCGTCTCGACGACGCTCGACAACAACACCTGGCTCGTCGTGTTCAACAGCGATCACCAGTCGCCGCACGTCTGGCGCTGGGATCGCAAGAAGCAGAAGGGCGAGAAGCTGCTCTCGATCCGTCCCGAGCTCGACACGGCCGGGCTCGCGCCGATGTACCCGGAGATCATCAAGTCGCGCGACGGCCTCTCGCTCGTCTCGTACCTGACGCTGCCGAACGACGCCGACGCGAACCACGACGGCAAGGCCGACCACCCGGTGCCGACGGTGATGTTCATCCACGGCGGCCCGTGGGCGCGCGACGACTGGGGCTTCAACACGATCCACCAGCTGCTCGCGAACCGTGGCTATGCCGTGATCAGCGTGAACTACCGCGGCTCGACGGGCTTCGGGAAGGCGTTCACGAACGCCGGCGACAAGCAGTGGGGCAAGAAGATGCACGACGACGTCCTCGACGTCGTGCAGTGGGCGATCGACCAGGGCATCGCGCCGAAGGACAAGATCGCGATCATGGGCGGCAGCTACGGCGGCTACGAGACGCTCGTCGGCATCGCGATGACGCCGGATGTCTTCGCGTGTGGCGTCGATCTCGTCGGTCCCTCCGATCTGATCACGTTCCAGGAGACGATCCCGCCGTACTGGGGTCCGTTCATCCCGGTGCTCCGCACGCGCGTCGGCGATCCGACGACGGACGAGGGCAAGGCGCTGCTGCGCGCCGCGTCGCCGCTGACCTACGCGGGCCAGATCCAGCGCCCGCTGTTGATCGGCCAGGGCAAGAACGATCCGCGCGTCAACGAGCGCGAGTCGTCGCAGCTCGTCAAGGCGATGCAGGCCAAGCACATCCCGGTGTCGTACGTGCTGTTCCCCGACGAGGGTCACGGCTTCGCGCGCCCGGAGAACAACATCGCGTTCTTCGGTCTGGCCGAGGCATTCCTCTCGGTCCACCTCGGCGGCGTGTACCAGCCGCTGACGAAGGAAGAGATCGCGGCGTCGTCGATGCAGATCGTCGCGGGCAGAGAATCGCTGCCCGGCCTGCCGCGCTAGCCGCTACGGCTTGACGAAGCGCAGCACGAACCGATCGCTCGTGCCGCGCCGCTCGCCGGCCGCCTTCGGCGACGAGTTCCAGTCGCGCTTGTCGTCCGGGTTCCGCAGCACGTCGCTCTCACCGTCGAGCTTGAACCCGGCCGCGAGCACCTCTTTCTTCACGACCGCCTCGTCGATGCGGTGCAGCGAGTCGGTATCGCGCACGCCGCTGCCGTCGGCCGCGCTCGAATCGACGATGCCGTAGATGCCGCCCTTCTTGAGGGCATGGAACACCGCCTTGTTCATCTTCGCGCGGTCGGCCTTCATGTTCACGGTGTCGTGATAGTTGAGGACCGTGATCACGGCGTCGAGGTTCTTCGCCTCGGGCGGGAACGGATCATCGATCGGACGCTCGACGCCGACGACGTGCTTCATCTCCGGCTTCGCTGCGCGCTCGGTCCACGGCTTGCGCGCGAACTTGTCCATGATCTCCTTCGTGTTCTGCGCGAAGATCGTGCCCTTGTCGCCGACGACACGAGCCATCAGCTCCGTCGTGTAGCCGCCGCCCGCGAACAGCTCGCCGATCTTCTCGCCAGGCGCGATCTTGAAGAACGCGAGCACCTCGCCGGGCTTGCGGCCGGCGTCGAGCGCGCGATCCGCCTCGCTGCGATCGGGCGCTGCGATCGCCTCCTTGATCGGCGCGGACACATCGGCGGCCGGCGTGTACACGGCGGCGGCGCTGCCCGCCGCACTTCCGCTACCGGCCTCGCTGCCACTTCCCATCGCGCTGCCACT
>CAYUNM010000019.1:83075-129401 GCA_964446175.1 uncultured Kofleriaceae bacterium
TGCCCGCCGCACTTCCGCTACCGGCCTCGCTGCCACTTCCCATCGCGCTGCCACTTCCCATCGCGCTGCCACTACCGGTCGCGCTGCCGCTGCCGGTCGCCATCATCGCGCTGCCGGGCGCCGCCGTATCGGATCCCGTACCAGCCGTCTTGTTCTTCTTCGCGCACCCGCTGGCGAGCGCGCACACCGTCATCAAGCTAACGAGCAGTCTCATGAGTCTTCCCTCCGCGGCCGAGAACCGCCGCGCTCTCGCCCGAATTCCTACTCTTCCTGGGCGAACGACTGCGCGAGCCGCTCGAGCACGCCCTGATCCTCGAGCGTGGTCGTATCGCCCCGCGCCTTGCTGCCGCTCGCGACCTCGCGCAGCAGCCGCCGCATGATCTTGCCCGACCGCGTCTTCGGCAGCGCCTCCGCGAACCGGATCTCCTCCGGCCGCGCGAGCGCGCCGATCTGCGTCGACACGTGCTCGCGCAGCACCTTCGCGAGCGTCTCGTCGGCGGCGACGCCCTGGCGCGGCGTCACGAACGCGACGATCGCCTGCCCCTTCAGATCATCCGGCCGACCGACAACGGCCGCCTCCGCGACCTTCGGGTGCGAGACGAGCGCGCTCTCGACCTCCATCGTCGACAACCGGTGCCCCGCCACGTTGATCACGTCATCGACGCGGCCCATCACCCAGAAGTAGCCGTCCTCGTCCTTGCGCGCGCCGTCGCCCGCGAAGTAGCACCCCGCGACCTCGCCGAAGTACGTCTTCTGGAACCGCTCGTGGTCGCCGAAGATCGTCCGCAGCATCGACGGCCACGGCTTCTTGATCACGAGGAAGCCGCCCTCGTTCGCCTTGGCCTGCGTGCCGTCCTTGTGCACGACATCCGCCGCAATCCCAGGCAGCGGCCGCGTCGCGCTACCGGGCTTCGTCGGGGTGGCGCCGGGGAGCGGCGAGATCATGATCGAGCCGGTCTCGGTCTGCCACCACGTATCGACGATCGGGCACCGGTTGTGCCCGATCTGCTCGCGGTACCACATCCACGCCTCGGGGTTGATCGGCTCGCCGACGCTGCCGAGCAGACGCAGCGACGACAGATCGTGCTTCGCCGGCCACTGATCGCCCCACCGCATGAACGCGCGGATCGCAGTCGGCGCCGTGTAGAACACGGTCACGCCCCACTTCGCGATGATCTCCCAGAACCGATCCGGCCCGGGCTGGTTCGGCGCGCCCTCGTACATCAGCACGGTCGCGCCGTTCGCGAGCGGCCCGTACACGACATAGCTGTGCCCGGTGACCCAGCCGATATCGGCGGTGCACCAGAAGATGTCGTCCTCGCGCAGGTCGAACACGAGCTTCGTCGTGTAGTACGCGCCGGTCAGATACCCGCCGGTCGTGTGCAGGATGCCCTTCGGCTTGCCGGTCGTGCCGCTCGTGTACAGCGTGAACAGCGTGTGCTCGCTGTCGAAGCTCTCGACCTCGTGACGCGGCGGCGCCTTGTCGACGGTGTCGTGCCACCACACGTCGCGGCCGTCCTTCATCGTGACCTCGTTCGCGCACCGCTTCACCACCAGCACGCGCTCGACGCCCGACCCCTCCACCGCGCGATCGACGTTCTCCTTCAGCGGCACGATCGAGCCGCGCCGCCACCCGCCATCGCTCGTGATGACGACCTTCGCGCCCGCATCCTTGATGCGATCCGCGAGCGCCTCCGACGAGAACCCGCCGAACACGACGGTATGCGGCGCCCCGATCCGCGCGCACGCGAGCATCGCGATGGCCGCCTCCGGAATCATCGGCAGGTAGATCGCGACGAAGTCGCCCTTCTGCACGCCGAGCGCGATCAGCGCGTTCGCCGCCTTGCACACCTCGCGATGCAGCTGCCCATACGTGAACACGCGCGTATCGCCCGGCTCGCCCTCCCACAGCAGCGCCGCCTTGTTCTTGCGCCAGCTCGCCGCGTGCCGATCCAGGCACGAGACGCTCGCGTTCAGCTGCCCACCGACGAACCACTTCGCATCGGGCGACCGCCACTCGAGCGTCTTGCTCCACTTCTTCGTCCACGCGAGCTCGCCCGCGACCTCCGCCCAGTACGCCTCGGGATCCTCGTCCGCCCGCCGGTACATCTCCTCGTACTGCGCCATGCTCTTCACGTGCGCGGCGCGCGAGAACTCGTCGCTCGGCGGAAAGCTCCGCTTCTCCGTCAGAACGCTCTCGATCGACTGAGACATATAGCCCTCCTAGAACACGGCAATCGCATCGATCTCGACGAGCGCACCACGCGGCAGCATCGCCGCCTGCACCGTCGCCCGCGCGGGCGGGTCATGCACGAACTTCTCGCCATAGATCGCGTTCACCGTCGCGAAGTCATCCATGCTGGCCAGAAAGATCGTCGTCCGCACCACGCTGTCGAAGCTCGCCCCCGCCGACGCCAGCACCGCCCCCAGGTTCGCGAGCACCTGGCGCGTCTGCGCCTCGACCCCGCCGTCGATCATCGCCCCCGTACGCGGGTCGAGCGCGATCTGCCCGGAGCAGAACACCATCTTCCTCTCGCCGACATCGACAACCACCGCCTGCGAATAAGGCCCGATCGCCGCGGGCGCCTCGCTGGTCCTCACGATCTTGCGCATGCGCGATCCGTAACACGGCCCCTCGCGGCCGGCGGCCAGCTCCCGCCGCACTCACGCGAACCCCCCGCCCCCGCGCGCCCTTGCGCGCTCGCGATTGACAGCCGGCCGCCCCGGCGGTAATCACTTGGCCCTCTCGGGCGTTTAACTCAGCGGGAGAGTGATTCCTTCACACGGAATAAGTCGGGGGTTCAATCCCCTCAACGCCCACCAGAAACGAAGCAAGACGGCCGGTTGCGAAAGCGCCGGCCGTCTCGCGTTTCGGGCGCGCCGCGGCCCACGGCCAGCGGATCGCAGGGCGTGCGCATCGCCTCGCGTCACCCACAGGGCGCACGTGCGCGCGTTCGTGCCCGGAGCAGTGGCGCATCAACGCCTCGCCACAACGGTCACCACAGTGGCCCGGGGCACTCGTGCGGATCGAGCGGCCCGTAGCGCTTCCATCCATCGCGCAACAGCCACGTGCGCGCCGGCGACACTGGCAGCGGCACGTACGTCGGGTGCGTCGCATACTCGACCGTCCAGCCCGCGAAGCTGACCGCGCTCGAGTACGGATCGAGGTGCGCCGACAGCATGCGGCCGTTCGCGAAGTCCTCGCGATGGCGGCGCCAGTTGTTCAGCACGTACGCGAGCGCGTGGCGCGCGTAGCGCGCGTTCGTGATCTGGCTCGCGTGATAGCGGTACGCGAAGATCTTGCCGCAGCCGCCCTCCTCGGCGTGGAACGCGTGCGCAGCGCGGATCGCGAAGCTCTGCATGCCGCGCGAGAGCGCGCGCCGATCCGCCGCCTCGACGATCAGGTGCACGTGCGTCTGCTGGATCGAGATGTGGCACACGCGGAAGTCGACGTTGCCAAGGTACGCGTCGAGCACGCGACGGAACACGTGATAGGCCTCGCGCCGCCGCCACGACAGCCGCCGCTTCGCACGCAGCACGACGTGCACGGGGTGGCGCGCGTCGAGCTCGGGCCGCCGGCGATGCGGACCGCCGCGCCGCTTGCCCGTCTTCTTGCGCCCTGGCTTGCGGCGAGGCGATCCGTCCTTGCACCGGATTACCTTGCCGTCGGCATCCCGCATCCACTCGTCGCGCACACGCCCCACTAGCATTGGGGCACTACAGCATATCGGTCTGACATCGTCGGTGGTCATGGCGGCGCCTGCGGTTGCGAGCACGTGATGCGATCGCACGAGCACGAACTCCCGCGAGCTCGGACATGCAGGCGCGCGAGCATGCACGCGAGCGCGCAACTACCACCGAGCTCGAGCGAGCGGTCTGCAGAGCGCGTGGCGGCGCTGGTGGACTTGTGGAGGGCCGGGATCCGCGCGTGAGCGAGTGCGGCCCTCCACAGGGTCCACAGCGCCAGACCCTCGAGCGCGCGCTCCTTCGAAGAGTTAAACAAACAAGAGAGCGGAGAGCAGAGACCCCGAGCGAGCGGTCTGCAGAGCGCGTGGCGGCGCTGATGGACTTGTGGAGGGCCGGGATCCGCGCGTGAGCGAGTGCGGCCCTCCACAGGGTCCACAGCGCCCGATCCTCGAGCGAGCGCCCGCGAAGAGCCGCCCGGCGAGGCGGGGTTCGGGGCAGCTCGTTGTGGGGAATGTACCTGTTAGCGTCGGGCGCACGGCGGCTTCGCGCTCTTCGCGCGCGGTCGCGACCGCCCGTGTGTTGTCTCGCGCTCGGGATCCCCCTGCGCGCAGCGCATGCAGCGTGTGATGCGGCGCTCGAGATCGGGCGCATGCACGTGGCGCGGCGCCCTGCCCTGCCGCCTGCGTCAGGCGGACCAGCGTTGCCACGCGGCGGCGTGCGCGGGCGGGACGCGATCCGGGTGCAGCATCTCGGCGAGCACCTCGATGCTCGTGAAGACCGAGGGGCTCGACCGATTGAAGTAGAGGTTGCCGTCGGCGACGAACACGCGGCCCGTGCGGACGGCGCGGAGGGTGGACCAGCCGGGCTGGGCGGCGAGCAGCGGCATCTCGCGCAGCGTGCGCTCGACGGTGAAGCCGCACGGGGCGACGACGAGGACGTCCGGGTCGGCCGCGCGGACGGCGCCCCACGGGATCGCGGCGGAGTGGGCGCCCGGTGTGCCGAGGACGGAGTCGCCGCCCGCACGCGCGACCAGCTCCGGACCCCAGTTGCCCATGTGGAAGATCGGCTCGATCCATTCGAGGCAGGCCACCCGCGGGCGGGAAGCGCCGGCGAGCGCGGCGTCGAGGGCGGCGAGGCGCGCGCGGATGGCGGTGATCAGGGCGTGGGCCTGGGGCTCGCGCTCGATCGTGCGGGCGACGGCGCGGAAGCCGGTGAGGATGCCGTCGAGCGTGCCGTCGTGGAGCGCGGCCACCTGGCGGCGGCAGAGGTCGCCCGTCACGTTGTCGGGCGTGACCGCGCAGACCTCGCAGTGGGTTTGCGTGATGATGACGTCGGGGCGGAGGGCGGTGAGCGTCGCGTCGTCGACCGCGTAGAGCGGCTCGCGCGCGGCGAGGCGAGCGCGGACGAGCGTGTCGATGGCGCGACTCGTGCCGGTGATGTCGAAGGTCGGGCGCGAGACGCACGGGAGGCGGGTGACCCAGGACGGGTGGTCGCACTCGTGCGACCGGGCCACGAGCTGGTCGCCCGCGCCCAGGGCGCAGACGAGCTCCGTGCCCGAGGCGAGCAGCGACGCGATGCGCATCAGGCGGCGCGGGCGAGCGCGCGGGCGCGCAGGCCGATCGCGAGCGCGTGGAGGCCGAAGAGCGCGGCGGTGAACAGGAGGTCGCCCACGATCTGGTTGCGATAGAACGGGAGGGCGGCGACGTAGCAGTCCGCGAGGCCGGCCGGCGTGTGCGGGTAGAGCGCGCCGAGCCAGACGCCGAAGTTCGAGACGACGAAGAACAGCGCGCCCGCGCCGAGGGCGGCGACGAGCGTGGCGGGCAGCGTGCGGCGCGTGACGAGCGTGCGGCCGAGCAGCGCGATCGCGAGCATCGGCGCGTAGACCCACGCCATGCCGGAGTACGGGAAGACGCCGACGGCGACGTCGCCCAGCGCGAGGCACGCGAGGACGGCCAGCGCCGCGAGCCAGGCGCGCTCGAGGCGGGCGCCCGCGAACAGGGCGATGGCGATCATCGGGGTGAAGTTCCACGGGTGCGGGATCACGCGCGACGCGACGGTGACGGCGAGGAGTGCGATCGCGATGTACGTCGCGAAGCGGCGGTCGGTCATGGCGCGCATCGTAGTGGTACGAATCGCGCGTGACCAGACCGAAGGCACTTCTGTCATGGAGTAGCGGGAAGGACAGCGCGTACGCGCTCGCGGAGGTGCGGCGCGCCGATGACCTCGAGATCGTCGGGCTGTTGACGACGGTGACGGCGGCGTACGACCGCGTCGCGATGCATGGCGTGCGGCGGGCGTTGCTCGAGCAGCAGGCGGAGGCGGCCGGGTTGCCGCTCGTGGTGGTGGAGCTGCCCGCGCCGTGCAGCAATGCGGAGTACGAGGCGCGGCTCGGGGCGGCGCTTGCGCGGGCGCGTGCCGAGGACGTCGTGCACGTCGTGTTCGGCGATCTGTTCCTGGAAGATATTCGGGCGTATCGCGAGGTGCAGCTGGCGGCGCACTGGATGACGGGCGTGTATCCGCTGTGGGGACGCGAGACGCGGGCGTTGGCGCGCGAGATGGTCGCGAGCGGGATCCGGGCGCGGCTCGCGTGCGTGGATCCGCGACAGCTCGATCGCGCGTTTGTGGGGCGCGTGTTCGACGAGGCGCTGCTCGAGGCGTTGCCGGCGGGCGTGGATCCGTGTGGCGAGCGCGGCGAGTTTCATACGTTCGTGACGCACGGGCCGATGTTCTCGCGGCCGGTCGAGGTGAGTGTCGGCGAGGTCGTGGAGCGCGAAGGTTTCGTGTTCGCGGACCTGCTTCCCGCCTGATCGGCGTGCGCGCGCGCCTCAGCGGGTGTCGATGCTGCCGTGCGCGCGTGGCGCCAGCGCACGAGGATCGCGATCTTCTCGACGACGAACGGGCGCGTGCCACATTCGATCATGTCCAGCTACCTCGTGAAGAAGCAGAGCAAGGCGAAGGGCGTCGTGCCGGCAGCGGCGAGCTTCGTCGTCCCTGGCGTGGGCCAGCTGATCAACGGTCAGGGCGGCAAGGCGCTCGGCGTGTTCGGCGTGGCGCTCGCGACGGGCGCCGCGTTCATGACGGGCCTGCCGCTGATCGGCGCGGTGATCGGTGTCGCGCACCTCGCGACGCATGGCTACGCCGTCGGCGACGCGTACATCCAGGCGCGCAAGAAGCGCTGAAGGCCCGCCACTCGCGGGGAGCAGCGGGCCTTCGGTTCGTTCAGGCTCGGATCACTTGAGCGCGTCGTTGACGTCACTCTCGAGCTTGTCGAACGAGTCGTTCACGTCCTTCGTGAACGCGTCCCAGTCACCGGCGGCGCGATCCTTCGCGCTGTCGACTTTCGCGGCGAGCTGATCGCGGCGGGCCTTGAGATCGATCGCGGCCTGCTTGGACTTCGCGTCCGTCTTCGCCTGGAGCTCGTTGATCTTCACGTCGAGCTTCTGGAGGCGGTCGCGAACGGTGATCGAGTACTTGTCCTTCGCGGCGGCGAGGTCGTCCTTGGCGGCCTGGAGGTCCGCGTTCGCCTTGTTCAGGTCGGACGGCTTGCTGTCCTTGTCGGTGGCCGTCTTGTTGTAGTCCTTCGCCTGGTCGTTGACGTTCTCGGCGTTCTTTTGGACCGCATTGGCGGCGGCGCCGGTGTCGTCTTGCTTCTTCTTGCAGCCGGTGACGGCCAGGGCGAGGGCGAGAGCAGAAGTCCAGAACAGGTTACGCATGTGAGCTCCTTTTGAAAGCGATGCTCCGGAAGTTGCAGTGTGCGTGCCCGCGCAAATGGGCAGAGCGTCGTGAGGGCCGGCGTGGTGTGAACGCGCGTTGCGCGAGAGCGCACGGCAAGAGTGTCAATGTCATCGAGTGATGACATGCGTCGGGAGGTGGCAACGCTTGCGTTTGGCGTGACACGGCGATACCGCTGTCAGGTGAAGCGACTCCTCTTGATCACCGCTGTGGTCGCGTGCGGCTCGAAGTCGCCGGCGCCGACCGTCCCCGCGCCTGCACCGGCGCCTGCCCCCGAACCGGCGCCCGCCCCTGCCCCCGCGCCGACGCCGGCCCCACCGGCCACACCCGCCATGAATCCATTCTTCGAGGTCAGCTCGCTGCCGTATCACCTGCCGCCCTTCGACAAGATCAAGGACACGGACTACATGCCCGCGTTCGAGAAGGGCATGGACGAGCAGAAGAAGGAAGTCGAGGCGATCGCGAAGAGCACCGACGCGCCGACGTTCGACAACACGATCGTCGCGATGGAGAAGACGGGGCGCTTGCTGACGCGCGTCCAGAAGGTCTTCTTCAACCTCAACCAGAGCAATGGCGACGACGCCATGCAGAAGATCGAGGCGGAGATCACGCCGAAGCTGTCGGCGCACAACGACTCGATCCTGCTCGACAGTGATCTGTTCAAGCGCGTCGAGGCCGTGTACGCGCAGAAGGCGAAGCTCAAGCTCGATCCCGAGAGCGCGCAGCTGCTCGAGCGATATCACAAGATGTTCGTGCGCGCGGGCGCCAAGCTGTCTGACAAGGACAAGGCGCACCTCAAGGAGCTCAACGAGCAGATCACGGGCCTCCAGACGACGTTCCGCCAGCGCGTGCTCGCGGCGACGAAGGAAGGCGCCGTCGTCGTCGAGGACGTCAAGCAGCTCGACGGCTTCACGCCCGAGCAGATCAGCGCGGCCGCCGAGGCGGCGAAGGCGCGCGGCATGGCCGGCAAGTGGCTCATCACGCTGCAGAACACGACGCAGCAGCCGGCGCTCGAGCAGCTGACGAACCGCGAGCTGCGCCAGCGCATCTTCGAGGCGAGCGCGAACCGCGCGCAGACCGGCACGAGCGACACGCGCGAGACCGTGACCAAGCTGCTCGCGCTGCGCGCCGAGAAGGCGAAGCTGCTTGGCTATCCCGACTACGCGAGCTACGCGCTCGCCGAGGAGACCGCCGGCACGCCGAAGGAGGTGCACCGCATCCTCGACCAGCTCGCGCCCGCGGCGCTCGCGAAGGCGAAGAGCGAGGCGGCCGACATCCAGAAGGCGATCGACGCCCAGGCGAAGGCCGCCGGCACGAAGTCGTTCACGCTCGAGCCGTGGGACTGGGCGATCTACGCGACCCAGGTCCGCAAGCAGAAGTTCGGGTTCACGGATGCGGACGTCAAGCCGTACTTCGAGATGGACCGCGTGCTCCACGACGGCGTGTTCTTCGCCGCGAACAAGCTCTACGGCATCACGTTCACGGAGCGGAAGGACCTGCCGGTCTACGAGCCGACCGTGCGCGTGTTCGAGGTCAAGGACGCGGACGGCAGCTCGCTCGGCCTCATCCTGCTCGACTACTACAAGCGCGACGCCAAGCAGGGCGGCGCGTGGATGGACACGTTCGTCGACCAGAGCTCGCTGTTCGGCGACAAGCCGGTCATCGTCAACAACCTCAACATTCCGCGCCCTGCCCCCGGCGAGCCGACGCTCCTGACCTTCGACGAGGTCACGACGATGTTCCACGAGTTCGGCCACCTGCTGCACGGCCTGTTCTCGAACGCGAAGTACCCGCTGCTGTCGGGCACGAATGTGCCGCCGGACTTCGTCGAGTTCCCGTCGCAGTTCAACGAGATGTGGGCGCGCGATCCGGCCGTGCTCGCGAACATCGCGAAGCACCACAAGACCGGCGAGCCGATGCCGAAGGCGCTGCTCGACAAGGTGCTCGCCGCGAAGACGTACGGCCAGGGCTACGCGACGCTCGAGTACCTCGAGGCCGCGAGCATCGACATCGCGTGGCACCAGGTGCCGGCCGCGAAGCTGCCGAAGCCTGACGACGTGATGAAGACCGAGGCGGGCTTCCTGACGAAGATCCACGCCGCGTACGCGCCGGTGCCGCCGCGCTACCACACGCCGTACTTCAACCACATCTTCGCGGGCGGCTACGAGGCCGGCTACTACGCGTACATCTGGAGCGAGGTGCTCGCGCGCGACTCCGGCTCGTGGTTCACGAAGCACGGCGGCCTGACGCGCGCGAACGGCGACGCGTTCCGCAAGGGCATCCTGTCGCGCGGCCGCACCGCCGAGCCGAGCGACCTGTTCAAGGCGTTCTACGGCAAGGCGCCCGACATCGAGCCGCTGCTCGAGTACCGCGGCCTCGGCAAGCACTAAGGCTGGCGCGACACGACGCCGGTCGACATGTCAACGTCGTACACGTGCGTGCCGTCCAGCGTGATCGTCGCGAGGCCCGGCCCGGTGAACGCGATCGCGGCGGTCGCCGTGTACGAGCGCTGGGCGGGCGTCGCGGTCTGGCGCGTGCGCGCGACGGTCAGCGAGTAGCTGATCCCGCCCGCGAACGGCGCGGTCGGCTGCGGATCGAGGCGCACGTGATCGAACGTGCCGCCGGTCGTGATCTGGAAGCGCGTGCCGTCGCTCGCGAGCGTCGTGTCGAGGCGGAGCGTGTCCGCGTCCTCGACCTGCGGCTTGTTCAGATAGATCTCGTGGATCGTCCAGTGCGTCGTCATGCGGAACTCGCTGAACGCCTCCTGCCCTACCGTCACGGGCCCGCTGATCGTCGCCATCCAGTGGATGTGATCGCTCGCGGGACCGCACGTGATGTTGTCGTGCGCCTGCTGATCCTCGCAGTGGAACATGTAGTCGTAGCTGATGCCGTTGATCGTCGCGGCGAGCTCGCCCGGCTGCACGGTCGTGAAGCCCGGGAGCGTGCCGCCGTTGTACGCGGTCGCGATGCCGTCCTTCATCGCCTGCAGCTGCGTCGAGCCGATCGCGGCCGCGAGCGTGGTCGCGAGGTCGTCGTAGTCCTGCTCGACGCCGCGATCGACGTACGCATCGGGTGCGGCATCGACGACGACCGCGGCGTCACCGCCGCCCGCATCGCTGATCGCACCGCCGCTATCGTGACCGCCGCCGCTGTTCGCATCCGGCGCGCCCGTCGCGGGGCCCGCTGCGTGGTTGCTGCTGCATGCTGCAAGAACGCCGAGACCGAGGAGGAACCGCATCATGCGGTGACTGACAGCAAGCGTCGGACCACGGCGAAGTACGCGTGCTCGCGTCGTTCTGCGTGCGCCGAAGGGACAGTGCGAGAGTCTCCTAGGCCTTTTCGGCGACGACGACCTGCATCGGCGAGTGCGTGGCGCGAACGTCGACGAAGCGCAGGCCGGCCGCACCGAACAGCTCCGCGTACTGCCCGGCGGTGCGCTCGCGACCGGGGAGCATGACGAGCATGTTGAGGTCCATCAGCTGCGCGGCCGACGGCGCGTTGTCGTCGGGGATCACCATCTCGATCACGAGCACGCGCCCGCCGCGCGGCAGGTGCTTCGCGCAGTTGCCGAGGATCGTGCGGCACTGCTCGTCGTTCCAGTCGTGCAGGACCTGCTTCATCACGTAGAGGTCGGCCGGCGGCACGTCCACGAAGAAGTCGCCCGCGATCGCGCGACAGCGATCGCCGAGCTGCGCGGCACGGATCGTCTGCTCCGCGAGCGGCACGACCTCCGCGAGCTCGAGCACCGTGCCCGTGAGCTGCGGGTTCGCGTGGAGAAACCCGGCCGCGATCGTGCCGGCCGCGCCGCCGACATCGCAGATGCGCTCGTGATGCGAGGCATCGTAGACGCGCGGCGCTTCCTTCGCGACGAGCGAGGCGAGCCCGTGCATCGCGCCGAAGAACGCCTCGCGTTCGTCCGCGTGCTTGCCGTAGTGCCCGAAGATCTCGCTGCCGAGCGCGGCGCCGGTCTGGCGCGTGCCGGTGCGGATCGCGTCGCGCATGCGGCCCCACGGCAGCCAGTGGCCGGGCATCGTCTGCGCGCGCGCCATGTCGCGCATCGAATTCGGGACGTCGCTGCGCAGCGTCTCGCCGAGCGGCGTCAGCGCGAGCTTGCCATCGGCCTGCGCGAGCACGCCGATCGCGGCGAGCGTGCGGCACAGCCGGAACGTCGCGTCGGCGTCGGTGCCGGTCTTCGCGGCGAGCTCGCGCGCGGTTGCGGGTGCCTTCGCGAGCAGGTCGGCGAACCCGAGGTCCGCGAACGTGCCGACGGCCTGGCTGACCCAGTACGCCGTGATCATCTGGAACATCTGCTGGGGAGGATGCATGCCTTCACGCTACGGGCGCGTGCCGCCACTCGCCCAGAGGTACCCGTGCAAGCCGGCCTTGCATGTATGCTGGGCCTTCGGTGGACTGGGACGATCTCAAGTACCTGCTCGCGGTTGCGGACGCGGGCGCGCTCGCCCCGGCGGCGAAGGCACTCGCGGTCGATCCTTCGACGGTGAGCCGGCGCATCACGGCGCTCGAGAAGGCGCTCGGGGCCGAGCTCGTCGCGCGCACGCCGGAAGGCATGACGCTGACGGCGGCGGGGCAAGCGGCCGCGACCGTCGCGCGCCGCGTCGACGGGGAGCTGGCCGCCCTCGCAGCCGAGCTCGCCGGCAGCCTCGATGTCCCGACGGGAGTCGCGCGCGTCTCGACGACCGAGGCGTTCGCCGCGAACGTGATGCGCGCCGTCGCGCCGCTGCACGCGAAATATCCGCGTCTTCAGATCGACGTCGTCCCGGCGCACCAGGCCGTCGATCTGCGGCGTCGCGAGGCCGACCTCGCGGTGCGGATGTTCCGCGACGAGCACGACGGCCTCGCGCTCCGCAGGCTCGGCCAGCTCGGCTGGTCGCTGTACGCGACGCGGCAGTACATCGATGCGCACCCGCCCGGCCGCGGCCTGCTCGATGGCCACACCGTGATCGGCTACACGGAGACGGCGATGCCGGGCGCGCGCTGGCTCGCGGAGCACGCGAAGCCCGAGGCAGTGCGCATGCGCACGACGAGCCCCGGCGCGGCCCTCGAGGCGGCGCTCGCCGACCTCGGCGTGTGCACGGTGCCGTGCTACCTCGCGGACCGCGAGACCGGGCTCGTGCGGCTGACCGACCAGGTCGTCGCACACAGCGACGTCTACGCGGTGTTCCTGCCGGAGCGGCGTGGCGACGCGAAGCTGCGCGTGATCATCGACGCGCTCGTCGCGATGTTCGCGGCGGATGGCGTGCGGCTCGCCGGCGGCGCGGCTAGCGCTTGCGATTGAGGTCGCTGAAGTCTTCGTCCGTCGCCTGCGTCTGCTCGGCGCTCGACCAGTCGACGAGCTGGCTGTCGTCGACGGCGATCTCGCTGCCGACGGACTCGTCGCTCACCTCGGTGCCGCCCCGGCGTGCGGGCCGACCAGCGGCGGGCGTGGCCGCGACCTGTGGGCGGCGCTGCGCCGAGCCGAGGCGACCGATGCCCGTGTTGCTCTGGCGAAAGCGCTGCGCGGTCGGTGTGCGCGAGCGAACGGGCGCCGGCTCCGACGTCTCGAGCTCGTTGATCAGATCGGCGAGCGCGGCGGATGCGGGCGCCGGAATGTCGGGGCCGACGGCGGGCATCGGCTGCGGCGTGGGGCGCGGCGCGCTCGTCACGACCTCGGGCGGCGGCGGCGCGGTCAGCGGCTGCGTCGGCTTCGGCGCGGGCGGCGGCGTCGCGATGGCGGGGCGCGCGGGAGCCTCGAACGCGTGGCCGAGCGAGCGCGCGCCGACCTCCGCGATCACGCCCCAGATCAGCTGCGCGGGGATGTGCTCGGCGAGGTTCGGTAGACCGATCGTCTCGATCACGAGCTGCGCATCGACGCGCGGCGCGCCGAGACATGCGGTGAGCAGGCGCGCCCAGAGCGGACGCGGCAGATGCTGCGCGAGGACGTCAGGCGTGACGTGGCGGAGCACGTCGTCGGGCTGCGCGATGCCCAGGTCGAGCGCGCTGGTCAGCGCGTCGACAAAGAACGCCTTCACGTTCACGGCACCACCTGGTTCGTGAGCCCTGCCCGCGCGGCCGCCGCGGCGATGCAGGCCCAGAGCACCTCGTGCGGCACGTGGCGCGCGAGCATCTCGGGCGTCACCGTCTCGAGCACGCGCTCGGGCGTCATCGAGCCGGCGGTCAGAGAGGCCTGCAGGACCTTCGAGAGCAGCTCGGGCGGGAGGTGAGTGGCGAGCACGTCGGGCGTCGCGTGCGCGAGGACATCGGCCGGGTTGAAGATCTGATTCTGGAGGCCCGACTCGACGACGCGCGCGAACCACGCCTGACGCTGATCCTGGGACATTTCCTAACGGTACACCCAAATTCCCCGATTCATCCTTGCAATGCCGCCGTGCGTCTTGCACGGTGGAATTTCGATGTCGGAGGCACGCGCAAAGCTCTCGTCGGGCACGCTGCTCTACCGCTACATCGAAGGCGCCGTGGAAGTGCTGCTCGTGCATCCCAGCGGCAACTACAACCGGCGCGCACCATGGGGCATCCCCAAGGGAGCGCCGAACCCGGACGAGACGCTCGAGGCGACCGCACTGCGCGAGACGCTGGAGGAGACGGGCCTCGAGGTGAAGGGTCCGCTCACCGATCTGGGGCACGTCGATTACACGCGCTCGAAGAAGCGTGTGCATGCGTTCGCTGCGCAGGCTCCGGACGGTGCAACGCCGCGGTGTGCGAGCTGGGAAGTCGACAAAGTCGAGTTCATCGAGATCACACGCGCGCGCCGGGTGATTCACCCGGATCAGGCGGCGCTGCTCGATAGACTGCAGCGTCATCTGGGGCAGAAGGATGACGGGGCAAGTGTCGAGAAGACCTCGGCGTAGTGTCGGTAGGCCTGACACGCCGATCGTTTGTGCTCGACAAATATGCGCGCCGTGGCAACACTCCATTGCCACACGTTTCACCGTCTGACCGGACCCACTAGCTGAAATCAGCTGGTTGGGCGTCCTGGCCGGATGGCGAGGTTGCCGCCGTTGGTTCGGTGCGCAACCTGCAATGAAACGGTTCATGGCCTCGGGCGTACCTGTCGTGAAAGGGAACACGACCCGAGGTGCAACGGTTCCGTTGTTCGCGACGTCTCATCTCTTCAGGAACTAGGAGTAATCCCATGGCGACCACCCATTCAGCTCGACGCCGGCAGCGGACCCCTTCGCGCCGGACCACCACGGGTACGGCCCATGGGCGGGCTCCTCGCGCGCGTCAGAACCGCACTACGCCACATGCGGATGTGGCGGCTGCGCCCGCTCCCGTGGAGATCCCGGTGGTTGAGGCGGCGGTCGTGACGCCGACGAAGACCGCGAAGGCAGTTCGCGCGCCCGACTCCGACGATCACCTGGCTGCGTACTTCCGTCAGCTCGCCGAGCACGAGCTGCTGACGCCGGAGGACGAGCGCGAGCTCTCGCAGGGCATCGAGGACACCGAGATCCTGACGTGGGAGCGCGTGTTCGCGCGTCCGGAGATCGTCAAGCCGATCCTCGCGATGATCGAGCCGAACCTCGAGCAGCCGGTGAAGTTCCCCAAGCTGGTCAAGCACGCCGAAGATCTGCTGCGCACGAAGAAGGCGCGGACCGACGCGCGCCTGGTGAAGAAGTTCGCCGCGTGCGCGCGGGAGTCGGCGCAGCAGCTCCGCACGCTCGATCTCGATCGCGTTCACATCGATGCGGTGGTGCGCGAGCTGTATCGCGCACGTGAGGCAGCGCTCGCCAATCAGGAGACCTGGTGGGTCGAGGGCACCGGCAAGGATGCCGGCCAGTACATCGATCACGTGCGCCAGGCGCACCGCGATGCCGCGAACCTGCGCGACGAGTTCGTGCGGGCGAACCTGCGCCTCGTGGTCACCATGGCGCGCCGCTACGACCGCGGCGGCATGCCGCTCGCCGACCTGATCCAGGAAGGCAACCTCGGCCTCATGCACGCGGTGTCGCGCTTCGACTACCGCCGCGGGCTGCGCTTCTCGACGTACGCCTGCTGGTGGATCCGTCACGCGATCGGTCGTGCGCTCGCCGACAAGGCGCGCGCCGTCCGCATCCCGGTGCACATGCTCGAGGCGCAGCAGCAGCTCGAGAAGGTGCGCCAGGCGCTCGTCGGCGAGCTCGGCCGCCCGCCCACTCCGCAGGAGCTGGCGAAGGCGGCGCGGGTCCCGCTCGCGAAGCTCAACCAGATGCACCGCTACATCATGGGCCAGCCGATGTCGCTCGACCGGCCGGTCCACGATGACGACGACCGCAGCTTCGGCGACACGATGGCCGATCCGGACAGCGAGGAGCACTCGCCGGCGGACGAGCTCACGACGCAGACGCTGACGTCGCAGGTCAAGCGGCTCCTGCACCACCTCTCGCCGATCGAAGCCGACGTGCTCACCAAGCGCTTCGGCCTCGGCGACGACGAGGAGCGCACGTTCCGCGAGATCGGCGACCAGTACCACCTGTCGCGCGAGCGCATCCGCCAGATCCAGAACTCGGCGCTCGACAAGCTGAAGCGCGCGCTCGAGCGCGAGCACCGCGGCCACGTCGAGATGTAAGCCGCCGCGCGCCCTGCCCGCCCGTCTCGCCCCGAGGCGGGCGTTTCCATTTTCGGAGGCGCGAATCCTTCTGGCGACTTGCGCGCGTTCACTCAAGACGGGCGCCGGCGCGCTACACTGGGACCGATGGCCGGTAGCTTCGAGGACGTTCGCTCACTCGACGAGCTCGAGCTGCGCGCGCTCCTCGATGGCGGCCGGCCCGAAGAGCGCGTCTGGGCGATCTGGGCGCTCGCGCTGCGCTCGGGTGGCGCCGATGTCGGCGAGCTGGCCGCGCGTGCCGAGCCGGATGCCGGCGTGCGGCGCAACCTGGCCGTCGTGCTGGCTGGCCATGGCCACCTCGAGCTGCTCGTCGCGCTCGCGCACAAGGATCCGGCGCCCGAGGTTCGCGGCGCGGCGATGGCGCTCGTCGCGCGGCTCGCGATCGACGGCAAGCTTCCGCCCGCGCTCGTCGAGGATCGTGTCCTCGCTGACGCGCCCGAGGTTCGCATCGCGGTGCTCGGCACGATCTTCGCCGAGGCCCCCGGCTGGCTCGCCGACCTCGCGGAGCGCCTGCTCGACGATCGCGATCCCGACGTCCGCTACGAGGCCTTCGAGGCGCTCGTGCGCGCGGGCCGGCTCGACGTCTCGCTGCTGTGGCTCGAGGAGATTCCGGAGCCCGAGGCGCGCCTGACGCTGATGCGCTGGTCCGCTCGCGGTCGCACGCGTGCGTGCGCCGAGGCCCTGGCGCGCGCGTCGCGCCGGCTGCGCCGCATGCTGATCGAATCCGTCCGCGTCGCCGCGTACGACGACCTCGCGCCGGCGGTCGCCGATGATCCGGCGCTCGTCCGCGCACTCGCGCGCCGCAACGCGCACGCGTTCGAGCAGCTCCCGCTCGCGGCGCTGATCCGCGCGACGCTGCGCGAGCCGTCGGACGCGTGGATCCTGATCATCCGGGATCGCCTCGTGTCGCTCGACGCGCCATCGGAGTTCTCGGCGCTGCTGCCGGACTACCGCGAGCTATGCGGCCGGCGGCTCGCGGAGCTCACGACGCAGATGCACTCGCTGCGCAAGGTCGGCAGCGAGGCGGCCGCGGCCGAGCTGTCCGCGCTCGACGAGGAACGCGCCGCACTCGAGTCCGCGCTCGAAGCCGCCGCACGCCTGCTGCTGCACTAGGCTTACGCCGCCTCGACGCGCTCGCGGTACGCGGCGAGCGTCCTCTTCCACGCCGGGCGATCGGTGCAGCGCGCCCGATAGGCGCGCACGTTCGCGTAGGGCGCGAGGAGGTGGTCGTCGGTGCTCGCCGCGTCGAGCACGTGCGTCGTCATCGGGTGCTTCGAAGTGCGAGCCCGCCTCGCGCAGCGTCTGCTTCGCGCGGCTCAGGCGCTGCGCCATCGTCGCCTCCGGGACGAGGAAGGCGCGTGCGACCTCGGCGGTCGTGAGGCCGCCGACCGCGCGCAGCGTCAGCGCGATCTGCGACGAGGGCGACAGCGCCGGGTGACAGCACATGAAGTAGAGCTCGAGCGTGTCGTCGCGCTCGTCGGCGCCGCCCGCGACCTCGATCTGCGCCTCCACCGGAACGAACGCGACGACGAGCTCCTCGCGCAGACGACGCGCGGTCGCGGCGCGGATCTCGTCGGTCAGGCGCCGCGCCGCCACGCGCACGAGCCACGCGCGCGGGTTCTCGGGCACGCCGGTGGCGGGCCACTGCCGCGCGGCGGCGACGAGGGCTTCCTGCACCGCGTCCTCGCACGCGGCGAAGTCACGATAGCGACGCACGAGCACGCCGAGCACCAGCGGTGCAAGATCGCGCAGAGCTTCCACGGCTAGCCCTTCGGATCGATCTCGAACATCACCTGACGTACCTCGAGCGGCATGTGCAGCGGCTCGCCGTTCGGGCCCGGCGCGAGCGAGGCCTCGGCGGCGATCGCGTACGCGCGATCCGGCGACTCGACGTCGACGATCCAGTACCCGGCGAGGAACTCCTTCGTCTCGGGGAAGACGCCGTCGGTCACCGGCTCGCCGTGCTTGCCCGCGCGCACGAGCCTGGCGTGGCCCGGGTCCGTCAGGCCCGCACCGCTGGCGAGCTCGCCGGCCTCCGCGAGCTTCTTGTTCAGGCGGCGCATGAAGGCCATGTGCGCCTCCAGCGCATCCTTGGACCAGTCGAAGATCCCGTACGAGCCTCGCTCGGGGGTGTGCATCATCAGCAGGTACTTCACGCGGCTTCTCCTTTGCCCCCAGTCGGAGCCGACCGCGGGTTCTCGACATCCCCGCTGATCTTTTTTTGGCCGCTACAGGCGGCCCCACAAGAAGCGTACGAGCGCTTCGCATTTCGGCACGAACGTGTCGAGCTCGACGTACTCGGTCGTCGTGTGGAAGCCGGCGCCGCGCGGGCCGAGGCCATCGATCGCGGGCACGCCGAGCGGCGCGACCGTGTTCGCATCCGAGCCGCCGCCGAGCAGCGCCGCCTCGCCGTGGCCGAGGCCCGCGGCCTTCGCGCACGCGGCGTACTCGTCGCGCAGCGCGGCGCTCGCGTCGGTGCGCTCGAGCGGCAGCCGATTCGCGCCGCCCGAGACTTCCATGCGCACGCCGGGAATCGCGGCCGCTTCCGCCGCCGCGCGCAGGCCGGCGACGAGCGCCTCCGCGTCCGCGACCGTCTCGTAGCGCATGTCGAGCTTGCACTCGGCGCGCTCGGGCACCGTGTTCTTCGACGTGCCGCCGTGGAGCTCGCCGACGTTCACGGTGACGCCGCGTGCGTAGTCGGTCAGCGCCTGGGCCGCCACGACGAACTTCGATAGCGCCCAGATCGCGTTCGCGCCGTCCTTGTGGTTGTTGCCGGCGTGCGCGGCCTTGCCGTGCGCGACCACGGTCATCGCGCCGACACCCTTGCGCCGGGTGATGATGGCATCCGCCGCGCGCCCCGACTCGAACACGAGCGCGCACGCCGCGCCCCTCGCCGTCTCGCGCAGGTGCGGCGCCGACGTCGGAGATCCGACCTCTTCATCGGAGACGCACACGACGCGCAGCGGCAGCTGCTCGAGCGCGCCGGCATCCGCGAGCGCGGCGAGCGCGGTCCGGATGATCGCGAGCCCGCCCTTCATGTCGAGTGCGCCCGGGCCGGTCGCCCGGTTGCCCTCCTCGCGCCAGCCCTCGAAGTGGCCGGGCGGGAACACGGTGTCGTGGTGGCCGACGAGCAGGACTGGCGCGCCCGGCGCTGCCGTGCGCCAGATCATGTGATCGCCGTAGCCGTCGGCCGGAATGACGCTGCACGTCAGGCCGGGCAGCGCGAACGCCTCGCGGAGCATCGCCCCGACACGATTCACGCCCTCGACGTTCTGCGTGAAGCTGTTGATCTCGACCCAGCTGCGGGTCAACGCGAGCATCTCGCTGCCACGATTGCGAACAGCGGCCAGCGCGGCATCCAGTGACTTCATGCCCTCGGACATGGCATACCCTCCCCCACGATGGCAAAGCGATTCAAGGCAGCAATCATCGGCGGCAGCGGGTACGGCGGCGCGGAGATGGCGCGCCGGCTCCTCATGCACCCGGAGGTCGAGCTGGTGCGCGTGGCGTCGATCGACCACGTCGGCGAGCCGCTCGGCGCCGTGCATCCGAATCTCGACGGCGTCACCGATCTGAAGTTCGAGGATCTGACGCCGGCCGAGGCCGCCAAGGGCTGCGACGTCGCGCTGCTCGCGCTCCCGCACAAGGTCACGGCCGCGAAGGTTCCCGAGCTGATCGCGGCGGGCGTGAAGGTCGTCGACATGTCGGGCGACTTCCGCCTGCGCGACGCCGCCGCGTACGAGAAGTACTACGGCGCCAAGCACCCGCACCCGGATCTGCTCGGCACGTTCGTCTACGGCTTGCCCGAGCTCAACCGCGAGAAGATCCGCGCCGCGAAGTACGTCGCGTCGCCCGGCTGCTTCGCGACGACGATCGAGCTCGCGCTGCTGCCGCTCGCGCGCGCGGGCCTGCTCGACGGCGCGCAGATCCATGTCACCGGCATCACCGGCTCCTCCGGCTCGGGCATCGCGCCCTCGGCCGGCACGCACCACCCGAGCCGCGCCGGCAACCTCAAGACGTACAAGCCGCTCGATCACCAGCACGTCCCCGAGATCGTGCAGCTGCTCGGTGATGCGGGCGCGAAGAACGTCGGCCTCCAGTTCGTGCCGGTCTCGGCGCCGCTGACGCGCGGCATCTTCGCGAACTGCATGGTCGAGCTGCCGGACTCCGTCGACAACGCGAAGCTCGCGTCGATGTACGACGAGGTCTACGCGCGCGAGCCGTTCGTCCGCCGCCCCGGCAACAAGCGGCTGCCCGAGGTCGTCGCGGTGCACGGCTCGAACTACTGCGAGGTCGGCTTCCAGGCCGGCCCCGCGCACAACGGCAAGCGCACGGTCGCGCTATTCAGCGCGCTCGACAACCTGATCAAGGGCGGCGCCGGCCAGGCGATCCAGAACATGAACCTCGTGCTCGGCCTCGACGAGAAGGCCTCGCTCTGGGACACGGGTAACTGGCCGTGAGCTTCGTCGTAAAAATCGGAGGCGAGGTCGTCGGCTCGGGCGAGGCGGCGGTGCTCGCCGCGGACCTGCGCACGCTGATCGAAGGTGGCGCGCGCATCGCGATCGTCCACGGTGGCGGCCCGCAAGCGACCGCGCTGCAGAAGCAGCTGGGCATCGAGACGCGTCAGGTCGCCGGTCGCCGCGTCACCGACGCCGCCACGCTCGACGTCATGAAGATGGCCGTCGCGGGCAAGCTGAACGTCGACCTGTGCGCGACGCTCGCCGCCGCCGGCGTCTCCGCCGTCGGCCTGCACGGCGCATCGGGCCTGGTCGTGCGAGCGAAGCGCCGCCCGCCCAAAGTCTATCCGAACGCCGGACCGGACCCGGTCGACATGGGCTTCGTCGGCGACGTCACCGGCTTCAACACGCAGCTGCTCGAGACGCTCTGGACCGCCGGCTACCTGCCGGTGATCGCGTGCCTCGGCGCGGACGCCGAGGGCGGCGTCTACAACATCAACGCGGACATGGTCGGCAACCAGCTCGCCGCCGCCCTCAAGGCCGAGCGTCTGTTCCTCGTGACCTCGACGCCGGGCGTCCTCCGCGACGTCAACGATCCGTCATCGCGGCTCGCGCAGCTGACGCGTGCCGAGGCCAAGCAGGCGATCGCGTCGGGCGTCGTCACCGGCGGCATGATCCCGAAGCTCGAGGAGGCGATGGCGGTGGTCGACCAGGGCGTGGGCGCGATCCACATCCTGGGCAAGCTCGGCCCCGGTGACCTCGTGCGCGCGGTGCGCGAGCCGGGCTCGGTCGGCACGACGCTCCTCCCGTAGGGACGGTCTTCAATTGCAGCAACTGCGCGCTGCAACTACCTAGAACCGTTCGCCCCCAAAGGGACGGTCTTCAATTGCGCAACCCGCACGCGGCTCGGCCGATGCGTACGACATGCGTGTCGCACGATTCACAGCCCCCGGCGTCTTCTATCACTGCATCTGGCGTTTCGTGGACCGTCGCTGGTTCTTCCAGGGCGACGACGAACGTTCGATGTACCTGCTCATGCTCGAGCGTGCGCTGCGCGAGTCCGACTGGCGCTGCATGGCGTACGCATTGATGAGCAACCACATCCACCTCGGCATGCTCGCGGGGCGCGAGCAGCTGGGACGCTGGGCCAAGCGCGTCTCGACGCCATTCGCACAATGGATGAACCGTCGGCACGACCGGCTCGGACCGGTGATGGCGGATCGGCCGAAGTCGTGTGCGGTGCGCGCCGAGCTCGAGCCGCACGTCTTCGCGTACATCCACAACAATCCCGTTCGCGCTGGCGTCGTCGCGCGCCCGGGCGATTCGTCATGGACAAGCCATCGCCTGTACACCAGCGGCGCGACGACGTTCGTTGCCGTCGAGGAGGCCCTCAGTCGCTGGGGGTTTGCCGACTCAGCCGACGTCGACCTGTGGACCACGAACACGCCGGGCGAGTCAGGATTCCCGCCGACACGTCGAGCGCGCAACACGGCGCGCCGCCTGGGCGCGATCGAGGCAGCGACGCCGATCGCGACCTCGCTCGTGCCGCTAGTCGCCCGTCCGTTCGCACACGTCCGCGTCGATCCACAGTTGCTCGCGGCCGTCGCCGCCTGGTCCGTCGGAGCGACCGTTCGAGACCTTGGGTCACGGCGGCGCAATCCACAGTTGCTCGCCGGACGTTACGTCGCGGTCGCGCTCGCCGACCACTTTGGCGTGTCCGGCAGCGACATCGCCGCCGCACTGGGCATGAGCGGATCCGCGATCTGCTGGATCCGACGTCGGACGCCTACGCGGTTGGCGTCGGAGGCACTGCCGGGAGCATTTCAGCGGGTCGAGATCGAGCTGACCTCGCTAATTGAAGACCGTCCCTCGACGTCCTAACAATTCCGCGAACCTGGGCGTCGTAGTTGCTGCAATTGAAGACCGTCCCTAGGTCAGACGAGAGAAAGCGTCTAGGTCAGCGGCGCGCCTGTCGCCGCTTCCGCGCGCTCGCGCGTGATGCCGGGCGCCAGCTCGACCACGCGGAAGCCGTGGCCCGTCGGCTCGAACACGCCGAGCTCCGTGATCACCAGCGAGACGACGCGCGTCGCCGTCAGCGGGTAGTCGCAGCGCTGGACGAGCTTGAACTCGCCCTTCTTCGTCGTGTGCTGCATCATCGCGATGACGCGGCGGGCGCCCGACGCGAGATCCATCGCGCCGCCGATGCCCATCACCTTGCCGTTGGGGACGGCCCAGTTCGCGAGGTCGCCGCCGCAGGACACCTGCATCGCACCGAGGATCGCCATGTCGACGTGGCCGCCGCGGATCATCGCGAACGACGTCGCGGAGTCGAACGTCGAGCCGCCCGGCAGCACGGTCACCGTCTGCTTGCCGGCGTTGATGAGGTTCGGATCCTCGTCGCCTTCGTACGGGAACGGGCCGGTGCCGAGGAGGCCGTTCTCGGAGTGGAGCCAGGCATGGCCTTCGGGCAGGTAGTCGGCGACCTGCGTCGGCAGGCCGATGCCGAGGTTGACGATCGAGCCGGCGGGAATCTCGCGCGCCGCGCGGCGCGCCATGTCTTCGGTGGAGAACGTCATGGCCGGTCGCCGCGCTTTCTTGTCGTCTTGTACTCGAATGCGTTCTCGTGCTCGGGGACATGCACGATGCGGTGCACGAAGATGCCCGGGCAGTGGACGTCGTCGGGATCGATGCCGCCGTTGTCGACGAGCTTGTCGCACTCGGCGATCGTCAGCTTGGCGGCGGTCGCCATCACGGGGTTGAAGTTGCGCGCGGTGCGCCAGAAGCGCAGGTTGCCGAAGCGGTCGCTGATCGCGGCGCGCACGAGCGCGACATCACCGGGGAGCGCGCGCTCCATGATGTAGCGGCGGCCATCGATCTCCTTGACCTCCTTGCCCTGCTCCACCACCGTGCCGACGCCCGTCGGCGTGTAGAACGCCGGGATGCCGGCGCCGGCGGCGCGCATGCGCTCGCAGAGCGTGCCCTGCGGCGTGATCTCGACCTGCACCTCGCCGGAGGCCATCCGCGTGTGGAGGTCCTCGTTCGCGCCGATGTAGCTGCAGATCACCTTGCGGATGATGCCGGCCTTGAGCCACGTCGCGAGGCCCTTGCCGAGGTTGCCGGCGTTGTTCGAGACGAGCGTCAGATCGCGCACGCCGCGCTCGACCACGCCGCGGATCAGCGCCTCCGCGTTGCCGGAGAGCCCGAAGCCTCCGACGAGGATCGTCATGCCGTCGCGCAGGGGCGCGAGGGCCTCCTGCACGGACGCGACGACCTTGTTGCCGTGCTTGCCTGTCATTGCGCGCCGAATGCTGCCACGGCCGCGTCCGCGAAGGAACGCATGCCGGTCACGAGCTCGGCTTCCGTGATGCAGAGCGGCGGCGCGAAGATCGCCGTGCCGCGCTTGCCGTCGACGTGCAGCGACAGCCGCCGCGTCGCGAGCTCCTTGCCGAGCGTGCCCCACTGCGCGAGCGGGGCCTCGAGCTCGAGCGCGCCGAGTAGACCCAGGCTGCGCACGAACCCGCGGCCGACCTTCGCGCGCACGGCCTCGAGCTCGCGCCGCAGCACCGGGCCGAGCCGCTCGGCGTTCTCGTACAGGCGCTCGTCCTCGTAGACCTTCATCGTCTCGACGGCCGCGGCGCACGCGGTCGGGTGCGCGTAGTACGTCAGGCCCGCCGCGAGCACGTGATCGTCGAAGTACTTCGCGACGCGCTCGTGCACGATCACGGCGCCGATCGTCGCGTATCCCGACGCGAGCCCCTTCGCGACGGTGATGATATCGGGCGTGACGCCCCAGTGCTGGTGACCGAATGGCTTGCCCGTGCGCCCGAACCCGCACAGGACCTCGTCCGCGACGAGCAGCGCGCCCGCCTCGTCGCACGCCTTGCGCACGATCGGCCAGTACTCGGGCGGCGGCACGAGCACCCCGTTCGCGCCCGGCACCGGCTCGAGGAACACCGCCGCCACGCCCTGCTCGAGCTGCATCACGTCGCCGATGTTCGTCGCGCACTCGCGCTTGCACGTCTCGACGCGCTGCCCGAACGGACACCGGTCGCAGTAGCAGTCCTGCACGTGCACCACACCCGCGAGCGCCGGCTCGATCGCCGGGCGCCGCCAGTCGCCGGTCAGCGCGACCGCGCCCATCGACGCGCCGTGGTAGCTGCGATAGCGCGCGATGTTCTTCAGCCGCCCCGTGTACAGGCGCGCGATCTTGAGCGCGTTCTCGTTCGCCTCCGCGCCGCCGAGCGTGAAGAAGACCTTCGAGAACTGCGGGCCCGCCATCGCGAGCAGCCGCTTCGCCAGCTCGACCTTCGCGGGGAACACGGCGTTCGGCGCGGACAGGCACAGCTCGTCCGCCTGGCGCTTGATCGCCTCGACGATGCGCTTGTTGCCGTGCCCGACGTTGACCTGGTAGCTCAGCGCGCCGAGGTCGAGCCAGCGGCCGCCGTCGGCGGTCGTGAACCAGGCGCCCTCGCCGCCCGTCATCTCGAACGGCTTCGCGCTCTGCTGTGCGGTCCAGGTGAAGAAGAACGGATAGTCGCTGCTCATACGTGGAACTTCTCCGGCGCGACGTTGTGGACGAAGCCTTGCTGCGCCCACACCTCGCCGGTGTCGAGGTTCATCGCGATCGCACCGCAGGTCGCCGCGCCGTGCGGCTGCTCGGGCGTCGCCATGTTCGTGCAGATGCTCTTCGGCCAGCCCTCGTCGTCGCCGAGCAGGCGCCAGGCGTCGTCGAGCCCGCCGAGCGAGGGGCGGCCTTCGAGCAGGCGGTAACGATCGTACGTCGTGCTCGTCGCGGGGACCTTGCTGCGCTCGGCGACGTCGCCGTCGAGGCAGTGGTTCGTGTGGCAGTAGTACTGCGGGCGCCCCGCCTCGGCGAGCTCGTGGTGATAGACGATCTTGCGGCGCGTACCGGACGCCTCGATCGCGTACGCGCCCGCGAGGTCGCCGACGAAGTAGTGGTGGCCCGAGCCGATCGGGCTGCCGAGGATCAGGTCGCGCGCGGCCTTCGCCTGCGTCTGGTGCAGCGCGCGGCGCACCATCGCGGGCCACACGATGCCGAGCGTCGCGTCGGTCGAGTACAGGTTGTTGATCGCGACCGCGACGCGCGCGCTGTTCATGCCGGCCATGCCGAGGCAGCCGGTGACCGTCAGCAGGTGCGCGGCCGGCCGGTCGTGCGATTGCGGGACGTGCAGCATCATCACGTACGGGATCGCGGTGGCGTGCATGTCCCAGGTCTGCGCGACGATCCGGCCGGTCGGCGTCTCGGCGAAGAACGCGCTGCAGCCGTCGCCGCCGAGCGCGCTCGCGCCGGTGCCGTGCCCTTCCGCCGCGGGTGCGTCCTGCAACGGCGCCGCCCGCCACTTCGACGGATCGGGATCGAGGTCGCGCAGGTCGGTGTAGTGGTTCGCGATGACGATCAGCTCCGGCGACACGCCGGCGCCCTCCGCGATGCCGAGGAGCTCGTCGTACAGCGCCTGGTCGTAGCGCTGGAGTACCGGCAGGTGCGCGCGCGCGGCCTCGAGCACCTGCGAGCGGTCCTTGAAGCCGCCGACCTTCGTGCACAGGTACGCGCGGATCTCCGAGAGCGCGCGGACCTCGCCGCGGAACGACTCGCCGTGGATGTGCCCCCACTCGCGCGGGGACTTGCCGGCGGGAAGCTCGAGGCGCCTCATCGCACGACCTCACAATTGAAGACCGTCCCCGAGGCGTCGAGTGGTTTCATGGGTTTGCGCGCCGTAATTCGCGCAATTGAAGACCGTCCCCTCACAGGAGCTCCTGCGCGTCGAGCGGCGGGATGATGCCCAGGCGCCCCTTCGGGAACTGGCGCACGAGGATGCCGCGCTCGGCGAGCTGCGCGGCAAGCGACCGCGCGTTGTCGCCGGCGTGGATCACGCGGTACGCGCCGAGGCCGTGTGCCTGGTAGGGCGCGAGCGACTTGTCGAGCGCCGCCGACAGCGCAGTGACGTCGACGTGGCGTGCCGCGCGCAGCTGGTGATGCTGGCGGACCAGCGACAGCTCGTCGCCGTCCCACGTCGAGACGAGCGTCAGCGGCGTGCCGATGAACCACTTCGCGCTCGTGTGGACGTAGCCGGTCTGGCCGCCGCCCCACCAGGTGAGCACGTCGGGGATGAGGCCCGTCGTCGGCGACAGGAACGCGCCACGGCCCGAGCGATAGGTGTGCGTGGTCGTCTCGACCGCGATCAGCGGCAGGTCGAGCTCCGTGCGCAGCTTGCCGAGCGCCTCGAGGAAGTCGGGCGGCAGCACCCAGCCCGTGCGCTCCTGCACGAGCTCGTAGACGAAGCCGAACACGTTTGCCGGGCCGCCCGCGGCGGCGACCGCGGCGCGCAGCGCGGTGATCGTCTCGGCCGTGCCGGCGATGGCGGGGTGCGGGACGCGCGGCCACGCGAAGTGGCCCGGGCCGCCCGCGTGCGTCTCGGGATCCGAGAGCGAGCGCGTCGAGCCCACGGTGTGACCGTAGTAGCCGCCCGCGAGGCCGATCGCGACCTGCGCGGTCTTGCGCGTGCAGCGAAGGAGGCGCAGCGACTTGTCGATGCCCTCGTCGCGCGACGACGTCAGGTAGATGTGCGGCAGCTCGGGCAGCAGCGCGCCGATCCACTCGAGCGCGCGCACGGTCGCGGGCGTGACGTAGTTCATCAGCGTCAGCTTGTTGACCGCGGGGCCGTAGAGGAGGCCCTGCTCCTCCGCGCGGCGCAGCGACTCGGGCGGCTTCGCGAACGGACGCGCGAGGCCGCTCGCGAGGTCGACCGTGATCTCGTGCTCGTGCAGGCGATGCTCGGCGCGCCGGCGCGAGACCTCCTGCTTGACGACGGGATCCGGCTGCAGCGCGCCCAGCGGGATCCGGTAGTAGATCGCCTGCCCTTCCGGATCCTCGTACTGGCCCGTCATGATCGTCACGACGTGCGCGCCGAAGACGCGGTTGAGGTGCGTCATCATCGCGGTGCGGCCGACGCGGTTGCGGCCGGTGACGTAGCGGTAGCGCGGCGAGCCGTCGGGCTTCGTTCGCGCGGCGGCGTCGCGGAGCTGCATCTCCTTGAGCTTGCGGCCGATGCCCGAGCTCTGATGACCCGGCGCGACCGTGATCGACACCGAGTACATCGTGTTGTGCTTGCCCTGCATCGGATCGTCGTCGCAGCCCTCGACGTCCTTGTTCTGCTCGAGCGGGCCGCCGATCGCGAAGCCGACGAGCTGCCAGGCCCCGCCCGGCGACGGCGCCTCCGCCACGATCAGCGAGCCTTCCGGATCCTCGATCGCGGCGCGGATCTCGGCGGGCGGCGTGCGGCGCGCCGGCTCGTAGACCTGGTACTCGATGTCGAGGATCGCGGGGAGGTGATCCATCGCCTCGCCGTGCGAGACCTTGCGATAGCGCAGCTCGACGGCGGGCGCCTTGTGCGGCGGCGGCTGCGGCTGGTCTTCCCACTCGGGCGGCTTGCGGCCGTCGTGCGCGTCGAGCCACGACAGCGACTTGCGGATCGTCTCGAACAGCATGTCGATCTCGCGCGCGAGGAACGTGTCGCTGAGGCGATAGCGCGCGGTGCGCGTACCGGCCGCGAACACGACCGCGCCGCGCCAGAACCGCTGGCCGATGAACGCGTCGAGCAGCGCGGGCGTCGGCAGGTCGAACGCGAACGCGTAGCCGGCCGCGCGCGGGTTGCCGACGAACTGCGGGTACGCGCGCGCGAGCTGCTCGAGCCGCGGCGCGACGAGCTTCTCGAGGCGCTCGGCGTTGTGCGAGGTCGAGACCATGTCGGCGTGGATGCGGCCGCGCACGAGCGAGGCGCCGTGCGCCGTCGCCGGCTCGGGATCCGCGAACCGCGACATCACGACGCCGACCTGCGCGCGCTTCGCGAACGTCACCGCATCGGGGTAGTCCTGCTGGCCGCGCGCCGACAGCAGGCGGAACTTCGAGTGCCACGCGAACGGGCCGCCGAGGCCGAAGCCGACCTGCACCTCGTCGAAGACGAGGAACGTCTGGTGCTTGCGGGTCAGCAGGCGCAGCGCGCGGAAGAAGCGCTCGGTGGCGTAGCGATCGCCGCCCTCGCTCTGCATCGGCTCGACGATGCAGCAGAAGTACTCGCCGCTCTTCAGGGCGGCATCGACGGCCGCGAGCGACGCGACCTCGGCCGCGAGCAGCGGATCGTCCTTCGCGTCGCCGAAGCGCTCCTTGAGATCGTCGATGTCGCCATTGGCGGCGGCCGCGTAGAAGCCGCTCGGCGCGGTCGGCTCGTCGCCGGGCGTGTTCCACACCGGGAACGGCGCGAACTGACACTGGTAGCCGGCGAGCTCGAACGGCGTGCGCTTGCTCGGCGAGTGCGTCGCGTGGACGGCGAGCAGCGTGCGGCCGTGGAAGCTGCCCTCGAACGCGAGGACCTTCGTCGCGTCGCGGCGCGCGCAGTTGATCCGGCACAGCGCCATCGCCTTCTCGTTCGCCTCGGCGCCGCTCGCGACGAACGTCACGTGCGGCAGGCCGGGCACGAGCTGGCGCAGCGTGTTCGCGTACTCGGCGGCGGCCCACGTCTCGCTGATCGACGAGTCGTCGTTCGCGACGAGCGTCTCGGCGAACTCGCCCTCGGTGAACGCGCGCACGACCGGATCCTCGGCGAAGCCGCCGACGACGGTCGCGGTCTGGCTCATGCCGTCGAGCACGGCGAGCGGCTCGGGATCGATCGACACCATCCACGGCCCCGCGCTGCGCAGGTGATCGAACACCGGCGGCTTCTTCTCCTTCGGCACGCGATCGCCGGCGTAGAGCCGCGCGAGCAGCGCCGCCGACTCCGGCAGCACGCCGCCGACCGGCCGCATCACGCTCATCGGCCGCGGGTTATCGACGAGGCGTCGCTGCGCCTCCGCCGCTTCCTCGCGCGCGTGCAGCACCTCGAGGCGATCGAGATCGACCGCCGGCAGGTGCTTGGCGACCATCGCGTGCGGCGTGATCGCGCCGAGCACGTTCTCGAGGATCGAGAGCGGCGCGGTGACGTTGCGATGCGCCCACGCGCCGGCCGGCCGGTAGTTGCCGCTGCGCCCGACGCCGCCGAACGGCAGCTTCGCGCTCGCGAGGTTCGTCGAGCGGTTGCGGTTGAGCATGCCGGTCTTCGTGCGCCGCGCGTACTCGTCGAAGCGCGCCTGCGACGCGGTGAACACCGCGTTGACGAACCCGTACGGCGACGAGTTGAGGACGGCGATCGCCTCGTCATCGCTGTCGATGACCTCGATCGCGAGATCGGGCCCGAACACCTCGAGATCGGTGTAGCCCGCGATGTGGTGCACGCCGTCGGGGAGCCGGTGCAGCGACGCGGTCCGGTAGTAGCCCCCGGGCCGCTTCTCGCCCGCCACCACCGCCTCCGCCCCGCCCTTGCGCGCGGCCTCGAGCGCGCCCTCGACCTTGACGAGCGCGCCGTGCGTCGCGACCGGGCCGGCGAACACGCTCGGATCCTCGGGCGAGCCGAACTTCAGCTCGCGCGCGACCGTCGCGACCATGTCGATGAAGCGATCTGCGATCGAGCGGTGCACGAGCACGCGCTCGGTGCCGGTGCAGCGCTGGCCCGCCGAGAGGTAGCCGCCGACGATCGTCTCGTGCACGGCCTGCCGCAGCTGGCAGTCCTCGAGCACGACGCACGCATTCTTGCCGCCCATCTCCAGCGCGACGAGCAGCTCCGGACGATCGAGCGCGGCCTCGAGGATGCGACGGCCGACCGTCCAGCTCCCGGTGAAGCACAGCCCGCGGATCTCCTTCTGCGCGACCATCGCCGCGCCGACCTCGCCGGTGCCGGCGACGACGTTGAGCACTCCCGGCGGCAGGCCCGCCGCCTGCGCCGCCTCGGCGTAGCGCTGCCCGCACAGCGGCGTGATGTCGCTCGGCTTGATGACGACGGTGTTGCCCGCGAGCAGCGCCGGCACCACGTGCGCGTGACATAGATGAAGCGGGAAGTTGAACGGCCCGATCACGCCGACGACGCCGAGCGGCTGATACCGCAGGATCTCGCCCGCCCCGATATGGAAGGGCCCGAGTTCACCTCGGGCCCTGGGGTCGACGGGCCCGGCCTTGAGGTCGGCGGCCATCGTCGCGCGCACGAGGTCGAAGCGATTGAGGACGGTCGTGACCTCCTGCTTCGCCTCGCTGCGAATCTTGCCCGTCTCGAGCACGATCGCATCGGCGAGCTGGTCGGCGCGCTTGGCGAGCTCGGCCTTGAACCGCTCGAGGTGCGACCACCGCTCCGCCGCGGAGAGAGATCCCCACGCAACTTGTGCAGCCGCTGCTGCTCCCGCCGCATCCGCCACCGCGGCCACCGTGAACCCTGTCTCGAACACGACTGCACCGTCGGCCGCGGGGTTACGCGACACGAGGGCCTTGCCGGCGGGGGCGACGAACTGTCCGCCGATGAAATTACCGAGAGCCTGCACGGCGCTAAATAGACCACACTTGTGACGACTTCTTAAGGGCACGCCGGTCACCGAAAAAACTGTGCTATCAAGCGGCCCTGGATGCCTTCGCTGGTCTTCCTGGCCGGTCCGATCGCAGGTCGCCGCTACAAGCTAGGCGACGGCGAGTACGTCATCGGGCGGCGCTCGGATTGCCAGATCTTCGTACCCGACATGCGCGTGTCGCGACAGCACGCGCGACTCGTGCGCAACGGCGAAGGCTGGACGCTCGAGGATCTCGGCAGCAACAACGGTACGTACATCAACGGCGTGCGCCTGCAGAGCGCGACCGTGCTCCGTCACGACGACGAGATCATGATCGCGAACAACAAGATCCGCGTCGAGGCGCAGGACTTTCCGTCGCAGGACAAGGGCTTCTCCGAGGGCGGCAACGCGGTGACGATCGTCGACGTCTCGGGCTCGTCACTGATCCGCTCGCGCGAAGACTCCGGCAGCGCGCGCATCCCGGTGATCTCGAGCGGCCTGATCTCCGTCACCGATCAAAAGGCGATCCGTCTCATCGAGCGCAAGCTCGACGCGCTCACGCAGGTCCTCCACGCGACCGCCGCGTCCGATACCGCCGAGGCGCTGCTCGAGAAGCTCGTCGACGCGCTGCTCGAGCTGTTCCCGCAGGCGGACGACGTCGGCGTGCTCGTGCAGGACGAGCGCACGCAGGAGCTCAAGGTCCAGGTCCAGCGCCACCGCAAGCGCCCGCTGAGCACCGGCGAGACCGACTCGGTCCCGCGCACGACGACGCAGGATGATCTGAAGAAGCCGTACGGCGGCGAGCTGCGCGTGCCCGGCACGATCATCCAGCACGTCGTCAGTGACGGCCGCGGCGTGCTCCTCGGCGAAGGCGCGCAGGACAACGAGACAGTCGGCACGCGCATGGGCGCGCCGCTCATCTATCACGGTGCGCACTACGGCGTGGTCTACGTCGAGAGCGGCCGGCAGTCGTTCCGCCAGGAAGACGTCGATCTGCTGCAGGCGATCGCGAACCAGGCCGGCATGGCGATCCACGCGACGCGCGTCGCCGCGCAGCTCGCCCGCCGCGAGAAGCTCGAGCGCGATCTCCGCGTCGCGCGCCAGATCCAGCGCTCGCTGCTGCCCGCCACGCTGCCGCAGGTCGTCGGCCTCGACTTCGCGGTGCACTACGAGCCCGCCTATCAGATCGGCGGCGACTTCTACGACTTCATCTGGCACGACCCCGCGCACCTGGGCCTCGCTGTCGGCGACGTCGCGGGCAAGGCGATCAGCGCCGCGCTCTACATGGCGCGCCTGACCTCCGAGCTTCGCTCGCGCGCCGCGATCGCGCGCACGCCGGCTCGCCTGCTCCGCCGCGTCAATCAGGAGATCGCGCAGCTCGGCGACGACGGCATGTTCGCGACGCTCGTCTACTGCATCTACGATCTCGAGACGCGCAGCCTGGTCTTCACGAACGCCGGCCACTGCGTGCCGCTGCTGCGCCGCGGCGACCGCGTGTTCCCGCTGCAGGCCGAGCGCGCCCACACACCGCCGCTCGGCGTCACGCCGGAGCTCGAGGCAGGCGAGGCCCGCGTCCAGCTGCACTCTGGCGACATGCTGATCATGGTGTCGGACGGCATCCTCGAGGCCCGCGACGCCCGCGGCAACGAGTACGGCCTGTCCCGCCTCTCGCGCCGCATCCGGAGCGCCCGCGGCGCGGCCGAGGATGTCGTCAAAGCGATCCTCGCCGACATCGATGCCCACGCGACGAATCAGACCCAGGCGGACGACATGACGATCGTCGCCATGACGATCGATCAGCGCCGCGCCAAGCGAAAAACCACGACACTGCCAGGGGTTACGCCCGCCGAGATCGGGGGCTCGCAGCGCCTCCAGACCGAGAACGGCACCCCCGACGACGCGGACGACGACGACGACGAGTAGCCCCTTGCCAGCTCCCGGGTTCCCGTGCCATAAGACGCAGCCCCGGAGAACTGCGTCATGGCGAAAAAAGGCAAGAGTGGCCGTGAATTGATCCGCCTCGTCTCGACGGCGGACACCGGCTTTTTCTACACGACCTCGAAGAACCGCAAGCGCACGCCGGACAAGCTCGTGCTGAAGAAGTACGACCCGGTCGCGCGCAAGCACGTCGAGTTCAAAGAGTCGAAGATCTAGGAGTACGTGCCATGTCTCGCGTCTGCCAGGTCACCGGGAAGTCGCCGCTCGTCGGCCACAACGTCAGCCACTCGAACCGCCACACCAAGCGGCGCTTCGAGATCAACCTCATGAACAAGCGCTTCTGGCTCGAAGACGAGAAGCGCTGGATCACGCTCCGCATCTCTGCGCGCGGCATGCGCCTGATCGACAAGCTGGGCCTGCCCGCGGTGCTCGCGCAGATGCGCGCGCGCGGCGAGAAGGTCTGATTCGCTCCTCGCGCGGTCCCGTGGCCGCGCTTGCTTCATCGACCGCGCGTTCGTCGCGTGGTCCGCTGGCTGCGGCCCCCGTGATGCGGTCGCACGCGCGTATGCTCGGTGCGCGTATGCTCGGTGCGCGCAGGCTCGGTGCACGCATGCTCGGTGCGCGAATGCTCGGTGCGCGCATGCTCGGTGCGCGCATCCTCGGTGCGCTCGGCGCGTGCCTGCTCGCCGGCTGTCCCGGTGCGCGCCCTGCCGCGCCTGCCGCCTCGCCGGTCACCACGGAAGTCGGCGGCCCGCTGCGCGGCCTCGCCGCGGACGGCGGCTCGCTGCTCGTCGCCATTGGCTCGCGCGTCACGTCGCGCGGCGCGCACGTCTGGAGCATGGAGCTCGCGTCCGCGCCGGCCAGCGCAGCTGCCGCGAGCCCAGCACCCGCGAGCCCAGCACCCGCGAGCCCAGCACCCGCGAGCCCAGCACCCGCGAACGCGACCCCTGGCGCGCTCGCGAGCGGCGACGGCCTCGTCTACGCGGCCGCCTCCGCGAAGCTGCGCGGGGATCCGGGCGCGCTCGTCGTCGCGCTCGATGCGGCCACGGGCGCCGAGCGCTGGCGGCTGTCGATCGACTCGACCGGCTGGAGCGTCATCACCAGCGTCGCGCCGATCGCGGGTGGCGTCGTCGTCGGCGGTTCGTTCCAGGGCACGCTGCGCGCCGCGAGCAGCGTCGTCGCGAGTGCGGGAAGCACCGATGGCTTCGTCGCGCGCATCGGCCGCGACGGCTCACTCGCGTGGCTCGTACGGCTCGGCGGGCCAGGCGCGGATGCCGTGCAGGGCGTCGCCGTGCGCGGCGAGCGGATCGCGATCGCGGGCACGTTCTCGCCCGCCGCGGACATCCTCGGCGAGCCGCTGGCGTCGGTCGACGAGCAGCTTCCGTTCGCGGATGCGTTCGCGGCCACGCTCGATGGCAGCGGCAAGCGCACGTGGAGCGCGACGTGGGGCAGCCGGCTCGACGATGCGGTCGCGGGTGTCGCGATCGACGATCGGGACCGCGTGGTCGTCGCGGGGACCGCGCGCGATGTCGTGCACGTCGACGCGCAAGACCTCAAGGCGAAGGAGACGGACGCGATCGTCGTCTGGTTCGCGAAGACGTCGGCGAGCGCACGGCTCGTCGGCGGCGCGGACCTCGACGGCGCGAGCGCGATCGTCGCGGCGGGCGATCACGTGGTGGTCGCGGGATACGCGGGCAGCGCCGCGTTCGTGACCGAGCTCTCCGACGTCGAGCAGATCGCCGAGTGGCAGGCGATGGGCACGGGACGCGAGGAGGTGCCGGCGCTCGCGGCCGTGCCCGGCGGGTTCGCGGCGCTGATCGCGCACACGGCGACGCTGACGTTCGACGGTGTCAGCCTGCCCGCGCCGGCGGATCCGATGGCGGGCGGCGCGCTCGTCGTGCGGCCACTGCGCTAGCAGCGTCGCGCTCGACGCCTGGCTCGGTTTGCCGCCGAGTCGTGGCTCAGACCTCGACGAGCATCCGCTCGGGAGCCTCGAGGCGCTCCTTCACGGCGACGAGGAACGAGACGGCTTCGCGGCCGTCGACGACGCGGTGATCGTACGACAGCGCGAGGTACATCATCGGCCGCACCTTGATCTCGTCGCCGACCACCATCGGGCGCTTGACGATGTTGTGCATGCCGAGGATGCCGGTCTGCGGGTAGTTCAGCAGCGGCGTCGACATCATCGAGCCGAAGATGCCGCCGTTCGTGATGCTGAACGTGCCGCCCTGCAGGTCCTCGAGCGCGAGCTTGCCGGTGCGCGCCTTCTCGCCGAGCGCGGCGATGCCCTTCTCGACGCCCGCGAACGACAGCTCGTCGCAGTTGCGCAGCACGGGGACGACGAGGCCCTTCGGGGTCGAGACCGCGATGCCGAAGTCGTAGTGCTTCTTGTAGACGATGTGGCTGCCGACGATCTCGGCGTTGAGGCCCGGGTACAGCTTCGCCGCGGCGACGCACGCCTTGACGAAGAACGACATGAAGCCGAGCTTGGCGCCGTGCGCCTTCTCGAAGCTCTCCTTGTACTTCGCACGCAGCTCGTTCACCGCGGTCATGTCGACCTCGTTGAACGTGGTCAGCGACGCGGCCTCGTGCTGTGCCTGGACGAGGCGCTCCGCGACGCGCTTGCGCAGCGGTGACATCACCACGACCTCGTCGCGCGAGTCGACCTGGGCGAGGCGCTCGTCCTCGGACGGCCCCTGCACCGCGACCGGCCCCTGGCGCGACGGCAGCGAGCCGTGCTCGCGCGCGGCGACCCGCTGCGACGGCGTGAGCTTCAGCAGCTGGTCCTTGTCGAGCGACTCGCCGTTCTGCGGCTTCGCCGCGACGGGCGCGATCGGCGCCGCCGGCGCGGGCGGCGGCGGCACGGGCTTGGCCGCCTGCTGCGGCGCGACGGCCTGGGGCACCGAGATCGGGGCCGGAGCCGCCGTGGGCGCAGCAGCGGGCTTCGCGGCCGGCGGGGGAGCGGCCTTGCCGGCGGCCCCCGCGTTGACGGCGCCGATGACATCGCCGACCTTGACGGTGGCGCCGACCTCGAACCGCTGCTCGGAGAGCGCACCGGCGACCGGCGACGGCAGCTGGACGGTGATCTTGTCGGTCTCGAGCTCGGCGACCGGTTCGTCCGCGGCGACGGCATCGCCGATCTGCTTGAGCCATCGTGCAACGACGGCCTCCGAGATCGACTCGCCGAGTTGCGGAACTACCAGATCAGCCATGGCGCGGATTCTACCTTGGATCGAACGCAGCTTTGAGGATCTGGAGCTGCTCGATCACGTGTGCTTTGTGCGAGCCCGTTGCCGGGCTGGCGCTCTCGACGCGCGCAACGCAGTCGTACTTCACTTTGCGCTCGAGCGTACGTAGCACAGCTTCGATGCGAGGCGTGACGAACGTCAGCGCTCCCATGTTGCTCGGCTCGTCCTGGACCCAGAAGCACTCCTTGAGCTTGCCGAACGGGAGTAGCGCCGAGGCGATGAGATGCGGCCACCATGGATAGAGTTTCTCGATCCGGACGATGGCGACCGTCGGGTCCTTGCGCTTGGCGCGCTCGTCCATCAGCTCGTAGTAGATCTTGCCCGTGCACATCAGCACGCGCGTGACCTTCTCCGGATCGGCCTGGGTGTCGGGGATCACGCGCTGGAACCGCCCGGTCGCCAGCTCGTCGAGCGACGACACGGCCGCCGGCAGGCGCAGCAGGCTCTTCGGCGTCATCACGATCAGCGGCTTGCGCAGGCGGCGCAGCACCTGGCCGCGCAGCAGGTGATAGATCTGCGCCGGCGTGGTCGGCTGCGCGACCTGGATGTTGTGCTCCGCGCACATCTGGAGGTACCGCTCGAAGCGCGCGCTCGAGTGCTCGGGGCCCTGCCCTTCGTAGCCGTGCGGCAGCAGCAGCACGAGGCCCGAGAGGCGCTTCCACTTGTCCTCGGACGACGTGATGAACTGGTCGATGATCACCTGCGCGCCGTTCGCGAAGTCGCCGAACTGCGCTTCCCACATGACGAGCGCGTCGGGGTAGTCGAGCGAGTAGCCGAACTCGAAGCCCATGACGGCCGCCTCGGAGAGCGGCGAGTCGTAGATGCGGCACTGCCCCTGATCGGGGTGGAGCTGGCCGAGCGAGAGGTGCTCGCGGCCGGTCTTGATATCCGTGATGATCGCGTGGCGGTGCGAGAACGTGCCGCGCGCGCAGTCCTGGCCGCTCATGCGCACGTTGACGTGCTGGTAGAGCAGCGAGCCGTACGCGAGCAGCTCCGCGAAGCCCCAGTCGATCGGGCGCTCGCCGCGGCCCATCTCGGCGCGCTGCTGCATCAGGCGGACGATCTTCGGGTGCGCGGTGAAGCCCTGCGGGATCTCGGTGATCGCCTGCGAGATCGACTCGAGCAGCGGGCGCGAGACGCGCGTGTCGACGTCCTCCGGCTCCTCGGTGATGCCGCCGCGGTAGCCGCGCCACATCGCGGTCATCGCGAGGTTGTCGGGGCGCTGCTTGCTCGCCCGTGCCGCCACGAGCTCGGCCTCGAGCTCGGCGACGCGCCGCTGCGTCATCGCCTCGGCCTCCTGCACGGTGATCGCCTGCTCGCCGACGAGGCGCTTCGTGTACACCTCGACGGGCGACGGCTTGTTCTTGATGACGTCGTACATCACCGGCTGCGTGAACGCCGGCTCGTCGTTCTCGTTGTGGCCGTACTTGCGGTAGCAGTACATGTCGATCACGACGTCGCTCGAGAACTGCGCGCGGTACTCGCACGCGATCTCGATGACGCGCGCGAGCGCATCGAGGTCCTCGCCGTTGACGTGCCAGATCGGGCACTCGAGCATCTTCGCGACGTCGGTGCAGTACGGCGTCGAGCGCTGCTCGGCGGGCGACGCCGTGAAGCCGACCTGGTTGTTGACGATCAGGTGCACGGTGCCGCCGGTGCGGTAGCCCGGGAGGTTCGACAGCTGCAGCGTCTCGGGCACGAGCCCCTGCCCCGCGAACGCCGCGTCGCCATGGACGAGCACGCCGACGACGCGCCGGTGCTCGACATCGCCGTGCCGCACCTGCTTGGCGCGCACGCGGCCGACGACGACCGGATCGACCGCCTCGAGGTGCGACGGGTTGAACGCGAGCGACACGTGCATCGCGTGGCCGTTCGGATCCATGCGGTCCGTCGAGAAGCCGAGGTGATATTTGACGTCGCCACCGCCGAGCGCCTTCTCCGGCTCGACATCCTCGAACTGGCTGAACAGGTCGCGGCCGGGGCGGCGCAGGATCTGCTCGATCGTCGTCAGGCGGCCGCGGTGCGCCATGCCGAGCACGGCCTCGATCGCGCCGAGACGCGCGCTGTGCGTGAGCACGAGGTCGAGCGCGGGGATCAGCGACTCGCTGCCCTCGAGCGAGAACCGCTTCGTGCCGGGATACTTCGTGTGGCAGAACCGCTCGAACTGCTCGGCATTGATCAGCAGCGCGAGGATGCGCGTGCGGACGTCGGTCGCCAGCGGCTGGAGCAGCGTGGTCTCCATGCGCTCGGCGAGCCAGCTGCGGCGCGCCGGCGACGAGATGTGCATGAACTCGAGACCGACCGACCCCGAGTAGACGCGGCGCAGATACGCGACCAGCTCCGCGAGGTTCGCGCGCGGCAGGCCGTGCACGCCCGTCGGCTCGATCGTCAGCGCCGGGTTCGTGAAGCCCCAGGTCTGCGGATCGAGCTCGGCGACGCGCGCCGTCTCGAGCAGGCCGAGGGGATCGAGCTGCGCGGCGAAGTGGCCGCGCGAGCGGTACGCGTTGACGAGCGGCCACACGCTCGGCTGGCCGGCCGTCGCCACGATCGGCGACATCGTGACGGCACCGGGGCGTGCGAACGACGGCAGCTGGGTCGCGTGGCCGTTGCCGTTGTGACCGTTCGTGCCGTTCGGCTTCGCTTCGTGGCCGTTCGTGCCGTTGGTGCGTTCACCGAGCAGCGACTGCCAGCTCGCATCGACGTCACCGGTCTGTTGATACCGATCGTACAGCTCGTCGAGGAAACCGAGCGAACCGCCTAGCTCGAGAATGTCTCGTACCATCGCGGCGCAGGATACTACTGGGTAACGGGAGCGTCGACCGCTTCGCCGCGACACGCGCGCACGTATCGGCGCACGGTTTCGGCCAGTCCGAGGTAGAGCGCGTCGGCGAGCAGCGCGTGCCCGATCGACGCCTCGACGATTTCGGGGACTTCGCGCGCGAGCAATGGAGTGTTGCGCAAGTTCAGGTCGTGGCCCGCGTTCACCTGCATCCCGTGCGCGACCGCCGCCTGTGCCGTCGCCTTGACCCGCGCGAGCTCCGTCTTCAGCTCCGGCTTGCCCCACGCCGATGCGTACGGCTCGGTGTAGATCTCGACGCGGTCGACGCCGGTCGCCGCCGCCGCCTTCATCATGTCGGGGTTGGCGTCGACGAAGATCGCGGTGCGCACGCCGAGCTTCTTCAGCCGCTCGACGATCGGCGCGACCACGCCGTGCTGCTTCGGCAGGTCCCAGCCGTGGTCGCTCGTGATCTCGCCCGGCTTCACCGGCACGAGCGTGAACTGCGTGACCTTCAGCTCGGCCGCCAGCGCGACCAGCTCCTCGCGATCGTCGCCCTCGAGGTTGAACTCGGCGCCGCGCTCGGCGCACAGCTGCCGGAGCACGCGGACGTCGTCCTGGCGCGTGTGCCGCTCGTCCGCGCGCCAGTGCAGCGTGAGGCCATACGCCCCAGCATCCAGGCATGCGATGCCCGCCGTGCGCGGCGACGGGTTCTGCGCACCGCGCGAGTTCCGCAGCAGCGCCACCTTGTTGAGGTTGACCGACAGGCTGATCACGCCCCGGCTATATCACCTTACCTGGCGATCGTGACCTGTCCGCCGACGCAGTCGTAGGCTGTACCGCCCGGCCCGGCGGAGGTTGTGCCGTTCGAGCAGCCGCTGTTGCCGTCGTCGACGTACAGCGCGAGGTCCTTCGTGCCCCGGCGGACGTAGTCGAGCCCGGTGTCGGTGGGAATGAACGCATCGCCGATCGCGGTGACGTAGATGCCGTCGTTGTCGTAGGCGTCGACGATGAAGTGATCGATGTCGGCGGCGGTCACGCCCGCGGGCAGCGCGATCGCGACGCGCTTCCAGTCGTGGCCGGTGCCGGTGAAGTCCGCGGTCATCTGGCCCGAGCTGATCACCGTGCCGCCGGTCGTGACCGCGCGCAGCTTGAACCCGCCCGAGACGGTGAGCGTGCAATAGGAATCGCCGCTGCCGCCGACATCCGCGACGCGCACGTCGACGTAGAGGTAGCGGCTCATCGGCAGTGTCTTGGCGTCGTCGATCTTGCCCTCGCGCGCGAGCTCGAGGCTCGCGATGCGATAGATCCACGGCGCGTCCTGGTCCACGAGCGCCTCGCGACGGCCGCCGAACTGCGCGTAGCCGAGCGCGTCGAGATCGACCGGCACGGGCCGGAGGATGACGACCTTGCCTTCGTCGTCGGCGAGCGCGCTCGACGTGTTCTGCGTGTTCCAGCCCGCGAGGTCGCCGTCGGGCTTCTCGGGCGCGCCGGTGCCGCAGGTCGAGCCGTAGCCGCCGCGGTTCTCGAACACGCGGTTGTGGCCGTCGCCGTAATAGAGGATCGGGTGCGCGTCCTCGGTGCGGAGGCTGATGGCGCCCGTGTCGACGCGCCCGGTGCAGCGCTCCCACGACGGCGCGGCACCGCCGTAGCCGTAGTGCGACTCGATATCCGTCGAGCGGCCCCACCGCGCGATCTCGGCCTGCATGCCGCTCGCGCCGCCGCCGCACTGCTCGGCGGTGCCGCCGTCCTCGTTCGTCATCACGGTCTGGTAGGTCTTCTTCGCCGCCGACCAGCCGACGACGAGCGGCACGTCGTTGAAGACCTTCTGCACCGGCCAGCGATAGATCGGCGCGTTCGCGATGCCCTCGCTCGTCGCGGGTGACAGCGCCGCCGCGCAGACGGTCGCGCCGCGAACCGCGTTTGGCGCCGTCAGCGTCGAGACCTGGATCGTCAGCGCGTCGCCGGCCGCGAGCTTGCCGACGTGCATCGCGTACGGAAACGGCGACATGCCCTCGTGCAGGATCAGGTGGCCGATCAAGCCGTGCGCGCCGCGCACCTCGAGCACGACGGCCTCGTTACCTTCCTCGCCCCAGCTCGTCGGAGACGCCGCGCTCGCGGTCATCGCGAGCACGTACTCGCCGGCGTCGCCGGCCGTCACCGTGGCCGGCTGCTGATCGGTGATTGCCGTACAGTCGCTCGCCGCATCGGGCGAGCTGTCGGCGTCGGGCGTGCTCTCGGCCGCCACCATGTGGAAGCCACAACCGACGAGACCGACGAGCAGCAACGCGCGCACGCCGCCTCCGATTGCAGCCGTCAGGCCAGCGCCGAGGCGCCTTCCCACGCACACTTACAGCGCGCGGGACTGCCCACGGCATGCAGCACCCGCGGGACCGCTGCGGTCGATCAACCCTACCTTTCACGCTTGTAAGGAAGCGGCAAGGGTCGCGCAGGAGTGGCCGCTCACCCTGCGAGCATGACGCCTTCCGCTTCGCCCGCCCTCTCTCGCCTCCCCGCCAACCCGCCGCCCGATATCGCGGCCGTCCAGGACGCCGTGCGACGCGCCGGCACGTGGATCGAGCCGCTGCGCCACGAGATCGGGCGCGTGCTCGTCGGGCAGCACGCGCTCGTCGACCGGCTGCTCGTCGCGCTGCTGGCGGGCGGCCACGTGCTGCTCGAAGGCGTGCCCGGCCTCGCGAAGACCCTCGCGCTCAAGACGCTCGCCCGCGCGACGAACGCCGACTTCCAGCGCATCCAGTTCACGCCCGACATGCTGCCGGCCGACATCGTCGGCACGCTGATCTACAACCCGCGCGACGGCCGCTTCGAGACGAAGCAAGGCCCGATCTTCGCGAACCTGATCCTTGCCGACGAGATCAACCGCGCGCCGGCGAAGGTCCAGAGCGCGCTGCTCGAGGCGATGCAGGAGCGCCAGGTCACGCTCGGCGACACGACCTACGCGCTGCCATCGCCGTTCCTCGTCATGGCGACGCAGAATCCCGTCGAGCAGGAGGGCACGTACCCGCTGCCCGAGGCGCAGGTCGATCGCTTCATCATGAAGGTCAACGTCACGTATCCGACGCCCGACGAGGAGCTCGCGATCCTCGACGCGATGGCGACGACCGCCCCGCGCCTCGACGTCTCGACCGTGCTCTCGATCGACGAGCTGCTCGGCGCGCGCCAGGTCGTCGATGCGATCTACGTCGACGACAAGGTCCGCCGCTACATCGTCAACCTCGTCGTCGCGACGCGCGACCCGCAGGCGTTCGGCCTCGACATCGCGCGCCTCGTGCGGTTCGGCGCCTCGCCGCGCGCGACGATCGCGCTGACCTTGTGCGCGAAGGCGTCCGCGTTCCTGCGCGGCCGCGGCTACGTCACCCCGCAGGACGTCAAGGCGGTCGCGCCCGACGTGCTCCGCCACCGCATCGCCGTGACGTACGAGGCCGAGGCCGAGCACATCGGCCCCGACCAGCTCGTCGCGAAGATCCTCGATCAGGTGGCGATCCCGTGAACGTCGACGCGATCATGGAGAAGGTGCGGCTCGTCGAGCTGCGCATCCGCGGGCTGGTCAACACGTCGCTCGCCGGCGGCTACCAGAGCGCGTTCCGCGGTCGCGGCATCGACTTCGACCAGGTGCGCGAGTACGTCGCCGGCGACGAGGTCCGCACGATCGACTGGAACGTCACCGCGCGCGCCGGCCGCCCGTTCGTCAAGCAGTACCGCGAGGAGCGCGAATTGACCCTGATGCTGCTCGTCGACGTCTCGGCCTCCGGCGCGTTCGGCTCGGGCGCCCAGCAGAAGCGAGAGCTCGCCGCCGAGCTCGCGTGCGTGCTCGCGCTCTCCGCGACGCGCAACAACGACAAGGTCGGCGTGATCCTGTTCTCGGATCGCATCGAGGCGATGATCCCGCCCGCGAAGGGCCGCTCGCACGCGCTGCGCGTCGTGCGCGAGATCCTCGGCTGCGAGCCGGCCGGACGCGGAACGAACATTCCGCAGGCGCTCGAGCTCGCGAGCCAGCTCAACAAGCACCGCGCGGTCGTCGTGCTGATCTCGGACCTCGAGGTCGGCCCCGAGCGCGCCCACGGCCTCGCCGCGCTCGAACGCGCCCTGCTCCCGCTCGGCGCGCACCACGACACGATCGCGCTGCGCGTCCGTGATCCGCACGAGCGCGAGCTGCCGAACATCGGCCTCGTCGCCGTCGAGGACGCGGAGACCGGCGAGGTGATCCAGCTCGACACCGGCAAGAGGCGCGTGCGCGAGCACTTCGCGCGGCTCGCCGCCGACCGCACGCGCGAGCTCGACAAGCTGCTCACCCGCGCTCACGTCGACTGGATCGAGATCGACACGACGCGCAACTACGTTCCCGCGCTGCTCGAGCTGTTCGGGCAGCGCGGCCGAAAGGGACGCTAATGCCCGACGACATCCGCGATATCCACGGTCCGATCCTCCACCACGCGCATGCCTGGTGGCCCTACGCGCTCGCCGCCGCCGGCGTGATCCTCGTCGTGCTCGTCGTGCGCCGCCTGTTGCGCGGCCACGCCGCCACGCCCGCCGAGCTCGCGCTGCGCGCGATCGAGCAGGCGCGCACGGAGCCCGATGCCGAGCGGTTCTCGACCGCCGTCTCGTCCGCCGTGCGGACATACGCGGAACAAGCATTCCGCGTGCGCGCGCCGCGCCGGACGACCGAGGAGCTGCTCGCCGACCTGATGAACGACGACTCCCCGGTCGCCCGCCATCGCGACGAGCTCGGCCAGTTCCTGCACTTCTGCGACCTCGCGAAGTACGCGCGCTGGTCGCTCTCCGACACCGACCGCGCCGGCATGGCGACCTCCGCCGAGGCCTTCGTGCGCGCGACCGCGGGAGGTGCCGCGTGATCACGTTCGCGAACCCCCAGCTGCTCTGGCTGCTGCTCGCGCTGCCGCTCGTCGCGCTGCTGCGCGCCCGCCGCGGCCCGCGCGCGGCCGTCACCGTCGGCTCGATCGACACCGCACGCGCGGTCGCACGCTCGACGCGCAGCCGCGCCGGCGCCCTGCTCCCCTACCTCCGCCTGCCCGCGCTCGCGCTGCTGATCGTCGCGCTCGCGCGCCCGCAGACCTCGCACGCGAGCACGTCGGTGAAGGCGAGCGGCGTCGACATCATGCTCGCGCTCGACGTCTCCGGCTCGATGGGCGCGCTCGACCTCACGCTCGACGGCAAGCCCGCCGACCGCCTCACGGTCGTCAAGTCCGTCGTCTCGCGCTTCGTCGACAACCGCCCCAACGATCGCATCGGCATGATCGCGTTCGCGGGCGCGCCGTACCTCGTCTCGCCGCTCACGCTCGACCACGACTGGCTGCACCGCAACCTCGCGCGCGTCGAGCTGGGCACGATCGAGGACGGCACGGCGATCGGCTCCGCGCTCTCCGCCGCCGTCAACCGCCTGCGCCCGAGCGACGCGAAGACGAAGATCGTCGTGCTGCTCACGGACGGCATGAACAACACCGGCCAGATCCAGCCGGGCCTCGCCGCCGAAGCCGCCGCCGCGCTCGGCATCAAGGTCTACACGATCGGCGTCGGCTCGCGCGGCCAGGCGCTCACCCCCGTCATCGACGAGACCGGTCACAAGCAGATGGTCATGATGGACAGCGACGTCGACGAGAAGACGCTCGCCGACATCGCGACCAAGACCGGCGGCGCGTTCTTCCGCGCCACCGACACCGCCTCGCTCCAGCGCATCTACGCGCGCATCGACGCGATGGAAAAGACCACGCGCGAGGTCAACCACTACGACCATCGCGAGGAAAAGCTCGCGTACGCACTCATCCCCGGCCTCGCGCTGCTCGGTCTCGAGCTCGCGCTCGGCGCCACCGCCCTCCGGAGGGTCCCATGAGCTTCGCCCAACCCATCTGGCTCGCCGTCGGCGCCGCCACCTGCGCCGTCCTCGCGCTCCTCCTCGTCCGCGCGCAGCACGAGCGCCGCGCCGCGGTCCGCCTCCTCGCCGCCGCCTCGCCCTCCGTCTCGCTCGCGCTCCACCGCCGCATCCTCCGCGACGGCCTCGCCCTCCTCGGCGCCGCGCTCGCGTTCGTCGCGCTCGCCCGCCCGCTCGGCGGCTCGCATACCGAGCCCGCGCCGTCGCGAGGCGTCGACCTCATGTTCGCCGTCGACACCTCCAAGTCGATGCGCGCGACCGACCTCCGCCCCGACCGCCTCACCCGCGCCAAGCTCGCGGTCGCCGACCTCGCCCGCTCGTTCGACGGCGCGCGCCTCGGCCTGATCGCGTTCGCGGGCGACGCCTTCGTGCAAGCCCCGATGACCGCCGACCGCACCGTCTTCCTCGAGTCGCTCGACGCCCTCGACACCGACACGATCCCGCGCCCCGGTACCGACGTCTCCTCCGCCATCCACGCCGCCGAGCAAGCGATGGCCTCCGAGCCGGACCACCACAAGGTCCTCATCCTCCTCTCCGACGGCGAGGACCTCGCCGGCAGCGCGCGCGCCGCCGCCCACGACGCCGCGACCCACGGCCTGACGATCTATACCGTCGGCGTCGGCTCCGAGGCCGGCTCCCTCATCGAGGTCCCCGACGCCACCGGCCACCCGCAGCTCGTGCGAGACGCCTCCGGCGCCCCCGTCACCTCGCACCTCGACGAGGCCACGCTCCGCGCGATCGCCCAGCTCACGGGCGGCACCTACGCCCCGCTCGGCCCCGACGGCCGCGGCCTCGCCACCCTCTACGCCGCCGCGCGCGCCCACCTGCCGACGACAACCGCCGCCGGCGCCACGCGCCGCGTGTTCGCCGAGCGCTTCCAGCTCCCGCTCGCGCTCGCGATCGGCGCCCTCCTCGCGAGCCTGCTCGTCGGGGACCGCCGCCGCCGCGCGGCACGCGCCACCGGTCACGCCCGCCTCGGCCGCCTCGGCCGCCTCGGCCGCCTCGGCCGCGTCGCCCCGGCCGCGCTCGCCGCCGCGGTGCTCGCCATCCCGCAGATCGCGGCTGCGAGCCCGGTCGGCGACTACAACACGGGCACGAGCGCGTACCGCGCGGGCGACTTCGCCAGCGCGGAGCACCGCTTCGAGGCCGCGCTGCACTCGAGCGACGTGTCGCTCCAGACGAACGCCTACTACGACCTGGGCAACGCGCGGTACCGCGCGGGCCAGGCGACGCTCGCGAAGGACCGCGACGCGACGATCGCGACGTGGAAGCAGGCGCTGACCGCGTACGACGCCGCGCTGGCGCTCGCGCCCAAGGATGCGGACGCGCGCTTCAACCGCGACTTCGTCGCGAAGAAGCTGGCCGCGCTGGAGCAGCAGCAGCAGCAGCAACAGCAACAGCAACAGCAACAGCAACAGCAACAGCAACAGCAACAGCAACAGCAGCAGCAGCAGCAGCAGCAGCAGCAGCAGCAGCAGCAGCAACAGCAAAACAACCAGCAGCAGCAGAACAACCAGCAGCAGAACAACCAGCAGCAGAACAACCAGCAGCAGAAC
>CAYUNM010000020.1:0-86669 GCA_964446175.1 uncultured Kofleriaceae bacterium
CAAGGAAATCATCGCGCTGACCGCGTACCTGCAGCGGCTCGGCGTCGATATCAAGGCGAGCCACCTGCAGAAGGTCGCCGCGAATGCGCCGGAGCCGGCGCCCGAGGCCCCGGACGTGCCGTCGGCATGCGGCCCCGATCATCCAACCGGCGCCATCAACATGATGCGCGCGTACCTCGACGGCGCGACGATTCCCTCGGAGCCGACCGCACCCCGCCCGACCGAAGACGACGCGCTCCGCGCACGCGGCGCCGCGCTGTACGCGACCCACTGCGCGAGCTGTCACGGCGAGAAGGGCGACGGCAAAGGCCCGCTGGGCGCCAAGCTCGAGGAGAGGCCGGCGGCGGTGGCGGTGAAGCCGTACGAGCTTCGCAGCACCGAGCACGAGGCGCTGCCGACGGATCTCGATCTGTTCCGCACGATCACGCACGGCCTTCACGGCAGCGGCATGCCGCCGTGGTTCGCGCTGCCCGAGGCCGATCGCTGGGCGCTCGTCGCGTACATCAAGACGATCGACAAGACGTTCGCCGACGACACGGCGCCCGATCCGATCGCGATCGGCCCCGTCCCCGCCGCGACGCCCGAGCGCCTCGCGCACGGCAAGGCGGTCTACGCGAGCGCCGGCTGCGCGAGTTGTCATGGCGACACCGGTCACGGCGACGGCATCGCGGGCGCGCAGCTCCGCTACGCCGATGGCTCGCTCGCCCGCCCGCGCGACTTCACGTCGTCGCGCTTCCATCGCGGCAACCGGGTCGTCGACATCTACACGACGATCGTCACCGGACTCGACGGCACGCCGATGGCGTCGTTCGCGAAGGTCCTGCCGAAGGACGACCTGTGGGACGTCGCGCTCTACGTCAATAGCCTCGGCCCGACGTACACGGAGCTGCCGAGCGGACTGCGCTGTCCGCCGGCGACGCCACCGACAAGAGACGAGCTGATCGGCGTCAAGAGCGCCATCGACACGCTTCACCTCTAGGAGATGCTCATGCGCTTATCGAAGGTCATTGGATGGGTGGTCATGCTCGGCCTGGTCGCGACCGCGGGAACCGCCGGCGCCGTGCCCGCGTTCGCGCGCAAGTACAAGACCGGCTGCGTCACGTGCCACACGATCTTTCCCAAGCTGAACCCGTTCGGCGAGCAGTTCCGCCGCAACGGCTACCGCTTCCCCGGCGTCGACAGCGACAACATCAAGGCCGAGCCCATCCCGCTCGGCACCGACGAGTCGAAGAAGGCGTTCCCCGATCAGCAGTGGCCCGGCTTCCTCTCGCCGTTCCCGCCGATCGCGCTCGGCTTCAACGGCCAGGCGATCATCCACCCCGACAAGAGCTCCAGCGGCGGCGCCGCCGACAACCACGCGGTCTTCAACGCCGACACGCTCGTCGAGGAAGCCCACCTCTGGATGGCCGGCAACATCGACGACTCGATCACCTTCTTCGGCGAGCTCACCGCCTCCGCCGACGGCATCGAGGTCGAGAATGCCGCCGTCTACTTCAACGACCTCGCCGGCCCGCCGCACGCGCTCAACGTCGCCGTCGGCAAGCGCATCGGCTCGTACACGAGCTTCCAGCCGCACGCGAGCTACTTCGCCGACCTGATGCTCCCCGCCGTCCCGGTCACCGCGATGTACGGCGCGACGAGCGACTCGTTCGCCTTCAACGACAACCACAACGGCATCGAGGCGAACGGCATCCTCGGCGGCGCGTTCAACTACTCGCTCGGCCTCGCCGCCGGCACGAACGTCGACACGCGAAACAGCGCGAACGTCTACGCACACGTCGGCTACAAGCTCGGCGGCTCGACGCTCGACGGCGAGAACACGAACGGCGTCGCCCAGGACCTCGAGCACGAACAGTCCGTCACCATCGACGCGTTCGCCTACCGCGCGATCTCCCGCTTCATGGACGGCTCGATGACGCCCCTGCTCACCAAGGACGTCTCGCTCACGTTCGGCGCCGCGATCCGCGCCCAGATGGCCGAGCTCGAGCTCGACACGGGCGTCTTCTACCAGTCCGACGATCACGTCTCCACCGGCGCCGGCACCACGAACACGATCTCGCAGTGGAACGAGCTCTCGTACCTGCTCTACCCCTGGCTCGTGCTCGGCGCGCGCGTCGAGTACCTCCGCCTCGATCAGAACGGCCTCGCCGCCGTCTCCGATCTCAAGCTGATGCCGGGCGCTGCCGCCCTCATCCGCCCGAACCTCAAGCTCATCCTCACCGTCCCCGTCGAGCAGGCAACCGGCAGCCCGGGCGCCTGGGACCCGGCCGGCCTCTACGCCGCGCCCGCCGACACCACCTCCAACGTCAGCCTGGAGATCGAAGCGATCAATCTCCAGCTCTGGACCGCGTTCTGAACCCAAGGAGTCCCATGTTGAAGTCCACCCTGCTCGCCCTCTCTCTCCTCGCCGGCCTCGCGGCGACCGCCGCCGCCGACACCGCCATCACGGGTTCGGTCGACGCGAAGCCCGCCAAGTTCCTCAAGGACACGATCGTCTACATCAAGGCCGTCCCCGGCACGAAGACCACCGCCGAAACCCACACGATCGACCAGAAGAACATGGAGTTCGTCCCGCACATCGTGCTCGGCGCGGTCGGCGACACCGTCAAGTTCACGAACAGCGACAAGGTCGATCACAACGTCATGTCGCCCGACGCCAAGTACGACCTCGGCACCAAGCCGGCCGGCTCGGTCAGCGACCACGTCTTCAAGGAAGCCGGCGTGTTCAGCCAGGTCTGCAAGATCCACCCCGAGATGCTCGCCTACGTCTTCGTCGGCCAGAACCGCTTCGCCTCGACGGTCGACGACAAGGGCAACTTCAAGATCGCCAACGTCCCCGCGGGCACGTACGAGCTCGACGTCTGGAACCCCAAGCTCAAGGCCCCCGCACAGACGATCAAGGTGACGGCGGACGGCGCGTCCAACATCAAGTTCTCGTTGACCCGCTAGCCTGTTCCGGAGCTAGCGCGACTGTGCTAGAAACTGGGCCTCCGGTGCCATAGCCAAGTGGTAAGGCAGTGGTCTGCAAAACCACCATTCCCCAGTTCAAATCTGGGTGGCACCTCGAAGAAAGCCCGGCTAGCAGCCGGGTTTTCCGTTTTCGCGGTCACGAGGCGTAGCAGCCGTCGGCGCGCGCGAGCCCGTCGTAGTACTGCGCCCACGCGGAGTACCAGGGCGCGAGGGACCAGCACGCGCTCGTGCCGCACAGCAGGGCCTGGCCGCGGTAGTACGCGGCGAGCGACGCCAGCGTCGTGCACGTCGCGTCGGGGGCACGCGCGGCGAGGGCGGTTGTCCACCACTGGCGATAGAGCGTGAACAGCGGGCCGGTGGGAATCACGCCGTCGATGCGCTGGAGCTGGATCGCGGCGGCGGTGTTGTCGGGCGCGCGCCAGATCGCGTAGACCGCGTAGTCGCGCGCGGCGGGTGCGTTGCCGGCCGGGACGAGCGAGAGCTGGCCGGTGCCGGTTGCGGGGTTCGCGAGATCGAGCGCGTAGTCGCCCGACTCGCCGAGGCACCACGGGAGGCAGTACGGGTACGCGGCTTCGTAGGTGCCGGTCGCGTGATCGTGGGACCACGCGGCGTCGTCGAGCGTGAGCGCGTCGATGTCGCCGTAGATCGGCAGCGCGCGGACGAACACGCCGCCGAGCGACGGGTCCGTGGTGCTCGGCGCGCTCGGCGCCGTGAGCTCGATCGGCGCGGGCGCGGGTGCAGTCTGCGTCGGCGCGGCGGTGGTGGACGGCAGGCGCCACCACATCTGCGTCGGGCCGGTGGCGTTCGCGAGCACCGGGCGGAGCTGGATCGCGACCAGCGCACCGTGCGAGTCGCGCCAGAGCTGATCGAGGATGTAGGTCGCGCGGATGGTGCCGGTCTGATCGAGGAGCGAGAGCGCCGCGAAGCCGATCGCGGGGTTCGTCGCGATGATGTCGTACTGGCCGAGCTCGGGGATGCAGGTCGGCAGCCCGCACGAGCGATAGAGCTGGTAGCTGCCTTGGCCCCAGCTAGGGGTGGCGAGCGTGATCAGGCTGACGTCGCCCGGGAGGGCGAGCGGCTGGACGTAGCTGCCCGGCACGTCGGCGACCGAGTCGACCGGCTCGGGGTGCAGGCGCTCGCTGGCCGGCAGCGCCTGGGGATCGGGCGTCGCTGCGGGCGGCGCGGGCGGGTCGCCGGCGCCGGTGGGCTCCGGCGCGTTCGTGCTGCACGCGCACACGGCAGTAAGTAACGCGATTACGAACGACTGCGACATCAGCCTGGCTCCTTTTGCTGCGGCGCAGCATGGAGTCAGGCCTCGGGGGCGTCAACCCGTAAAGGTCGTTCAAGCAAAGAACGCCGTGCGTGCGGCAACTTGGCAGGGATCGCGACTGCACAGACGCCGCGAGCAGCGGTAGGGTCGCGCCCATGGAGTCCGGCCGCACGGTCATCACCGCTGTCATCATTGTTGTGCTCGCGATCGTCGAGGCGTACCTGCTGCTCGCCGGCCAGACGCACGGTTAAGCGGGCTGCGTCATCAGTGTTCCGCAGCGTGGGCAGTGCCGCTTGTCGGCGCGCTCGCGCGTGACGAGGCGGCGATAGCCGCAGCGCGGGCAGAGTAGCGTGACGAGCCGGTTGAGCGTCGCCGCGAGGACGATGAGGCTCATGTCAGCACCCGACCTGGATGAACATGACGAGGGCGAGCAGGCTGAAGAGCGTGATCGTGAGGATGGTGACGCCATGGCGCTGCCCCCACGACGGATTCGTGTCGTGCATATCGGATCTCCTGTGATGCGTTGCGGTTGATCGATCGAGGACGAGCGATCAGGCGCAGGGCGGACCACGAGAGACGGGCGTAGGCGCGGCGAGCGAGACGAGGCCGGCGCGAGCCGGCGGCGTGAAGGGTGCGGCGACGGCGACGGGCGCGGTCGCGCGCGGAGCACCGACCAGGATGAACGGATCGAGGCCCGCGCGGCTGTGCGGCGGGGTCTTGCGGGCTTGCGCGAGCGGCGTGCCCACCGGCGCGTGCCCGACGTACGCGGCCTGCCGGTCGCGTAGCTGCATGGCGTCGCGAGGCGTGCCGCCCGCGGCCCACAGGCACGCGGCGGTGACGAGCGCGACAAACCACCTCATGCTGTTGTCGTAGCACGCGATCGTCCACGTGACACGCAGGATCAGACCGGCGCCGTAGGCTCGCGGTGTGGAGCTGGTGATCGCCGAGAAGCCGTCGGTGGCGCGCGATCTCGCGCGCGTGCTCGGCGTGCGCTCCGGAGGGGGTGGCGAGCACTTCGAGAACGACCGCTATGCGATCACGTGGTGCATCGGGCACCTGGTCGAGCTCGACGAGCCGGCGTCGTATGACGCGCGCTGGAAGCCGTGGCGCCTCGACGTGCTGCCGATGCTGCCGACCGAGTTCCGGCTGCGCGCCGCCGAGCACGCGAAGAAGCAGCTCGCCGCGATCAGCAAGCTGCTGCGCGACCGTCGCTTCAGCGCCGTCGTCAACGCGTGCGACGCCGGCCGCGAGGGCGAGCTGATCTTCCGCTACGTCTACCAGCACGCGCGCGCGAAGCTGCCGGTGCGGCGGCTGTGGGTCTCGTCGCTGACGGATGAAGCGATCCGCCGCGGGTTCGCCGCGCTGCGGCCCGGGCGCGAGCTCGATGCACTCGCGGATGCCGCGCGGTCGCGCTCCGAGGCCGACTGGCTCGTCGGCATGAATGCCACGCGCGCGATCACCGTGCGCGGTCGCGCCGCCGGCGGCGATCAGCTGCTCTCGATCGGCCGCGTCCAGACGCCGACGCTCGCCCTGCTCGTCGCGCGCGAGCACGAGATCCGCGCGTTCGTCGCGAAGCCGTACTGGGAGGTGCGAGGCACGTTCCAGACCGTCGACGGCACGACGTTCGCCGCGCAGTGGCGGCACGACAAGCAGCCGCGCCTCGCGGCGGCCGAGCTCGCGGGCGCGGTCGTCGAGCGCGACGTGCCGGGGCCGGCGCGCGTCGTGGCGGTGAAGTCGAAGACCGTCCGCGAGCCACCGCCGCAGCTATTCGATCTGACGTCGCTGCAGCGCACGGCGAACCGGCGCTTCGGGTGGTCCGCGTCGCGCACGCTCGAGCTGGCCCAGGCGCTGTACGAGCGGCACAAGGCGATCACGTACCCGCGCACCGACTCGCGCCATCTGTCGACGGACGTCGCGCGCGAGCTCACGCCGGTCTTCGACGGTCTCGCCGCGCGCCCCGACTACGCCGCGTTCGCGCGGCACCTGCTCGCGAACCCGCCGCGCCCGAACGCGCGCATCGTCGACGACTCCAAGGTCCGCGATCACCACGCGATCATCCCGACCTCCGCCGGCGCGCGCGCGATGGATCGCGATGAAGCGCGCCTCTACGATCTGATCGTGCGCCGCTTCCTCGGCGCGTTCTTTCCGGACGCCGAGCTCGCCGTCACGGATGCGTGGATCCGCGTGGGCGCGGGCGAGGGCCCGGCGCCCGAGGTCACCGCGCCCGACCGCGAGCGCCTCGTCGACAAGCTACCGCCGGCGCCGGATCATTATCTCGCGCGCGGACGAGTGCGCCTCGTGGCCGGCTGGCAGGAGGTCGCCGGCATCGATCCGGCGCGTGAGCGTCCGCGCGGCCCGAACGAGCGCGGCGAGGACGACGACGCACCGCCGACCGGCGCACTTCCACCGCTCGTCGTCGGCCAGCCGCTCGCCGGGCGGTACGAGCCGCTCGCGAAGCAGACCACGCCCCCGCCGCGCTACACCGAGGCGGCGCTGCTCGCGGCGATGGAGACCGCCGGCCGCCACCTCGACGACGAAGCGCTGCGCGCCGCGATGAAGGACACGGGCCTCGGCACGCCGGCCACGCGCGCCGCGATCATCGAGACGCTGCTGCGCCGCCGCTACATCCTGCGCGACCGCCAGGCGCTCGTCCCGACGGAGACGGGCGTGCAGCTCGTCGGGTTCCTCGGCGCGATCGCGGGCGGTAGCCTGGCCTCGCCGGAGCTGACCGGCTCGTGGGAGGCGCGCCTGGCGCGGATCGCGCGCGGCGAGGATTCGCGCGCGGCGTTCATGGCCGACATCGCGCGCTACGTCGCGGGTGTGATCGATGCGGTTCGCGGCGCCGCGCCGCCGTCGCTGCCCGCGCCGGCCGGTGGCTCGCCCGGACCCGTCGCTGGCTCGCCGGCACCCGGCGGTGGCTCGCCCGCGCCGGCCCACTCGTTGAAGCGGCGCCGCGAGTCACGGGCCGCGCGCCGGTCCCCTCGCCCGCGTGCATCGCAAGCACCGCCCGCCGCTGCCGCCACGCGTTCGCAGCCGGCCGCGAAGCCACGCGCCGCGAAGCCGCAGGCAACGGCGGCCGCGGACATCGGCACCCTCACCTGCCCTCGCTGCCGTCAGGGCGCGCTCATCACCGGCTCGCGCGGCTGGGGCTGCGCGCGCTGGCGCGAGGGCTGCCGGTTCGTCGTGTGGTTCGAGACCGCCGGCAAGCGGTTGACCGCCGCGCAGCTGCGCGCGCTCGTCACGACCGGCAAGACGCGCAAGGCGACGTTCGTCGACGCGAGCGGCCGCGAGGTGACGGCGCGCCTCGTGCTCGATCCGGCGCGCGATGGCGGCGTCCGCGTCGACCCGGTGTAGGTCCGCGGACGCTCGCGATACGGCCGAGGCTCTAGGCGTTCGTGCGTTCGTTGTCGTTCGCGACGATGAGCTCCTTGAGCGCGATGAACAGCAGCGCCCGCGTCTCGTTGAGCGCCTTGAGCTTGCGCTTGTGGAGCTGGGTGAGCGCCTCGAGCTGGTCGAGGTTCGCCTCGAGGAGGCTGCGGATCTCGCGAGAAGTACGTTGAGTCATGCAAGCAGTGTAAGGTCCTGCTCGGACAACCCTTGTCACGTCGACGCAGGTGCGAGATGCTCGAAATTGCTCGTGTATCGCCGTGGTGATCTGACCCATATCGCGCGCTCCTTGCGCGTGCTCGACGAGCTGCGCGGCTTCCGGCGCGGCCGGCGCCTCGATGCGCTCGCGCGCGAGCTGCGGGCGAGCGAGCGGACGATCCGGCGCGACCTCGCCGAGCTGCGGAGCGTGGGATTCGAGATCGAGCCGGTGCTGCTCGAGGGCCGGGCCGGCGCGCGGCTCGTCGAGAAGACGTACTCGACGATCGCGATCACGCGGCGCGAGCGGTACACGCTGCTCGCGATCGCGAGCATGTTCGACGTGCTGCGCGGGACGCCGCTGTGGGAGGACGTGCAGAGCCTGCAGCAGAAGCTCGAGCAGCGGATGAGCGCGGAGGAGCGCGCGGAGCACGCGACGCTCGGCGACCGGTTCGCGTACGTGCCCGACGGCGGCACGAAGGCCTATGCGGGCTCCGAGGAGGTGCTCGACGCGCTGATGACCGGCGTGCTGTCGCGGCGCGTGGTGAATTTCGCGTATCGCGGCGCGCGCGGCCGCGTGAGGCGCGGGCTGATGGCGCCGCTGACGATGCTGCTGTTCAAGCACGGCCTGTATGTCATCGCGTGCGTGCTCGAGAAGCCGGGCGATGCGCCGCGGCTGCCGGCGGCCGTGTACGCGGTCGAGCGGTTCAGCGAGGCCGAGCACGTGCGCAAGGCGGCGTTCGTGCCGCCGCCGGAGTTCCGGCTCGCCGACCTGCTGCACGGCGCGTTCGGGATCCATGTCGTGGGGCCGCGGCACCGCGTCGTCGTCGAGGTATCGGCGGCGAAGGCGGGTCTCGTGCGCGCGCGTGTGTGGCACCCGGCGCAGGAGCTGGAGACGCTCGCGGATGGGCGGGTGCGGCTCGCCTTTCCATGCGCGAGCCTGGCGCCGGTCGTGTCGTGGGTGCTCGAGTGGGGGCCGCACGCGATCGCGATCGAGCCGCCGGAGCTGGTCGCCGAGATCGTGCGCGAGCTCGAGGCCGCGCGCCGGAACTACGCATAGCTCGCAGGCCCGCCGGCACGCCGTTCGCACCGTACGCGTGCGTGACGGCGCGCATACGAACCGGAACCGCGGCATGGGCCGACAAGGCGCTGGTCGACAGCGGCTGGTATCCCGCCGACGCGCACGATCCGGAGGCGAAGCTGCGCTACTACGCATCACGATTCTCGGTCGTCGAGAACGACTCGACGTACTGGGCATTTCCCGACGAGGAACGCGTGCGGACGTGGGCGGAGCGCGCGCCCGCGGGCTTCGTGATGAACATCAAGGCGCACGCGCTGTTGACCGCGCACTACGCGGCCGCACGCGGGTTGCCACGCGACGTTCGCGAAGGGCTCGGGGCGGAGCTGCTCGCGAAGCCGCACCTGTATCCGCGCGATCTCGGCGCGAAGCGAATGCGCGTGCTGACGCACCGGTTTCGCGACGCGCTCGCGCCGCTCGCGGACGCGGGCAAGCTCGGCGTGCTGCTGTTCCAGTTCCCGGTGTGGTTCCCGATCTCGGCGGCGCACAAGGACGATCTCGTGCAGATCCGCCATGACTTTCACGGGCTGCGCGTCGCGATCGAGCTGCGCAACGAGACGTGGATGACGCAGGACAATCGCAGCGAGACGCTCGACTTCCTCGAGAAGCACGACCTGATCTACGTGTGTGTCGACGAGCCGCAGGGGTTCGTCGCGTCGGTCCCGCCGGTGGTGGCGGCGACGAGCGACGTCGCGGTCGTTCGCATGCACGGGCGCAATCCCGAGCGCTGGCGGCAGCGCGCGGGCGGCAAGCGGCGCGGAGGGGTCGCGGGGTGGCCGTACCTCTACTCGCACGACGAGCTCGTCGACTGGGCGGCACGCATCCGCGCGATCGCGGCGCGCACGGACGAGGTCCACGTGATCTTCAGCAACGCGCCCGTGACGAACGCCGTGCGCAACGCGGAGGAGCTCGCGGAGCTGTTCTCGCGCACGCGGCGTCGCAAGCGCGCGGCCTGACTCGCGATCTTCGCAGGGACACATTCGGCGGGCCGCGGTGTTACATCGTACGTCCGTCCTTCCCCGTGTCTGTCGATTCGCACCGCTACTACACGACGTACGGGCCGATGGTCCTGCGGCGCTGCCGCAAGCTCCTCGGGGACGAGACCGCCGCACGTGATGCCATGCACGACGTCTTCGTCCAGGTCTTGAGCCACTCCGATACGCTCGCCGATCAGGCGCCGTCGTCGCTGCTGTTCCGGATCGCGACGAACGTGTGCCTGAACCGGATCCGCACCAAGCGGCGGCGGCCGGAGGACGGCGACGACGTGCTCGGCGAGATCGCCGAGGCGACCGATCCGGCAGCGCGCAGCGCGGCGCGGGCGATGCTCGACGCGCTGTTTCGCACCGAGCCCGAGACGACCGCGCTGATCGCGGTGCTGCACCTGGTCGATCGGATGACGCTCGAGGAGGTCGCGGACGAGGTCGGCATGAGCGTCTCCGGCGTCCGCAAGCGGCTCGCACGACTACGCACGAAGCTCCACGCACTGGAGGCAGCATGAGCACTCTTCCCGACTGGCTCGTCGAGCGCGCCGCTCTCGACGAGGTGCCGAGCGCGAGTCGCGCGCGGCTGCACCAGGCTCCGCCCGGCGAGCTCGCCGAGCGCGTCCGTGCGCTGCGCGAGGCCAACGCGCGCGAGCTCGCGGCCTATCCGCCCGGACCGGCCGTCGCGCAGATCGAGACACGGCTGCGGCGGCAACCGAAACGAACGCGCGCCTGGATCGCGCCGCTCGTCGTCGCGGCGGGGCTCGCGGCCGCGCTGATGGTGGTCACGCGCCACGCACCGAGCGGTCCGGAGCCGGAGACGACGCGCGTCAAGGGCGCGGCGCGGCTGCTCGTGTTCAAGCAGGTCGGCGAGCAGGCCGAGACGCTCGATGCCGATGACGTCGTGCGCGCCGGCGACGTGATCCAGCTCCGCTACAACGCCGGCGGCGCGCGCTACGGCGTGATCGCCTCGATCGACGGTAGCGGCGGCGTCACGCTGCACTTCCCGGCCAGCGAGGATGCGCCGAACGACGTGGGCGCCGGCACGCGCACGCTGCCCGAGGCGTTCGCGCTCGACGACGCGCCGCGCTTCGAGCGGTTCTTCTTCCTCACGGCGAGCGAGCCGATCGATACGGCCGCCACGCTCGATGCGCTCCGCGCCCTCGCCCGCCGCGGCGACGCCGCCGACGCCGTGCTCGACCTCCGCCCCGGCCTTCACCAGGCCTCGCTCCGGCTGCGCAAACCATGAGGACCGCCATGACCATCCGCTCCATCGTTTGCACGCTGTTCCTGCTCGCGTCGGTCGCGCACGCCACGCCGACGCAGCCGCTGCGCCGGTTCGCGCTCGTCATCGGCAGCAACGGAGGTGCCGGCGAGCGCGAGCAGCTGCGCTACGCGGGCCACGACGCGTCCAGCGTCGCCGATGTGTTGCGGCAGCTCGGCGGCGTCAACCAGCCGGATCTCGCGCTACTCCACGAGCCGGATCGCGCGGCGCTCGACGGCGCGTTCGACGCGATCAGCCAGCGCGTCCGCGACGAGCGCAAGCCGGGACAGCGCGTCGAGCTGGTCGTCTACTACTCCGGCCACGCCGACGAGACCGGCATCCTGATCGGCGGCGGGCGCTACGAGTACGCGAAGCTGCGCGAGCGGATCCGCGCGGTGCCTGCGGACGTTCGGATCGCGATCGTCGATTCGTGCGCGTCGGGCAGCTTCACGCGGATCAAGGGTGGCACGAAGATGCCGCCGTTCCTGCGCGATAGCTCGAACCAGGTCGAGGGCTTCGCGTTCCTGTCGTCGAGCTCCGCCGACGAGGACGCGCAGGAGTCCGACAAGATCGGCGCGTCGTTCTTCACGTACTTCTTCGTCGCGGCGCTGCGCGGCGCCGCCGATCGCAACCACGACGGCAAGATCACGCTCAGCGAGGCCTACCAGTTCTCGTACGAGATGACGCTCGGCCGCACGCAGAACACGCTGCACGGCCCGCAGCACCCCGCGTACGACATGCACCTCTCCGGCACCGGCGACGTCGTGATCACGGATCTGCGCAGCACCGAGTCGTCGCTCGTGCTGCCGGGGCCGCTGCACGGGCACCTCGTGATCGTCGACGGCAGCGGGCGCGTCGCCGTCGAGCTGACGAAGGAAGCGGGCGATCCGCTCGTGCTCGCGCTGCCGAACGACACCTACTCCGTCCACGTGACGAACCGCGCCGGCGAGCTCGTCGCGAAGATCACGCTCGATCACGAGGGCCGCATCGAGCTGCAGAGCGATTCGCTGCACCGCGCGACGCCCGAGGACACCGTCGCGCGCGGCGTGGTGGTCGACGACGGCGACGACGATGATGACGACGACGATCAGCGCTCGCCCTGGTACCGCGAATTCACGGGCAGCTTCGGCGGCGGCCTGCGCGTCGAGCGCCCGCAGCACCCGATGGGCTTCGATGCGCTGCTGTCGCTCGGCGGCACCGAGCGCGAGGTGCGCGGCAACCCGGTCGTGGGCGTCGCGGAGACCGGCGACCTCTCCGTCGGCCTGACGCTCGGCGACAACACGCACTTCGCGTACAGCGCGAGCCTCGGCTTCGGCCCCGGCGTGTTCATCGGCGACAACCTGCAGATCGGCGCGACCGTCGGCTTCGGCTGCTCGGGCATCACCGGCGGCGTGCTCGGCTTCGGCTGGACGATCCCGACGGAGATCTTCGCGGTGCTCGAGCTATCGCCCGAGATCCGGCCGGTCGCGTACTTCCGCCAGAGCTACGTGCTCGACAACGACATGCGCCAGAACGGCAGCAAGCTCGCGCGCTGGGGCGACGAGTCGGAGGCCGGCGCGGGCCTCAAGTTCTCCGGCCACCTCGATGGCTTCTTCTACGGCAGCCTGCGCGAGATGCAGGGCGAGCGCTACTGGGGCTTCGGCATCGGCGCCGTGCTCTAGCGTCGCTAGAGCGGATACTCGCCGTTGCACGGGTCCGGATCGCTGTAGCGATCGACCCACGAGCCGCCCGAGCACTGGTACCAGTTGTCGTCGGAGGCGGACTGGACGCAGGCGTTCTGGGGCATCTCGCGGCCGAGCGTCGAGGAGTAGCAGGTCGTCGACGGCGTCGGCGCGGGCGTGCTCGTCGAGCTGCCGTACGCGGCGAGCACCTGGTTCGCGTACTGGACGCGCTTGGTCGCGGCGCACGTGCCGCAGATCTCGTACTTGCTCTGGAACGCGTAGACCGCGCTCGAGATCGTCGACGCCGAGCGCAGCGACGACAGGCCGTAGTCCGGATACGTCGAGAGCTCGTACCAGATGAAGTCGAGCTGGACCTGGAGGTTCGTGCGCGAGGCGCCGCGCGCGGCCGCGAACGACGTGACGTTGTCACCGCTGCTGCGGTCCCAGCGGCCGCCGACCGACCACTGCGCGATGCCGCGGCCCGGGCCGCCGCCGTACTCGACCGCCGTCGGGACCACGCTCGACTCCTGCATCAGGTTGCCGACGATCGCGGCCGACTGCACGCTCGTCAGCCCCTTGCCGACGAAGTACTGGAACGCGATGCGCTCGTTGTTCGTGAGCGCGTGGTTCGACAGGTCGGGGCCGCCTTCGGGCTCGGTTCCGATCACGTCGACGTCAGCCGTGCAGGCGGAGAGGATCAGGAAGACCGCGATGAGACTGCGCATGTGCAACCCGCATCGAGCAACGGTCATGCCCGCGTAACCGCGTGGAGTTGCACAAGTTGCCGGGCCTCGTGGGGGCCTGGACCTCCCACTGCCCACGGGTGTTGTCACCGGCTACTCGAGTAGCCGCCACGCCGCGATCTCGCCGCCGGCGTCCGGCGCGTCGATCACGCCGTTCTCGATCGCGGAGTCGTCGCTCTCCGGCTCGCACAGGTACACGGCGATCGCGCCCAGCGGATGATCGGTGCGCACGAGGCGGTGACCGTCCGGAACCGTACGCGTCGCGCGCCGCCACTCGACGTGCACATCGCCCACGCTCGCCGACTCGAGGATCTTGCGACCACCTTCGCTGCCGAAGCCGGTGACGGTGGCGATCTCGACGCTTCGTTCCCCGGAGATCGCCTCGCTCGGCAGGCCATGGCGCGCGAGGTGCTCCGCGAGCGCGGCCGGCACGAGGTAGCCCGGCGGCCGCGCGACCAGCTTCGTGCCCTCGAACTTGCCGAAGTAGCGCACGCTGACCTCGCTCGGCGCCCCGTCGGGCGTGCGCGGCGTGCGCGTCGGGATCGCGAGCGGCTGGTCGAAGGCGTCGAGGCGGTAGCGCACGGCGATCTGATCGCGCGGCGCGCGGCTCGCGGCGACGACCTGCATGACCTCGTCGCGATGCGCGGCCACGTGGCGCAGCGCCTCGAGCAGCGTCGCGTAGGTCGTGCGCACGCGCTCGGGGAACTCGAGGTACGAGTAGCACTCGAGCAGCAGATCGAGGCGGTTCGTCAGCCCGCGGTAGTTGCTGCCGAAGCGCGGATGATGCGTGTACGTCATCCAGCCTTCGCGCACGGGGGCGTGCGGGTCGGCGTCGCGGTTGGCGTCGAGCGAGCGCTCGTCCTCGACGAAGTTGCCGTACCAGCCGGCGATCACCTGGTGCTCGCGCGCGAGCGCGGCCTGCACGGCCGGCATCATCTGCTCGCGCATGTAGACGATCGGCTCGGCACGCCCCGAGGCGATCGTGTGCGGCACGTCGTACGTCATCTGCATGCGGTGAACGCTGCCGTTCGTCGCGTGCGTGTCGATCGTCAGGTCGGGCTGCCACACCTGGCACACGCGCGACTGCAGCGCGCGCATCTCGGCCGCCTCCTGCCGCATGTAGTCGCGGTTGAGGTTGATGCCCTTCGCGTTGACGCGCGTGCCGACGAGCTCGGGCCCGATCTGGCCGTGCAGCTTCGGCAGGTCGAGGCGGCGGTTCGCCGGATCGACGGCGTCGTTGCCGTCGGGGTTGAACAGCGGCACGAACACGAGCGTCATCTGCGCGAGCAGCTCGCTGCCCTGCTGCTGCAGATCGCGCATCAGCATCATGCTCGCTTCCTTGCCCTCGACCTCGCCGGCGTGGATGCCGTTGATGACGAGGACCACGGGCACGCCGGCGCGCCGCGCCTCCTCCGGCGTCTTCACGCCGTGCGCGCTCATCACGACCAGCGGCAGGTCGCGCCCGCCCGGGCTCGTGCCGAACGACGACAGCGCGAGGTGCCGCTTGTCGACCGCGGCGAGGAACTCCATGACGTGACGGTGGAGCGAGGTCTCCCGGTAGCCGGTGGCCTCCGCACGGGTCTGCGGCTGCATGCCCTCTCGTACCACCCAAGTTCCTGAAATGGCGATGAAACAAAAGTTTTATGCGACCGGTCGGGCCTTTCGTGTTCTACAGCCTGCCCCCATGCGCGCAATCGTCTTCGCCCTCGCCCTGATCGCCGCCTGCGCGCCGACCGCGCAGCGTCAGTGTCACAAGAGCAGCAAGGCCGATGGAGTCGGTCCCGACGGCGAGCTGCACTACCCCGAGGTCTGCACCGCGCAGACCACGCCGCCGCCCGCGCACGTCGCGGCGCCCAAGCAGGTCGCCCACGCGCCGACCAAGCTCGATGCGCTGCGCCCCGATGCTCCCGAGCCGTGCCGCGATTACGCGCGCGATCGCTGCAAAGCGAACGACGGCTGCGACGACGCGATCAAGATCGCGAACACCCTGACGACGAAGAAGCGCGCCTACGCGCAGTGCATGAAGCTGCTCGCGGGCCGCTAGAATCGCCCGGCGATCGCGAGCGAGCGATCGGTTGCCGTGATCGTCGCCGGCGCGCCCGCCCACCACATCACCACCGCGCCGACGAGCGCCGCGCCACCGACGCCGAACATCACCTCGCTCGCCAGCGCATCCTGCTGCGCCGAATGGTTGAGCGCGCGCGCGTGCGGATCGCTGCACACGGTGCCGGGACACAGCGCGTTCGCCTGGCGATCGAGATCCTTTGCCTCGAGGCCCCAGCGGATGCCGCCCGCGATCCCGACGAGCCCCACCGCGGCCGTGCCGAGCGACACCTCGCGCAGCGTCGTGAAGCGCGACGGCGGCGCGGCCTCCTCGGCGGGCTCCTCGTGCACCGGTGCTGGCAACGGCGGCGGCGGCGCGATGCGGTCCAAGCGCGGCACGACGAGGCGCTGCTTCTCGCCCTCGCCGGCGATGTCGACGTTCGTGCGCCACGGCTGATACCCGTCCGCGCTGCCGACGATCTCGTGCCGCCCCGCATCGAGCGGCACGCCCTGCGCCCACCGCGCGAGCTCGACCGGGACGCCGTCGCGCGCGATCGCGAGTCCGGGCACGCGATCCGCATCGCCGATCGTGATCGTCACATACGACAGCCGCGGCTCGAGGGCGGCCGCGCGCTGGCGAGCGACCGGCTCGCGATTGTCGTGCTTGTCGCGCGCCGTCGCGGCGGCATCGGTGAACGCCTCCCACGCCGTCGCGAGCTGCCCGTTCTTCTCGCGGCAGTCGCCGACGTTGAGCAGCGTGCCGACGCTCTCGTCGAGCCGCGCCGACGCCTCGAGCTTCTCGCACGCCTCCGCGACCTTGCCCTCCTTGAGCAGCCGCCGCCCCTCGCGAAACAGCGCCTCGGCATCGACCACGGCGGGCTGTGCACTCGCGATGCTGCCGAGCAGCGCGACGATCACGAACGAACGACTACCGACTGTCATACGGATCCTCCGCGGGCTTCACGGGCTGAACGACCGGCGGCTTCGCCGGATGATGACGAGGGCGCACGACGTGCTTCTCCGGCACGGGCGCCGCATCGGGCGCTGCCGCGTCGACGGGGGCGTCGGGCGCCGCATCCGGCGCCGCATCGACGACCACGGCGATCGCGGCATCGATCGGCCGCGCGGCCACCGGCTGCTGCACCGGCGGCTCCGCGCCATGCGAGCGCAGCGCGAGTGCCGCGATCGCGGCCGCCGCGATGACCACGAGTCCGCCCGCCGCGAGCCAGCCGCGCCTCGACGGCGCGGCCGTCACCTCGCCTGCCGCGCCGCGCAGCGTCGTCTGCGCGCCCGGCACGACGACCGTCGGCAGGTTCGCGAGCGCGATCGTCGGCGCGCCGCCGCCGCTGATCCGCGCGAGCTGCGCCTCGCACGCCCGCTGCACCTCGGCCATCGACTGGAAGCGCTGCGCCGGATCCTTGGCGAGGCACTTCTGCACCAGCGCGTCGACGCTCGCCGGCACGCCGCCCACGACCGCACTCGGCGGCCTCGGCGTCTCGCGCAGGTGCGCCGAGATGATCTCGCCGATGCCTTCATGCTCGAACGGCGGCCTGCCGACGAGCAGGTGATACAGCACGCAGCCGAGCGCGTAGATATCGGCGCGAAAGTCGACATCGCCCGCTCCCCGACACTGCTCCGGCGACATGTAGATCGGCGTCCCGAGCAACAGGCCCGTCCGCGTGCGCTTCTTGTCGCCGTTGTCACCGGTGAGCTTCGCGATGCCGAAGTCGAGGATCTTCGGCCGCTCGCCGGCCTGCGCCTCCGCGTCGCGGACGAGGAAGATGTTCTCGGGCTTCAGGTCGCGATGCACGATGCCGCGCGCGTGCGCCGCCCCGAGCGATCCGGCGACCTGCCGCGTGATCCGCAGCGCATCGGCGATCGAGATCGTGCCGCGCTGGATGCGCGCGTCGAGCGCCTCGCCCTCGAGCAACTCCATCACGATGTACGCGCTGCCGTCCGTGTGGAACCCGAAGTCGAACACGCTCACGATCCCCGGATCGCTGACCGACGTCGTCGCGCGCGCCTCGTTGAAGAACCGGTCCACGACCTCGCGCTGCTGCGACAGCGCCGGCAACAGTAGCTTGATCGCCGCCGTCCGCCCGAGCAGCGTGTGCGTCGCGCGATACACGGCGCCCATGCCGCCCTCGCCGAGCTTGCTGCCGATCTGGTACTGCCCGATCGTCGTGCCTTCGCCGAGCGTGATCACTGGCAGAGCGTCGTGGTCGGATGGATGGTCTTCACGACGTTCTTGGAATTGCCGTAGGCGTCCTTGCACGTGATCGAGAACGTCGTCTCGTTCCAGTCGTTGTAGGTCACCGAGTCATCGGCAGCGCAGTTGAACGTCGCGCCGCCCACGCTGCAGCTGCAATTCGCGATGCCGGATGCGTCGGTCGCGGTCCATGACCAGGTCAGGCTCGTCGCGTTGCAGTTCGCGCCGGCGATGATCGACGGCGCCGTCGCGTCGACGACCCACGAGTACTCCGACGAGTAGCCCTGGTTTCCTGCCGCGTCCGTCGCGAACAGCGTGAGGTAGTGCGTGCCGTCCGCGAGCCCCGACAGCGAGAACGGGTTCGACGACGCCGTCCCGCCCGGCGCGCGGTCGAGCCAGTACACGACCGATGCTGGCTCGCTGACGTAGTACGTGATCGACGGGTTGCGCGTGTTCGAGGCCGGCCCGATGTAGACGCCAACGCTCGGCGCGGTCGTATCGATCTTCCAGCTGTAGACCGCGCTGCCCGTGTTCATCGCCGCGTCGGTCGCGCGCACCGTGAACGTGTGCGGGCCCTCGCCGAGCGTCGGCGTCGTGTACGAGCCGCTCGGGCACGGGACCTGCGAGCCGGTATCGACCTGGCACGTCACCGTCGCGCTCTCGCTCACCGACCACGAGAACGCATCGGCCGTCGTCTTCGTCGGATTGCCCGGCACCGTCCCGAACGTCACCGTCGGTGGGGTCGCGTCGACCGTCCAGCTGCGCGACTGCGTCGTCACGTTGCCGGCGCCATCGCTCGCCTTGACCGTGAACGTGTGCACGCCGTCGGCGAGCGTGTCGTACGTGATCGCGGTCGAGCACGCGGTGGCGGCGCCGCCATCGAGCTGGCACGTCGTCGCGGTCGCGCCCGTCACCGTGAACTGGAACGGCGCGGTCCTGCTGTTCGTCGGGTCGGGCGGGTAGCTCGTGATCATCACCGAGGGCGCGGTCGTGTCGACCGTCCACGTCGCCGTGCGCGACGCCGTGTTCCCCGCCGCGTCACTCGCGCGCACCGTGAACGTGTGCGAGCCCTCGGAGAGCCCCGTGTAATCGACCGCCCCGCTGCACGCCGCCGCCGCTCCACCATCGAGCTGGCACGTCACGCTGACCGCATCCGCGCCCGCCGTGAACGTGATGTGCGCGCTCGCCGAGCTCACCTGCCCCGACGGCGCGCTCGTGATCGACAGCGCGGGCGCCACCGTATCGACGAGCCACGTGTACGTCTTCGTCGACACGTTCGTCGCCGCGTCCGTCGCGGTGATCGTGAACGTGTGGTTGCCGTCACCGAGCCCGCCGTAGCTCGCCGAGGTCGTGCACGCCGTCGCCGAGCCCGAGTCGAGCTTGCACGTCGTCGAGCTCGCACCGTTCACCGTGAACGCGAACTGCGCGGCCGCGCTCGTCGAGGGATTCGGCGGCATCGAACCCAGCGTGATCGTCGGCGCGACGGTATCGATCGTCCACGTCACGCTCTTCGTCGTCGCGTTCCCCGCGAGGTCCACCGCCTTCACCGCGAACGTGTGCGACCCATCGGGCAGCGAGTACGGATACGTCGCGCTGCAAGTCGCCGCCGTGCCGCCGTCGAGCGCGCACGTCACGGTGCTCGCGCCGTTGACCGTGAACGCGAACTGACCCGCCGCATCCGGGCTGTTCGCCACCGGCTGGCTGGTGATCGAGACCGCGGGTGGCGTCGTATCGACCTGCCAGGTGTACGCCTGCGTCGTGGTCTGGCCGGTCGTGTTCGTGCCACGCAACGTGAACGTGTGGTTGCCCTCCGCGAGCCCCGAGTACATCTGCGGGCTCGTGCACGCCACCGCCGCCCCGCTGTCGAGCTGGCACGACACCGTCGCCGACGTGCCGATCGTGAACTCGAACCGCGCGCTCGTCGTGTTCGTCGGGTTCGGCGGCTCGGTCGTGATCGTCAGCGTCGGCGCCGACGTATCCACCGTCCACGTGTACGTCTTCGTCGCGGTGTTCCCCGCGCCATCGGTGCCGCTCAGCGTGAACGTGTGCTGCCCATCCGCCAGGCTCTGATAGCTCGCCGAATCCGTGCACGCCGCCGGCGCCGCCGCGTCGAGCTGACACGTCACCGCGGTCGCATCGTCCACCATGAAGTGGAACGTCGCCGTCGCGACCGGCGACAGCTGCGGCGGCTGCCCGGTCAGCACGAGCGCGGGCGCCACCGTGTCGACGGTGAACGTGTACTCCGGCACCTCCGCGTGCTGCTCGCCGAGCGTCGCGCGCGCGTCGAACGTGTGCGCGCCATCCGCCAGCGGCCCCGCCGCGTGAGGCGACGTGCACGCCGCATACGCCTCGCTGTCGATCCGGCACTCGACCGTCGCCCCCGCGTTGACGTTCCAGCCGAAGCTCACGCTCGCCTGGTTCCCGAGCGACGCCGGCTTGTCCGTCAGCTCGATCGCGAGCACGCCACCCGCACTGCCGCCGCTGCCATCGCCCGGCACGACGACCCCGTCCGTCCCGGCGCCGTCGGGCGCGACCTTGTTCGAGATGCCGCACGCGGCAACGAGCACGAGACACAGGGCTGTACGCATGGCGGCGCCCGGAATTGCAGCGCGCATGCCTCGCCCAAGCGCGCGATCTTCCTGGTGGTCCAGCCAGGTCGTGCCACGGTTGTGACGACACGCGTGTCGGCACTATCGTGACCTCATGTGGCGGCTGCTCGTCGTCGGAAGCCTGCTCGCGGCGCCCGCGGCCGCCGAGCCGCGCCACTGCGATCCCGCCGGCGGCGTGCTGTTCGAGATCGATCAGCGCGCGGCCGGCAAGCGCACGACCGCCACCACCCTGCTCTACGGCAACGGCGCCTGGCGCTCGAAGACGTTCGACACCGACGGCAAGCTCGCCGACACCGAGCACGGCTGCCTCGAGCACGAGCACCTCGAGCGCATCGTCGCGGCTCTTCGCGGCGCCACGTGGAAAGTGACCCACACGGCGCCCACCTGCGCGCTCTCGCCGCGCTGGTCGACGTTCACGTGGAAGGCACGCCGGCTGTTCACCGAGCGCGCCTGCAGCGGCGACGCCCTCGACGCCGACAGCGCCAAGGCCCTCGACCTGATCCAGCAGTACGTCGTGCCGGTCGACCTGGACGATGCGAGCCGCCCCCGCGGCGCCGGCCACGTCTCGCAGCAATGCCTGAACGATCCGCTCGCCGACGGCTGTCGCTAAGACCGCGGCACGCGCTGGAGCGCCGCCCGCACGAGCGCCTCGAGCGACGCCGGTGCCTCCTCGAGCGCCTGCTCGACCGCCCGGCGGGCCTCGCCCTTCGCAAAGCCGAGCGTCGTGAGTGCGAGCACCGCATCGCGCTCCTGAGCGGACGCTGCGGCCTTCCGCGCCGCCGATTCCCCCACGTGGGGGACCTCGAACGCCCGCGTGACGACAAGCGCCGGCGCCTTCCCGGCGATCGTGATCTCGCCGCGATGCACCGCGCCGTGGTGCCCGCCGCACAGCGTGGTCAGGTTCTCCATCTGATGCCCACCACCGCGCGATCGCCACACGACATGGTGCACGTGAAGAAACCGCGCGGACCGGCAGCCGGGAATCGTGCAGCGATATCCATCGCGCTGCTTCACCGCGCGCTCGGTCGCCGGCGGAATAGCGCTGGTCACGCGCTGCGGCGCCTCGAGCGAGCCGATGAGCCGCGCATCGCACGCCGCCTCCTCGTACTCGGCGCCGCTGATCGCGATCGCCCGCCCCGCCGCATGCTGCCGCGCCTGCTTGCAGGTGTCGCACGTCGTGATGGCGATCTCTGCGCGCGGTGCCTCTTCGGCCCCGGAGCCATACGCGCGACACAGCTCCTCGATCAGCTCGCTGACATCGATGCGCTCGCCGCGCACCGCCTCGATCGCCTGCCGCACACTGCGCAGTGCCGCGCGCGCCGCCGGCCGCAGCATCATCGCCACCCGCTGCGGCCGCACGTCCGGCTTCGGCTCATCGCTCGGCGCGTCGCCGTGCTCGCGCTCGGCGACCAGCTCCTCGATCTGGCGCAGGTTCTTGCCCTTGCACGCGTCCAGCCACGCCTCCTCGGTCTTCGCGGTCGCGATCCGCGTCAGCTCGCGGACCGCGCTGTAGCTCAGCTCGCCCGTCGCGAGCGCATCCTCGATCGCCGGCAAGCCCTCCAGCGCCTCGGCCACGCGCAGCCGCTCCGACGCCACCTGCGGCCCGTACCCCATGGCGTGCTCCAGGTACTCGCGCATCGAGACCATCCCCAGCCGCCGCCACAAGCTCACGCGGATCGCCTCGCGAATGAGCGCGAGCTCCTCGCTATCGAGTGCCGCCCGCCGCTTCGCGACCGACAGCAGCTGCCGGTGCAGCTCCATCCACGGCTCCTCGGCTTCACACGCCCTCCACGCAACAACCTGCGGCAACACGTACGCGACCACGGCCCACTCCTTGGCTGAAAGACTCTCTGTACCACGCGAGGTTTCGGGGCTCTGATTTGCGCTCTGCGCGACGATCGGCAGTCTCGACCTCGCGCGAGTCGTGCGGCGCGAATGCGTGCGCGAGAACGAACGGGGTCGATTCCTCGACGAGAAACGCGCGCACAATGCCGACCGCGGCCCTCCTTCGCTCTCGAAGCTGTCAAGCGAATTCTCGCACCGCGAGCTTGCACACCGATGTTTCGAGTTGCACGGAGTTTCACTGCTTCGAATGCGCACAACAGCGCAACCGCGGCTGCTGTCCGGAACGCGGACGCTCGCGCACGCCACTACCCTCGTGCTCGAGCGAGCCTTCTGCAGAACAAACGGCGGCGCGGTGGACTTGTGACCGGCCGCGCGCATCTGCGATCGCCACGTAACGCGGCCGCTCACAGGGCCCACCGCGCCCGACCCTCGAGCGAGCGCTCCGTTGAAGAGAAAAAACATTCCGGAGAAGAAGAGCGGAGACGCTCATCCGGCTCGCTGTGGTCCCCCGTGGGGGACGGCACGCTCCCACTCGCGAGTTCCCATGCGTGCGAACCGCACACAAGGTGCACGCGAACCGCATCCGCCCGTGCGCGCGAACCGCACCCGCCACTGCCCGTGCGCTGGTGCCCGTGAGTGGTGGTCCCCCATGTGCTTCGGGCCGCCGAAGGTCGGGGGCTCTCGACCGTCGCGCGCGGCGCGCAGGCGGCGTGACCCGCGCGAGTGGAGTGTGCGTGTTCGCGGTGCACGAATCGGCGCGGGGCGCGACGCGTGCGCAAGCCGCGCGCAGGTCGAGCCCCCGACCGAGGCCAGAGCTACCTCGCACGACGCGCAGCCGCGCCCGAAGCGCAACCTCGCGCGAACCGCTGCCGCGCCCGAAGCGCAGCCTCGCGCGAACCCTTACCGCGCGAACCGCAGCGTCGCGCGAACCGCTGCCGCGCCCGAAGCGCAACCTCGCCCGAACCGCGGCCGCGCGCGAGCCTCTGCCTCGCGGCCGTTACCCTCCGTCGCCGCGGTCACGCCTTCGGCGCGCGCAGCAGCGCCGCCTTGCGGCCGACCTTCTCGATCGCAGCCAGATCCTCCGGCGTCAGCCGCAGGTCCGCCGCGGCCGCGTTCTCGCGCAGGTGCTCCACGCGCGAGGTGCCGGGGATCGCGATGAGCGCAGGGGAGCGCGCGAGCAGCCAGGCGATCGCGGCCTGCGCCGGTGATATTCCGAGCCGCGCTGCGGCCGGCGCGAGGATCGAGTCGGCGGCGGCGAGCGCGCCTGTCGCGAGCGGGAAGTACGCGATGAACGCGATGCCCTCGCGCTCGCAGTAGTCGATCACCGGATCGCTGCGGCGCTCGATCACGTGGTAGGCGTTCTGGACCGTCGCGACCGGGAAGTGTGCGCGCGCCGCTTCGATCTGCTCGATCGAGACCTCGGAGAGGCCGGCGTGGCGGATCAGGCCCGCGCGACGCATCTCGGCCACCGCGGCGAACTGCTCGTCGGCTTGCACGTTCGGATCGATGCGGTGCAGGTGCCAGAGGTCGATGCGCTCGACGCCGAGCACCTTGAGGCTCGCCTCGACCGCGGCGCGCAGCGAGGCGGGGCGGCCGTCCACGAGCCACTGCTCGGGGCCGGGCCGCAGCATGCCGCCTTTCGTCGCGACCGTGATGCCGGCGTACGGATGGAGCGTCTCGCGCACGAGCAGCTCGGCGACGATCGGGCCGTAGGCGTTGGCCGTGTCGATGAAGTCGATGCCGAGGTCGCGCGCCGTGCGCAGGACGCCGCGGGCGGCGTCGAGATCCGAGGGCGGCCCGAACATGCCGGGCCCGGTGAGCCGCATCGTGCCGAGGCCGAAGCGGTGGATCGTGAGATCGCCGCCGATGGTGATCGTGCCGGCGGCGAGTGCGGTCATTCGACGTGGATCCGGACGCGGTGCACGACGTTGTACGACTTCGTCGGGTAGTTGCCGTGCAGGCGGACCTCGTAGTCGCCGGCGTTCGTCGGTGCCTTGAGCACCATGCGGCGCGCCGCATCGGGGACGTACGCCCAGACGCCCCACTCGCTGTCGGGCTGGCCGACCGCGACGATCGCCGCCCAGTATTGCTCGCCCTGCTTCGTCTGCAGCGGCGCCGGAAACAGCAGCGCGACCGGCTCCCCACCCTTCACCGACGACGCGCTGACGCTGAAGTGCTCCGGCGACACCGTCGCTGCCGGCACCGGCGGCTCCGCGCACAGCTCGCCCTTCGCGAAGAGGCCTTTCGGGCACGTCGGCTTGCCGACGCACTTGCTCTTCGCGGAGGACCACGCCTGATCGGGCCAGCAGCAGTGGCCTTGCGTGTCGTCGTCGCGCGCCATGCCGGTCGGGCATGCCTCGAGAGGTGGCGCGGTGGGGGTGATCACCGGCACGGCTGCGGGACTGCCGGGCGGCGCGGGGGTGGTGTTCGGCGCGGGCGCGGGGTTCGCGTTTGGCGTCGGTGCGGGCGCGGGGTTCGTGCTCGTCGACGTGACGGCCTCGGGCGCCGCGGCCGCGACCTTCGCCGGCTCGCCGTGCGAGTCGCCCTTCTGCACCGCGACGAACACCGCGATGCCGGCGGCGACGGCCACGACGGCCGCGATGCCGATCCACATGCCCTTGCCGCGCGCGGGCGCAGCGACCGTCGGCGCAGGCGTGAGCATCTGCGCGGCGGAGCCGCTGTTCGTAGTGACGGAGCTCGGCGCCATCGTCGGCTCGTAGCCGCTCGGCGCGCGCTGGCCGGCCACCACGGGTGGTTTCGTCGGCGGGGCGGCGGCGCCCGCGTCGACGAGGGCGCTGCGCAGCTCGGCCGCGGTCTGGTAGCGGCGGGCCGGATCCTTCTCGAGCAGGCGCATCGTGATCGCGGCGAGTGGTGCGGGCACCGACGGCGGCAGCGGCGGCGCGTCGTCGCGCATGTGGGCCGCGAGGATCATGCCGGTGCCCTGATCGCTGACGAACGGCGGGCGGCCGCAGAGCATGTGATAGAAGACGCAGCCGAGCGAGTAGAGGTCGGTGCGGTGATCGAGGTCCGAGCGGCCCATGCACTGCTCGGGGCTCATGTACGCGGGCGTGCCGATCAGCGCGCCGGTCTGCGTCTTCATCGCGCCGCCTTGATCGCCAGCGAGCTTCGCGATGCCGAAGTCGAGGACCTTGACCTGGATGCCGCCGGCGACGAGCTCGTTCGGCACGAGGAAGATGTTGTCGGGCTTGAGATCGCGGTGGACGATGCCGCGCGCGTGCGCCGCGGCCAGCGCGCCTGCGACCTGCGCGACGATCGCGGCGGCTTCCTGCGGCGTCATCGCGCCGCGCGAGAGGCGATGCTCGAGGCTCTCGCCCTTGAGCAGCTCCATCACGATGTAGGCGCGGCCGTCGGTGTGCGTGCCGTAGTCGTAGACGGCGACGATTCCAGGGTGCTCGATCGCGGAGGCGGCACGCGCCTCGTTGAAGAAGCGCTGCACGATCGCCGGATCCGCGGAGAGCTGCGGCAGCAGCATCTTGATGGCGGCCGGCCGGCCGAGCTGCACGTGCTCGGCGGCGTAGACCATGCCCATGCCGCCACGCCCGAGCTCCTGGGAGACGCGATAGTTCCCGATGACCTGCCCGATCACTACGTCCAGTGTGACGTGGCGGTCCGGCGCGCACAAGAGACTCAGTACAGCGTCGCGAGCGGCACGGCGGTCGCGGGGAGATGGACCCGGGCGGCCAGCTCGTCGAGCGAGGTGGCGAGCTCGCGCTGGCCGTCGATCATGCGGTCGTAGGCCTTCCGGCGGCGCGCGGCGAGCTCGTGCGCCTGGCGCGAGGTCGGCGTCGGCGAGCTGCGCAGCTCGAGCGCGGCGATCGCGTCGCGGCGGACGGCGTCGAGCGTGCGGACGATCAGGGCCTGCGCGTCGGCGTCGCGATCGTCGTACGCGCGCAGGCCGACGAACACGCGGCCGAGCGCGCCGAAGCCTTCGTCGCCCGCGACGTCCTCGATCACCAGCAGCGGGCGCGTCGCGCGCGGGAAGTCGCTCGGGAAGATCGTCCAGACGAGGGCGCCGTCGGCGCGCACGTTCGCGGTCGCGACGAGCGGCCCGAGCGGGAAGTACGTCGGATCGACGGAGCCGCGCACCGCATCGACGAGCTTCGTGCGCGCCGCCGCGTCGAGCGCGATCGCGGGCTCGGCGGGCGCGCGCTTCGGCTTCTCGAGCGTCTGCATCACCGTGCGCAGCTGATCGATGCCGACGACGACGTTGAGCGCGTTCGCCGCGCTGTAGTGCGCGTGAAAGACGCCGACGAGCTCGAGCTCCCCCGTCTTGCACGAGACGGCGAGCACGGGCGATCCCGACCCGCCGGAGGTCAACAAGGCATCGATCACGAAGTCGTCGTGGTCCCAGTCGCCGTAGTCGTCGTGCTCGTTGGCCGAGATCACCTTGCCGACGTTGATCGCCTGGAACTCGCCGAGCGGGAAGCCGCGCACCTCGACCGCCGTGCGCGCGGTCAGCACGCCGGAGTCGCCGATCTTCCAGGGCAGCACGTCGAGGTGCGTGTGCGCGCGCAGCACGGCGACGTCGAGCGCCGCGTCGGAGACGACGCGCACCAGCGGGATGTCGTCGGCGGCGTAGTCGTCGTGATCGCTGTCGACGATCCGCAGCGTCTCCGCGATCCGCTTGCAGCCGTTCTGCAGCTCCGGCCACTCGGCGACGTGCTCGTTCGTCAGCAGCAGCGTGTCGCCGCCGTCGTAGCGGTACCCGAACGCCGTGCCGTGCGCGGTCTGCGTCGAGCGCGTGCGGCGTAATTCCCCGCCGGCGCCGTACGCGACGCACTCGTAGGTCGCGGTCGTGCGCACGGCGTAGACGTAACGCGGTGCGTGGCGTTCCGCCTCTCGCGCCTTCGGCGAGAGCGACGAGAGATCTTCTGCGTAGGCGCCGGTGCACTCGGCCGCGGCAGTACGCGCGCACAGAACCGCTGCACACACGAGCATCGTGCGAGGTCCCATACGAGGAAGGACGCCGGCCGCACGACTTCGTTCATCCGTCCGGATGTGCGATCGTCCGGGCGTGCGCCGGGTCGTTGTCCTCATGGCCGTGATCGCGTGCAAGAGCCGCGACCACACCGCGCCGCCTGCTCCGCCGCCGCCCGCTCCTGCCCCACCCATCGACACACATCACGCGGATGCGCCTGCGCCCGCGCCGCCGCCTCCTCCGCCGGTCGCCTTTGTCGGCAGCGCTCGATGTTCTGACTGTCATGACAAGGAGTACAAGGGCTGGCAGAAGAGCTGGCACGCGCGCGCCCTCTCGCCGCCCGAGGCGAAATTCCTCGTCGGCAACTTCGACGGCGCGCACTTCAAGGGCACGTCGTCCGAAGCGTGGATGACGCGCGCGGGCGGAAAGCCGCGGATGCGCACGCACGGGCCCGACGGCGCGCTCGCCGACTTCCCGGTCAACTGGGTCGTCGGCGGCAAGCGCATGCAGGACGACATCACCGTGTTCCCCGACGGCCGCTGGCAGGTGCTGCCCGTCTACTTCCACACGACGAAGCACGAGTGGGTCGACTACACCGAGGCCAAGCAAGGCGCGCTGACGCCCGACCACCCGTTCTACTGGACGAACGCGCGCCGCATGGCGAACCACGAGTGCCTCGACTGCCACACGACGAACCTCACCGTCGCGTACCAGGCCGGCAAATGGACGACGACGTTCACCGACGGCAGCGTCGCGTGCGAGTCGTGCCACGGCCCCGGCGGCAAGCACGGCGACGACAAGCGCGACATCATCCATCCCGTGCATGCGGGGCCCGTCGGCGTCGAGGCGTGCGCGCGCTGCCACGGGCCGCGCAAGCCGCTGTGGCCGCTCAACGATCCCGAGCATCCGTTCCGGCTCGGCGTCGACAGGTACGACGACTACTACGATCCGATCGTGATCACGCTGCCCGGCGCGGGCGTCTCGAGTGACTTCTTCGCCGACGGCAAGCCGAGCACGTCGAGCTTCGAGTACCAGGCGATGCTGCAGAGCGCGTGCTTCCGCAAGGGCGGCGCGACCTGCCTGACCTGCCACACCGCGCCGCACAATGCGAAGCGCAAGGCCGACCTCCGCAAGGAGCCGAACGCGCTGTGCGCCGACTGCCACACGATGCCGAAGGATCACGGGCATCACAAGAAGGCGGGCTGCGTCGACTGCCACATGCCGCCGATCGTCTCGGGCGTGCTCGATCACTTCGCCGACCACGCGCTCGATGTTCCGGATCCGAAGCTGACGGCCACGCACGGCGAGCCGAGCGCGTGCGGCGTCTGCCACGCCGACAAGAAGCCGGAGGAGCTCGCCGACGCGCTCGCGAAGTGGTGGCCCGATGCCACCAGGCGCCAGCAGCGCCGCGAGAACCTCGCCGCCGCGTTCGACGATGCGACCGCGAAGGACTCCGCGCCCGCCCTGACGCTCGTGCTCTCCGACAAGACCGAAGCGCCGACGCTGCGCGGCGCCGCTGCCGTGCTGCTCGGCCGCCGGTTCGGGCCGCGCCACGCGTCGCTGATCACGCCGCTGCTCGACGATCCGAGCGTGATCCTGCGCGCGAAGGCATGCGAGGCGCTCGGCGACGCGCACGCCGCGATCGCGGCCGACAAGGTCGCGCCGCACACGGGCGACCCGGAGCTGCGCGTCCAGCTCGCCTGCGCGCTCGCGCTGATCGACATGCACGACCCGCGCGGTGAGCCCGTGCTGCAGAAGCTCGCCGACGCGCCGGAGACGTCGCACCTCATGCTGCCGCACCTCGAGCTCGGCATGGCGGCGGGCCGTCGCAAGGACTTCGCGACCGCGCGCAAGGAGCTGACGCGCGTCGTCGAGCTGTCGCCGTCGTATGCCGACGCGATCGTCGACCTCGCGGCGATCGACGCCGAGCTCGGTGACTTCGCGGCCGCCCGCGCGCGCATCGCGCAGGTGCTGCAGCTCGAGCCGCATCACAAGGGTGCGCTCGGGCTGCAGGCGAAGCTGCCGCCGGCTCAGTGAGCCAGATCGTTCTCGAGCGTCTTCAGCTTGTCGTTGACGTTCTTGTCGGTGATGTCCTTCGACGCCTGCTGTTCGAAGTCCTGCTCCGTCGGAACGTCGACGGCGGCGCTACCGGATCCGGCGGCACTACCCGTCGCGACCGGCTCGGGCGCGGGTGCGCTGCCGGTCATCGCCGCGGAGCCCGTCGGCGTCGCCGCCGGTTCTTGCTGCTTCTTCTTGCCACAGCCCGCGAGGACGAGCGCGGCGATCACGAGCCACTTCACGGAGCACCTCCCTTGGTCTTGAACGAGGTCTCGAGCGCCTGCATGCGCTGCGTGTGGCGATCGTTCTCCTTCTGCGTCGCGACGTCGATGCGCACGCCGAGCTTGGCGTCCGCCGAGATCGAAGCGATCTCCTTCATGCGCTGCAGCTCGGCGAGGCGCTGCGCGTGCAGCGTCAGCTCGTCCTGCGTGTCGGCGTCGGCGAGGAACGCCGCGTTCCACTTCGCGCGGATCTGCTGCAGGCGCTGCTCGCGGCGCTGCTCGCGCGTCTGCTCGAGCTCCTGCTCGTGCTGGTGGAACGCCGCCTCGCGCGCCGCGCGATCCTTCGCCCACTGCTTCTGCTGCTCGGCCCAGTCGGCCTCGGCGCGCTTGCGCCGCTCGTCGTCGAGCCGCTTCTGCTCGGCGACCGGGTCGAATCCTGCGACGACCTCGAACGTGCCGACCGTCAGCGGCCGTCCGTGTCCACGATCGATCTCGATGTCACCGGTGCCGGTGGTGTCGCCTGGGACCATGAACTCGATCGTCGTCGGCGTGACGAGCGCCGCGACGACCTTCTTGCCGTTGAACATCACCGTTCCGCCGGGCGGAAAGTTCACGCCGTGGATCGTGACCTTCGTGCCGGCCTTGCCCTTCGCGGGCCAGTAGCTCGACACCGTCGGGCGATCGAGCTTCCAGTCGTGGCGATGGTCGCGCACGTTCGGCGGCACGATGCCCGTGTTGCCGTTCGGCGGCAGCGGGTGAACGTCCGCGTCCGCGTCGACCCAGTCGCCCTCGGTGCGCACCCACTTGCCGTCGCGCTGCTCCCAGTGCGAGTCACGCCAGTGCTTGCCGGCGCGCTCGCGCTCCCAGTGGCCCGGCACCCAGCTGTACTTGCCGGCCTTCCAGTCCCAGTTGCCGGCGACCCACACGAAGCCCGCGCGCGTCGGCTCGTGGTTCTCGGCCTGCGGCGGCGGAGGCGGCGCGGTCGGAGCATCGCCCGCCGGTGGCGGCACGGCGACGGGCGGAGGCGCCCCGCCGTCTTCCCAGTCACCGGGCGTCAGGTGCCAGTGGCCGTCCTTCTGCTCCCAGCGGCCCTCGCGCCAGTGCTTGCCAGCGCGCTCGCGCTCCCAGTGTCCTGCCTTCCACGCGTACTTGCCGTTCTGCCAGTCCCACTGCCCCGCGACCCACACGAAGCCGGCGCGCGTCGCCTCGTGATTCTCGGCCTGCGGAGGCGGCGGCGCCTCGGTCGGCTCGCCGGCACCGAGATGCACGTCGACGCCGACGCCGACTCCCGGCGGCGGAGGAGGAGGAGGACGACGATGGTCGCGCGGGACGGGCTGCGCTGCAGCCACGCCTCCGAGTGCCACCACGAACAACAACGCTCGTAGTCTCATGACCGAAAACGCTAATCCTCCGCCGAGTGCGTCGCGCCGGGAGTACCGAGAGATTTGCGTGAAGTAGTGTGAATGCGTGCTTTGAGGTCAAAGCAAAACGCTACGTTGCACGGGCGCGTTATGATCTCGGCATGCCCGTGACCACGCCGTCGCGCATCATTCCGGTCTCACCATCGATCGCGGCCGCGGGCACGCGGACGCTGTGCATCGATATCGGCGGCACCGGCGTGAAGGCACTCGTGCTCGCGCAGGATGGTGCGCCGCTGACGGAGCGAGTGCGCGTCGAGACGCCGCGGCCGGCCACGCCCGAGGCGATCATGCAGGTGATCTGGCCGCTGATCGAGCCGCTCGGCGAGTTCGACCGGATCAGCGTCGGGTTTCCCGGAGTCGTGATCGACAACGTCACGAAGACGGCGCCGAACCTTCATCCAGACTGGGCGGACTTCCCGCTCGGCAAGGCGCTCTCGGAGGGCTCGCGGCGCCCGGTGCGCGTGCTCAACGATGCCGGCGTGCAGGGCTACGGCGTGATCGAGGGCAAGGGCGTGGAGATGGTGCTGACGTTCGGCACCGGCATGGGCACCGCGCTCTACTACAACGGCAAGTACATCCCGAACCTCGAGCTCGCGCACCACCCGTTCAAGAAGAAGAAGACGTACGAGGAGTACGTCAGCAAGGCCGCGCTCAAGAAGATCGGCAAGAAGAAGTGGAACAAGCGCGTCGCGGAGGTCATCGCGCAGGTGCTCCCGATCTGGAACCCGCGGCACCTCTACCTCGGCGGCGGCAACGCGAAGCACCTGACGCTCGAGCTTCCCGAGAACGTCACGATCACGCCGAACATCGCCGGCCTGCTCGGCGGCATCGCGCTGTGGCAGGACCCTAGCGCGGGGTGATCACCGCGCGCCCGCGGATCTCGCCGCGCCGGAGCAAGTCGTACGCCTCGAGCGCGCGCGACAGCGGGAACCGCGTCACGTCGATGCGGATCTTCTTTTGCTGAGCGAGTGCGACGAGCTCCATCAGCTCCGTCGACGTTCCCCAGTAGCTCGTCTCGATGCTCGCGCCGTACGGCAGGCTGAAGAAGTTGACGTTGTAGCTGCCGCCCGCGAGCCCGACGAGCACGAGCCGGCCGCGCATCTTGAGCGTCTTGGCGCCGAGCGCGATCGTCGCGTCGCTGCCGACGTTGTCGATCACGACGTCGGCCGCCGGCAGCTTGTCGGTCGGACGCGCGACGATATCGGCGCCGAGCGCCTTCGCGATCTCGAGCTTCTTGTCGTCCTGGTCGACGGCGACGATCCGCGCGCCGCTCGTCACCTTGAGCAGCTGCACGGCCATCTGGCCGAGGCCGCCGATGCCGATCACGACCGCTGTCGCGCCCGCGTGCAGGCGCGCGCGCACGCTGTGGATCGCGTGGTACGGAGTGAGCGCCGCGTCGGCGAGCGGCGCGGCCTCGACCGGATCGAGCGAGCCGAGCGGGATCAGCAGCCGCGGGCTGGGCACGAGCAGGTACTCCGCCATGCCGCCGTCGATGCCGAGGCCACCGCCGGATCCGGAGATCGTCGCGGCGTTCTCGCAGTAGTTCTCGCGGCCGAGCCGGCACTCGCGACACACACCGCATCCCCACGGTCCATAAACGAGCACCGGATCGCCGACCTTGAAGCCGGTGACGCCCGCGCCGAGCTCGACGATCCGGCCCGCGTTCTCGTGACCGAGCGTGAACGGCACCTTCCAGGGCACCGTGCCCTCGGGCCAGTCCATCAGGTGCAGATCGGAATGGCACGCACCCGCGCCCGCGACCTCGATCAGCACCTGTCCCGGTCCAGCCTGCGGCTTGGGAACCTCGCAGAGCTCGGCCCGCTTTCCCCAGTTCGTCAAACGAAGAGCTTTCATGAGCAGTGGCCGAGCAACGCACGTGCCGGTACGGTTTGCGTATGAGCCGCGCCTTCACGAAGGAGATCGACGACGCCCCGGCGGAGCGAATCCAGCGGCTTGGCGTTCCCGTCCCCGATCTCAACTTCGTCACGCCCGCAGGTCTTGCGGCGGCGAAGACGGAGCTCGAGCAGTTGGTGCGCGAAGGCGGCGATCCGGATCGCATCCGGGAGCTGACGGAGCATCTCGCAACGGCCCAGGCGCTCGAACCGACGGATCGCGAGGTCGTCGGCATCGGCGCGACCGTCACGATCGAGGGCGAGGACGGCAAGCGCACGACGTACCGGATCGTCGGCGCGATCGAGGCGGACGTGAAGCAGCGCGCGCTCGGCTGGCAGTCACCGCTCGCGCAGGCGCTCTGGGGCGCGCGCGTCGGGGATACCTGCACGCTGCCGCGCGGCGACGAGGTCGAGATCGTCGAGATCCGCTACTAGCGCGTGACGCTGATGGAGCCCTCAGCGGGTGATGCTGATATCGACGGAGCTCGTGAAGTCCTTGCCCCACGGGATCTCGAGGCGCGCGACGACCTGCCACTCGATCGGCCCGGTCGGCGCGAACGCCTTCACGACATCGAGCAGCGGGTGCGAGGCGCTCGGCTTGAGCTCCAGCGCGTCCGCCGGGACCGTGAGCTCGAACGGGTAGCTCGTGATCTCGTAGCGCTGCGCCCCCGCGACCTCGTGATCGAGCTTGTACATCTCGACGGTGACCGGGCTCGTGGCGCCGGCCTGGCGCTGTCGCCGCGTCGCGCGCAGCGTGACGACCAGGCGCTTGGCATCGGTTGGCTCCGCGAGCTGCAGCACGATCCGGCCGCGCAGCGTGCCGCCCGGCGGCGCCTTGGGGACGTCGAGCTCGAGCTTGAGGTCGCCGCGGCCCACGCCGGTGACGTGCTTCGCGGTCGACTTGACCTGGCTGCCGAGCTTGCTGAAGAAGCTGCCGGCCTTCTTGATCGTGTCGTCGAAGTCGCTCATAGCGCCCACGCTCCGCCGAGGCCGGCCGCCATCTCCTCGGGCGTGATCTTGCCGTCGCCGTCGGTGTCGAGCGCGGCGAACACCGCCTGCGTGCCGCCCCACTCCTCGCGCGTGATCAGGCCGTCGCCGTCGAGGTCGAACACCTTGAAGAACGCGCGCGCGTGCTCGCCTGCCTTTGCCTTGTTGCCCATCGCGCGATAGCGCTCGGTCAGCAGCTTCTCGAGCGCGGCGATCGCCTTGCTGAAGCCGGCGATGCCCTCCTCGAGCTTGTCGCTGGCCATCTTGTCGGCGGCGTGCATCGCGCGAAACGCGGCCTCGTCGATGTGCTGCTTCTCGATCGACATGCCCTGCGCCTTGCCCGGATCGAGCTTGCGCTCGAGCGTGCCGTCCTTGCTCTGCAGCTCGGCGAGCAGGTTCGGCGCGATCGTGAGCAGGTCGCAGCCGGCGAGCTCGACGATCTCGCCGATGTTGCGGAACGACGCGCCCATGACCTCGGTCTTGTAGTCGTGCTTCTTGAAGTAGTTGTAGATCTTCGTCACGGACTGCACGCCCGGATCCTCGGCGCCCGTGAAGTCACGCCCCTCGGCCTTCTTGTGCCAGTCGAGGATGCGCCCGACGAACGGGCTGATCAGCCGGACGCCGGCCTCGGCGCACGCGATCGCCTGGTGCATGCCGAACAGCAGCGTGAGGTTGCAGTGGATGCCTTCTTTCGTCAGGACCTCCGCGGCGCGGATGCCTTCCCACGTCGATGCGATCTTGATCAGCACGCGATCGCGCGATGCGCCGGCCTTCTCGTACTGCTGGATGAGGTAGCGGCCCTTCTCGATCGTCTTCTGCGTATCGAACGACAGCCGCGCATCGACCTCCGTCGACACGCGCCCCGGCACGATCTTCAGGATCCGCAGGCCGAACTCGACGGCGAGCCGGTCGAGCGCGAGCGCGCCGATCTTGTCCTCGGCGCCGCCCGACTCCTGCTTCGCCCACGACAGCGCGCCATCGACCACGTCGGCGTAGTCCGGCATCTGCGCGGCGGCCGTGATGAGCGACGGGTTCGTCGTCGCGTCGCGCGGCGTGAACTTCTTGATCGAGTTGATGTCGCCCGTGTCGCACACGGCGACCGTCATCTTCGTCAGCTGATCGAGTAGCGTGGCCATGTTCTCTCCTAGATCGCGTTCGTCTCGAATGCGGTCACGAGCTGCTCGAGCGCGGCGATCTCCGCGCGCAGCTCCTCCCCTGCCTCGGTCTCGGCGACGAGCCGCGGCCGATCGTAGACCTCGACGTCCGAGACGGTCGGCACGATGTCGCCGCCCTCGTCGAGGTGATGATGCTGTGCGAGATAGATGCGGTCGGCGCCGAGCACGAGCGAGAAGCCCTTGTCGCCGTAGGCGGCCGCGAACGCGCCATCGATCGTGATCGCGCGCCCGCTCTTCTTCACCGGCGTCTCGCCCGCCTCGAGCTTGACCGGCACGTGGCCGTTGACGATGTACCCGCGCTCCGGATCGACGCCGAATTCGCGCAGCACCTTGCCGCAGAACGCCGCGTCGTCGAGCAGCTTGAAGTACGGGTTCTTCGTCTCGTCGTGCGTGGCCTTGTCGGCGAGGAAGTAGGTCTCGAACGTCGCCATCTTGTCCTTGCCGAAGCACGGCGAGCGCGGACCGGTCCAGAGGTAGAACACGAGGTCGATGTCATCGGGCGCGCGCGTGCGGAACGCGCGGTGCACGACCACATCGAACGCCTCGAACATCGCGCGGCCGGCGCGCGGCGCGCCGTCGATCACGAGCGGAAGGAAGTCGCCGCGCTCGTCGACGGGGATGCAGCCGTGAAAGATCGCGCAGCGATCGCGGCGCAGCCACATCCGGCCCTTGCCGGCGACGAACTGTATCTGCCGCCACAGCACGAACGAGTCGAGGAAGCTGCGCGTGAGCTTGTCGAGGCACGCCTGCTCGGCCGCGCTGAGCTTGTAGGGGGCCTTCCAGTCGACCGTCGGGAAGTGCGTGTCCCTGAGCGGATACGTCTTGCCGTCGAGCGCGATCGTGCCGGCCGCCGGATCGATGCGATGGAGCAGCGCGCGGTGCTCGAGGCCCCAGTCCTTGCGGCGCTGGAACAGCTGGCCCTCGAGCTTGAACTGCAGCATCGCGGCCGCCTTCTGCATGCGCGCGAGCTCGGGCGTCGAGTCGCCCTTCGTCGCGAAGCACGCGGCCGGGTCGTCCGCGTAGGCCGTGCGTGCGAGCTCGCGCACTGGCTCGAGCGAGATGCCGTAGCCCTCCTCGAGCTGCTCGAGGCGCTGGTAGCGCAGCGAGAGGCGCACGACGGTCGCGATCGCCGCCGGGTGGCCCAGGCACGCGGCCATCCAGTCGGCGTCGTGGTTGCCGAACGCGATCGCGAGGTGCGGCTGCGCTTCGAGCAGCTCGATCACCTTGTCGATGCGCGGGCCGCGATCGCCGAGGTCGCCCGCGACGATCAATTCGGCGACGGCGAGGTTGCGGATCACGTGCGCGAGCATGCGGATCAGATCGAGGTCGCGATCGTGGCGCAGGAACGGCGCGACGAGCCGATCGATGAAGTCCGGCGAGCGCGCGAGCTCGGGCGCGAACAGCATCTCGCGCACGATCGCATCGAACGGATCGGGGATGATCTTCTCGACCCACTTCAGCGTGTAGCGCGCGGCCAGCGAGCGCAGCACCTCGACGAGCGGCGGCACGAAGCGCTGCATCAGCTCGCGGCGATCTGCCCCGCTCCCGACGCTCAGCCACGTCTCGCGCGGCCGGTAGATCAGCGCGAGCAAATCCGGATCCGTGCTGACCCGCTCGACGAGCGGGCGCAAGCTGCCCGATGCATTCGCGATCACCTGGCGCAGCTTGACGTGCTCGCCGTGGACGTCGCTGACGATGTGGACGCGCGGCCGCGGCAGCGTCAGCACCGCCTCGAGGTTCGCGAGCTCGGCGAGCACCGCATCGACGTCGGGATAGCGCTTCGCGAGCGTCTTCAGCAGGAACCGCTCACCATCGTCGATCACGGCTCCGGTGATACCACCGAGTGGCCCGGCCGTGGTTTGCTCGGACGCATGTCAGCTCTGACCAGCTCCCCCGCGTGGAAGGCACTGCTCGATCACAAGAAGAAGATCGAGACGACGACGATGCGGCAGCTGTTCGACGCCGACCCGCAGCGCTTCTCGAAGATGTCCCGCGAGGCCTGCGGCCTCTTCGTCGACTACAGCAAGCACCGCACGACCGACGAGACACTGTCGCTGCTGTTCGCGCTCGCGCGCCAGGCGAAGGTCGAGTCGTGGCGCGACAAGATGTTCGCGGGCGAGAAGATCAACGGCACCGAGAACCGCGCCGTCCTCCACACCGCGCTGCGTAACCGGAGCAACACACCGATCGTCGTCGACGGCAAGGACGTGATGCCCGAGGTCAACCGCGTGCTCGCGAAGATGCGCGAGTTCACCGACCGCGTGCGCAGCGGCGCGTGGAAGGGCCACACGGGCAAGACGATCACGGACGTCGTCAACATCGGCATCGGCGGCTCGGACCTCGGCCCCGTGATGGTCACCGAGGCACTCCGCCCCTACTGGAAGGCGGGGATGGACTGCCACTTCGTGTCGAACGTCGACGGCACGCACATGGCGGAGACGCTCAAGCGCGTCGATCCCGAGCGCACGCTGTTCATCGTCGCGAGCAAGACGTTCACGACGCAGGAGACGCTGACGAACGCGAAGACCGCCCGCGCGTGGCTGCTCGAGAAGCTCGGCGCCGGCAACGACGCGGTCGCGAAGCACTTCGTCGCGCTGTCGACGAACGCGAAGGAAGTGGCCGGCTTCGGCATCGACACCCAGAACATGTTCGAGTTCTGGGACTGGGTCGGCGGCCGCTACTCGCTGTGGAGCGCGATCGGCCTGTCGATCATGTGCATGATCGGCGCGGACCACTTCGACGAGCTGCTCTCCGGCGGCTTCGCGATGGACCAGCACTTCCGCACCGCGCCGCTCGAGCAGAACCTGCCGGTGATCCTCGGCATGCTCGGCATCTGGTACTCGAACTTCTTCGGCGCCGAGACGCACGCGATCTTGCCGTACGACCAGTACCTGCACCGGTTCGCCGCGTACTTCCAGCAGGGCGACATGGAGAGCAACGGCAAGGGCGTCGACCGCGAGGGTCACCGCATCACCGACTACTCGACGGGTCCCGTGATCTGGGGCGAGCCCGGCACGAACGGCCAGCACGCGTTCTACCAGCTGATCCACCAGGGCACGCGCATCATCCCCGCTGACTTCATCGCGCCGATCGAGACGCACAACCCCGTCGGCAAGCATCACGAGATCTTGCTCGCGAACTTCTTCGCGCAGACCGAGGCGCTGATGAAGGGCAAGACGCCCGACGAGGCGCGCGCGGAGCTGCAAGCGGCGAAGATGGCGCCGGAGAAGATCGAGGCGCTCGTGCCGCACAAGACGTTCACCGGCAACCGCCCGACGACGTCGATCATGACGCAGAAGATCACGCCGACGACACTCGGCTCGCTGATCGCGCTCTACGAGCACAAGATCTTCACGCAGGGCATCGTGTGGGACATCTACAGCTTCGATCAGTGGGGTGTGGAGCTCGGCAAGCAGCTCGCGTCCCGGATCCTTCCGGAGTTGGAGTCCTCGGCGCCGGTTAGCTCGCACGACGCCTCGACGAACGGCCTCATCAACTATTACAAATCTCATCGGGGGGAATGAGTGACGGACGCCGAGCTCGATCAGCTGTGCATCAACACGATCCGGACGCTGAGCATCGACGCGGTGCAGGCGGCCAACAGCGGACACCCGGGCACGCCGATGGCGCTCGCCCCGTGCGTCTACGAGCTCTGGAACCGCGTGCTCCGGTTCGATCCACAGGATCCGATCTGGCCGAACCGCGACCGCTTCGTGCTCAGCGCGGGCCACGCGTCGATGCTGCTGTATTCGATGCTGCACCTGACGCAGACGAAGGCCGTCAACCCGACGTACGAGCGCCTCGGCACGCCGACGGTCTCGCTCGACGACCTCAAGAAGTTTCGCCAGCTCGATAGCAAGTGCCCCGGGCATCCCGAGTATCGCTGGACCTCGGGCGTCGAGACGACGACGGGGCCGCTCGGCCAGGGCTACGCGACGAGCGTCGGCATGGCGATCGCGCGCCGCTGGCTCGCCGCGCACTTCAACAAGCCCGGCTACGCGCTGTTCGACTACGACGTCTATGCGCTCGGCGGCGACGGCTGCATGATGGAGGGCATCTCGCACGAGGCGGCGTCGCTCGCGGGACACCTCGGCCTCGCCGAGCTGTGCTGGATCTACGACAACAACCGGATCACGATCGAAGGCTCGACCTCACTCGCGTTCAGCGACGACGTCGCGACGCGGTTCATCGGCTACGGCTGGAACGTCACGCGTGTCGGCGACGTCAACGACCTCGCGATGCTCGCCCGCGCGTTCGACACGTTCCAGAAGACGACCGACCGCCCGACCTTGATCATCGTCGACAGCCACATCGGCTACGGCTCGCGGAAGCAGGACACACACACCGCGCACGGCGAGCCGCTCGGCGAGGACGAGATCAAGTACGTCAAGCGCCAGTACGGCTGGCCGGAGGACGCGAAGTTTCTCGTGCCCGACGGCGTGTACGCGCACTTCGAGAAGGGTATCGGCGCGCGGGGCCGCGATGCGCGGGCGCAGTGGGAGCAGATGTTCGCGGCCTACGCGAAGGAGTTCCCGCAGCTCGCCGACGAGCACACGCGCATGCAGAAGCGCGAGCTGCCTACCGGCTGGGACAAGGAGCTGCCCGTGTTTCCGCCCGATGCGAAGGGGCTCGCCGGCCGCGACGCGTCACAGAAGGTCGAGAACGCGCTCGCGAAGCACTACCCGTGGCTCGTCGGTGGCTCGGCGGACCTCGCGCCGTCGACGAAGACGCGCCTCGTGTTCGAGGGCGCCGGCGACTTCGGGCGCGTGCGCGATGGTGCCAGCCCCGCGGAGGCCGCGGGCCGCAACTTCCACTTCGGCATCCGCGAGCACGCGATGGCCGCCGCGCTCAACGGCATGGCGCTCTCCAAGCTGCGCGTGTTCGGCAGCGGGTTCTTCGTGTTCAGCGACTACGCGCGCCCTTCGATCCGGCTGTCGTCGATCATGGAGCTGCCGGTCATCCACATCTTCACGCACGACTCGATCGGCGTGGGAGAGGACGGCCCGACGCATCAGCCGGTCGAGCACCTCGCGTCGCTGCGCGCGATGCCGGGGCTGATCGTGCTGCGTCCTGGCGACGCGAACGAGATCACCGAGGCGTGGCGGCTGATCGCCGAGACGCGCCACCACCCCGTCGTGCTCGTGCTGTCGCGCCAGGCGATGCCGACGCTCGACCGCGGCAAGTACGCGGCCGCCTCGGGCCTGCGCAAGGGCGCCTACGTGCTCGCCGACAGCGAGAACCACGAGGTGATCCTGATCGGCACCGGCACCGAGGTGTCGCTGTGCGTCGCCGCGCACGAGAAGCTCGTCGCCTCGGGTGTCCGCAGCCGCGTCGTTTCGATGCCGTCGTGGGAGCTCTTCGAGGAACAGGACGCCGCGTATCGCGACAGCGTGCTGCCGCCGGCCGTCACGGCGCGTGTCGTCGTCGAGCAGGCGAGCAACTTCGGCTGGGAGCGCTACGTCGGGCGCACCGGCGCGATGATCACGATGAGGACGTTCGGCGCGTCGGCGCCGCTCAAGGAACTGATGACCAAGTTCGGCTTCGCGCCCGACAACATCGTCGCGGCCGCGAAGGCGCAGCTCGCAGGAAGGAAATGAACATGCAGCTCGGAATGATCGGTCTTGGACGCATGGGCGCGAACATGGCGCGCCGCCTGATGAAGGCGGGCCACCAGATCGTCGCCTACGATCGCAGCCCCGATGCCGTGAAGCAGCTCGCCGGCGAAGGCGCGAAGGGCGTCGACTCGCTCGGCACGATGGTGCACGCGCTCCAGAAGCCGCGCGCGGTGTGGATCATGGTCCCCGCCGGCGGCCCGACGGAGTCGACGGTCAACGAGCTCGCCGGCATCCTCGAGCCCGGCGACACGATCATCGACGGCGGCAACTCGTTCTTCAAGGACGACGTGCGGCGCGCCAAGGCGATCGCGAGCAAGAAGATCAACTACGTCGATGCCGGCACCTCCGGCGGCGTCTACGGCCTCGAGCGCGGCTACTGCCTGATGGTCGGCGGTGACAAGGAGGTCGTGCAGCGCCTCGATCCGATCTTCAAGACACTCGCGCCCGGCCGCGGCGAGGTCGAGCGCACGCCCGGCCGCGAGAAGGTCGGCGGCACCGCCGAGGAGGGCTACCTGCACTGCGGGCCGGTCGGCTCGGGCCACTTCGTCAAGATGGTCCACAACGGCATCGAGTACGGGATCATGCAGGCAATCGCCGAGGGCTTCGACATCATGCGCGGCGCGCGCGGCGAGCAGGTCCAGGAAGACATCCGCTACCAGCTGCCGGTCGCCGACATCGCGGAGGTGTGGCGCCGCGGCAGCGTGCTGTCGTCGTGGCTGATCGATCTCACCGCGAAGGCGATGGTCGAGGATCCCGAGCTCAAGAAGTTCACGGGCAGCGTGCAGGACTCCGGCGAGGGCCGGTGGACGGTGATGGCCGCGATCGAGGAAGGCGTCTCGGCGGACGTGATCGCCGCGTCGCTGTTCACGCGCTTCCGCTCGCGCCAGGACCACTCGTTCGCGGAGAAGGTCCTCTCCGCGATGCGGTTCCAGTTCGGTGGTCACGTCGAGCGCCCGACCGGAGGCTGAAGATGCAGGTCCAGCGGTTCAAGGACCTGGAGGCGGTCTCGCGCGCGGGCGCGGAGGAGCTCGTGCGGCTCGCGCGCGCGTCGAACGGGCCGTTCCACGTCGCACTGTCGGGCGGCTCGACGCCCAAGCGCATGCACGAGATCCTCGCGAGCATGGGGCGCGAGGCGCTGCCGTGGGAGCGCGTCGTCCTGTGGTGGGGCGACGAGCGCACGGTGCCGCCGGATCACCCCGACTCGAACTTCGGGATGGCGAAGCGCACGCTGCTCGATCCGCTGAAGCTGACGCGCTTCTTCCGCATGGAAGGCGAGCGCGATCCGGCGGAGGCGGCCGCCGACTACGAGAAACGCATGCTCGCGGAGGTCGGCTCGCCGCCCGCGCTCGATCTCGTGTTCCTCGGCATGGGACCCGATGGCCACACGGCGTCGCTGTTCCCCGCCACGCAGGCGCTCGGCGCGCACGATCGCTGGGTCGTGTCGAACCCGGTCGACTCGCCGGTCGCGAAGGGCAAGACCGTGCGGATCACGGTGACGCTGCCGCTGCTCGCGGCGGCCAAGCGCGTGCGGTTCCTCGTCGCGGGGCCCGACAAGACGCACATCCTGCCGCGCGCGCTCGGCACGCCGTCGCCGGAGATCCCGTCGTCGCTCGTCCGCGGTCCGGACGTCGCGTGGTTCATCGACGAGGTCGCCGCCGAGGAGCTGCCGAAGTGATCCTCGCGGGCGATACCGGCGGCACGAAGACCGTGCTCGCGCTGTTCGACCGCGACGGCAAGATCGCGCGCGAGCAGCTGTTCCACTGCGCGGACTTCGCGTCGCTCGAGGCGATCCTCGACGCCTTCGCGCCCGGCCACATCGAGGGCGCGTGCTTCGGCGTCGCGGGGCCGGTGCAGGCCGGCACGGCGAAGATCACGAACCTGCCGTGGACGATCGAGGAGCGCGCGCTCGAGACCCAGCTCGGCGCGCCCGTGAAGCTGCTCAACGACCTGCAGGCCACCGCGCTCGGCACGCTCGCGCTGCCGCCCGAGGGCTTCTCGGTGCTGCAGCCCGAGAAGGATCACGATCTGCACGGCACGATCGCCGTGATCGCGCCCGGCACCGGGCTCGGCGAGGCAACGCTCGTCCACGACGGCCGCCGCTACGTCGCCCTGCCCTCCGAGGGCGGCCACGCCGACTGGGCGCCCGGCACCGACGAGGAGCTCGATCTCTGGCGCTTCCTGCGCGAGAAGTACGGCGCGCACGTCTCCGTCGAGCGCGTGCTGTGCGGCAACGGCATCGGCGACCTCTACGACTTCTGTCGCCGCGGCGCACCGCACCTGCCCTACGAGGGCGATCGCAACGCCGCGATCACGAAGGCGGCGCTCGACAAGACCGAGGCGAACGCGATGCGCGCGCTCGATCTGTTCGTCGAGCTGCTCGGCGCGGAGGCCGGCAACGTCGCGCTGCGCGCGATGGCGACCGGCGGCGTCGTGATCGGCGGCGGCATCCCGCCGCGCATCCTGCCCGTCTTGCAGAACGGCCGCCTCGTCGCGCGGTTCTCGCAGAAGGGCCGCTTCCACGACTGGACGCTCGCACTCGGCGTCCGCGTCGCTCTCGAACCGCGTGCTGCGCTGCTGGGGGCAGCGCACTACGTGATCACCAGCAAGGACTGACTCATGGCCGATACCATTCCACCACCCGTCGTCGGCGAGATCCTCGGCGACTTCACGCAGACAAAGCGCCGCAAGCCCGAGCCGACGTCGATCGTGATCTTCGGTGCGACCGGTGACCTCGCGGGCCGCAAGCTCGCGCCCGCGCTCTACAACATCATGCTCGACGGAGGTCTCTCCGACCCGACGCTGATCATCGGCGTGTCGCGCGGCGATCAGACGGCGCAGAAGTTCGCCGCGGACCTGCGCCCGCGCGTCGAGGAGTTCTCGCGCCAGAAGGTCGAGCCGGGCAAGTGGGACAAGTTCGCCTCGATGCTCGACTTCGTCGGCGGCGAGTTCAACGACGACAACACGTACCTCAAGCTCAAGGAGAAGCTCGAGGCCGCGAAGGCGAAGGGCACGCGCGGCAACCGCGTGTTCTACCTGTCGACGCCGCCCAGCGTGTTCGCGCTGATCCTCGAGAAGCTCCACCAGCACAAGCTGATCGAGTGCGCGGTGCAGCGCCCGGGCCAGGTCGGCTGCCGCGTGATCGTCGAGAAGCCGTTCGGCCGTGACCTCGCGAGCGCCCGCGCGCTCAACGAGATGATCGGCAGCTACCTCGACGAGAGCCAGATCTATCGCATCGACCACTACCTCGGCAAAGAGACGGTCCAGAACATCTTGGTGCTGCGGTTCGGCAACTCGATCTTCGAGCCGCTGTGGAACCGCAACCACGTCGAGTACGTCGAAATCACGGCGGCCGAGGACATCGGCATCGAGGGGCGCGGCGCGTTCTACGAGCAGACCGGCGTCGTGCGCGACATCATCCAGAACCACCTGCTGCAGGTGCTCGCGCTCGTCACGATGGAGGTCCCGGCGTCGTTCAAGCCCGACGACATCCGCGACGAGAAATCGCAGGTCCTGCGCTCGGTGCGCGAGCTGACGCTCAACGACGTCGCGAACTTCGCCGTTCGCGGGCAGTATCGCGGGTACCGCGAGGAGAAGGGCGTCGCGCCGAATTCGCAGGTGCCGACCTATGCCGCGATCCGCTTCATGATCGACAGCTGGCGCTGGCACGGCGTGCCGTTCTACCTGCGCGCCGGCAAGAAGCTCGCGGAGCGCCTCACCGAGGTCAACATCCACTTCCGCGCCGTGCCGCTCGTCCTGTTCAAGGAAGAGGCCGCCGGAAGCGTGCTGCAGCCGGCCGTGCTCACGCTGCGCATCCAGCCGAAGGAAGGCATCTCGCTGCGGTTCGTCGCGAAGGTCCCCGGCGAGAACATCCAGGTCGGCAACGTCATGATGACGATGAACTACGCCGACGCCTTCAACCGGCCGATCAGCGAGGCGTACGAGCGCCTGCTGCTCGACTGCATGCGCGGCGACGCGACGCTGTTCAACCGCCGCGACTCCGTCGACCGCGCGTGGGAGCTGATCCAGCCCGTGCTCCAGGTGTGGGAAGCGACGCCCGGCGTCCACGTCTACGAGCCCGGCACGGGCGGTCCGCCGTCGGCCGACGAGATGATGGGCCGCGAGGGCCACAGCTGGCGCGAGCTGACGCGCCAGGGCTAGCCGCTTCAAGGCTCATACGGCACGACGCAGCCCTTCGCATCGATGCACGTCCGCGGGAACGGCGACGCATCGATCACGTCGAGCACGGCGTCGCTGTAGCGGTCGTCGAGCGAGACCGCGAAGTGCGGGGCACCCGCGCCGAGGTCGACCTCGAGCGTGGGGAGCTCGCCGCCATCGTGCGCGCCCGCGCGTACGACCAGCTGCACCGGCGTGCGCTCCGGGATGACCTCGAGCTCCTTGCCGTGCAGCACGAGCTCGGCGCACCCGGCGTGCTTGCACGCGAGCGGCCAGCGCGCGATGCGCATCGCCGGAGCGACCTGCGTGCGCGGCGCGACGTAGATGCGGTGGCTGTCGAAGTCGACCGCGACGGCGAGCTGCCAGAAGAAGTCGAGCCCGAGCGTCGCCGAGCGGACCTGCTCCAGGAAGTCGCCCGTGAACGGCGCGAACGTGACGCCGTAGCGATCGATGCCACCGACCGAGACCTGCTTCGCGGTCCGCGGCCCGCCGCGCAGCGTGCTCGCGACGTGGCCGAGGTCGATGTGAAAGTCCTGCTCGCGGCCGTCGATCGAGCCCGTCGCGTACGGTCCGCGATCCTTCGGCGCATCCTCGCCGGTCGTACGCTCGAAGTAGTCGAAGTGTCGCGCGCCGTCGGGCACCGGCGCGTGCCTCGGCGTCGAGAGCCAGGCCGTGCCGCGATCGCGATCGAAGCCGAACACGAGCGCGCTCGTGATGACATCGCGGCCGATCACGCCGGCGATGCGGCGCCCGGCCGTGTCGAACGCGTGCGCCTTCGTCGCGATGAACGGCAGCGACGCGACATGCAAGGTCCCGATCTGCACGTCCCGGATCGGCGCGTAGCTCGGCCCGTTTCCGATGGTGGCGAGCTGAGGGATGAAGCCGACGTCGATGCTCGTGTCGGCATCGGGATCGAGCACGAACAGAAGCGGCCCCTTGCCGCCGATCACGACCGGCACGATCAGCGGCTCGTGCGCGAGCGGATCGACGAGCGGGAACGTCCAGCTCTCGCCCGGCGAGAAGCCCGGCGGTGCGCCGATCACACACGCGGGTAACAAGAGTGTGAACCACGCCGCTCGCACCTCTCGACGGTACTACGATGCCGGCATGCGTGCCCTGCTCCTCGTCGCCGCGCTGTCGACCGCCGCCTACGCCGACGATGTGCTGCACGCCGGCACACCCGAGACGGATCCGCCGACGATCACCGCGCTCGGCGTCGCGCTACCGATCAGCGGCGACGACAACTTCACCGCGCAGGTCGCCGTGCGCTATCGCGTCACCGGCACGACCGCGTGGCACGATGCCCTGCCGCTCGCGCGCGTCCACGCCGAGGTCGTCACCGGGCTGACCGTCGGGCCCGGGTTCGCCGGCTCGATCTTCGACCTTGCGCCCGACACCTCGTACGACGTCGAGCTGCACGCGACCGACGCCGACGGCGCCGTCGATCAGACGCTGATGCTCACCGCGAGGACCCGCCCGGTCCCCGGGGATCCGGCTGCGCGGCACGCGGTCACCGTGACGAGCGCACAGGAGCTGACGGCCGCCTTGAACGCCGCGCAGCCCGGCGACGTGATCACGCTCGCCGCCGGCACGTACACCGGCCAGTTCGCGCTGCATGCGAGCGGCACGGCGCAGAACCCGATCGTGATCCGCGGCGCGGGCGACACCTCGGTCCTCGACGGCGGCGGCTGCACCGGCTGCAACGTGCTCGAGGTCTACGGCAGCGACGTCCACGTCGAGAGCCTCGCGATCGCGCACGCGACGCGCGCGCTGCGCTTCCAGACGCCGGCCGCGACCGGCAACGTCGTGCGGCGCGTCCACATCTCCGACGTCGTGCTCGGCATCGGCTCGCAGCCCGACCAGACCGACTTCTACTACGCCGACAACATCCTCGAGGGCCGCGTGCAGTGGCCGTGCGTCTACACGAGCGACGATCCGTGCAACGCCGACGGCAGCGGCGCGATCGTCCACGGCACGCACGCGAACGACGACGGCATCCACCTCGAGGGCACCGGGCACGTCGTCACGCACAACCGGATCTCCGGCTTCGGCGACGCGATGAAGATCGAGCAGGACGGCGCGAAGTCTGTCGACTTCATCGGCAACGATGTCCTCTGGACGTACGACAACGGCATCGAGCTCGACACGTCGATGCGCAACACGCGCGCGCTGCGCAACCGCTTCACGAACACGTTCGCGACCCTGTCGTTCCAGCCGATCTACGGCGGCCCCGCGTACGCGATCCGCAACGTCCTCGTGAACGTCGCCGACGAGGAATTCAAGCTCCACGCCAACGGCAGCACGCCGACGGTCGGCGCCGTCATCTACCACACGACCGTGCTGCGCGATCAGCGCGCGATCCAGTGCTCGACCGCGAACGAGCCGCTGTTCTTCACGATCGAGAACAGCATCTTCGAGGGACCGGCAACGATCGGCGACGGCCACACCGTCCGGTGGGACGTCCCGTCCGTCGCGACCGCGAGCACCGACTACAACGGCTACGCGCCCGACGGCCAGTTCGAGTACGGCTACGGCACGGGCGGCATGACGTACGCGAGCCTCGCGGCGCTGCAGGCCGGCGGTCGCGAGCAGCACGGCGTGCTGATGGATCAGACGTCGGGCATCGCCGACTGGCACACCAAGCTCGATCCGATGACGCCACAGCTCGCCGCCGCCTCGCCCGCGATCGACCGCGGCAGCGTGCTCCCCAACATCGATGACGGCTTCACCGGCAGCGCGCCCGACCTCGGCGCGATCGAAGCCGGCTGCGCGCCACCGATCTATGGACCGCGCCCGCTCGGCATGGACGAGACGAACGAGCCGATCGGCTGCGCGCGCGGCGACACACCCGGCGATGGCGTCTTCGGCGATGACGCCGGCTCCGGCACGACGAAGCCCAGCGGCTGCTGCCAGGGCGCCCCTGCCCCATCGAGCGCGCTTCTCGCTGCACTCGTCATCATCTCGTTGCGACGCCGCCGCGATCGTCGCCGCCCGTTTACAAAGTAGTACGATGAAGCGATAGCGTGCGCCGCGCTGCGCTCGTAGCGTTTCGGGCATGAAGAAACTCACGACGTTCTTTGCCGTGATTGCGCTCGCCGCGACCGTCAGCCTCACCGGCTGCAAGAAGAAGAAGGACGGCGAGACCTCCGCCGACAAGCCCGCCGAGGGCACGACCGCCACGGGCTCGGCTGCCGCCGCCCCGACGCCCACCACGCCCGCCGCGCCCGCCGCTGCGGCCACTGGCAGCGCTGCCGCCGCCCCCGCGGCCGCCGGCGATCTCCCGGCCGAGTGCAACGAGTACAAGGCCGCGATCGAGAAGCTCTCGTCGTGCGACAAGATGCCCCAGCAGGCGCGCGACGCGCTGAAGCAGGCGTACGACCAGGCGTCGGCGGGCTGGGCCAACCTCCCGGCCGAGGCGAAGGCGAACCTCGCCACCGCGTGCAAGGCCGGCGCGGATGCCGTCACGACCAGCGCGAAGCAGGTCTGCGGCTGGTAACGCACGCGCCGCGGATCACGCGCCGCGACCGCGCAGGTCGCAGCACGCCGCGGCACACCAACCTCTCGCAGTAGATAGCTTGGACTGCATGGGCCCGCGGCAACGGGCCCGATTCATTTTCGGCGAGGCATGCGCGCGCGGCCCACGCGCGACCGGCGCGCAGCGGGCTACGGGCAGCTGACCGTGATCGCGAGCTTGTTGTTGTCCTCGCGGCACTCGGAGTCGATGCCGGTGCCATCGCCCTTGTCGTCGGCGACCACGCTGCCCGCGTCGTTGCCGCCCGTCCACGTGCACGACGTCGTCGAGCAGGCCCCTGGGTTGATGCGCGCGGTGGTCTTCGTCGTGCAGCGCACCATGCCGGTGCTGTCGTAGACCGCGACCGGTACGCCCGGCGCGACCGGCTCCGTGCCGCGGTTGCAGATCTCGGCGGTGATGACCGGACCGCCCGCGTCGCACGTCACCTTCGCCTGGTGGACGGTGAGATCGGGAATCGCGCCCGCGGTCTCGCCGTCGCCCGGCGTGTTCTGGCGGAAGTTGTTGAGCCCCGGCTGCTTCCAGTTCTGCAGCCACTGGCTCGTGCGCGGGACCTTGCCGGCCTCGTCGACGTTCGTCACCGAGTACGCGTGCTGGTTCCAGATCGGCCGCGTGTTGACCCAGCGGTCGAGCGAGTCGGCGAGCACGCGCACGCCCGTCGCGGCGGCGGTGGCCGGGTGCGAGGCGCGGCAGACCTTGCCGGCGGGCGACGGGCCCGCGATCGGATCGAGACAGACGAAGCCATCGCCGCCGCAGTCGCTGTCCTGCTGGCAGCGGCAGCGCCCGAGCGCGTCGGTCGCGTTCTCGCGGCCGCAGGTCGTCGTGCGAGGGCAATCGGCGTCGTCGCGGCACTGCACGCCATCGAAGATCGGATCGACGGCCGGGCACGCGACCGCGCAGTTCGTGTTCGACGTGCTGACGATCTCGGCGTTGAAGTCCGCATCGACGTCCGCGATCACCGGGTTCTCGTACCAGGTGCAGGACGTGCGATAGCGCGAGTAAACGACCTTGCCCGTGCGGCCGTCGTAGACGCGCGTGAAGCACTCGTCGCCGTAGACGACCTCGGCGCGGCCATCGCCGTCGAAGTCGAACACCGACGAGCCGGTGACGTTCGAGGACAGGTCCTGCGAGACGTCGGCCCACAGCACGCCGTTCGTCGTCATCGACGCGCAGAACATCGGATCGGGCGTGCCCGTGCAGTCCGGATCGAACACGGCGTACGCGGTCGCGCCCGCGGATGCGAACTCGACGCGGCCATCGCCATCGAAGTCGGCGATCGTCGGCGGGCCGCCGTTGCCGGCCGTCGTGCCCTGCAGGTTCGCCGTGAACACCTCGCGGCCGTCGAGCGCGTAGACGTGCGCGACGCCGAGGCGGATCAACACGACCTCCGCGATGCCGTCGAGGTGCGTGCGGTCGCTCATGCCGTTCGAGTACGTGCCGAAGTCGGCGACGGCGAGGTGGCCCTGCGCGCCGGGCAGCGCCTGCTTCGGCTGCCACTTCTTCGCGACGCGGTCCCAGCCGTAGATCTCGCTGCCGGTGACGAGCTCGACCTGCCCGTCGCCGTCGATGTCAGCCGCGATCGGGATGTAGCCGGTGCTGGTCGCGGGGCCCGCGCCGAGCGACTCGTCGAGCGCGTTGCCGTTGGCGTCGTAGACGTTGCCGTAGAACAGGATCTCGGGAATGCCGTCGTCGTCGAGGTCGTGGATCGATGGGCCGGCCCAGTCGCACAGCGTGTCGCCGAACGTCGAGGTGGTCTGCCACAGCACTTCCCAGCCGGTCGACTTGAGCGTCCACGCGACGAGCCCGCCGTCGCTGCGCGCCGCGACGATCTCCGGCGTCGAGTCGACGCCGCCGATGTCCGCGATCGCGACCGAGGCCGAGGCGACGACCGTCGGCGCCGCGATGGTCGCCTGCTGCTGACAGCTCGCGCCGTCGATGATGCGAATGACGCCGTAGTAGTTCGCCGGGTCACTGCTCTCGCAGGACTGCGCGCCACCGTCGGTGAAGTTGTACGACGTGAAGACGATCGACGGCGTCGACAGCTCGCCCTGCGCGTAGAACGTCGCGACCATCGGCGTCGCGAGCACGTTGACGTGGTTCGGATACGGATCGCCGGGCGGCGGCCCGAGCCACTCGCACTGCGCGCCCGGGAAGAACACGCCGGGCACCGGATCGCGCTTGCACATCGGATCGCTGACGCCGCCCGGGCCCACGCCCCACGGCAGGCACTCGTGGTTCGGCGCGTCGCAGTACTTGTCGCCAGGACAGTCCGCGTTGCTGCCGCACGGCTCCGGCGGCGGGACGCACGTGTTGTAGCGACAGACGCTGTCGCCCGTGCATGCCGGCGTGCAGATATCGCCGCCGTCGGGACCGTTGCCGGTGTGGTGGTGGTTGCAGTCGCACGCAGGCGACAGGACGGAGGCCGCGAGGAGCGCGACGAGGAGCCAGCGCATCTAGGGCGATCGTACACCTACTTGCAGAGGACCTCACCAGCACACGGCGTCACGTCGATCCGCTTGTTGCGGTCGATCTTGTCCTTGATGCGCTGCAGCTCGAGCGCGTGAGCCCGTGCTTCCGCGGCCTTGCGGTTCGCCTCGTTCAGGCGCGCCTGGGCCTGCTCGAGCTCGAGCTTGTTCGTCGCCGTCGCGACGGCGTGCTGCGCGTCGCGCACCTTGGCGTCGAGGTCGTCGAGCGTCCGCTGCATCGCCTCGAGCTTGGCGACGGCGTCCGCCGCCTCCTGCTTCGCGGCGGCCCTCTCGGCATCCGCGCGCGCCTTCGCCTGCTGCGAGCTGTCGGCGTCGCGCATGCGGTCGATCGCGAGCGCGCCGAAGCCGAGCGCGCCGACGAGCGCGACCACCGTCACCGCGACCATCCACTTCGGGCGGCGCTTCGCGATATCCGCGCGGCGCAGCTCGATCTCGTGCGCGAGCCGCTCCTGCTCGAGCTGGGCCGCGAGCCGCGCACGCTCGGCCGCCTCGTGCGCCTCGACCCGCATCCGCGCCTCGCGCTCCGCGGCCGCCCTCGCCTCCTCGACGCGCAGGCGCTCCTCGCGCTCCGCTCGCTCGCGGGCCGCGGCCTCGGCCAGCCGCGCTTCCTCGGCGGCGCGCCGCGCGTGCTCCTCGGCCTCGCGGGCCTGATCGCGGGCCGCGCGCTCGTCCGCGATCCGCTGCTGCTCGATCGCGCGGAGCTCGTGCAGCGACGTCATCACCGATGCTTCCTGCATGCGGTGAAGACACGCCGTCAGCGCTGGGATTGCAGGCGATCGATCCGGTCGCTGAGGTCCGCGAGCTCGAGCTGCAGCTCGACCAGCGTCGGGCGCGCGGCGCGCAGCTCCTCGTCGGTGTGTGCGGCGGCGAGCACCGCATGTGCGCGCGCGGAGACGGAGCGCACCTGGCGGCGCAGCTTGTCGAGCTCCGACGGCGCCGGACCACACGCCGCGAGCACGAGGCAGAGGAGCACGCAGCGCACGACGTGATTAGACACCCGAACCCGCCCGGCGTTTGCGCCGAAAGCGAAAACGGCGCCCGAGGTGGGCGCCGTCTTACATGACCAAACGCGAGCGAGTGACTACTGGCAGCCCTTCGCGAGCGGGTTGTTCAAGCACTCCTGGCTGACGTGCACGCCGCGGGCACGCTCGGCCTTCGCAGCAGCCTGCTTCGCCGCCTCGACGCGCGAACGCATCTCGGCCTGCTCGCGCTGCAGCTCCTGGAGGTGAGCCTGCGCGGCCTTGAGGGCGACGGCGTCCTGCGCCGCGCTGACGTCCGCGATCGCCTTGTCGAGCTTGGCGGCGTTCTCGTCGAGGTCCTTCTGCGCCTTCGCGACCTGCTCCTGCGCCGCCTTGACCTGCTTGCCGTACTCCTCTTTCTCGGCCTCGGCCTGCTGGCGCTTCTGCGAGTCCTCTTGCGACTGCTGGTACGCGCGCACGCCGACGACGCCCGCGATCACGATGCCGATCACGGCCATCGCGGTGACGGCGAGCATCCACGTCGGGCGCTTCTTGGCGACCTCGGCGCGGCGCAGCTCCATCTCCTGCTGCAGGCGCTGCTGCTCGAGCGCGGCCTGCTGGCGCGCGCGCTCGGCGGCCTCGGCGGACTCGACGCGCATGCGCGCTTCGCGCTCGGCGGCGGCCTTCGCCTCTTCGATCTGGCGCTGGTGATCGCGCTCGGCGCGGATCTTGGCTTCCTCTTCCTCGCGCTTGCGACGCTCCTCGGCTTCCTTCGCCATCCGGCGCGCCTCTTCAGCGCTGCGGACCGCGTGCTCCTCTTCCTGGACCCGGTTCTCCTCGATCTGACGGAGCTCCCGCAGGGAGAAGAGGACCGAATTCTCGCGCTTCTCGGACTGTGCCATGGAACGTCCCTCTAGCCCTGGTTTCCCCGGGCTCTTCGATCTCTAACACGCACGATCACGCCGAGCAATCACGGACGGTTGTATGCCGCTACCGGCTGCGCTAAACCCGCCGTCCCAGGTGGGCTTCGTCGATCTCCATAGCCACGTGCTGTTCGGGCTTGACGACGGCGCTCCCGACGAGGCGACCGCCCTGACCATGCTCGACGGCCTCGCCGCCCTCGGCGTCACCGAGCAGTGTGTGACCCCGCATCAGAAGGCGTCGCAGTATCTGCCGGCCTGGGACCGGATCGAGGCGACCTTCGCGACGCTCCAGCGGATCCGGAACTCACGCCACCCCACACTCCGGCTCGCGGCCGAGAACATGTGGGACGATGTATTCTACAAGCGAGTCACCGAGAACGCGATCCCGAGCTACGCGGGCACGAACGCGTTCCTCGTCGAGATTCCGCCGCCGCTGATGCCGCCGGGGATGATCGACCAGCTGTTCAAGTTTCGGATGGCCGGCAAGGTCCCGGTGCTCGCGCATCCCGAGCGCTATCACGCGCTGTGGGGCGACGACGACCTCGCGCGCTCGCTGCGAAATCACTGCGCGTTCGTCGTCGACCTCGGCGCGGTCGGCGGGTTCCACGGCAGGAAAGAGATGAAGGCCGCGCGTCACCTGCTCGAGAGCGGGCTCGCCGCCGCCGTCGCCACCGACGCGCACCAGGTCGGCGACCTCCAGCAAGCGCAGCAAGGCCTCGCGTGGATCGAGAAGAAGCTCGGCCACGCGGCGGTCGTGCGGCTGTTCGACCACGCGCCGCGCGCGATCCTCGGCGGCCAGCTCCCCGACGTATGAAGCTCGCCATCAACCTCGTGCTCTCGCTCGGCATGCTCGCGCTGTGCCTCTACTTCGTGTGGCCGAACGAGCAGACGCTCGATCAGCTGAAGCACGCGTGGCACGCGCTGTCGTGGAGCGAGTTCGCGCCGTACCTGCTCGGCTACATCGGGCTGCTCGTCGTCGTGCACGTGTGCCGCGCCGTGCGCTGGAACAACCTGCTCGCGCCGATCGGCGTCAAGCTGCCGATGGGGCCGCTGCTCGCGATCTCGTCGGTCGGGTTCATGGCGATCCTCGCACTGCCGGCGCGCCTCGGCGAGTTCGTGCGGCCGGGCCTGCTGCGCCAGCGCGGCATCTCGGGGACGCAGGCGCTCGGCACGATCGCGGTCGAGCGCATCGTCGATGGCCTGATCATCTCGCTGCTCGTGTTCGGCGCGTGCTTCTCGCTGCGCTCGCCGACGTCGCCGCCGTGGATGATGAAGATGGCGTGGATCGCGCTCGGCGTGTTCACGGCCGCGATGGTGTTCCTGCTGCTCGCGCTGCGCCGCCCGCAGAGGACGGTCGCGTTCTTCCTGCGGCTCTCGCTGCTGCCGAAGCTCGCGCCGAAGCTCGCGACCGCGATCGAGGACAAGCTCGTCAGCATGATCCGCGGCTTCGAGGTGCTCAACGACGGGCGGAACCTCGCCGTGTTCGTCGTGTGGAGCTTGATCTACTGGTTCGCGAACGGCCTCGGCGTGTGGCTGCTCGCGCGCGGCTTTCACACGATCGACCCCGCGTTCGACCTGAGCCTCGTCGCCGCGCTCGCGACGATGGGCATCGTCGCCGTCGGCATCATGCTGCCGAACTCGCCTGGCAACTTCGGCCAGTTCCAGTGGTTCACGCTGCTCGGCGCGTCGATCACGATCCTCGGCGCCGCCGACAAGAACACGGCCATCTACGCGACGGCCTTCGCGTTCGCGAACGTCCACTACTTCCTGCAGCTGCTCTGGTACATGGGCATGGGCCTTCTGGGCCTCGCCACGCCGTGGGTGTCGTTCCACGACCTCGCGCTCGCGCGAAAAAGTGGCCCCGCCGAGGCGACCTAGCGACCATCGGCGCATGCGCCGAGTGCTGCTCGCCCTCCTGCTCGCCACGAGCGTGGCCGACGCGCGCTCGGAGAAGACGCTCGCCTACCCGCGCGACCCGGCGTGGGCCGCCGCCGTGCGGTTCCTGCGCGTCGACGCGAAGCTCAAGATCACCGAGAAGGACGCCGACGCCGGCTACGTGATCTTCGAGCTGCACGAGGAGAAGAAGACGTTCCGCGGGTCGCTCGAGCTCGTCGACACGACGAAGGACGGCCGCCACGTCGTGCGGTTCGTGCTGACGATCGAGGACCGGCCGGAGTACGTCGAGATCGAGCTCCTCAACCAGCTCGAGCAGAAGCTGCGCGCCGAGCTCGGCTCGCCTGCCCCCGCGCCCACCCCGAAGAAGGACGAGCCGGCGCCTCCGAAGAAGGAAGACCCGGCGCCGAAGAAGGACGACGACGGTCCGCCGGTGAGCAACACGCCGTAGTGCTACGTTCGGGCGCATGATCGATCTGCGCAGCGACACGGTCACCCGGCCCACGCAGGCCATGCGCAAGGCGATGGCGGACGCCGAGGTCGGCGACGACGTCTACGGCGAGGACCCGACGGTCATCCGCCTGCAGGAGCGCATCGCCGAGCTGCTCGGCAAGGAAGCGGCGCTGTTCGTGCCGAGCGGCACGATGGCAAACCAGGTCGCGCTCGCGGCGGCCACGCGCCACGGCGACGAGGTCATCATCGGCGTCGGCGCGCACTGCTGGCGCTACGAGTCCGGCGCGCTCGCCGCGCTCGCCGGGTGTCAGACACAGGTCGTCGGCACCGACGGCACGTTCACGCTCGCGGACGTGCGCGCCGCGTACAAGCCCGAGGATCCGTACGGTGCGGCGACGCGCGTCGTTGCCGTCGAGAACACGCACAACGCGATGGGCGGCATCGTCTGGGATCGCAAGCAGCTCGCGGCCGTCACGCAGACCGCGCACTCGCTCGGCATGTGGACGCACCTCGACGGCGCGCGCCTGTGGAACGCGGCCATCGCCACGGGCGCGACGGAGCGCGAGCTCGCGGACGGCTTCGACAGCGTCAGCGTGTGCCTGTCGAAGGGCCTCGGCGCGCCGGCCGGCTCCGTGATCGCGGGCCCGCGCGACTTCATCCAGAAGTGCCATCGCCTGCGCAAGATGTACGGCGGCGGCATGCGGCAGAGCGGCATCCTCGCCGCCGCCGGCCTCCACGCGCTCGACCATCACCGCGCGCGGCTCGCCGAGGATCACGCGAACGCGAAGGTGCTCGCCGACGGGCTCGCCGGGACGCGCGGGGTCCGCGTGCTCGCGCCGCAGACGAACATCGTGATGATCGATCTCGACCGCGGCACGACCGCGCAGGTCATCGAGCGTGCGAAGGCCCAGGGCGTGATGATCGGCGCGATGCGCGTCGACGCGCGGTCGCACCCCGGCGAGCTCGCGATGACGCAGCGGATCCGTGCGGTCGTCCACCTCGATGTCGATCGCGCGGGCGTGCAGCGCGCGGCGCAGGTGATCGGGGAGATCGCAACAGGGCTGTGAAGACGGCCGCGCTGCTCCTGCTCGCCGCGTGCTCCGCTCCGGCGACGCTGCCCGAGCTGGTGACCGCCGATTCGCGCGCCGACTCCGGCGACGTCGATGGCGCGGTCGCCGCGTATCGAGCGGCGCAGCAGAAGTGCGGGCGGCTGCGCCCGCAGCGCCGCGCGACGAGCGCGTGCAGCGATGCCCTGCTCGGCGAGGGCGAGGTGCTCGAGCGCCACGATCGCAAGCCCGAGGCGATCGCCGTGTACCAGGCCGTGCCGACGAAGACCGACGACCCGATGACGGCCTCGACCGCCACGTATCGCGCGGGCACGCTGCTGCTCGCGGCCGGCAAGACCGTCGAGGCGTGGACCGCGCTGTGGAAGTGCGTGACCGACTGGCCCGACGAGCCGATCGCGGCCGACGCGCTGCGCACGCTCGTCGACGACGGCCGCGGCCGCGACGCACGCGCCCTCGCCGACCAGATCGGCAAGCTCGTCACGCCGCTCGCCGAGACGCAGATCGCCGACAACCTCGTGTGGGCGCTCGCCGACCTCGACGAGCACGAGCTGTCAAACCTGCCCGCCGCGCGCTCGCTCTACGACCGCATCCCCGCGGACTACCCGTCGAGCGGCCTGCGCGACGACGCGCGCTGGAAGGCGGCGAACCTGTCCCGCCAGCTCGGCGATCCGAAGGGCGCGGTCGAGCGGCTGCGTGCGCTCGAGGCGACGCGCGAGGTCAGCTTCGGCGCCGGCAGCTACTTCTCGATCTGGCTCGACGACGCTCAGCTGCTGCTCGGCCAGATCTTGCGCGACGACCTCCACGACCTGCCGGCCGCCGCGACCGCGTTTCGCAAGCTGCCCGAGCTGTATCCGGCGTCGATCCTGCGCGACGACGCGCTCTACGATCTCGCGGTCACGCTCGCCCAGGAGCACGACAACGCCGGCGCGTGCCGCGCGATGACGGATCTCAAGAAGCTCGAGCCCGACTCGAAGTACCTCGCGAAGGACAACCCGTGTCGGCCGCAATAAGGCTGCGCGAGGTTCGCAAGCGCTACGGGCACCACGAGGTGCTCGCCGGCGTGTCGCTCGACGTCCCGCGCGGTGGGCGGCTCGGGCTGATCGGGCCGGCCGCATCGGGCAAGAGCGTGATCTGCAAGCTCGTGTGCGGGCTCGAGCAGCCGGATCGCGGCGAGATCGAGGCGCTCGGCGAGAGCGTCGTCGGCAAGCGCGAGGTGCAGCTCGGCGGGTTGCGCCAGCGCATCGGCATGCTGTTCCAGAACTACGCGCTGTTCGACTTCCTGACCGTCGAGGAGAACGTCGCGTTCCCGCTCGTCCAGCGCGGCGGCATGGCGCAGGAGGCGATCGCGGAGCGCGTCGCGACGCGCCTGCGCGCGGTCGGGCTCGCCGGCAGCGAGCACAAGCTGACCGGCGAGCTATCAGGTGGCATGAAGAAGCGCGTCGGCATCGCGCGCGCGACGGTCGCCGATGCCGAGCTCGTGATCTACGACGAGCCGACGGCCGGCCTCGACCCGGTGACGACGCAGAAGATCTACGACCTGCTCGCCGCGGATCAACAGCGCACGGGCGCGACCGTGCTCGCGGTATCGTCGGATGTCGTGGCGCTGGCACAGTTCGTCGACGAGATCGCGTTCCTCTACCACGGCCACATCGTGTATCGCGGCCCCGCCGCCACCATCGCCGATGCGCCCGACCCGCTCGTGCGTCAGTTCGTGCGCGGCGAGCTCGAAGGGCCGCTCGAGGAGCGCCGCGCGTGAGGCGCGCGTTCGAGAACATCGGCGCGGGCGCGATCCGCGTCGCCGAGGAGGTCGGCGGCATCCTGCTGCTGTTCTGGCAGGTGCTGCGCGCGTGCATCCCGCCGCGCATCGATCGCCAGGAGCTGTTCAAGAACCTCTACAAGATGGGCAACCGCTCGGTGCCGATCGTCGTGATGACGGCGTTCTTCGCCGGCGGCCTGATGACGCTGCAGACCGGCCCGTTCGTCAAGAAGTTCGGCGCGGCCGCGCTCGCGGGCTGGGGCGCGGGCTACGCGGTGCTGCGCGAGATCGGGCCGATCCTGATCGCGCTGATGTTCTCGGGCCGCGTCGGCGCGAACAACACCGCCGAGCTCTCGACGATGACCGTCACCGAGCAGCTCGACGGCCTGCGCGCGCTCGCGATCGATCCGGTGCGATTCCTCGTCGTGCCGCGCGTGATCGCGATGATGGTCATGCTCGTCGCGCTCACGGTGCTCGGCGATCTGGTCGCGCTGCTCGGCGCCTCGATCGTCGGGCGCGCGATGCTCGACATCGAGTGGGCGACGATGTTTCACAGCTTCGCCGACAACCTCAAGCCGTACGACTTCCTGCACGGCATCTACAAGTCGATCGCGTTCGGCGGCGCGATCGCGGTCACCAGCTGCTACTTCGGCGTCACCGTGCGCGGCGGCGCGGTCGGCGTCGGCAAGGCGGTCAATGCGGCCGTTGTCGCGGCGGCCGTCTCGATCATGCTCCTCGACTTCTTCCTCACCTACACGACCGGATGATCAAGCGAACCATCACGCGCATCGGAGGTGGGCTCGTCGACGCGAGCCGCGCCGCGATCGAGCTGTGGCTCGTCTACGTCGGCACGGTGGCCGGCATCATCCGCGGCCGGCGCGGTGGGCGCCCGCCCGGCGAGATCGTTCGCCAGATGTACTCGGTCGGCAACCGCTCGCTGCTGTTCATCGTCGTCACACTCGGCTTCATCGGCATGGTGATGACGTACGAGGCATGCCTGCAGCTGCAGCGCGTCGGCATCGCGGACTATTCGCAGGTCGGCTCGCAGTACATCAAGCTGATCGTCACCGACTTCGGCGCCACGCTGACCGGCCTGATGCTCGCGACGCGCGTCGGCGCCGGCATCGCCGCCGAAATCGGCTCGATGAAGGTCACCGAGCAGGTCGACGCGCTCCGCATGAGCGGCGTGCTGCCGATCGACTACCTGATCGTCCCGCGCTTCATCGCGAGCATCGTGATGACGATCATGCTGACGACGATCGGCGGCACCGTCATGTACGCCGCCGGCGGCCTGACCGCGCAGTACTCGTTCGGCGTCAACCCGAGCCTGTTCTACGATCTCCACCTGCTCCGCCCGCGCCACCTGCTGCTGTTCCTGATCAAGGCGACGGCCTACGGTGCCGCGATTCCCGTCGTCGCCGGCTTCTGCGGCCTGCGCGCGCGGGGCTCGTCGGAGGGCGTCGGGTGGGCGACCACGGCCGCCGTGATCGGCAGCTCGTTCGCCGTGATCGTCCTCGACTTCGTGATCTCGGCTGCCGCGCTCTTCATCTGGGGCGGTGACCTCTGACCGCGTACATCGAGTTCAAGGGCGTCAAGAAGGCGTTCGGCGCCAAGCCCGTGCTCAAGGGGATGGACCTCGCGGTGAACAAGGGCGAGGTGATGTTCATCATCGGCACGTCGGGTGTCGGCAAGTCCGTCACGATCAAGCACCTCGTCGGCCTGCTGCGCATCGACGAGGGCGAGATCTGGTTCGACGGCCAGCGCGTCGACACCCTCACCGAGCGCCAGTTCGAGCCGCTGCGCCGCCGCATCGGCATGGTCTTCCAGTCCTCCACGCTGTTCGACTCGATGACGCTCGCCGAGAACGTCGCCCTGCCCCTGCGCAAGCACGGCAACCTGCGCCACGCCGACGCGCTCGTCGAGGCCCGCAAGCGCCTCGCGCAGGTCTACATGGACGCGTACGCCGACCGCTACCCGGCCGAGCTCTCCGACGGCATGCGCAAGCGCGCCGCGATCGCGCGCACGCTCGCCGTGTCGCCCGAGGTCGTCCTGTTCGACGAGCCGACGACCGGCCTCGATCCGGTCAGCGCGCGCCGCATCGATCGCCTGATCCGCGAGCTCGCGCAGAACCTCGGCGTCACCGCGATCGTCGTCTCGCACGACCCGCCGTCGATCTTCGGCATCGCCGACCGCGTCGCGTTCCTCTATCAGGGCGTCGTCCACGCCGTCGCGACGCCCGAAGCGCTGCGCGCGTCGCCCGACCCGATCGTCCAGCAGTTCATCACCGGCCAGTCCTCCGGCCCGATGGAGACGCCCGGCTTCTGATCACTGCGGGCGATCGATCAGCTTCCACGGCTGGCGCTTCATGATCTTGCCGAGCTCCTTCGCCTCCTCGGGAAACTCCGGGTCGTGCATCAGCTTGAGCAGCGAGCCTTCGCCGCGCGCGATGCTCTGCTGGAGCGCGTCGACCTGGGCGAGCAGCGGATCGAGCTTGTCGAGCGCGGCCTTGACGCGGTCGACGGCGAGCTCGACCTTCGCGATCGCCTCCTCTCCGTGCGTGCCGAGGCGCGCCTTGACGGCGGCGAGCGAATCGCCGAGCGCGTCGGCCTTCGTGCGCAGCGCGGCGACCATCGCGCGGGCCTGGGTCACGGTCGCGCGCGTGTGATCGATCAGCGCGCCGATGCGATCGAGGCCGGGGCGGCCGCCGAGCGCGTCGTACGTGCGAGTCGCCTCGGCGATCAGCGCGTCGACATCGCTGCGCAGCGCGACCTGCGGCGCGACCTCGGCGAGCGTCTGCTGCAGCGCGGTCAGCTGCGCGCGCAGCTCGGCGACCTCGGGGTGCAGCTCGTCGAGGAAGCCGCCGAGCGTCGTCAGGTTGTCCCACGTGCGCTGGAACACGCGATCGAGCGACGGCGGATCGCTGCCGCGCAGCTGGTCGCGCTCGCGCAGCGCGATGCGCGGGGCGTCGTCCGCCGGCGGACCGAGCTCGAGGTAGCGCGCCGACAGCGGCCCCTTCGACGCGACGAACACGTCGCCGTGCACGAGCTCCGCGGCCTCGTCGGCGTCGATCGCGACGCGCACCTCGACGCCCTCATCGCCGTGCAGCGGCGTGTCGGCACCCTGCGGCGACAGCACGATCGCCTCGATCTTGCCGAGCTCGCGGCCCGCGACGACGAACGGCGCGCCCTCGACCAGCCCACCCGTCGAGTGGAAGTAGACCCGGATGCGCGTGTGGCGCCCCCACTCGATGCGGTCGTACACGAACACGAAGAACGCGATCGCGAGCGCGATCACGACGAGCCCGATCGTGCCGACACGCCGCGCGAGCCGCTGGTCTTGCGCGAGGAGCATCTACTCCTTCCAGAAGAACTTCCACGGATTGCGCTTGAGGTCGCGGATCAGCTCGCGGAGGTCGCTGTAGAGCTCGTCGCGCGCGAGCAGCGCACCCGCCGTGCCCTTGCCGGCGCGCAGGTCGGTCACCATGCCATTGACGTTGTCGATGAGGCCACCCGCCTTGCCGGCCGCGCTCGCGGCCTTGTCGGCGGCGTCGAGCGCCTTGTCGACGCGCTGCTCGGTGATGAGGCCGGTGACGCGCGTCGCGTCGGTCATCAGGGCCTGCGCCGACGGCGTCAGCGTGGTCATCGTCGCCTGCGCGCTCTTGAGCGTCGCGTCCGCGTCGCCGACGAGCGCCGCGACCGGGCGGCCGTCGCCCAGCCCGGCGTTGACCTTGGTCAGCGTGACCTTCGCTTCCTTCGCGAGGTCGGCGCCGTTGCCGATCAGCTCGCCGAGCTTGGCGCGGTTGTCGACGAGCAGCTGGTTCGCCTCCGCGACCGCGTTCGCGCTGTTCGACAACAGGTGCTTGATCGCGTCCTTGTCGTCGCGCAGCACGCTCGCCACGCCGTCGAGGACTTCGTAGAGCCGCGCGACCACGAGGTCCGTGCGCGGCGGATCGTGGACGGCGGGCGCGCCGTGGATGATCGTGTTCGCCGCGATCGGCGGATGGTCCCAGTCGTGGCCGGGCACGATCTCCAGGTACTGCTCGCCGAGCACCCCGGCCGTGTTGATGAAGAACTCGGCGTCGCCGCGGATCGCGTCGTGGACGCGCGACTCGACCCACGCCGTCACGCGCACCTGCACGCGCTTGCCGCCGACCTTCGGATCGGGATTACCGCCGAGGAACTCGACCTCGCTGATCTTGCCGACCTTGATGCCGCTGACCTTGACCGGCGCGCCTTCCTGCAGGCTGCCGATGTAGTCGAAGTCGACCTGGATCGAGAATCCCGAGCGCAGCGAGAAGTTGCCGAGCACGAAGATGAACCCGATCAGGATCGCGCTCGAGACGAGGATCAGCAGCCCGACCTTGTACTCGAGGCCCCGTTCGCGCATGCCGCGAGCATAACGCGTTCAGTCGGGCGGGGCGTCAGCTGGCGCGTCGGGCGGTGCATCGATCGGCCTGGCATCGACCGCGCGCGGCCCATCGACCATCGGCGGCGGCGCGTCGAGGCTGCCCTTGTCGGCGCACACGGCGGGCTTGAGCGCGAGGTCGCACAGAAGGCCGCTCGCGCACTCGCTCGAGGCCGAGCACGACTCGCCGGCCCGCTTGAGGGACGTGCTGCTGCAAGCACCGAGCAGCGCGCAGCAGAGAAGCAGCCCACGCATGCGTCGAGTATAACCGCGACGGTCCCGAAAAATGCCGCCGTGTGAAGCATGGCGCTCCATGCGGGACCTAGTCCCGCGAAGCGGGGAAAAATGAAAACGGCCCGCCGAGTGATCGACGGGCCGCTTCATCAACGAGAGCGCTGACTTACTGCCAGCCGCCCTGCTGCGGATAGCCACCACCCGCGGGCGGGTAGCCACCACCGGCGGGCGGATAGCCGCCACCGCCCGGAGGATAGCCGCCGCCACCGGGCGGATAGCCACCACCCGACGGAGGCGGAGCGCCGCCACCGGGCTTCTTCATGAACATCGTCTTCGCCTCTTCGTACGCGGCCGGCGACGCCATCATCAGCACGCCGAAGAACGCGACGATGCGGAGCAGCACGTGCGCCATGATCAGGATCGCGCCCACGCCCGCGTGGAAGTGGACGAGCATGATGAGGCCCATCAGCACGACCTGAGCCGGGAGCCACGCGATCAGCACCGCGCAGATCAGCGGGCCGAACGCATCGACCGACTGCAGCGCCGGCGGCAGCTTCTGCGGCGGCACGACGAACAGGATGCACGCGATGCCGAGCAGCGTGATGATGAAGTCGAGCAGGACGTAGATGATCGCGAGCGCCGGTGCACCGCTGAAGTGCAGGTAGTCGAACATGTGGAAGAAGCCGGGCACCATGCAGCCCGCACCGACGGCGATGATGATGCGCGCGATCTGATCGGTCGGGTTCGCGATACGCGCGAGCAGACCGAACACGAGCACGGCGTAGCCGAGCGTGTGCAGCGTGTCGTGCGCGCCGAAGCCGCCGGGACCGCCGCCGCCGAGGCCACCGAGCATGAACACGCCGGCGAACGACACGCCGAACGGGATCCACTGCAGCACCGCTGGCGGAACCTTCTGGCGGATGTCAGGCGGCGCCGCGGCGACGAGCAGGTACGCACCGCCCGCGATCAGCGGCCACACGAGGAAGTCCCACTTGGGGACGCCACTCGAGAACGGGAAGATCAGCTTCGGCTGCGTGAAGATCGGCACGACGATCGACGCGACGAGCGCGACGCCGGCGAGGAACAGGATCTTGCGCTGGATCGCCGGATCGCGAAGCTTGCTGACCGGGAAGCCGAACAGCGTGCCCGGCGCCGACTGCGGGAGCTTGCGCGCCATGTCGTCGAGCGGGCCCGGGAGATCTTGCTGCGGCGGCGCGAACGGGTTCTGCGCCTGCGGATAGCCCGGCTGCTGGCCGAAGCCCTGCGGCTGCTGCGGCTGACCGAAGCCCGACTGGTTCGCACCGAAGCCCTGCTGCGGCGGCTGACCGTACGGCTGCTGCGGAGGCTGGCCATACGGCTGCGGCGGCTGGCCGAAGCCACCCGGCTGCTGAGGCGGCGGATAGCCCGGCGGCTGGCCGAAGCCCTGCGGCTGCGGCGGCTGACCGTACGGCTGCGGCGGCTGGCCGAAGCCGCCCGGCTGCTGCGGCGGCTGACCGTACGGCTGCGGCGGCTGGCCGAAGCCACCCGGCTGCTGCGGCGGCTGACCGAAACCGCCCGGCTGCTGCGGCGGATAGCCCGGCTGCGGCGGCGGCTGGCCGAAGCCCTGCTGCTGCGGCTGACCGAAACCGCCCGGCTGCTGCGGCGGATAGCCCGGCTGCGGCGGCTGGAAGCCTTGCTGCGGATAGCCCGGCGGCTGCCCCGTCGGATTGCCGGGACGCGGCGCGCCGGCCGGCGCGGGAGCGGGCTGACCGGGACGCGGCACCGTCGGAGCGGCGACACCGAACATCGTCTTCGCCGGTTGCGCCCCACCAGGAGGTGCGCCGGCCTGCATGGGCGGCATCGGCCGACCACACGTACCGCATGCCGGAGCGTTCATCAGAACCGCCGCGCCACAGTACGGGCACGGCCTCGTTGGAGTCGCCATCGTCGGTTTCCCCTGTCCTTTCGCGACTGCAACCGTAACCCGCACTGTGAAGTGAAAGCAATCAACCCAGGCCCCGCGTTTCAGCGAGGGTGATCGGGGCACCAGCGCGCGAGCCCATGTTATTTCTCACTCTGTGGCGCGCCGCCTGCCCTCGTTCGACGCCGCACGTGGCCCTGCGATCGAGGTCCGGATCGCGGACAGCTCGGTGCGCGCGTATGCCGACGAGTCCGTCGCGGCCGCCGCGATCGCATCCGGCGCGCGCGTGCTCTCGCGTTCGCTGAAGTACCACCGTCCGCGCACGTTCTTCTGTCTCGAAGGCCACTGCTCGGGATGTCTCGTACGGCTCGGCGGCGTGCCGAACCTCCGCGCGTGTCAGTCGCCGTGCACGGCGGGCGCCGAGGTCGAGGGCCAGAACGCGTTCCCGTCGGCCGAGGTCGATCTGCTCGGCGCGGTCGACTTCCTGTTCTCGCGCGGCCTCGATCACCACACGCTGATGACCGGCTCGAGCGTGCTCAACAAGCTCGCGAACAAGGTCGTGCGCCAGCTCTCCGGTCTCGGCAAGCTGCCCGCGAAGGCGGCCGATGCCCTGCCCGACGTGATCAGCGAGCAGATCGATGTCTGCGTGATCGGCGCCGGCGCCGCGGGCCTCGCGGCCGCCGAGGCGTGTGCGCGCAGCGGCAAGAGCGTGCTGCTCGTCGACGATCAGCTGCGGCCCGGCGGGTCGCTGCGCGCCGATCCGCGCCAGGGTCGCGCGGTCGCCGATGCGGCGCTCTCGGCGTGCGTCGCGGCCGGCGTGCGCGTGCTCGGTCGCGCGACCGCGATCGGCTTCTTCCCCGAGGACGACGGCGGCGTGCTCGCGGTCGCCGCTCCGCAGCAGCTGCATCGCGTGAAGGCCCGCGCGTGGATCTGGGCGACCGGCGGCTATCCGGTGAACCTGCCGTTCGCCGACAACGATCGCCCTGGCGTGATCGCGGCGCGCGCGGTCGGCCGGCTGCTCGTCGACCACGGCATCGTCGGCGGCGACAAGGTGTGCGTCGTCGAGGTGCCGGAGATGGCGGACGACGCGGAGGCGCTCGGCAGCGCGCTGCTCGATGCGGGCGCCGATGTCGTGCGCGTCGCCCTCTCCGCGGCGCTCGGCGCGCGCGGGCGCAGCTGGGTCACGGCCGTCGATACGACGCACGGCCGCGTCGACTGCGATCTCGTCGCGGTCGCGGCAATCCCGTCGCCGGCGAGCGAGGGCCCGCGCCAGCAGGGCTGCAAGGTCGTGCTCGATCCGCCGCGCGGTGGGTTCCGCGTCGTCGTCGACGAGCACGGCCGCACCTCCACCGACGGCGTATGGGCGTGCGGCGATGTCACCGGCTATCTCGGGCCGGCGCGCTCCGCCGAGGATGGCGCGCGCGTCGGTGCGAACGTCGCGGGGAGCTTCTAGTGGCGAAGAAGATCGTGCTCTGCCGCTGCGAGGACGTCACGCTCGCCGACCTCGAGCACTGCGTGTCGCGCGGCTACGCCGACATCGAGGAAGTGAAGCGCTACACCGGCTTCGGCACCGGCCCGTGCCAGGGCAAGGAGTGCCTGGGCCCCATGGCGACGCAGCTCGCGCGCCTGACCGAGACCGCGCCCGAGAACATCCGGCCGTTCACCTCGCGCCCGCCGCTCGCGCCGACGCCGATCAAGATCCTCGCGCGCGCGCCCGATGCGCACCACTTCGACGACGACGAAGAAACGGATCCCCCGACATGATCCCCGGCAACCACGACGACGACGAGGACGACGAGTCCCGCGCCGACGCCTCCGGCGAGATCCGGCTGCCGGCGACGCTCGAGTCGAGCGGCCCGGTGCCGGCGAAGGCCGAGATCGTGATCGTCGGCGGCGGCGTGATCGGCCTGTCGATCGCCTACTACCTGGCGCGGCGCGGCTTGCACGATGTCGTCGTGCTCGAGCGCGGCTACCTCGCCGAGGGCGCGAGCGGTCGCAACGGCGGCGGCGTACGCCAGCAGTGGTCGACGGAGATCAACATCCGGCTGATGCAGGAGTCGGTCGAGCTGTGCCGGCGCTTCGCGGTCGACCTCGGCGTCAACGTGTGGTTCCGGCAAGGCGGCTACCTGTTCCTCGCGCGCACGCAGAAAGAAGTCGCGCGCCTGCAGAAGAACATCGACCTGCAGAACCGCTGCGGCGTGCACACGAAGATGCTCGAGCCGAAGGCGGCGCAGGAGATCGTGCCCGAGCTCGATCTCGCGGGCATCGTCGGCGCCGCCTACAACCCGACGGACGGCATCCTGTTCCCGTGGCCGTTCCTCTGGGGCTACGCGCGGCAAGCGGCGGCACACGGCGTTCGCATCTTCACGAAGACGCCGGTGACCGGACTCGTCCCGCAGCAGGGCGGCGGCTACGAGGTCGTCACGCCGCGCGGCGTGGTGCGCGCGCGCCGCGTGATCAACGCGACCGGCTCGTGGTCGCCCGCGCTCGCGAAGCTGATCGGCGTCGACGTGCCGACCTACCCCATACGCCACGAGATCTGCTCGAGCGAGCCGCTCAAGCCGTTCCTGCGGCCGATGGTCTCCGAGCTCTCCAGCGGCCTCTACTGCAGCCAGTCGATGCGCGGCGAGATCGTCGGCGGCGTCACCGTGCCGGGCCACGGCTCGACGCACGCGATGGGCTCCACCCTCGAGTTCCTCACGACGTACGCGCGCCGCCTCGTGCGCCTGATGCCGATCCTCGGCGACATCAAGATCCTCCGCCAGTGGGCCGGCCCCTACGATCAATCTCCCGACGGCAACCCGATCCTCGGCCCCGCACCCGGTCATCCCGACTTCTTCCTCGCGTGCGGCTTCGTCGGCCACGGCTTCATGATGGCGCCGATCGTCGGCAAGCTGTACGCCGAGTACCTCACCGGCGACACACCGCACGAAATCTTTTCGCGATACACGCTCGCGCGCTTCAGCGATCCTGCGCTCGCGAACCAGCACGCCAAGGAAGACTTCAACATCGGATGACGGACCTGGAGCAAAGCGACAGGGAGAGCGGTCAATGAGCGCGCTCGCCCCCCACACGATCGGTTTCATCGGCGCCGGCAACATGGCAGAGGCGCTGATCCGCGGCCTCGTGCGCGGCGGTCACGTGCCGGCGTCGCGCGTGGTGGCCTCGCTTCCGCGCCGCGATCGCCTCGACCAGCTCGCGTCCACCTACGGCATCGACGTCACGACCGACAACCGCGAGGTCGCGAAGCGCTGCGGCCTCCTCGTACTCAGCATCAAGCCGCAGATCATGGACAAGGTGCTGCGCGAGATCGGCGACGTGGTCGCCGCGGGCACGCTCGTCGTCTCGATCGCGGCCGGCGTGGACACCGAGACGATCGAGGAGGCCCTCGCCGACGGCGTCCGCGTCGTGCGCGCGATGCCGAACACGCCCGCGCTCGTCGGTGCCGGCGCGACCGCGATCGCGCCCGGCAAGCACGCGAGCGAGGCCGACCTCGCCGCCGCGAAGGCCCTGTTCGACGCCGTCGGCATCACGGTCCAGCTCGACGAGAGTCACCTCGACGCCGTCACCGGCCTCTCCGGCTCCGGCCCCGCCTACATCTTCCTGATCCTCGAGGCGCTCGCCGACGCCGGCGTCAAGGTCGGCCTCTCGCGCCGCAACGCGCAGCGCCTCGCCGCGCAGACGGTGATGGGCTCGGCCAAGCTGCTGCTCGAGACCGACGAGCACCCCGGCAAGCTCAAGGACATGGTCACCTCGCCCGGCGGCACCGCGATCGCCGGCCTCCACACGCTCGAGGAAGGCGGCCTGCGCACCACACTGATCAACGCGGTCGAGACCGCGACGAAGCGCGCGCGCGAGCTGGGCCGCGGCTCGAAGTAGCGCTCGCATCGCCCCGAACCACGAACCCGTCACGCTCACGAACCCCGAGCCGTGAAGATCACCGAGACCGCCGGCAGCGTGACGTTCGACATCCTCGTGCAACCGCGCGCATCTCGCGCCAAGATCGGCCCCGTGCACGACGAGCGCCTCAAGGTGGCGGTGACCTCACCGCCGGTCGACGGCGAGGCGAATGCCGCGGTGATCGAGCTGCTCGCGAAGACGCTCGGGGTCCCACGATCGGCGATCGAGGTCGTCGCGGGCGCGTCGTCGCGCCGCAAGACGGTGCGCATCGCCGGCGTCACGCGCGCGGCGATCGAGGCGCTCGCATGAGGAGCCTCGCGCTGTTGCTGCTCGCGGGCGCGTGCAACGGCACGGTCGGCACGCTGAGCCTCGAGCTCACGACCGCGCCCGGTTCGACGCTGCTCGACGCGGCCCAGACGCTCAAGCTCACGATCACGAACCCGCACCAGGTCACGACCGCGACGCGCGGCCCCAGCGGCTTCACGATCGATCTCCAGATGCCCGCGGCGTCCGCGACCGGCTCGATCATCATCGAGGCCTTCGATGCGAGCGGCGCGCGCATCGCGGCCGGCGAATCGCCACCGGTGCCCTTCGGCGCGATCGACGCGCGGATCGTCGTCTACATGGCCGTGCCGAACGCCATCGCGGCCGCGCCCGCGATGCTCACGCCCGCGCGCAGCGCCCTCGGCACCGGCCAGCTCACGTACGGCGCGGTCGTCGCCGGCGGCTTCGAGAGCACGGGCGCCCAGAGCGATGCGATCGCGATCTACAACGCGTTCGATCACACGCTCACCGGCGGGCTCGCCCTGCCGGCCGCGCGCTCCGGCCTCGGAGTGGGCGTGGGCGCGAACAACGAGGTCTACCTGTTCGGCGGCTACGACGACGGCGGCGCGCCGACCGGCACCGCCTGGCGCTTCGACACGAACGTCGCCCCGAGCGGCGCCTACGTCGACTTCGGCGACAAGGCCGGCTTCGCGCGCGGCTTCGCGACGCTCGCCCCGATCGGCAACGATCGCTTCCTGATCTCCGGCCAGCCCGCGGCCGAGCTCGACGGCCTCGGCGGCACGGTCGCCGCGCGCACGGAGATCGCGTCGCTGCCCGCCGCCGGCGCGAGCATCGTCGGCACGGACGGTGTCGTGACCTCGGTCTTCGCCGGCGACACCGGCATCGTCCGCTATCGCAACAACGCCTTCGACACGCTCGACGCCACGCCGCGCACCGGCGCCGCCGTCGTCGCGCTGCCGACCGGCAAGCTCGCGGTCGTCTGCGGCCCGTCCCCCGAGCTCGTCGACCCGGCGACCGGCGCGCTCACCCCGCTGTCGATCACGGCGCCCACCGGCTGCGGCGCGACCGCCACGCAGCGCCACCTCGTGATCGCCGAGGGCGCGACGGCCCAGGTCTTCGACGCGACGACGCTCGCCCCGGTCGCGCAGCCGGCGCTCGTCGTGCCGCGCACCTCGCCGAACCTCGTCGCGCTGCCGAACGGTCAGGTGCTGATCGCCGGCGGCACCGACGGCAGCGGCAAGCCGACCGAGACGATCGAGCTGTTCACGCCCGAGCCCGAGTAGCACGCTCGCATGCGCGAGCGCGGCTCAGCCGACCGGTGGCGGGCCGTCCGGCGGCAGCTGCACGTCCTTCTTCTTGCCGCCGAAGATCTTCTTGAAGAAGGCGGCGATGCCCGCGACGATCAGGATGACGCCCTTCTTGAGCGCGAGCAGGATTGCGATGAAGCCGCCGCTCTTGGCGGCGCCGAAGACCGCGACACCCGCGCCGCCGACGACGAGCGCCTTGAGGCCCATGCCCGAGCTCTTGTCGCCGTCCTTGTGGTCCTCGTACTTGTGGCCGGTCTTGAAGCGGGTGTTCGCGATCGCCGCGGCGGAGGCCTGCTTCGCGGCGGCGAGCTTGTCGGGCGAGTCGACGAGGTTCACCGACATGAAGCCCTCGCGGCCGAGCACGCGCGTGAAGTAGTTGATGACCGGGCCCGTCGAGTCGTGGGCGTTGAGGCCCCAGAGCAGGACGTGGCGCGACTTGTCGTAGCGCGGGGGCTCGGACCAGCTGTCGACGAACAGCTCGGGCACGCCGAGCTTCTTGCGGTTGAGGTTGTCCTCGTTCGTCGCCTGCCGGTAGGACTCGAGCAGCTGGCCGGCGTCGAGGTCGTTCGCGTCGGTATCGGTGACGTAGCCGGCGTCCGCGAAGTCGATCGTGACGAACCAGGTCTGCGTGAGATCCTCGGGGAAGATCACGGCGGAGGTCGTCGCGCCGTTGCCGCCCCCTGCCTCGACGAGCTTCTTCGCGGCGTCGTGCTCGTAGAGCGCGAGGCCGGCCGGGAGATCGATCTCGGTGTTGTTGCCGAGGTCGACGAGCTTGGGGCCGCTGATGTGCGGGAGATCGGGGAGTGCGGGCGGAGCGTCGCTGCCGTCGGCCGCGCTGCCGTCGGCAGTCGCGTCGGGCGCGGGCGCCGTGTCGGCCGCCGCGGGCGCCTTGTCCTTGTCCTTCGCCGATGCCTTCGCCGGCGGCGCTTTCGGCTTCGCCTTGTCGGCGGAAGCGGTTGCAGCAAGCGCCAGCAGCGCCACGAGCACACCCAGTCGTCGCGTCATGACCGATGATTCAATCATGATTTCACCCGCTGTTCATCCAGGATCGGTACGCTCGCGGGGTGCGGCTGCTCGTCGTCGAGGACTACGCCCCCCTGCGGGAGTCCCTCGCGCGCGGGCTCAAGGACGCCGGGTACGCCGTCGACGCGACCGGCGACGGGTCGGAGGGGCTGTGGTTTGCCGAGAACCACCCGTACGACGTCATCCTGCTCGACCTGATGCTGCCCGGCGTCGGCGGGCTCGAGATCCTGAAGAAATTGCGTGCCACTGGAAACACGACGTACGTGCTCGTGCTGACGGCGAAGGACACCGTCGACGACCGCGTGCGCGGGCTCGATGCGGGCGCCGACGACTACCTCGTGAAGCCGTTCGCGTTCGACGAGCTGCTCGCGCGGCTGCGCGCGATCATCCGGCGGCGGTACGAGCGCGTCGATCCGGTGATCCGGATCGCGGACCTCGAGGTCGATACGCGCGCGCGGCGGGCGCGGCGCGGCGGCGGCGTGATCGCGCTCTCCGCACGCGAATACGCGCTGCTCGAGTATCTCGCGCATCGCACGGGGCACATCGTGTCGCGCACGGAGCTGTGGGATCACGCGTACGACCAGGCGGCGGAGCCGGGCAGCAACGTGCTCGACGTGCACATCAGTCACCTGCGCAAGAAGATCGACGAGGGCCACGACAAGAAGCTGATCCACACGCGGCGCGGCCAGGGCTACGTGCTCGGCGAGGACGACGAGTAGCCATGACGAGCCTGCGCGCGAGACTGACGGTCGCGCTCGTCGCCGTCGTCGCCGGCGTGCTCGTCGCGCTCGCACTGGCGCTCTACGTCGGCGTGCGCGATGCGGCGTGGCAGCAGAAGGATGCGGGGCTGGTCTCGCGGGCACGCGCGCTCGCGGCGGGCGCCGAGAACGAGGATGAAGGCGTCGAGCTCGAGCTGCCGGCGATGCCCGGTGCGTTCGCGGAGGCGTGGGTCGGCAAGGATGTCATCGAGCGCTCGCCGGGCTGGGACGGCGACATGCCGGCGCGCGAAGGACCGTTCGATCTGACGCTGCCCGACGGCCGCACCGGGCGCGCGTACGGCATGCACTTCCATCCGCGCGACGAGCTGCCGCGCCCGAAGGTCGACGTGCTGCTCGTCGTCGCGGAAGGCACGGAGGACGTCGCGGCCGCCGAGGCGACCGTGCGCACGCGGTTCCTCGTGCTCGGGCTCGCGGCGCTCGTGCTCGTCGGCGGCGTGACCGCGTGGCTGCTCGCGCGCGGGCTGGCTCCGCTCGCGGCGCTGCGGCGCGACCTCGCGACGATCGATGCGGGCCGGCTCGCCATGCGCCTGCCCGTCGAGGGACAGCCGAGCGAGCTCGCGGCGCCGGTGCGCACGCTCAACGAGCTGCTGGCGCGCCTCGAGGCGGCGTTCGCGCGCGAGCGCGAGTTCACCTCGGATGTCTCGCACGAGCTGCGCACGCCGCTCGCCGGGCTGCGTACGCTGCTCGAGGTCTCGCGCCGCGCGCCGACGCCGGCCGATATCGAGCAGGCACTCGAGATCACGCTGCAGATGTGCGCGCTCGTCGAGAATCTGCTGATGCTGGCGCGCGTCGATGCGGGACAGCTCGCGGTGGCCGAGGAGCCGGTCGCGCTACGGGCGCTCGTCGAGGAGTGCTGGAGGCCGCACGCCGCCGCGGCGGAGAAGAAGCAGGTCGCGCTGCGGAACGAGCTCCCCGACATCACCGTGACGACTGACCGCGAGAAGCTGCGCGTCGTCGTCGGCAATCTGCTGTCGAACGCAGCCGAGTACACGGAGCCGGGCGGCTGGATCGAGATCCGCAAGCCCGACGGCGCGCTGCTCGACGTCGCCGACAGCGGCCCGCCGATCGCTCCGGATGCGCTCGCGCGGATCTTCGACCGCATGTGGCGCGCAGATACGGCGCGGTCGGCTGCCGGCATCCACTGCGGGATCGGCCTGTCGCTGGCGCGGTCGCTCGCCGATGCGCTCGGGATGCAGCTCGTCGCCGCCACCCATGCCGACGGCAGCGTCCACTTCGTGGTAAGCAGCGCGAGCACGTGAAGTGGTATTGGGCCCTCGTCGGCCTCGCGGCCTCCGCGCTCGTCGCATTCGACGCGCCTAGCTGGCTCGCGCTCGCTGTCGGCATCGTCATCGCGCTCGCGTGGCGTCATGACCCACCGAGCAAGCAGCTCAAGAAGCTGACGACCTACACGCTGCAGCTGGGCGTGATCGCGCTCGGCGCCGGCATGAACCTGATCGTCGTGCTGCGCACCGGCCTCGACGGCGGTCTCATCACCGCGACCTCGCTGACGCTCGCGATCGTGCTCGGCCTCGCGCTCGGCAAGCTCCTCAAGGTCGAAGGCGACACGCCGCTGATGATCTCGGTCGGTACCGCGATCTGCGGCGGCAGCGCGATCGCGGCCGTCGCCAGCGTGATCAAGCCCAAGGCGCACGAGATGAGCGTGGCGCTCGCGGTCGTGTTCGTGCTCAACGCGGTCGGCCTGCTCGTGTTCCCGCTGCTCGGCCACGCGATGGGGCTGTCGCAGCCGGTGTTCGGCCGGTGGGCCGCGCTCGCGATCCACGACACCTCGTCCGTCGTCGGCGCCGGCATGGCCTACGGCACCATCGCGCTCGGCATCGCGACGACGACGAAGCTCGCCCGCGCGCTGTGGATCGTGCCCGTGACGATCGCGACCGCGATCATGCGCAACAAGGAAGGGCTGCGCACGGTGAAGTGGCCGTGGTTCATCCTCGGCTTCCTCGCGATGGCGGCGGTCGTGACCTGGGTCCCTGCCCTCGCGCGCTACGCGCCGTACGTCACGCTCGCCGGCAAGAAGAGCCTCGTCGTGGCGCTCTTCCTCATCGGGCTGTCGCTGTCGCGCACGAGCCTGGCGAAGGTCGGCCCGCGCCCGCTCGTGATGGGCGTGATCCTCTGGATCATCATCGCCTGCGCATCGCTCCTGCTCGCGACGCTGCCGTAATACAATCGCGTCATGTGCGAGCTGCTCGGGATGGAGTGCAACGTCCCGACGGACATCACGTTCTCGTTCCACGGCCTCGCGTCGCGCGGTGGCAAGTGCGGGCCGCACGCCGATGGCTGGGGCCTCGCGCTCTACGAGGGCCGGCTCGCGCGCGTGTTCCTCGAGCCGGAGGCCGCCGCGCACAGCGCGCTCGCGACGTTCGTGCGCGAGCACCCCATCAAGACGCTGCTCGCGATCGCGCACGTGCGCCGCAAGACGCGCGGCGGCATCGATCTCGTCAACACGCACCCGTTCACGCGCGAGCTGTGGGGCCGGCACTTCGTGTTCGCGCACAACGGCACGGTCAAGCGCGCCAAGAAGCTCGGCCGCTTCAAGCCGATCGGCAACACCGACAGCGAGAGTGCGTTCTGCGCGCTGCTCGCCGCGCTCGAGCATGACTTCAAGGACTACCCGCGGTCGGCCGCCGACCTCGCGAACGCGGTCGCGCACCACGCCGGTCAGCTCGGCAAGGGCGGCACGTTCAACATGCTGCTCGGCGATGGCAGCCAGCTGTTCGCGCGCTGCTCGACGAAGCTGCACTACATCCTGCGCCACTCGCCGTTCAAGAAGGCGACGCTCGCCGACGAGGACGTCTCGATCGACTTCGCGGCCGTGACCACGCCCAAGGACCGCGTCGCGATCGTCGCGACGATGCCGCTCACCCGCGACGAGACCTGGACGCAGGGCGAGCCGAACACGCTGTGGGTCTTCAAGGCGGGCCGGCTCGCCCGCACGCTACCGTCGTAGCGCGCCGGCGACCGTCTTCGCGAGCGCATTGCTCGGATCGATCGCCTGCGCGGCCGCGAGGTCGCGCCGCACGCGCTCGAGATCGCCGATGAACTCGTAGGTCATGAACGCGCGCACCGCGTACACGTCGGCATCGCCGAGCGTGCGCACGGCGACGTGCGGCTCCTGCAGCTGCACGCGAAAGTGCAGCACGCGGTGCGAGCCGTGCGCGAGCCAGTCCTTCATCTCGGTCTCGAGCTGCTCGAGGGACACGCCGGCGAACGCCTCCTGGCGTGCGCGCTCGTCGTCCCCGGTCTCGGCGAGCACCGCCTCGTAGCGCGCGAGCTGCTCGGGATGCGCGTTCGTCAGGTACGTGAACAGCGCCCACACGGTCGCGTAGAACGCGTAGTCGGTGCACTGCAGCGACGCGCACTCGAAGACCTTCGCGAGCGGCTCGAGGTGATGGATCACCAGCGGCTCGCCGCGGTTCGTCGGTGCGCGCCCGACATCGGCCGTCCCGTCACCGATCTCGACGGTCTCGTAGAACTTCGCGATGCCCTCCGCGAACCAGCGCGGCTGCTTGCGAATGATCGCGTGCGAGATCGCGTGCACCAGCTCGTGCGCCTCGATGCGATCGCTCGCCTCGAGGTTCGAGCTCGCCGACAGCACGATCACCGGCAGCTTCAGGAGGTTCCCATCGGGTGGCGATGCGAGCGCCGAGAACTCGCCGGGGACGAACGCGCTGCGCTCGTCATCGTCTCGCAGCGCGATCACGAACGTCTTCATCGAGCCCTCCGCGCCGCGGAACGCCGTGCCGACGACGACCTGCCGCAGATGCTCGATCTCGCGGACCAGCGTGCGCGCGCGCGGCTCGCCTGCGTCGGTCCACACGACGAAGTGCTCGCTCGTCAGCTCGAGCCACGCCGGGCCGCCCCGGCCGGGGACCGGCGGAACGGCCGCACCGCACGCGGCGAGCAACACGAGGAGCAGGCGCACCTGCGACGCATCCTACAAGGAGGCGAGCGGCACCGCGAACAGATCGGTCATCGGTCCGGGCTGCTTGCGCGGCTGCGCGCCGCACTGCACGTCGGCGAGGCCGAGCACCGCGCGCACCGTCTGCAAGTACGACGACGTGTCGTACGTCGCGTTCGAGATGTAGCCGCCCTTCGCGAGCGGCGAGATCGCGATGAACGGCGGGTCGTCGGCGGGGCTGAACGTCCCGCCGCCCTCGTCCCAGAGCAGGAAGATCACGCCGTTGTTCTTGAACGCGTCGGTCGCCATGATCTTCGGCAGCTCCTGCGAGAGCCACAGGTCGCCCTGCGCGATCGAGCCGTCGTGCATGTCGTTGTCGAGGTTCGGCGTGATGAACGCGTACTTCGGCACCTTGCCCGCCGCGATGTCCTTGTCGAGCTCGGTGTAGTCGACGACGTGATCGACGCAGCGCCGCGACGGCTGGAACTTCTTGCCGTCCCAGCCGTTGATGTCGGCGTAGTAGACGAACGGCTCGTGCTTCGCGGCGTAGCGTCCGTGCGAGACGAGGCCGCACGGCTCGCCCATGCTCTCCGCGTACGCCTTCCACGTCAGGCCGGCGGCCTCGAGCTGGTCGGCGATGTGCGACGTCGAGACGATCGGGTGCTTCACCGGATCGAAGTCGTCGAGCACGCCGAAGTTCTGCCCGGCGGTCATCCACAGGTAGTTCGGCTCGCTCGGATGGACGTACGGGCCGTGATAGCCGGCAGCGAGCACGCCGTGCGCCGCGAGCTGGTTGATATACGGCGCGTGCTTGTTGCCGATGATGTCGTGACGGCTGTGGTTCTCCATCACGATCGTGAACACGCTGCCCGTCCACTGCGGCATCGGCTGCGCGGTGACGCGGCTGGGCGCCGTGCACACTTCCGTCGTGTTGCCCGACGTGTTCGCACAGGCAGCGACGCACGCGAGCCCGAACATGATCGACTTCCCCATCATCGAGTCCTATGGATAGCAGGTACGTCCGTGAAGAAATGTCACGACGTGCGCGCTCAGCACGTTTCGCAGGCGCGGCATCAGCGTTGCACTGAAGCGTCTGCGTGTTTCGCGTCGGCGCCGTGCTCTCGTGCTTTCTCGCAGCCTCCGTGGCGAGCGCGCAGCCGGGGTTCGTCGAGCGGCCGGCGCGCCCGCCCGAGCCGATCACCGCACAGCCAGCGCCCGCGCCCGACGTCGACCACGCGCCGCTGCCCGGCCACGAGAGCGGCCGCACCGACGCGATCGGGGACGGCGATACGGCGTCGCTCGAGGCCGAGCGCGTCGCGCTGACCCCCGTGCGCTGGCTCGCCGAGCTCGCGCTGACGCCACTGCACGGCGCGATCACGGTGTGGGCGCACCACCGGATGAGCCACCAGATCGGCGGGCTCGGCGACGGCAAGGGCGTGTCGTTCTCCGTCGAGCCGCTGCTGCGCGTCGACAGCGGTTACGGGATCGCGGGCTTCACGGGCGGCGCGCGCGTCACCGTGCACGACCTCCTCGGCGAGCACGAGGCGTTCGCGGCGGCGGCCGGCGGAGGCGCCGGTGGTTACCTGCGCCAGATCTATGGCGCGACGCTGCGCAGCGGCCATCGCCTCGGCGATGACCTCGAGCTCGCGCTCTCCGGCAGCTACGAGGACCGCCCTCGCGACGGCTTCTACGGCGTCGGCAACCTGCCCTCGCCTGTCGAGCGCTTCGCGCAGCGGCGCGCCGCAACGAGCCTCGCCGGCGACGTCCGGATCGCGGACGACCTGCACGTGATCCCGAGCGGCTCTCTCGCGAGCGACCGCTACACCTCGCCGATCGACGGCATGGAACGCGACGCCTCCTCCGCCGACGCCGCGCTCGAGCTGCGCTGGGACTCCGAGGTCCCGTCGGGCGCGTGGGACCCGCGCTGGCTGCCGACGAGCGGCACGTTCGCCGCCGTCGCCGTCGGCCGCTCGCACCGGCTCGATACCGGCCCCGACTTCTGGCGCGCGCGCGTCGACGTCGAGCAGCTCGTGCGACTCGGTACCGGCCCGCGCATCCTCGCGCTCCGCCTGCACGGCGAGGAGGTCTCGACCGCCGACGTCCCGCTGCCCGAGCTCCCCGCGCTCGGCGGCCCGGCGTACCTGCGCGGCTACGCGCTCGACGAATTCCGCGATCGCGTCGCGGCCGTCGCCACCGCCGAGTACCGCTGGGACCTCGCGGAGTGGATGGGCGCGCACGTCTTCGTCGACGCCGGCCGCGTCGCACCGGCGCTCGATGCGTTCGCGCTCGACGGCCTGCACGTCGGCTACGGCGGCGGGCTCGTGCTCGGCCGCCACGGCGCCGTGCTCGACCTCGCCTCGACGCTCGACGGCGGCTTCATGCTCGCCGCCACGATCGGCACGCTGCCCGCTACTGCAGCGGCGCGGTGAACAGATCGTCCATCGCCGTGACCTTGCTGCGGTCGGCGGCGCACGGCACGGCCTCGAGGCCGAGGATGTCCTGCACGGTCTTGAGGTACGACGACGTGTCGTACGGCGTCTTCGAGACGTACCCGCTCTTGATCATCGGCGAGATCGCGATGAACGGCGGGTCATCACCAGGGCCGAGCGTGCCCGAGCCCTCGTCCCACAAGAGGAAGATCACGCCGTTGTTCTTGTACGCGTCGGTCGCCATGATCTTCGGCAGCTCCTGCGAGAGCCACAGATCACCCTGCGCGATCGAGCCGTCGTGCATGTCGTTGTCGAGGTTCGGCGTGATGAATGCGTACTTCGGCACGGTGCCCGCCGCGATGTCCGCATCGAGCTGCGAGTAGTCGACGACGTGGTCGATGCACCGCTGCGACGTCTGGAACGCCTTGCCATCCCATCCGTTGATATCGACGAAGTAGACGAACGGATCGTGCTTCGCCGCGTAGCGCCCGTGCGACACCAGCCCGCACGGCTCGCCCATGCTCTCCTGGTACGCCTTCCACGACAGGCCGGCGAGCTCGAGCTGATCGGCGATGTGCGACGACGAATCGACCGGATGCTTCACAGGATCCGCGTCGTCGAGGATGCCGAAGTTCTCGCCTGCCGCCATCCAGATGTAGTTCGGCTCGCTCGGGTGGACGAACGAGTCGTGGTAGCCGAGCGCCACCGCGCCCTGCTTCGCGAGCCCGTTGATGAACGGCGCGTTCTTGTTGCCGAAGATGTCCCCGCGGCTCTTGTTCTCCATCACGATGGTGAACACGCTGCCCGACCACGTCGGCATCGGCGTGGCGGCGTAGCGCGTGAGCGGCGCACAGCTGTCGGACGTGTTGCCCGAGGTGTTCGCGCAACCCACCGCGGCGAGCAAGAGCAGGTACTTCATCCGGTCCCCCTCCGAATGGTTAGCGGATCGCGCGCGCGGGCGCACGTCCCATTCGCGCACGCGGGCCGCGCCGCCACACCTTCAGAGCCTTTCCGACGGCGGCATCCTCGTTGCACCACGATGGAAAGTGCCTCGGCTCGCGCTCGCCTCGCTCCTGGCCCTCGCGGCCTGCTCGACGGCGCCGCGCGTCCCGGCCGCCCGCTTCGCGAACGCGCCCGCGGTCACCCTCGTCGACGATCGCCTCGACGTCCCGGAGGCGCCGCGCGAGCGCATCTTCTACGAGGACATCTACCACTACGACGGCCTCGTCCAGCGCCGGCTCGTGCGCGCCCTCGAGGTCCATCCGCCGACGCGCGCGCGCGACATCAACGCGCTCGACGAGGTCCCCGACTCGACGTGGTTCACGAACCGCATCGGCGCCCGCGACCTCTCCGCCGACGAGCTCGCGATCGGCCCGAACGTCGTCGGCTCGCCGGAGGATCACAAGCCATGGACCGTCGAGAGCACGAAGCTCGGCGGCGCCGAGGTCGGCTTCATCATCCAGGACGCGCGCGGCGAGAAGTTCGTCCTCAAGTTCGACACGCGCGGGTTCCCCGAGCAGGAGACCGGCGCGCACGTGATCGTCGAGAAGATCCTCTGGGCGTGCGGCTACAACGTCACCGACGACTACATCGTGCAGTTCCGCGACGAGGACCTCGCGCTCGCGAAGGACGCCTACATCCAGGACGACGAGGCCGACGACAAGAAGCCGCTGACGCAGGCCGAGCTGCTGCGCCGCCTCGCGACGATCCAGCGCTCGCCAGACGGCTCGTTCCGCGCGCTCGCCTCGCACTGGCTGCCCGGCAAGCCGCTCGGCGGCCACCCGGCCGAGGGCGTACGCCCCGACGATCCGAACGATCGCATCCCGCACGAGCAACGGCGCGAGCTGCGCGGCCTCTACACGTTCGCGGCGTGGCTCGACCACGGCGACATCCAGGAGAGCAACTTCATCGACGTGTGGACCGAGGATCCGCGCGATGCGCGCCGGCACTTCGTCGTCCACTACCTGCTCGACTTCGGCAAGAGCCTCGGCGTCTTCGCGACGACGGGCCAGGATCCGCGCCGCGGCTACGACTACTGGCTCGATCCGCACGCGATGATCCACAGCCTCCTGACGCTCGGCCTCTACCGGCGCGAGTGGGAGGACCGCGTGAAGTCGCCGGCTCCGGGCGTCGGCGCGTACGACGCGCGCTTCGATCCCGACGACTGGCACCCGACCTCGGCCGCCTACGTGCCGTTCACCACCCGCGACCGCTACGACGCGTTCTGGGCGGCCAAGATCCTGATGCGCTTCACGCGCGAGCAGCTGCACGCGATCGTGCTCGGCGCCCGCTATCGCGATCGGCGCGCGGTCGACTACCTCACCGATGCCCTGGTCGCCCGGCAGCGCGCGACGGGCGCGTACTGGTTCGCCCGCGTCAACCCGCTCGACCGGTTCCACCTCGAGCACGACCGCCTGTGCTTCGACGACCTCGCCGTCGAGTACGGCTTCTCGACGGAGCGCACGAGCTACGCGCTGACGCTGTTCGACCACGCCGGCAACCTCGTCGGCTCGTCGGCGACGCTCGCGGCCGGCGCCCACACGTGCACGCTGCCGCTGACGCTCGCGGGCGACCGCGACAGCTACACGATCATCGAAGTGCGCACGCAGCGCAGCTCGTTTGCGGGCCGCACGTTCGTGCATGTCGCACGCGATGGCGCAACCGGTGCATCGCGCGTCATCGGCGTGTGGCGCTGAGAGATTCTCGGCCTTGCGAACAGCCCGCGCGGCCCCACAGTAGGAGGCGCGATGCGGACGTGGGTGCTGTTGCTGCTGGCCGGCTGTGCGGTCGACGCTCCGTCCAAGGAGCAGCTCGGCAAGCGGCTGTTCAACGACCGCACGCTCTCCACGCCGGCGGGCCAGTCGTGCGCCGACTGCCACGATCCCAAGCAGGCGTTCCGCGATCCGGAGAGCGATCGCACGACGTCGATGGGTGCCGTCGATGGCCGCTTCGGCTCGCGCAACTCGCCGACCGCGATGTACGCGGCCGCGATCCCGCCGCTGCACTACGACGGGCGCTGGGTCGGCGGCCTGTTCTGGGACGGCCGCGCCTCGACGCTCGAGGATCAGGCGGCGGGCCCGCTGATGAACCCGGTCGAGATGAACAACCCCGACCACGCGGCCGTCGTCGCGAAGGTCCGCACCGGGCCGTACGCGAACGCGTTCCGCGACGTCTACGGGGCGCGCGCCTTCGACGACACCGAGACCGCGTTCGGCCACATCACCGACGCCCTGGCCGCGTACGAGCGCGGCCCCGAGCTGTCGCCGTACTCGTCTCGCTATGACAAGTGGGTCGCCGGCACCGGCACGCTGAGCGCGCAGGAGCTGCGTGGCTACCGCGTGTTCGATGCAAACTGCACGAGCTGCCATCCGCCGCCGCAGTTCACGACCTTCGAGTACGTCAACCTCGGCGTGCCTCGCTACGAGAACAACATGTACCTGCGCCAGGATCCGACGTTCGTCGATCACGGCCTCGCGACCACGGTCAACCAGCCCACCGAGGACGGCAAGTTCCGCGTGCCGACGCTGCGCAACATCGCGCGCACGCCGCCCTACGGCCACAACGGCTACTTCGAGAACCTGCCCTACATGCTCGAGTTCCTCAACACGCGCGACATCGGCTCCACGCAGGTCGCGACATGCAGCCGCATCCCGGCATCGCAGGCGCGCTGCCAGTGGCCCGCGCCCGAGATCCCCGCGACCGTCGACCATCGCGTCGGCAACCTCGGGCTCTCGCAGGGCGATCTCGCGGATCTCGCGGCGTTTCTCGAGACGCTGAACGACGAGTAACGCACTGCTTGCGCGAAGCACGCGGCAAGCGCGTGCACACGCCTTGCTACTTCGGAGGTCATGACTCGCCTCTCGCATCGCGTGCTCGCGCGCGTGTTGCGTCCGTTCAGCAAGGTCCAGCCGCACGAAGCCGCGACGGTCGTGCTGATGACGCTCTGCGCGTTCGTGCTGCTCAGCGCGTATTACCTGCTCAAGACGGTGCGCGAGCCGCTCGTGCTGCTGCACGGCGGTGCCGAGGTGAAGCTGTACCTGCGCGCCGGCCAGGCCGTGCTGATGGTCGGTGTCGTCCATCTCTACGGCCGGCTCGCGCGCCATGTCGGGCGCACGAAGCTGCTCGCGAGCGTGTTCCTGTTCTTCATCAGCAACCTCGCCGTGTTCGCGATGCTCGCGCGCGCGGGCGTCGAGATCGGCCTGCCGTTCTTCCTCTGGGTCGGCGTGTTTTCGTACACGGTGGTCGCGCAGTTCTGGGCGCTCGCGGCGGACATCTACACCGAGGAGCAGGGCAAGCGGCTGTTCCCGATCATCGGCGGCGGGTCGTCGATCGGCGCCGTCGTCGGCGGCCTGTTCGCGCGCGCGCTCGTGCCCTACGGCACGTTCGTGCTGATGGCGACGTCGACGGTGATGCTGCTCGGGTGCGTCGCGCTGATCCGGTGGATCGAGCACCGCTCGCGCGCGGTCGTCGTCGTCCACACCGACGACGAGGAAGCACCGCTCACCGTCGAGAGCCCGTGGAAGCTGCTCGTCCACGACCGCTACCTGTGGTTCATCGCCGGGCTCGTCGTGTTCCTCAACTGGGTCAACTCGTCGGGCGAGTACCTGCTCGACCGCACGATCGTCGCGGCCGCGCGCGAGATGCCGGCCGCCCAGGCGCACGAGTTCGTCGGCGCGTTCAAGGCCGACTACTACGCCTGGTACAACGGCATCGGCCTCGCGCTCGAGCTATTCGCCGTGTCGCGCATCCTGACGAAGGTCGGCGTGCGCCGCGCGCTGTTCGTCATGCCGATCTTCGCGTTCGGCGCGTACGCCTCCGCGATGGCCCTGCCGGTGCTGGCGGTCATGCGCCTCGTGAAGATCGGCGAGAACTCGCTGCAGTACTCGCTGCAGGACACGACGCGCAACGCGCTCTTCCTCGTCGCGAATCGCGTCGAGAAGTTCGTCGGCAAGACCGCGATCGATACCGTCGCCGTGCGCGTCGGCGCGATCATGTCGATGCTGACCGTGTTCCTCGGCAGCCACCTCGGCTGGTCGACGCGCACGTTCGCCGCGTTCGACGTCGCCCTCGCCGGCGTGTGGATCGCCTTCGCGGTGCTGGTCGCCCGCGAGCATCGCCGGCGTGCCTCCTAGGCACCGCCCCGCGACGGCAAACCGCGCTCACTGCAGCTCGAGCGTATCGAGCGCGTCGCGCGTGCCGGCGACCAGGTTGCGCACGAGGTCATCACACGCGACGCCCGCGGGGAGCTCCTCGCCCACCGCCCAGGCCTGCGTGAACGCGGTCTGGGCGTCGCGGATGTAGGGCACGAGCAGCGGCTCGAGCTCCGGCCGCGTCCTGGCGTCCACGGCGTTGCGCGCGCGCACGACGAGGTCGACATACGTCTGGCCGAGCTGATACGCGGCGAGCAGGCGCATCTCCCAGGGAGCGCGCGCCATCGCGTCGCGGTAGATGCCGATCGACCGCTCGACGTCGCTTTCGAGGCGTGCGACGAACGGCCGCAGTTGCTCGGGGTCGGTGAGGCGCGCGAGCGGCGCGCTGCGCAAGCACCCGGCGTAGGCGAGGTGTTGATCCCAGCGCTCGCCGTCGAGCGAACGACACTCGCGAGGACCGGCGGCTGCAGTTCCTGCAGCAGCGCCAATGGCCAGCAGCGGTAGCAGCAGATGGTTCGCGATCTTCATGGCGATGCTCCTGTCGATCCGACGAGGAGCATGCGCCGTGCCGCTACGGGGTCAGCGGTATCGTGAAGAGGTCGGTCATCGCGTTCACGCTCGACCGGTCCGCGGCGGCCACGCAGGGGACTTCCTCGACGCCGAGGATGTTCTGCACGGTCTTCAGGTACGAGGACGTGTCGTAGTCGACCTTCGACGTCGTGCCGGCGGCGGCCATCGGCGAGATCACGATGAACGGCGGGTCATCGCCGGGTCCGAGCGTGCCGGAGCCTTCGTCCCAGAGCAGGAAGATCACGCCGTTGTTCTTGTACGCGTCGGTCGCCATGATCTTCGGCAGCTCCTGCGAGAGCCACAGGTCGCCCTGCGCGATCGAGCCGTCGTGCATGTCGTTGTCGAGGTTCGGCGTGATGAACGCGTACTTCGGCACCTGGTTCGCCGCGATATCGGCGTCGAGCTGCGAGTAGTCGACGACGTGATCGATGCACCGCTGCGACGGCTGGAACGTCTTGCCATCCCATCCGTTGACGTCGTCGAAGTAGACGAACGGGTTGTGCTTCGCCGCGTAGCGCCCGTGCGAGGTCAGCCCGCACGGCTCCCCCATGCTCTCCTGGTAGCTCTTCCACGACAGGCCGGCGAGCTCGAGCTGATCGGCGATGTGCGACGTCGAGTTGATCGAGTGCTTGATCGGATCGGCATCGTCGAGGATGCCGAAGTTCTCGCCGGCGACCATCCAGATGTAGTTCGGCTCGCTCGGGTGCACGAACGGATCGTGATAGCCAGCCGCGACCGCCCCCTGCTTCGCGAGCTGGTTGATGTACGGCGCGTTCTTGTTCCCGAGGATGTCACTCCGGCTCTTGTTCTCCATCACGATGGTGAACACCGAGCCTTCCTTCCACTGCGGTGCCGCATTCGCCTGCGGCTGCGTCAGTGGAGAGCAGGTCTGATTCGTATTGCCGGCCGTATTCACGCAACCGGCAGCCGCGAGCAAAAGGACGCTGGACAGCTTCGTCATTGTGGTTCCCCCAGTTCGATGGACTCACAAATAACCATCCAGGTTGCACGTCGGAAGAGGCGATCGCACATGCAACTACGTCGCGAAACGCACGAATCGTCGTCGGTGCGCAACGCGTTCGCTACGACGTCGGCGGCGCCACGTGGCGCATCGGCGGGCGCGTGATCAGCACGCGCGTCGGCGGCCGCGGCACCATCGTTCCCGCGCGGTGATAGAAGCGCGACCATTCGTGCGCGGGGTCGAACCACCAGCTCGCGCCCCAGCCGACGCGATGCTCGATCGCCATGAACGGAGGCCGCTGGTCGTCGACGACGAAGCGCGTGCGCTCGAGACGAACGCCGGCGCCCGTCGAGACCTGCCACGTCACGCCGAAGTGCGAGAGGTCCGCGGGCGGCGGAGGCAGCTCGAAGTACGCATCGATCGTCGCGCGCTCGCCGCGATCGAGGATCACGATCGGAAGCGTCGCGAGATCGGAGTTCGCGAGCGTCGCGTTCTCGTGAACGCTGCCGAGATCGAGCGAGACCTTCGAGACATCGAACGCCCACGGCGCGCGATCGGAGTCGTTCGCGATCACGAGCCGCACGTGCAACGTCGACATCGCCGGCGTGTCGTCGGGCGTCAGCTCGACGAGCCCGAACGATGCAACCTCGACGGAGCCGCCGCGCAGCCCGGTCGTGATCGACCGATAGCCGTCGTTCCAGCCGCTCGCCCCGCGAGGCGCATACGCAGAACCGGCGCCGAGGGCTAACGCGGCCCCTGCCATCACCGAGAGCTGGAGGATCGTCCGCATGACATCACGTAGAGCAGCACGCGACGTGCCACGCGCGCGCGCCGCGCCTCGAGAGCGATCGCGAAACCGCTGCGCGACGAGGCGGAACTTGCGCACCACCTTCGCGACGCACGGCGGCCTCGCGCGTGCCCCCGGGCCCTGCCCTTGCACCACGCGAGGTCATGGCCGGATGGCAGATCGAAGGCAGCGGCGATCGCATCGAGCTCCGCGGCGAGCTCGGGCTCGCCGATGCGGCCGCGATCTGGCGCGCGCTGCGTGACCGCCCGGCGCCGCGCACCGTCGATGTCTCGCGGGCCACCGCGATCGACGGCGCGGTCATGGCCTTGCTCGCCGACGTCACGCGCGGAGCACCGTGCGAGCTCGTCGGCGCGACGCCGTCGATCGCCGCGCTCGCGCACCTGTATCTCGGCGAGCGCAGCCGGCCGCCCGTACTGCGACGCGAAGCGGCCCTCGAGCGACTCGGCGGCGCGACGCGCAGCCTCGCGCGAACGCTCGGCGACATCGCGCGGTTCACCGGCGACGCCGTGCTCGGCGTGTCGCCTCGCGCGATCAGCTGGCGCTCGCTGCCCGGGCTCGTCGAACGCGCGGGCGCGGACGGCCTGCCGATCGTGCTGCTGCTCAACTTCCTCGTCGGTTTCGTCGGTGCGTTCCAGTCGACGATCCCGCTCCGCCAGTTCGGCGCGAACATCTACGTCGCCGACATCATCGGCGTGTCGGTCACGCGCGAGCTGGCGCCGCTGATCACCGCGATCATCATGAGCGGCCGCTCCGGGGCCGCGTTCGCCGCCGAGCTCGGCACGATGCGCGTCTCCGAGGAGATCGATGCGCTGCGCACGATGGGCATCGCGCCGCATCCGTACCTCGTGCTCCCGCGCGTGATCGCGCTCGCGCTCGTCGCGCCCGTGCTCACGCTGATCGGCGACGTCGCGGGCGTGCTCGGCGGGCTCGCGGTCGGCGTCGGCAGCCTCGGCATCACGTCGCACGGCTTCCTCGCCGAGCTGCGCACGATCGTCGTCGCATCCGACGTGTGGACGGGTCTCATCAAGAGCGTCGTGTTCGCGATCGCGATCGCGCTGATCGGGTGCCGCCAGGGCTTGTCGGCGCGCGGCGCGGCCGCGGGCGTCGGCCGCAGCACGACGACGACCGTCGTCGCGTGCCTGTTCGCGATCGTCATCCTCGACACACTGTTCACGATGGTGTTCCGGGGGGTGGGCCTGTGA
>CAYUNM010000020.1:86769-126372 GCA_964446175.1 uncultured Kofleriaceae bacterium
TGGACCTGGAGCGCAGCGACAGGGAAGGCAACCAATGATGGACCTGGAGCGCAGCGACAGGGAAGGCAACCAATGATGGACCTGGAGCGCAGCAACAGGGAAGGCAACCTGATCGCGGCCCACGACCTCGCGATCGGCTGGAGCCGCGATGCGGTGCTCCTCGAGCACGCGACGTTCGAGGTCCGCCGCGGCGAGATCTTCGGCATCCTCGGCCGCAGCGCCTGTGGCAAGTCGACGCTCCTGCGCGTGCTCGCCGGCCTCGAGCCGCCGCTCTCCGGCGAGCTCGCGATCGACCTGCCCAATGCCGCGCGCCCCAGCCTCGGCGTGATGTTCCAGCAAGGCGCGCTGTTCGGGTCGATGACCGTCGGCGACAACGTCGCGCTGCCGCTGCAGCGCTGGACCGACCTCCCCGGCGACGCGATCCGCGCGATCGCGCGCGCGAAGCTCCGGCTCGTCGGCCTCGAGGCGGCCGAGCAACTGATGCCGGCGGAGCTCTCCGGTGGCATGCGCAAGCGCGCGGCGATCGCCCGCGCCCTCGCGCTCGAGCCGCCGCTGCTGCTGCTCGACGAGCCGTCGTCGGGGCTCGATCCGATCACCTCGGCCGAGCTCGATCACCTCATCGTCACGCTCGCGCGCACGCTGGCGCTCACGGTCGTCGTCGTGACGCACGAGCTGGGCAGCATCGATGCGATCGTCGACCGCTGCATCCTGATGGACCGCGACAGCCGCAGCATCCTCGCGCACGGCTCGCCCAGGGAGCTGCGCACGAGCGCGAACCCGCGCGTCCAGCACTTCTTCCACCGCGTCCCGGAGCACGTGTGATGGCGGCATCGCGCAACCTCAAGCTCGGCATCTTCGTCCTCGCGGCGCTCGTCGCGACCGTCGTCACGGCGGTCGTCCTCGGCATCCACGCGATGGCGCCACGCACCGTCACCTACTACACGTACTTCGACGAGTCCGTGCAGGGTCTCGAGCTCGGCGCGCCCGTGAAGTACCGCGGCGTCCGCATCGGCAACATCGACGACGTCGTCATCGCGCCGGATCGCAAGCACGTCGAGGTCGTGCTCGCACTCTCGCAGCGCGCCGTCGAGCGGCTCGGGCTCGCCGAGGGCGTCGACGGGCTGCAGACACACCTCGCCGTCCAGGGCCTCACCGGCCTGCAGTTCGTCGACATCGACGTCGGCGACAAGCCCGCGCCCGCGCTGCCGTTCACACCGGAGCAGCCGTACATCCCGTCGCGCAAGTCGCTCGTCACCGGCATCACCACCGACGTGCAGTCGCTCGCCGGCCGCATCCCGGAGCTCGTCGATCACCTCTCGGCGACGCTCGATCGCTTCGACCGCCTGCTCGATGACGTCCACGAGGGCCGCCTCGTCGAGCGCGCCAGCGACACGCTCGCGACGATCGACGCGACGGTCGCCGAGGCCGGCCGCCACGCGAACGTCACCCTCGACAAGCTCGCTCGCGACGCCGACCACGGCGATCGCGTGCTCGACCACGCCACCGGCGTCCTCGACCGCGCCTCCGCCTCGCTCGACCAGCTCTCGGAGCTGCGCGCGCTCATCGCGAGTGCTCGCCGCGCGACCGATGCGGCCGCCGACGTCGCGCGCTCGGCTCGCTCGACGCCCGACGCGCTCGACCGTGCGCTGCGCGAGCTGACAGAGGCGGCGCGCGCCGTTCGCGACCTCGCCGAGCAGATCGATCGCGACCCCGACATGCTCGTCAAGGGACGGGAGAGGAGCAACAAGCGATGAAGGCCCTGATCCTCCTGCTCGTCGCCGGGTGCGCGCTGACCAGCCATACGCCGGCCCGCCAGATGCGCACGTTCACGCCCGAGCGTGCCGACGATCTCACCGCGCACACACCGCGCGAGCCTCACGCGTCGCTGCGCCTCGGCCGGATCACCGCCAGCGCGAACCTCCGCTACGCGATCGTCCACCGCGACTCGCCGTACGAGGTCACGCCGTACGAGACGCTGCGGTGGACCGAGCTGCCCGAGACCTACGTGCGCCGCGCCCTGTCGCGCGCGCTGTTCGACGACCGCCCGCTCGCCGAGGCTGTCTCCAGCGGCGCTCCGACGCTCGACGTCGAGCTGCTCGCGTTCGAGGAGCTCGCGTCGCCACCGCGCGGGCGCGTCGTCCTGCGCTACGACCTGCACGACGATGCGACGGTGCTCTCGCACGGCACGATTGCGGTCGAACGCGCAGCCGCTGCGCCGCAGATCGAGGGCGTCGTCGCGGCGCTCCACGACGCACTCCTCGCGGCGGCGTCGGATCTCGCCGAGCGCGTCGAACAGGCGCTTCACGATCGCGCACGGCCTGCACCCGACGAGCGCTATGCGCCGGATCCTGCGCGATCGAATCCCGGCGCGTCTCTAGGTACACGGGCACCCTCGTTGCAGTGACACGGTGCATGTCACGCGTGGGATTCACGGTGGCGCTGGCGGCGATCACGGCGGCTTCTGCGGGTGCAGAGCCGGTCGCGACCGTCATCGAGCCGCACCCCGAGGATGTCCCCGCGCCTCCGCCTCCGCCCGCCCCGGACCGGCAGCCCTGTGCAGCCGACGTGGCGAACGCTCCGCTGCCGGGGCACGAGAGCGGCCGCCTCGATCCGGTCGACGACGGCGACACGACCGTGCGCAAGATCGGCCGCGACGTCCTGTTCCTGCCGAGGCTGCTCACCAACGTCGTGCTCGCGCCCGCGCGCGGCGGCGTGTGGGCCTACGACCGCTTCCACCTCGACGAGCTGTACTACCGCGTGTTCTTCAACGACGAGCGGACGCTCGGCCTCTACCCGACGTTCGCGTACGAGAGCGGCTACGGGTTCAACGGCGTCACCGGCGGCGCTCGCTTCGTCGCGCGCGATCTCTTCGGCGAGCGCGAGCACCTCGCTCTCGAGGCGGCGCTCGGCGTCTCGTACGAGTTCCGTCAGCTCTACTCCGCGAGCTTTCGCAGCGGCAACCGGCTCGGCGAGCGGTTCAACCTCGAGGCCGACGTCGGCTACGAGATCCGTCCCCGCGACGGCTTCTACGGCATCGGCAACGCGATGCGCGAAGAGACGCGCTACAGCCAGGACCGCGCGCGCGGCCTGGTGACCGGAGACCTGCGGCTGTTCAGCGATCTCCACCTGCGTCCCGCTGCATCGATCGCGAAGCGCACGTTCGGCGATCCGAGCGCCGGCACGCCGACCGACGAGGTGTACATGCCGGTCGGCTGGAAGGGCACCGAGTCCGCCTACGGCGAGCTCGAGGTGCGCTGGGACGGTCGCCACGCGCTCGGCGAGTGGGATCCGCGCGGCGCGTTCACGAGCGGCACGCTCGCCGCCGCGTTCGCGGGCCGCTCGCATCGTCTCGACGAAGGCAAGGACTACTGGCGCTACGGCTTCGACGTGCAGCAGTTCGTCCGGCTCGGCCGCGGCCCGCGCGTGCTGGCGGCGCGCCTCCACGGCGAGGCGGTATCGGGCAGCGTGTTCGAGGTGCCGTTCACCGAGCTGCCCTCGCTCGGCGGCCCGCTGTACCTGCGCGGCTATGCGCTCGACCAGTTCCGCGATCGCGTCGCGGCGTTCGGCACGATCCAGTACTCGTGGGACCTCTCCGGCTGGATGGATGCGAACGTGTTCGTCGATGCGGGCCGCGTGCTTCCGTCGCTGACACAGCTCTCGACCGACCACATGCGCGTCGGCTACGGCTTCGGCCTCGTCCTGCAGCACGGCGGCGGGTTCATCAGCGAGGCGAGCGTCGCGTCGTCGATCGACGGCGGCATCGTCTTCAACCTCGCGTTCAACCCGATCTACGACCTCGACCAGCGAGTGAGGCGGCGATGAAGCGCTTCCTGGTCGTCCTCGCTGCCTGCTCGACCCCGCCTCGCGTCCCCGCCGTACGGTTCGCGAACGCGCCGGCGGTCGACACCGTGAACGACCGACTCGACGTGCCCGCGAAGCCGAGCGAGCGACTCTTCCTCGACAACTTCTACCACTACGACGGGCTGATCCAGCGCCGGATGACGCGCGCGATGGAGCTCCATCCGCCGACGCGCGCGCTGGGCGTCAACGCGCTCGACGAGGTGCCCGACTCGACGTGGTTCACGAACCGGGTCGGCGTCCGCGACCTGACGCTCGAGCAGGTCGCGAAGGGACCGAACGCGATCGGCTCTCCCGAGCTGTACAAGCCGTGGACCGTCAAGAGCACGAAGCTCGGCGGCGCCGAGATCGGCCTGATCATCACCGACACGCGCGGCGAGAAGTTCCTGCTCAAGTTCGATCAGCGCGGCTATCCCGAGCAGGAGACCGGCGCGCACGTGATCGTCGAGAAGATCCTGTGGGCCGTCGGCTACAACGTCACCGACGACTACATCGTCCAGTTCCGCGCGAGCGACCTCGTGCTCGCGAAGGACGCCTACATCAAGGACAGCGAGGCCGATCCGAAGCGCCCGCTGCACGTCGACGAGCTCGAGCGCCGGCTCGCGCGTGTCGAGCAGCAGCCGAACGGCGCCTACCGCGCGCTCGCTTCGCACTGGCTCGCCGGCAAGCCGGTCGGCGGCCATCCGGCGGAGGGCGTGCGCGACGACGATCCGAACGATCGGATCCCGCACGAGCTGCGGCGCGACCTCCGCGGCCTCTACACGTTCGCCGCTTGGCTCGATCACGTCGACATCCAGGAGGGCAACTTCCTCGACATGTGGGTCACCGACCCCGCCGACAAGAACCGCCACTACCTCGAGCACTACGCGGTCGACTACGGCAAGAGCCTCGGTGTGTTCGCGACGACGGCCGAGGATCCGCGTCGCGGCTTCGACTACTGGCTCGATCCGGCGGCGATGTCGCGCTCGCTGCTCTCGGTCGGCATGCTGCGCCGGCCCTGGGAGTCGCGCGACCACTTCATCGCGCGCGGCGTGGGCGCGTACGACGCCGAGTCGTTCGATCCAGGCGACTGGCGGCCGTCGTCCGCGGCGTACGTCCCGTTCACGACCGTCGACCGCTACGACGCGTTCTGGGCCGCGAAGATCGCGATGCGGCTGTCGCGCGCACAGATCCACGCGATCGTCGAGAGTGCTCGCTACTCGGATCCGAGGGCGACCGAGTACCTGACCGATACGATCGTCGCGCGCCAGCGCAGCACCGGCGCGTACTGGTTCGCGCGCGTCAACCCGCTCGATGCGTTCACGGTGTCGGGCTCGCGGCTCTGCTTCGACGACCTCGCCGTGAAGTATCACTTCACCGCCGCGCCGACGACGTACACGGCGACGACGTTCGATCGCGATGGAGCGTTGCTCGAGGTGACGACCTCGCCGGAGACGTGCACCCGTACGCTCGCGCTCGGCGGCGGCGCCGATGCCTACACGATCGTCGAGATCAGTACCCGGCGCGGCGAGTACGCCGGACGCACGCTCGTCCACATCGCCCGCGACCGCACGGGCGAGCTGCGCGTCATCGGAGTCTGGCGGCCATGAGGATGCGACCGCACGTGCTCGCCGCGGCAGCGGTACTGTTCGTGATCCTCGTCGCGCACGCCCTGCTCGAGACGGCACGCGACGCGCTGTTCCTCGCTCGGCTCGGCCCACAGCTGCTGGCCGCCGCCTACATCGTGATGGCGGCCGCGGCGCTGCTCGCGGTCGCGGCGGTGCATCGCTGGGGCCGGGTCCACCATCCCCGCGGCGTGCTGATCGGCTTCCTCGGGTTCGCGACGCTCGGCACGGCCGTCCTCGCCGTGCTGATCCCTCACGTCCCCGCGCTCGTGTTCGTGCTGTACGTGTGGACGGGGTTCGTCGCGACGCTCGTCGTGCCGAGCTTCTGGACCGCGATCGACCGCAGCCTGCGGATCGCCGAGGCCAAGCGCGTGTTCGGCGCGATCGGCGCCGGCGGCGTGCTCGGCGCGCTCGTCGGATCGGCGGCGGCGGGCTTGATCAGCCGCGTGCTGCCGCCGCAGGACCTCGTCTGGGCCGGCGCGCTCGTCTTCACGGCCGCGACGGTGACCGCGATCGTGCTCGTGCCACGCACGGAGGTCGAGGAGATCCCCGCGAAGCGCTCGCGCGTGGATGCACTGTCGCGCCGGTCGCGCCGCTACATCCGCATCCTGCTCGCACTCGGCGTCGTCTCGACGATCGTGCTCACGCTCGGAGATCTGACGTTCAAGCGTGTCGTCGCCGAGCGCCTGCCGGCCGGCGAGCTCGCGACCGCGTTCGGCGCGATCTACACGGCCCTCAATGCGATCGGCCTCGCGATCCAGCTGCTCGTCACGCCGCGCCTGCTCGCGCGGTGGGGCGTCGGCGGCGCGCTGACCGTGCTGCCCCTGATCCTCGTCGCGAGCGCGCTCGGGTTCGTCGGCACGGGCGCGCTGATCGCGGTCGTCGCGCTCAAGCTCGGCGACGGGTCGCTGCGCCACTCGCTCCATCGCGTCGGCAGCGAGATCCTCTACCTGCCCGTGCCGTCGGCGGTGCGCGATGGCTGGAAGCTCGTCGCGGACGCGCTCGGCCAGCGCGGCGGCCAGGCGCTCGCGGCGTTGCTCGTGTTCGCGAGCATCTCGGTCGGCACGAGCGCGCGCGGACTCGCGGGGATGACCGCCGCGTGCGGCATCGGCTGGCTCACGCTGCTCGCCGTGGTCCGCCGCGCGTACGTCGCACAGTTCCGCGACACGCTGCAGGCCGGCGAGATCCAGCGCGACGTCGCCCTGCCGGCGCTCGACGCCGATTCGATCGCGCGCCTCACCGAATCCCTGTCGAGTCCCGACGAGGTCGAGGCACTCGCCGCGCTGGAGCTGCTCGCGCGCTACCGAGGCGTGCCGGCACTCGTGTTCTATCACCCGCGCACCGCGGTCGTGCGCCGCGCGCTCGCGCTGCTCGACGGCGAGCTCCGCCCCGAGGTCGCGCGCGTGCTCGGCCACCTGTTCGATCACGCCGATCCGAAGATCCGCGCCGCCGCGCTCGCCGTCGCCGCGCGCACCGGCAGCAACCGCGAACGCCTCCACGCGGCGCTCGTGGATCCCGCGCCCGAGCCGCGCGCGGTCGCGGTCGTCGGCCTGGCGCACGAGGGCGACGATGTCGGCGATCGGCTCGCGGCGATGGTCGCCGGCCCGGCGGACGTGCAGCTCGCGCTCGCCGAGGCGATCGGCTTCATGCCCGACCCGCGCTTCCGCGACACGCTCTGCGACCTGCTCGCGAGCCACGATCCCGCGGTCGCACGCCAGGTACTGCACGTGTGGGCGCACACGACGGAGCTCGCCGATCGCTCGCGGCTGCTCGCGCTGCTCGCCGACTCGCGCGTCCGCGGCGATGCACGCGCCGTGTTCGTCGCGCTCGGACGGCTCGGCCTCGACATGCTGATCGAGGCGCTGGACGACCCGGAGACGCCCGCCTCCGTGCGGCGACACCTGCCGCGCACGATCAGCCGCTATCGCAGCGCCGCTGCCGCCGCCGCGCTCGTCAACCGGCTGCCGCACGAGCCCGATACGCGCACCGAGCTCAAGCTGCTGCGCGCGCTCGGCCGCCTGCGCACCGACGATCCGTCGCTGCCGCTCGACGCCGGTCCGCTTCGCGCCTATCTCCACCGCGCGGTCCGCGATGCCGTGCGCTACGCGACGTACGCCGATCACCTGGAGCTGCACCCGATCGAGTCGCGCAGCGGCACGTTGATCGGCGAGATCCTCGCCGAGAAGCGGCGCATCGCCGTCGAGCACGCCTTCCGCGCGCTCGGCATCCTCAACCCGCGCTCCGGGCTCAAGAGCGCCCACGACGCGCTCTCCAGCGGAGACGAGGCACGCCGCAGCGCCGCGCGCGAGATCGTCGGCGCGCTGCTGCCCTCGGATGTCCGCGGTCCGCTCCTCGCGGTGCTCGAGGACCTGCCGCCGGTCGTGCGCCGCTCGCGCATCCTCGATCTGGCGCCGGCGCCGTTTCACACGCAGGAAGCATTCCTCGCCGCGCTGCTCGCGGATCCGAGCGAGTCGCTGCGCTGCGTGGTCGCCGGCTATGTCGCCGAGCGCCACCTGACCGCGCTGCGCCCGGATCTGACGCGGCTGCGGCCCGGCGACGAGCGTCCCGTCGTCACACAGGCGTTCGATCAAGCACTGGAGGTGCTCCATGGGTGAGCTCGATCCATTCGTGCTTCGCCGCGTGCTGTGGCTGCGCCAGCTCTCGTGGCTGGCCGAGGCCGAGCTGCCCGATCTCGCCGTGCTCGCCGACAACCTGACCGAGCTCCGCTACTCGCGCGGCGCGCTCGTGCTGCCCGGCGGCGTCCCACCCGGCGCGCTCCACCTCGTCGTCGAAGGCGAGCTCGCGATGGGCCCGCAGACGTGGGGCCCGCGCCGCGTCGTCGGTGCGCTCGAGGTGCTCGCGCGCCGGGCCATGCGCGCGCCGGTCGTCGCGACGCGCGAGACGCGCACGCTCCAGCTCGCCGGCAGTGACGCGCGAGAGATCCTCGAGGAGAACTTCAGCATCCTGCGCGCCGCGCTGCGCGGCATGGCGAGCGTGCTCCCCGAGGTCCTGCCGGCACGGCCGCCGCACGAGCTCGGCGATCCGCTCGGCTTCGTCGATCGGCTGATCGTCCTGCGCAACCAGCCCGCGTTCGCCGGCGCCCGGCTCGACGCGCTCGCGAGCCTCGCCCACGCGTCGCACGAGATCGCGATCCCCGCCGGCGTTCCGATCGTGCGCGGCGGCGAGCCGGCGCTCGCGTCGTTCGTCATCGTCGAGGGCTCCGCACTCGGCCCGCTCGGCGAGATCGGGCCCGGCAGCACGATCGGCGCGATCGAGACGCTTGCCCAGCTACCGCACGCCGCGACGATCCACGCCACGAGCCGCGTGCGCGCCCTCGAGAGCGGTGCGAGTGCGCTGTTCGACATCATCGAAGACCACACGGATCTCGGCATGGCGATGCTCGCGAGCTTCGCCTCCACCCTGGCAGGTCCCCATGCGTGAATACCTCCTCGTCCTCCTCGCGGCGTGCACCGCGGCCAGCGGCGGCGACGCACCGGCCGGTCTCGAGCTCGACCGCCCGTCGCTCGTCCGCTACCACATGCAGCGCCACTTCGGCGATCTGCGCGACATCGAGCGGATGCTGCTCGCCGGCCGCCTCGACGACGCGCGCGCCCGCGCGTTCTTGCTGACGAAGACGGAGACCGATCGCGGCCTCGATGTCTTCGACCAGCAGTCGCTCGCCGTGTCGCGTGCAGCGGCCGCGCTCGTCGCGGCGCCATCGATCCCCGACGCGTGCCGGCTCGAAGCGCGCGTCGCCGGGGCGTGCGCCGGCTGCCACGTGTACGTCCCGAAGGTGCTCCCGCTCCCCGCGATGCCGGCCGCGCCCGCCGCCTCGATGGCGCGCCACGAATGGGCCGCTGATCGGCTGTGGGAAGGCGTCGTGCTCGCCGATGCGCGTCGCTGGCGCGCGGGCCTCGAGGTGTTCGCGAGCACGAGCACCGGCCGCCTCCAGGAGCTGTCGCTGGGCGCGATCGGAGCGCTCGAGGCGCACCAGGACACGATCACCACGCGCGCGACCACGTACGGCGAGCTGCTCGTCGCCTGCGCCAACTGCCACGCCAGGAGCCGCAAATGACCGATCTCGTATCCCAGCTGACGCGGATCACCGCCGACCTCGTGCCGCTCGCGATCGCGTGGCACCTCGTGTTGCCGCTCGCGTGGCGGCGCGCGAGCCCGTTCGTGCTGTCGATGTTCTCGGTGTCCGTCGCGCTCGTCGCGTGGGCGTATGGCAACTCGTTCAATGCGGTGAGCTTCGCCGCGCTGGCCGCGATCCTCGTCGGGTCACGGCCTCGCTGCCGCGCCGAGCCGCGCGGCCTCACCGTCACGATCGGCGCCGCGCTGATCGGGTTCGGCGCGCTGTATCCGCACTTCGTCGACGGGCCGGCATATCGACTCCTGTGGGCCGCGCCCCTCGGTCTCGTCCCGTGCCCCACGCTCGCCGTCATCAGCGGCCTCGCCATCGCGACCGGGGCCCTCGGCTCGCGCCGCTCCGCGTACGCGCTCGCCGCCTGGACCGCGTTCTACGGCCTCGTCGGCGTGTTCCGTCTCGGTGTCTCGATCGATCTCGTCTTGATCGTCGCCGCCCTCGCGGTCGCGATCTCCGCCGCCCTGCCTCGCCATCCCATCACGCCATGGAGGACGCTGACATGACGCGCAAAGAACGCCGGGGCGGATCACGCGTGCGCTGCGGAACCGCGGCCGCCTACGTGACGCATCAACGCCAGTCTCAACCCGCCGTCGTCACCGACATCTCGCTCACCGGCATCCAGCTTCGTGGGGTCGAGCTGCCGCCCGCCGGCTCGTGGGTGAGCATCTCGATCATCTCGCCGCCGCACGAGCTGTCCGCCGTCGGCCACGTGCGCTGGCGCGACGAACGGCGCCGCGCGATCGGCGTCGAGCTCGAGCGCGGCTCGAAGGTGCACTATCACGACCTGCGCGGCATCATGCTCGCGCTCGCATTCGAGGCCGAGACGCCCAAGCGCGCCGCGCTCGTGATCGCCGAGGATCCCACGGCCGCGGCACAGCTGTGCGAGCCACTGCGCTCGCGCGGCTACGTGCCGGTGATCGCGACGACGCCGCTCGACATCGCGTACCGGCTCTCGCGCGAGCGGCCCCACATCGAGGTCGCCGTCGTCGCGGGCCACCCGTTCGAGATCACCGAGCGCGAGCTCGCGGAGATGCTCGACGAGCAGCACCCCGGGCTGCGCCACGTCACGGTCGAGGATCTCGCGAAGCTCGACGAGTCGCTCGAGCCGCTCGGTCAGCGCGAGTAGCCGGTGTGGCGGACGTTCGAGGGGATGGCGTCGGCGACGACGCGCATCACGTCGAATGCGGTGACGACGCCCTCGAGCATGCGGTCCTTGCCGACGAGCACGCGATGGATGCGCTGCTCGACCATCGTGCGCGCGAGATCTTCGATCGGCGTCTGGGGCTCGACCATGATCGGATCCCTCGTCATCGCGTCGGACGCGTAGAGGTCCTCGACGCGCTCGCCGTTGTCCTCGGCGTCGCGCACGGCGCGCACGAGATCGATCGTCGTCACGAGCCCGTACACGATGCCGTCCTCGCCGACGACCGGCGCGCCATGGATCTCCTCCTCGAGGAACAACCGATGGACATCGAGCAGCCGCGTCTCGGGCGTCACGGTGATCAGCTCGCGGGTCATCACGTCAGCGGCACACACCAGCTCGGGCTTCATGATGGGTAGTGGAGCAACCCCCGCGCCACCGTACGCAGCATGCGCGCGGGCGAATTCGCGCAAGCCTTGCAAGCGAGCGGTGGTGCGGCGCACTACCTGCACGGGTATGCGCGATGCACGCAGGGCGGCCATGAAGTCCGCGCTAGACGCCATTCGCGACCGTCACTCCGCCCGCGCCCCGTTCGATCCGCAGCGAAGGATCACGAGCAAGGAGCTCGCGAGCCTGCTCGATGCCGCGCGCTGGGCACCGACCGCCCACAACATGCAGAACTTCGAGATCGTCGCCGTCGACGATCCCGATCAGCTCGGCGCGCTCGGCGCGATCGAGACGCGCGTCACCGACGCGTTCCTCGCGGAGAACCGCACCCACGTCGTCAGCTCGATCGAGGAGCTGCGCGCGCGCGGCTACGGCCTCCTCGCGAGCACGTTCCCTCCCGCGTGGCTCGATCCGAAGACGCGCGCCGCGGATCTGCCGCCGGGCCGGCTCGCCAACGTGCTCCGCGGCGCCCCGCTCGTGCTGCTGGTGCTCTTCGATGCTCACGAGCGCGCGCCGGGATCCGATCGCGATGGGCTGATGTCGCTCGGCTGCGTGCTCGAGAACCTGTGGCTCGCGGCCGATGCGCTCGGCCTCGCCGCGCAGATGATCAGCAGCGTCGCGAACGAGACGACGGCGGCCGCGGTCCGTCGCGTGCTCGGGATTCCGGAGCACCTCGCGATCGCGTACGCGCTGCGCGTCGGGATGCCGCTCGCACCCACGCCTACACCACGGATCCGCCGCGAGATCCCGGCCTTCGTGCATCACAACCGCTACGGCATGCGCTGACACTGCGCGGGCCCGCACGCTCGTCCGCGTGATCTGCGCGGGACCTGGTCATGCTCCCGCGCGCGACCACGGCACGTCGTTCGCACTAGAGGCTTTCCCTATGACGACCACCGTGGGCCAGCTGATCAGCGATCTCTACACGAAGTACGAGCGCGAGCTGCACGACGATCAGCTCGCGGCAGTCGCCACCGAGATTCGCGTGTCGGAGCTGCTCGAGCACGTGCCGCGCCGCCGCGGCCGTGGCCGCAGGCGCTGAGCTCCGGACCATCGCCCCCTTCGGGAGCTTCCTCACGTAGGATGGCCCCATGAGGGCCTGGGTCTTCGTGGTGCTCGCGGCGTGCGGCAGCAGTCATGGCAAGTCCGACGCGCCGAGCACCGGCGGCGAGCCGTCAGGCGACACGAGCGGCAGCAACGATCTGTGGCTCGACGTCGTCGGCACGCACATCGTCCATCACGCCGACGGCACGCGCTTTCACGGGCGCGGCGCGGATCTCCACGACGAGCGGTCCTGCGAGGCGTGCGCGTTCATGCCCGCGGATCCGAACGGTGTCGATCGCTGGAGCGACGAGCTCCTCGACAACTGGCACGCGAACTTCGTCCGGTTCCTGTTGTCGGCGAAGAGCGCGCCGCTCAACTCGTCCGAGGTGCAGTGGAAGAGCCTCGTCGACGATCCGCAGTACCTCGCCGACATCGTCCAGAACGTCACGCACATGACGAGCAAGCCCGGCGTGTACGTCGAGGTGACGGTGTTCGCCGATCCCTCGATGAAGCCGGAGAACAGCGACTTCGACAGCGAGTGGCCGAGCTCGGCCGGCGACACGCTGCCCGTCTATCGCGCGCTGGCGGAGGCGTTCTACGCGAACCCGAAGGTGCTGTTCGGGCTGACGAACGAGCCGCACGGCTCCGCCGATCACGATGCCGCGCTCGCCGCCGTGTACCAGACCGCGATCCAGGCGATCCGCGCCGTCGAGGACAGCCACGGCACGCCGCACCACCTCATCGTCGCGCAGGCACCGGAGAACTACGCGCGCGACCTGACGTACTTCATCGCGAACCCGCTGCCCGGCGACCGCATCATCTACGAGGTCCATCCGTACAACACGCAGGCGGACTTCGATCGCCTCGTCACGCAGCCCGCGATGCACCTGCCGATCATGATCGGCGAGTACGGCCCCGCCGGCGTGATGACGAACCAGGACATCCAGGCACTGTGGCCCGTCGCGCAGGCCGCCGAGGTCCCGTACATCGCGTGGGTGTTCCACCAGCGCTGCCCGCCGAGCATGCTGCAGGACACCGCGACCGACGGCTGCGGCCTCGACGCCGCGACCGGCTACAACTTCCCGCGCACCGCGTGGGGTGACCTGCTGCACGACCACCTCGCTACGCCGTGGTAATTCCGCTCGAGCGCCTGCTGATCCGCGTGCGTCACGGCAAGACGCGCGCCGACGAGCTCGTGCTGCTCCGTCAGCGACTGCGCCGCGAGCAGCGGACCACGCCCTCCGCCGAGGAGCGCGCCGCGGCGCTCGAGGTGCGGCGGCTCAAGCGGGCGCTCGCCGAGGCGACCGGCGCCGTCTCGCAGTGCAGCCGGTGCGGCACCGGCATGCCGCCGCCCGGTGGCGCGTTCGCCGGCGGTCATTGCTGCAGCGGCCGCACGCTGGATCTGTTCAACGACGACGAGATCGCGATGCTCGCGCAGGGCGGCACCCGGCTCGCCGACCTCGCCGCACCGACGACCGAGCACGCCGGCTGTGCGTTTCGCGCGCCGACGCGCTGCACGCTGGCCGTCGAGGACCGGCCCGCGCTTTGCTCGCGCTTCGCATGCAACGACCTGCGCCGCGAGCTGTTCGATCGCGGCCGCCTCGATCGCATCGAGCAGCTCGAAGCCGAGCTCGACGACGCCTACCGCCGGTTCTCCCGGCTGCGCGCCGACCGCCTCCTCGACGAGGAGCTGTTTCAGTAGCAGGCGAGGATGTTGATCGTCTTCGTCGTCGTGCGGACGTTGCCGGCGGCATCGGTCGCCGTCAGCGTGAACGGCGACTTGCTCCCCGACAGGTACCCCGACCAGCCCGTGTTGCCGGTGCAGTTCCAGAACGTGCCGCCGTAGCTGCAGGTCGTGCTGATGATCCCGCTCGCGTCGCTCTCGGTCCACGCGACGTCGAGCAGGCCCGTCGTGCTATCGCACGAGTAGCTCATCGAGAGCGCCGGCAGCGTGCCGTCGACACTCCACGACCGCGCGTTGCTGCCGACGTTGCCGGCCGCATCGGTCACGCGGACGACGAGCGAGTGGCTGCCGTCGGCGAGGCCGCTGTAGCTCGCGGGCGAGCTGCAGGCGACCGGCGCCGCGCCGTCGAGCGCGCACGTCGTCGTGCCCGTGTCGCTCGCGGCGAAGTCGAACGTCGCGCTGCGCTGGTTCGTCAGCCCCGCCGGACCGCTGGTGATCGTGACGAGCGGCGCGGCCGTGTCGACGGACCAGTGATAGGTCGGGATCGCGACCGTCTTGCCGTTCGCGGTCGCCTTCAGATCGAATGCGTGGGCGCCGTCGAGCAGGTTGCTGAACGTCACCGGCGACGTGCACGCCGCGTAGCTGCCGCCGTTGATCCGGCACCTCGTCGTCGCCGGCTTGCTCGTCGTGAATGCGAACGTCGCCGTCGACTGGTTCGTGACCGCGGGGGGCGACTGGGTCAGCTGGACGGTCAGCCGCGTCGCGTAGGCGACGTCGGGCGAGTCGGCGGGCGTGGCGTCGGCGCCAGGGTCGTCGGCTGGCAGGTCGGCCTCGACGGCACAGGCGGCAAGGGACGCGGAGAGCAGCAGGGCGAACGTGCGCATGGCGGCGGCGGTTTGCACCGGCCGTGCCCGGGGGGATCGCCGCGAGGGCTCGCATGGTTGCGCCTACTGAGACCGGCTCGTGTCAGACGCGTGACGACACGCACCGCTCACCGTCGTCTTACCTACGGTCGCCACGAGTGCCGGTGTATCGTCGGGCCGAGGGGGAGGACCGATGCGTACGCTGGTCTTCGCAATTCTTGGCTTCACCGTCGCCTGTGGCGACAACATTCGACCGGGGCTGACGATCGAGACGCACGTCGCGAAGAGCGCGCTCGTCGCCGGCGATCCGGTCGGCGCTCAGTGCTCGATCGTCGACGAGCACGGCGATCCGGCGCTCGACAAGGACGGCAACCCGCTGAGCGCGGAGACCGACTTCGTCATCAGCTACGAAGCGCCGGAGCACTTCGCCGATGCTGGAGGCATCACGGTCGCCGCGAAGGTCGGCACCGCGACGGTGCGGTGCGCCGCGCCGAGCCTCGCGATCGTCGATGCGACGCCCGAGGACGTGACGATCACGGCCGGCCCGCCCGTGCGCGTGATCACGCAGCTCGCCTCGCCGACGACGATCGCCGGCCAGCCCGACGGCGTCACGTGCCTCGCGTTCGACGCCTACGACAACCCAGTCGCGAACGTCACGCAGGCGCTGTCGCTCTCGCCGACCGGCGCCGGCACGACGACGACCGCGACCGAGGTCACGGCGACGATCATCGGCCAGTACACGGTGACGTGCGTCGTCTCCGGCGCCGCCGACGTCGAGCCCGCCACCCTCGTCGTCTTGCCCGCGCTCCCCGCGAGCATCGCCGGCGTCCTCGATCCGGCGCGCACGATCTACGCGATCCTCGATCAGGTCACGCTGATCGCCTCGGTGTTCGACAAGTTCGGCAACCGCGTCGACGACGTCGCCTACGCCTACTCGGCGACGCCGACGGTGCAGGCCCCCGGCCCTGCCCGCTTCCTGTTCTCGCAGGACGGCACGTACGGGCTCACCGCGCGCGTGACGTCGATGACCGACAACAACGTCCCGCTCAGCGTCACGCTGCCGGCGTTCGTCGACTCGAACGGGCCGATCATCGACTGCATGCGCCTCGACTCGACGAGCGTCGCCTCCGACGCGTACATGGTCCAGCAGGCGCCCGCGACGGTGATGTTCCCGGTGCGCCTCGGCGGCGCGTTCACGCCCGCGAGCGTGACGATCGGCGGCTCGCCCGCGAGCATCGATGGCGCGACCGGCAACTGGACCGCGAGCGTGCCGATCAACTTCGGCATGAACTTCATCGACGTCATCGCGACCGACAACAACGGCGTCCAGAACAGCAAGACGTGCTTCGTGCTCGCCGGCACGTTCTTCTCGCCGGAGGCGAACCCGATGGCGGGCTCGCTCGCGCTGCGTCTCGATCAGTACGCGATCGGCGATCCCGACCCCGCCGGCATCGACAGCCTCAACGACCTCTTCTACACGGTGCTCAAGAGCGATGCGCTCCGCCAGCTCGTCGACCAGGCGCTCTCGAACGCGAACCCGATCAACAACGGCGGCTGCGGCGTGTTCGCGTGCAACCCCGACGTCAACTACAACGCCGGCTCGATCGGCTGGGACACGCCGACGACCACGCTGACGCTGATCAACGGCGGCTTCCGCGCCTACGTCCACCTCCCGAACGTGCACCTCACCGTGCGCGCCTGCGGCACGACCTGCTGCATCGGCGGCTCGACGATCCAGGTCACCGCGAGCTACATCGACGCGACCGTCGACTTCGGCCTGACGCTGCAGGGCGGCGTCGTGCGCACGGCCGTGGTCGGCACCCCGACGGTGACCGTCGGCACCGTCAAGCTCAACGGCTCCGGCTTCTGCGGCTTCATCATCAACCTCGTGCAGAGCTTCTTCACCGGCACCGTGAAGAACGCGGTGCAGAACTCGCTCTCGAGCTTCATCAACAACAAGGTCGGCCCGATGCTCGACTCGATCACGTCGAGCCTCGACATCTCGACGCTCGCGCAGCAGTTCAACGTGCCCCGCCTCGACAGCACGGGCAACGTCACGCTCGGCTTCGGCCTGCAGTTCTCGTCGCTCGACATCAACACGACACGCGCGCTGATCGGCATCGGCACGCGGTTCACGCCCGGCTCGACCAGCGTCAACCGGCCGAGCCTCGGTATCGCGCGCCGCACCTCGGACCCGCTCGTCGATCCGCCCGGCACGAGCAACGCGCGGCCGGTCGCGGTCTCCGCCTACGAGGGCGTGCTCAACCAGGTGCTCCACGCGCTGTGGCGCGCCGGCTACTTCCAGGCGAACCTCAGCATCGGCGGAGGCACCGCGACGATCGATAGCTGGCTGCCGCCGGTCGCCGTCGTCGGCAACAACAACACCGCGGAGCTGATGCTCGGCGGCGTCTACGCGACGCTGACGATCCCCGGCCTCATCGACCAGCCGATCACGGTGATGTTCGGCGGCCACGCGAACGCGACGGTGTCGATGAACGGCAACGCGCTGACGTTCGGCAACCTCCAGCTCGACAAGCTGTACGTCTCGTTCGCGGTGACGCTGTCGCAGCAGCAGCGCGACGCGATGGAGCAGTTCCTGACCTCCGCGCTCGCCGACGTGCTCGCGAACGCGATCAACAACGGCCTGCCGGCATTCCCGATCCCGTCGTTCACGCTGCCCGCGAGCGTCGCGACGTACGGCCTGCCCGCGGGCGCCCAGCTCGGCATCGTCAACCCCGTCCTCTCGACCGGCAACGCACACTGCGTCCTCGACGGTCAGTTCGGAGAGCAATAGCCATGCGCGCCGCCCCGCTCCTCCTCCTCGCCGCGTGCTCCGGCCTGCCCGGCCAGCCGAAGCCGGGCACGGTCTCCGTCGCGCTCACGTCGCCGATGCCCGGCAGCGAGATCGCCGATCCGATGATCACGGTCTCCGGCACCGTCGCGACGACGAACCCCGACTACGGCAAGCTCGTCGCGTCGGTCAACGGCACGCAGGTCGACCTCGACGCCAGCGGCGCGTTCACCGCGCAGGTCCCGGCCGTCGTCGGCGTCAACCACCTCGTCGTCGACGCGAGTGACGGTCTGTCGACGCCCGCGCGCCAGCAGCTCGACGTGCTGTGGGCGCCCGACTGGCTGCCGCCGATGGCCGGCACGACCTCGTTCTCCGTGCCCGACGCGCTCGACCTCTACCTCGGCCAGCGCTTCTTCGACGGCCGCCAGCTCGGTACCACGCTCGACATGTCGACCGATCCGGTCGTCGCGCACGACCTCGGCGCCGCGCTCGAGCTGATCCTCTGGAACATCGACCTCGCGAGCCTGCTCTCGGGCGGGCTCCACGCCGGCACCGGCAGCTCCTCGCTCGACATCTCGATCCCGGCCGCCACGCCCGCCGAGATCACGGTCGACACGCTGATCGCGGGTCCGTCCGAGCTCGACCTCTCGATCGATCTCAACGGCGTGTTCCTGCAGACGACCGGCCAGTTCGTCTACGGCAACCGCACGCTGCAGGTCGCGGGCGGCATCTCCGCCGACATGCACGCGAGCGCGCGCATGGTGCTCTCCGTCAACACGGACGGCACGATCGCCGTCGACGTCCAGAACGCCACCGCGACGGTCGGCCCGCTCGTCCCCTCGTTCACCGGCCCCGACGGCAACACGCTCGACGGCTTCATCCGCGTCGGCAACAACGACTTCCGCCTCCTCGTCCAGAACATCATCCAGCAGCAGCTGATCCCGACGTTCACCGACAAGATCCCGCCGCTGCTCGAGCAGCTCCTCGGCGCGACCGACAAGCTCCTCGACAACGTCTCGTTCACGCTCGACGCCAAGCTCGGCACGCCGGTCATGCTCACGCTGAACGGCGCGGTCAGCGCGCTCGACGTCACGCCGGGCGCCGCGTTCGCCGAGTCCCCTGGCCACATCACGAACCGCCAGACGGTCGCGATCACGACCACCTCGTCGCCGATCCACACCGACTCGCGCGGCGCGATCCGCATCTCCTCGACACCGACGCTGCCGTCGACCGCGACCACGTCGCTCGGCATCACGCTCTCGCAGGACTTCCTCAACGCGCTGCTGCACTCGCTGTGGAACAGCGGCCTGCTCGAAGGGAACGCCTCGGTCGGCGGCTTCATGGCCGGCGTCAGCGCGAAGCTCGCGCCCGTCGTGATCCCGGTGCCGGACGACACCACCTGCACCGTCGACGGCATCCGCTGCGACCTGATCGTCCAGCTCGGTCAGGTCGAGGTCCAGCTCGCCGACTTCAACCAGTCGTTCGCGATCAACGCGACCGCCGGCGCGCGCGTCGTCATCGATGGCAGCACGGTCTCGCTCTCGATCTCGCAGGAGCCGACCGTGCTCGTGTGGGAGACCTCCGAGGTCCCCGGCCGGCTGAGCGCGGATGCCGTCCACGATCTCGTCGTCAAGGCGGTGTGGCCTCAGCTGTTCGGCGCGATCGGCGACAACCTCCACATCACGCTGCCGATCCCGGACCTCGCGGCGCTCGGCCTCTCGCAGCTATCGCCGAAGCTCGCGAACGCGCAGCTCCAGCTCGACGTGCAGCAGCGCGCGACCGTGACTCCCGGCTACCTCGGGCTCGACGCCGACGTCGCGCTCCAGACGCCGCACCCGTAGCGCCGCTCGCTGCATCGAACGGGCATGGTCGCCCGCGTCGCCGTGCCGTTCGGAGCAGTCGCGCTGATCTGGATGATCGTGTGGACGATGGTGCTCGTGACGGGGGCGCCGGTCGTCGCCGCCGCCGGTGCGTTCGACCTGACGTGCACGGCCGGCCTCGCGATGTACCTGCTCGGCGTGCGCCCGGGCCGCGTGTCGAAGCGCGCGCTGACGGCGACGGTCGCGCTCGGCGCGGTGGCGGCCCGCGTGCTGCTCGCACGGGTCGGCGACGCGACGCACGCCGTGATCGCAGCGGCGATCACGCTCGAGCTTGCCGCCATCGCGCTCGTCGTCGTGCGGTTCCGCCGCGCCCGCACCGCGTGGCGCATGGCGCCCGAGCTGGCAACTGCAGACCGCCTCGAGGCGGCACTGCGCGCGACCGGCCTCCCCGCCGTCGTCGCGGGCGCGATCGCGAGCGAGCTGACGGTCGTCCGCTACGCCGTCGCGGGCTGGCGCCGGCCGCGCGCCGCGATGTTCACCGCGCATCGCGCGAACGGCTGGTCGCTGTACGCCGGCACGTTCGTCGCGCTGACGCTCGTCGAGACGCCGCTCGTCCACGTCGCGCTCTCCGCGTTCGGTCATCGCGGCATCGCGTGGGTGCTCACGGCGCTGTCGCTGTACAGCGCGCTGTGGTTCATCGGCGACCTGCATGCACTGCGGCACGGCGGCATCGCGGTCACGCGCGACTCTCTCGAGCTGCGGCTCGGCGTGCGCTGGCGCGCGAGCATCCCGCGCACCGATATCGTCTGGGCCGCGCGCTGCGAGGGCGCGACGAGCAAGGCCGTCGACTTCTCGATCCTCGGAGCCAACGTCGTCGTGCGGCTCGCCGAGCCTCACGAGGTGCGCGGGCTGCTCGGCCGCCGGCGCGTCGTGCGAGAGCTCGCGCTGTCCGTCGACGAACCGGAGGCGTTTTTCGCCGAGCTACGGCGCGATGCGCTTGCCATCGCGCATGACGGCACCTGACCACGTCGCGGTCACGCCCGCGAGCACGCTCGCCGCGCCTTGCTCGACCGACCGCGGCGCGCCACGGCCGCCCATGTCGGTGCGGACCCAACCCGGGTCGGTCGCGTTGACGCGGATCTGGCGCGGCGCGAGCTCGGCCGCCAGGACGCGCGTGAGCGCGTTGAGCGCCGCCTTCGACGCGCCGTAGGCATCGCCGCCCTGGTAGGCGTGCATGCGCGCGACGAGCTGCTCGCGCGTCAGTGCCGGATCGGCGAGGAAGCGGCGGAGCGCGTCGTCGAGGTTCGCGAGCGCGCCGAGCCCGCTGGTGACGTTCGTGATCGTCGCGCCCTCGCGCAGGAGCGGCAGCATCGCGTCGATCACGCGCAGCGGGCCGAAAAAGTTCGTCGCGAGCGTCTCCTGCGGGCCGCTCGACCGCCCGTACACGCCCGCGTTGTTGACGAGCGCGTCGAGCTTGATCGCGCCGTCGCGCAGCTTGCCGGCGGCCGTCGTGCACGAGGCATCGCTCGTGACGTCGAGCTCGACCGCCTTGAGCCGGCCGCCCGTCTCCTTGCGCAGCCGCGCCGCCGCCGAGTCGCCCTTCTGCTTGTCGCGCGAGCCGAGCAGCACGTCCCAGCCTTCGGTCGCGAGCACGCGCGCGACCTGCTGGCCGATGCCTCGGTTGCCGCCGGTGACGAGCGCGGTCTTCGCCATGGCCAACGCTAGCGCGTGGGACCGGCGATGCGAAGCACGCGAGCACGATCCGCTAGCGCGGCGCGCGGGGATCGCCCAGGATGCCGGCATGGATCGCTTCGTCACCTCCTCCGACGGTCAGCGCGTGCATGTCGAGCAGAGCGGGAGCGGGGCGACCGCGCTCGTGTTCGTTCACGGCTGGCTCGGCAACGCGTCCTGGTGGAACGCGCAGCGCGATCATCTCGCCGGCCGCTACACGATCGTCCAGGTCGACCTGCCCGGCCACGGCCGCTCCGACAAGACGCGCACCGCGTGGTCCGCCGCGCAGTACGCCGATGATCTGCGCGCCGTATGCGAGGGCCTGCGTGACGTCATCCTCGTCGGGCACTCGATGTCAGGCGCGTACGTGTGCGAGGCGGCGCCGCGCATCCCACAGGCCCGCGCCGTGATCGTCGTCGACACGCTGAAGAACCTCGAGCAGCTGATGCCGCCCGAACAGGTGGCCCAGATCCTCGCGCTGTATCGCCGCGACTTCCGCGGCGCCGTCGAGAACGTCCTGCCGCAGCACCTGTACTCGAAGGACACGCCGCCCGAGGTCCGCGCCCGCGTGCAGCGCGAATTCCTCGCCGCCGACCCCGCGCTCGCCGTCTCGATCATCGAGCCGCTCTACCGCATGGATCTGCGCGAGACCGCCCGCCGCGTCGCCGTGCCCGTGCGCGCGATCAGTGCCGACTTCTCCCCGACGAACACCGACGGGAACCGCCGCTACTTCCGCGACTACGCGGTCGAGACCGTCGCGCGCTCGGGCCACTACCCGATGCTCGAGCGCCCCGAGGGCTTCAATGCGGCGCTCGACCGCGTGCTCGCGCAGCTGACGTCGCCGTCGAGCATCGCCCCGTGATTCAGCTGACGTCGCCGTCGAGGTAGTACCAGCGCCCGTCCTCGCCCTTGCGGAACCGCGACCGCTCGCGCTGCGCGAACGACCGGCCGAGCGTCGAGCCGCGCGCGACGAACTCGACGATGCCCTCGCGGTCACCCTTGCGCCCGGCCTGCGTGTCGAGGATCTCGAGCCCGAGCCACATCGTCTGCTTCGACCACCGCGCCACCGCCTTCACGTCGACGCCGTCCCGGGTGCTCGGATCGTGCGTCGCGACCAGGTAGTCGACCGCGCCGCGCACGTACGCGGTGTAGCGCGACCGCATCAGCGCCAGGGCCGTCGGCGCGGGCGCGCCCGCCAGGAACGGACCGCAGCATTTCGCCTCGGGCTGACCGCTGCCGCAGGGGCACATTTCGCCGAATGTTAGCGTTCTGTCGCGCGTTGCATAGAGTGGAAGAGATGTGTCGGATGTTCGGAATGGCCGCGACGACCGCCGTCTCGCCGCGCGCGCTGCTCCACGACGCTCCTCGCAGCCTGCGCGCCCTCTCGCGCGAGCACCCCGACGGCTGGGGCATCGCGGTCCACGACGGCGAGTGGCTCGTCGAGCGCAGCACGACCTGCGCCGATGCCTGCGCGCGCTTCGCCTCCGTCGCCGACCGCGCCGCGACGCTCGTGATCGCGCACGTCCGCAAGGCAACCGTCGGCCCGGTCTCGCTCGCGAACACGCACCCGTTCGTCCGCGGCCGCCACGCGTTCGCGCACAACGGCACGCTCGACACGCGCTCGCTCGCGATCGCCCCCGACCACGCCGCCGCGATCGCCGGCGACACCGACAGCGAGCGCCTGTTCGCCTACCTCCTCACGTGCATCGAGACGGGCTCCCTCGCCCGCGCGGCCGCGTCGCTCGCCGGCCTCGGCACCGCGTCGTTCTTGCTCGGCGACGGCACGCACCTCTACGCGCACCGGCTCGGCCGCGCGCTCTATACGCTGCACCGCCCGGGCGTCGCGCTCGTCGCGAGCGAGCCACTCACCGACGAGCCCTGGCAGGAGCTGCCCGACGGCGCGCTCGTCGAGATCGCACCCGAACGCGCCGCCCTCGCCGCCTAGCCTAGTTCGGCTCGCGCTCGACGATCCGGAACCACACGGTTCGCGGCGCGCCGCACCGCTCGCACCGCGCCTCGACCGCGCGCAGCCCCGGCCCCTCGGAGCGATGCTCGCCGACGCGATATGCGCCCTCGCACTGCACGCACGGCATCGCGCGCACGCGCCCCTCGATCACCGCCGACGACTCCACCGCGATCGGCCGGTCTCTGGCGCCGCCGGGCGACAGCTCCGCGAGCTTCTCGCGATCGCGCACGAGCTGTCGCGCCGCTCGCTCGCGTGCGCGCCGCTCCGTCCGCTCGGGCCGCTTGCGTCCCATCGCTGCAGTGTATCCTCGCCGCGATGGAGATCCGGCTCGGCGACCTCGAAGATCCGCGCGTCGTCGAGCTGCTTCGCGAGCACCTGGCCGGAATGCACGCGAGCGAGCCGCCCGGCTCCGTCTACGCGCTCGACCTCTCCGGCCTGCAGCACCCGCTCGTCTCGTTCTACACGGTGTGGGACGGCGAAGATCTGATGAGCTGCGGCGCGCTCAAGCACGTCGACCGCGACACGGCGGAGCTCAAGTCGATGCGCACGACCGCGCGCCACCTGCGTCGAGGAGCCGGCGCATTCATGCTCGAGCACCTGCTTCGCCTCGCGCGCACCCGCAACTACGCGCGCGTGTGCCTCGAGACGGGCAGCGGCGCCGCGTTCGAGGCGGCACTCGCGCTCTATCGCAAGCACGGATTCACGCCGTGCGCCGCATTCGGCGACTACGTCGCGAGCGAGTTCAATCAGTTCCTGCAGCTCGCACTGCGCTGAGCTCGCGCCCGCGTGCTCACCCGAACGAGCGGCGCGAGCTAGACCGGCCGCGGCAGCTTCCCCGACAGGCTCAGCAGCCCGCGCATCGCCTTGTGCCCGACGTCCGCCGCCGGCCCGAACATCAACGGGCACGCGCCATCGATCACGTGGATCCCGCGCGCGCGTCCCCAGGCCGTCGCCTCCGCCGAGACGCTGCTGCCTGCGATGCCCTTGTGCATCCACGCGTGGCGGATCCCGAGCGCCGCGCACTCGTGCATCGTCTCGATCGCATGCTCGGGCCGCGTGGCAATGACCACCGCATCGACACCGCCCGGCACCGCGTGCAGATCTGGATACGCCGGATCTCCCTCGACCTGCTCCGCATTTGGATTGATCGCGAACACGACATAGCCGCGCTCGCGCAGCCGGCGATACACGATGTTCGCGCCGTGCGATTTCGGCTCGCGCGACACGCCCGTCACCGCGATCCGCTTGCTCGCGAGGAATGCCGCCGCCGCATCGAACAGCGTCGGCTCGTCGCGCACGAGTGCCTCGTGCTGGAGCACCGCCCGCGCGAGCACCGCACCGAACACGACGACGCCGACGCTGCTGGCGACGTGCAACACCTGCGTCGCCATGTGAAGCGTTGCGCCGGCGTCGAGCATCTGCGCTCCGACGGACAGCCACTCGAGGACGCCCCACGCCGCCGCGATGATCACGAGCCGCCGCGAGAGCCCGGCCCGCCACGCGAGGAACGCGAGCGTCCACAACGCGAACACCGCGATATTGCCGAGCAGCTCGTGCATCGGCAGCAGCGGCGGATGCCTCCCGGCGATGACCAGGGGCCCGAGCAAGGCCGCGAACACGGCTGCGCTCAGCAGGATCGCGATCGTGATCCGCGCGATCGTCGCGCGCCTCGTGAGGTGCGGAGAGAACGTGGCGGCATGCGTGCCCATGACCGGCCTCCTGGCAATGCCTCGCCGAGCGGAGCAAGCGATGTGCCCGCGCCGTGGCGCCGCTTCCCGTCGATTCGCGCATCCAAGGCACGCCGGCGCGAGAACCGCGCTGACTATTCGGGCACGCGGCGCACGACGAGCTCGACGCCCGTCAGATGTGATGACCACAACGTCACGTGAGCTATGCGTGATCGAGCGTCCGGATCGCGGACCATTTTTTTTTCGCGCGCCAATGAACCGTGCTTCCTGCGGAACTCGCTCGCGGATCGCCGAGCCATTCACACCCGCCGGTTTGACGCATCGCGCAATTAACGGCCGGTATACGAGTTGGAAACATCGCGCGCGTAGCGTTGCTCCTCGTCGAAACGGAGGAGCAGATGCGAGCGATCGTCCTGGTGGTTCTCGGCTCGGGGTTGTTGGTTCGTCACGCGGGTGCGCAACCCGCCCCGGCGCCGGCCGCCGCACCCGCCGTCGCGACGGAGGCCCCGGCCACGCCGACCGCGCCAGCGCCCCCCGCCGCACCTGCGCCCGCGACGCCCGCGATCGCGACGACGCAGGCCGACGAGCCCGCGGCCGCCGCGGACGTGACGACCGCCGCCCCGACGACCGCCCCGAGCGGCGGCGAGACGACCGCGAGTGCGCCGGCCCCGTCGGGTCCGCTGACGTTCGCCGGCATCACGATCTCCGGCTCGCTCGACGCCTACGCCACGCTCAACCCCGCGCGCGGCGCGACGAACGCGGCGCCGAACGACCTCTACGTCTTCGAGACGCAGGCGAACGGCGCGTCGGTGTCGCTCGCGAAGATCGCGCTCGAGCGCAAGGCAGCGCCGGTCGGCTTCCGCCTCGACGTCGGCTTCGGCCAGACGATCGACATTGTCAACGGGACCGACACGGCCGCCGGCATGGGCCACGATGTCATGCGCAACCTCGAGCAGGCCTACGTCTCGTGGGCCGCGACGCCGAGCCTGACGCTCAAGATCGGCAAGATGGTCACCCACCACGGCATGGAGGTGATCGAGTCGCAGTCGAACTGGAACTACACGCACTCGCTGCTGTTCTCGTACGCGATCCCGTTCACGCAGACCGGTGTCGCCGTCGACTGGGTCGCGAGCGACAAGGTCGAAGCGACGCTGTTCGTCGTCAACGGGCTCAACAACACGTTCGAGGGCAACGCGTTCAAGAGCCCGGGCGCGCAGGTCATCTACAAGCCGACCTCCGAGGTCACGCTGATCCAGAACTTCAGCGCGTTCAACGAGCAGCCCGGCGACGCCGGCGGGCTCACGCGCTTCGACAACGCCGTCTACCTGTTCGACACCGTCGCGACGTACACGCCGAGCGCCGCGCTCGAGCTCGGCCTCAACACCGACATCGCGTACGACGCCACGCTGCCGAGCGACAAGCTCCTCGGCGGCGCCGCCGCCTACGCCCGCTGGCACGCGAACGACAAGATCGCACTCTCCGGCCGCACCGAGCTGTTCCACGACAACTCGTCGCCGACGCTCGGCATCCCGCTCGGGATGAAGGGCAACATCGGCGAGGCGACGGCCACATTCTCGTACGCGCCGTCCACCGGGCTCCTGCTCCGCACCGAGGCGCGCGTCGATCGCGCGTTCGGCGACTTCAAGCCGTTCACCGACAAGGCCGGCGCCGCGATGTCCTCCGCGCAGCAGGCGACGTTCATCCTCGGCGCGGTCGCGGCGTTCTGATCCAACCACTCACCGGAACAAGGAAGCCATGCTGAAACGATTCATCGAGCGAATGAAGGAGCCCGGATCGCGACGGATCTTCACGGCCATCGTGGCCGGCAAGATGCTCGGCGCGCTGATCCTGATCGGCGGCATCGCCGGCGTCACCTGGTACTTCGGCTCCGAGGCGCACGCCGATACCGGCGCGCCCACCGCCGCAGACCTGATCAACCCGCTCAACACGATGTGGACGCTGCTCGCCGCGTTCCTCGTGTTCTTCATGCAGGCGGGCTTCATGATGCTCGAGGCTGGCTTCTCGCGCACGCGCGAGACGGTCAACATCCTCCTCGAAGGCATCGTCGACACGTGCCTCTGCGGCATCCTGTTCTGGGCGTTCGGCTTCGCGTTCATGTTCGGCTCCGGCAACAAGCTGATCGGAACCGAGTACTTCTTCCTGCATGGCGCGCCCGCGACCTACGGCTCGACTGGCGTCCCGATGCTCGCGTTCTTCCTGTTCCAGTTCGCGTTCGCCGACACCTGCTCGACGATCACCTCGGGCGCGATGGTCGGCCGCACCGGCTTCGTCGGCGACCTCCTCTACTCGCTCGGCGTCAGCGGCTTCATCTACCCGATCATCGGCCACTGGGCGTGGGGTCCCGACGGCTGGCTCAACACGATCTCACCCACCGCCTTCCACGACTTCGCCGGCTCGACGGTCGTCCATACGATCGGCGGCATGGTCGCGCTCGCCGGCGCGATCGCGCTCGGACCGCGTCTCGGCCGCAAGTTCAAGCGCGATGGCGGCGCGCCGCCTCCCGGCCACAACATGACGCTCGCCGCCGTCGGTGGCGTCATCCTGTGGTTCGGCTGGTACGGCTTCAACCCGGGCTCCACGCTCTCCGCGATGGACATGGACGGCTGCGCGCGCGTCGCCGCCAACACGACCCTCGCCGCCTGCGCCGCCGGGCTCTCCGCCCTGTTCTTCATCTACCCGCGCCACAAGGTCTGGGACGCGGGCATGACCGTCAACGGCTTCCTCGCCGGCCTGGTCGCGATCACGTGCCCCTGCTACTGGGTCTCGCCGCTCGGCGCGATCGTCATCGGTGCGGCCGCGGGCGTGATCGTCGTCCTCGGCGTCGACCTGATGGAGCACCTGCGCATCGACGATCCCGTCGGCGCCGTCCCCGTCCACGGCATCTGCGGCATCTTCGGCACGCTCTCGCTCGGCCTGTTCGCGACCGGCGAGTTCGGCGCCCCCGGCCCGACCGGCGCCGACGTCTCCGCGACGGTCAAAGGCCTCTTCTACGGCGGCGGCTGGGACCAGCTCATCGCGCAGGCCAAGGGCAGCGCCGCCGTGACGCTCGCGACGTTCGCCGTCGGCATGCTGCTGATGTACGCGGTCAAGGCAACCGGCACGCTGCGCGTCTCCAAGCAGGGCGAGCTCGAAGGCCTCGACGTCCACGAGCACGGCGGCTCGGCGTACCCCGAGCAGACCGCGGGCATCCACGGCATCGCACCGCCCGAGGAGGCCGAGCCGGTCGCGGTCCCGGCGCTCGCCGAGGCGCAGGCCTAGTATTCGCCCTTGATCACGAAGAACGAGCCGCGAATCGTGCCGGCGAGCTTCGACTTCTGCGTCGCGAACTTGAACTTGTCGCGAAGCTCCGCCGGCACGTCCATCCCGTCCGACAGCTTGAACCCGACGGCACGCTTCTTCGCATCCGCGAGCGTGTACATCACGTTGATCGACAGCCCGCTCTCGTAGAACACGTACGCCCAGCGGATGCCCTCGACGACGAATTCCGTCGCCTCGAGTGGCTTCGACCCGATCACGAGGTCGCGCTCCTTCAGGATGCGGTGCACCCAGTCGACCGTCTTCTTCGCCTTCGCCGCCGGCTCGACGGTGAAGTCGTGGTCGTACTTGTTCTTGAAGTAGCGCGCCTCGTTCGCGCGCAACCCCGCGAGCGCCTTCGCGACGGGCGAGGACTCGAGGCCAACGGTCGAGACGGTCTTGAAATCGACGAGGTAGCCCACGGCGCAGCGAGTATAACCAGCGGGCACCTCGATGAGCGCGATCGTCGTCCTCGGAATGCACCGCAGCGGCACGAGCTGTGTCGCCGGCATGCTCGCCGCGGCGGGCACGGCATCGGCGGGCGCGGCGGTTCGCAACTGGGACAACGCGCGCGGCCACCACGAGATGCTCGACGTCGTGCGCCTCGACGAGGCGGTGCTCGCGCACAGCGGCGGCCACTGGCTGTCGCCGCCGCGCGAGGTCGTGTGGACGGAGGCGCACGCGGCGGAGCGAGACCGGATCCTGCGCGCCGTGATCGGCGGAGTGCCCGCGCTCGTGAAGGATCCGCGCGTGCTGCTCGTGCTGCCGTTCTGGCGGGCGAGCCCGGTCGCGTTTCGGGCGATCGCGGTCGTGCGTCATCCGCTCGCGGTCGCGCGGTCACTCGCGAGCTGGCGCGGCATGCCGCTCGACGAGGGCATCGCGCTGTGGACCACGCACAATCGCGCGCTGCTCGCGGATCGCGCCCGGCACGCGTACCCGATCGTCGACTTCGATGCGCCGCGCGACGAGGTGGTCGCCGCGGTCCGCGCGCTCGCGCCCGCCGATCCCGCGGCGTTCGAGGAGCAGCTCGTCCACCACGACGACGCCGACGCGCCCGATGTGCCGGGCCTCGACGAGGCGCTCGCGATCCACCGCGCGCTCGTCGGGCAGCGCGAGCACGTGCGGCGTGGGTTTCCCGGCCAGCTGCTCGCCCGCGCGCTCGCGAGCGAGCCGGAACAGGCCGTCGTGCACGCGCGCGCCGCGCTCGCCAGCGCCGTCGACGCATCGGCCGTTCTGGTTCCGGTCGTCGGCCTGCTCCTTCGCCGCCGGGCGTTCGCGGCCGCACGCGGGCTCGTCGCGGAGCACGCGCATCGGCTCGATCCGGGGCTCGCCGATCTGCTGCTCGGCAAGGCGCTGCTCGCCGAGGGCGACGCCGCCGCGGCCGTGCGCCACCTCGCCGCCGCGTGTGCGGTCGCGAGCCCGCTGTTCCAGGCGCGCCAGCTGCTGCCACAGGCACTGCGGGCGGCCGGCCGTCATGGCGACGCGCGCGCCGTCCTCGAGCAGCTCGCGGCCGAGGCGCTGTACCCGCACGGCCCGCTCTCGACGCTCGCCGAGTGGAGCTGGATCGACCGCGAGCCCGTGCGCGCGCTCGTCGAGCTGCGGCGCGCGATCGACGTCGCCCCACTGCATCGCCGAGGCCGGCTCCGCACGCGTCTCGCCGAGTGGCTGATCGCGCGCGGCGAGCCAGGTGCACGCGACGAGCTCGAAGCCGCGATCGCCGAGGATCCCGGCTACGCGCGCAGCCGCGAGCTGCTCGCACGACTGCGATAGGCGCGCAACGGCGACGCACGCCGTGCAGGCGCGCATGCCGTGCGGGCGCGGTCAGCGGCGAAACAGGTTCTTGAGCGTGTCGAGGATGCTGGCGCCGCCGGCGGCCTTCGCCTCGGCACGGCACTGACAGCGGTCGGCGGGCGGGATGTGGCCCAGCACCTGCTCGACATGGGCGCCACAGCCGGCCCAGCTCGGGCGGTTGCAAGTCCTGCACGTGATCGCTCTGCACATGGCTCGGGATGCTCCTTTGGCCGTGAGAGCCGCCGCGAAGCAAAAGGATTCGCGCGAATCGCATTTCGAGGACCGGGGCCGATCACCAGCGCGCGCCGTGTGCGCCGTCGTCGTCTCGTTCGCCCGCGCGCGCCCGGTAGAAGTAGGCCGCGACGACCGCCCGCCCGACGCCGTCGGGGCAGCGCAGCGCCGCCGGATGCCCGTGCCAGTTCGCCTCACCGAACGCCATGACGACGAGCCGATCGCGCCGCGGCGCGATGGTGGCCTCGCACCGCGTGCGTGCCGCGTCCCACAGCTCGAGCTCGCCGCCCCACGCGTCGTCCCAGTCGACGGGCGCGTAGTAGAGCGCGGTGACCGCGCGATCGAGGTGGCGCCGGCTATCGCGGTTGAAGTCGATGTGCAGCGCGAGGTGCCCACCGGCCGTCGTGAGCATCGGCCTGGCGCCCAGGTAGTGCGGGTCCGCGATCAGATCGCGCTGGCCGGTCAGCGCGGCGAGAAAATCCAGGAACGCCAGCGAGCCGAGCTCGGCGAGGAGCCACCGCACCTCCGCCGCGACCTCGACGAACCCGCTGCGCGGCAGCGCCGTCAGCCGCGCCTGCTCGGCGTGCTCGCGACGCTTCCACCCCGGATGCGATGCCGCCGGAAACGCGCGCGCGATCGCCGCCGATCGCGCATCGCCGAGCAGCCCGTCGACCACGACGTGCGGAAACGGCCGCGCCGTCGCGTACGCCTGCGCATGCGCGGTGCCGAGCGCGACCATCGCATCGCGATCGAAGCTCCACGCCTCGACTGCCGCACCGTCGCGCACGTTGCTCATGCGCCGACGATAGCGCTACGCCGCGCTCGATGCGTCGTATCCCTGCAGCCGGATCGCGGCCTGCAGCTGCGCCCGCACGTCGGGATCGCGATGGGCGAGCGACGCCGCGATGATCACCTGCACGTGCTCGGCCTCGACCGGCACGAACTTCAGCGCGATCGACGCGTGCCGCGCCACCGACGCATCGAAATCCTCGAGCGCCGCGACCAGTAACCAGGCCGCGGGCGCCGCCGCCGCGCCGAGCGCACACAGCGCGCGAATCCCGTCGACCCGCACCGCCGCCTCGCGATCCGCCTGCACGACGCGCGCGATCGCCGGCACGATCAGATGCGCGTGCGCGGGAAACCGCCCGAGCGCGGTGAGCGCCGCCTGCCGGTTGCCGAGCGCCGGATCCGACGTCGCGACCGAGATCAGCCGCCAGCAGATCGTGCGTGCCTCGGGGCCGAGCGCGTTGCTGCGCGCCAGCGACGACAGCCCCACGATCGACCAGAACCGCCGGCGCTGATCGCCGAAGTCCACCCCTGCCGCCAGCTGCGCCGTCATCCACGCATCGGCCGGCCCGAGGCCTCCGAGCCGGAGTCGCGCGTCATGAGCAAGTCGTTCGTTCGTACTCTCGACGTCCTCGAGCCATTGCGTCGCGGACTTGCTCATGGCGGGTGAGACCTCACAAGATGACTGGGTTGCAGTAGCTATCGAGCACGACCTGATTGATCGTCTCGCTGAGCATGAGGGAGCCGTCCTGGATCTTCGCCAGGTCGAAGTTCTTGCCGTCCGTCTGCGTCGGGATCGGCGCGTTCGAGCCGTAGCTCGTCGTCCAGCCATTCGTGATCGCGCTCCACGGGAAGCGCCGGCCCGTGCCGCAGCGCTCGAGGATGCCGGGCGGCGTCAAGCGCGTGAACGTGAACACGCGCGTCTTGTTCTGGCGCAGCAGCGCGACCGTCTCGGCGACGGTGTGCGCGGCCGGGTAGTTGCCCTCGCGCGGATAGTCTGTCTTGTTCTCGAGGCCGTCGCCGTCGCGGTCGCCATAGTTGTCGGGGCTCTCGAGGAACGTGTCGTCGGTGACGAGGATCACGACGCGCGTCGCGTTCGAGCGCCACGGGAACTTCGCGGCCGCGTCGTACAGCGCGTCGAGCGAGTTCTCCTCGCAGATCGGGTTCTGATCGGTCAGCCCCGAGATGCCATCGCCGGGGTTGCGGTTCGTCGCCGTGAAGTTCTGCTTGTAGTACCGGAAGCGCGCCTGCAGCGTCGCGGCGGCCGTGTGCACCGCACCGGCGTCGAGGGGCCCCGTGTTGTCGAGGAAGTCGTTGTCCTGGAACACGATCAGGCCGAAGTGCGCATCGCTCGCGAGCGCGTTGCTCGCGTCGACGACCTGCTGGATGCCGGTATCGAGCTGGTCGAGGACGAAGTCCATCGAGCTCGACGTGTCGAGCACGAACACCACGTCGATCACGTCGTGACACTCGGCGGCATCGCCGCCCGAGCCGCCGCCCGGCCCTCCCGAGCCGGTCGCATCCGGGTTGTTCCGCGACGACGAGGGACCGCAAGCGGCGAGCACGACAGCGAGGGCAAGCACGGGCTTCATGGCCGCAGAGTATGCACAAGCCGCTCGCGGCGCGGTGCGACAATTGCGGGTCACAAGGTCCTCAGGTACGCGAGCAGCGCGGACCGTTCGTCGTCGGTGAGGCCGAGCCCGAGCGCGGTGTCGTGATAGCCGAGCGCATCCTCGAGCGACGTGAAGCGCGCGTCATGGAACAGCACGGGCGCATCGAACACGTCGATCAGCGCGGGCGGCTTGAACATCCCGCGAGCGCGGTCGGGGCGCGCCGTGAAGTGGAGCGTCTTCTGCACGTCGTCGCCCGCGCCCAGCGCGCGATCACCGCGAAGCTCGTCGAGCACGCGCTTGGCGACCGGCGGGAACAGCTTCGTGTACGCCTCGGAGAGCGTCACGCCTGCCCAGTCCGTCGCGGTCCCGACGTCGAAGCCGGGCGCCGCCGCCGGATCACCGCCGCCGTACGGATCGCCGCCGTCGACGAGCCCGCCACCGCGCGCATCGACATGACACCCCGCGCAGCGTGCCGCGAACACGGTCGCCCCCGCCGCCGCGCGATCCGGATCGACCGCCGGCCGCTGCAGCACCGGGATCCCGCGCGCGGTGTACGCCTCGAGTGCCGCCTCGTCGTCGGGCGATAGCCCCGTGCCGCCGAGCCGCTCGCGCACGATCGTCGTCGCGAAGTCGCGCACGCTGCGATGCGTCGCCGAGGCATGCAGCCAGCCGCGCCCCGCGACCCCGCCCCACAGCGCGATCGTCCGCCGCTCGCCCTCCATCGTCGACCACGCCGAGCCATCGGCGCCTCCATCCGGGTGACACGCGGCGCACGCGGCCTGCGCGCTGCTCGACAGCGTCGGATACTTGCGCGGGCTCGACGAGGTGAACAGGATCTTCCCGCGCCGCAGCTCGGCATCCATCGGATCGCGGTCGACGAGCGGCACCTGCGCGAGCTCGCGCACCGGCGGCACGTCGGGGACCTCCGCCACCGACCGCACGAGCATCAGGAACGTGATGATCGCCGCGCCCTGCCCCGCCGCCGCGCCGGGATCGAGCCGGTACGGTACGACCATCGGCGCGGGCAACGGCTGCGCGTACGCCGACAGGTCCAGCACGGAGACGAACGGCGAGTTCTCGTACGCGACATACGCGCGCGTCCCGTCGGGCGACACGACGAGCCCGATCGGATTCGAGCCGCTCAGCTCGAAGTGGTGCTTCGTCGTCGGCGAGTGCGTCGTCGCATCGAGCACGGCCAGCTCGTCGGCGACGTACGACAGCGCGAGCGCCCGCCGCCCTCCGCGCGTGTAGCCGACGAAGCGCACGACGCCCGTCTCGTCGAGGAACGTCGCCTGCGACGGAATCGTCACGCCGGGGTACGCGAGCTCGTCCGCGTTCGAGCCGGCACGCACGCGCACGGCCTCCGCGTCGTCGGTCGCCGGCACGCACTGCAGGAAGTCCTCCGTGCGATCGGTGATGTCGACGACCGCCGGCACCTTGCGAAACGCGGGCGCCCGCGGATCGCGCGTGTCGAGCGGGAACAGCATCGCCGGCGAGTTCGCGCCGACGCTCAGGAACTGGAAGCCGAGCGCCGACGTGTCGCCCTCGAAGATCGGAAACCCCGCGACGCGCACGCCCGGCAGCCACGCCTCGCCACCGCCGGGCGCGAGGAACACGCCGGCCAGCTGCGTCGGCACCGCCTCGAACGTCAGCCGCGCCGGGTCCGCATCCGCGAACGCACCGGTCTTCGTCAGGCACGCCGCCTCGCGCAGGTTGCCGTCGTCGCGCAACGCCGTGTCGCCGATGACGGAAGGCCCGCTCGCATCGATCGCCGTGATCCACGCCTCGTTATCGCGGACCGAGCCGCGCGGCAGGAAGTGCGCGACGTACACGGTCGCGCCATCGGGCGTGATCGACAGCCCCGTCGGCCGCCGCCCCACGGGCAACGTCGCGACGACCCGGAACCGATCGCCCTCGACGCGCCCGAGCACGGTGACGGCATCGCCGACATACGCGCTCACGTACGCGCGCGTGCCATCGGGCGAGATCGCGACGTGCCGAGGATCGCGACCGATCCCCTCCGCCTCCCCGAACACCTGGACGACCTCCCGTGTGGCCACATCGATCACGACGAGCTGGTTGCACGCGCGGCACGTCACGAGCGCGAGCCGACCATCCGGGGTGATCGCGACGTCGCTCGGCTGACCGGCCACCGCGACCTGCGCGCTCCGCGCGAGGCTGCGCGCATCGATCACCGCGACCTGATTCGCATCGCCAAACGGCGCCCACACCTGCGCGCCATCGGGCGTCACCGCGATCGGTGCACTCGAAACGGCAACGCGCTGCGTCTGCGTGCCCGCGATCGTCACGCTGAACGACACCGCGTGCTGACCCGCCGCCACATCGAGGCCGAGACGCAACCGCGCCGTGCCGGCCGGCGCGATGCCGCCGAGCGCGAACCGCCGCGTGTTCGTCGGAGCGCCGAGAGGATCCGCGGCGACATCGCGCACCGCCGTGATCCCGGTCAGGTCGCCGACATCGGCGCTCGCGTTCGCCACGCCCGCATGCCCCTCGTCGGCGACGACATACAGCTCGACGAACAATCGATCCGCATGGCTCGCGAAGCGCTTCACGCCGCCGCTCAGGTGCAGGCTGCCCGCGACCTCGCGCACCGCGAGCGGACCCGCCTGTGGCTCGCGCTGCGCCGACGCGAGCGCCGGATGATCGAGATCGATCGTCACCACGAACGACGCGCTCTCCGGCACTGCCGGCTCCGCCGCCGCCGCGACCCACGCCCCCGCCGGCTGCGCCGCGAGCGCCTCCGGACACACACGCGTGGTCCCGCCATCCGGCGGCACCGCCGGCGCACGGTTATCCCCGCACGCACCGAGCACCACGGCCGCGACGAGCAGCGCGGGCTTCACGGCGCGATCACCAGATCCATGGTGCCGAGATTCATCGCGGCGCCGGTGAAGTCGAACGTCGACGCCGACTGCGCGACATAGTCCACGCCCGACTTGGGCGAGTACTGCCCACCACCCTGCTGGTACAGCACCGCGACGACATACAGCTGCCCGCTCGCCGTCGACGTATCGAGCGCCAGCGTCATCGGCTGGCCGCCGTGCGGCATCGGCATGTTGTCGAGCAAGAACACCGCATCGGGAGGTCCACCGACCGGCAGGTGCTTCACGCCCACGACGGCGAGCTGCCGCGCCGATCCGCTGTAACCCGCCGGCACCTGCAGCACGAGCTGCGACATCGCGGCCGCATCGACGGCGGGTGCATCGATCGCGCGCGGCCCATCGCTCGTGTGCGGCGCATCCGCGGACGAGTGCGCGTCGACAGGCGGCGAAGACGTACTGCCGCCACACGCGGCGACGGCCAGAATGAAGAGCGAGCTCGAACGTACGTGTGTCATGGATGTTCCTTCGCGTAGACGTAGACGACGTTGTCCTCGTACCCGGTGACCACGAGCTCGGCGTGGCCATCCCCGTCGATGTCGCCGATCACCATCCCGCCCGCCTGCCCGAGCTGGTCCTCGATCACATGCGTGGAGAACTGCCCGGGCGCGGTCTGCTCGAGCCAGTACACGTGCGCGTCGCCGTCGCCGGAGACCGCGATGTCGAGATCGCCGTCTCCGTCGAGGTCGCCGACGCCAAAGATGCCGGGCGCCCCGAGCGGCGTCATCGGATCCCCCGCGCGCGACACGATGCCCTCCGAGAGGACGTGCCGTCCCCACGCCTGCCCCGCCGCCACGTCGAACATCAGCACCGCCGACATCTCGGGATCCGGCATCGCCTTCGCCGTGTTCACATGGTTCGTGCCGATCGCCTTCAGGCTCCCGTCGCCGACAAGGTTCGGCACGAACGCGAGCTCGATCGCCGGCCCATCGCCATCGTCGACGACATGCCGCGTCCACGTCGCCCCCGCATGCTCGAACCACACGAACGAGCCATCGCGCACGAAGTACTGCGCGCTCGCCACGTCGAGGTCATGATCGCCATCGACATCGACGACCCGCGGAAAGCTGCCGCCGCCCTGCGCGAGCGTCTCGACGCCACCGCCAAACCGCTCCGGCCCCGCCACGCCACGGATCACCTGAAGCTCCGCGCGCGGCGCCCCGGCACCCGATCCGAACGGCTGGTACTCGCCGGTCGTCACGAGATCCTCGAGCCCATCGCCATCGAGGTCCGCGACCTCGACGTGATGATAAAAATCCTCCTGCCGCGTCACGAGCGCGTGCCGCACCCACGCCGAGCCCGTCTGCTCGTACCAGGCGATCGCGCCACACGGCCCTGATCCACCAAGGAACGGAAACGCGCACACGAGGAACCCCGACGGCACGATCACGTCATCGTCGCCATCACCGTCGACATCCGCGACCGTCGGCTGGTTCGGAAAGAACACCCCATCCGCCGCCGCCACGATCGGCGTCGCCGACCACGCGCCCAGCCCACCCGACGGCACGTACGCGGTGACCGTCCCGCCGAGCAGCCGCGTCGTCGGATGACCGAACGCGGAAACAACGAGCGCCCGCCGCCCGCCCACCGTCGCAAGCGCCGCATACGCCGGCCCATCCGCGTGCGGGTCCACGGTGTACCGCGTGAAGCCGTGCACCGACACGCCCGCGGGTGCGTCGCGAGCGCCGGCATCGCCCGCACCGCCGCCCGCGTCGCCACCGCCGCCCTCGTCGGCACCGCCGCCGGCATCGCCCGCACGACCACCGTGCGTCGACGGAGCTCCGCCACAACTCGCGGCGAATGGCGCCACAACGAGCGCCGCGCCAGACGGCGCCGCCGCGAGCGAGAGCCAGGCCCCGAAAGCCGTCCTCATCACGCGAACGGGGTACCAACGAAGGCCACCGACTAGCAAGTAGAGAGTTCTACTTTCTAGTCCCATGAAGGCCGTTTCGACGGCACGCCATTCGCTCCACCGCGGGCCGGCGCACCGCGTCACTGCCACGTGTGGCGCAGCGCGATCTTCCGCGGGCGGAACCGTTCTTGCTGAACCGCGAGGCATGCCTGCCGTAGCCCGCGACCTGATGACCGCCGATCCGCTGACCGTGCCGGCGTCGATGCCGTTCTTGCAGCTGCAGCACCTGCTCGTAGCCGTTCACGTGAGCGGTGTGCCCGTCGTCGACCCCGGCGGGGCGGTCGTGGGCATCGTCACCGCTGCGGACCTGCTGCGTGCGGCCGACCAGGCTCTCGACGAGGATCGCGATGCCGGAGAGTCCGACGATGTCGGGGAGCGGTTCGATGCGCTCACCGCGGCCGAGCTCGCGACCCCGGATGTCATCTGGGTCTCGCCGGACACGCCCCTTCCGCGGATCGCGCAGCGCATGCGTGCCGCCGGAATCCATCGCGTACTCGTCGGCGAGCACGGGCGCCTCGAAGGCATCCTCACGGCGTACGACCTACTCCAAGCGCTGGCGTGACGGGCGGGTACCACGCGCTGATGCGCGAATCCTCAGTGCAGGAGCGCCCGCTGCGCCTCGTCCCAGGCGTGTGCCAGCTTCTTCTGGCGCGCCTGCAATTCCTTCCGGAGCTCCGCCATGCGCCGCTCGATCTGCGTCTTGACGTCGGCCGTTGCCTTCACCGCCTGCTGTTCGACCGCCTCGAGCTTCGCTTCCAGCTCTGCCTTCGCGTCGCGGAGTCGTTTCTTCGCGGTATCGGCCATGCGTTCGAGCCGCTTCTGCGCGTGCTCGATCTCCGACTCCACGGTCGAGCCGAGCTGCTCGAGGGCCTCCGACGCGCGTTGCGCCCGCCATCGCGCGAGCTCCGCGGAGCGACTCTCGATCCGTTTCTCGATCAGGTCGTCGCTGAAGTCGTCGCGCGGCTCGCGCAAGATCTTGCCGCCGATCGCCTCGATCCGCGCATCGATCGACGTGCTCGAATCGCGTGACACCTCCGCGATGACGGCGTGCTTGCCTGGAACGAGCTCGCCGACGACCTCGTCGAGGAACTCGTCACTGACCTCGGTGCGAAGGTGATCGCGCCAGAACGTGCCGTCGCGTGTCCCGAAGAATCCGATCAAGCCGCCGAGCAGCGATCCGACGCCGGCCGTCGCGGCACCCCGTTCGGAGCGCTGCTCGATCGCCAGCTCCCCGTTCGCCTCGCGGCGAACCACGATGGTCCCGTAGAGCGTCAGTCTTCCAGAAGAGTGAAGGTCCGCGAGAAGTTGCAGGCCATTCATTGCCGTCGACGCGTCGGGAAAGATGGCCATGATGTATTCGCTCATACCTCCCGAGCAAGCATCTTCCGTGCTCGCGGGCGGCGCGCCGGTCGAGGAGACCGCCGAAAGGGCCGCCGCTCGTCGAGGCACTGGCACGTCGCTCGCAGCGTCCAACGTCGATGCCCCGACCCTGGTGGGTTTACGTCCTGCGCGGATCGATCGTTCTGAGCGCGATCGCGCAAGCACTGAGGGGAGATGTTCTCTACGCGGTGTTCTGTCTCATCGCGCTTGCCATCGCGCTCGCCCCCGCAATCGCTGCGCGAAGTGCCCACGCTCGGATTCCCGTCGAGTTCGAGGTCGCGCTGCAGGTGCTGATGGTCGGCGACATGACGCTCGGCAACACGTTGGAGCTCTACGTGCGACTGCCCTGGTTCGACAAGGCCCTGCACCTCGGCAGCTCGATCTTGATCGGTCTCATGGGATTCCTCTCGATCTACATTCTCCACGTCACCCACCGCGTCCGATTTCAGCCGTGGTTCGATGGCATCGCGATCTTCCTGACGACGGTCGGCATCGGTGCGGTGTGGGAGATCGCGGAGTACGCGGTCGATCACCTGTTCGGTCGCGCGACCCAGGGCTCGCCGACGATGACGCCGATCGACGACACGATGATCGATCTGATCCTCGACTCGGTCGGTGGAGTCATTGCTGCCGTGCTCGGTCCGCTGTACATCCGGTACTCGGCGCGCAGCAGACGTCGCGTTGGCGAGCTCGTCGACCTGCTCGCGGCTCGACAGGCCCGCTCGCCTGACGCTCCGTGACGCGAGTACAACCGAAACGCGAAGTAGATCATCGCGTGATGCCAGGTCTAACGACCGGTCTCGTCGGTGACGAGCTGGTGGCGAGAATCAATTCGATCGTCTGACTACGTGGAGGATGCGGGGATTGAACCCGCGGCCCTCGGCTTGCAAA
>CAYUNM010000021.1:0-30672 GCA_964446175.1 uncultured Kofleriaceae bacterium
GTGGCGCGACCCGGCGCTGCTCGACTGGCAGCGCGGCGGACGCTTCGAGCTGAAGGTCTATCCGATCCCCGCGCACGGCGCGCGCACGATCAAGATCGCATACACGCAGGTCGTGACGCCGCGTGGCGCGTGGCGCCAGTACGTCTATCCGCTGCCGCACTCGGCCGATGGCTCGACGGTGGCGGATCAGATGACGGTCGACGTGGAGGTGCGTGGCGCGGCGCAGGGCACGGTGCGGGCGGCGGGCTACGCGCTGCAGCCGGATGCGGCGCGCCGCGATCTCAACGCGATGACGCTGTCGCAGGGCGGCTTCGTGCCGCGCGGCGATCTGATCGTCGACTACAAGGCGCAGGACGGCGACGCGGAGGTCCGCGCGTGGACGTTCGCGGGCGGCGCGGCGGTCGCGCCGGATGACAAGCTCGCGGGGAAGAAGGGCGTCGGCATCGACCCGAAGGTGATCGAGGCGCAGAAGCTGGTGGCGAGTGATGCGCGGCCGACGGCCGTGCTCGCGCTGCAGCCGAAGCTGCCGCGGTGGGCGGAGAGCAAGCCGCGCGACTACGTGATCGTGCTCGACGGGAGCCAGTCGATGGTCGGCGAGCGGTTCACGCGCGCGAAGCAGCTCGCGGTCGCGATGATCGATCAGATGGATCGCCGCGATCGCTTCACCGCGCTCGTGTGCGACAGCGACTGCCGCCGGCTCGGCGATCCGCGCTCGGCGTCGTCGTCGGCCGCGGGCGAGCTGAAGAGCTGGCTCGAGGCGCAGCAGCCGGCGGGCGCGACCGATGTCGTCGCGTCGATCCGTGCCGCGACGCGCGAGCTTACGAACATGGAGCCCGGCGGACCTGCGCCGACGGGCGGGGTCGATGCGAGCCACGAGCAGTGGGTGCTGTACGTCGGTGACGGGTTCGCGTCGACGGGGTTCCGCCGCGTCGGCGACGTCGAGAAGGCGATCGCGGACACGACCGCCGGCGCCGACATCCATGTCTCGACGATCGGCATCGGCAGCGACGCCGATCAGCAGGTGATGCAGGCGGCCGCGCGCGGCGGTGGCGGCAGCTACCTCGCGTGGGTGCCCGGCCAGAACACCGGCATGGCCGCCGCAGAGGCGCTCGAATCGACGTACGGCAGCGCGCTGCGCGACGCCAAGGTCGAGCTGCCCGCGGGGCTCGCCGATGTCGCGCCGACGATCCTGCCGACCGTGCGCGCGGGCGACGAGGTCCTGCTCGCGGCGCGCGTCACCGGCGATGTCCAAGGCGACGTGATCGTCAAGGGCACCGTCGCGGGTCAGCCGTTCGAGCAGCACTATCCGATCAAGCTCGCGGTGTCGTCGGCGGCCGGCAACGGCTTCGTGCCGCGGCTGTGGGCGTCGCTCGCGATCGAGCAGCTCGAGCGCCAGCAGGCGGACCGCACGAAGATCGTCGCGCTGTCGCAGGGCTACGGCGTGATGTCGCGCGAGACGAACCTGCTCGTGCTCGAGTCGCAGGCGATGTTCGATGCGTTCGGCGTCGATCGTCACCAGCCGACCGCGAAGTGGACGGGCGAGGAACAGCTCGACGAGGCGACCGCGACCGGCACGCTCGACGTCGCGAAGGACGAGAGCGCGCCCGCCGATGACAAGGCGGCCGAGAAGGCGGACGGCAAGGCCGCCGACATGCCCGAGCCGACGACGACGGCCGCTGCGGCCCCCGCTGCTGCGCCCGCGATGCAGGAAGCGCCGCGCCCGGCTCCCGCGAAGCACGCGACGGCGACGGGTGGCGCACGCTGGCAGGGCGGCGACGTCGCGCCCGGTCTGATGGACGAGGGCGGTGGCGGCGGTGGCTTCATCGGCCATCGCGGTCGGCCCGCGGGCATGATCCCGATGCGCCGCGTGTGGACGCGCGTCGGTGCGATCGGCAGCTACGAGGGCGTCAGCTCGAGCCTGACCCGCGAGATCGCGAACGCGACCGACGCGCTCGCCAAGAATCCCGACAGCCGCGAGAAGCACCGCGCACTCGTGCAGGAGCTGTCGTACGCCGGCGAGCTCGAGCGCGCCCGCGACATCGCGAACAAGTGGCTCGATCGCGACAAGCTCGATCCGCAGGCGCTCGGCTACATCGCCGACCTGATGGGCCGCGACGGTCAGCGCGAGCTCGCGCTCCGCACGCTCGACGGGCTCGTCGACCTGCACGCCGACGAGGTCGCGCTGCACGAGCGCATGATCAACGCGTACGAGCGCACCGGCCGCCTCGCGCAGGCGTGCTCGCACCGCATCGCGATCGCGTCGATCAACGAGAAGGACACCAAGGCGGCCGGCGCCGCCGCGCGCTGCCTGCGCTCGCTCGGCCTCGCCAGCGACGCGACGATCATCATGAACGCGCTCCCCGACGACGCCGCCCGCTCGGCCGCCGAGAAGGCCGCGACCGTGATGCCGGGCGCGCCGCGCGTCGCCGGTGACCTCGTCATCAACGGCGCGTGGATGAACCCGGCTGACCTCGACGTCTCGCTGATCACGCCCGACGGCACCCGCGTGTCGTGGATGGGCGGCCGCAGCGATGTCGTCGTCGCGGACTCGACCTCGACGACGCGCGAGGAGCTCGCCGTGAAGACGCTGCGTCGCGGCGCCTACCTGATCGAGATCAGCCGCGCGGACGGCGCGACCGGCCTCGTCCGCGGCTCGCTCGATGTCAGCGTGCTCGGCGAGCACCGCTCGCTGCCGTTCGAGCTGACCGGCACGCACGTCGTCGTCGGCCGCGTGAACGTCACGCTGACGTCGCACCTCGAGCCGATGCCATTCCGCTGAATCAGTCCCAGGTGACGTCGAGCTGACAGCACTCGTCGCCCCTGGTGCGGCACTTCGTCTCGGCCATCACCGGCTTCTTGCCGCCCGACAGCTCGATCGAGCGCTCGGCCCAGCCGGTGACGGCGATGCAGTGAGCGGGATGCGGCGTCTCGAAGCCGCGGATGCGCAGCACGGCCGCCTTGGGGCCGCGCGTCGCGACCTCGAGGTAGCCGGAGTCGTAGTGAGCCGACCACAGGCGCACGCTGCGGCCGAGGATCCACTGCACGCTGCCGACCTTGTAGAACAAGCGATAGATCGTCGTGAGGTTCGCATCGGCGCCGAACCGGCCCAGCGTGCGGATCAGCGACAGGTCGCCCGCGCCGAACAGGCGGTCGATCGTCAGGTTCAGCTCGACGAACAGCTCGAACGGATACCAGCGCGCCTTGTGAAACCCATTCTCCAGGGAAACGCGCAGATCTGGCGATGCCTGATGTTTCAGGCGGTCCAGACCGGCCTCCCCGTGCTCCAGCGTCACCCACAGGACGCGCGAGGTCATCGCGCTTCCCTTCACGTTCGCCACGGCCCTAGTATACGCCGCGTGAAGTCCCCCGATCCAATCGCCCGTCTCGAGGAGATGGAAGCCAAGGCCGCGCTCGCCGGTGGGCAGAGCCGCATCGACAAGCAGCACGAGGCCGGCAAGCTGACGGCGCGCGAGCGCATCGAGGCGCTGCTGGACGAGGGTAGCTTCGTCGAGCTCGACAAGTTCGTCACCCACCGCTGCGCCGACTTCGGCATGCAGGAGCAGAAGATCCTCGGCGACGGCGTCGTCACCGGGCACGGCACCGTCGACGGGCGGCCCGTCTGCGTGTTCGCGCAGGACTTCACGGTGTTCGGCGGGTCGCTCTCGGGCGCGTACGCCCAGAAGATCTGCAAGGTCATGGACCTCGCGACGAAGATCGGCTGCCCCGTGATCGGCCTCAACGACTCGGGCGGCGCGCGCATCCAGGAGGGCGTCGAGTCGCTCGCCGGCTATGCCGACATCTTCCTGCGCAACGTGCTGTCGAGCGGCGTCGTGCCGCAGCTCTCCGCGATCATGGGCCCGTGCGCGGGCGGCGCGGTTTATTCGCCGGCGATGACCGACTTCATCCTGATGGTCGATCGCACGAGCTACATGTTCATCACCGGCCCCGACGTCATCAAGACGGTGACGCACGAGGAGGTCACGAAGGAACAGCTCGGCGGCGCGATGACGCACGCGTCGAAGTCCGGCGTGGCGCAGTTCATCGAGAACGACGAGCTCGCCTGCATCGCGCGCATCCGCGAGCTGCTCTCGTACATGCCGGGGAACAACGCCGAGGATCCGCCGTCGCACGCGACGCAGGATCCGCCGGACCGCGCCGACGAGGCACTCGATTCGATCGTGCCGGTCGAGTCGAACAAGCCGTACGACATCAAGAAGATCATCCTCGGCGTCGTCGACGACGCGAAGTTCACCGAGGTCCACAAGGACTACGCGAAGAACATCGTGTGCGGCTTCGCGCGCTTCGAGGGCCGCCCGGTCGGCATCGTCGCGAACCAGCCGAACCACCTCGCGGGCTGCCTCGACATCGACGCCTCGACGAAGGCCGCGCGCTTCGTGCGCTTCTGCGACTGCTTCAACATCCCGCTCGTCACGTTCGTCGACGTCCCCGGCTTCTTGCCCGGCACGAACCAGGAGTACGGCGGCATCATCAAGCACGGCGCGAAGCTGCTGTACGCGTTCGCCGAGGCGACGGTGCCGAAGATCACGGTGATCACGCGCAAGGCGTACGGCGGCGCGTACGACGTCATGGCGTCCAAGCACATCCGCGCGGACGTCAACGTCAGCTACCCGGCCGCCGAGATCGCCGTGATGGGCCCCGAGGGCGCCGTCAACATCATCTACAAGGGCGAGCTCGACAAGATCGCCGACGACAAGGCGCGTGCCGAGGCGCGCGCGCGGTTCACCGAGCAGTACAAGGACACGTTCGCGAACCCGTACAAGGCCGCGTCGCTCGGCTACATCGACGAGATCATCCGCCCGCGCGACACTCGCTGGACGATCATCCGCTCGCTCCGCACGCTGAAGAACAAGCGCCAGCAGAACCTCCCGCGCAAGCATGGGAACATTCCGCTGTAGCTTGTTACTGCTCGTCGCGTGTCACAGCGCGCGACCCGTGGCGCCCGGGCCCTTGCCGCGCGCCGCGTACGCGCATTACCTCGCGGGCAAGGTCGCGCTCTACACCGACGACACCGACGGCGCGATCCGCGAGCTGCAGGCCGCCCAGGCGGCCGCGCCCGAGCAGCCGATGATCGCGATCGAGCTGGCGAGGGCGCTCGCGAAGGCAAAGCGCCTGCCCGACGCGCAGGCCGTCCTCGCGACGACGCGGCGCGCGTGGCCCGAGCATCCCGAGGTCGCGCTCGCGTGGGCGCAGGTGCTCGAGAAGCGCAAGGATCCCGAGGCGGCGGCCGCGTATCGCCGCGCGATCGAGCTCGCGCCCGAGGACGAGCAGGCGTATCTCGGGCTCGCCCGCGTGCAGCCGGCGCGCGAGGCGGAGGGCACGCTGAAGCAGCTCGTCGCGCGCGTGCCGGCGAGCGTCGACGGGCACTACCGGCTCGCGCAGAAGAAGCTCGATCGCGGCGATCTGGCGGGCGGCGAGGCCGAGCTCCGCAGCGTGCTCGAGCACGATCCCGATCACATCGACGCGCGCGTCGAGCTCGCGCGCACGCTGCGCAAGCAGGGCAAGCTGCCCGCAGCGATCGCGCAGATGCGCAGCGCCTTCGATCGCGCGGGCCAGCCGCTCGACGTCGCCGAGGAGCTGTTCTGGCTGCTCGCGGAGGCCGACGACCTGCAAGGCGCGGTCGATCTGCTCACGCTGCTCGACGACGATCGCAGCGATCCCGAAGCGCTCGCGACGATCGCGCGCCTCGACATCCAGCTCGGCCGTCTCGATGTCGCCGCACAGATCGCCAAGCACCTCCAGGGCGAGCTCGGGCGCCTCGTCATGCTCGCGATCGAGGTCGCGCAGCGCGACCTGCCGGCGGTCGAGCGCGACGCGCAGGGCTTCACGCAGTACGCCGATCAGGCGCGCTCGCTCCTCTACGAGGCACGGCTCGAGGCCGGCCGCTACGAAGACGCGCGCGCACTCGCGAAGCCCGACGAGGTGATCGCGATCGCCCGCGCCACGGAGGACAAGCAGGCCGCGCTCGCGCTCGTCGAGCCGGTGCTGCGCACGCACCCCGACAACACGCTCGCCCTGAACCTCGTCGGCTACCTGCTCGCCGACACCAAGCAGCGGCTGCGCGATGCCGAGGTCTACCTGCGGCGCGCGCGCAAGCTGTCGCCGGGCGACCCGGCCGTCCTCGACAGCCTGGGCTGGCTGCTCTACCAGAAGGGCGACACGAAGGCGGCCGCGCAAGTGCTCGCCCACGCTCAGCGGTTCGCGCCGCTCGAGCCGGAGATCCTCGTACATCTCGCCGCGGCGAGCGGCCGCAAGGAGCTGCTCGACCAGGCCGCCGCGCTGCACCCATCCCCCGAGGTTGCTCGTCGGATCGAGGCGCTGCGAAAGGTGATACGATGAGCCGTATGAAGCGTGCTTGGGTGCTTGCGCTGTTGATCGCCACGGGCTGCAAGAACGGACCGTCGGAGGATCAGTGCAAGCAGCTCCTCGATCACCTCGTCGATCTCGAGTTCAAGAAGGCGGGCGCGGCGGCGACGACGGACGCGATGAAGCAGGAGATCGCGAAGCAGAAGACCGCGGTGACCGAGGCCAAGCGCGCCGAGTTCGTCGATACGTGCACGAAGAAGATGGCGAAGTCGCGCGTCGAGTGCGCGATGAACGCGACCGAGCTCGATGGCGACCACGGCGTCGCCAAGTGCGACGAGTCGAAGTAGCTTCGCCCCACGCGCGAAGTGGCTGAAATTTCGGGGTCCGGATTCCCCCGAAAGCAGGATCGCCACGCGCGCTCTCGCACACTGTCTGACTAGCGCACAAGTACTCGACTTTATTAGACAAAAACCGGACGCGCGCTACAACAGCCGTAGTGAGCGTCCCCACCCACATCGGCCAGTATCGAATCCTCCGCCCGATCGGCGCGGGTGGCATGGGCACGGTGTTCCTCGGCGAGCACCAGCTCATCGGCAGCCGTGCCGCGGTGAAGGTCCTGCATCCGTCGCTCAGCGTGCACAAGCAGATCGTCGACCGCTTCTTCACGGAAGCGCGCGCGATGGCCTCGATCCACGACCCGGGCATCACCCAGGTCTTCGACTTCGGCTACACGGTCGACGGCACCGCATACATCGTCATGGAGTACCTCGAGGGCGAGCCGCTGTCGGCGCGCCTCGATCGCCTCGGCGTGCTCCCGGTCGGCCACGCGCTGCGCATCGCGCGCCAGATCGCCGGCTCGCTCGAAGCCGCGCACGCGAACGGCGTCGTGCACCGCGATCTCAAGCCCGACAACATCTTCCTCATCCGCGACCCCGAGGCCCTCGGCGGTGCGCGCACGAAGATCCTCGACTTCGGCATCTGCAAGCTCGGGGTCGGCGGCGACGCGCGCGTCACCCAGACGGGCGTCATGCTCGGCACGCCCGTCTACATGTCGCCGGAGCAGTGCCGCGACAGCGCGACGATCGATCACCGCAGCGACATCTACGGCCTCGGCGCCGTGCTGTTCCACATGCTGACGGGCCGCCCGCCGTTCGATCACGACTCGGTCGGCGAGCTGATCGCGGCGCACCTGCACGAGACGCCGCAGCGCCCCGGCCACTACGCCGATCTGCACGAGACGATCGACGCGCTCGTCATGGCGTGCCTCGCGAAGGATCCGAGCGAGCGCTTCCAGTCGATGGCGGATCTGCAGGGCGCGATCGATGCCGTGCTGGCGACGCTCCCCGGCAACACGCCGATCGATGTCCCCGTCGCGGAGGCGCCGAGCGTGCCGACGCCGCAGTGGTTCGTCGATTCGCAGCATCCGCCGGCGTACGAGTCGCTCGAGATCGAGCAGCCGAAGCAGAAGTTCCGCGCGGTGCACCGGTTCGTCATGGCGATCGCGCTGTTCGCGGGCGTCGCCATCGGCATGACGGTCACGCGCAACCTGATCGACGACGCGCCGAGCGCGGAGGCGCACGAGGCACCGCCGCCGGCCGCGATGGCCGTCGAGAGCACGCTGCCGCGCGCCGTCGAGGCCGCTCCGGTTCCGGTCGCCCCCGCCGTCGGTCACGCGCAGCTCGAGCCGGCGCCGCCCGAGGAGGCCTGGCCCGAGCCGATCGAGCCGCAGGCCGACGTCGAGAAGGCCGTCGATGACATCGCAAAGCCGGCGCCTACGGCACCGACCACGAAGAAGCCCCACCCCACGGTCGCGGCGAAGCCGAGGCCGACGATCCGACACAGCCCGCCCGCGAAGCGGACCGCGCCGCCTACGCCGGCCCACTCGGACACCGAGGACCTCTATGACACTCGCTAGACGCGCTGTTCTCGCCCTGCTCGCCATCACCTCCTCCGCCTACGCTCAATCACCCGCCGCCGAGTCGCTGTTCCGCGAAGGCCGCGCGCTGATCAAGCAAGGCAAGCTGCAAGACGGCTGCGACAAGCTCGAGGCCAGCGAGCTGATCGAGCCGAGCGTCGGGACTCTCCTGAACATCGGCGACTGCCGCGAGCGGCTCGGCAAGCTCGCGACCGCCTGGGCCGCGTTCCGCAAGGCGGAGGCGCTGGCCAAGCAGAGCGGCAAGGACGCGAAGCGCGAGGCCGAGGCTCGCCGGCGCGCGCAGCGGCTCGAGCCACAGCTGCCATCGCTGACGATCGCGGTCGCGAAGCCGCTCCCCGGCCTCGTCGTGAAGCGCAACGGCGAGAAGCTCGACGCGGCGGTGCTAGGCACCGACGTGCCGGTCGATCCGGGGAGCTACCGGATCACCGCGGAGGCGCCGGGCTACAAGCCGTGGCAGCTCGACATCGCGCTCGCGGTGCGCGGCAAGCGGCAGGTCACGGTGCCCGCGCTCGATCGCGAGGCGCCGCCGCCCGTCGCGGTGTCGAACAAGACGATCGACATCGCGCCGCCGCCGCGTGCCGAGCCGCCGATGCAGGTCGTGTATCGACCGGTGCCGGTGCGCCACGAGAGCTCGTGGACGACCTCGCGGGAGGCCGCGATCGGCGTGGCCGCGCTCGGCGGCATCGCGTTCGGCGCGGGCGCCTACTACGGTCTGCACTCGAACGACCTCGAGAGCCGCGCGAACAAGGTGTGCCCCGGAACGATGTGCGGCGATCCGGTCGGGCTCTCGCTCAACCGCGATGCCCAGGACTCGGCGACGCGCGCGAACGTGCTGTTCGTCGTCGGCGGCGCCGCGGTGGCGACGGCGACGGTGCTGTGGATCGTCGGCGCGCCCGACGAGCATCACGAGATCAGACCCGCGATCGGCCCCGACGGCGTCGGCGCGACGTTCACGGGGAGGTTCTAGCCATGCGCAAGCTCCTGCTCGCGGCCGCCACGCTCGCGGCCTGTCATGTGCCCGACAAGCAGCCGCTCACCGGCGATGCGAATCCCGGCGGCGGCGGCGACGCCGGCTGGTCCGGCGCGGTCGACACGATGATCACGTCGGCGCCGCCCGACTTCAGCAACAACGGCACGGCGCGCTTCGAGTTCGAGTCGAATGCGCCGGGCGCGACGTTTCAGTGCAGCATCGACGGTGACTCGCCGGAGGCGTGCACGTCGCCCTACTCGCGCGCGCTCGCCGACGGCACGCACATGTTCGCGGTGCACGCGGTGCTCGGCGATCAGCAAGACGACACGCCGGCGGAGGCCGTGTGGACGATCGACACCGTCGCGCCCGACACGACGATCACGCAGGCTCCGCCGCCGGCCGACAACAGCGCGAACGTGATGTTCTTCTTCCAGTCGAACGAGATGAACGTGACGTTCGACTGCTCGCTCGACAACGCCGAGTACAAGGCGTGCAACACCGGTGACTCGTTCGGCCCGCTCGCCGACGGCGCCCACTCGTTCGCGGTGCGTGCCCACGATCGCGCGGGGAACGTCGATGCGTCGCCCGCGATCGCCGCGTGGACGACCGACACGAGCACGCCCGACACGCAGATCCTCTCCGGCCCGATGGGCGCGAGCGGCAGCCAGACCGCGCAGTTCACGTTCGACTCGCCGAACGCCGGCCCCGGCGCGACGTTCGAGTGCGCGCTCGACTCGCTGATCTTCGTGCCGTGCGGCTCGCCCGACAACCTGAACAACCTGTCCGAGGGCAGCCACACGTTCCAGGTGCGCGTGCGCAGCAGCGCCGGGACCGTCGATCCGTCGCCGGCGACGCGCACGTGGACCGTCGACCTCACACCTCCCGAGACGACGATCACGAGCGGCCCGAACGGCATGACCGCGGCGACGAGCGCGGCGTTCGCGTTCACGTCGAACGAGATGAACGTCACGTATGCGTGCAGCCTCGACGGCGGCGCGATGGCCGCGTGCACGTCGCCGTTCTCTACGATGAACCTCGCGCAGGGCTCGCACACGTTCGCGGTCGCCGCGACCGATGCGGTCGGCCACACCGACCCGACGCCTGCGACGCGCAGCTGGATCGTCGACACGACGCCTCCCGACATCGAGTTCTCCTCGGGGCCGGCGAACGGCGCGACGAGCGGTCCCTACGTGTCGTTCGCGTTCACGACGAACGAAGGCACACCGACCTGCTCCGTCGATAACGGCGCATTCGCCGCATGCACGTCGCCGGTCGCGATGAACCTGCCCGCCGGCAATCACAGCTTCGCGGTCAAGGCGACCGATCCCGCCGGAAACACCGCGACCGCGACGCGCAGCTGGACCGTCGCGTGCGCCGCGCCCGATGCGACCGGCGCCTCCGGCCTGCTCCACCTCGACACGGCGGATCAGATGCAGCCCAACGCGGTCGCGGGCGGCGCCGGCGCGCTCCTCGGCGACACCGCGAATCCCGAGCCGAGCGACCCGATGTTCGTCGCGGCCGCGCGCTTCGGCGGCGGCTTCTCGTTCGCGGCGGGCCAGCACATCAGCTGGCCGGCGATGCTCGGCCCGACCTCGGCGTTCACGCTCGAGCTGTGGGTGAAGCCCGGCGCGACCGGCGACATCTTCAACACGGGCGATGGCCGCTTCGTGCTGCGCTACATGGGCCAGAGCTTCGCGGCGACGGTCGGCACCGGCTCGGTCTCGTCGGCGAACGCGGCGGGCAGCACGTGGCACCACGTGATCGTGTCGTTCAGCGAGCCGTCGCTGCGCATGTGGGTCGATGGTGTACGCACCGAGGCTGACAACGTGTCGCTCGGCGGCATGCCGCTCTCGATGGATAACCTGACGATCAGCGGCTCGGGCGCGGTCGACGAGGTCTGGCTGTCGCAGACCGCGACCACGACCGACGACGCGGCGCGCGCTCGCTACTGCCCGCTCTGAAGCTTCTGGAGCACGGCCGCCGCCACCGCCTCGCCGACGGCAGGCGCGGCCGTCGCGCCGTGGCCGCCGAGGCCCGCGGCCCACACGAGCCACGGGCGGTGATCGTCGCTGCCGAGGCGCATCTTGCGATCCGGCGTGTACGCGCGCTGGCAGGCCCACCGCCGCGTGATCATCGCGCTGGCGAGCGGCATCTCCGCATCCTCGAGGACCTTGCGCATGTGCGCCTCGCCGACGAGATCCGGCTCCTGGTGGCCGGCCTCGCTGCGCGCCGCATCGCACGGCGAGGTCAGCACGCCCTCGCCGTCGTGGCGCAGGTACAGCTCGCCGGCGCCGAGGTGCCACAGCCACGGGCCGGGCGCGCTCTCGCTCTCGATGATGAACACGTGGCGCTTGTACGCGAGCAGCGGCTCGTCGCCGGTCAGCATGCCCGCCCACGCACCGGTCGCGTCGACGATCACGCGCGCCTCGATCGCGCCCTTCGCCGTCACGACGCGATGCGGCTCGACGCGCTCCACGCCGCAGCTCACCTCGACGCGCGTCCCCGTCACGAGCTCGCGCAACAGCGCCGTGACGTCGATCGTGCCATCGCTCGCGATGTACAGCGCCTTCGCGACCTTCAGCTCGCCGACCGGCCAGCGCGCCACCACGGCCGCGCGGTCGCCGATCTCGACCGGCACGCCAAACCGCTGCGCGCGCTGCACGTAGGCGTCGGCACTGGCGGCGTCGTCGAAGCTGAGGATGCCGCCCGAGGGCGTCCACACGCTCGGCATCTCGCGCAGCAGCTGCGCGCCGCGCACGGTCAACGCGGTCGTGTGATCGTCCTCCGCGAGCTGCCGCCCCAGCCCGGCGCTGCGCCCACTCGCGAACCGGCCGAGCGCGATCTCGCGTTCCAGCACGATCACGTCCTTGACGCCCGCTCGCCGCAGCGCCCAGGCCGTGGCTGCGCCCGCAAATCCACCGCCGATGATCACGACGGCTGCGCGCTGTGGCAGCTCCGGCACGGCGGTCTTGTAGCACACGCGGGCTTTGTGCAGACTACGGTCGCTATGCCACGTCTGATTCGCCTGGATACCGGCGACGAGATCGGGTCCATCAACGACGATCAGCTGAAGTTCCTCGTCTCGCAGCTCGAGGAAGAGCACGACGACGACAAGGACTACTTCATCGATCGCGACACGCTCGAGCTGCTCTCCGATAACGGCGCCGATCCGGAGTTGCTCGCCCTCCTCGAGAAGGGCATGGGCGACGACGACGAGATGGATATCGCCTGGGAGTAGCAGTTGCCTGGCTACTCGACCTGCCGACGCGCCGCCCCGTGATCTCGGGGCATTAGGCCACACCGGCGCCGGCACCCTCCTTGCTGAACGCGGGGGCCATGAAGCGCCTCGCTTATCTGCTCGCCCTGGCTGCCTGTGTCGACGCCGATCCGTACGCCGGCGAGACGATCAAATCGGACGACGGCAAGGCTGACTCGAGCGCGCTGGGCGTGTTCCTGGACGCGACGTTCGACGGCAAGCTCGTCGTCGACTCGTCGTGGAACGACAACCAGACGATCCAGGACCAGCTGCTCTACACGGTCGGCCAGCTCAACGGCATGACCGCGGTCGGCCGCATCGACAAGGCCGAGATCACCAACGTCCACAAGACGACGGTCAACGGCAAGACGCAGATCACGTACACCGCGAAGCTGCCGATCATCTGGAACAAGCACAACTCGATCCCCTCGTCGATCGATCTGAAGCTGCCGCTCGACGTCTCGTACTCCGGACAGGAAGCGTTCGCGACGAAGTACAAGGCGAGCTGCGTCGACTGGGGCGCGCACGACGTCGACTCGGGCTCGATGTTCTACTACTTCCGCCCGAAGGCCTCGGGGTGCCACCTGGCCGCCACCGACATCAACGCGACCTCCGCCTCGCTCGCGCCGTCGCCGACCTCGACGACCGGGAAGTTCCCCGAGTACAACAAGGTCTGGGAGGACGGAACGCTCAACGTCGTCGCGATCTTCGGCAAGTACGAGGACGGCGCGACCACCGAGTCCGACGCGGGCATCTCCGGCTACGACGAGTTCGTCGGCGCGATGAAGTCCGAGCTCGCGTCGCACGCGCTGACGACCGTGCCGGCGAACGTCTCGAGCGCGCCCGGCGTCTCGGCGCCCGACGTCGAGTTCAACGCGACGCTCGCCGATGGCAAGAAGATCCACGTCGTCGCGCTGCTCACCGACAACGTCAACCAGGGCCTCCAGGACCCGACGTTCCGCGCCCGCTACGAGTCGCTCTCCACGCGCGCCGACTTCATCGTCTACAACGGCCACGCCGGCCTCGGCTCGAACATCCGCGCGCTCGCCTCGGCGGGCAAGTGGGTCGCCGGTCAGTACGTCGTCGTGTTCATGAACGGCTGCGACACGTTCGCGTACATCGACAGCTCGCTGTCGCAGGCCCACAAGTCCCTCAACGCCGACGACACCACCGGCTGGAAGTACATCGACATCGTCAACAACGGCGAGCCCGCGTTCTTCGCCTCGATGGCCGGCGCGACGATGGCGATGTTCCGCGGCCTCGTCTCCTACGACAACCCGCAGACGTACGAGCAGATCTTCACGAAGGTCGACTCGAGCCAGCTCGTGATGGTCACCGGCGAGCAGGACAACACGTTCACGCCGGGCTCCGGCGGCGGCGGCGGCAGCGACGCGCAGCCCTGGGCCGGCCTCTCGGCGCACGGCTCGCTCACGCGCGGCCAGACGAAGTCGTGGACGACGCCGACGCTCGCGGCCGGCACGTACCAGTTCGACATGACGGGCAGCGGCGACGCCGACCTCTACGTCAAGATCGGCGGCGCGCCGACGACGTCGTCCTATGACTGCCGCCCGTACAAGACCGGCTCGAACGAGTCGTGCAAGGTCACGCTGGCGCAGCCGACGACGATCGGCGTGATGGTGCGCGGCTACGCGAACGCCTCGTCGAGCTTCTCGCTCACCGGCGCGGCGCAGTGAGCCGCTTCGCGGCGAGCTCGGCGAACGCCTGCGCGGCCCGGCCGAGCGGCCCGGGCAGCATCACCAGCTGCACCGGCACCGGCGGCGGCTCGTGCCCGGCAAGCACCACGCGCAGCCGGCCTTGCGCTACGAGCTCGTCGACCTGATACGACAGCACGCGCACGATGCCGAGGCCGGCGAGCGCCGCATCGATCGCGGCCTGCCCGGTGTTGACGACGAGCCGCGGCCGCACGGCCACGCTGCGCTCGCGCCGCTCGCCCGGAAATGCCCAGCGCTCGACGATCGGCGTCGTCGCCGTCAACGCGATGCACGCGTGGTCGGCGAGCGCCTCCGGCCGCCGCGGCGTGCCTCCGCGGGCGAGATACGCGGGGCTCGCGACAAGCACGGATCGGACGACGCCGAGCGGCCGCGCGCGCAGCGCCGAGTCCGGCAGCGCGCCGACCCGGATCCCGACATCGACGCCCTCCTCCGCGAGCGCCACGACGCGATCGAGCAGCACGACGCGCGCGTCGACCTCGGGATACGCGGCGAGCAGCTCCGCGACGACCGGCATCACGCGCAGCTGCCCGTACAGCACGGGCGCCGTGATCGCGACCCGGCCGCGGACGCTGCTGTCGCGCGGTGCCTCGAGCGCCTGAAACTCCGCGACCGCGCGGCGCGCCGCCTCGAGATACCGCTCGCCGTCGCTCGTCAGCGACACGCTGCGCGTCGTGCGATGCAGCAGCTTCACGCCGATGCGTGCCTCGAGTGCCGCGACCGCGCGCGTCACCGCCTGCGGGCTCCGGCCGAGCTGGCGTGCGGCGGCCGCAAAGCTGCGCAGGGCGGCAACGGCAGCGAACACCTGCCATTCGTCGAGACGATCCATTCTTCCTCTGCGCGGAATAATGACACACGCTTCGCGTCATTGTTGAGTGTGCCGTGCGGCCTCATCTTCGTGGCGAAAAGGAGCTCACATGTCCCGCATCCGTGCCCTCGATCCCGCCACCACCACCGGCAAGACCGCCGACAACCTCGCGGCCGTCCGCAAGCTGCTCGGGATCACGCCAAATTTGTTTGCCGTCGCGGCCAACTCGCCGGTCGCGCTCGACGCCCTCGTCGCCCTCAACGGCGCCACCGCCCACGGCACGCTGCGAGCACCAGCACGCGAGGCGCTCGCGCTCGCCGTGGCCCAGGCGAACGGATGCGACTACTGTCTATCCGCCCACACCGCACTCGGTCAGGGCGCAGGCCTGTCGCCGGCCGCGATGGAAGCCGCGCGGCGCGCCACCGCAGACGACGCCAAGCTCGCCGCTCTGCTCCGCTTCGCGAACCTGCTCGTCGTCGAGCGCGGCCGCGTGTCCGAGGCTGCTCTCGCCCAGGTACGCGCCGCCGGCGCGAGCGACGCCGAGGTGCTCGAGGTCGTGACCAACGTCGTGCTCAACATCTTCACGAACTACATCAACCTCGTCGCCGATACCGACATCGATTTCCCGGTCGTCCGCGCCGCGTAGTACGCTGCGCGACATGAAGTCGGCGTTGTGGGTGGCGGTGGTGGCGGCGTGCGGTCCTGGCCTGCGGCAGGAGCCGCGAACGACCCCGGATGACTCCGCGGCGGGGTTCGTCGCGGCGACGCAGAGCGGCGACGTCGCGGCAGTGCGGCGGATGCTCGGGCCGTCCGTCACGCTCGGCGGACTCTGGTTTCCCGATCCGACGTGCGCGCGCGAGTTCGTGATCACCGGTGATGTCGGAGGCGGTCGTCTCGACGAGCTTGCTCGCTGTCTGACAACCGTCAAGTTCGAGCTCGCGAGCCGCAAAGATCCTCTTCCCGACGCTGCGATCCTTCGCTACGCGCCTGGCATCGAGGTCGAGGCCGTGTTCACGGAGCGGCGCGAGGGCCCGTGGCTCTCGTGGATCGGCTACGAGGCGAGGCGCAGCGTGGCGGACGCACTGCCGACGATCTCGCCCGAGACGCTCGAGTCGTTGCGTATCGCCGGCCAGCGCGATCCCGCCGTCGATGGACTCGATGCCGAGATCCAGCGGGCGCAGGCGCACTACAGCAAGGCGTGGATCAAGTTGTGCCTCGATGCCGACGGCAACGTCACGGGCGCGCACGTCCGCGAGGCCAGCTCGAATCGCGCGGCCCGGACGTTCACCGCCGCGCTCGCGGACTGGAAGTTCAAGCCGTTCGCCCCCGACGGACACGCGATCCCCGTGTGCTCGCTCGTGCTCCTCGCGAAGCCGCTCGAGCTCGCGCTCGCGCACGAGAGCATCCCGTTCCCGCTCTCCGAGCGCTCCGACGTCGGCCTGATCGTGCCGATCCAGGCGCTGCACCGCATACACGGCGAGACGGCGATCACGCCCGATGACCGATCGAAGGTCTGGCTCCACAAGGGCGGCACGAGGCGGCTCATCGGCTCGTATCAGCTGTGCCTCGATGCCGGTGGCCACGTGACGGACGTGCGCATGCTGAAGTCGACCGGGCTCGCCGACTACGACGCCAAGATCATCAGGAACGTGAAGCAGTGGGAGTACGAGCCGTACCTCGACGAGGGCACGGCGATTCCGGTCTGCAGCGCCGTCACGTTCATCTACCACCAGCGCTGACCAGGTCTGCCCGAGAACACGTAAGAACCGTGTTCTTGCGCGCGCGGCCGCGGAGGTCCGCGATCACCTGAGCGACCGGAGGATCGCGCGCGGCGTGACCTTCTGCCAGAACGCGAGCAGGAGGCCGATCGTGGCGAGCGCCGTGAGTGCGATCGCGCCGAGGCGGATCGCATCGGAGGCGGTCGGGACCGCGAGCAGATCGACGGCGAAGCCGGTCGCGATGCCGGCGGCCGCGCAGATCGCGATCGGGATGCACGCGCCGATGTAGCGGCCGAGCGGGAGGTCGATCGTTCGCACGACGAGGTACGCGAGCGCGGCGAACGCGATCGGGTAGCCGAGCGCCCACGCGATCGCGACGGACAGAAAGCGGGCGTCGGGGGTCGCGAACATCGGGCCGAACAGCGATGCGCCGAGGAAGAACGACCCGGGCACGGCGAACGTCGCGATCACCATGTAGCGCAGCGTGCGCTCCGGGTGCCCGGTTCCGTCGAGCATCGGGGGGCCGAGGTAGCCGAGGGCGCGGAAGAGGCCCATGACGCACAGCAGGCGCGCGGCGTCGCCCGCGAGGTCGAGCTGGCGCGGCGTCCAGTGGCCGCGCGAGTAGAAGATGTGGAGGATCTCGGGGATCACGAGCAGGACGACCGTGACGTACGGCAGGATCGTCATCAGGTTGAAGCGCGTGAGCTTGATCAGCTCGGCGTGGAGCGCGGGGCGATCGTTGCGGGCCTTCGCGAACGCGGGGTACGCGACGTCGGTGACGATGTTCGCGATCGACTTCACCGGCTCGAGCACGATCTGATCGGCGAGTGTGTAGATGCCGGCCGCCGTCTTGTCGAAGAACAGCAGGATCACCGGCACGTCCATCGACGTGTACAGGTAGTAGAGGACGTTGCTCGCCGTCGTGCGCAGCCCGAAGCGGACGTAGTGTGCGGCCTCGCGCAGCCGGAACACCGCCTTCGGCACGAACGGGTGCCGGATCTGGATGATCACGCCGAACACGAACGCACGCACGAGCGCGGCGAGCGTCCAGCACCAGATCGTGATGCCCATCGCCGCGAACACGATGCGCGCGACCGACTCGCACGTATGCGCGACGATGCGCGCGACCGCGATCTCGCCGTAGCGCATCTCCTTCTTGAGCAGCGCGAACGGGATCGCGTACAGGTTCTGCAGCACGAGCTTGCCGCCGTACCCGATCAGCAGCCAGCCGAGCACGGGCTGATGCTCGAGCCACCCGTACAGCGGTCCGAACCCGAGCAGCACGACGAACAACCCGGCCGTGATCAGCAGGTTGAGCCAGAACATCGTCGAGACGCGCTCGGGCGTGTGGTCGTCGTGCTGGATCAGCGCCGAGCTGACGCCGAGGTCCGCGATGTAGTCGAGCGCGGTGTAGAACGCCATCGCGCCGCCCGCGAGCCCGAGGTCGCCCGCCGGGATCCACAGCGCGACGATCAGGATCTGCGAGACGAGATCGGCGACGCCAATGACGGCCTGCCCGGCGGTCGCCCACGCGACGCCGCGGTTGACCTTCGTGCCCAGGCTGGGACCCGATGACACCGATCAGCGATACCACGCTTCGTGCTAGCGTGCCGCGCGATGCGCGCCGTCCAGGTGCAGCCGGAGCACTACGACTTCGAGCGCTACGACGATCCCGAGCGGTGGATGTCGTACTGGCACCAGCTCCGTGCGGTCCTCGCCGTCCGCCCGAAGACCGTCCTCGAGATCGGTCCCGGCTCCGGCGTCTTCCGCAACTACCTGCGCGCCGCCGGCGTCACGGTCAAGACGCTCGACATCGACGCGACCCGCGACGTCGACTACGTCGCCGACATCACCAAGCTCGACGAGGTCCTGCCCGCCGGCCTCACGTTCGACGCGATCTGCGCGTTCCAGGTCCTCGAGCACCTGCCGCTCTCGGAATTCGAGACGTGCCTCGCGAACATCGCGCGCCGCGCGAACCCGCACGTCTTCGTCTCCCTGCCCTACCGCGGCCTCCGCGTCCGCTTCGCGTTCTGGTGGGGCGACCACCACCTGACGTTCGGCCACAAGTTCATGCTGCCCTGGCGGCACAAGCCGATCCCCGAGCACCACTGGGAGATGGGCTACCCGCACACCGCGCGCAAGATCACGAAGATGATCACGCGCCACCTCGACGTCGTCTCGCGCGGCTTCATCCGCGAGAACCCGTATCACTACATGTGGCAGCTGCGCCGTCGCGGCGAGCTCAGCGCCGGCTCCGAAACACGATGAAGTGAAGCACGAGCAGCGCGTCGTTCACCGCCGCGATCAAGAGCCCGTGCCCGACGACCCAGTACGGAAAGCCCGCGAGGCACGCGAGCATCCACACGAACACGTACGTATCGCGCCGCCCGAAGCTGCGCAGCCAGGTCGTGATCGCCTTCGGGTCGTACACGTCGTCGACGGTCTGCGCGCCCGACTCGAACCACCACCGGAACGCGAATATGTCTCCGGTGCCGGTCGCGCGATACACGCTGACGTACGTCACGATCGATACGAGCCACCGCCCGCCCGCCGCTGCCAGCCCGAGCCACTGCCACACGCCGCCGCACGCGATGCCCGCCGCGATGATGAAGACGTTGTCGACGATGTCGTCGCTCAGGTTATCGAGCCACTGGCCGAGCTTGCTGTACTGGTAGCGCAGCCGCGCGAGCTCGCCGTCGCACGAGTCCAAGATCGAGTTGAGCTCGAGCAGCACGCCCGCCGCCGCGACGAACGCCCACCCGCCGTGCGCCATCAACCCGGCCGCCGTCATCCCGACGAGGATCGCGACGATCGTCACGTGGTTCGGCGTGACCGCGAGCGACCGCCGCGCGAGTACGCGCGTGATCCGCATCGAGAACCGCCAGTTGATCAGCGCGTCGACCGGCCCCTCGAACGACTTGTTCATCCGCCGGATCAGCGCCCACTCCGCCCGCTTGCGCGCCGCCTCGTCGACGAGCTCGACACCCGCGATCACGTCCGCGCGCTCGCGCTGCGCGCCCGCCGGCGCCGCGCTCCCCGGCGCCACATACTCGACGGGGATCGGCAGCGGCCGCGCGATGGCGACCGGCGCCGCCGCGACGACGGCCTTCGTTGCACCGGCCTTCGCCAGCTCGCGAATGCGCCGCTCGAGGGCGGTCAGCCCACCGACGACCTGCGTGTGCCGGTCACCGGTGGTCTCGAGGAAGGCGATCACGCCTTCCATCTATCACGTCAGGGGCCGGGACGAACCGTCGTGAGCGTCAGCGTGCCGACCAGCGCGTTGGAGCCCGAGCCCGCACCCGAGCCGAGGGCCTCGTGCTTGTGCGCGACGACCGTGTGCGTCGGGAACGTCATGCTACCGAACGTCGCACTGACCTCCGTCGCGCCGTCGGGGACGTTCGCGACGATGATGATGCCCGCGGCAGCCGAGTTGACCTGGCCGAGATCGTGCTGGTCGCCGACATCGCTGCCGCTCTGCTGGACCTTGAGCGTCGCGCCGTTGATCGGCATGTTCGCGCAGTCGGTGACGGTCGCGAGCAGCACGCCGTTGTTCGTGTCGTTCTGCTGGATGCCGAGCAAGGAGAGCATGCCAAACAGGGCCTCCGAGATCATCGGCACCGGCACGCCGGCGACCGTCGCGGCGATCGGGTTCGGCGGGTACATGTAGCTGATGCGGAACGTGTCGTGGCTCGCCCGGATGAAGCCATCGAGCGGGACGCCACCGGTGGTGATATCCGCGCTCGTGAAGGTGCCGTCGGAGCCGCTCTGCAGCGAGTCGACCGGGGCCGCGGTCCCGATCTTGTAGATCTCGACCCCTGCGCTGCCGACGGGCGTCGCGCCGCTCATGCCGAAGGACTCGGTCGTGCCGCCGATCTTGACCGGATCGGCTGCCGTCGTCGCGCCGGAGCCGCCGTAGCAGGTGAAGTCATACGGCGAGGCATCGGGGGCCGCATCGATCGGCTTCGAGTCGATCGGCGCGTCGTGCTGGACGGGCGCGTCCGGCTTCGCCTTGTCGCTACCGCACGCGACGAACGTACCGAGTGCCGTCAGCGCGGTCGTGCCGACGGCAAAGATCGCCTTCTTGTTCCCCATGGCCGGAGTTCGTACACCAGATCGCGCGGCGCCGGTGGAACAACTTCTTGCTAGGTGCGACGCAGCACAATCACGTGCTCGGCCTTCGGGCGGACACCGAATGCGCGTCGCTCGACCATGCCGAGCATCGGGCGTTCTTGCGAGGCCCAGGCTTCGATCGCGAGGTCGCCTGGGAGCGCGTCGCGGATGTCGTCGAGGGCGTAGACCGCGCGGCCCTGCGCGACCGAGTCGCCGATGACCAGGGCGGCGGCGCGGTTCGGGGCGAGCGCGCGCGCGATGCGGGCGAGGATGCCCGTGAGCGCCTTCTGCCACGCGCGGTGGGCCGCCTCGAAGTCGTCCTCGAACGCGCGGCGCGCGCCGACCTCGCCCTCGTCCAGCGCGCGGTGGCGCAGGCCGAGGAAGTCGAAGCGGAGGCGCTGGTGCTCGGCGTAGTCGTAGGTGCCGGCGTAGGGCGGCGAGGTGACGATGCCGTGGATCGAGCCGTCGGGGACGAGCTTGGGCAGGTCGCGGATGTCGGCCTCGTGGAAGACCGGGAGGGGCGCGTGGAGCTTGGCGAGGTCGGCGAGGCCGGCGGCCAGGAGGTCGACGCGCTGGGCGAAGAGGCGGGCGGCCTGGCCGCGGGCGATGTTGCGCGGGGTCCAGGTGGAGTCGGTGTCGGAGGTGCGCGAGCTGACCTTGTAGAGGATCGCCGAGAGGCAGGCCGTGAGGATGTCGGCGAGCTCGGCGTCGTCGGAGCGGAGCTCGTCGAGGCGGGCGGCGAGGTCTTCCAGCTCGCGGCGGACGTGGGGCGCGAACCAGGCGGCGAGGCGGCGGTTGCGGGCGTTGGGGTCGAAGCCGGTCGGCTTGCGGAGCGGGGCCGGGTCGGCGGCGGCCCGGCGGGCGGCCTTGCCGGCGGCGAGGGCGGCGGCGGCGATCGCGTGGCCCGTGTCGACGAGCGCGCGGCGGCGGCGCGGCGGGACGGTCCAGGTCTTGGCGCGGGCGACGAGGATCGCGAGCGGATTGAGATCGACGCCGATCGTGGCGTGGCCGTTCGCGCGCGCCTCGACGAGGGAGGTGCCCGAGCCGCAGAACGGGTCGAGGATCGGGCCGTGGGCGTCCTCGCCGATGAATTCGACGAGGATCCGGGCGGTCGCCGGGTGCAGGCGCGCCGGGTAGGTGTGGAACGGGTGCGTGAGCGTCTCGGCGGTCTCGCGGTCTTTCTGCGCGGCCTCGAGCGCCTCGACGAGGACGGTCGCCGTGCGGGTCACGCCGTCGCGATGGATGCGGCCGGCGGTGCGGGGCATCGAGAGCGAACGGCGCTGGCGCGGTGGCACGCGCGCACCCTAGCAGAACACGCGATGGGACGCGCGGAGGCCGGTCAGGCGCCGAGCGCGTGGCAGCGGTCGCAGATCACGCCTTGCTCGGTCATGACCGTGATGCGCCGGTCGACCTGGCGGTTGCAGCGGGGGCACGTGACCGTGTTCGCGGCGTGGTCGATCTCTTCTTCCGCGTTCTCCATCGCGGCTTCGAGGCGCAGGTCGAGCATCTCGCCGTCGACGACGCCGTTGTCGCGGAGCATCGCGGCGAGCACGCCGACGGCGGCGCGCAGGAGCTTGATCTCGCGGTCCTGCGCGGCGAGGCGGCCGAGCATGCGTCCGATCGCGTCGCCCTGCGCCGAGGTGGCTTCGAGGGCGGCGGTGCCTCGGTCGAGCGCGGTGTTGATCGCGGTGCCCTCGCGGACGCTCATGTTCGGATCGGTCAGCATCGAGAAGAATGAAATGCCCATGGCCCCTCCTGGGCCGGGTTTATCACGCGCGCACGAGCCAGATCGCGGCGGGCAAGCGGACGCCTTCGGGCGTGACGTGCTGGGCGTAGAGGTCGCGGACGCGGGCGCGGATCTCGTCGCGCGTGGTCTCGGGGAGGTCGGCGGCGGCGCGCGAGAGCGGGCCGATCTGGAGGCTGGCCGCGACGGCCTCCTCGAGCGTCGTGCCGACGCCCATGTGCGTGGTCGCGGGCGTGATCTCGGCGTTCGGGAGGATCTCGCGGATGCGCTCGGGGCGCGCGAACGCGAACGGGCCGGGGGCGTCGGGGACGAACGGCGGCTGCGGCGGCAGGAGGTCCGCGGCGATGCGCACCGGCTCGCGGGCCCAGGGGTTGGATTCGAAGGACTGCCAGCACGCGAAGGCGATGCGGCGCGTGATGCGTCGCAGGTGGCCGAACGCGGCGACGGGGTCTGGGAAGAACATCACGCCGAACCGCGAGAAGACCAGGTCGTAGGAACCGGGCGCGGTGGCGGCATCGCCCTCGAGGACGCGGGCGCCGCGCGCGCGGGCGGCGGCGAGCATCGGGCGGGAGATGTCGATGCCGGTGGCGTCGCAGCCGAGGGCGGCGAGGCGGAGCGTGGTCGTGCCGGCGCCGCAGCCGACGTCGAGGACGCGCTCGCCGGCGCGGGGCTCGGCGTAGGCGAAGAGGAGCTCGGTGATCGCGGCCATGCCGGCATCGATGTGGGCTTGCTCGCGCGCCCAGCGGTCAGCGACGGGGCCGTTCCAGTACTCGATCTGGTCCATGGGAGTGGTATACGCCCGGCATGCCGATGCCCGTCGAGATCGTTGGCCTTGGAAAGCGCGAGGTGCGCTTTGTGTGGGATGAGGGCGTCGAGGACGTGTATTCAGCGCGCGAGCTGCGGGTCAAGTGCGTCTGTGCGAACTGCCAGAGCGAGGCGACCGGCGAGCGGCTGCTGGATCCGAAGTCGGTTCCGGAGGATCTGACGGTCACCGAGATGCATCTCGTCGGGAACTACGGCGTCGGGATCCACTTCTCCGACGGGCACACGACCGGGATCTACCGGTTCCGCGAGCTGCGCCGTGCTCCCTGAGCTGAGCGGCCTCGAGGCGGCATGGCGCGAGCGGCGCTCGATGCGCGCGTTTCGGCCCGAGCCGATCGCCCGCGAGCGGCTGAACGAGCTGTTCGAGGCGGCGCAGACGGCGCCGAGCTGGTGCAACGTCCAGCCGTGGCGCGTGTATGTCACCGAGCCGCCGAAGACGGGCGCGCTGGCGGAGACGATGATCGCGGCCGCCAAGGGCGGGTTTCCGGCGGCCGAGGTGCCGTTCCCGATCGAGTACCCGCCGCCCTACAAGGAGCGGCGCATCGGTTGCGGGTCGGCCCTGTACACGGCGATGGGCATCGCGCGCGACGACAAGGCTGGCCGGTACGATGCCTGGCTGCGCAACTACGGGTTCTTCGACGCGCCGCACGTCGCGATCGTCGCGTGTGACCGGCGTCTCGGGCCGTACGCCTACGTGGATGTCGGGGTCTGGCTCGGGTACGTGCTGACGGCGGCGCAGGTGATGGGCATCGATACGTGCCCGATGGCGTCGGTGGCGGCATATCCGGCCGCGCTGCGGTCGGCGCTGCCGATCGGCGAGACCGAGGTCGTGCTGTTCGGGCTGGCGCTCGGGCACGCCGATCCGGGGGCGCCGGCGAATGCGACGAGGACCACGCGCGAGCCGGCCTCTTCTAGTGTCGTGTTCTGCTCGTGATATTATTTCCGGCTTCCGGGGTGAGCTTATGAATCTACGGGTACTCCTCGCGATCTGCATCGCGATCGCCGCGCTGCACAGGCCGGCCAGGGCGGATGACGCCGACGCGCTGAAGAAGGCACAGGCCTCCTTCGATCAGGCGCAGACCGACTACTTGCAGGGCCGGTACGACGAGGCCGCGAAGGAATTTCAGGAAGCGTACGCGGCGCGGCCGTTCCCGCAGTTTCTGTACAACGTCGGCGCCAGCTTCCACCTGAAGGGCAAGAAGACGAGCGACGTCGAGGCCTATGGCAAGGCCGTCGAGTTCTACAAGAAGTACCTGTCCGAGGAGCCGAACGCCGCCGACAAGGCGAAGGTCGAGAAGGCGATCGGCGTGCTCGAGGCCGAGATCAAGCGCCTCAAGGAAGGCGCGAACGCGGGCAGCGGCGCGGGCTCCGGTGCCACGGGGCCGTCCCAGGAGGTGCTGTCGCTGGGTGACGTGAAGGTCCGCGGCCTCGTCGTGATCGAGAGCGAGCCGCAGGGCGCGACGATCTACCTGGACGACACGAAGAAGGGCGCGTTCGCGACCACGCCGTGGTCCGGCTCGCTCGACGGCGAGCACAAGATCATGCTCGAGAAGAAGGGCTACCGCCCCGTCGATACGACGATCATCGCCGACCCGACGAAGCTCGTCGTCTACAAGGGCGGCATGAGCCAGGACAGCTACCTGTCGTGGCTCGACATCACGTCGAACGTCGCGGGCGCCGATGTCTTCATCGACGACAAGAGCGTCGCGCCGCGCAAGGCACCGACGGGCACGAACGTCGCGCCGGGCAAGCACACCGTGTGGGTGAGCGCCGAGGGCTACGACGAGTACCAGGAGTCGATCGACGTCGCGCCAGGCCAGAACTACACGGTCAAGGCGCTGCTCAAGGGCTCGCCGCTCGGCCGCCTCGATGTCGTCGGCCTCGGCATCGAGGACTCGGAGATCATCCTCGACGGCAAGCAGCTGTGCGACCACGGCCCGTGCATCAAGAACGTGCCCGAGGGCGATCACACGCTGACGGTCACGCGCCCCGGCTACAAGTCGTACACGAAGAAGATCACGATCCAGCAGAAGCAGGAGACCAGCGTCAAGCTGATCCAGGCGCCCGAGGAGGGCCACACGGATGCGATCGTCGCGTACGTGCTGACGGCGGTGTTCGCGGGCGGCGGCATCTACGCCGGCCTCCAGGCGAGCGACCTGCACGACCAGCTGAAGAAGGAGATCGCGGCCGGCAACCCGCCGCCCGACTCGAACGACCCGCGCTTCCTGCGCGGCAAGATCTACGCGATCAGCGCGGACTCGCTGTTCGCCCTGTCCGCGATCACGGCGATCACGGCGGTCTACTACACGCTCCGCGAGAAGGGTCCGCCCACGCGCGCGCAGATCGATGCACGTGCGATCGCGGTGACGCCCTCGATCGGTCGCGACTACGCAGGCCTCGGCATGGAGGTGCACTGGTGAAGCGCTTCATCTTCTTCGCCGCCGCATTGACGGCGTGCAAGTGGACGGACTTCGACGATCTGTCGGATCAGACCTGGGCCCACTCGCAGGACAAGCCGAGCATCGGCTCGACGGACTTTGCGGTCTCGATCGTCGGCGCGTCGACGACCGGTGACGGCGGGCTCGTCGCCGTCGTCAGCACGGACTCGCCGACGTACTCGACGATCAACTACGACGCCAAGGGCGGCAGCAAGATCGGCGACAACGTCCTCAAGCTCGGCCAGCACTTCATCACGTCGCTGTCGCAGAAGCCGATCCTCGTGACGGACGGCATGGGCGACATCGCGCTCGTCGAGAAGGCGATCGACGCCGGCAAGATCGCCGTCGTGTCGGGGCCGACCGCCGCGCCGGGTGACCTGTCGTTCCCCGGCTCGCCGCCGCAGGCCGCCGCGTTCGCCGGCAAGATGCTGTACATCACGGCGGCCGCCGCCGGTCCGATGATGCCGAACCTGTTCATCGTCGACGTCGGCACGCCGACGAACCCGGTGAAGACGTGCGTCGTGACCGACGATACGGCGATGCCGCTCACGGCCGCCGCGGTCGCGACGACGGCCGACAAGGTCTGGGTGTGGAGCGCGACCGGCAGCCTGTTCGCGTACGACCAGGCGGCGCTCGGCGCGTGCACGACGACGACGGCGATCACGCCGGTCGCGAACACGACGTTCACCCCTGCCACGGCGTTCGCGCCGGGTACGGGGGCGAGGGTGCACATCGTCGACAACGGCACGCAGCAGTTCGCGGTGCTCGCCGCGTCGAGCACGGCGAGCGGTGAGGTCCAGGTCGTCGATCTGAAGCACTCGCCCTCGCCGGCTGCGGTCGGCTCGCCGCTCGCGGCGAACGGCGTGCTGAGCTCGGCGATCGCGACCTTCGACGGCATGACGTACCTGGTGCTCGGCTTCCCGCAGAACCAGGTCGGCAACGCGACCGCCGGTGAGGTCCAGATCTTCGACTTCGATCCGGCGACCGGCACGCTCGGCACGACGCCCGCCGAGACGCTCAGCGACGCGCAGCCCGACAACGGCGAGCTGTTCGGCCGCGATGTCACGACGATGCAGTTCAACGGCAAGACCGTGCTCGTCGTCGCCGCGTCGAACGAGGTGTTCTCGTACTACCGCACGTCGCTGTACCCCACCGACACGCGTAACCCGGCTCCGTGACGTACCAGTGCCCGGCGTGCAAGCGTTCGTTCGCCGAGCCGGGCTTCTGTCCGTTCGACGGTAAAGCACTCGGTCCGCTCGAGAACGCGGACAAGCCGACCGTCCTGTCGTCGTTCCACGCGGCGCAATCCGCGGCCGACCAGGAGACGGTGATGCCGACGGCGCGTGACAAGCACACGCAGCCGGGCGCGGGCGTCGGCGATGGAACGGGGCCGCTGCGCGCCGTTTCGGCAGCGATGAGCAAGACGTACGCGCTCGACAACCTGCGCGACGCGGTCAACGAGTACGACGCGCTGGTCGGCGAGACACTCGACGGGCGCTACTACGTCGAGCGCAAGATCGGCGAGGGCGGCATGGGCGTCGTGTTCGCCGTGAAGCACACGGTGATCGAGCGGCCGCTCGCGATCAAGGTGCTCAAGCGCGAGGTCATGCGCGACGAGGGCACGCTGCGCCGGTTCGTGCAGGAGGCGAAGGCGGCCTCGCGCATCGGCCATCCGAACATCGTCGACGTCACGGATTTCGGGAAGACGCCGGAGGGCATGACGTACTCGGTGATGGAGTACGTCGACGGCACGACGCTGTCGCGGGCGATCAAGCACGGTGCGCCGTTCCCGGCGGATCGCACGGTTCACATCGCGATCCAGATCGCGCGGGCGCTCGGCGCCGCGCACGACAAGGGCATCGTCCACCGCGACCTCAAGCCCGAGAACGTGTTCTTGATCGATCGCGAGGGCCGGCCGGACTTCGTCAAGATCGTGGACTTCGGCATCGCCAAGGTGCAGCCCGTCGAGGGGCGGCAGGAGGGGCCGCGGCTGACGCGCGCCGGCAGCGTGTTCGGCACGCCCGAGTACATGGCGCCGGAGCAGGCGGCCGGCCGCAGCGATACCGACCGCCGCGTCGACATCTACGCGCTCGGCACGATCATGTACGAGATGCTCGTCGCGCGAGTCCCTCACAAGGGCGACTCGATGATCCGCACGATCGCGATGCAGATGCTCGATCCGATCGTGCCGCTGCGCCAGGTCAACCCCGACCTGCCGATCTCGCCGGGGCTCGAGCGCGTGATCATGAAGGCGCTCGCGAAGAACCGCGACGAGCGCTTCGCGTCGATGAACGAGCTGATCGCGGCGCTCGAGGGCCTCCACGACGAGCTCGTCGCGAGCAACCCGACGATCTCGCTGCCGCCGCTGCCGCCGGGCGCCGATGCCTCGGCGCTCGAGACGCCGGCGCCGTCGATGCCGGTCGCGCTCGTCACGGGGCACGACGACGCGCCGCCGCCACCGCCCCGCCGGAGCAAAGGCGAGACGCGCCCGCTGCACGAGCCGGAGTTCGTCGGCGCGCCGCTGACGTTCGACCCCGTTTTCGAGGCGGCGCCCGAGGCGGAGTCGCGCCGGCGCTGGCCGATGATCCTGCTCGCGCTGCTCGTGCTCGCGATCGGAGCCGGCGGCGTGATGCTGCTGATGAGCCGCTCGCACGAGGACGAGCCCCCGCCGCCGCGCTCGATCGATGCGGCCGTGATCGCGCAGCAGGCCGATGCGGCGGTGATCACGGAGATCACGGATGCGGGCGTGCCGCCGACCGACGCGACGGACATCGTCGTCGTGCCGCTCGATGCGGGGCGGCCGCGCGATGCGGGCGGGCTGCATCCGAAGACCGTGCGCGTGACCGTGTACGTGCGGCCCGGCGATGCCGGCGTCTACGTCGGTACGTCGTATCGCGGGCCGGCGAACACGACGATCGAGGAGCGCTACGGCAAGAAGGTCCACATCGAGTGCAAGACCGCCAACATGAAGGGGTCGGTCGATGTGGTGTTCGACGGCACGCGCCAGTCCGTGATGTGCACGGCGACGCGGCAGCGGTTCTGCGTCGAGGGAATCAAGAACCCGTTCGACGACTGCGAGCAGCGCACCGACGATTAGCGGACCGGGCGCGCGAAGTGGCCGTCGCCGGGGAACGGGTCGGCGGTCTCGCGCGTCATCAGCTCGCCCTCGTCGGGGATCGGCGCGACCGGGATGCCGAGCGCCATGAGGCCGGAGGCGTCGTTGTAGCGGAGCTCGGCGATCGCGACCGGGCGGTTGCCGGCGCGGTTGAAGCGCGTGTAGCTCGCGGCCGAGTAGCGCGACTCGCCGAACTCCGTGCCGAGGCCCGGGCGGTTCGTCGGGCGCGGCGCGGCTTCCGTGATGCCGCCGACGTAGTCGCCGCCGTAGTCCCCGTCGGCGTCGGCCGCTTCGCGCTTCATGCGCGGCGCCTCGGCGGGCGCGCCCTGCGCGGCGCCACCGGCTCCGGTCGCGGCGGTGCGAGGCGGCGGAGGCGCGGCATTCTTCGCGCCGGTGCTCTTCGAGGCGTCGCCCTTGGCGTAACCGCCGCGCGGGGCGGCATGGTCGGCGGGCGGGGCCGGCGCGCGCGCGTCGAGGTCGTCCTCGTAGCGGTACGGGCGCTCGGGGATGATCACCTGCTGCTCGGGCGGGGGCGCCTGCTCCTCGAAGATCGCGACCGCGATCACGCCGACGTTGCGCGCCTTGCCCTTCTGGCCGGCGTACGAGCCGTCGACCGACGAGAAGCGGAACGTCGCGACATCGTCGAGCGACGTGCGGAAGCCTTCGATGCGAACCTCGCCGTAGGCCGGCACGATGTAGCCGCGCTTGCGGAGGTCGCCGGGATCGCCGTCGACGACATCGAGGCCGTCGACCGAGACGACCGCCTCGACGCGCCGCGGAGTCGGGTTCGTCACGCGGATCGTGTAGCGCTCGCCCGCGTTGCCCTGGACGTAGAAGCGATCCTTGAGTGCGTACGTGGGGGCGTTCTCGCCGTCCTCGCGCACGACCTGAACGTCGTACGGCGCGCGCAGCTTCGCCGGCGCGGTGTCGATCGCGATCAGCGGGCTGACCGGCGGTGCCGGCACCGCGACACGATCCGCGTAGGCGGACGAGCACGCGGCGCCGAGGAGAAGGGTGGGAACGAGGAGGCTGCGCATACCTATTCCAACGCGCCGGCAACGCGCCGGATCTATTGAGACGACACGGCTAAGTGTGCGATAAGGCAAGCATGTGGAAGGTGGGACTTGCTCTCAGTCTGCTCGCCGCCTGCGGTGGAAGCGATGCCGGATCGGTCTCCGGCAAGGTCCACGGGACCTCGATCTCGGTCGACGACTCCATCTCGGCAGCGGTCACGATCAACACCAACCAGCACGGGGCGTCGATCGTCCTCGTGAGCTCGCCGAACGCGTGCGCGGACGTGATGAACCACGTCAACCACCCGAACGAGAAGGTGGTGATCATCTCGGTCGCGGACTACGCGAACCTGACGTTCACGACGCCGACCGCGCCCGGCACGTACTCGATCTATCAGGGCGGGTCGATCCCGGCGAAGGCCGCGAAGCTGCAGGTCGTGATGGACGACCTCAACTGCAACACGATCGACAACATGGGCGCGACCGCGACGAGCGGCACCGTCACGCTGTCGACCGTCAGCGGCAACACGTTCGCCGGGTCGTTCGACGCGCTGCTCGACAGCCAGGACCACATCACCGGCAGCTTCAACCCGAGCGAGTGCCCGGCGATCCAGTCGATCGTCGATGGCCAGGGATCGGCGTCGTGTCAGCCGTGAAGAAGAAGCCGGCGGCGAAGGCGAAGGCGAAG
>CAYUNM010000021.1:30772-66938 GCA_964446175.1 uncultured Kofleriaceae bacterium
CGAAGAAGCCGAGCGCGAAGCGCGCGATCGATGTCGCGAAGGCAGATCCGGCGCTGTTCGATCCGCTGACGCCCGGCGAGGTCGCCGACGCGCTGCGCACGCTCACCGAGGACCGCCGGCTGACGTCGATGGCGAAGGTCGGGCGCTACCGCGTGATCACGGCCGAGCCGCTCGTCGTCAAGCCGCCGCACTGGATGGCCGGTCACCGGCTCGCGCGGCTCGTCGTGTACGACTACGCGCAGGACCGCGCGGTCGATGCGTGCGTCGATCTCGATGCGGGGGTCGTCGCGCACCTCGAGGTCAATCGCAGCCAGCCGATGCTGTCGCGCGACGAGGAGATGCTCGCGGTCGAGATCGCGATGAGCGATCCGCGCGTCGTCGAGAAGCTGCACATGGGCGAGGTCCCGCAGTCGACCATGCACTACTGGGGACGCACGCCGAACGATCTGTCGTTCGCGCGCCGCTCGGCCGCGGTCGTGTTCGGGCGCGCCGACGGTCACGCGTCGGTCGTCGCCGTTGTCGATCTCCTCGATCAGACGGTGACGCAGGTCGTCCCCGCCGAGGCCTGGTAGAGCCCTCAGCGAAAAGAGAGCAACGATGAGCAACGTGATCGAAGAGGCCGGCTGGAAGTTCCACTGGCGGCTCACCGAGTCCGCCGGGATCATGGTCTACCTCGCCGACTACAAGGGTCGTCGCGTGCTGTGGGAGGGCTCCCTGCCCTACATCACCGTCGACCACCAGCGCGAGACGCTCGATCCGAAGGACGATCCGGGCGAGGTCCACGGGCCGTGGTGGATGCCGCTCGGCACGCGCACGATCCAGGGTCCGGTCCGCGTGCAGTCGTTCCGCGGCGGCGTCGAGCTGTCGGCGACGTTCGTCTCCGGCCCGTACCAGTACACGCAGCTGTGGCGGTTCCACGACGACGGCCGCATGGCACCGTGGGTCACGATCTACGGGCCGGGCGTCCACGACCAGCACACGTACCACCCGCACTTCCGCTTCGACTTCGATCTCGACGGCGCGCGCGACGACGCGTTCGAGCGCTTCGAGGAAGGCCGCTGGCAGCGGGTCGACGAGGAAGGCTGGTTCCCCTACTCCGGCGAGGCCGACGAGCAGGGCAACGTGTGGCGGCAGGTCGACTTCGGCTCGGGCGCCGCGATCAACATCCGCCCGCACGCGTGGGACGACGCCGAGGTCTTCGCGATCCGCTACCACGACGGCGAGTGGGCGCCGTTCACGCCGCGCGCCGGCGCAGGCACGCAGCCGTTCCCGGCCGCGTATGTCGGCGCCGAGCCGCTCGACGGCGAGGACGTCACGCTGTGGTACGTCGCGCACGTCCACTACGACCAGTCGTTCCCGTACACGGCTGGCCCGTGGATCCGCGTCGAAGGCCTGGCCTGAGCCGAGCGCCGGGCACGGCGCCTCGCGCGTCTCGATCTCGCGTGCTCAGCGCTTGTGGGACTTGCGCGCGGACGTCGGCTTGACGGGCTTGCTCTTCGCCGCCGGCTTGCTCTTCGCCGCCGGCTTGCTCTTCGCCGCGGGCTTGCTCTTCGACGCGGGCTTGCTCTTCGACGCGGGCTTGCTCTTCGACGCCGGCTTCGCACGCCTGGCGGGCGCCGGCCGACGGGGCTTGGCTTTCGGCTTCGCCCTCGGCTTGCCCTTCGGCTTCCCCGTGCGCGTCATGTGGGTTCGCGCGAACGCCTCGACGAACTCCTCGACGCCCGCCTCCGTGCTCATGTCGTAGCCGGCGGCGATGCCGGCCATGACGAGCTGCTTGCCGGTCGTGAAGTTCTCCGGGTTGTCGAGCTCGCGCACGAGCCGCTGCTCGAGTGCCGCATCGACGACGGCGAGCGCGGCCGTGTTGCCGGCGACGGTGAGGAGCTCGCGCGTCGCGCGCAGGATGCGAGGTGCCTCGGCCGACTCGATCGCGAGCTGCGCCGGGATCGTCTCGAGCAGCAGCGCGGCGAGCTCGGGGGGCGTGATCGTCTCGAATGCGGCGTCGTGATACGCGGCCGCGAACTCGACGAGCATCTCGGCCGCGGCGAGCAGCTCGTCGGGCACGTCCTCGCGGGCGGCGAGGCGCGACATCAGCGAGTTGTCGGGGATCTCGAGCGGCGCGGCCAGACGCACGCGGCCGCCGCGGATCTCGCCTTGCCACTCGATCGGCTCGCCGCTCCACGCCTCCGCGAGGTCAGGCTCGTCGGCGACGAGCGTCGTCACCGCTTCGATGATCGCGGTGATGCCGGTCATCTCGTCGTTCGTCGGAAGGCGTCCCTTCGGCTCGGCGTCGAGCACGGTCAGCGACGGATACGCGGAGCGGTCGGCGAGGTCCCAGCCCTTGCTCGCGATCGCATCGACCTCGTCGGGATCGAGCTCGCTCTCGTCGTTGAAGCCGAGCATGAAGAACTGGTGTGGAAACGTCGCGGGCTCGCCTCGCTCGCGGCGCTCGCCGGCCTCGATCCACAGCGCCGCGTCGTCGGCCGATCGCAGCAGCGTCATGCCGTAGGTCGTGCCTTGCTGGCCGACGACGGTCAGCGCGCCGCTCGTGATGCCGAGCGCGTCGCAATCGACCTCGAGCCACTCGTCGGACGGGATCGCGTCCCACGGGCGCGCGCGATAGAACGCCGCCGCGGCCGCGAAGAAGCGCACCCAGGTCTCGAGCGGAAGCTCCGGGGAGAGGTCGAGCTCCGCGACCTCGGCGCCGAGCTCGGCGAGCATCTCGCGGGCGTCGGAGATGTCGCCGAGGACGACCTCGAGGTCCGGGATCTGGCGCAGCGCGGCCGCGAGTCGCTCCTCGGCGACGCGCACGCGGCTGGGCCGGCGCGGCTCGCCGGCATTCGGCTGCTCGGTCGCGTACGTGAACCACTCCGCGAGTCCCGGGAAGCTCGGATCGATCACGCGCGTGTCGATGATCAGATCGGTCGCCGGCTCGTACCACACCAGCACCGCGGGGCCGCCCGGGCTGGCGACCGTGGCGGCAATCCATTCGAGCTCGGACGACATGCGCCGCCGCTGTATCACATCACGCGCCGCGGCTCACGCGACTTCGCCGTGGCACTTCTTGTACTTCTTGCCGCTGCCGCACGGACACGGCTCGTTCCGGCCGACCTTGCTCGACGCGACGACCGTGCCCTGGCGCTCGCCGGGACGCACGCCCGTGAGCGCGGCATCGAACGCCTCGATCACGACCTCCGTCGGCTTGATGATCGTCGCCGCGGTGTCCGCCGTCATCGCGTTCTCCTTGACGTCCTCGGAGAGCAGCTCGGCGAGCTTGGCGTAGATGTGCGGCTGCTTCGCGACGAGCGCCGGCGCGACGCGCTCGGCGGCGGGCTTGTCGGCGAGGCCCTCGATCTTGCCGAGCTCCTCGGTGACGATCTTGTCGGCGTCGGCGAGGTTCTGCGGCGTCAGGCGCGGCAGCGTGCCGGCGTTGTCCTGCGCGCGGTCGAACATCGCCCACACGAGCGTCGCGTAGAACACCGCGGCCTCGCCGACCGCGTCGCCGTGCTCGCTGCGGACGGCGGCGGCGTGCTGGAGCAGGAACGGCTGCTCCTTCTGGAGGCGCTGGGCGAGCTTGTTCATCGCCTTCTTGTCGCCCTTCTGATCGAGGCGGGTGAAGGCGCTGATGGTCTTCTCGACGGAGTCGGTCGTGACGAGCATGTCGCCGGATCTTCCCCCGCCGACGCCAAACGTCAAGCCGGTCGCGCGCTCAGTGCGCGATCTTGTCGACGCACGCACCCTGTGCGGGGCACGCACGCGCGAACGGCGACGCATCGACGACCGTCAGGTGCGCGCCCTGCCACTCGGCGGGCACGTGCGTCATCGCGCGATCGACACCGGCCGGAAAGCTCGCGACGAGCCACGGCAGGTCCGGCTTTCCGCTGACCGCGATCAAGACCTCGAGCGGCTGCTGCAGCGTCGACGGATCGCGCGCGATGCTGACGACGAGCCCCGGGTGCGGACCGGTGAGCTCCTTGCCGGCCATCGGATCGATCAGCGAGACCTTCGCGCAGCCGGTCTTCGCGCACGGCGCGAGCGACGACCACCGGCCGATGCGAACCTCCGGCGCGACCTCGCTGCGCGGGTGCGTGTAGAACGTGTCGTTGTCCCAGTTCGCGAACACGTCGACGTCGCGGAACGCGCTCAGGCCGAGGTTGCCCTCGACGTCCTGCTCGTCCCAGCGGCGGTCGCGGTAGGCGACGAACGGCACGTCGTTCTGCGTGACCTTGCCGAACGCGACGGTCGCCTTCGGCGCATCGCCTTGCAGCCCGGCGGCCGCGAAGCTGCGCGGACGCAGCTCGCTCGCGACGCGGCCGAGCGTGACGTGCATCGCGACCTTCTTGCCACCGATCTGCGTGCTGAGGAGGCGCAGCGGCGGCGGCACGACATCGACGTTCTCGATCTTCGAGTAGACGCGGTCGGCCTTGATCGCGTCGCCCTCGGCGTGGAAGCCCTTCTGCGTCGCGAGCAGCATCAGGCCCTGATCGCGATCGAAGCCGAACACGAGTGAGTCGGCGATGATGTCGCGGCCGATCTCGCCGTGGATGCGGCGGCCGTCGCGATCGAACGTGCCGTCCTTGACCGCGATCGCCGGCTTGTTGTGGACGACGAGGTTGCCGAGCCGCCACTCGAGCACCTCCGCCGCGAACGACGGGCGCTCGGCGTCGTTCTCGTCGAGGAGGTGAGGCCCCTGGCCCGTGCGCAGACCGGCGGCCTTGACGACCTCCTCGTCGACGCTCGAGACGTTCGCGTCGGGATCGAGCGCGAACAGATAGGGGCCCTTGCCGTCGACGAGCGCCGGCACGACGAGCGTGCTCTCCTCGAGCGGACCGACGAGCGGGATGCTCCAGCGATCACCGCCGGAGAATCCCGTCGGTGCGCCCGACGAGCAACCCGCGAGAACGACGGCTAGTGCCGCGTACCGTCCGCGCCGACTTCCCATACCATCCCCGAGTACATGAGCTTTTCGAGATTGCCGGCGCCCTGCTTGGCGATCGCATCGCTGACCTGCGCGTTCGCGAGGTCGTTGTACGTCGGCTTGTCGTGCCGGTACAGGACGCCCATCGGCATCGGGAAGTCCGGCTGCACGAGCTGCGAGAGCAGATTCGCGTAGAGCTGCGAGCCCTTCTCCGTGTGCACGAGCACGCCGGGATCGTTCGCGTCGCAGATCTCCGGCTGCATGCCGGCGCCGAGCTTGATGCCCTTCGTGCCGTTCGCGAACACGAGCGGCTTGCCCTCCTGCAGGTGGATCTGCTTGTTCGCGGGGTCGTCCTTGACGCCTTCCCACACGCCGTCGTTGAAGACGGGGCAGTTCTGCAGCATCTCGATGAAGACCGCGCCCTTGTGGCGGTAGGCCTCCTCGAGGATCTTGCCCATCAGCTTGGCGTCGGTGTCCGCCGCGCGCGCGACGAACGTGGCGCCCGAGCCGAGCGCGAGCGCGATCGGGTTGAGCGGGTGGTCGACCGAGCCGACCGGCGTCGACGCGGCGCGCGTGCCGAGCGCCGACGTGGGCGAGTACTGGCCCTTCGTCAGGCCGTAGATCTGGTTGTTGAACAGGATGATCTTGAGATCCATGTTGCGCCGGAGCACGTGGATCATGTGGTTGCCGCCGATCGACAGGCCGTCGCCGTCGCCGGTGATCACCCACACGTCGAGCTCGGGACGCGTGACCTTGAGGCCCGACGCGATCGCCGGCGCGCGGCCGTGGATCGTGTGGAAGCCGTACGTGTTCATGTAGTACGGGAACCGGCTCGAGCAGCCGATGCCGCTGATGAACACGGTGTTCTCGCGCTTGACGCCGAGCGTGGCGAGCGTGCGCTGGACCGTCGCGAGGATCGCGTAGTCACCGCAGCCCGGGCACCAGCGAACATCCTGGTCGGACTCGAGGTCCTTCTTCGTGAGCTTGATCTTGACCGGGTCACTCATGCGTTCACCGTCGGCTGGCTGGACGAAGCCTGCGCCATCGGCGCCGCCTCGAGTTGCTTGTTGATGGCAGCGACGACCTCGCTGACCTTGAACGGCTGGCCCTGGATCTTGTTGAGGCCGACCGCGTCGACGAGGAACTGGGCGCGGATCACGGTCCGCAGCTGACCCATGTTGAGCTCGGCGACGATGACGTGCTTGAAGTTCTTGATGATCTTCGCGAGGCCCGGCTCGAGCGGCGACAGCCAGCGCAGGTGCGCGTGGCTGACCTTCTTGCCCTGCGCCGCGAGCGCCTGCTGCGCCTGACGGAGCGCACCGTACGTGCCGCCCCAGCCGATGACGAGGACGTCGCCGCTCTCGCCTCCGCTGAGGTCGAGCTCGCCGATGTCCTGCGCGACGCGCGCGATCTTCTCGGCGCGGACCTTCGTCTGCTTCTCGTGGTTATCCGGCGCGTACGAGATGTTGCCGGTCAGCGCGTCCTTCTCGATGCCGCCGATGCGGTGCTCGAGGCCGGGCGTGCCGGGAACGACCCACGCGCGCGCGAGCGTCCGCGCATCGCGCTCGTAGACGAAGTAGCTCGTCGGATCGGTGCGATGGATGACGTCGAAGCGCGGCAGCGTGGTCAGGTTCGGCAGCGGCCACGGCTCGGAGCCGTTGGCGATGTAGCCGTCGCTGAGCAGCATGACGGGGCACATGTAGCGCGTCGCGATCTTCACGGCCTCGATCGCGCAGAAGAACGTGTCGCCGGGCGACTTCGCGGCGAGCACCGGGATCGGCGCCTCGCCGTTGCGGCCGTAGACCGCCTGGTAGAGGTCGCTCTGCTCGGTCTTCGTCGGCAGACCCGTCGACGGGCCGCCGCGCTGCACGTTGACGATCACGACCGGCAGCTCGGTCATCACCGCGAGGCCGATCGCCTCGCCCTTGAGCGCGATGCCAGGGCCGCTCGAGGCGGTCACCGCGATCGAGCCGCCGTACGCCGCGCCGATCGCCGCGCCCATCGCCGCGATCTCGTCCTCGGCCTGGAACGTCAGCGTGCCGAAGTTCTTGTACTTCGCGAGCGAGTGCAGGATCGACGACGCCGGCGTGATCGGATAGCCGGAGTAGAACAGCTTCTTGCCCGCGAGCTCCGCGCCGACGACGAGGCCGAGCGCGATCGCCTCGTTGCCGGTGATGTTGCGGTACGGGCCCGGCTGGAACGTCGCAGGCGGCACCTTGTAAACCGTCTGGAACACCTCGGCGGTCTCGCCGTAGTGGTAGCCGGCCTTGAACACCTTCACGTTCGCCTCGCCGAACTCCGGCTTCTTCGCGAACTGCTGGTGGATGCGCCGGATCTCGGTCTCCGGCTCGCGGCCGTACATCCAGAAGACGAGGCCCAGGGCGAAGAAGTTCTTCGCGCGGCCCTTCTCCTTCGTCGACAGGTCGCTGCCGTCGAGCGCGGACAGGGTCAGCTGCGAGATGTCGATCGCGTGGACCTTGTACTTGCTGAGCGAGCCATCATCGACGGGGTTCGTCTGGTAGCCCGCCTTCTTCAGGTTCGCCTCGATGAACGCGCCGGTGTTGATGATCAGCGTGCCCGTGTCGACGAGGTCCTTGAGGTTCGTCTTGAGCGCCGCCGGGTTCATCGCGACCAGCACGTCGGGCGCATCACCCGGCGTGTAGATCTCCGACGAGGAGAAGTGCAGCTGAAACCCCGAGACGCCGAACAGCGAGCCGGCTGGCGCGCGGATCTCGGCGGGAAAGTCGGGGAACGTCGAGATGTCGTTGCCTGCTTCCGCGGCAGCCTTCGCGAACTCGGTGCCGGTCAGCTGCATGCCGTCGCCCGAGTCACCCGCGAACCGGATCACGACCCGGTCCAATTGCTTGGTTTCCATCGATGTAACCTCTGCGTCGTCCGCGCAGCGGACGTGCGGGCGGACCTTACCAGCAGCCAGCCCCCGATCCAATTGATCATTGGTCCACTAAGCACCTAAGAAAACCCGGGCTTACCCCATGGTAAGGTTTGCGCCGTGTCGCGCAGCCTCGTCGTTCTGCTGATGCTCGGGGCGTGTGGCTCGCACGGCTCCGCCCCGCAAAAGCCCGCGGCCCCGCCGGTCGCGACCGACCGCTTCGCGGTGGCCCCGCCGCTCGTCACCCCCGGCGAGCACATGACGTACAAGCTGGCGCTCATGGGCGCGGAGCTCGCGACGTTCGAGCTCGCCGTCGGCCAGCAGGAGACCATCGCCGGCAAGCCGACGATCGTCGTTCAGACGCACGCGAAGGTCTCCGGCATCGGCGAGCTCGCGGCGAGCGCCGCCGGCATCCACGTCGACGACACGTTCACGTCCTGGGTCGACATCGCGACCGGCCGCCCGCTGCGCTGGTACTGCGACGAGTTCGCGACGAAGTCCGAGGACAAGGAACGCACCGAGGCCAAGCTCGCCGAGCGCGACGGCAACACGGTCCCCGTCGAGTTCCACGTCAACGACGCCGCGCCCTCCGCCGAGCCGCAGACCGTCTCGATGCCCGACGTCTGGGACTTCAACTCGTTCCTCGTCGCGCTGCGCAGCTGGGAGGCCCCGCCCGGCTCGACGGTCAAGGGCGAGGCATTTCGCAGCCGCTACCTCTGGCACGTCGACATGACGATGGGCACCAAGTCGCGCATGTCGACGGCGCTCGGCGACTTCCCGGTCTGGGAGGTGCGCGGCCACACGTACAAGCTCTCGCGCGACGGCACGAAGAAGAGCGACGACGAGCGCGACTTCCAGATCTGGATCAGCGATGACGACGGCCGCGTGCCGCTCAAGGTCGTCGCGAAGACGGACTACGGCGACGTCGAGATGACGATCGTCGACTACAACCCGGGCACCGGGAAGCGCCTGCGCGACTAGAACGTCAGGCGCATCGCCGCCTTCGCGCGCGCGAGCGTCTCGGACGTGACGGCGTTCGCGCGGCGCGTGTGCTCGCGCAGGATCTCGAGCACGCGGTCCTCGGTGAACGCGGCGCGGCGCTCTCGCATCGGCGCGACCAGCGCATCGATCGCCGCCGCGACCTGCTTCTTGATCTCGCCGTCGCCGATGTGATCGCCTCGCCGGTAGCGATCGGCGAGCTCGCGCACGTGATCCTCGTCGGGGATGAACGCGCGCGCGTACTGGAACAGCACGTTGTCGGGATCGCCGGGGTCGGTGACCGACTGGCGGCCCGTCGTGATGCGCGCGACCTTGGCGCGGATGTCGGCGGCGGAGTCCGACAGGAAGATCGCGTTGCCGCGGCTCTTCGACATCTTCTCGATGCCGTCGATGCCGGGCAGCCGCGCGACGCGCCCGAACAGCGGCTCGGGGATCGGGAACACGTCCTCGCCGTAGACCTGCGCGAACCGGCGCGCGACCTCGCGGGTCATCTCGATGTGCGCGGCCTGATCCTCGCCGACGGGGACGAGGTCCGCGCGGAACGCGAGGATGTCGGCACACTGGCCGACGGCGTAGAGCGGGAAGCCGAAGCTGTAGTGCTCGCCGAGCTGCTTGCTGATGATCTCGGCCTTGAGCGTCGGGTTGCGCATGACGCGGGCGAACGGCAGCAGCATCGCGAACAGCACGGTCAGCTCGGCGATCGCGGGGATCTCCGACTGGACGACGAACGTCGCGCGCTCCGGGTCGATGCCGGCTGCGAGCTGGTCGCGCACGATCTCTAGCGTGTCGCGGTGGATGGCGGCGGGGTCGGTCGCGCGCGTCGTCAGCGCGTGGATGTTCGCGACGAGCAGGTACGTCTCGTGCTCGCGCTGCAGGCGGATGCGGTTCTCGAGCGACCCGACGTAGTGACCGAGGTGCAGGCGGCCGGTCGGGGTATCTCCAGTGAGGATGCGGGTCATGGCGGGGGGGCTCCGAATGCCGATTCCGGAGCGCGCGTGAGTTGCCACCGGAGATCGGCGGCAAGAGGATGTGCAGGATCTCGTGCCGCTTCTAGGAGCGGCGCCACCAGCGGCGGTTCGAGATCGTCAGCGTCACGGAAACAGCGTACCAGGTCACGGCGCGATGCGCACGAGCGACGTCAGGCCGTACGTCTCGTCGACGAGCCACTGCCCGTACGGCTTGTCGGACGGCCCCGCCAGCGACTGCAGCGCGACGACCGGGCCGGCCTTCGTCAGCGCGAGCCCCTCGAGAGACTCGTCGGTCACGGTCGGGAACGGCGTCTTCGTCGCGAGGAGCGTGCCGTCGGGTGCGTACTTCGCGACGACGGCGTCGTAGGCGCCGGCTGCCGTGAGCGCGCCGCTGCCGAAATCGAGCGAGTGGTCGAACGCGGCTGCGAGCCACACCGCGCCGCTCGCATCGACGGCGACCGATTGCTGTGCTCCCAGCACCGTCGTGTGGCCGTTGCTGTACCGGTGCAGCTCCTTCGGCTGGTTCGCGGCGTCGATCGAGACGAGAAAGTCCGCGCCGTCGAGGTCATCGTCGTAGACGAGGTACAGCGCGCCCGACGACGCGCGCGCCAGCGCGGTATGGAGCGAGCCGTTGTCGCCGACCTTCACCGCACCACGCACCTCGCCGCTCGTCTTTGCCATCCGTGCGACGAAGCGTGCCCCGTGTGGAGCCGCGAGCTTCGTCGCGCCGAGCTGGGTCGCTTGCTTGAACGTCCCCGCGATGTCGACCTCGTCGCCGCCGACGACGACGGCCTTGATGTCGGCGTTCGGCACGGTCGTGACCCACAGCGGCTTACCGTCGGCGGCGTACGCGGCGACGAAGCCGGCCTGCTCGTGCTTGGCGAGCTCGATGCGGCCGCGGCCGAGATCGGCCGGCGCATACAGGAGCCCGCCCACGTACAGCGTGCCGTCCGGATCGACCGCGACGGCCTTCGCGTTCGTGTGTGCGCCCGGGTCGCCGGCCTGCTTCGCCCAGACGACGGCGCCGGTATCGTCGAGCACGCCGACGACGACGTGCTGATACGGATCGACGGGCGTCGCGTCGTCCTTCGGGGCGTCCAGTTTGTGCGGGCAACCACCGACGACGATCGTCTGCGTTCCGTGCGTCGCGACCTGGAGATCGTCCGCGCACTTCGGATCGAGCGGATGGGCCCAGCGCACGCGGCCGCCCGCGTCGAGCGCGAGGACGACCGGCACCGGGTGATACTCATCGGTCTGCGCGACATCGACGTCCGCGATCCGAAGCTTGCCGTGCACGTGCGCGACGAGAACGAAGCCGCCGTCGTCGCGGGCGACGAGCTGCCCGGGATACACCGAACCGCCGCGGGCGCCGAGCCGCGCGATGACGTTGTCCGCGGCGCTCGACGGAGCCGCGCTGCCAGCCGGGCCGGGCGGCGCGCCCCGCGCGCGCTCGTGGCTCTTGCAGGCCGCCACCATCGCCACACACCCGAAAATGAAACGAGCACGCATGCGGCGCATCCTACGCCGGGGCGTGCTCGATCGTTCCCGCGGCGGGGCTAGTGGCCGGCGGGCTTGGGGTCCTTCTTCGAGCGGAACGCCTTCTCGCCCTTGCCCATGATTTCCTTGTCGTAGTACTCGGCGCCCGTCACGCCCGAGGCCTCGGCGACCTTGAGCTTCTCGTCGATGATCTGCTTGAAGCTCTCCTTGGGGAGCGCGCCGCCGACGTGCTGGCCGTTGATGAAGAAGGTCGGCGTCGAGTTGACGTGGAACTTCTGCAGCTCGTTCGCGTCATCCGCGAGCAGCTTCTTGCACTCGTCGCTGTCCCAGTCCTTCTTGAACGTGTCCATGTTCAGGCCGATGTCCTTGGCGATCTTGTTGATCACCTCGTCATCGAACTTGCGGTTGGCGAAGGCCTCCTCCCACCACTTGTCCTTGAACTCGACGAACTTGCCCTGCTTGCCGGCAGCGCAGCCGGCGAGGTGAGCCTTGGTGACCACCTGCGGGTGGACGACCATGTTCTTGAACACGACGCGAACCTTACCGTTGTACTCCTTGACCAGATCCTGGAGGGTCGAACTGACCCTCTGGCAGTAGGGTCAAGCAAAGTCCCAGGCCTCGACGATCGTCACGGTCGCCGAGTTGGGGCCTTCGACCTGGTGGTTCGCGATGTCATTGGCGATGTCGACGGCGAAGACGGCGTCATCCGCCGGCTCCTCGCGCTCCTGCTGCTGCTGGGCCTGCTTCTGCTGGCCGTAGACCTTCTGCAGGAAGTCGAGGGCTTCGGCGTACTTCGCGTTCGTGTCCTCGAGCTTCTTCACGCGAGCTTCGAGCGCGGCGTTGCTGCCGCCGCCCTCGTTTTGGCAGCCGGCGAAGAGCGCGGCCGCGAGCAGAACAGAGGCTACCGACTTCATGTGCGCATGGTGCAACGGCCGATGCGTGCTGTCCAGCGGGTGAGGCCACCTGAGGGGCAAAATGCCCGCAACGGCACGGGCAACGCAGTGTCCTGCCCTTGGTTCGAATAGGCTCCCCGCCATGCGCTCGCTCGGGTTGGTTTGTCTGCTGGCAGTCTCCGCGTGGGCCGATGCTCCCGCGCCGACGCCGGCGATCGCGGAGACGTACGTGCCGCCCGACTTCATGAAGCAGGCGCCGCCGCTCCCGCCTGCGGTCGATGCGAGCACGGCATGGCGGCTCGATCTCGAGGGCGCGCTGCAGATCGCGCTGCGCGACAACCTCAACATCGCCGTCGAGCGCGAGAGCGTCGTCGCGGCGAGCCTCGGGATCACCGTGGCGGCGGGGCCGTTCGAGCCGCAGGTGCGCGGCGGCTACACGCACACCAGCTCGCGGCAGCCGCCGGCGACCGCGCAGGAAGGTATGTCGGGCGGCATCGTGACGTTCGACTCCGACGACTGGCGGCTGTCGCTGTCGCAGCGGCTCGCGACGGGCATGCAGCTCGAGGTCGACTTCATCAACGACCGAGCGAAGTCGAGCGCGGGCACGGCCGTCGAGCCGCTGAACTATCGCTCGTCGCTGACGGCGAGCGTGACGCAGCCGCTGTTGCGCGGCTTCTCGATGGATCGCGTGATCCCGCGCATCGATATCTTGCGCGCCGAGATCGCGAACGAGCGCGAGCGGGCGCAGCTCGCGGTGACCGCGGCGCAGGTGATCGAGCGCACCGAGGACGCGTACTGGGACGTCGTGCTCGCACTCTACGCGTACGACCTGCAGCGCCGGTCGCAGCAGCGCGCGGAGGAGCAGATGTCGCTGACGCAGCGGCAGATCGCGGCGGGGCTGTTGCCGCCCGGCGACCTGACGAGCGCCGAGTCGACGCTCGCGTCGCGCCAGCTCGCGGTCGTGCAGGCCGAGCTCAACGTCGAGGCGGCCTGGGATGCGCTGCGCGCCGTCCTCAACCTGCCGCGCGACCAGTGGAGCAAGCCGATCTTGCCGACGGAGCCGCCCTCGTTCTCCGACGAGAGCGTGACCGCCGAGGACGAGCTGAAGCTCGCGATCGCGAACCGCCCGGAGCTCGCGCAAGCGCGGCTCGACATCGCGGCCCAGGACCTCAACGTCCGTCAGGCCGACAACAACCGGCTGCCCGAGATCGACGTCGGGCTGTCGGGCGGGCTCATCGGCCAGGACTCGACGTACGGCGGCGCGCTGCGCGAGTACGGCCGCGCCGACGCGACGACGTGGGCGATGTTCCTCAACCTGACGTGGACGCCGCTGCAGCGCGCGACGCGAGCCGCCGCCGAGATCGAGCGCGAGCGCAGCAAGCTGACCGCGATCAAGCGCGACCAGACGCTGCAGGACATCTGGGCGGCCGTGCGCGATGCGGTGCGCACGCAGACCGGCGCGGCGCGGCAGGTGTTCGCGGCGGCGAAGTTCCGCGACCTCTCGGCGAAGAACCTCGAGATCGAGCAACGGAAGTTCATGACGGGGCAGACGTCGAACTTCGTGATCGCGCAGCGGCAGGAAGAGGTCGCGCAGGCGCAGCTCGCGGAGCTGCAGGCGGTCGTCGCGCACAAGAAGGCGCAGGCGGCGCTGCTGCGCGCGACGGGCCGGCTCCTCGACGAGCGCGGCGTCAAGCTGCACTAGGCTAGCGCGTGAGGTGCGCGACGAGCGGATCGCCGCTCGCGGTCTCGATCACCGGCGATGCGATCGAGGGCAGCGTGACCGAGCCGGCGAGCGCCGCGTACGGCGAGAGCACCTGCTGCGTGACGGCGTCGTTCGGCGCGACGATGTGCGCGAGCTGGCCGCCGCAATCGACCGGCGCGCCGATCGTGTAGAGGCCGGCGCCGTCGGCGAGGTGATAGCTCGCGCTCGTCGGGCCTTCGAGCACGACGATCACGCCGCCGCGCACGAGGAAGTCGTCGAACGCGCTCTTCCAGGCGGCGCCGGTGGTCTCGAGCGCGGTCGCGTCGCCGAGCTGCGCGTCGACGAGGACGACATCGATGCCGGTCAGCGGCGCGGGCGAGGATGGCATCGCGGTCCAGTGCCACGGACGCGGCAGCGTCGACATGCCCGCGGTGAGCGCGGCGCTCGTGCCGGTGGAGGCGCTGTTGCTCGCGGTGCCCTGCCAGCGCGCGACCGCGACGTCGTGATGGACGCCGAGGGCGACGGAATCGGCGAGCACGCGGGCCATCGCCGCGTCGTAGTGCGCGAAGTCGTGGCCGATCGCGACGATGTGGCCGGAGATCGCGCCGGCGCACACGCCCGCGCTGCACACGCCGCTCGGGCACACGACACCGCACGCGCCGCAGTTGTACGGATCGTTCTGGGTGTCGGCGGTGCACACCGGACCGTCGGCGAGCGTCGCATCGACGGTGGCGACGATCACCGTGCTATCGGGCTGGGTGCCCGTGCCCGCATCCGGCGCGGTGTCCGAGGCGACGCAGCGGCCATCGGAGAACGTGTAGCCGCGCGCGCACGGATCGCTGAGCAGCGAATCGAAGCAGCCGGCGAGCAGGAACAGCGCGGCGAGCAGCCACCTCATTGCGGCCTCCTGCGCTCGATCACGAACTCGACGCGGCGGTTGCGCTGGTGCGCCTCGTCGCTGGTGCCGGGATCGCGCGGACGCGTGCGGCCGTAGCCGACGACGTCGATGCGATCCTCCTCGACGCCGAGGTGGACGAACACGGCGCGCACCCGCTCGGCACGGCGCTGGCTGAGGTCCTGGTTGTACGCGTCGCCGCCGCGGACGTCGGTGTGGCCTTCGATCGTCATGTGCACCCACTCGGGATGCGCGTGCCACATCGCCACGATCTGCGCGATCATCTCGCGGCCCCGCGACTTCACGTGCGCGTGATCGACGTCGAAGAACACGCGGTCGTCGAGCACGATGCGGTCGTCGACGACGGCGATCGTCGGGGTCGTGCAGCCTTCGCCGTCGACCTCGCACGTCGCGTCGCCGTCGGCGATCTCGTCGCCGTCGGGGTCGATCTTCTCGACGATCGGCGGCGGTGCGGGTGCCGGTGGCGGCGGTGGCGGCGGCTCGACCTGCTCGACGACGTGCGCGCGATGCGACGCGGCGTGGCGATAGCCGATGTCGATGCCGATGAGCGAGATGCCCGCGTCGCCGAGCGATGACATGCCGTTCGACGACGAGACGAGCCGCAGGTAGCGCACGCTCGGTCCGATCGCGAGCGAGCCGACGGCGAGCTGGTAGCCGATGCCGACCTCGAGCGCCGGCGCCACATCGCTGCCCGTGACGGCCGCGCCCGCGACGCCCTCGACGAACGCGCCCGCGTGCGAGAAGCGCAGCGCGAACCCGAGCGACGCGACGCCGCCGAGCCCCGGATCCATGCGGTTGCCGTCGGGCGCCGGGCCGTCGCGCAGTACGCCCATGCGTAGGCGAGCGCCGACCGCGAGCGCCTCCGTGCCGCCGAACACGCCGAGCGACGGCATCACGCCCGAGCGGAACACGCTCGCCTGCGCGCTCGAGACCGGCACCGCACCGGCGGCATCGACGTCGAGGTAGGTGTCGGCGACGGCCGGCGTCGCGACGAGCACCACCGCAATCCCCACGAGCTTCATGTCTGGGTAGTCGGCCGTACCGCGCGCGGATCAAGGGGCTCCCATGCAATCGCTGCATGTGCGCATACGTGCGGTGCCGTGCGCTACTCGGCGTGCAGGGCCTGGATCGGATCGAGGCGCGCCGCGCGCATCGCGGGATAGAGCCCGGACGCGACACCGACGAGGACCGACACGCCGAGCGAGAGCGACAGCGACCACGTCGTGACGACCGTCGGCCAGTCCGCGTAGTGCGCGACGCCCTTCGCGATCGCGAGGCCGAGCGCGACGCCGAGCAGGCCGCCGAGCATCGCGAGCGAGAACGCGGTGACGAGGAACTGGAACCGGATGTCGGCGCGGCGGGCTCCGACCGCGCGGCGCACGCCGATCTCGCGCGTCTGCTCGAGCACCGTCGCGAGCATGATGTTCATGATGCCGATGCCGCCGACGAGCAGCGAGATGCCGGCGATGAGCCCCATGACGAGGTTGAACAGCTGCTGCGTCTGCCGCGAGTGCTGCAGCAGCGCCTCCGGGATCACGATCTCGTAGTCGTGCGCGCCGCCGTGCAGGCGATCGAGCAACGTGCCGATGACGGCGCCAGTCTCGGCGGCCGGCGCGTGCTCGTCGAGGCGCACGACGATCTCGCCGAGCGGCGCCTTGAGCGGATCGTGGTCGAGCTTGCGCAGCGCGGTCGTGAACGGCAGGTAGATCTCGTGCTCCGTCGACGAGACGGAGACGCCCTGCACGGCCGTCGGCGGCGCGGGCTCCGGCGCGAGCACGCCGATCACCTCGAACCAGACGTCGTTGATCTTGACGTCCTTGCCGAGCGCGGGTTCGGCGCCGAACAGATCGCGGCGCACGCCGGCGCCGATCACGGCGACCTGCGCGTGGTGCGTCTCGTCGGGTTCGTCGATGAAGCGGCCCTCGACGAGCGCGAACGGCGTGACCTCGCGGTGGCGATGGCCGACGCCGTAGACCTGCGCGGTCGTCTTCGCGCTCGCCGCGATGACCTTGTACGGCTCGATGTCGATCTTCGGCGCCGCGAACGAGACGCCAGGGACCGCCTCCTGGATCGCATCGACGTCGCGCTGCGACAGGCCGATCGACTTCTTGCGGATCTCCTCGAGCTCCTCCTGCTTGAACTGCTTGCCGCGGACGACGACGTTGCGCGTGCCGAGGCGATCGATCAGCGAGAGCGCCTGCTTCTCGGCGCCCGCGCCGATCGACAGCATCGCGATCACGGCCCCGACGCCGAACATCATGCCGAGCATCGTCAGCGTCGTGCGCAGCTTGTGCTCGGCAAGCGAGCCGAGCGCCGTCGCGAACGCGTCGAGCAGGCGCCTCATGGCGTGGCTCCCGAGCCAAGTGCCCCGGCGCTGCCGCTGCCGGCGGCGGATTGCGTCGGATCGCGCAGCGCGATCACGTCGTTGGCCTGGAGGCCGGTCTTGATCACGACGCGGCCGCTCGTCGCGGCGCCGAGCTCGACCGGCACCGGCTCGAAGGCCTCGCCCTTCTGGCGATAGACGACCGTCTTGCCGTCGCGGTCGAACACCGCCTGGCGCGGCACGACGATCGCGTCCTGCTGGTCGAGCACGAGCGTCGCCTTCACGCGCTGGCCGGGCTTCATGACGTCGCGATCCGTCTTGTCGAGCTCGACGACGACCGCGAAGTACTGCACCGGCGAGCCCGGCTCGCGCGGCTGGGCGAGCTTCTCGACGAGCCGGATCTTGCCGGTGAACGTCACGTCGGGGCGCGCCTCGACGACGATCTCGGCCGCCTGCTTCTCGGCGAGCCCGGTGCCGTCGACCTCGAGCACGAAGACCTCCGCCTCCATCGAGTCGAGCAGCGGCAGCTCGCCGATCTCCTGCCCCGGCCACAGCGCCTGGCCGAGCTTCGGCAGCTCGCCGCGCCAGTTGCGGTGCAGCACGAACACGCCGTCGTGCGGTGCGACGACCTGCATCGCCTCGAGCGCGCTCTTCGCGTGCGAGATCGCGAGCTGCGCCTTCTGCCGCTCGACGGAGATCACGGCCGCATTCGAGTGCGACAGGTGCTTCTCGACCTGCTTGGCCTGCTCCGCGTGCTGCTGCTTGGCCTGCGCGAGGCCCTCGTCGATCTGCGACTCGATGATCTGGTTCTTCGAGAAGATCTCCTCGTCCTTGCTCTGGAACTTCTTCTGCTCGTCGAGCTCGTCGGCGGCGAGCACCGCATCGGTCTCGCGGCCCTTCACGGCCGCGCGCGACTTCACGCCCTCCTCGGCGAGCTTCGCGTCCGCGGCCGCGAGATCCGCCTCGCCATCGCGCAGCTGCTTCTCCGGCTCGCTCGGATCGAACCGCACGACGACATCGCCCTTCTTGACGAGCGTCCCGTCCGGCGCGAGCCACGCGATCTTCAGCGCGCCGCCCATCTGGCTGTTCTGCGGTGCCGTCAGCCGCGTCGCCTTGACCGCGCGCAGGTTGCCCTCCGCGTTCACGCGGCGCACGAACTTCTCCTTCTTGACCTGGTACGTCGTGACCGAGGTCGCGTGCCCGGCGTTGCCGCCGCGCAGCAGGCGGCCGGTCGCGAGCCCCATGCCCGCGAGCACGAGGACGATCAGCGCCCACTTCACGGCTCGGTCCTCGACACGTGATCACCGGGTGCGAGCCCCTGCTTGACCTCGATCGCGCTCTGGTTGCGCTGCCCGAGCACGAGCTTGACCTTCTCGAGCTTGCCGCCGCTCTCGCGATAAGCGACCGGCCCCTCCGGCGTCACGAACACGGCATCCGCCGGCACCTGCACGACGCCAGGCAGCTTCGCGGTCTCGATCTGCCCGCGGAAGCGCATGCCCGGCCGCAGCGGCTCCTTCGTCGGATCGATCGCGACCTTGAGCTTGATGATCTTCGAGGGATCCGTCTGCGACTTGCGGTTGACCGCCTTTGCGATCGACTCGATGTGCCCCTTCAGCTTCACGTCGGGCAGCGCGTCGAGGCGCAGCGTGACCGGTTGGTTGACGTCGATCTTCGCGATGTCGACCTCGTCGACCTGGCCGGCCCCCACCATCTTGCCGAGCCCGACGATCGACATCACGTCCTCCATCCGCCACACGCTGTCGCCGACCTTGTGCTTCTCGCCCTGCCAGTTCGCCGGCAGCACGACGGTGCCCGCGCGCGGCGCCGTGATCTGCAGCTTCGCGAGGTTGCCCTGCAGCTCCTCGACGCGGTGCTTCGCGTACGTCGCCTTCTCGCTCAGCCGCTGGATCTCCTCGTCGTCGGAGCGCTTCGCGGCCTCCGCGTGCTGCTTCGCCGCGTCGAGCGCGAGCTTCGCCGACTGCTCGTCGAGCGCGGTCTCCTTCGCCTGGATCGACGCGACGAGATCCTCGGGCTGCCCCGTCTTCAGCGACGCCTTGCGCAGCGCCGCCTCCGCCTCCGCGATCTTGAGCTCGTCGTCGCGCCGCGCGAGCGCCGCGTCGTCGCGCTTCTTGTCGAGCTTCTTCTGCGCGGCGTCGGCCTCGTTCATCATGTTCTCGAGCTCGCGCATCTGCTCGCTGCCGTCGAACGAGATCACCGGATCGCCTTGCTTGACCTCGTCGCCCTCCGCCGCCATCTGCGCGATCTTGAAGTCCCACATATCGGGGATCGGCGGCGGCTTGATGTCCGTCGAGTCGACCGCCTCGAGCTCGCCGATCACCTCGACGCCGATCACGAGGTCGTCCTTCCGGACCTCGACGGTCGAGACGTCGTTCGCGTGCGAGCACGCGACGAACAGCAACAACGCGAGGCACCTCATAGCCGCACGACCTCGCCTTCGTTCACGCCCTTCTCGACGATGCAGCCCTGTGCGTCGCACGGGCCGACCGTCACGTCGTGCAGCGAGCCATCGGCGAGCCGGACCTGCGGCTGCTTGCCGAAGACAATAGCGCCGCGCGGCACGACGAGGCCCGCGACGCCCGGCCTCGCGAGCTCGACCTTGACGCTCATGCCCGGGCGCATCTTCTCCTTCGTCGCGGCGAGCGTCAGCGTCACCGCGAACGCGCGGCGCAGCGACTTCTGGCCCTCGATGCGCGCGACCGGCGTCAGGTCCTTCACCGTGCACGCGATCGGCTCGCTCGGGTACGCATCGAGCGTGCACGTGCCGGTCATCCCGACGGCGGCGCGGCCGTCATCGACGTCGCTGAGGTCGGCCTGCACCTGCATCGGCGCGTTGGTGTCGGGCAACGTCACGATCGTCATGCCGGGCTGCACGGTGTCGCCGTTGTGGAACTTGCGGCCCTCCCACGGGTGGTCGTCGATCACGGCGATGCCGTCGCGCGGCGCCTTCAAGACGAGCTCGGCGATCGTCTTCTCGGCGGTCTCGATGCCGCGCTTCGCCTTGTCGAGCTCGATCTGCTTGACCTTCAGCTCGAGCGCCTGCTGCTGCGTCGCCGACGCGAGCGCGTCCTCCGCCTTCTTCACCGCGATCTCGGCGCGCTTCTTCTCGAGCTGCCGCTCCTGCGAGTCGCGCCCCGACAGCAGATCGGCCGGCACGTCCGCCTTCAACGTCGCCTTCGAGAGCGTCAGCTTCGCCTGATCGAGCTCGGTCTGCTTGCTCGCGAGGTCGATGCGGCCGAGCGCGTCGGTGCTCCGCAGCGTCATCTCCGCCTCGAGCAGCGCGAGCTTCTTCTGCTCGAGATCCTTCGCGAATGCCGAGTTGTCGAACTCGACGAGCCGGTCGCCCGCCTTCACGAGCGTGCCGTCGTCGATCAGCCAGCGGATCGCGAGCTGCCACGAGTCCGTGCGCGGCACCGCGAGATCGATCGCGCTCGCGGCCTTCAATTCGCCCGTGAGCAGCACGCGATCCGTGACCTCGCGCTTGACGACCTTGACGAGCCGCACGGTCTCGGCGGCCCCGTGCTGCGCCGGCTGACTACCGGTGCACGCGGCCAAGACGAGCAACAGCCGCTTCATGCCGCCGCCTTTCGCTCGTCGCTGACGATCTTGCCATCGAAGATCCGGATCTCGCGCGGGCAGCGCGCCGCGATCCCCGGATCGTGCGTCACGACCAGGATCGTGTTGCCCTCGGCGTGCAGCGCGTGCAGCAGCGCCATGATGTCCTCGGTCGTCGCCGAGTCGAGGTTGCCGGTCGGCTCGTCGCACAAGAGCAGCGACGGCTCGCTGACGAGCGCGCGCGCGATCGCGGTGCGCTGGCGCTGGCCGCCCGACAGCTGGAACGGCTTGTGATGCATGCGATGCGCGAGCCCGACACGCTCGAGTGCCTTCTGCGCGCGCGCCGTCCGCTCCTTCGCCGGGATGCCGCGATACACGAGCGGCAGCGCGACGTTCTTCACAGCGCTCGCGCGCGTCAGCAGCTGGAAGCTCTGGAACACGAAGCCGAGCTGGCGGTTGCGCACGTGGGCGCGCTCGTCGTCGCTGAGTCCCTGGACGTCCTTGCCGGCGAGCCGGTATGTGCCGCGCGACGGCGTGTCGAGGCAGCCGAGGATGTTGAGCAGCGTCGACTTGCCCGAGCCGCTCGTGCCGATGATCGCGACCATCTCGCCCTTGTCGATCGCGAAGCTCACGCCATCGAGCGCGGCGATCCGCTCGTCGCCCATCTGATAGTAGCGGGCGATATCGACCAGCTCGATCAGCGGCGCCACGGCGGCCGAGCCTATCAGAGCCCGCTGCGGCGGAGATCCGTCACGTCGATCCGCCGCTCCCCCAGCATCATCTCGAAGCGAGAAGCTCCGAGCCCCCGCCACGTCTGGTACTCCGTCTCGCTGATCGGGAACACCTGGGCGAGCGTGATCGCCGGTGGGCCTTCGTCGAGCGGGAGATCGAGGTTCCATGCGCGCGGCGACTGCACGTAGACGTGCGGTAACCGCTGAGACAGGTCTCCCGCTCCCAAGGTTGCAACGACGTCGCGCACCATCGTGCCGGGCTCGGGGAAGAACCGGGACTCGCTCAGGTGGAATGCCAGATTGGCAAGGATCTGCGAGCACGCTTCGAGATCGACCGTCGAGCCGAGCAGCAGCTCGACCCGCGGCCGCCCGTCCTCGCTCCACGTCGTGTTCGAGAGGCCGACCGTCACGTACGTGAACTGGCCGAACCGCGGCACGTTCGTGATCCGGCCGACCTCGATCGTCGCGTCCTCCGCGCGATGGCGGTAGGTCTTCGTCGAGAACGGACCGAATACGGCTCGGAGCAGCTCGCCCGCCCGCGTCGCCACGCTCAGGAACGGCGCCAGCGCCGCGACGCCCTGCGCCATCTGCACCCACGTCGGCTGCAAGATCAGGGTCCGCTTCAGGTAGTGCTGCGCGATCGCCTTGTTTCCGATCTCGGCGTGAGCTAATGCACCGCCCCACAGCGCGGTCGCTGAATCCGGTCTCAGTCCGATCGAGCGATCGAACGCGGCGGCGGCCTCGCGCGCCCGGCCGATACACAGGAGCGCGTGCCCGAGGCCCTTCCAGGCCAGCGCGTGCTGCGGGAACACCTTGATCGCGCGTTCGAAGCGGGCGATCGCGTCGCCGAACTGCTCGGCGCGGAACAGCTCGTTCCCTTCGGCGACCAGCGCGTCAGCCGCGTCCTGACTCACTCGTCCGGAGTACCACGACCTGCTATGGTCGCGCCGAAATGAGCGCTGCCGTCGGAGCTGACGTCGAAGCTTTGTGCTCGAAGTGTGGAGACGTGTGGCACGTCGTGGTCGCCAAGGTCGGCGAGCAGATCGTCAAGGTCCAGTGCAAGGAGTGTGGCGGCCAGCACCGCTACAAGTCGCCGCATGCGGTACCGAAGGAGAAGCGTGCACCGCTGTCGATGCGTGAGCGTGCCGAGCGCGAGCTCGCGCCGAAGGCTCCCGTCGAGCGGTTCGCCAAGCCGGCGGTCGCCGCCGATCTGACGAAGCCGGTGCGCACGTATCGCGCGAGCGAGAAGTTCGAGGTCGGCGAGCGCGTCGATCACCCGAGCTTCGGCCAAGGCGTGGTCGAGGCGGCGGAGCCCGGCAAGGTCACCGTGTTCTTCGGGACCGGGCGCCGCGTGCTCGTGCAGTCGAAGGAAGGCGCGGCGGGCGGCGGTGGCGGCCTGCAGCGGCCCAAGCCGTTCGATCACTCGAACACGGCCGGCGGCAAGCCGGTCGGCGAGATCAAGTAGATGAAGAAGTATCTCGGCATCATCGTCGTCGGTTTGGGCGCGGCGATCGCGGCCGGGATGATCTGGTTCATGCTCCACGTCCGCCCGAAGCCGGGCGCGGTGATCGATCGCATCACGGTCGCGCCGAATGTCGAGGTCGTGATCCGCGCCGAGGAAGGCAGCGACCGCGACTTCCTCGAGCTGCACGAGAACGGGAAGCTCAAGTGGCAGGCGCTGATCCCGCACTACGCGGGCTCGCCCGGCCGCCCGGCGATCGCGTACGGCCCGACGGCGATCACGGTGCGCGTCTCGCGCGACGGCCATGCCGAGGTGTTCGCGTTCGCCACGCACAGCGCCGAGAAGATCGGCGGTTACCGCATCGCGGCCGAGCACGAGCCGATCGCGACGCACGCGGAGGGCCCGATCACGCTGACCGACCACATCCGCGCGTACGAGATCGCGGCCGGCTCCGGCTGGAGCCAGATCGCGGCGATCGACCTCGCGAGCGGCAAGGGCCAGTGGAAGCGGGAGCTCGGCGCTGCGAAGATCACCGACGGCGGCGTCGACGCCAGCGGCGTGTGGCTCGTCCAGGACGGCAAGCGCCGCCTGCTCGACCCGGCCACCGGCGCCGACAAGTGACCGGGCGCGTGCTTACATAAATAGCCGAAACCTCACGCACAATTCCGCCACGTGCGTGAAGCGGCTCCGTCACTTGGGGGCTATACTTTCGGTGGAATGTCGCCAGACCGCCCGGCGCTGAGCCCCGAGCACTCGGGAGCCCATCGGCTCGAGATCGTCCCGGAGCCGGAGGCGCCGACGCGTCCGTCACTGCGCCTGATCGAGCCGGCCGGGCGCACGCCGGCGGCCCCCGGCATCGGCGACTTCACGCCGACCGCGCTCGACTCGCCCGAGCTCTATCTCAACCGCGAGCTCACGTACCTCAACTTCTGCTGGCGCGTGCTCCACGAGTCGGAGGACGAGCGCATCCCGCTGCTCGAGCGCGTGAAGTTCCTCGCGATCGTCAGCTCGAACCTCGACGAGTTCTTCCAGAAGCGCATCGGCGGCCTCAAGCAGCAGGTCGGCGCGCAGCTGCACGCGATCACGCCCGACGGCCGCTCGCCGCAGAAGCAGATCGAGGACTGCCTCGAGCTGATCAACCGTCTCGAGGCGAAGAAGGCGCAGATCGCCGAGCGCGTCGTCACCGAGCTCAAGGCGGTCGGCGTGTGGCTCGCTCCGTACAAGGAGCTCGATACCCAGCAGCAGGCGTGGATCCGCGAGCACTACCTGCGCACGATCTTCCCGCTGGTCACGCCGCAGGCCATGGACCCGGCGCACCCGTTCCCGTTCGTCTCGAACCTGTCGCTTAACCTGCTCGTCTCGCTGCGCTACGAGAACGATTCCGAGTCGCTGCTCGCGCGCGTCAAGGTCCCCGTCGGCGGCGGCGTGTCGCGGTTCGTGCGGCTCGGCACCTCGCGCACGTTCGTCGATCTCGCGGACGTGATGGCGAACAACCTCGACCTGTTGTTTCCCGGCATGGAGATCGAGACGTGCTCGCAGTTCCGCGTCACGCGCAACGCGATCACCGAGCGCGACGAGGAAGAGGCCGACGACCTCCTCGAGATGATCGAGATCGAGCTGCGCAAGCGGCGCTTCGCGAGCGTGGTGCGCCTGCAGGTCGACAAGCCGATGCAGCCGTACTTCCGCGGCCGCCTCGCCGCCGAGCTCGGGCTCGACGAGTCCAGCGATGTCTTCGAGGCCGACGGCATGCTGTCGATGCGCGACCTCATGGAGCTCGCCACGCTCGATATCCCCGAGCTTCGCGACGCGCCCCACGCCCCCGCCCAGCCGGTCGACTTCCTCTCCGAGGGCTCCGTCTTCCACGCGATCCGCGATCAGCAGTCGCTGCTCGTGCACCACCCGTACGAGTCGTTCCAGGAGAGCGTCGAGCGGTTCTTCCGCGAGGCCGCCGACGACCCGAAGGTCCGCGCGATCAAGACCACGCTCTATCGCACGTCGCGCGACTCCGCCGTGATCAAGCACCTGGTGCGCGCCGCGCAGAACGGCAAGCAGGTCGCGGTCGTCCTCGAGCTGAAGGCGCGCTTCGACGAAGAGGCGAACATCAAGTGGGCGTCGCGCATGGAGCGCGCGGGCATCCACGTGACCTACGGCGTCGTCGGCTTGAAGACGCACACGAAGGTCACGCTCGTCGTGCGCCAGGACTTCAACGGCCTGCGCCGCTACGCGCACATCGCGACGGGCAACTACCACGCCGGCACGGCGCGCCTGTACTGCGACCTCGGCCTGTTCACGTGCGACGAGCAGATCGGCCGCGACCTGACCGAGCTGTTCAACTACCTGACGACCGGCTACAAGCCGCGTCGCAAGTACGGCAAGCTGCTCGTCGCGCCCAAGCAGCTCAAGCAGGCTCTGCTCGACAAGATCGAGCGCGAGATCGCGCTGGTCGGCATGGGCGAGCGCGGCCACATCCAGTGGAAGCTCAACGCGCTCGAGGACATCGACATCGTGCGCGCGCTCTATCGCGCCTCGCAGCGCGGCGTGACGATCGATCTGATCGTGCGCGATACGTGCCGGCTCAGGCCGGGCGTCGACGGGGTGTCGAGCTCGATCAAGGTCGTCTCCGTGATCGGCCGCTTCCTCGAGCACGAACGCATCTACTACTTCCACAACGGCGGGCGCGCCGAGTACTACATCGGCTCGGCGGATGCGATGCAGCGCAACCTCGAGAAGCGCGTCGAGGTCCTGTGCCCGATCGAGGACCCGCGCCTGCAGGCCGAGCTGCGCTTCATCCTCGACACGCAGCTCTCGGATCAGCGCGGCGCGTGGGACATGCAGGCCGACGGCAGCTACATCCAGCGCACCGGCCTCAACGCGAAGCACTGCCAGCAGCAGCTGATCGAGCGCACCGAGCGGCGGCTCAAGGAAGCGACGCGCCTGCGGCGCCGCAAGGTCCAGAACCGCAGCACGAAGAAGCGCTGAGGCTCGCGGCCAGCCCCGGGCTTCGCGGGCTCACGACGTGCGAGCTAGCCACTTGCCCAGGGCACGCGAAGGCCGTGCGTGCTCTACAATGGGCGCCATGGCTGTCACGACCGTCTCGCGCCCGCTCGCCTATGGAGGCGGCGGAGGTGGCGGTGGTGGTGGCGGCGGCGGCGCGGGCGGCGGAGGCGGTGGTGGCGGCGGCGGTGGTGGTGGCGCGGGCAAAGGCGGCGGTGGCGGCGGCAAGGCGGCCGCGATCGCGGGCGGCCACAAGCAGTCCTCGACGCCTCCGCCCGAGAAGATCGAGTGGCGCAACTACCTCGGCGTGTTCCGCTACATCCGGCGCGCGGTCGCGCTGGTGTGGACGACGAACCGCGCGCTCACGCTCGGGCTCGCGGCGGGCTCGCTGATCGGCGGCGTGCTGCCGACGGGTATCGCGTACGTCGGCAAGCGGCTGATCAACTCGATCGACATGGCGCGGCGCGTGCCGTCGCACGACCACCACGGCGCGATGGTGTGGGTCGGTGCGGAGCTCGCGCTCGTCGTCGCGGCGGCGCTCGTGCAGCGCACGCTCGGCATCTTCCGGTCGCTGCTGCGCCAGCAGCTCGGGCAGAAGATCAACGTCGAGATCCTCGACAAGGCGCTCACGCTCGAGCTGACGCAGTTCGAGGACAGCGAGCTGTACGACAAGCTGACACGTGCGCGGCGCGAGGCCTCGTCGCGGCCGCTGTCCCTGGTGTCGCAGGCATTCGAGCTCGCCCAGAGCCTCGTGACCCTGATCGGTCTCGGCGGCCTGCTCGCCGCGTTCTCGCCGATCGCGCTCGGCGTGCTCGTCGCGGCCGCGATCCCGCCGTTCATCAGCGAGCTGAAGTTCTCGCGCGATGCGTTCCGGCTGTCGCGGTGGCGCACGCCCGAGGCGCGCGAGCAGATGTACGTCGAGATGGTGATCGCGCAGGACCAGTACGCGAAGGAAGTGAAGCTGTTCGGCCTCGGGCCGCGCTTCCTCGCGCGCTACCGCGCGATCTTCGACAAGCTCTACGCGGGCGACCGCAAGATCGCGATCAACCGCGGCCTGTGGGCGCTCGTGCTCGGTACCCTCGGCCAGCTCGCGTTCTACGGCATGTACCTGTGGATCGCGTTCGCGACGATCGACAACTCGATCTCGTTCGGCGACATGACGATGTACGTGCTCGTCTTCAAGCAGGCGCAGTCGGCGCTGTCGAGCGCGCTCGGCGACGTCGGCGGCATGTACGAGGACAACCTCTACATGTCGAACCTGTACGAGTTCCTCGACACGCCGACGATGACGACGAGCGGCACCGCGACGACCGGCCCGGAGCCCGGCGACGGCGTGCGCTTCGATCACGTCACGTTCGAGTATCCCGGCTCGACCGAGCGCGCCGTCGACGACATCACGCTGCACATCCGGCCCGGCAGCAAGCTCGCGATCGTCGGCGAGAACGGCTCGGGCAAGACCACGCTGATCAAGCTGCTGACGCGCCTCTACGAGCCGAGTGCCGGCAAGATCACGCTCGACGGCCGCGACCTGCGCGAGTGGGACCGCGCGACGCTGCAGCGCCGCATCGGCGTCATCTTCCAGGACTTCGTGCGCTACCAGATGACGGTCGGCGAGAACATCGGCGCCGGCGACGACCGCGCGTACGAGGATCGCATCCGCTGGGACGACGCCGCCGATCGCGGCCTCGCCAAGCCGTTCATCGACACGTTCCCCGACACCTACGACACGCAGCTCGGCAAGTGGTTCCGCGCCGGCCGCGAGCTGTCGCTCGGCCAGTGGCAGAAGATCGCGCTCGCGCGGTCGTTCATGCGCAAGGAGGCCGACATCCTCGTGCTCGACGAGCCGACCGCCTCGATGGACGCCGAGGCCGAGGTGAAGATCTTCGAGCGCTTCCGCGAGCTGACCGACGACAAGATCGCGATCGTGATCTCGCACCGATTCTCGACCGTGCGCATGGCCGACGAGATCATCGTGCTCGACAAGGGCCGCATCATCGAGCGCGGCAGCCATGACGAGCTGGTCAAGCTCGGCGGACGCTACGCGACGCTGTTCAACCTGCAGGCCGCCGGATACCGCTGACGGCGGTGAGCAGCTATAGCGCCCGGCGCTACACCCGGCCATGGATGCGACGGGATCTCCGCTAGTTACGGCAGGCATGTCGGTTGCGATAGGGACGGCCCATGAAGCCATTCCACCGCATCGCGTGTCTGCTGCTCATGGGTCTGACCGCCTGCACCGCGCAGGTCGACGGGTACTTCGACGAGGTCCCGCCCGAGCCGGCGCTGTCCCAGGCCGAGGTCGCGGCGCTGCCCGACGGCACCGAGATCGAGCACAACGCCGATCTGCAGCCGCTCGACGTGGCCATCGTCGATCCCGCGACGTACGGCGACGAGGAGGTCGAGCCGATGGTCGACATCGACGAGGACGCGACGGGGACCCGCATCGAGGCGAGCACCGAGATCGACCAGCCGATCTCGGGCGTCGCGTACGCGGCGCTCCTGAAGTGGGGCCTGCACCCGCGCGCGTCGGATGCGCTGCGCGCGGCGGGCGTGTCGTCGAGCCGGATCATGCAGACGATCGGCAACGCGGCGGCGTCGGCCGGCACGCACGCGCGCGACGGCTACTTCAACGGGCATCCGTACAGCGCCGCGACCGACATCTCCGTCTACGGGCTGTCGTCGTCGCAGATCGCGAACCTGCTCGAGCGTCTCGGCAAGGTCGGCTTCGCGGCGTGGTACCGCCACAGCGGCTACGACGGCTGGTACGGCGTCAACCACATCCACATGGTCTACGCGAACTGCCTGATGAAGTCGTCGCTGCGCTCGCAGGTGCGGTCGTGGCTCGCCGGCCGCAACGGCCTCGTCAGCAACACGATCTACCGCTTCCACACGTTCAGCGCCGCGGCGCGCGCGACGGTCAAGGCGAAGTTCGCGATGAGCCACTCGGGCACGACGAACGGCGGCGGCGGTATCGCGGCGCGCGTCAACACGAGCGGCATCGCGCTGCACGTGCGCTCGGGCGCGTCGCTGTCGGCGGGCATCGTCGGGAGCGTCGCCGACGGCTCGTACGTCGCGATCCACTGCCAGAAGCACGGTGGCTCGGTGACGGGCACGTACGGCACGTCGACGCTGTGGGATCACATCGACGGCGGCTACGTCAGCGACGCGTACATCTACACCGGCACCGACGGCCAGGTCGCACCGACCTGCCCGTAGTACGCTCGACTCGATGAGACGGGTCCTCGCGCTGGCATGCGTCCTCGCCGGATGCGGCAGCGACGACCCGTGCGCGGCGAGCAAGGGCTCCTGCGTCACGGTGCACGTGACCTCGCCCACGATCACGCGCATCGACGAGCTGCAGCTCGACGTACTGTACGGGACGTATCACGCGACGGTCGCCGACCCGGTCAAGAAGCCGGTCGCGCTGCCAGTGCAGGCCGCTGTCGAGCTCGCGTTGCCGGGCACGCTCTCCGTGAGCATCGACGCGGGTGGCCTGCTCGGCGGCACGCTGCTCGGCACCGGCACCGGCAAGCTGACGGTGATGGAGGGCGACCACGCGAGCCTCGACATCGTGATCGTCCCGCAGCAGGCGTGCGTCGCGGGGTCGCGCTACTGCGGCGGTGACAAGGTCGCGGGCGATCCGAACACCGTGTACGAGTGCGTCGCGAACGGCGTGCCGAAGGCGCACGGCGTGTGCCCCGGCGCGTGTGTCATCCGCACCGCGAGCGACGACGAGTGCGCCGCGGTCGGCGCCCCCTGCTCGGTCGGCGGGCTCTACTGCGGCGGCGACAAGCTCGCCGGCGATCCGTCGTCGCTGTACCAGTGCACGAGCGGCGCGCCGATGTTCGTGATGGCGTGCGCGAACGGCTGCGTCATCAATCCGTCGCCGACGAAGGACGCCTGCCGCTGACGTTCGCGCGGCCGCGGCTCCGCGCGCGTGCCCCTCGCTAGCGCAGCCCGACGCGCGCCAGCAACCGGTGCAGGTGCACGCGATCGATGCCTGCCGCGCGCGCCGCCGCGCTCACGTTGTTGTCGTGCTTCGCGAGCAGCTGCTCGAGGTAGCGCCGCTCGACGTGCCGGACCCAGCGCTCGCGCACGACGGCCAGCGGCTGCCCGAGATCGATCGCCGGCTCGGCGCCCGGCATCGCCGGCAGCGACGCGTCCTGCCGCACGAGGCAGCCCTCGACGTAGTTGCGCAGCTCGCGCACGTTGCCCGGCCAGCCGTGGCGCAGCAGCTCCGGCAGCAGCTCGCCGCCGCGCAGCGCGGTCGCCATCGCTGACGGCCCGGCGTGCAGGTCATCGAGGATCGCCTCGACGAGCAGCGGCAAGTCCGCGCTCCGCTCGCGCAGCGGCGGCAGCGTGATCACGAGCACCGCGAGCCGGTAATACAGGTCCGAGCGGAAGCGGCGCGCGTTGACCTCCTGCTTGAGATCGCGGTTCGTCGACGCGATGATCCGCACGTCGACGGGGATCCGCTGCACGCCGCCGATGCGCTGGATCTCGCGGCGCTCGATCGCGCGCAAGAGCTTGGGCTGCAGGTCGAGCGCGAGCTCGCCGATCTCGTCGAGCACGAGCGTGCCGCCCGAGGCCGCCTCGAACGCGCCGATCCGCCGCTCCGTCGCGCCGGTGAACGCGCCCGCCTCGAAGCCGAACAGCTCCGCCTCGAGCAGGCTCGCCGGGATCGCGCCGCAGTCGAGCACGTAGAGCCCGCGGTCGCGGCGCGCACCCGCTTGATGGATCGCCTCCGCGGCGAGCTCCTTGCCCGTCCCGCTCTCGCCCTGCAGCAGCACGGTGCTCTGGCTCGCCGCCGCGACCTCGAGCTGCGCGAACACGGCGCGCATCGCGACGCTGCGCCCGCGCATCCGCCCGAACTGCTCGTGCGGCGACAGCGCGATCTCGACGTCGCGCGAGCCGATGTCGAACCGCAGCTGCGTGCGCCCGAGGCCGAGCAGGCTGCCATGACGCAGCGGCGCCTCGATCACCGGCACGCGATCGACGGTCGTCCCGTTCTTGCTGCCGAGGTCGCGCACGACCGCCGCCCCGCCCGCGATCCGGATCTCGCAGTGAAACTTCGACATCGCCGCATCGCCGATCACGACATCCGCCCGCTCGTCCGCGCCGATCACCAGCCGCTCCGCCGCGAACGGCACGACGCGCCCGACCCCGTCGCCCTCGACGATCGTCAGCCGGCACTCGCGCACGACCGCGCGCGGCGGCCCACCGCCGAGTGCCTCCGTCGTGCGCGGGTCCTGCGTCAATCGAGCGTCTCCCCGGCGCGCTTGGCCTCGCCCGCGCGCTTCGTCTCGGTGTGCTTCTGGTTCGGCGGTGACGTGCGCACCTGCGCGCGCGGCAGCGGCACGAGGCCGATGTCGACGAGGCCTGCCTTCTCCGCGCGCACGGTGGCGGGCTTGTAGCCGGCACGCGTGACGACGACCGTCGCCGGCAGCGCGGTCGTGACCGTGGTCGGCGTGACCCCCATCGGCTTGCCGTCGATCGAGATGGTCGCGCCCGGCGGGGAGCTGCGGATGTCGAGGCTGGCGGCCGCGGGCGTCGACGAGCTGGCGGCGGGGACCGGCGCGCTGGGTGCGGGTGCGGGTGCGGGTGCGGGCGGCGCAGGCGCGGGTGCAGGCGCGGGCGCGGGCGCGGTCGCAGGCGCGGTCGCGGGCGCGGGCGCAGGCGCGGGCGCGGTCGACGTCTCGGTCGGCGGGGGCAGCGGCGGGTCGTGCGCGAGCTTCCACACCATGATGCCGGCGCCGCCGAGCACGACCACGACGGCGACGAGCGCGACGACCACGATGAACGGCGGGCCGCCACGACGCGCGGGCGCCGCGGGCGCATGCGAACCGGCGAGCGCGGGCGAACCAGCCACCGCGGACGTCGCGGGTGCCGCGGGCGCATGCGAACCGGCGAGCGCGGGCGAGCCAGCCACGGGCGGGCGCGCCGCGAGCGACGGCCCCACATCCTCCGTGACGCGATCCGCGACCTCGCCGCGCAGCACGCGCGCGACCTCGGCGGCACTCGCGGGGCGGCGACCGGGCTCGCGCTCGAGACACGACGCGACGAGCGACGAGTAGGCCGGCGATACGATGCCGCCGAGGCGTGGCGCCGGCTCGACGAGCTGCGGGCAGCTGCCGGCCTTCGCATCGAACGCGGCGGTGGCGGTGACGAGCTCGTAGAGCAGCGCGCCGAGCGCCCAGATGTCGACGCACGGCGCGATCAGGCCGCCGGTCAGCTGCTCCGGCGCCATGTATGCCGGCGTGCCGATGCGCGACGCCGTGTGCGCGGGATCCTCGCCCGCGATGTAGCGCGCGATGCCGAAGTCGACGATGCGCGGCTCGTCGCCGACGAGGACGACGTTGCCCGGCTTGAGGTCGCGATGCACGATGCCGCACGCGTGCGAGGCCGCGAGTGCGTCGGCGATCGCTCCGCCGATCCGGCGGGCGGCGGCTTCGGGCAGCGGACCGCGAGCGAGCCGCGCGGCGAGCGTCTCGCCTTCGAGGCGCTCCATGACGAGGTAGAAGCCGTCGCGGTCGCTGCCGGCGTCGAGGACGCGCACGACGTTGGGATGATCGATCGCGCGCGTGCGCTCCGCCTCTGCCTGGAACGCCGCGATGGCCGCCGGGTCGCTCGCGAGGTGCGAGCGCAGCAGCTTGATCGCGACCGGCGCGCCTCCGCCGATCGGCTCCGCCGCGAAGACCTCGCCCGTGCCGCCGCGGCCGAGCAGCGGGCCGAGCACGTAGTTGCCGAGGGTGCGGGGCGAGGAGGACATCGGAGCTACTTCCCGAGAGTGGACAGCGTTGCGACGGTGCAGGGCGAGGCGCTATCGTCGCACGAGATGCGCGGTCCCACGCTCGCGATCGCCGGACTGGTTGTCGCGGGCAGCGCCGCCGGCCGGGCATTCGCGGAGCCTACCGCCGATCGACGCGGCGTCGAGACCGAGGCGCTCGGGCACCTCGACCGCGGGGTTGCCGCGTATCGCGCCGGCGATTACGCCGTTGCCGAACGCGAGCTCCACGCGGCGCAGCAGCTCGTGCCGGATCGGGCAAACCCGTACCGGTGGCTCGCGCTGACCGAGTCGGCGCTCGGCGAGTGCCAGCCGGCGCTCGTCGATGTCGAGAGCTTCCTGTCGCGGATCCCGGCCGATGACCCGCGCGTCGCGGAGATGGTGCAGCTGCGCGAGCACTGCGTCGTCGAGCTGCACGCGCAGCGCGCCCCCGCGCAGCCGGCGCCCGCACCGGCTCCCGAGACGACGCCGATCACGCACCGCTGGTGGCTGTGGACCGCCGTCGGGGTCGCGGTGGTCGCCGCGGCGGGCGTGACGTACGCGGTGGTGCACGATCCGGGGCCGGCCACGCTTCCAGCAGTTACGTGCGGCACGACAGGTTGCATGCACTAGCTGTCACGCCGATTACGCCTCGTGCAGCGTGGATACGAACGCTCACATCGGGCGCGCACCCGGCCCGTGCGAGGATCGCGGCATGCACATCCACATCGGCACTGCTCTCGTCATCGTCGCGTTCGTGTCGTCGATCGTGCTGTTGCTGCAATCGGAGCGCACGGTGGCGCTCGTCGCGGTCGTCGCCTCCGGCATCGAGACGCTGCTCGTGTTCGGCCTGATGTCGCTGTCGCTCGCGCGGTTTCGCGTCGACGTCGTGCTTCCCGCGCTGCTCGCGATCGCGGGCGTGATCGCGTGGGCGCGCTCGGCGGGCAAGCACGTGGTCACCGCCGCGACGCTCGTCGCGTGTGTCGGCACGCTGCAGCTGCTCGAGGCGCTGCGGATCCTCGGCTAGGCCCGACGCGCCGGCGCGTTCGCGGCGCCGGGTCAGCGCGCTCAGCTCTTGCCGAGGCGGCGCTTCAGCTCGGCGAGCTCGTCCTCGATCTTGTTCGCGATGCGCTCGCGAGCGGCCGCGCGATCCGGTTCGGGCGCGGGCGCGGGCTTTGCCCTCGGCGCGGCGGCCTTCGGAGGCGGCGGCGCTGCCTGCTCGCTCTGATCGCGCAGGTCGAACACGTCCTCGCACTCGTCGCAGCGGAACTTGCGCTCCTTGTCCTTCACGACATCGACGAAGAACAGGCCGAAGCCCTCCGAGACCTCGATCTCGCGGAACCGCGTGCGGCGCTCGCAGGTCGGACACTCCTCGACGAACGTCCGCCCTCCCGGCACGACCTTCGTACCGCCGCTGCGATGGAACAGGTGCCACATGCCGTATCGGTATCACCGAATCGGCCGCGGCTGGCGCGGTTTCAGCTCGCGGCCTGCTCCATCGCCTGCAGGAGCACGTCGACCGGCTGCGCGCCCGAGACGGCGAGGCGGCGCTCGAACACGAAGAACGGGACGCCGCTGATCCCGTTGGCCTGCGCCATCGTCTCGTCGGCGCGCACCTCGCGCGTGAGCTTCTCGGTCGCGAGCACGTCGGAGGCTTCGTCGCGATCGAGGCCGGCTTCGGTGGCGAGGCGGAGCAGCGTGTCGCGGTCGCCGATCGCGGCGCCGTCGGAGAAGTAGGCCTTCATCATGCGCTCCTTGACCGCGCGCTGGATGCCGCGCTCGAGGCCGAGCTGGACGAGGCGGTGCGCGTCGAACGTGTTGCCGCCCTGCACGCGGTCGAAGTGAAACTCGATGCCGTCGTCGTGGCCCATGCCGGTCATGCGCGCGTGCATCTGCTCGAGCTGCGGCGGCGCGATGCCGAGCTTCTTCGCGAGGCGCTCGCCGTGTGACAGGCCGTCCTCGTAGCGGCGCGGCGCGCCGGGGTTCAGCTCGAACGCGTGGAACACGAGCTCGTGCTCGCCGCCGAGCTTGCCGAGCGCCGCCTCGATGCGATGCTTGCCGAGGTAGCACCACGGGCACGCGATATCGGACCAGACGTCGATGCGCATTTGCCCACCGTACCGCCACTTGCGCGATCAGGCTTGCGCGGATCGCGAGAATCCCGTAGTAGATGCTCGCCTCGGGGGCCGCGCGACTCGCGTTGCGCAGATTGCCTCCAGTGACCAGGTTGGTGGTCCATGTCCGAGTACGAGCTTATCGAGACGGAGGGTGTGCCGATCAAGGCGTGGACGCGTGGCGTCGGCGTCGAGGACGCGGCGCGCAAGCAGCTGGTGAATGTCGCGAAGCTGCCGGTCGTGTTCCATCACGTCGCGGTGATGCCCGACGTGCATTTCGGGATCGGCGCGACGGTCGGCTCGGTCGTGCCGACGAAGGGCGCGATCATCCCGGCGGCGGTCGGCGTCGATATCGGCTGCGGCATGATCGCGGTCGAGACGAGCCTCGAGGCGAACCAGCTTCCGGACTCGCTCGCGCGGCTACGCTCGCAGATCGAGAAGGCCGTGCCGCACGGACGCACGGGCAACGGTGGCAAGAACGATCGCGGCGCGTGGTCGAAGCTGCCGAAGCCGGCGGAGCAGGCGTGGACGACGCTCGGGCCGCAGCTCCGCGCGATCATGGACAAGCATCCGGGGATCCGCGGCGCGAACGACGTGAATCACCTCGGCACGCTCGGCACCGGCAATCACTTCATCGAGGTGTGCCTCGACGAGCGCGAGCGCGTGTGGTTCATGCTGCACTCGGGCTCGCGCGGCATCGGCAACCGCATCGGCAGCTACTTCATCGAGCTCGCGAAGCACGACATGATGCGCCAGGTGAAGAACCTGCCGGATCGCGACCTCGCGTACCTGCAGGAGGGCTCGCGCCATTTCGCGGACTACGTCGAGGCAGTCGAGTGGGCGCAGCGCTATGCGATGACGAACCGCCAGCTGATGATGGACGCGGTGATCGGCGCGGCGAAGAAGGAGCTGCCGCCGTTCACGCTCGGCGAGCAGGCCGTCAACTGTCACCACAACTACGTCGCGCGCGAGCACCACTTCGGCGAGGACGTCTTCGTCACGCGCAAGGGCGCGGTGCGCGCCGGTGCGGGCGAGCTCGGCATCATTCCGGGCTCGATGGGTGCGCGCAGCTACATCGTGCGCGGCAAGGGCAACCGCGACTCGTACTGCTCGTGCTCGCACGGCGCGGGTCGCACGATGTCGCGCGGCGAGGCGAAGCGCCGGTTCACCGTCGAGGATCACGTGAAGGCGACCGAGGGCATCGAGTGCCGCAAGGATGCCGACGTGATCGACGAGACGCCGATGGCCTACAAGCCGATCGACAAGGTGATGGCGGCGCAGGCCGAGCTCGTCGAGCCCGTTCACGAGCTGCGTCAGGTAGTCTGCGTCAAGGGCTGACGGACCTGGAGCGAAGCGACAGGGAGAGCGACACTGACGGACCTGGAGCGAAGCGACAGGGAGAGCGACACTGACGGACCTGGAGCGA
>CAYUNM010000021.1:67038-89695 GCA_964446175.1 uncultured Kofleriaceae bacterium
CTGACGGACCTGGAGCGAAGCGACAGGGAGAGCGACACTGACGGACCTGGAGCGAAGCGACAGGGAGAGCGACAGATGAGGCTACCGGTCGATATCGACGGCTCGCGCGGCGAAGGCGGCGGCCAGATCCTGCGCACGAGCCTGTCGCTCGCGATCCTCACCGGGCGCAAGCTGCGGATGAGGCGGATCCGCGCCGGGCGCAAGCGGCCGGGGTTGCAGCGCCAGCACCTCGCGTGCGTGCGCGCGGCGGCCGAGCTGTGCGGCGCCACGGTGTCGGAGGTCGATGTCGGCTCGCAGGACCTCGTGTTCGCGCCCGGCACCCAGTGGCCGAGCGAGCTGCACATCGACATCGGCACCGCCGGCTCGACGACGCTCGTGCTGCAGACGATCCTGCTCCCCGCGCTGCGCGCGCCTCATCCGGTGCGCGCGGTGATCACGGGCGGCACGCACAACCCGCTGTGCCCCCCGTTCGACTTCCTCGACCGCGTGTTCCTGCCGCACCTGCGCTCGATGGGCGCGGACGTGCAGCTGACGCTCGAGAAGATCGGCGTGATGCCCGACGGCGGCGGGCGCGTCGTCATGGAGACGAAGCCGAGCAAGCTGCGGCCGATCGAGATCCTCGCCGCCGGGCGCGTGGTCGCGCGGCGCGCCACGGCGATCGTCGCGAGCCTGCCTCGGCACATCGCGGAGCGCGAGCTCGCGTGCGCGCAGGAGCGCCTCGACAACCCGCGCTGCGAGGTGATCGAGCTGCCCGATGCCGGCCCGCACAACCTGTTCATGTGCGAGGTCGAGCTGGAGAGCGGCGCGCGCGAGCTGTGCACGTCGCACGGGCGCAAGGGCTACCCTGCGGAGGATGTCGCGGACGATGCGCTCGACGAGCTCGAGGATTTCCTCGAGGCCGGCGTGCCGGTCGGCGAGAACCTCGCGGACCAGCTGCTGCTGCCGATGGCGATCGCGGGGGGTGGGCGCTATCGCACGCTCGCGCCGCTATCGCTGCACGCGACGACGAACATCGAGACGATCCAGGCGTTCCTCGATCTACCGATCCGGCTCGACGGCGACACCGTCATCGTGGGCTGAAAAGCATTCGGCATCCTCGCGCGCCGCTTCTTGGACCGAGCGAGCAGCGGTGGGGTATAGCAGCGGCCATGAAGCTCGCCGCGCTCCTGTTGCTCGCCGCCTGCTCGTCGTCGTCCACGGGCCCCGCCGCCACGCCGAAGACGCCGGAGCCTCCTCCGCCGCCCGCGTTCAAGCCGACGGCGTTCGCCGTGCAGGTCACGGGCGCGGGCCGCCCCGTGATCTTCATCCCCGGGCTCGCGTCGCCGGGCAGCGTGTGGGACGGCGCCGTCGCGCACCTCGGCGGCAAGGTGCAGGCCCACGTGCTGACGCTCGCGGGATTCGCGGGCGCGCCGCCGATCCAGGGGCCGTTCCTGCAGCAGGTGCACGATCAGCTCGTCCAGTACATCGACGCGAACCATCTCGATCATCCGATCATCGTCGGTCACAGCCTCGGCGGCTTCATGTCGCTGTGGCTCGCCGAGACGGATCCGGCGATCGGCGGCGTCGTCGATGTCGATGGCATGCCGTTCCTCGCGGCGGCGATGGATCCATCGGCGACGGCCGACAAGGCCAAGCAGATCGGCGACGGGATGCGCCAGCAGCTGCTCGCGGCGCCGCACGATCAGTTCGTCGGATTCATGCGCCAGTTCATCGGCGCGACGGTCAGCGATCCGGCGAACGCGAAGCTGCTCGACGACGCCGCCGAGAAGTCCGATCAGACGACGGTCGCGAACGCGTTCGCCGAGCTGCTCGGCCAGGACCTGCGCGCCGACCTGTCGAAGATCACGGTGCCGGTCGTCGTCGTCGCGGCGGGTCAGTCGCGCGATCCGAACGACACCCGCGACAAGCTCGAGGCGACCTGGAAGACGCAGGTCGATGCGATCCCGCACCACGAGCTCGACGTCGTCGACGGCGCCAAGCACTACGTCATGCTCGACAAGCCCGACGCGTTCTACGCCGCGCTCGACAAGGCGATCAGCGCGAAGTGAGCGCGGTGTAAGCCATCCAGCCCCAGCCGACCAGGAACGCGACGCCGCCGAACGGCGTCACGGCGCCGAGGCCCTTCACGCCGCTGCCCGCGAGCGCGTACAGCGACCCGCTGAACAGCACGATGCCGACCTGGAAGATCCAGCCCGGGCGCGTCATCGCGAGCAGGCCGCACAGCACCATCGCGAGCGCGTGATACATCTGGTAGCGCGCGCCGGTCTCGAAGACCTCGAGCGCACGCGGCTCGAGGCGCGAGCGCAGGGCATGGGCGGCGAACGCACCGGCGGCGACCGCGATCGCACCGTTGATCGCGCCGGCCGCGACGAGCGCGCGGTTCACGACGGCACCTGCATGGCAACGGAGTACTTGAGGCTGGCGGCTTCCATCGAGTTCTTGATCTTTTCCATGGCGGTGGTCGCGACGCCCGCGTAGTCGTCGCACTTCGTCCAGGTGCGCAGGTAGAGCTTCGTGCCGGCATCGGTGATCTCGGCGACCTCGACGGACGGCTTCGGCGTGGTCTCGATCCGATCGTCGGCGGTCACGGCCTTCGCGAGCAGGTCGCGCACCTGCGGCAGGTCCGTCGGGTGGCCGACGGTGACGACGAGATCGACGCGGCGGCGCCCGAGCACGGTCATGTTCTCGATCGGCGCCGCGATGATCTGGCCGTTCGGGATCGTGATCTCGCGGTTGTCGGCGGTGATCAGGATCGTCTGGAACACGCGGATCGCGTCGACCCGACCGAGGTACTTGCCGATGGTCACCTGGTCGCCGACCTTGTACGGGCGCAGCACGATCAGCATCACGCCCGCCGCGAAGTTCGACAGCGAGCCCTGCAGCGCGAGGCCGACGGCGAGGCCTGCCGCACCGAGGACCGCGACGACGGCGGTGGTCTTCACGCCGGCCGTATCGAGCGCCGCGATCACGGTGATGACGAGCAGCGCCGCGTACGCGACATCGGTGAGGAATTTGCGCAGCGAGACATCGACGTCGCCACGCTGCATCACCTTGTCTAGCAGGCGCAGGATCGCGCGCGCGACCCAGCGGCCGACGATGAAGATCGCGAGCGCGAGCAGGATCCGCATCCCGAACGGGAGCAAGTACAGATCGGCGAAGCTCTCGACGTCCTTCAGCGTGATCGTCATCGCGAGACCCACGGCGGCGGGTTCAGCGCCTGCGCGAGGTGATCGAGGAACAGCGACAGCCGCGGCGGCAGCTTCTCGCGCGCCGGATAGACGGCGTGGACATCCGTCGGACGCGTCGACCACTCGGGCAGGACGCGCACGAGGCGGCCCTTCGCGAGCTCCTCGCCGATCATGAAGTCGCTGATCAGCGCGACGCCCGCGCCCGACAGCGTCGAGCACATCACCGCGCCGAAGTTGTTGCTCGCGAACCGCGCGGGGCGGCCGAACTCGTAGGTGCCCTCGCCGTTGACGAGCGTCCACGTCTGGTTGCGCGAGGCGGGTGTGAACAGCACGTGGTCGTGCTCGTCGAGCTCCTCGATGTGCTGAGGCGTGCCGCGCTTGCCGAGATACTCGGGCGTCGCGCACAGGATCAGGTGGACCGCGCACAGCCGGCGCGCGATCAGCGTCGACTCCGGCATCTGGCCGAAGCGCACGGCGAGGTCGAAGCCGTCCTCGATCATGTCGACGACGCGGTCGGTCGCCTCGAGCTCGAGGTTGATCTCGGGATGCTGCTCGAGGAACGCGGAGATGATCGAGCCGAACCAGCGCGTCGCGAAGTCGACGGAGCTGGTGACGCGCAGGCGGCCGCGCGGCGTCGACTGCATGTCGGTGACGAGCTGCTCGGCGCTCACCACGTCCGCGACGATCCGGGCGCACCGCTCGTAGTAGGCCTCGCCGATCTCGGTCAGCGCGAGCTTCCGCGTGGTCCGCTGGACGAGGCGCACGCCGAGGCGCTCCTCCAGCTGGGCGAGCTTGCGGCTGACGGTCGATTTCGGAAGACCGAGCGCGTCGGCCGCGCCGGTGAAGCTCTTGGTCTCGACGACCTTGGTGAAGACGACGATGTCGTTGAGGTCCATGGCCAGGCTCGAAGTTCGTTCTACACTCGGTTCCGGATGTCTCGCTACCCGGAGCTGGCCGCGAAGGTCGATGCGTTCTTCCAGCGCGTCGAGGAGCGCCACGGGAGTGAGATGCAGTGCCAGACGGGGTGCTCGGATTGCTGCCACACGCGGTTGACGGTGACGAGCGTCGAGGCGGCGGCAATCGTGAACGAGATCTCCACCTGGTCCCCCGAGCGGCGTGCCGCGCTCGCCGCGAACGCCGCTGCCTCGGATGCCCGGTGCGCCGCGCTGGATACAGGCGGCAAGTGCCTCATCTATGGCGCGCGGCCGATCGTGTGCCGGTCCCACGGCGCCCCGATCCGGCTGCGTGAAGGCTCGCTGCCGGTGGTCCGCGCCTGCTTCCGCAACTTCCCGGCCGGGCCCGAGAAGGCCGCCCCCGACTGCATCCTCGATCAGCAGACGCTGTCGGCGCTCGTGCTCGCCGTCAACGGCGGCGTCGACACCCGCTACGATCTCGCGGAGCTGCTAGAGTCCGCCGCCGATGTCTGAACCCGTCGTTCCGCTCGATCACCCGCGCTTCCACGCCGCCGAGCTCGCCGTCTTCACGAAGCGCGTCGTCGCCGACTGCATGACGCACGCGTGCGCGATGCACGCGACGAAGACCGAGAAGCTCGACGCGTGCTGCCAGTACGGCTGCGACGTCGACCTGTACGAGAAGGACGCGATCCTCGCGCGCGCGGAGAGCATCAAGCCGGTGCTCGCCGCCGAGGTGCGCGACCTGCCGTGGTTCGACGAGAGCGAGCCCGAGCAGGATCCCGACGTGCCGAGCGGCACGGTCGTGCGCACGGCGGTGCACGGCGGCGGCTGCCTGTTCCTGTCGCACGACAAGCGCGGCTGCGCGATCCACCGCGCGTCGCTCGAGCAGGGCTGGGACTTCCGCGGCGTCAAGCCGAGCATCTGCCGGCTGTTCCCGCTGTCGTACGGCGAGGGGATGATCCAGGTCAGCGACGACTACGTCGACTACTCGTGCGCGTACGAGCCGGATGCGCCGACCTTGTATCAGGTCGCGCGCGACGCGCTCGCGGATCTGTTCGGGGCCGAGCTCGTGCGCGCGATGGACGCGGCGGAGCAGCGCGTGCTCGCCCGTCAGCTGCCGCTCGCTCGCTAGCCCGGCGCGTTCTGCTGGCGCGCCTCGACGACCTTCTTCGCGTAGCCCTTCCACTCCGGGCTCGGATCGGCGGCGCTGCGGATCCGCACGACGGAGCCGGGCAGCTCGACGACGCCGACCGACGACGTCCAGCCCGGCGGCACCTGCGGATCGCTCCAGAAGTAGAGCCAGCGCGCGTCGCGCGGCGCGAGGTTGACGCAGCCGTGGCTGCGCTGGTGGCCGAACTGATCGTGCCAGTACGCGGTGTGCAGCGCGAGGCCCTTCTCCGGCGAGAAGAACTCCGTCCACGGCACGGTCGCGACGCTGTAGGGATCCTCGCCGTTGAGGCCCTTCATGTCGGCCTCGGACTCCTTGAGCCAGATGCGATAGAGGCCGGTCTCGGTCGGCGTTTCTTTGGCGCCGGAGGAGACGAGCGTCGAGTAGACCGGCGTCTCGCCCTCGAACGCGACGAGGATCTGCGCGTCGAGGTCGACATCGATCCAGCGCTCGTTCGGCTGCAGCAGCGGCGGTGGCGGCAGCGGCGTGAAGACGTGCACGTCGGCGGCCTGCATCCACTCGTCGGCGCCGATGCGATACGCGATGATCTTCTTGTCCTTGTCGGTCGCGGTCTCGAGCACGGGCACGGGCGTGCGCGCGCCCAGCTCGCGCAGCGCGCCGCCGGTCGGCTTCGCGTAGGTGTACGCGGCGACCATGCCGCCGCGCGGCCAGACGTAGGCGATCGGGACGGCCCAGCCGATGTCGTCGCCGAGGCGCGTGCCGCCGTAGCCCGACGGCGTGTGTCGCGAGACCGTCGACTTGAGGACGTACTCGGGATCCTTCTGGCTGATCTTCCAGTAGACCTTGCCGGCGAACGTCACCTCGTCCCACTCGCGGACGTTCAGTGACCCGAGGATCGGCTGATCCTCGACGAGCTTCGGCTCGGCGGGCGCATCCTTCGGCGGCTTCTTGCCCGACTTCTTCTTGGCCGGCTTCTCGAGCGTGTACGTGACGGCGCCGGGCGCGGTGACCTTGCCGTACGTGCCGGGGACGATCTCGCCGCGCTCGAGGTGCGGCACTTCCTGGCCGTAGGGCGCCTGCTTGCTCGGCTTGACGTAGTCGCCGCAGATCCAGCCCTTCGGCTCGATCTGCACCCAGGGCTTGTCGCAGCCCTTCGCCTGCTGCGTGCGGTTCCACGCGACGCGCGTGTCGACGGCGATCGTGCCGATGCGCTTGCCGTCGTCGCCCGGCTCGAGGCGCACGCCGACGGTGCGCGTCAGCTCGAGCGACCTCGTCCACTCGGGGAAGTCCGGCTGCACGATCGGCGTCGGCGCGGGCTCGGGCGTGGGAGCCGGCGCCGGCGCGGGTGGCGGTGCCTCTTTCCCTTTGCAGGCGACGAGCGCAAGGACCGCGCAGCACCAGACGCGCACGTCGCTAGCAGTACCACGAAGGGCCGAAAACTCCAGGCGGCACGAGGCCCCATGCTACCGTCGCCACAGCGATGCGCCTCGGCGAAATGCTCCTGCGCGACGGCCGTTTGACCGAAGCCCAGCTCAAGCAGGCGCTGGCGTACCAGGCGCGGGACGGCGGCCGGCTCGGCACGGTGCTCGTCGAGCATGGCCTCATCGATCTCGAGGCGCTGACCGTGTACCTCGGGCTCGAGCTCGGCATCCCGATCGCGACCGGCGCGATGCTCGAGCGGGCGAAGCGCGCGGCGGTGCGGCTGCTGCAGCCGGCGGCGGCGTTCAAGTTCAAGTGCGTGCCGCTCGTCGTGCAGGACCGCCAGCTGATCGCGGCGATCGAGGACCCGCACGACTTCGCGACGCTCGAGCAGCTGACGCAGACGACCGGCTACCGCGTGCTTCCGCGCGTCGCGCCCGAGGTGCGGATCTACTACTACATCGAGCGCTACTACGGCGTGGCGCGCCCGGCGCGGTTCGTGAAGTTCGCGGACACGCCGCGCGGCGACGAGACGATCGGCGATCCGGGTCTGCCCGCGCCGCCGCTGCCCGGGTTGCCGCCGGTGCCTGCCGCGCCCGTCGCGGCGCCCGGCCCGAGGCCGCGCCTGCGCAGCGCGAAGATGGCGAAGATGTTCGACGAGAGCGAGTCGCTCGAGCTCGAGGCCGACGACCTGCTCGAGTCGCTCGACGCGGACGACACGGCGGCCGCCGAGCCCGCTCCTCACGTGCGCCCGCACCGCACCACGACCCCGCCGATCGCGGCGCAGGAAGCCGCGCTCGCCGAGCGGCCCAACGCGATCAGCGCCGTCGATGCGATCGCCGAGCTCAACTCGCTCACCGACCGCAACCGGATCATCGAGGTGCTGCTCGGCTATGCGGCCGGCACCTTCCCGGTCGCCGTGCTGTTCGCGGTGCGCGACCAGCTCGCGTTCGGCTGGAAGGCGGTCGGCGAGTTCGCCGGGCGGCCGCACGTCGAGCACATCCTCGTGCCGCTCGACGCGCCGAGCGTGATCCAGGCGGCGACCGCGGCCGAGAACGGTGTCGCCCATGGCGCACCGACGCCGTCGACGGTGAACAGCTACCTGTTCAAGGTGCTCGGCACGGCCGAGCCCGCGAAGGCGACGGCCGGCGTGATCACGATCGGCAAGCGCATCGTCAACGTGCTGTACGGCCAGGGCGCCGAGCTGACGCCGCTGCAGCTCGACGACCTGCAGAGCGTCTGCGAGGTCGCCGCCGAGGCGTACGCGCGCCTGATCGCTTCTTCGAAGAAGAAGAAGGAGTAGCGGCTACTGGATGTAGATCGGCGACGTCGTGCCGCCGGTCTTGTGGCAGTTGTTGCAGTTGCCGCCGTTGTCGACGAGCGCGCCGCTCATCGCGTTCGTGCTCGGGCAGGCCGATGCGTTCGTCGTGCCCTGGTTCGCGGCGCTCGGCGGCGTCGTCATCAGCGCCGACTCGATGTAGAAGTTGCCGTCCGAGGCGGTGACCGCGGTGTGCTTCGTGCCCGCGACGGTGACCGTGATCGTCGCGCCCGCGTAGGGGTTCGTGCCCTGCGGATCGCGGTAGAGCGTGCCGGCGACCGCATAGGCCGGCGCACCGGCGCCCGTGTTACCCGTCAGGTGACAGCCGGCCGTCATGCAGGTCTGTCCGGCGTTGTGGTGAGCGGTCGGGAGGTTCGCGGAGAGCGGCACGCAGTTGCTGCCGGACCCGGACCCCGGATTGGACCCACCCGTGTCTCCCCCGATGCTCCCATCCGGCCCCGCCTGGTTGTTGCTCACCACCGAGCCGACATCACAAGCGGCGGCGAAGGCGAAGGCTGAGAGGATGACTGCGATTCGGGTCATGAATTCCCCATGGAAGATCCGTTGTAGGGGATCGGTAATGCAAGGTCTAGGGCCAGGTTGGGCCCCGGTCGCACCGCAGCCCAAAATGCTCGAATTGTGCAAGGTTGCAGGCCGGCTGTGACAAGGTGACCGTCGCGAGGGCCGCGATCACGGCGAGTCCGCACCCCACGGGGAGGACGAGTGTCCCCAACGGCCCCGGCGTACTCCCGCGGCGGCCCAGCCAGGCGGCGGCCGCGAGCGCCGGGAGCGAGAGCACACCGACCCACACGGCCGGCGGGAGCGCGGGCGGCAGGAAGCCGTTCCAGGCGGCCTCGCGGACCTGCGCGGGAGCGAGGACGAGCAGCACCGGGAGCAGCGTGGGCAGCGCGAGCGCGGTGGCGAGCACGCGGCGGCCTTCGCGCGGGGCGAACGCGAGCGCGGCGGCGGGGAGCAGCCACAGCCAGGCGAGCTCGGCGGCGCCGGTCGCGATCCACGCGAGCCCGATCGCGAGCGGCAGCGCGATCGCGGCGGCGAGGTAGCGCGCGCTGCCGACCCACGGCCGGAGGCGCTGCGCGGCGCGCGTGACGAGGCCGAGCGTGCCGGCGATCAGCGCGGCGGCGGCGAGCTCGTGGCGCAGCGGTGCGAGCACCCAGCGCGGATCGCGATCGAGCAGCGCGGCGGCCGCGATCGCGAGCGCGGTGCAGGCGATGCCGGCGGCGAGGCCGAGGCCACCGCGGGCGAGCGGACCGAACGTGCGGACGAGGCCGGCCAGCGCGAGCGCGGCGAGCAGGACCTCGGCCGCGAGCAGCCACGCGCGCGGCACGACGGTGTTCGCGGCGAGCGGGAGCCAGAAGCCGTCGTCGGTGTGCGGCGGTGGCGGCACCGCGACGAGCGCGAGGAGCAGGCGGCCGGCGGCATCGACGCTCGCCTGATCGATGCGGTCGGCCGTATCGCGCGGCGAGTGGTAGGCGAGGTCGATGAACTCGCCATCCTGGCCGCGGTTGTAGAGGTGGAACGCGCGGATGCCGTGGCGTGTGAAGGCGCCGTGATCGGCGCGCTCGGCCTGCGGCCACCACCGGCTGACGACGCGGTGAGGCAGCGGCGCGCGCACGATGACGCCGGCGCGATCGGCCGCGTCCGCGAGCCAGCGCATCTCGGAGGTGCCGATCATCGTCGAGGCGCCGTTGAGCACGAGCGGGCCGCTGCCGCCGACGAGGTCGAGCGCGATCGCGAACGCGATGTCGTCGCGGCGGCTCGCGAGCGCCTCTGCACCGACGAGCCCGCGCTCCTCGTCGGCCGTGAACGCGAGCAGGATCGGCTGCGGCGGCGGGTGCACGCGGAGCTCGCCCGCGAGCTCGATCAGGAGGCCGACCGCGACCGCGTTGTCGATGGCGCCCGGTGCGCCGGGCATGCTGTCGTAGTGCGCGGTGATCAGGAGCGCGGGTCCGGGCGGGCCGAACCGGACGAGCAGGTCGGGGTCGTCGGTGTGGACGCGTTGCGCGTCGCGAAAGTGACCGCCGAGCACGTCGATCGCGGGGAGATCGACGTCGCCGACCGCGACGCGTTCGGTGTTGGCGACGTGCGCCTCGATGTACGCGACGGCGGCGCGCGCGGCCTCCGTATCGTGGACGCGCGGCGAGGCGGCGAGCGCGTTGACGTGCATCAGCACGCGATCGGCATCGAGGCCGGCGCCCGGCGGGCCGGCCGAGCACGCGACGAGAAACAGGACCAGCAGCCTCAAAGCGAGCGCAACAGCAGGTCGTTTTCGGCCGGCGTGCCGACCGTGATCCGGAGGCAGCCGGCGAGCGGACCCGCGTCGAACAGGCGGACGAGCACGCCGGCGTCGACCAGCTTCTGCCAGGTCGCGCGCGCGTTCGCGAAGCGCACGAGCAGCAGGTTTGCCTGGGATGGGAAGACCTCGCCGTGGCGCGCGAGCGCGGAGGCCAGGCGCGTGCGCTCGCGGACGACCTCGGCGGCGTGGGCATCGCACCACTCGCGGGCCTCGCGCAGGACGAACGCGGCCGCGCGCTGGTCGAGTGCGGAGAGGTTGTACGGCGGGCGGACTTTTTCGAGCAGCTGCGCGATCGCGCGCGACGCGACGGTGTAGCCGACGCGCAGGCCGGCGAGCCCGACCTTCGACAGCGTGCGCATGATGACGAGGTTCGGATGGTCGGCGAGCGCGGGCAGGTTCGACTGGCCGGAGTACGCGCAGTACGCCTCGTCGGAGACGATCACCGTGTCGCGGTGGCGGGCGGCGAGGTCGAGCGCGAAGCTCGTGCGCCACAGCGTGCCGGTCGGGTTGTTGGGCAGTGCGAGGAACACGATCGCCGGGCGCTGCTCGATGATCGCGTGCTCGACGGCGATCTCGTCGAGCTCGAAGCGAGCGTCGAGCGGGACCTCGATCGTGTCGAGGCCGCGCGCGACGGCCGCGAGCTTGTAGTAGACGAACGTCGGCACCGGATAGAGGACCGGGCCGGTCGCGAACGCGTTGACGAGCATCGCGATCAGCTCGTCGCTGCCGTTGCCGAACGTCAGCTGGTCGCCCATGACCCCGAGCTGTTCCGCGACGAGCGCACGCAGCTCGCGCGCCTGCGGATCCGGGTAGCGCTCGAGCGGTGTCTCCGCGAGGTACGCGGCGAGGCGCGTGCGCAGCTCGGGCGGCAGGCCGTAGGGCAGCTCGTTCGCGTCGAGCTTGGCCTTGATGTTAGCCGGCTGCGGCACGTGATAGGCGGCCGAGCCGCGCAGCGCGGGAGGCACGCGGTTCGTGAGAGGGCCGAGATCAGACAATTGAAGACCGTCCCCGATGCCTCGAAGCAATCCGACGAGTTGCACGATGCAGTTGTCGCAATTGAAGACCGTCCCTCATTTGCGCTTGAGCGCAGAGCGGCCGTGCGCCTCCAGGCCTTCGCAGGATGCGAGCGTCGCGATCGGGCCCGCGTGCGCGCGCGCGGCTTCGGCGGTGTACTCGATCAGCGACGTGCGCTTGAGGAAGTCGTGCACGCCGAGCGGAGACGCGTAGCGCGCGGCGCCGCCCGTGGGCAGCACGTGGTTCGCGCCCGCGAGGTAGTCGCCGGCGGCCTCGGAGGCGTAGCGGCCGAGGAAGATCGCGCCTGCCGTCGTGCACTGGGCGGCGAGCGCGCGCGGCTCGGCGACGTCGAGCTCGAGGTGCTCGGGCGCGAAGCGGTTCGCGAACGCGACGGCGTCGTCGAGCGTCGGGGCGATCACGGCAGCGCCGTGCGTGGCGATCGCGTGCGCGGCGATCTCGCGGCGCGGCAGCGTGACGAGCTGCGCGTCGACCTCGCGGGAGATCGCGGCGGCGAGGTCGCGCGACGTGGTGACGACGATCGCGCGCGCTTCCTTGTCGTGCTCGGCCTGCGCGAGCAGGTCGGCGGCGACCCACGACGGATCGGCGGTCTCGTCGGCGATGATCAGGACCTCGGACGGGCCGGCGATCGAGTCGATGTCGACCTCGCCGTAGACCTGGCGCTTCGCGCTCGCGACCCACGCGTTGCCCGGGCCGACGATCTTGTCGACGCGCGGCACGGTCTGCGTGCCGTACGCGAGCGCGCCGACGGCCTGCGCGCCACCGAGCTCGAACACGCGATCGACGCGCGCGAGGCGGGCCGCGAGCATCGCCTCGGGCGACGCACCCGGGGTGACCATGATCACCTCGGGGACGCCGGCGACCTTCGCCGGGATCGCGGTCATCAGCACGCTCGACGGATAGCGCGCGGTGCCGCCCGGCACGTAGAGGCCGGCGCGGCGCAGCGGCGTGACGCGGAGCTCGAGGCGAACGCCGTCGAGCGTGATGTCGACGTCGTGCTCGACCTGACGCTCGTGGAACGCGCGGATGCGCGAGGCGGCGAGCTCGAGCGCGTCGTGGACGTCGGGCGCGACCTTGCCGGCAAGCTCGTCCCAGCGCGCGCGAGACACCTCGTACGGCGGCTCGCGCTTGTCGAAGCGGCGCGTGTAGTCGGCGACGGCGGCGTCGCCGCGCGTGCGGACGTCGGAGAGGATCGCGGCGACCGCGTCGTCGATGCCGTGCTCGAACCGCGTCGAGCGATCGAGGAGCGGCGCGGCGGCGGCGAGATCGAGGATCTTCATTGGTCTTTCTTCTTGTCGGGCAGCTTCGACTTCTTCGGGTCGTACTTGTCGAGATCCGGACGCGGCGCGTTCGGGTCGTACTCTTCTTTCTCTTTCGCCGGCTGATCGTCGGGGCCCGGCGGCAGCGGGCCTTCGAGCACGCCGCCCGGCACGTCCGAGGGGTAGCGATCGGCGTACGTCGCGACGAGCCCGTCGGGCACGCTCTCGCGCCCTCGCCCGCCGACCTTGATCACGTGCTGCTTCGCGGCCCAGATCACCCACGTCTCGCCGTGGCCCTGCAGCCGCAGCGCGCGCGTGCCTTTGATCTTGTCTTCCTCGACCTGGTAGCCGTCCTCGGCCGCGAGCCGGCGCACGTACTTCACGAGCGCGCGGAGCACGCCGTCGTCCTTCTCGTAGCGTGTAACAAACGCGTTCACGACGTCCTTGTCGTCGCAGCAGTGCGCGCGCTTCTCGGCCGCCTCGTCGACGTAGCTCGCCGTGTAGCCCTGGGCCTTGTTGTTCGCGACCCAGACCTCGACGTCGACGACTTCCTGGAATCGCCGGTACTTCCACGTGCCGACATCTGCCTGGATCACACCCTGCTTCGGCTGGGGCGGACGGCCGCCGCAGGCACCTGCGGCCAGGGTCAGAACGAGGCCGAGGAGCCACGATCTCATATCCGCAATGGTACCCCACTCGTCCGTTGACAGCAGACGCGCGTCATCGAATAGTGCCCCCCACTCATGGCGAGCCACCTGTTCTCTTCCGAATCCGTGACCGAAGGTCACCCCGACAAGCTGTGCGATGCCGTCTCCGACGCCGTCCTCGACGCCTGCCTCGCGCAAGATCCGCATAGCCGCGTCGCGTGCGAGAGCGTGACCAAGACCGGATTCGTGCTGCTCGCCGGCGAGATCACGACGAAGGCCGTTCTCGACTACCCGAAGATCGTTCGCGACGCCGTTCGCGAGATCGGATTCACCAGCTCGGCGATGGGCTTCGATGCCGATAGCTGCGCCGTGATGGTCGCGGTCGCTCAGCAGTCTCCCGACATCGCGCAGGGCGTCGATCGCGGCGATCCGGCCAAGCAGGGCGCCGGCGATCAGGGCCTGATGTTCGGCTACGCGTGCGACGAGACGAAGGAGCTGATGCCGATGCCGATCCAGACGGCGCACCAGCTCGCGGCGAAGCTCGCCGAGGTTCGCAAGAAGCAGACGAAGGGCGTCAACTGGCTCCGCCCCGACGGCAAGACCCAGGTCTCCGTCCGCTATGAAGACGGCAAGATCACCGGCATCGAGGCCGTCGTCGTCTCGACCCAGCACGACGAGAACGTCAAGCAGAAGACGATCGAGGAAGCGATCCGCGAGCTCGTGATCAAGCCGATCATCCCGGCCAAGCTCCTCACCAACAAGACCAAGATCCACATCAACCCGACCGGCCGCTTCGTCATCGGTGGCCCGCACGGCGACGCCGGCCTCACCGGCCGCAAGATCATCGTCGACACGTACGGCGGCTACGCCCGCCACGGCGGCGGCGCGTTCTCGGGCAAGGACCCGTCGAAGGTCGACCGCTCGGCCGCGTACTACGCGCGCTACATCGCGAAGCACGTCGTCGCGGCCGGCCTCGCCAAGCGCTGCGAGGTCCAGTTCGCGTACGCGATCGGCGTCGCGGAGCCCGTCTCGATGCTCGTCGACACGTTCGGCACCGGCATCGTCTCCGACGAGAAGCTCACGAAGGCCGTGCTCGCGACGTTCGACGCGCGCCCCGGCATGCTGATCAAGGAGCTCGACCTCCGCCGCCCGATCTTCAAGAAGACCGCCGCCTACGGCCACTTCGGCCGCGAGGAAGCGGAGTTCACGTGGGAGAAGACGCCGCTCGTCGAGAAGCTGCGCGACCACGCGAAGAGCGGCAACGGCCACGCCGTCAGCAACGGCGCCGGCAAGGCCGCCGCGTCGAAGAAGTCCGCGCCGAAGACGAAGGCCTCGGCGCAGGCGCGCGCGTAACCCGCGCACGCGTAGACGCGACGTTCACGCCGCGTATTCACGGGCTCCGCACCTGCGGGGCCCGTCGTCGTTTCGGGCCTACGCATGCCCGCGCGCGGATGGGTCGCGACACGCTCGTCGCGATTCCCCGCCGCGCGGATGGGTCGCGACACGCTCGTCGCGATTCCCCGCCGCGCGGATGGGTCGCGACACGCTCGTCGCGGATTCGCGGCGCGCGCAGCAGGTCGCGCGGCGCAAGCACGCGAACCCGGCCGCGACCACGTGGCGCGCGCGCTGCTGAAGGCGCCTGCATGCGCTCGCTCGCGCCTCGCCACATCCATGCGGTGCCTCGGCTCACCCGAATCTCGTGCATCGCGCTCCTGCTCGCGGTCCTGTGCGGCACCGCACGCGCGGGTGGGCCACGCGGGTCGAGCGCGGTCGGGCCGTACGTGTCGTGGTCGCTGACGGGCTGGTTCCCGCAGGACAAGCTCGCGTCGTTCATGAAGCACGCGGACAACGGCGCGCGGTTCGCGCTGATCGTCGGGGCCCGTCTCGGCAAGCACGTCGCGCTCGAGGCGTTCATGGCGCCGCCGCTCAACAGCGACCAGCCGACGATCGATGTCCGTGGCGTCGACGTGAAGGTCATGTGGCCGATCGGGCGGTACGTCACACCGTACGCGCGGCTGCGCGTGGCGCGGATGACCGTCGACTTCGAGACGATCGCCGGCCACGCGCCGGATCTGCGCGGCCTCGGCGGCGGCGAGGGCATCGGCCTGCAGGTCCAGTTCCCGGGGCGGATGTTCGGGCTGATCATCCCGGCGTGGTTCGCGGCGCCATTCGGCTTTCGGGGCGTCGGCGGCATCTGGACCGAGGCGACGCACGAGGCGTATGACCTCGCGCCCCGCGACGGCTCGCGCGCGGCGACCGAACATTTCTGGCGGTACGCGTACGGGGTCGCGTGGGGCATGGCGTTCTAGCTGGCGCGGGGACTGGCGTCGGGAATGCCATTCCGGGCGGCGAGGCGTGGCATCGGGCACGGCGCGCGCGCGGCGGGCGTCGTATCGTTGGGCCGTGCGGGTGCCGCTTGCCGTGATCGCCGTGGCGCTGGCCGCGGCATCTGCGCGGGCGGAGCGCGTCGTGCATCGCGCGATCGAGCCGCGCGCGGTCGGCGGCTGGCGGGCGAGCGTCGATCCGCGGACCGGGGTCGCGGTCGCGCTGTGGGGCTCGCACGTCGCTGCGCCGGGCGCGATGGCCGATGCGCGCGTCGCGGAGCGTGCGGCGCTCGCGTTCGTCGCGGCCCACGCGGAGGTCGGTGCGGGCGGCGCGTTCGTCGTCGCGCGCGATGTCGTGACGGATGGCCTGCGGACCGTCGTGCTGCAGCAGACGAGCGGCGGGCGGCCGGTGATCGGCGCGCAGGTGCTGTGCGTGTTCGGGCGCGACCGGCTGTTCGCGATCGAGTCGCACGCGCTCCCCGGCGTGACCGCACCCGCGGGCGGGTCGAGCGTGCTCCCCCTCGACGAGGGCGGCGCGATCGCGTTTCATGCCGTCGACGTCGCGGTCGAGGATCACTTCGATGTCTATCGCGACGTCGGTGGCCGCGAGCTGCTGCGCGTCGACCGGCGCCTGTACAACAGCGGCACGCTGAAGTTCGATGTCGGCGAGCGCTACGCGACCGGCGTGCGGATCTCCGCGCCCGCGCCGCAGCTCGACATCACCGTGAACGGCGCGGCGGCCGCGACCGGCAGCGACGGCACGTTCTCGTGGGCGTCGGGCACCGCATCGGTCGTGCCGAGCGTGCACGGGGCGCTCGTCGAGATCGTCGATGCGAGCGGCAGTGGCGCGGTGCCGGCACCGCTGAGCGTCGCGAACGGCGGCAGCGCGACGTGGAGCCTGGCCGGCGACGAGCTCGGCGACGCGCGACTCTCGACGTACATCTACGGCAACATCGTCAAGGCGCGCGATCGCATCATCAACCCGGCGGTCGCGACCTGGCTCGACACGAAGATGACGTTCTCCGTGAACGAGGCCGGCGCGTGCAACGCGTACGCGACCGGGGCCGACGTCCACTTCTTCCGCGCGAGCGCCGACTGTCAGAACACGGGCCGGATCGCGGACATCGTCTATCACGAGTTCGGCCACGCGTTTCACTACAACTCGTTCCTCGGCACGGGCGGGCCGGCGGCGGATCTGTCGGAGGGCGTCGCCGACTTCAACGCGGCGAACATCACCGAGGATCCCGGCATCGGGCGCGGGTTCTTCTACAGCGACGAGCCGAACCGCGACATCGATCCGCCGGGCCGCGAGTACGTGTACCCGCAGGACGTCGTCGCGGTCGACGCGCACCAGACGGGCCTGATCATCGCGGGCGCGCTGTGGGATCTGCGGAGCGCGCTCGTGCGCGAGCTCGGGCACGGGCCGGGGGTCGCGGCGGCCGAGAACGTCTTCAAGGGCGTCGTGCAGCGCGCGGCGGATATCCCGTCGACGTACATGGCCGCGCTCGTCGCCGATGACGACGACGCGGATCTCTCGAACGGCACGCCGCACTACTGCGCGATCGAGCGCGCGTTCGGCCGGCACGGGCTCGCGCCGGGCTTCATCGACACGCAGGTCGCGACGCCGGTCGTCGACGGCCTGAACGTCTCGGTCGCCGTCACGGCGCCGGCATCTCCCGACTGCCCGGCCTCGACGATCACCGCGATCCGCGTGACGTGGCATGCGGGCGATGGCGTGCCTTCGACGTTCGACCTGACGCCCGGCGACGTGTGGACCGGCAGCTTCCCGCAGCTGCCGCCCGGCACGGTCGTCGGCTACACGATCGAGGCGCTACGCGACGACGGTACGAGCATCGTGTTCCCGCAGAACGCCGCCGATCCCGAGTACCAGCTGTTCGTCGGGCCGGCGATCCCGATCTGGTGCGAGGCGATGGATCACGATCCGATGTGGATGCAGACCGGCAACTACGGCGTCGAGTGGAACTGGGCCGCGCCGAGCGGCACCGGCGGCGATCCGGCGGCCGCGCACACCGGCACGAACGTCCTCGGCACGCAGGTCGGCGGCGACGGGCTGTACAAGGGCACGACGTCGACGTGGATCGAGACGCCCGCGCTCGACGTCTCCGCGTACGCACAGGTCCACCTGCAGTACTGGCGCTGGCTGACCGTCGAGGACCGCGCCTACGACTCGGCCGCGATCTCGGTGAACGGCCAGGTCGCCTGGCAGAACGCGATGACGCCGCAGAAGACCACGCACCACCTCGATCGCGAGTGGCGGTTCCAGGACATCGACCTCACGCCGTTCATCGGCGACGGCACCGCGCAGGTGCGCTGGACGCTCGACTCCGACTCGTCGAACGAGTACGGCGGCTGGAACCTCGACGACGTGTGTGTCGTCGCGCTGATCAAGTACCCGCAGTGCGGCGACGGCGTCGTCGATCCGGGGGAGCAGTGCGACGACGGCAACACGACGAGCGGCGACGGCTGCAGCAAGAAGTGCATCGACGAGCCGGAGGCCGGCGGCGGCGGGTGCAGCGCGGGCGGGTCTAGTGGCTGGCTGCTCTGCTTCGCAGCTCTTGCTCGAGCACGTGGCCGTCGGAGTCGGTCTCGGCGCGCATGCCGTAGTACGTGTGCGGACCGCGCGGATCGCCGTCGATCGTGAGCTTGAGGTCGAACGGCGCCGGGCCATCGACCTGCTCGATCGTGTAGCGGCTCGTCACCTTGTCGTGCGTCTCGAGCAGGTTGAAGCGGATCTCGGTGTTCGTCGCCTCGAACTGGAACAGCTCGAACGTGCCCTTGAAGATCGTGCGGTCCTGATACACGCCGCCGCCCATCGAAGGCACGAAGCGATAGACGTGGAGCTTGTCGCGCTCGGTCTCGGGCATGCGATCGATCCAGTTGCGATCGAGCAGGACCTGGCGAGCCTCGTCGCCGGTGATCTTCTTGTCGTGATGCGACGAGCACGCGGTCACCGCGAGCAACGCGAGGGCAATGGTGCGCATCCGCGAACCGTAGCACTACGGCATCGTGATGCGACCGGGCGCCATGTTCGTGCCGTTCTGCGTGTGGCACGAGTTGCAGTCGCCGCTGTTCTGCGCTCCCGCCATCGCACGCTCCTTCGTGCCCGCGACGACCTTCGCCTTGATCGGGAACGTCACGCTCGCGTACGAGGTGAAGTTGCCGACGGAGTTCGGCGTCAGCGTGAGCACGGTGCCGCGCGCGTCGGTGATGACGATCGACGCGGGGCCGCTCGTGCCGTTGCACTCGGCGGGCTCGTGGCCGGTGGGATAGAGCGTGCCCGCGATCGTGAACGTCGGCGCCTCGCCGCCGCTGCGCGCGTGACACGCGATGCACGCGTCGCCCGGGCGCATGCGCGAGCCTTCCGACGCGGTGGCGTACGTGCCGCTCGTGCACACCGGCGCCGCGTTGAGCGGATCGGGACCGGTCGCGCCGCAGCTGCCCGTCGGCATGCCGGCATCGAGCCACGCCTTGTACGTCGCGACGTCCGCGGCGGGCACGCTGTTCGGTGCGCCCGGCGGCATCGGCGACGTCGTGCTCGTCATGCGGACGTAGGCGCGCTGCGCGATCGTGCCGCCGAAGGGCGACGTCGCGACGAGATCGCCGTACGACGCGAGCGACATCGGCGCGCCGTTGGGCGGGTTGCCGTGGCAGCTGGTGCAATGAGCCGTGAGGATCGACTCGATGTCACACGGCATGCCGGCACCGGCGACGCCCGGGCCACCGCTGCCGAGTCCGCCGTCCGCTCCGAACGGCTGGATATCGGTTCCGCAGGCGGCGAGCGCGACGAGAACAGCGGCGATTCGCACGCCGCTGCATTCAGCAACTCACGTGCCGCGCGAAACCCCGCGATATCGCAGCGAGCACACTGTACGCGTACAGTACGAACCGTACGTGTCGTGCGCACGCAGGTGCTGCGTCAGCGCAAGTTCATGCAGCGAGGATGCGCAGCGCCCCCGCGGCGCCGCGTGCGATCTGCTTCCTGCGCTGCTCGGAGCTGCCGCCGACGGCACATACGAGAAGCTCGGAGCCGTCGATCGCGACCTTCGTCATCTGGACGTCCCAGCGCGCGCCCTGCCCCAGCAAGGTGCCGTCGAACGAACGGATCTTCGGGCCGACGAGCACCATGCGCGCGGCGACCTCGTCGCACGCGAACACGTCGCCGGCGGCCGCGAGCGGGAGACCGTCGCTGTCGGCGACGACCATCGCCTGGATCTGGCCGTCCTTGCAGCAATCGTCGAGCTGGTAGGTCAGCGCCATCGTGACCGTGTCGGCGCGGCGGCGCCTACGTTCCTTCATCCGCATGGTGCAATCGTCGGGCAGGAACTGCGCGGGGGCAAAAAACCGGCATACTGCCGGCCGATGGCTCGCCTGGCCCTCGTCGCGATCCTCGCCACTTCCTGCGTCCACGCCTCCTCCATGCCCCACCAGACCTGGCCCGCTCTCAACGCCCAGCTGCTGACCGATTCCGTCGAGACGTTCACCTGGCGGCTCGGCCTGCCGACCGTCCTGGCGATCACCCCGGATGGCAGCGTGCTCTATCGCCGCACCCCGCCGCGCAGCTTCGTCGCGAGCATCTACCAGCTCGACACGCGCACCGGCCAGGAGCAGATGCTGCTCTCCGGCGACGACACCACGAAGCTCACCGACGCCGAGAAGGCGCGCCGCGAGCGCACGCGGACCGTGCAGCGCGGCATCGTCGACCTCGACGTCTCGCGCGACGGCACGAAGCTGTTCTACGCGCGCGGCAGCGAGCTCGCGATCGTAGACCGCGCCGCGCCGGACCGGCCGTCCGTATGGAGCGTCGAGGGCGAGATCTACGATCCGCACCTGTCGCCCGACGGCACGCTGGTCGGCTACGTCCAGGATGGCGACCTCTGGGTCGCGGCGCCGGACCTCAAGCCGCGCCGGCTGACGAAGCACCCGGAAGGCCTCGAGTTCGGCGTCGCGGACTTCGCGGCGATGGAGGAGCTCGACCGGCGGCGCGGCTGGTGGTGGTCGCCCGACAGCAAGTCGATCCTGTTCCAGCGCAACGACAACCGCGCGATCGACACGATCTACGTCAGCGACGTGCGGCACCCCGAGAAGAAGCCGGTGCCGTTCAAGTACCCGCGCGCGGGCACGAACAACGCGAAGGTCGACCTCGGCCTGGTCTCCGTCGCGGGCGGCGAGCCGACCTGGATCACGTGGGACACGGAGAAGTACCCGTACCTCGCGCGCTGCTCGTGGAAGGAGAGCGGCCCGCCGACGATCGTCGTGCTCTCGCGCGAGCAGCAGGATCTCGTCGCGTACGCGATCGAGGGCACGGCGCTGCGCCCGCTCGTCAGCGAGCACGACGACGCGTGGGTCAACGTCACGCGCCCCGCGTCGAGCCTCTACGCGGCCGGCTCGCCGCTCTGGATCGGCGACAAGTTCCTGTGGACGACCGAGCGTACCGGCGAATGGACGCTCGAGCTGCGCGACGCCGCCGGCAACGCGAAGCAGCTGCCGATCCCGGGCCTGCGCGCGCTCGTCGGCGCCGACGAGCAGGCCGCGTACGTCACGGCCTCCACCGATCCGCTGCGCCAGGACGTCTATCGCGTGCCGCTCGACGGCAGCCCCGCCACGCGCATCACGCCCGGAGACGGCGTCTACAGCGCGGACATCGCCCACGGCGTGATCGTCGTGTCGGGCGCGCTCGCCAAGGGCGGCCGCGCGACGTTCGCGATCCGCGACGGCAAGCAGTCCGTGCTGCCGTCGGTCGCCGAGCACCCGTCGCTCGTGCCGACGACGGTGATCGAGAAGGTCGAGATCGACGGCCGCACGCACTACGCCGCGATCACGCGCCCGCGCAACTTCGACGCGCACACGAAGTACCCCGTCCTCCTCAAGGTCTACGCCGGTCCGCACCTGCAGACGGTCGAGGACATTCGCGACGCGTACGTGATGGATCAGTTCTACGCGGACGCGGGGTTCGTCGTCGTGCGCAGCGACAACCGCGGCACCCCGAATCGCGGCCGCGCCTGGGAGCGCGCGATCCTGAAGGACCTGATCACGATCCCGCTGCGCGACCAGGTCGACGTGCTGCAGGCGATGGGCAAGCGCCATCCCGAGATGGACATGAAGCGCGTCGGCGTGACCGGATGGTCGTTCGGCGGCTACTTCTCGGCGATGGCCGTGCTGCTCCGCCCCGACGTCTTCGCGGCCGGCGTGGCCGGCGCGCCGGTGACGGACTGGCAGCTCTACGACACCGCGTACACCGAGCGCTACATGCGCGAGCCGCGGCACAACCCGGAGGGCTACACGTCGACGAGCGCGCTCACGCACGCCGCGAAGCTGTCGCGCCCGCTCCTGATCATCCACGGCATCACCGACGACAACGTCCACTTCGCGCACACGCTCGCGCTGATCGAGGCGCTCTACGTCGCCGGCAAGTTCGCGAACGTGATCACGCTCTCCGCGACGCACATGGTGCCGGACCCCAAGCTCAACCTCGCGCGCGAGCAGGTGCAGATCGACTTCTTCCGCCAGCACCTCGGCCCGCCCCCGTGAGGGCGGCCCGAGATCTCCATGACACGGGGGGCCCGCCGCCATGATCCTGCACCGCGACGCGCGCTGCGTCGCCGTCGACAAGCCGAGCGGCGTGGCCACCCACCGCGGCTGGGCCGACGACGACGACGCCCTGCTCCAGCGCGTGCGCGACGCGGTCAACTGCTACGTCTATCCGGTCCACCGCCTCGACCGCGGCGCCTCCGGCATCGTGCTGTTCGCGCTCGACAAGGAGGCCGCCCGCGCGTTCAGCGACGCGTGGAGCGCGGCCGACAAGCGCTACCTCGCCGTCACGCGCGGCCACCCGCCCGAGCACGCGCTGATCGATCACGCGATCGACGGCGCGCCGTCGCGCACGGAGATCTGGCGCCAGCGCACGTTCGGCCGCTACGCCGTCGTCGAGGCGCGCCCGCACACGGGCCGGCTGCACCAGATCCGCCGGCACCTCAAGCACATCTCGTGTCCGCTGATCGGCGACGTGCGCTACGGCAAGGGCGAGCACAACCGGCTCTGGCGCGACACGTTCGCGCTGCACCGGCTCGCGCTGCACTGCACGTCGCTGCGCGT
>CAYUNM010000021.1:89795-99446 GCA_964446175.1 uncultured Kofleriaceae bacterium
GGCGTCGTGCCGTCGGTGAAGCTCATGTACGTCGTGTTGCCGCTGGTCGGCTTGATGAGCCCGGTGACCGTGACGAGCGCGTGGCCGCTCGCGACGTTCGCGGTGACGGCCGGCGACGTGCCGGTGTACGACGTGCCGTTCACGGCGATTCCGGTGGTCACGGCTGTTCCGGAGACCGTCGTCGCGCCGCCGCAGCTCACCGTTCCATTCGCGTTGATCGCCGTGATCGCCTGCCCGACCACGCACGTGCCTGTGACGCGCTGCTGGACAACGGACGTGTCGACATCCCACGCCTTCGTGCCGGAGTTGAACTGGATCCCGGTACCCGGCGAGTAGCAGGTCGCGGTGCCTGCGCTGTCGGCGCTCGATAGCAAATCGCCCGCCGCACAGGGCACGATCGCCCGCTGCGCCTTCGAGAAGTCCACGACAAACGAGTTTGCCGAGTACGTGAGGCCGAAGCCGGCGGTGAGGCAGGTGACCGCGCCGGTCGCGGAGATCGTCTCGATCGCGCCGGAGGCGCAGACGCCGGAGACGCGCGCCTGGAACATGTTCGGATCGACGGAGAACGTCGTGCCGGTCAGCAGGAGGCCGGCGCCGGCGGCGTACGTCGGGACGGTCTGGCAGGTGACCGAGCCGGCCGCATCGATCGAGGCGATCGCGGATCCGGAGGAGCAGGCGTTCGAGACGCGCGCCTGGAAGAAGCTCGCGGCGTGCGTGCCGAGCGTGTCGCTGTCGAGCGAGTGCGAGGCTTCGCCCGAGCGGATCGCGTAGGGCGTGCTCTCGATGACGATGCGCGGGGTCGTGATCTGGCCGTCGATCGTGACCTCGAGGTAGCGCTTCGCACCGCCGAACACGTTCGCGTCGAGCGGCGTGACGCTGCCGAGGTCGAGGTAGAGCAGGCCGTCGCTCGGGATCTGGACGCCGCTGCGCGACTCCGACCAGACCTGGGTGCCGCCGGTCTGGGCGTCGAAGAGCGCGAGCACGAGATCGTGGGCGCCCGTGATCGGCGTGCCGTTGTCGGCGAGGCGCGCGACGAACGAGATCGTCGGCGGGGCGCCAGCGGCGTACGCGGAGGCGGCGAGTGCGAGGGAGAGCAACAGAGCGAGCTTGTTCATGGCTGCACCACCTGAGCGCCGGTGATCGTGATCGTGCCGACGCCCGACTTGCGCACGGGCACCGCCTGACCGATCTCGATGTCGATCGTCTTCGTTCCCGCCGTCACGCGCCCTGCGCCCGCGACGACCTCCATCTGCTGGCGACCGGTCGTCGCGATCGAGCCATCGCTGCCGCCGCCCGTATCCTTCGTCGAATCACCCGGCGCGTTCTTCGCCGAGAAGCTACAGCCCGCCCACAAGACGAGCGCGATCACGACCCTCATGCGACCAGGGTATCACCGAGCTCGCGGGTGCTCTCGTCGAGAACGGCATAGATGATGGCGGCGATCACGGTCGCGATCGCGTCCTGCTCGCGCTGGGTCAGCGCGACCGGCAGCTCCTCGATCTGGTCGCGCAGCGAGCGCACCATCGCGCGGTCACACCGCCCCGAACGCACATCAGCGAGCGCGGTGGCGAGCGCGCGGTGATCGAGACGTAGATCACCCAGGCGGGTCTTGCCGCCGAGCACCCGACACGCGAGCTCCAGCCCCGCGGCGAAGGCGTCGCCGTCGGGGGTCGCCAGCTCCGCCTCGAGCATTCGGATAACCGAAGGTTGACGGATCGCAAGCCAGCTGGCGTCGTCGGTCTGCATTGCGCCCACCCTATGTAGGCAGGATCCGCCGCGCCAGTTTTCGGCGTATGGTCCCGCAATGACTCGTGCCGCTTACCTTGTCGACGGAATCCGGTCGCCGTTTGGCCGCTACGGCGGCGGGCTCGCGAGCGTGCGCGCCGATGACCTGCTCGCGGCCGTGATCGCCGCGCTCGTCGCGAAGACGAAGATCCCCGTCGAGCGCATCGACGACGTGATCGCCGGCTGTGCGAACCAGGCGGGCGAGGACAACCGCAACGTCGCGCGCATGTCGGCGCTGCTCGCCGGGCTGCCGGTCAGCGTTCCGGGCGTCACCGTCAACCGGCTGTGCGGCTCGGGCATGCAGGCGGTCGCGGATGCGGCACGCCAGGTGATGACGGGCGAGGCGGATCTCGTGATCGCGGGCGGCGTCGAGCAGATGACGCGCGCGCCGTACGTCATGGGCAAGCCGGCGGATGCGTTCCAGCGCGGCAACCAGACCGTCTATGACACGACGCTCGGCTGGCGCTTCGTCAACCCGAAGATGGAAGCGGCGCACGGCGTGCTCGCGATGGGCGAGACGGCGGAGCGCGTCGCGGAGAAGTGCGGCGTGTCGCGCGAGGCGCAGGACAAGTTCGCGATCGTGTCGCAGCAGCGCGCGGGCAAGGCGCTCGCGAGCGGACGCATGGCGCTCGAGACCACGCCGATCGTCACCGGCACCGACAAGAAGACCGGCGCGAAGATCGAGGTCAGCGTCGACGAGCACCCGCGACCCGACGCGACGCCCGAGCAGCTCGCGAAGCTGCGGCCCGCGTTCGCGAAGAACGGGACGGTCACGGCGGGCAATGCGTCGGGGCTCAACGATGGCGCGGCGGCGCTGCTCGTCGCGAGCGAGTCGGCGTGCAAGGAGCTGAATCTCGTACCGAAAGCGCGGTACGTCGCCGGCGCGGCGGCGGGAGTGGAGCCGAGCTACATGGGGTTGGGGCCGGTGCCGGCGAGCAAGAAGGTGCTGGCGAAGGCCGGGCTGACCCCGCAACGTATCGATCTTGCTGAGCTCAACGAGGCCTTTGCGGCGCAGGCGATCCCGTGCATCGATCAGCTCGGTCTCGACCCGGAGCGGGTCAACGTCAACGGCGGCGCGATCGCGTGGGGACATCCGCTCGGCGCATCGGGTGCGCGCCTCGTGTTGACCTTGATGATCGAGCTCCAGCAGCGGTCGAACCAATACGGCCTCGCGTCGATGTGCATCGGCGTCGGGCAGGGGATCGCTGTCGTCCTGGAGCGAACCTAACGATTCCCTTACCCACCGTGATCATGCGAGAACCGAAGGAGCGCTCGAGGGCGACGTGACGGTGCAGGACCAAGTCCAGAAGTCCTTGAAGCTTGTCGGCCGGGTGCTCGGTGACAAGTTCAAGCTGACCGCCTGCATCGGCATTGGCGGATCGGGAGCCGTCTACAAGGCGGACCAGATCGCGCTGGGCCGTACGGTCGCCGTCAAGATCCTCAACGAGGAGCTGTGCGCCGACCCCCGCATGATCACGCGGTTTCGCGGCGAGGCGATGAGTGCGTCTCGCCTCAACCACCCCAACTGCGTCTCGATCATCGACTACGGCCAGTCCCCGGACGGCCTGCTCTATCTCGCGATGGAGTACGTCAAGGGTCCGACCCTGACGCAGCTGCTCACGAACGAGAGCCCGCTCGCGATCGACCGCGTGATCGACATCGTCAGCCAGGCGCTCGCCGGCATCGAGGAAGCGCACCTCGCGGGCGTCGTCCACGCCGACCTCAAGAGCGACAACATCATCCTCGACCAGCGGCGCGCGAACGTCGACATGGTCAAGATCGTCGACTTCGGCATCGCGCGGCTCGTCACCGGCGTCCGCGAGACCAGCGAGGATCGCTCGATCAGCGGCACGCCGGAGTACATGGCGCCCGAGGTGATCAGCGGCGCGCCGCCGTCGTTCGCGAGCGACATCTACGCGGTCGGCATCATCCTCTACGAGCTGCTCGCCGAGCGCACGCCGTTCTTCGCGAGCTCCACGACGGAGATCCTGACGAACCACCTCAAGGCGCAGCTGCCGCTCTTGACGCCGCGCCGCCAGGGCGTGCCGAAGGAGCTCGACCAGGTGATCGCGAAGGCGCTCGCGAAGCACCCGACCGATCGCTTCACGTCGGCGAACGAGATGCGCGACGCCTTGATGGCGATCCGCGTGAAGCTCCGCGGCATCCCGACGACCGACAAGTGCGGGGCCTGCGGCGCGTCTTGTCAGCCGAACTTCAAGTTCTGCCCGGAGTGCGGCGCGCCGCGCGCGCGCGTCAGCAAGACGTTCGAGATCCCCACGATGCAGGCCTCGCTCGACGAGGTGCTGCCGCTGCCGTTCACCGGCCGCAAGCAGGAGCTCGCCGCGCTGCTCGCGCACATGCGCCGCGCGCCGGGCAACGAGGTCGGCCTCCTGGCGAACGGCCAGGAAGGCGCCGGCCGCAGCACGCTCTTGCGCCACGCGTACGAGGCGCTGACGAGCGAGGGCCGCGTGATCTACCAGGTCGGGCCCGACCCGAGCGGGCTCGCGGCGCCGTTCTATCCGATCCGCTCGCTGCTCGCGGCGGTGCTGCAGCTGCCACCGGTGTCGTCGGAGATCGACCTGCGCGACGCCGTGCTCGGCATCGGCCTCAACGAGCGCGACGTCCCCGGCATCGCGCAGCTGTTCGGCTATCCGACGACGCTGCTCGAGCTCGAGCCGCCGGTTCGCCGTCGCGAGATGGTGTGGTCGGCGCTGCGCGCGCTCGAGCGGGCGGCCGCGGGCGGCGGCGTGACGATCGTGTGCGAGGACGTCGATCGCTTCGACCATCCGAGCCTCGAGATCCTGCGCCGCGCGACGGAGACGAACGAGCTGCAGCTGCCGCCGATCGTGCTCACGGCGACCACCGCGTTCGGCGCGCAGTGGCCCGGCGCCGTCACGCGGCTCGACATCGGCGCGCTCGACGCGAAGGACCTCGAGGCGATCGTCTCGCACCTCGCGAAGAGCGGCGTGCGCGGGCTGCCTCCGGTGCAGCAGCTGTTCGAGACGACGCGCGCGTATCCCGGCCACGTCGAGCACGTCGTGCGCTACCTGCTCGAGGGCGGCAAGGCGGAGGACACGAAGGTCTCGCTCCCCGACTTGATCGCCGCGCGCCTCTCGCTGCTCGCGCAGTCGACGCGCGACGTGCTGCAGGCCGCCGCCGTGCTCGGCATCGAGCCTCAGCTCGATCTGCTGCGCTCGATGCTGCCGAGCGACCAGCTCGAGCCCGCGCTCGCCGACGCCGAGATCCACGGCCTGCTCGTGCGCGATCCGTCGGGCGAGCTGACGTTCGCGAGCCGCCTCGTCCGCGAGATCGTCTACGACGCGACGCCGGCCGACGTGCGCCGCACGCTGCACGCGACCGCGGCCGCCGCCGTCGAGGCGATGTCGCACGACCTCGGCCTGCTCGGTCACCACCACGACCTCGCCGGCCACGCGCGCGATGCGATCGAGCTGCTGCGCACGGCGGGCGATCACGCGGCCGAGCAGCTCGACGATGTCGGCGCCGGCGAGTTCTTCTATCGCGCGCTCGTCGCGGTTCGCCAGGCCGTGCAGTCGGGCGACATCGAGGACGGCGCGGATCAGCAGTTCGTCGAGCTGAGCGTCCGGCTCGCGGATGTCCTGCGCACGCGCGGCGAGACGGCGCTGGCGCGCGGCATCCTCGCCGAGGCGCGCGACTGGTCGAGCCGGCCGTTGCTCGTCGCGATGATCGATCGTGCGAGCGCGGCGATCGCGCTGTCGGAGGGCGATGTGGAGGGCGCGATCACGGCACTGCGCCGCGGCGTCGGCCGCGCGATCGGCTCGGGCGACATGAACCTCGTCTGCGAGCTGTACCTCGATCTCTCGCAGGCTCTCTTGCGCGCGGGCGACGGCGACACCGCGAACCGCGAGCTCGTCGAGTGCATCGACCTCGCGACGCTCGGCGAAGGCTTCACCGCCACCGACGGCCCGCAGGCCTTCTGGCGCGTGCTGCGCGCGCAGTCGCAGATGGTCGACGGCGCCGGCGACTCGTATCGCGCGCTGCGGCTCGCCGAAGCGGCGCTGTTCCACGCGCAGCGCGTCCGCTCGCGCCTCGGCGCGGCGCGCGTCCAGCAGCTGCTCGCGACGCTGTGCGACAAGGCGGGTCTCGGCAACAAGGCCGAGCGCTACCGCCAGGCCGCGATCAACGAGATGCGCAGCCTCGGCGACCGCCGCGCGACCGCGGAGCTGCTCCTCACGGAGACGCCGCAGCGCGGGCTCGTCGTCGCCCCGGGGCGAATCCAGGATGCGATGGCGTTGACCAAGGAGATCGGCTGGGCCGAGGGGCACGAGCGCGCGAAGCGCAAGAGCAACCCGCCGCCGACGCCGGCCGACGCGGACAAGTGAGGCCAAGGAATAGCCGCGCCCGACGAGTCTGCGAGTTGGGCGCGCTCCTCAGGCCGAACGCGTCCCCGTGGGACAAGACCTGACCGTCCCGTTCCGTGCGGAGACAAACCCGGATTCCCGCCCCCACGCGGCGGCTCGTCGCGATACTCTCCGAACGTGGGCAGTATCCTCGTCGTGCAGTCCGACCCTGACCCGCGAGATCAGCTGGGGCGCGCGCTGCGCGAGGTAGGGCACGAGGTGATCGTCGCGTACGTCGTTCGTGAGGCCGTCTTGCGTCTCCGCGAGGGGGGCATCGACGCGGTCGTGTTCGACGCGCTCGATCCACGCGTCGGCGTGCCCGACCTCGTACGCCAGATGGAGTCGCTGCCCGATACGCCGCCGCTCGTGCTGATCTCCGGTTCTCCTCACGCACCGGAGATCTCGGTGCGCGTCGGCGCGGCCGCGTTCATCCCGAAACCGTACGAGTCCGTCGAGCTGATCGCGACGATCGATCGCGTCGCGAACGTCACGCGCCCCGTCAAGATGGTCGACGAGGACGACCTCGGCGATGAAGACGAAGAGCGGACCAACCCGGTTCGCTTCAGCTCGTGACATAGTCCGCGGGTGAGCGACGAGCCCCGCAGCCTGCGCATCGAGATCGCGCCGCGCACGCTGCTCGCCATCGTCGCGCTCGTTGCCGGCTGCTGGCTGTTCTGGCAGCTGACGAACGTCGTGCTCGTCGTCGTCGTCGCGCTCGTGCTCGTCGGCACGTTCGACCCGCTCGTCGGCTGGCTCGAGGTGCGCGGGTGGGGTCGAGGCCGCGCGCTCGCGATGATCTTCCTGCTCTCCGGCGTCGCGGTCGCGGCCGTGATCTTCCTGTCGATCCCGCCGCTGCTCGCGCAGGTGCAGCACATCATCGAGGACGCGCCGGCCGAGCGGCGCAAGCTCGTCGCATTCCTCAACCAGTACCGCTGGGCCGCGCCGTTCGTGAAGACGATCCGCGCCGTCCCGCTCGATGACCTCGTCCTCAAGGCCGGCAACTCGCTGCTCGGCTACTCGGCGGCGATCCTGTCGGTGATCGGCTACGCCGTCACCACGCTGTTCCTCGCGCTCTACCTGCTCGCCGATCCCGGTCGCGCGAAGTCGCTGCTCTACGCGCTCGTCCCGCGCAACTACCACGTCAAGCTCGCGCGCATCCTGATCGAGCTCAAGACGATCGTCGGCGGCTACATGCGCGGCCAGCTGATCACGTCGGTCGCGATCGGGATCTTTACGTTCGCGCTGCTGACGATCCTGCGCGTCGAGGACGCGCTCGCGCTCGCCATGTTCGCCAGCCTGACGGATGTCATCCCGTTCATCGGCGGCTACGTCGCGTCCGCGCCCGCGATCTTCGCCGTCGCGCCGCAGGGCACCGGCATGATGCTGATCGTCGCGGCGCTGATGTTCCTCTACCAGGAGTTCGAGTCGCGCATCCTCGTGCCGCGCGTCTACGGCCGCACGCTGCGCATGTCGCCCGCGATCGTCCTGCTCGCCCTGCTCATCGGCGGCACGCTGCTCGGCATCCTCGGCGCCCTGCTCGCGCTGCCGATCGCGGCCGGCCTCAAGATGGTCATCGGCGAGCTGCGCGTGGAGCTGCCGGGCGAGGAACAGCTCGACGCCGAGGTGCGCGCGCGCGACGAAAAAGCCGAGCAGGTCTACGAGGAGCTCGCCGCCGGCGAGCCGGTCGAGAAGGCCGCCGCGATCGCCGGCCAGCTCGCGGCACGCCTCAAGCAGACCGAGGCGGAGGGCGGCCGGCTCTCCGCCGAGCTCGACGCGATCCGCGACGTGCGCGAGGAAGAGGAGCCCAAGGTCGACGCCGACAGGGCGCACGAGCTCCAGGACCAGCTCGAAAAACCGAAGCACCAGCCATGAGCCTCTGGAAGTACCTCGTCCTCCTCGCCGGCATCGTCGGTGTTGCCGGCTTCTTCCTGCCGTTCATCGACGTCCACACCTCGAACGCGCGCTTCGGCCGCCACCCCTCGGCGTTCGAGCTCGTGCGCCGCCTCGAGTCGCTCGACGCGCTGACGCTCGATCTGACCAAGCTCGGCCTCGGCGATGCGCAAGCGAAGGAAGCCGCCGCCCAGGCGCACGACCAGCTCGAGCGCGCCCGCACGGCCGCCTCCGTGATCTACGCACCGGCCGCGCTGCTCGCGATCCTCGGCGCGATCTGCGGCATCCGCCGCCGCATGGGACGCCTCGCCGGCTTCCTCGCGCTCGTGCTCGGCGCGATCAGCGGCAGCGTCTGGGCGATCTTCTACTACGTCGCCTCGCGCGACCCCCACCACGCCGCCACGATGGGCCTCGGCGCGAACCTGCTGCTCGCGTGCGGCGCCGCCGCCTCGCTCGCCGGCATCGGCGCGCTGATCGTCCCCGACCGCGGCGCGCTGCCGGCGCCACCGCCGCGCGGACGCAAGCGCAGCTAGGCGAGCAGGCGCACGGCGCCGGGCTGCATCGGCACCGAGATGCGGCCGTCACGCAGCTCGAAGCGTTCGTTCGAGAGCACGTCGCGCAGCGCGCGGTCGGCGAGCAGGACGGCGGTCGTCGCGCGCGGCGCGTCGGAGAGGACGAAGATCGCGCGCGCGGTGCCGGCTCCGTCGGTGAAGACGGCGGTGCGGACGTCGTCGGGGCGCTCGACCTGCCACGTCTCGGGGAGCTCGCCCGCGAGGCCAGCGAGGTCCTCGGCGAGGCCGGCGAGATCGTCGAGCGAGGCGGAGTTGAGCTTGCCCATGCGGCGCGGGAGCGGCTCGGGCAGTGGCTGGTCGTACTCGTCGCGGGTGGGCGACGTCGGGCCGATCACGACGACGGCGCGCTTGTGCTCGGCGAGCGCGCGCAGGCGCGTCCAGAGCGTGCGGTCGATGCGGTCGCCGGTCGGGGCGATCACGGCGCGGTAGCGAGCGAGCTCGTCCTCGGGCGCGGACTCGTCGACGATCGCGTACGGCACCTGCGCGAGCTCGAGCGCGCGGCAGACCGCGGCTTGCCAGCGGCGCGCCGTGATCGCGGCCGGGTCGCGCGACAGCTCCGCGGCGCCGGCGGGGCCGAGGCCGATCACGTCGGCGAGGACGGGCGTCATCGGATCGAGGACCTGCGAGGCGGCGCCGAAGCGCGTGTCGGCGCGCATGTCGATGACGGCGATCGGGGTGGCGCGGCGGAGCGCGGGCCAGTCGAGCTCGGCGAGCGCGGCGAGCAGCGGCGGGAGCCAGCGCGCCTCGAGCTTGCCGTGCTGATCGATCGCGGCGCCGTAGTAGCGGTCGCGCTCGATCGCCATGAAGATGTTGAAGCCGCGGACGCCGGACGCGAGCAGCGTGAGGAGGTGATCGCGCTCGCGCGTCGGATCGTCGGTGTGGTCGAGCGGCGGGAACCACGGGAAGAAGCCGACGCCGACCTCGAACGCGATCGCCAGCGGCGATGCGTTGCCGACGCACGCGAGCGCGCGGCGGCGCAGCTCGGGGAACAGCGCGCGCGGCGTGTAGGCGTCGATGCCGACCGG
>CAYUNM010000021.1:99546-115842 GCA_964446175.1 uncultured Kofleriaceae bacterium
GCGGGCTCCGCGAGCACCCAGTCGGGGATGCCGAAGCTGGTCAGCTCGGCGTTGACGTGCGGGCCCGGGCGCAGCACGACGGCGAGGCCGGCGGCCTTCGCCGCGTCGAGGAACGCGGGGAGATCGTCGAGGCGCGGAGCATCGGGCGTCGGCTGGTGCACGCGCCACGGCACGTACGTCTCGGCGATCGTGAAGCCCGCGTCGTGCATCGCGCGCAGGCACAGCGGCCAGCGCGCGCGCGGGACGCGCCAGTAGTGCAGCGCGCCGGCGTAGAACGGCAGCGTGCGCGTGCCGTCGTTCAGCCCGCGTTCGTCGAACCAGGTGCGTCGACGTGTTTCCACGCGCGGTCCTCCAGCACGAAGCGACTCGGGCCGATCGCCCACGTCGGACGATAGGCCATCGGCGCGCTGTCGCCGGTCGCGTCGCTGTACTGCGGGTCCCAGGGGAGCAGCAGGCACGGACGCTCGCCGGCCAGGAGGCGCGGCATGATCGGATGTGGCTCCTCGGCGCGCTTGCGGCCAGCGGCGAGCACGTCGTCGAGCGAGGCATGCTGCGCGAGCTCCCAGCACGTGCGCACCTGCGGCGGCGGCAGCATGAGATCGGCCGCGCGCGCGATCGCCTCCGCGGGCGTGATCCAGATCTGGTCGACGGTCTCGGTCTCGTCGAAGCGCGGCTCCTGCCCGGCGGGCATCTCGCACACGAAGAACCGCGCGGAGAACCGCTTCTTCTCGACGCTCGGCGTGATCCAGTGCGACCACGGCACGAGGCAGTCGGTCGCCCACGTCAGGCCGGCGACGCGCAGCGCATCCTTCGCGGGGACGCCGCCGAGCACGCGCTTGCGGATGTGCTCCTGGTTCGGCGTCTCGAGCGTCTCGGCCTGCACGCCGGCATCGCGCGCGAGCAGCACGCCGGCTTCCTCGAACAGCTCGCGGGCGGCGGCGGTCTTCGCGTCCTCGCCTTCCTCGGCGGCGCCGCCGGGGAACACGAACGCGCTCGCCATGAAGCTCGAGCCTCGGTGCCGCCGCACGAAGAACACCTCGAAGGCACCCGGTCCCGACGGCGTGCGCCGCAGCAGGATGACGGAGGCGGCCTCGCGGATCACGCCACGTTCATATCACGCGCAGCTCGCCGCGGACCGGCTCGTCGCGCAAACCGAGGCGCTCCTCGACGGTGCGCTCGACGAAGCGCGCGACCTTGCCGTCCGGAGTCTCGAGCAGCAGGCGATCGGGGAGGCCGCGGCGGCGCGCGAACACGCCGAACCACGTGAGGAAGCGCCACGCGGGAGGCTGGCGCTCGACGACGAACAGCTGATCGATGCCACCCAGCGCGAAGCAGCCGCGGTGATCGCAGACCTCGACGCGCTCGTCATCGACCTCGATCGTGACCTCGCACGGCAGCATGCCGCGCGGCTCGATCGACACGATCAGCCGCACGATCGATCGGCCCACGACGCCCCGGTAGGGAGATCGCAGCGCGATCGTCTCGACGCGTACAGCCATCCCTTCCAGGATAGCTCAAGGAACGACGACGAACTCGCGCTTCATCAGGCTGATGATGTTCTGCGCTGCGTCGAGGTCGGTGCCCGGAAAGTTATCGAGGACTTTCTGGAGCTGCCCGTGATCCAGGACAAGCTGGAACGTGTCGAGCTCGCTCGGAGTGAGCTCGCGGAGCTTGCCGGCGAGCGGCGTGGGCACGGCGAGCGGCGACCCGAGTGGCGGGAGCTGCTTCTGGAGGTTCCGGAACTCGTCGAGCTGGCGGACGCCCTCCATGAGCAGACCCTCGGTCGACTCCTGGATCTCGTTCATCACCTGCATCTCGCCGCCCGGCTCGAGCTCGAACGTGCCGGTCGCCCACGTGAGCATCCGGTAGATCGCCTTCTGCGGCGACACGCTGAAGTCGTCGTTGATCGTCGCGAAGTAGATCTGGCCCTTGCGCAGGAAGATCTTGCCGATCGAGACGCCGTTGTTGATCGTGAGCACGCCCGACTTGCGGCTCGTCGAGAGCAGCTGGAGCAGGTCGGGCAGCGGGATCTCCTCGATCACGCCCGACATCGGCCGGCCCTGCGTGGCCTGGCGCTGCTGCGCTCCCGCCTCGAGACGCCGGCGCGCCTCTGCCTCGGACTGCTGGGCCACGCTCCCCTCGACCGCGACGACCTTGATGATCGACGTGCCGACCAGGATGCGGTCGCCTTCGTGGAGCAGGGCCTTGCCGGCGATCTTCTCGCCGTTGACGAACGTGCCGTTCGTCGAGCCCATGTCCTGGATGTAGACCTCGGCGTCGGTCGAGCTGATCTTCGCGTGACGACGCGAGACCATGTCCTCGACCAGCACCATGTCGAGGTCGCTGGAGCGACCGATGATGATTTCCCGATTCATCCGAAGCGGGAACTCGCCACCCTGGTACTTGCCCGAGATGAAGCGCAGTGCGAAGCGTGGACGATCGTTCATGGACGTCGCAGCGGCCAAGGACTCGAAAATTCTAGCGGCTATGTGCTGGATCGCGCAAGCAAACGGCCTGACTCAATCGGTCTCCGGCGCTTGTTGATCGACGAGCTGGTCGTGATCGGGGGGCCGCAGGGTGTGGACGACCCTGCGATAGACCTCTTCGGAGACGACGAGGCTGGAGTGGCCGAGCGGGACCGTGGTCGCGGTGGCGCCGGCGATGCGGGTGGTAGAGAGCGGCACGACCCAGTCGCGGGCGGCCGCGATCGTATGGACCTCGACTCCCGGCGGGATCGGCCCCTGTGCGAGCTCGTCGAGGAACCGGCTGCGCGGCAGCAGCTGCCACGACGAGGTCGACCACAGGCCGAGCGTCGCCACCCCGGCGAGCGCCGCCCACGTCCCACGCACCGGCGTGCCCATCATGATCAGCTTGCGGACGCGCGCGTGGCCGCCCAGCTTCTTGACGTAATAGAGGCCGATCAGGCCGCCCATCGAGTGGCCGATGATGTCGATCTTCTGTGACGGCGTCTGCGCGAGGATCCGCTCGATCTTGCGATGGATCAGGAACGCCGAGCGGCGGATGTCGCGGACGTTGAACGTCCCGAGGTTGAACGACACGCACACGAAGCCGTCGTCGACGAGCCGGCGCTCGAGCATGTACATCGAGCCACGCGTGCCGAGGAAGCCGTGGATGATGAGCACCGGCGGCGACTCCGGCGTGACCTCGCTGAAGCCATCGCGGCGGCGCAGCCGATTGCCGCGCACGAGATGGCGCAGGTACGAGAGGCCGTCGGCGCCGCCGGCGACATCCTGCGCGATCGTGCTGCGCCGGCCGAGCCAGCGCTGTGGCGCCTCGAGCGCCCATCGCACCAGCCACGACGAGCGGAGCGCGAGCGCCTTGGGGGACTTCGGCTGTTCGGCCACCTCACTCACGATAGTCCGAGAATCCCTCCGAGACGAATCGCGAGGCTTCCTTCGCGTATGCATGGCTCGCCGACGCGGACGTAGGATATTCGACCACCCGCCACTGCCCGCGCGTGCCGACCGTGCCGATCCGGCTGATCACGAACGTCTGCACGCGATAGATCAGCACGAATTCCTTCGCCCGGCGCAGCGAGCGCGAGTCACCCGGCGGCACGTGACCGGGCGCGGGCGCGGGATCGTTCGGCTCGCCGGCGGGGATCTCGCGCGGGCCGGGCATGTGCGCCGGGTTCTCGACGGCACCGAGCGCGAGCGGCGGCGGGGCCGTCGTCGTCGGCATCTCGGGCGGACGGCCGAGGTCGACCTCCGCGGGCACCGCGACGGTGACCGTCTTCGCGCGCGCCGGCTCGACGGGCTTCATCGGCGGTGGCGTCGCGTCGGCCCACGGGACGCCACCCGGATCGGGCGGCGTGATCGCGGGCAGCTCGTCGGGCGGGGCGGACGCGGCAGGCGCGGCCGCGGCAGGCGTGGCGCTCTTCGCCTCGGGCTTGGGCTGGACGTGGGGGCCGACCTCGGGGCGGGTCTCCTCCATGCTGCGGTCGACCTCGTCCTTGTCGTCGTCCTTGTCCTTGTCGTCCCCCTCCGCGCCGGGCCGCTGGCGTCGCGCGAACGCCTGCGTGGAAGCGCGTGCGATCGACGATCGTTCCGGAGTCCGCTTGCTCCTGCCCATGGATCGGTCGTGCCAGCGTTCGTTGTCGAGAGCAAGTTCACGACACGTAGGAATTGCGCACGGCGCTCTTGCGCTGGCCCGCTTCGCGGGCCGGACGGCTTCGCCGTCCTCGCGCCTACGGCGCGCGCTTAGCTCCTCGGGTCATCGGACCGCGCCGCGAAGGCCCCGGATCGGTTACAGTCGCGTTTCGGGTGATGGAGTCACAGGCCGCGCCGGAGCGTCTGGGACGCTACCAACTCTTGGAGCCGATCGGTGCCGGACCGAACGGTGCCGTCTCGCGCGCGAAGGTCTTTGGCGTCGCCGGGTTCGAGCGCCAGTTCGCGGTCAAGCGCATCAGCCCCGAGCTGACCGCCTCCCCCGCGGCCGCGCAGCAACTGTCCGCCGCGGCGCGCAGTTACGGCTCGCTCGAGCACCCCCGGATCGCGCGCATGTCGGAGTTCGGCGTCGCGCAGGGCACCACGTTCACGGCGGTCGAGCTGGTCACCGGCCTCGACGCGATGCGCCTCGTGACCGACGCCAAGCTCGGCGGCACGGGCCTCGCGGCCGGCGGCGCGCTCGCGCTGGTCTCGCAGATCGCCCGCGCGGTCGGCTACGCGCACGGCCGCGGCCTCACCCACCTCGGGCTCGCGCCGACGAACGTCATCGTCACGCCCGATGGCGACGTGAAGGTGACCGACTTCGGCATCCTCGCGGCGACGCTGCCGTCGCGCCCGTCGGACTTCACGCGGCTGTCGAACCGCATCGCGTACCTCGCTCCCGAGCAGCTCGCCGGCGAGGCTCCGTCCGCCGCGACCGACGTGTTCGCGCTCGGCGTGATCGCGTACGAGCTCGTCACCGGCCAGCGCGCGTACACCGGCGCCACGCCGATCGCGGTCGCCCAGGCGGTGCTCGCGGGCCCGCCGCCGGATCCGGCGCTGCCGCGGCCGATCGTCCGCGTGCTGCAGCGCTGTCTCGCCCGCTCGCCGTTCGAGCGGTTCCCCGATGCGCGCGCGCTCGCCGACGCCCTCGATGCCGCGCTGCGCGTCGCGCCGGTCCCCGGCACGCGCAAGGACATCGGCGCGCAGGTCAAGGCGACGCTCGATCGGCTCGCCGCCCTCCACGAGGGCGAGCTGTCGGGCGTCCTCTCGCTCAACCTCGGCACGAGCGCGCCGCCGGCAGCAGCGGAAGGTGGCGAGGTCGCGACGACGGAGTTCGTCCGCCCCGACGTCCCCGTCGCCGGCCCGCCGCCGCTCGTCGGTCCGCGCGCCGCCCCCGTGCCCCCGGCGATCCCGAAGATCGTCACCGCGCCGGGCGTCGCGCCGCCGCCCCCGCCGAGCATGACGATGATGGGCGTCGCGGCCGCGAAGCGCCCGGGCTCCGGCTCGTCGCCGCCGGCAACGATCCCGACGATCCCGAAGATCATCCAGCCGCGCAACGCCACCGCGAAGGGCTCGGATCCGCCGAGCACGCCGCCGCTGCCTGCTGCGCGCAACGATCGCGGCCGCTTCGACAGCGTGCCGACGATCCCCGGCCCGTCCGATCGCCTCGCCGCCGCCGACGCCGCGCGCGCCGCCTCCGAGCCGGCCGCCAAGCCACGCGCTGCGAGCGAGATCGCCCGCGGCGAGAGCCTGTCGCGCGCGCTCTCGGAGCTCGGCCACCTCGACGAGGTCACGCGCGAGCGCACGGCGCAGGACGAAGGCCACCACAACTTCGAGCAGCCGACGCGCGAGCACGCGGTCAGCCCCGTCGACATCGCGCGCAGCACGCCGCCCGAGCGCGACCTCGCACGCGTCGTTCCCGAGCGCGCCCAGAGCGAGGCGCCGACGCGCGTCGATCCGACGCACACGGTCGATCCGATCGCCGAGCTCGACTCCGCCGCGATCACGATGATCGCCGACGAGCCCGACCAGCGCGCGGACCGCGACATGGCGACGGATCAGATGTCGCCGCTCCTCGCCGAGAAGCTCAACATGGCAGCGCGCCTCGACACTCACGAGGTCCCGCTCCAGGTCGAGCTCCACGGCGACGAGAGGTCCGAGATCCCGGCGCCGACCAGCGCGCGCGTCGACACCACCCCGCCCGCGCGCGTCCCCGAGCCCGGCCTCGGCGCGAGCCCGTCGACGACGATGCCCGGCTTCGCGCCGCCGCTGCGCGCCCAGAACGCACCGCCGCCGACGGCGAAGGTCCCCGCGACGGCGTTCAATCCGCACCTCGCGCAGAAGAAGCCGAGCGGCGGCGGCCTCAAGGTCGTGGTCGCGCTGCTGGTGATCGGCGGCCTCGGCGCGGGCGGCTACTACGGCTACACGCAGTACCTCGCGAAGGACGCGGGCAAGGGCAGCGGCGCGGTCGCGACGGCCGGCTCCGCGAAGGAGCCCACCGCGGCGCCCGCGACGAAGGGCTCGGCGGAGATCGTCGCGGCGAAGGGCTCGGCGGAGGTCGTCGCCGCGAAGGGCTCCGCGGCCAGCGGCTCGGCCGACAAGCAGGTCGCGAGCGCAGGCTCCGCTGACACGCAGGCCCCGAGCGCAGGCTCCGCCGACAAGCAGGTCGCGAGCGCAGGCTCCGCCGACAAGCAGGTCGCGGCGGCCACCGCACCGTCGGACCAGCTGCAGATCACGTCGAAGCCGTCCGGCGCGCGCGTGTTCATCGACGGCGCCGACCAGGGCACGACGCCCGTCAAGCTGCCGGGCTCGAGCGACCGCCACAACATCGCGCTGCTGCTGCCGGGCCACGACCTGTACGTGGCCGAGGTCGACGGGCACGGCCAGTTCGCGATCGACCTCAAGGCGGTGACGCCCAGTGGTGGCCCCGCCGGCATCAAGGTCCTCAAGTGCAAGAAGGACCGCTACTACGTGTACGTCGACGGCAAGCCGACCGGCATGCTGTGCCCGACCGAGCGCATCCACACGTCGCTCGGTCCTCACACCGTCGAGGTGTACGACGCGGTCAGCGAGAGCCGGCAGAAGTTCGACATCAACGTGCCCGACGATCGGCTGTCGGCACGCGTGCGCCTCGAATAGAGCAGCGCACTTCGCGGAGCCCAGCAGCGCGCGACGCGCGCCTACTCCATGTCGTCTTCGGTCGGGCCGTCGCCCTGACCCTGGCGCGGGTCGAGGCCATACTTGCGGATCAGCTCGCGCAGGTGCTTGCGGTCGATCTGCGCCTCGCGCGCCGCCGCCGACAGGTTCATCTTGTGGCGGCGCATCAGGTCCTCGATGTACTCGCGCTCGAACATCTCGACGAGCTGACCCTTCGCTTCCTTGAACGGCAGGTCGGTGCGGATGCCGAGCGACGGCGCGGCCTCGCTGACGAGCGCGTCCTCGAGGTTGATCGTCGAGCCGCGCGCGAGCAGGCAGGCGCGCTCGATCACGTTGCGCAGCTCGCGGACGTTGCCGGGCCAGCTGTGGCGGACGAGGCGCGCCATGTCCTCGGGCGAGACGGTGAGGCCCGGCCCGAAGTTGTTGACGAAGTGCTGGATGAGCAGCGGGATGTCGCTGCCGCGCTCGCGCAGCGGCGGGACGGAGACGCGGATGACGGCGAGGCGGTAGTAGAGGTCCTCGCGGAACGTCTTCTTCGCGACCTCGGCGCGCAGGTCGCGGTTGGTGGCGGCGACGACGCGCACGTCGATCTTCTCGTACGTGTTACTGCCGACCTTGCGGACCGCGCGCTTGTCGAGCACGCGCAGCAGCGACGGCTGGAGGTCGAGCGCCATCTCGCCGATCTCGTCGAGGAAGATCGTGCCGCCGTGCGCTTCCGCGAACGCGCCGCGCCGGTCGGTGATCGCGCCGGTGAAGCTGCCCTTCACGTGGCCGAACAGCATCGACTCGATCAGCTCGCGCGGGACCGAGCCGCAGTCGAACACGACGAACGGGCCGTCCTTGCGCGGCGAGTGGTTGTGGATCTCCTCGGCGATCAGCTCCTTGCCGGTGCCGGTCTCGCCTTCGATCAGGACCGTCGCGTTCGTCGCGGCGACATCCTCGAGCAGCGTGAACATCTGCCGCATCTTGGTGTCGCCACCGACGATCGTGCCGAACGCGGCCTGCGCGCTCGGCTCGGGATCGACGATCTCCTCGTCGGGCAGGAACTTGATGACGGTGCGGCCGAGCTTCACCTCGGCGCCGAAGCCGATCGAGATCTTCTCGAAGCGCGAGCCCTGGATGAACGAGCCGTTCGTCGAGCCGCAGTCGGCCATGATCACTTCGTCGCCGACGAGCGAGGCCTCGAGGTGCTTGCGCGAGACCGTCTTGTCGGTGAGCACTAGCGAGCACTGCGGGCCGGAGCCGAACGAGACCGGGTCCGATCCGAGCCGCACGGCCTCGCCGCGATCGGGGCCCTTGATGACGAGGAAGATGCCGCCCGCGTTTTGCCGTGAGTACGACGGCGCATCGTCGAGGAGCGCAGTGACGTTGGAGCGGTCTTTCGTCATCGAGTGCTGGAATACCCCCCAGCCTCCGCGATGGTAGACCTGCGGCTCCCTGGTGTCTATCCCCCCACCCCTTAGAAAGCCCTAAAGAACTCGGTCACTTTCCGACGCTGGGACCCGACAGCGCTACGATCACGCCCGCGATCGCGGCGGCCAGCAGGATCACCGCGATCACGATCCACGGCGGGATGCGCGAGCCCGTCTTCGGCGCGGTTTCCTGGCGCGGATGCTCCGCGAGTGCGGGGGCCGACGCGGCGGCCGGCGGTGCGAAGCGGCGCGGCGCGGTCGACATCGCCTCGAACGCGGCATCGGTGCGCGGCCCCGGCGCGGGTGGCGCGGGCGAGCGGCCCATCTTCGGCGGCAGGCCGAGCGGCGCGGACGGCGTGCCGGGGCCGATCAGCGCCGGATCGCTGCCGAGCTGACGCGGACCGGAGTCGAGCTGGCGCGGCGCCGGCGGGTGATCGAGATCGACGAGCGGGCGGCTGCCCTCGTTCTCGACGTCCATCATGTTGATGATCGACGTCAGCTCGACGCCGTTGAAGCGATCGACCTCCGTCTTCGGACGCGGCAGCGGCAGCTTCGGCGCCTTGGGCTTCGACGCCGGCCGCGCGACCTTCGCCGCGATCGAGTGGATCGACATCGGCCCGAGATCGAGCTCGTCGTCGTTCTCCTCGTCGTCCTCCTCGTCGACGTCGTAGATCTCGGTGCCGGCCCGCTGGACGTAGCCGAAGTCGTCCTCGTCGGCGTCGTCGCGCCACTGATCGTTGGGGCCGCACGCGTCGCGCAGCTCCTTCGCGAGCTCGGGCGCCGACATCAAGAGGCCGTTGCGATGCGCGCAGCGCATCAGCGCTTCCTGGAGCTCGCCCGCGGTCTGGTAGCGCGCGTTCGGATCGATCGCGAGCGCCTTCTGCATGATCCCGTCGAGCTCCGGCGTGAGGCCCGGAACCTTCTTCGAGACGAGCGGCACCGGCTGGCTGTAGATCTCGTCGGCGCTCGTCGTCAGGCCGGCATGCACGAACAGGCGCTCGCCGGTGAGGATCTCGTACATGCACACGGCGAGCGAGTAGAGATCGCTGCGGTGATCGAGCGGCTCGCTCTTCGCCTGCTCGGGCGACATGTAGCCGATCTTCCCCTTCACCTTGTAGAACAGCGACGTGTGGGTCGCCGCCTTCGCGATGCCGAAGTCGGTCAGCTTCACCTCGCCGAGGTACGACAAGAGGATGTTCGACGGCGAGACGTCGCGATGGATCAGCTTGAGCGGCTTGCCCTGGAAGTCGCGCTTGGCGTGCGCGTACGCGAGCGCGCTGAGCACCTCGCGCGAGATGTAGATCGCGGCCGCCGGCGAGAACCGCTTGCCGCGGCGCTTCGCCTTCTTGAGCAGCGTCCGTAGATCGCCGCCCGGCAGGTACTCCATCACGATGAAGTACTCGTTGCCTGCCGTCACCAGATCGATCGTGTGGACGATGTTCGCGTGATCGAGCGTCGCGCTGAGCTTCGCCTCGCGCAGGAACAGGTCGATGAACTCTTCCTGCTGCGTGAACTCGGGCAGCAGCTGCTTGAGCACGACCTCCATCTCGAAGCCGCCCGCGCCCATCTTCTTGCCGACGTAGATCGCACCCATCCCGCCCTCGCTGAGGTGCTCGAGCACCACGTAGCGGTCGATCGGTGCGTCCCCGGCATGGACCATCCGCGGGCAGTGTAACATTGCAGTGTGGCGGAGGATCGCTACCGACTCGCGCCGGTCCGCGATGCGCGCGCACGCGACGAACGCACGCGCAAGTCCGCGCTCGCCGGAGCGATCGCCGATGCGAACAACGCCGATGAACGGCTCGCCGCCGCCCGCCTCCGCACCGAGGCGGCACGCCTCGCGCTCGCCACCGCGATGACCGCCCGCGACGCCACGACGACCGCGCACGCCCGCGCGCTCGCGGATCGGTTCGTCGCCCGCCGCCGCCGCGAGCTCGCCGAGGCCCGCACGCACGAGCTCGCCGCCGAAGCCGCGCGCGCGGATCACGACGGCGCCGTCGATGCAGCACGCCTGCAGCTCGCGCGCGCCCGCGCCGATCGCGAGGTCATCGAGCGCCACTTCGCGCGCTGGCGCGAGGACCGCCGCAAGGCCGCCGAGCGGCGCGAAGACTAGCGGACCGGCAGCGACGCGATCAGCGTGCGCGTCACGCGCGCGAGGTCTTCCTGGCTCGCCGCGTTCGCGGGGAACTTCTGGTGCGCATGCCACAGCACGGTGCCGGTCGCGTTCTCGACGAGCGTCATCTCGAGGTACATCTGCGAGTCCTCGCCGCCGGCCGGCACGTCGCCCGACCAGTCGGGATGGGCGACCGTCTGCGGATCGATCGAGTCGACGATGTCGATCGCGGTGTCGACGTGCACGCTCGGGCCGCTCGCGACGTGCACGCTCGACGGCGCGCGCGGGGGCGACCAGCCACCGCCGCCGCGGTGATCGCGGATCGTCGCGGTGCCGACGGTGACGAAGCTCGGGTTGTCGGCCGCGGCCACGCCGCCGCGGTGATCGTGGAAGGTCGGCGCGCTGTGGCCGCCACCGCCATGCGAGCCGCCGCCGCCGCCGTGCGACCCACCGCCGCCGTGCGAGCCGCCGCTCTTCGACGACGACAGCGCGATCGCGACGATCGCGACCACGGCGATGATCGCGACGCCGATCAGGATGCCCTCGGCGACCTTCTCGCCCGTCGAGTCGTGGTGCGCGGCGACGTAGGCCCAGCCGCCGATGTAGAGCGTGGCGTCGGCGCCGCTGACCGTGCCGAGCCGCGCCGGCAGCTGCGGATCCGGCAGACGCACCGGCTGGCGGCCGGCCAGGAGATCGTAGCGCGCGAGCGTCGCGACGGTCTGCTCGAGGTCGGTGCGCTCGATCACGGCGCCGCGGCCGTCGATCTCGCCCTTCCAGTCGATCAGGCCGTCGATCGCGTAGCCGTTCTTCTGCAGCAGGTCGACGGCGCCCGTCATCAGGCGCGCGCTCGCGCCGTCGCGGACTTCCTCGGGCGCCTGCGGGTAGCCGTTCTCGGTCCACACCTCGAGGTCGACCGGCAGCACGTCGACGGTCGTCACCTGATGGACCTGCGGCGTCGCGAGCGCGGCGGCGCGATTCGGCCATGTCGCGCCGCAGCCACCGAGCAGCACACCCGAACAGACCGTCGCCGTCACCGCGCGCAGCATGTGCGAGGACCTACGAGCAATGCTCGTTCCATCGCCGCGACGCGGTGTTAGCCGCATTTCGCGTGGTGGCGGGACCACACTGTGGTCCGCGCAACTCACGAATGTGCCGCGTGTCTCGTGCGCATGCGCATCCTGTTCGCCCTGCTCCTCGTTCCCACCATCGCCGCTGCCACGCCCGCCAAGACGGCCGAGCAGAAGCACACCGATGACTGCGCCGCCGCGCGCAAGGCGAACAAGACCTGCGTGCTCGACATGGGCAAGGAAGAGCTGACCGGTGACAAGCCGGTCGGCACGGGCGTCGCGGTCGGCGTGATCAAGATCGAGAAGGAGCCGAGCCTGATCACGCTCCGCACCGACTTCATCGTCGAGATCATCCGCTCGGCGGAAGACGTCGATTAGTCGCTCCCCGCCGCGGGGCTCTAGCTACTGGCACTCGAGCACGGCCGAGCACGCCTGCTGCTTGTTCACGCAGTCGGCGTGCTTCTGGACCTTGGCGAGGTTGTCCTGGTCCTGCTCGAGCACCGCGCACGCCGCGATGCACTCCTTTTCGTCGAACGGCACGTCGGCCTTCGTCGCGATCACGCACTCGTACTCGCGCGCGCAGACCTGCTTGCACCGCGGGCTGCGCGGCTGCGCGCAGGCAGCGAGGGCGACGAGCAGCAGGAACCTCACGCCGTGACTATACTGCGGACGTGAACTTAGCGGAGCGTCGTTGGCTACGGCTGTTCACGCTCGGCCTCTTGTTCTTCGCCCAGGGAATTCCCTGGGGCTTCATGGCGATCACGCTGCTCGGCTACCTCGCCGAGCACGGCGCCACCGCCGACACGCTCGCGAACATGACGACCGCGACCGTGCTGCCGTTCGCGTTCAAGTGGACGGCCGGACCGATCGTCGACGCGTTCGCGAGCCGGCGCTTCGGGCGGCGGCGCCCGTGGATCGTCGGCGCGCAGCTGCTGATGGCGGTGTCGCTCGCGGCGCTGCTGCTGCTCGGCAACTTCAGCGAGCACGTCGACGCGATGTTCACGCTGATCTTCGCGCACACCGTGTTCAACGCGCTGCAGAACGTCGCCGTCGACGGGCTCGCGATCGATCTCCTCGACAAGGCCGAGCGCGGCCGCGCGAGCGGCATCATGTACGGCTCGAAGTACCTCGGCGGTATGGCGGGCTCGGCGGGCATCGGCGTCGTGATCGCGCACGCCGGCCTGCGCGCCGGCATCGTCGTGATGGTGGTCGTGCTGCTCGCGATCATGGTCGTCGCCATGTTCGTCAAAGAGCGGCCGTTCGAGCAGCCGGCGCACCTGTCGGTCGTCGGCAAGCTCGTCGAGACGTTCCGCGAGATCCCACGTGCGTTCTCGACGCGCAGCGCGCTCGTCGCCGCGCTCGTGATGACCTGGATGAACCTCGCGCTCGGCATGCTCAACCCGGTCTCCGGCGTGCTGTTCATGCAGCACCTGCACTGGACGCAGGAGGAGTACGCGGCGGTGACGGGCGGGTTCGGGCTGCCGGTCGGCTTCGTCGCGTCGCTCTCGGCCGGCTTCCTCGCCGACCTCGTCGGGCGCCGCCGCCTCGCCGGGCTCGCGTGCATCGTGACCGCCGCGGGCTGGCTCGTGTTCGCGTTCAACGACCAGTGGTGGCATCACCACGGCTTCATCTACGTGCTGTCGATGATCGAGCCGCTCGCGAATGCGGTGCTGACGGTCAGCCTGTGGGCGCTGTGCATGGACACGTCGGATCCGAAGGTCGGCGCGACCCAGTTCGCCGCGTACACGTCGCTGACGAACCTCTCGACCGTCGTCGGCGCCAAGCTGCTCGGCGGGAACGTCCTCTCCTACCTCTCGTTCCAGCAGACATACATCTTCGCCGCGCTGCTGCAGCTCGTGATCGTCGCGCTGCTGCCGCTGATCAAGCCGAATGCCGTACGCCGAGGGTGAAGAGGTGACCGTCACCGGCACCGTGCGCGCGGACGACACGATCGCCGCGCCGCTCACCGGCGAGTACTGCGTCGCGCACGTGACACACGCGCGCGTGTGGGACCGCCTCGACGCGGCCGGCAACCTCGTCGACGACATCCTGATCGCGCGCCTCCACCCGTTCGTCCTCGAAGCGGACGGCGAGCCGATCCACGTCTCCGGCGGGACGTTCTTCCTCGACATCAAGGCCGTCGATGTCTTCCCACCTCCCGCCGAGGCCGCCGCGCTGCTGCGCCTGCGCGACCTGGAGCGCTACCTGCGCTCGACCTTCTTCGATCACGCGCTCGTCAAGGTCGGCGAGCGGATCACGGTGAAGGGCGTCGTCGCGCGCGACGTCGACCTCGAGGGCGAGCACGGATATCGCGAGACGGCGGTACTCACGCGGCTCGTCGGGTATGCTGGCCGCCCCCTCACGATCTCGCGATGATTCTCTGGGTGCTGCTCTTTGTCGGTGTGTCGGGCCTCGCCGCGGCGGTGCAGCAGGCGCTGTTCGGACCGCGTGCGAAGGCGCGCAAGCGCCTGCGAGCAGCCGCGCGCGATCTCACCGACGGCACCGTCGTCACGCTGACGGGGAAGGTCGTCGCGAAGAAGCAGGTGATCGCGGGGCCGCTGTCGGGCCGCGACGGCGTGGCGTTCTCGGCGCGCGCGCGCATCTACAGGCAAGTGAGCACGGGAAGACTGGGAGGCCGCACGATCGACGCGGAGATCGTCGACGCGATGATGGTCGAGTTCGAGCTCGACACGAAGGACGGCACGGTCGTCGTCACCGACAGCGAGCTCGTGATCGAGTTCCCACCCGAGCCGATCATCCCGCGCAAGCTCGACCGCGAGCAGCAGTTCCTGTTCGATCACGGCCACAACGTGCACGCGAACGGCGTCGGCTTCGACGAGGTCATCATCCGGCCCGGCATGAAGGTCAGCGTCCATGGCGCGGTGCACATCGAGGCCGCGCCCGGCGAGTCCGGCTATCGCGAGACCGGCCGCCGCGTCGTCCTCAGCGCGCCGCCCGGGCACCCGCTGACGATCGGCCGCCCCGTCTAGCGCACGTAGTGGAAGTTCACGTACGCGTTCTCGACGAGCTTGCCGTTGTCGAACTTGACGCGGCGGAACGCGAACACGCCGTCGGTATCCGGCACGTACTTGAACGTCATGTCCTTCGCCGTGTCCTTCAGGCAGTCGAGCAGCGCCTGGTCCTCGATCGTCGTGCCGTCGTACTCGACGCCCGTCTGCTCGATGTTGACCGCCTGCTTCTTCCGGTCCGGGATGACCATGTACGTCAGCACCGCCGTGCCGTTCGCCTTGGCGCCCGCGGCCGTACCGCACGCTTCGACTTGCGGCCGCACCGCCGCGATCTGATCGCGCAGCAGGTGGTTGTTCGCGATCGGCGGGTGTTTCTCGCCCGGCACGAAGGCCTGCGCGGGCGCCGGCAGCTCGGGCGCGTTCGGCGCGGCGGTCGGCGCGGGTCCGGTCGGCGCGGGTGCGGGCGCGGCGGGGGCGCTTGGTGCGGCGGGCTCGGGTGCGGCTGGCAGCGGCGCGGACTCGGTGGGCGCGCCGGAGGCGGCGGTGCGCGGCGGCGGGGGTGCGGGCGTCTCGTCGGTGTCGGCGAGCGAGCAGCGCAGTGCGACCATTCCAGCCAGTAACAGCACGCTCGCGATGGCGAGCGCGGCGGAACGACCACGCATCGGGCAGACCTTGCCCGACAATGCGCCAGCTGTAAACCGTCGCCGCGACAGACGCTGCGACAGTGCTGCGACCTGTCGCTGATCGAGGTAACTGCGCGCCGCGGCTCGCGCGCGCGATGGCATCGTCCGTGAAGAAGGGTCGGGCATGACCCGGCTCGAAACCATTGCAACTCGCCAGCGCAAGAGCATTGTCCGTGACGTCCTGTTCGCCGCGCTCGTCGTGATCGCCGGCGCGGTGTCGGCGTCGTCGGTGTCGGTCGCGGCGCACGCCGCGCACGTCGCCGTCGCGCGCAGGTAAGCTCGTCTGGGTGGAGATCTTCGTCCTGGTGTTCGGCGGCGTCGCGGTCTTCGTGACGCTGGCCTGGTACTTCTCCGAATCACAGAAGATCAAGCGCGAGCTGAAGAGCGCGCCGCGGATGTCGCTGAGGGAGCTGCCGGAGTCGACGCGCGCCCGCGTCGTCGGCGCGGCCCAGCCGCTCGCGCAGACGCTCGAGGCACCGCTGACGGGGCGCGCGTGCATGTACTACGTCGTGACCGTCGAGCAGCACCACTCGACCGGCCGCAGCTCGTACTGGAAGCAGATCATCAAGGAAGAGGCCGGCGTGCCGTTCGTGCTCGACGACGGCACGGGGCGCGCGATCGTCGATCCGCGCAGCGCGCGCGTCGCGCTCGATGTCGACGGCAAGGGTGATTCCGGCACGTTCGACGAGCCGAGCGCGCGCGAGGCCGCATTCCTGCAGCGCCACGGCACGACCGGCCAGGGCTGGATCTTCAACAAGCGGCTGCGCTATCGCGAGGCGATCATCGAGGTCGGCGAGCAGGTCGCGATCCTCGGCGAGGGCGTGCGCGAGCCGGATCCCGATGCGCCGCCCGCGAGCGCGTATCGCGGGGACCAGCCGACGCGCGTGCGCATGACGAGCTCGGCGCGCTACCCGCTGCTGATCTCGGACAACCCCGACACGACGCG
>CAYUNM010000021.1:115942-119963 GCA_964446175.1 uncultured Kofleriaceae bacterium
TCATCGAGGCGCAAGTAGCTGGAATTGCTGTGCTCGCGGCTGGCATCGTCCGTGTATTACGCAGCGGTCATGATGAACCGCCTCGACACCATCGCGACCCGCCAGAAGCAGTCCCGCGTCCGCGACGCGTTCTTCGCGGTGGCCCTCGCTGTCGCCGCGCTCGTCTCGCTCACGGGCGTCCAGACGGCCTGCCAGGCCGCCACGACGACGCACGCTGTTCACGTCGCGCAGCGCTAGGGTAGATTGCGCCGCGCTCATGGCCGGCAACGTTCACGTCATCGAACACCCGCTTGTTCAACACAAGCTCACGCTGATGCGGTCGAAGGAGACCAGCACCAGCACGTTTCGAAATCTGCTGTCCGAGATCTCGATGCTCCTGGCGTACGAGGTGTGCCGAGACATGCCGACGACGCTGACCGAGATCGAGACACCGATCGCGAAGACGCGCGCGCCGATGCTCGACGGCAAGAAGATCGTCATCATCTCCGTCCTGCGCGCCGGCAACGGCATCCTCGACGGGATGCTGAAGATCCTTCCGAGCGCGCGCGTCGGCCACATCGGCCTCTATCGCGATCACACGACGCTGCAGGCGGTCGAATACTTCTACAAGGTGCCGGAGAGCATGGGCGATCGCGACGTGATCGTCGTCGACCCGATGCTCGCGACCGGCAACTCGGCGGTGGCCGCGATCAGCCGCATCAAGGCGAGCGGGCCGAAGAGCCTGAAGTTCGTTTGCCTGCTCGCGTGCCCCGAGGGAATCCGCGCGTTTCACGGCGCGCATCCGGACGTGCCGGTGTACACGGCCGCCGTCGACGAGCGCCTGAACGAGAAGAGCTACATCGTCCCGGGCCTCGGCGACGCCGGCGATCGTCTGTTCGGCACGAAGTAGGTTTTTCCCGCGCGAAACGGACCGGAAACAAACTCCCGGTCAAAGTCGCCTGCATGATCGACGGCGATACCGCCTGGCTCCTGATCTCGGCCGGGCTCGTCATGCTGATGACGCCAGGCCTCGCGCTGTTCTACGGCGGCATGGTGCAGGGCAAGAACGTCCTCTCGACGTTCATGCACAGCTTCTTCGCGCTGGGCATCGTCACCGTGCAGTTCGCGGTGATCGGCTACACGCTCGCGTTCGGACCGACGTGGCACGGCGTGATCGGCGGGCTCGACTTCTTCGGGCTGTCGGGCATCGACCAGACGACCGCGCATGGCACGGTGCCGCACCTCGCGTTCTTCGCGTACCAGTGCATGTTCGCCGTCATCTCGCCGGCGCTGATCTCCGGAGCGTACGCCGAGCGCATGAAGTTCTCCGCGTACGTGCTGTTCACGCTCGGCTGGACGACGCTCGTCTACGATCCGATCGCGCACTGGTCGTGGGCCGACGGTGGCTGGCTCGCGAAGATGGGCGCGATCGACTACGCGGGCGGCACGGTCGTCCACCTGTCGAGCGGTATCTCGGCGCTCGTGTGCGCGTTCGTCCTCGGCAAGCGCCGCGGCTACCCGACGGTGCGCCACATGCCGCACGACCTGACGATGACCGTGCTCGGCGCGGGCCTCCTCTGGTTCGGCTGGTTCGGCTTCAACGCCGGCGCCGGCGGCGCCACGGGCACCGGCGCACTCGCGCTCGTCAACACGCACCTCGCGGCCGGCGCGGGCGCGCTCGCGTGGTCGATCGTCGAAGGGTCGCGCATCAAGAAGATGACGATGCTCGGCGTCGCGTCGGGCCTGGTCGCCGGTCTCGTCGCGATCACGCCGGCCGCCGGCTATGTCTCGCCGATGGTCGCGATCCTGATCGGCGTGCTCGCCGGCGTCATCTGCTACTTCGCGGTGCTCGCGAAGTCCAAGCTCGGCTACGACGACGCGCTCGACGCGTTCGGCGTGCACGGCGTCGGCGGTGCGACGGGCGCGCTGCTGACCGGCATCTTCGCGCGCGCCGCGCTCAACAACGGCACGGGCGGCGGGCTCTCGCTGCTCGGCAAGCAGGCGATCGGGATCGCGGCGGCGGGAGCGTGGGCCGCGGTGGTCACGTTCGTGCTGCTCAAGGCGCTCGATCTCACCATTGGCCTGCGCGTCGATGCGGAGACCGAGCACGACGGTCTCGATGGCGCGCTCCACGGTGAATCGGCCTACGGCAACGCGGGGTCTGTTTCTCACCAGTAATTCAGCTGGTTAGCAATTCATCCGTAAAAACAGATTGACCGCGTCCGCTATGGTGGATAGATTTCCATCCATGAGCAGTGCAGCAGCGGCCAGCAACATCGTGAGTCTCGACGAGTATCGTCGCCACCGCGGTGACAAGCGGACGATGCCGCCTCGCCTCCAGTCCGTGCCGGCGTCCCAACCCGCACCTGCCGTGTGGGTATACTGGGTCCCGGTTTGGGTCTGGTGAAGAAGAAGAAAGCGTCCACCTCCGTGGCAACTCCCCGCGCTGAGAAGGCGTCCACGCGTACCGAAGAGGTCCCCGAGGCGCCCAATGGCGCGCCGTCGGAGACGACCGATCTCGCACCCGTCGTCGGTGCGAACCTGCGCCGGCTGCGCACGCGTCGCGGCCTGTCGCTCGAGCGGCTCGCGCAGATCAGCGGCGTGTCGCGCGCGATGCTCGGGCAGATCGAGCTCGGGCAGTCCGCGCCGACGATCAACGTCCTGTGGAAGATCGCGCGCGCCCTCGAGGTCACGTTCTCCGCGCTGATCAGCGCGCGCACGCAGTCCGGTGCGCTCGTGCTGCGCTCGGCAGAGTCGAAGATCCTGACGTCGAAGGACCGCTCCTTCTCGTCTCGCGCGCTGTTCCCGTTCGACGAACCGCGCCGCGTCGAGTTCTACGAGCTGCGCCTGACCGCCGGCTCCGTCGAGGACGCCGACGCCCACCCGCCCGGCACGACCGAGAACCTCGTCGTCACGGCGGGCACGGTCGAGATCGACGTCGCGGGCGACACGCACCGCCTCGAGACCGGCGACTCGATCCTGTTCGAGGCCGACACGCCGCACGCCTACCGTAACGCGGGCAAGAACGAAGCGGTGATGTACCTCGTGATGACGTACGCCGAAGAGATCGGGTAGCGTTCTCGGCCGTGAAGGCGGCCGTCGCGACCCGGTTCGGAGGCATCGATGCGATCGAGGTTGTCGACAGGCCCGAGCCCGTCGTCGACGGCAACGACGTCCTGATCGAGGTTCGCGCCGCGAGCCTCAACCCGCTCGACTTCAAGATCCGCGAGGGCAAGCTCAAGCTCGTCCAGCGCGGCGTGCGGCCGCCGATCGCGCTCGGCTGCGATGTCGCGGGCGTGGTCGCGGCGACGGGCGGCGATGTCACGGGCATCAGCGTCGGCGACGAGGTCTTCGCGCGCCTCGAGAAGAACCGCATGGGCGGGCTCGCCGAGCGCGTCGCGGCCGATGCGAGCGTCGTCGCGAAGAAGCCGGCGCGCGCCTCGTTCGAGGAGGCGGCGAGCGTGCCGCTCGCGGGGCTGACCTCCCTGCAGGCGCTGCGCGAGGTCGCAGGCCTGAAGCCCGGCCAGCGCGTGCTGATCCACGCGGGCGCGGGAGGCGTGGGGTCGCTCGCGATCCAGATCGGCAAGCAGCTCGGCCTGTGGGTCGCGACGACGACGAGCACGAAGAACGCGGACTTCGTGCGCTCGCTCGGCGCCGATCTCGTCGTCGATTACACGAAGCAAGAACCGCTGCCGGCCGAGCTCGATGCCGTGTTCGATACGCTCGGCACGACCGAGCTCGCCTCGATCGCCGCGTGCAAGCGCGGGGGCGTCGTCGTCGGCATCGGCGGCCTGCCCGACGCCGCGTTCGCACGCGAGTACCTGCCGTGGTTCGCGCGCGCCGCGATCCCGCTCATGACGATGAAGCGCACGCGCGCCGCCGCCGCGGCCGGCGTTTCGTTCCGCTACCTCTACATGCGGCCGGACGGCGCGCAGCTCGCGGAGCTCGCGTCCTGGATCGACGCCGGCACGCTCCGGCCGGTCCTCCACCGCACGTATCCGCTCGCCGAGGTCCGCGAGGCGTTCGCCGAGCTCGAGCGCGG
>CAYUNM010000022.1:0-118440 GCA_964446175.1 uncultured Kofleriaceae bacterium
CGACCTCGAGGATGATCCGGTACTGGTTGAGCTGCGTGAAGACGGTCGAGACGATGCGCTGGCCGAACGCGTCGTAGAGCGTGTCGTCGAGCATCTGCGCGGAGATCCCGAGGCGCGAGGCCGTATCGCGATCGACGACGAGGTGGACCTCGAGGCCGGCATTCTGGGCGTCGCTCGTGACGTCGCGCAGCTCGGGCAGCTTCTGCAGCGCCGCCGTGAGCTTCGGGACCCACTCCGCGAGCTCGTCGGGATCCGGATCCTCGATCGTGTACTGGTACTGCGTCCGCGAGATGCGCGCGTCGACGGTGAGGTCCTGCACCGGGGTGAGGTAGACGGAGATGCCGGCGACCTGCGCGAGCTTCGGCTGCAGGCGAGCGATGATCTCGGTGACATCCGCGCCGCGGTCGTCGTGCGGGACGAGCGCGATCTGGAAGCGCCCGCTGTTCGTGGTCGCGTTCGTGCCGTCGGCGCCGATCGACGACGAGACGCTCGCAACATCGGGATCCGACAGCAACACATCCGCGACGTTCTGCTGCAGCTCGGCCATCTTGCCGAACGAGACGTCGGGCGCGGCCTCGGAGACGCCGGTGATGAGGCCCGTATCCTCGACGGGGAAGAACCCCTTCGGCACGTGGATGGCGAGCAGCACGGTCGTCGCGAGCGTCGCGAGCGTGATGATCAGCGTGAGGCGCTGGTGGCGCAGCACGACCTTGAGCGTGCGGTCGTAGAAGCGCGTCAGGCCGGTGAAGCCGCGCTCGAACCACCGCGCGAGCACGTTCGGGTGCGTCTGCTCGTGCGGCTTCAAGATCCACGCGCACATCATCGCGGTCAGCGTCAGCGAGAGCAGGGCTGAGATGCCGATCGCGATCGCCAGGGTCACCGCGAACTCGCGGAACAACCGGCCGACGAGGCCGCTCATGAACAAGAGCGGGATCAGCACGGCGACGAGCGACACCGTCAGCGAGACGATCGTGAACCCGATCTGCGCGGCGCCCTTCAGCGCGGCCTCGAACGGCCGCTCGCCCTCCTCGATGTAGCGCGAGATGTTCTCGACCATGACGATCGCGTCGTCGACGACGAAGCCCGTCGAGATCGTCAGCGCCATCAGCGACAGGTTGTCGAGCGAGAACTGCATCCAGCCGAGGCTCGCGACGAGCTTCATCGCGCCGAACGTGCCGATCAGCGAGAGCGGCACGGCCACGCCGGGGATCACGGTCGCGCGCGCGCTGCCCAGGAACAGGTAGATCACGGCGACGACGAGCACGATCGTCAGCACGAGCGTGAACTTCACGTCGGCGACGGACGCGCGCACGGTCTCGGTGCGGTCCGACAGGATCTTCACCGAGATGCCGCGCGGCATCGAGGCCGTCAGCTGCGGCAGCAGCTTCTTCACCGCGTCGGTGACCTCGATGATGTTCGCGCCGGGCTGGCGCTGCACGCTGAGGATCACGGCCGGATCCTTGCCGGCCCACGCCGCGAGCTGCTCGTTCTCGACGCCGTTCTCGACGGTCGCCACGTCCTCGAGCCTCACGGCCGCGCCGTTCTTGTACGCGATGATCAGCGGCGCGACCTCCTCCGCGCTCGCGAGCTGATCGTTCGTCGCGAGCGCCCAGTCCTGGCGCGGACCGTCGAGGTTGCCCTTCGGCTGGTTGACGTTCGCGGCCGCGAGCGCGCTGCGCACCTCCTCCAGCGACAAGCCGGCGCCGGCGAGCCGCTCGGGATCGACCTTCACACGCACCGCCGGCTTTCGCCCGCCGCCGATCGTCACGAGTCCCACGCCGGAGACCTGGCTGATCTTCTGCGCGAGCACGCTGTCGGCGAAGTCGTCGACCTGCGGCAGCTTCAACGTCTGCGACGTGACCGCCAGCGTCAGGATCGGCTGGTCCGCCGGGTTGCTCTTCGAGTACGTCGGCGGCGCGGGCAGCGTGCGCGGCAACAGGTTCGACGCCGCGTTGATCGACGCCTGCACATCCTGCTCCGCCGCATCGATGTCGCGGTCGAGCGTGAACTGCAGCGTGATCTGCGAGCTGCCGAAGCTCGAGATGCTCGTCATCTGCGCGAGCGACGGCATCTGGCCGAACTGGCGCTCGAGCGGCGTCGTGACCGCGCTCGCCATCGTCTCGGGCGACGCGCCGGGCAGCATCGTCGAGACGACGATTGTCGGATAGTCGACCTGCGGCAGCGCCGACACCGGCAACTGCAGATACCCGGTGATGCCGGCCAGCAAGAGGCCGAACATCATCAGCGTCGTCGCGACGGGCCGGCGGATGAACGGCTCGCTGATCGACGCCATTACTTCCTCGGCGCCGCGGAGCCGCGCGCTCCTCCGTCATGCGGCGGCTGCACCTTCGAGCCCGGCCGCAGCTGGTTCGCGCCCTCCGTGACGACCTGCTCGCCCGGCTGCACGCCCTTCGCGAGCACGGCCGTGTCGCCGGTGGTCAGCTCGACCGTCACCGGCTTCATCTGCGCGGTCAGGTCGGCGCCGACCGTGTAGACGAAGTCGCCGCTCGGGCCGTGCTGCACGGCGACCGCCGGCACGACGAGCGCGCCCTGCCGCGTCTCGACGAGCATGCGCGCCTTGACGAACGCGTTCGGCCACAGCGCGCGCTCCTTGTTCGGCACGAGCGCCTTGAGCCGCAGCGTCGCGGTCGTCTGGTTGATCTGGTTGTCGATCACCGCGAGCGTGCCCTTGCCGAGCAGCTCGCTGCCGTCGCGGTTGTAGACCTCGACCGCGACGTCGCCCTTCTGCTGCGCGGCCGCGATCTTCGGCAGCCGGTCCTGCGGCACGGTGAAGAAGACCGCCGCCGGATCGAGCGCGGTGACGACGACGATGCCGTTGGTGTCGCTCGCGTGCACGAGGTTGCCCGCGTCGACGAGGCGCACGCCCGTCACGCCGTCGATCGGCGACTTGATCCGCGCGTAGTCGAGGTTGAGCTTCGCCGACTCGATCGCCGCCTCGTCGATCTTGATCGCGCCCTCGAAGTCGCCCGCCTGCGCGCCGATCGACTCGACCTGCTGCGCCGCGACGAGCTGCTGCGCCTGCAGGCCCTTGTAGCGCTGGTAGTTCTTCTGCGCGGCATCGAGCTGGGCCCGGTCGCGGGCGAGCGCGCCCTGGGCCTGGTGCAGCTGCACCTCGAACGGACGCGGATCGATCTGCGCGAGCACGTCGCCCGCCTTCACGGCCTGGCCTTCCTTGAACAGCACCTTGTCGAGGCGGCCATCGACCTGCGCGCGCACCGTGACCTGCTGGAACGCCGCGACCGTGCCGAGGCCCTCGACCCAGATCGGCAGATCTCTCTGCTCGACCTTGCCGAGCTGCACGGGCACCGCGCGCGCCTCGCCCGAGCCCGCACCGGGCCGCCCGCGCTCCGCCGCCTGGCCACGCGAGTGCAGCCACCACCCGATGCCGGCGATCACGGCGACCGCGATGCCGAGTCGGAGGATCAGCGTGGACGTTCGAGTGGCCATCTGTCTCCGGGGTACCACCGGCGGCGTCCGGGGTGTGTTTCGGGCGTGTGAAGCAGTGTGTACAGGCGCGCGCTCAGGCGCGCAACGAGTCGAGGAAGCTCGCTGCCCAGGCCGCCGCGGTATCTCGCCACACGATCGCGCGCAGCGCTCCGTGGCGCGTGACGCGCTCCTCGCGAGGCATGCGCAGCGCGGTGTCGAGATCGGTCGCGAGCCCGTCGGCGTGATACGGGTTCGTCATCAGCGCGAGCGTCATGTGCTCGGCCGCGCCCGCGAACCGGGACAGCACGAGCACGCCCGGGTCTTCCGGATCCTGCGACGCGACGTACTCCTTCGCGACGAGGTTCATGCCGTCGCGCAGCGGCGTGACGAGGCCGACCGCGGCTCTCCGGTACAGCCGCGCGAGCGTCGCCTGATCGTACGAGCGGTACAGGTAGCGCACCGGCACCCAGTCCGCCTCGCCAAATCGGCCGTTGATGCGGCCGACCAGCGCCTCGACGCGGCCGCGCAGCTCCGCGTACTCCGGGACCTCGCTGCGCGTCGGCACGCTGACCTGGACGAACGACACCTGGTTGCGCCACTCGGGGAACTTCTCCAGCAGGCGCGCGAAGGCCTCGAGCCGCTCGGGGATGCCCTTGCTGTAGTCGAGGCGGTCGACGCCGAGGATCAGCTTCCGGTTGCTGAGCATCATCGTGCGCGAGCCGCTCGCGTTGGGATCGTCGTCGGGGGGCGTGACGGCGCACTCGGCAAACCGATCCGGATCGATGCCGACGGGAATCGCGCGCACGCGCTCCTTCGCGCGGGTCTCGGCATCGCTGCCGAGCAGGACGCGCGCCGTGAAGATGAAGTTATCGGCGTGACGCTGCGTCTGCAGCCCGACGCGGTCGTATTCGAGCATCGCCGCCATCACCTCGGCGGCCCACGGCATCGTCTCGAAGATGTCGACGGCCGGGAACGGCACGTGGAGATAGAAGCCGAGCCGGCCGCGATAGCCGGCGCGCCGCAGCTCGCGCGCGACGAGCATCAGGTGGAAGTCCTGGACCCAGATCTCGGCGCCGTTGCCGCCGAGCTGCATCAGCTGCTTCGCGTAGGCCTGGTTCGCCTGCACGTAGGTCTCCCACTCCTCGTCGACGTAGCGGACGCGCGATGGAAAGCCGTGCAGCAGCGGCCACAGCGAGCGGTTCGCGAAGCCCGCGTAGAACTTGTCGCGCCAGCCGGGCGGATAGTCGAACTGCGCGCGCACGAACGCGGCGGAGTCGTCGATGCGCAGCTTGAGCCCGGGGTCGCGCTCGGCGCCGCTCCAGCCGAGCCAGATGCCGCGGCTCGTCTCGAGCGTCGGCAACAGCGCCGACACGAGGCCGCCGACCTCGCGGCCGCGCTCGCCGGGGGCGGGGGCCGCGGGCAACCGGTTCGACGCGACGATCAGCTGCGGTGCGGCCGGTACTTGCGCGGGCTGCGCGATCTCGAGGTCGGCCGGCACCGCGACGGGACGGCCGTTGCGCAGGTCGACGAGCGCGCGCAGGAACGCGTGTGCGCCCGCGATCGACGGCACGCGCAGGTTCGCCTGTGTGCGGCGCGTGCGCTCCGCGACGAGCACGCCGATGTCGCCCTCGCGCAGCGAGACGAACATGTCTTCATCCGTGATGTCGTCGCCGATCGCGACCGCCGGCGAGCCCATCGGCGCGCGGCTGCGCAGCCACGCGAGCGCGGAGCCCTTGTGCGCGGCGCGGTGGCGGACCTCGAGCAGGTCGACGCCGGGCAGCCGCTCGAGCATCTGGTGCGTCTCGAGCCACTCGTCGACGATCACCTCGGCGGCAGCGGCGACGCCCCCGTGCGTCGAGTCCGCGACGCGCCGCCAGTGCAGCGCGACCGAGCAGCTCTTGCGCTCGACGAGCGCGCCGGGATGCCGCGACGCGAGCACGCGCAGCGAGGCCTCGACCTCGTCGAGCTCGGGCATCGGCGGCAGCGCCGCATCCCAGCGTCCGTCGGAGAAGCGCCACACGCCGTGCTCGGCGCTCCACGCGATCTGCGGCAGCTTCGCCGCGAGGTCCTCGACGAGCTCGCGCGGCCTCCCGGAGATCACGCCGAGCGTGACGCCGGGAGCATTCGCGAGGGAATCGAGGAGTCCGAGGGTATCCGGGTCGACGACGGCCTCGTGGGGGGTCGGGGCGAACGGCACGAGCGTGCCGTCGAGATCGACCGCCACGACGAGCGTCGCCGCCGCGCCGAGCTGTTGCCAATCCGCAGGCATGCCCGAACCTTAGCGGTGCCCGCGTGCGTACCCACGCAAAATCGCCCGCGCCTCACTACGGGTTCACACGTACAGATCGTGCGGACCGGCGTCTGCGTGCGGCGGCGCGCTCACGCGGTCGATTCACCGGGGTTCGTGCTGAGGGCGCGCATGATGTCGTGCTCGTCGATCATCCCCGAGATCGCGCCCGTGTCGTCGAGCACCGGCGCTGAACGCAGGTCGCGGCGCACCAGCGCGAGGGCCGCGGTCCGGACGTCGTCGCGCTCGGTGAACGTGAGCGGCGCGACCATGACATCGGCGGCGATCGCGACGTCGATCGCGGCCGCGTCGTTGACGAACGTGCGCAGCGACTCGGCGGCGATCAGGCCGACGACCTTCTTCGCGTCGTCGAGCACCGGGAACACGTCCTGGTCGGGGGCCGCTTCGACGATGCCGGCTATCGCGTGCACCGATTGTTTCTGGTGAATCGTCTGTGGTTGCTTCGTGCGATCGAGGACGTCGCCGCAGCGGAGCGACAGGATGCGCGCGTGCACGGGCGAGTCCTTCGTGGAGCGCGGCTGTGACTTGTAGAGGTTGATCTTGCGCAGCGCGATCATCGCCACGCCTTCGGTGAGCATCAGCGGCACGAGCAGGTCGTAGCTTCCGCAGACCTCGCACACGATGATCAGCGCGGCGAGCGGCGTGTTCGCGATGCCCGCGTAGAACGCGGCCATGCCGACGAGCGCGAACGCACCGGGCTGGATCGACGGATCGTCGAGGAGCAGGCGCGCCGCGCCGCCGAACGCGCCGCCGATCAGGCCGCCGATCGCGACGGTCGGCGCGAAGTCGCCGGCGGATCCTCCACTGCCGATCGTCACCGACGTGGCGAAGATCTTCGCGACGCCGAGCAGCAGCAGCAGCTCGACCGTCTTCCAGCCGGGCGCGACCCACGGGGCCCCCGAGATGCCGATCTGCGCCGCGCCGTAGCCGCCGCCGAGCACGCCCATGCCGCGGTGGAAGTTGCCGACCCACGGATCGACGGTGAACATCAGCGCCACGACGAACACGCCGAGCACGAGCCCGCCGACACCGGGCCGCAGCCAGTCGGGCACGGGTAGCTTCGCGAACCGGTCGCGGGAGAAGTGCAGCGTCTTCTCGAGCAGCGTCGCGAACGCGGCGATCGCGAGCGCGAGCAGCACGTACAGCGGCAGCTGCTTGGGATGGAACGGGTAGCGCGGCAGCGAGCCGAACAGCGGCTCCGTGCCGAACACGCTGAGCGCGACGGAGTACGCGATCACGCTCGCGAGCACGGCCGGGATCAGCGCCTCGCTCTCGAAGTCGTCGCGGTACAGCACCTCGATCGCGAGCAACGCGGCGCCGAGCGGCGTGCGGAACACCGCCGAGATACCGGCCGCGATGCCGGCGACCATCAGCGTGCGCCGCTCGCGGCCACTCAGCGACAGGTACTTGCCGACGACCGAGCCGATCGCGGCGCCGATCTGCATCGTCGGGCCCTCGCGGCCGCCGGAGCCGCCGGTGCCGAGCGTCGCGATCGAGGCCGCCGGCTTGATCCACAGCACGCGGTCCGGGATGTCGCCTTGCTTGTAGTGGAACGCCTCGATCGCGGCGTCGCCGCCACCGCCACGAGCCTCGGGGGCGCGCCGGGTCAGAAGGCCACACACGAGGCCGCCGACCGCCGGCACGAACGCGAGCAGGTACCAGCGGAACGGCCCGGCGGTCTCCTCGGCGCGGCTGCGGTACTCGCCGGCCGCGCGCAGCGGGATGTAGCCGCAGAGGTTCTCGAGCGTCAGCGCCTGGACATGCTCGAGGGCCCACAGGAACGCGCTGCCCATGACGCCGGCGACGAGCCCGACGAGCGCGGCGTGGAGCAGCGTGCGCCCGACGATCTGCAGCTCGAGCGGCGGCTCGTCGGGGACGATCAGCGCGAGGATGTCACGTACGGGCCTGAAGATGACGCCGCGCCCGTGCCAGCTGGGCTGCTTACGGCGGCGTGGTTCCACCGACTAATACTTGCACCTCAAAGCACCGAAAATAAAGGGCACGAACCAAGAGCGGGATTCCTCGTGACCTCGCCATCGTGAATCGCCGCTTCGCGTTGGACTTTTTTCTTCCTACGCGTCGATTGCGTTCAGCGTGTCGCTGACTTCCGCCTTCTTTTTCTTGGTTCGTGCCTGACTGGAGGTAGTTCACGTCACGTGCCACGGGTCTCGCCCGATTCGGGCGCCGAAGGCAGCGACGGCTGCTCCGCGAACCAGGCCAGCTGTGCCTCGACGCGCGCCACGAGTGTGCGGCGTGCGGCCAAGTAGTCGTCGCACCAGCGGATCAGTGCGAAGAGCTCTTCGAGACGGGCAACGTCTCGCAGCACGCGGACGACATCGAGCCCGTGACGGAGATCGAGCAGCGCGCCGCGATACGCGCGTTCCGGATCCTGGATGCGATCGGTCACGAGCTGGCGCAACGTGGCGAGCGTCGCCGCGACGCCTTTCTGCGCGCTCGTCAGCTCGTGCCCGTCGAGCAGCTGATCGAAGCGCGGCCGCAGCGACATCGCGTGGTCGGCGACGTCGCGCAACGCTTGCACAGGCGGGACTTCGCCGAGCCGGCGCGCCTCGCGCGGTGCATGATCGATCGCCTGCTGTTCCGACCGAACGAGCTCGCGCAGCAGCTTGTCGAGGAGCCGACGCCGGTCGCTTTGCATGGCGAGCGTGTCTGTGCAGCACGTGTGCCGTGCGTTGCCGTCGCGCTGTCGAAGACTTATGCCCCGGGAGCGTGACGGCCGCGCACGGCGTGCGGAAGTGCCTTCAGCAGCGCTCGCTACTTCGCCGTGACGCTCGCCCACATCTGCTTGGCGGCCTGCTTGATGATCCGCCAGCGATCCGGGTCGCCCTTGAACAGCGCGCGCATCAGGTGGTTCTCTTCCTTCCACGTCAGGTGCGGCGGCAGCGGTGGCGTCTCGGGATCGGTATGGCACTCGACGACGACGGGGCGATCTGCCGCCATCGCGCGATCGAGCGCGCCGCCGATCTGGTCGGGGTGCTCGACCTCGATGCCGTCGAGGCCCAGCATCTGCGCGTAGCGCGCGTACGGGAACTTCGGTAGGTCCTGCGACGCCTCGAACTTGCGCGAGCCCGCCATCACGCGCTGCTCCCACGTCACCATGTTGAGGTCACCGTTGTTGAGGACGACGATCACGAGCCGCGGGTCCGGCCATTCGCCGCAGTGCTCCGCGATCGTGATCAGCTCGGTGTTGCCGAGCATCTGCATCGCGCCGTCGCCGACGCAGGCGATCACCGGCCGATCCGGCCACGCGAACTTCGCGGCGGCCGCGTACGGCACCGCCGGGCCCATCGTCGCGAGGTTGCCCGACAGCGACGCCATCATGCCGTCGCGGATCACGAGATCGCGCGCCCACCAGCCGGCGGTCGAGCCGCTGTCGGCCGTGATGATCGCGCGGTCCGGCAGGCGAGGCGAGAGCTCCCAGAACACGCGCTGCGGGTTGATCGGGTCCGCGTCCGCGTACGCGCGCTCCTTGAGGATGCTCCACCAGTGCTTCGTCCACTCCTCGATCTGCTGGCGCCACGCGTTGTCCGTCTTCTTCTCGAGGTACGGCAGCAGCGCGCGCAGCGTGTGGCGTGCATCGCCGTGCAGCGCGACGTCCATCGGATAGCGCAGCGAGAGGTTGCGCGGCGCGATGTCGATCTGGACCGCCTTGACCTGGCCCTCCTTCGGGAGGAACTCGACGTACGGGAAGCTCGAGCCGATCATGAACAGCGTGTCGCACTCCTGGATCATCTGGTCGCTCGCCTTGCTGCCGAGCAGGCCCATCGGTCCGGTGACGAACGGCAGGTTGTCGGGGACGACGGCCTTGCCGAGCAGCGCCTTCGCGATGCCGGCGCCGAGCCGGTCGGCGGCCGCGAGCACCTCCTGATCCGCGCCGAGCGCGCCCGCACCGACGAGGATCGCCGGCTTCTTCGCCGCGTTTAGGATGTCGGCGGCCGCGTTGAGATCGTAGTCGCTCGGCACGATCACGCCGCGATGGAAGCCGACGCCGGTCAGCGTCGTGTTGTGCTCGTGCGGCGGCGTCTCGACGGCGTCGAGCTCCTGCACGTCGTTCGGCAGGATCACGCACGTCACGGTGCGTTCGGCGAACGCGATCCGCATCGCGCGATCGATCAGGTGCCGCACCTGCGCCGGCACCATGCACTGATGGACGTAGTTGTGCGCGACGTCCTTGAACAGCGACACGAGGTCGACTTCCTGCTGGTAGTCGGCGCCGATCGCGGTGCGTGCGCTCTGGCCGATGATCGCGACGACGGGCTGGTGATCCATCTGCGCGTCGTAGAGGCCGTTGAGCAGGTGAATCGCGCCCGGGCCGCTGGTCGCCATGCAGATGCCGACCTCTCCGGTGAACTTCGCATGCGCGCACGCCATGAACGCGGCGCTCTCCTCGTGCCGCACCTGGATGAACCGGATGTCGTTCTTTGCCCTATCGAGCGCGGTGAGCACGCCATTAATGCCATCACCGGGGTACCCGAAAATCGTTCGAACGCCCCAGGCCTTGAGTCTCTCGACGATGTGGTCTCCAACCGTGTGCGCCATGTGCTTGCGCAGTGCATCGCATGTGCCCTTGCGAAAGCCTCCGATGGCACGGGCGATGCTGATCGATCGAACAATGAAGTTGTATTACTCCCCAGGGGCGTGCTCGCTGGCGCCGCACATCGCGCTGCGCGAGGCCGAGCGTTCGTTCGAGCTCGCGCGCGTCGATCTCCACACGCACCGGCTCGCGAACGGCCAGGACTACCGGCTCGTCAATCCGAAGGGCTATGTCCCGACGCTCGAGCTCGACGGGCCGGGCAGCGAGACGCTGACCGAGGCGCAGGTCATCCTGCAGTACATCGCGGATCTCGCGCCCGACAAGCGCCTCGCGCCGCCGCAGGGGACGTTCGCGCGCTACCACCTGATGGAGATGCTCGGCTTCATCTCGAGCGAGCTGCACAAGCAGTACGGCCCGCTGTTCATGCCCGAGACGCCGGCGAGCGTACAGGAGCGCCAGCGCGCCAAGATCGGCGGGCGCTTCTCGTACCTGCAGGAGGTGCTCGAGGCGCAGCCGTTCCTCATGGGCGAGACGTTCACCGTGGCGGATTGCTACCTGTTCGTCATGCTGCGCTGGACGGAGCGCACGGGGATCGATCGCCAGATCTGGCCGAACCTCGACGAGTATTTCGAGCGCGTGGCGGAACGCCCGAGCGTGCAGGCCGCCCTCGCGGCGGAAGGCCTCGGCGCGGCTTCGCGCGTGCGTCGCAGCGCGTGATACGAAGGAGGCGTGAGGGCCTTCGCGCTCGCGCTCCTGATCGCAGCATGCGGCCACGCGGCCACGCCTCCGCCGCCTGCGCCCGCCGCGCCCGGTCCGGTCGCGAGCAACGTGCTGCGGCCCGACTACGCGGGCTCGTCGGCGTGCGGCGATTGCCACGCCAAGATCTACGAGACGTGGGCGGCGTCGCCGATGCGGAACATGACGCGCGACGCGGCGACCGCGAAGATCCAGGCGCCGTTCGACGGCGCGCAGCTCCACGTCGGTGCCGAGACGTGCACGATGACGATGGTCGACGGCAAGCGCGGCATGATCGTCGACGACAAGACCGGCACGCACCGGTTCGTGATCACGAAGGTCGTCGGCGGCCGCGTGCGCGAGGACTTCGTCGGGGTGGAGCAGGGGCCCGGCAGCGACAGCAAGGAGCACGTGCTGCCCGCGACGTTCGTGTTCTCGTCGCGCTCGTGGCGCTACAAGGGCTACAGCGTGATGGTGAAGGAGCGCCCCGCGATGAGCTGGCGCGGGCAGTGGGCGCAGGAGTGCATCGGCTGCCACAACACGCTGCCGCAGGCGACGATGCTGTTCGACGAGCTCTACGGCCCGGGCCTGCCGTCCTACCAGGGCAAGATGAGCGATCGCGTGCTGCCGCCGTCGCGGATCTGGGGCGCCGAGGCGCGCGACCCCGCCGGTCTCTCGCGCGCGATCGACGACGAGATCACGGGCCTCGGCGGCGAGGCGCCCGCCGGCGATCTCCACGCGGTCCTCGCGGCGGCCGCGACGACGTTCATGAAGAAGCTCGACGGCACGCACCTCGTCGAGCTCGGCATCGGCTGCGAGGCCTGCCACAACGGCGCGCGCGCCCACGCGGCCGAGCCGAAGGTCCTGCCGACGTTCGAGCAGACCTCGCCGGTGCTCGGCGTGCACCCGCCGCGCGGCGAGCAAGGCACGCGCGCGCAGTGGATCAACCACACGTGCGCGAAGTGCCACACGGTGCTGTTCACGCACTATCCGTTCACGTGGGAGGGCGGGCTGCGCACCAAGGGCATGCCGGGCGGCAGCTCGATCAGCTCCGGCGAGGGCCGCGACTACCAGCTCGGCGGCTGCTCGACGCAGATGGCGTGCACGCAGTGCCACGACCCGCACACGGCCGACTCGCCCGACAAGCTGCGCGAGATGGGCACGCAGGCCGGCGACCACCTATGCACGCAGTGCCACACGAAGCTCGACAGCGAGCGCCACACGCACCACAAGAGCGTCGGGTGCATCGCGTGCCACATGGCGAAGAAGAACATGGGGCTCGACTACGTGCTGAACCGCTACCACCGCATCGGCTCGCCCACCGAGACGAAGCGCGTCGAGGGCGACCGGCCGCTCGAGTGCGCGCTGTGCCACGCCGACAAGAGCGTCGAGCAGATCGTGTCGACGATGGAGACCTGGTACGGCAAGCACTACAGCCGCGAGGCGCTGCAGAAGCTGTACGGCCCGGACCTGAGCGTCAACGTCATGCGCGCGACCCTGAACTTCGGCAAGCCGCACGAGCAGGCGGTCGCGATCGTCACGCTCGGTGACGCGAAGGACAAGACGGCGATCCAGGCGATCGAGCCGATGCTGTGGCACGAGTATCCGCTCGTGCGGTTCTTCGCGCAGCGCGCGCTCCAGAACATCACGGGCGATCCGGTGGCGATCGATGTCGGAGGCGCCGCCGCCGACGTGCACCGCGCCGCCGATCAGTGGCTCACAAGAGTGTCAGCGAGCCCGTGATCGCATCGACCTCGTCGCTCCACGCCGGCCCGACCGCGCAGCAGGTCTTCGTAGGGACGCCGTGGAACTCGGTCATTCCCGCATCGACGATCAGCGCGCACGGCAACCCAGCCGCCTTCGCACGAGCAACCACGTCATCGAGCGCGGCCTCGCTCTCGACGCCCACACAGATCTTCGCGAAGCGGCCCGTCATCCACGCCTTCATCGCGTCGGTCATCTCGATCGCATAGCGATTGTCGTCCGCTGCGCCGCGATCCAGGAGCACGCGAAGCGATGCGTGAGCTCCCTGCGCGATCATCTTGCCTTTGCGCATGCCGAGGTCTTTTCGCATCACGATGACCTGCTTCGCCGTCTGCACGCGCGCATGCTAATCCGTCCAACTCGCGCAGGGGTTTGCACAACGTCGGGGACCATGCGGCCTCGGGGTTTGGCGCAGCTCGTGCTGAAGGTACGCACATCATGCCGACGACCAGCCGTTTCGCTCGTGGGTTCAACAAGTTGGGCACCGTGGCGCAGCTCGCCATGGGGCTGTCGCTGGGGCTCCTAACCTCATGCGTGGGGGGCGGTGAATCGACGGCGTCGGCCGAGCCGGCGGCGCGCGTGGCGACCGACGTTCGCGTCGAGCCCGCGATGCTCGCGATCGATTCGTTCTCCGGTGAACAGCCGATCGGCTCGGTGTGCACGCAGGGCCGCTTCCGCTGCCACGCGCACGCGAAGGCGACGATCGAGGGCCGCGTGCAGGCGGCCGCGACGCCGCAAGGCTGGGGCCCACCCGATCTGCAGGCCGCCTACAACATCCCGACGACCATCACCGGCACGCCGACCGTCGCGATCGTCGATGCGTACGGCTACTCGAACCTCGAGGCCGACCTCGGCGTGTATCGCCAGCAGTACGGCTTGCCGCCGTGCACGACGGCGAACGGCTGCCTCAAGATCGTCAACTCCTCGGGCCAGACCACGCCGCTGCCGCCGAACCCGCCGGCGAACGACGACTGGACGCTCGAGACCGCGCTCGATGTCGACATGGCGAGCGCCGCGTGCCCGAAGTGCAAGATCCTCGTCGTCCAGGCGCAGGACAACGCGGGCAACGGACTCTACGACGGCCAGAACGCGGCCGCGCAGCTCGGCGCGACGGTCATCTCCAACAGCTGGGGTGGCCCGGAGCAGGCGGGCGCGTCGCTGACGCCCGACGAGACGTACTTCAACCACCCCGGCATCGCGGTGTTCGTGTCGGCGGGCGACGCCGGCTACAACGACGGCGGCCAGGGCCCGGATTATCCGGCGACCAGCGCGTACGTGATCGCGGTCGGTGGCACGTCGCTGACGAAGGTCGCGGGCGGCCGCGGCTGGGCCGAGACGGCGTGGTCGAGCGGCGGTAGCGCGTGCTCGCTCTCGATCCCGAAGCCGGCGTACCAGACCGGCACGCAGTGCCAGTACAAGGCGACGACGGACATCGCGGCGGTCGGCGATCCGAACACGGGCGTCGCGATCTACAACTCGGCGAACGGTGGCTGGTCGGTCATCGGCGGCACGTCGGCGTCGGCGCCGCTCATCGCGGCGATCTTCGCGGCGACCGGCAACGGCAGCCAGACCTCGGGCCAGTTCGTGAAGGACAACGCGGCGAAGCTGTACGACGTCACGTCGGGCACGAACGGCAACTGCGGCACGATCCTGTGCAAGGCGCAGGCGGGCTGGGACGGCCCGACGGGCTGGGGCACGCCGAACGCGTCCGCGATCGTCGCGGCCTCGACGGGCGGCAACGGCTCGGGCTCCGACACCGGCGGTGGTGACACCGGCGGCGGCACGGGCGGTGGCACCGGTGGCGGCACGGGCGGCGGCAACGGCAACACGCAGGGCGGCGTCGGCGACAACGACGTCGTCGGCGGCTGCGCGGCCGGCGGCTCGGGCGGCGGCCTCGGTGCGATGGTGCTCGCGCTCGGCTTCGTGGTCGCGCGTCGCCGCCGTCGCTAACCGGCTTCGCGGCACTCGCCGCGGTCGCTAGTCGCGCGCGTGGATGGACTCCACGCGCGTTTTGCTCTTGCGCGGCAGGCGCGCGAGCGCGGCCACGAACTGCCCGGCCCCGCGCACCATCGCGAGCTTGGACAGCGGCGCGCCCGCGAAGTCCTGCAGGCCGAGCTGGATCAGCGCTGGCGCGCGCGGCAGCACGCGCTCGAGCAGGTCGCGCCGCTCGCCGTAGAACGCGCGATAGCACGCGTGCCGGATCCGCAGCTGCTTGCCGAGGTGGCGCTCGTCGACGGTCGCGCGCCAGTCCATGAAGCCGAAGTCCTCGCGGTCGAACGCGCGCGCGAGGTAGCCGCCGGCGAGCATGCCGTACTCGATCGCCTGCGCGATGCCTTCGCCGGTCGCGATGTCGATGCCGGCCGCCTCGCCGACGAGCAGCACGCGCGGGCGCGAGATGTCGGCGCCCGGCTCGAGGCCGCGCTCGGCGTACTGCTTGAGCCGGTAGTCCTTCGCGTCGAGGCCGCGCGCCGCGAGGTACGAGGTCACGCGCGCCTTCGGCGAGTCGCTGCCGAGGTTGTGGATGACGTACGCGCCGCGGCACACGAGCGGCTGGCCGGCGACGAGCGTCGGGAAGTCCCACGCGTAGCCGTGGAGGTCGCGCGCGGCGAAGTCGAACACGATCGTGTCGCGCGGCGCGTCCCGGGGCGTCGCGGGCGTATCGAGCTCGACGACCTGCGCTCGCAGCGTGCTCTGCGGCATGGCGAGCTGGCGGCGCGTGATGCCGGCGACGCCGTCGGCGCCGACGAGGACCTTCGTGCGCAGCGTCTCGCCGGAGGCGAGCGTGACGCGGACGTGGTCGCGCTCGGGGGCGATCGCGGCGACCGGCGTGCCGTCGCGGACGGTGATGCCGCGGGCCTGGGCGGTGCGGGCGAGCGCGTGATCGAGCTCGACGCGGCGAACGACGACGCCCAAGCCGGGATGGCGGACCGTGATCTCGTCGTGCGCGAAGCGCAGCGCCATCGCGTCGATCGGCACCATCGGGCAGTCCGGCACGACGCCGAGCGCCTCGAGCACGCGCAGGCCGCGCGCGCCGATGCCGCCGGCGCAGATCTTCTCGCGCGGGTACGTCTCGGCCTCGAGCACGACCGTCCGCAGCTGCGGCGCCGCCGCGTGGACGTGGAGCGCCGTCGACAGCCCGGCCGGGCCGCCGCCGACGATCACGAGGTCGAGGTCGCTCACGCACGCGTAGATATCATGCCAGCCGACCGATGAGCCGCGCCGCGAGCGCACCACCGGCGAACGTCAGCGCGCCGCCGATGCAGAGCAGGGCGATCAGCGCGAGCACGACCGCCGGGCCGACACCGAGCAGCGCGAGGATGCCGAGCACCGCCGCCGCGATGCCGACGATCACCATGATGCCGCCACTGGCCTCGACCGCCTGCGCGCGGTCGCCGTGACGGCCGCCGAGGCTCGCGAGCTCGGGCTGCGCCGCGCCGCCGAGCAGCAGCGCCGCGCCGTAGACGATCGCGGCGATCGGGATCATGACGCGCGGCACGACGCCGGCGAGCGCGACGATCGCGATCACGACGCCGACGAGCCCGCCGAACACCTCGGTGCCGATGCCGCCGATCAGCTCGGTGCGGTCGTAGCGGGTGCCGTCGAGCCGTCGCAGCATCGCGCGCCACCGGCTCGCGATCGCGCCGCCCTGCGTGATCAGCGCGATGCCGAGGAGCAGCGTCGCGACGGCGGCCATGACGAGCGGCCGGTAGCCGTCGATCCCGATCACGGCGACGGCGACGGCGCCGAGGCCGGCGATCACCTCGACGGAGGCGCCGCTCTCGACGACGACGACCGTGCGGCGGTCGGGCGCGAGCAGGTGCTCGGCATCGGGGTGCTCCCAGATCGTCTCGTGCTTCGAGAGGTCGCGCTTCTTGTCCGTCGATACGTAGCCCATACGCGGTTCTCCGACCTCGAGGAGTTGCATCGAGCGTGCTAGCGCCGGGTGCGCGCGCGCGTCCGTGCGGCCTTGCGGGCCGAGGCCGAGCGGGCCGCGTGCGAGCGACGCGAAGCCGCACGGTGCGCGTGCTTCGAGAGCGCGGCATGCGAAGCGCTCCGATGGCCCTCGCGCTTCAGCGCGCGTTTGACGCCGCGGCTGCGCGTGCGCGACGGCGCGTGCGGGTGCTTGCCGCGCTCGAGATCTCGCTCCTCGCCGCGCTTGTTGCGCCCTGACTTCTCGGCCGCGAGCGGCACGCCGGCGCGGCGCGCCTTCGACAGGCCGATCGCGATCGCCTGCTTCGTCGACCGCGCGCCGTGCTTGCCCCCGCGAATGTGGTGCATCTCCTCGCGCACGAACTCGCCCGCGGCGGTCGACGCCGACTTGCCCTCCCTCAGATCGCGCTTGGCCCTCTGGATCGTTTGACGTTCCGGCATGCTCCTCGGCGATGCAGCGCGTGCGCCAGTGCGAGCTTCTCGCAGGCGATTTCGCGCGAAATCGTCGACGGCGTTGCATACGATGGCCTCATGAAGCTGGGGATCTTCATGGCACTGGTGTGTGCCGTGACACCTGCGCTCGCCGATTCGAGCGCGCGCATCGAGAGCTATCGCAAGGCCTACGGCGAGTCCGCCGATCCGCACCTGCTCGTGCAGATCGCGAACGAGTATCGCGATGCAGGCGCCGCGCGCGACGCCGTCGCGTACTACTGCTCGTACATCTTCACGGCGCCGTCGGGCGACGATGCCGACTTCGCATCGGCGCAGCTGCACGCGCTGCGGCCCGAGACGGACAACGACCACGACGCGTGCAAGACCGCGCAGCCGGTCGCGAAGGCGCGCGTGATCGAGATCGTGCTGCCGGTGCCGGTCGTCCCGGCGCCGATCACGAAGCGCGAGATCGCGGGGATCGCGACGATGGCGCTCGCGGCGGCCGCGGTCGGCTTCGCGCTCTACGAAGGCGAGCAGGTCGCGAGCGACAACCGCCAGCTCGACGCGCTCGATCCGTCGCAGTCGCATCCCGCGAGCACCGCGAGTCTCGAGGCGCGCGCCGCGATGCACCAGTCGCGCGAGATGTGGGCGCTCGCCGGCAGCGGCCTCGCGCTCGTCACCGGCGGTGTGCTGTACCTGACCGGCCGCCACGACCGCCACAAGGCGGAGGCCGCCGTGCTCGCGCCGACGGTGTCCAGGAGCGGCGCCGGCATGACGCTCTCCGGCTCGTTCTAGGACGCGCGCCGGTGCCTACGGCTTCGAGAGCCGCAGCCGCCCGTCGACCGCGACCGCACCCTCGCCGGGGCGGTGGACGATCACCGGGTTCAGGTCGAGCTCGCGCAGCTCCGGCATCACCTCGGCGAGCGCGGCGATCTTCTGGAGCACGGCCGCGAGCGCGTCGCGATCGGCGGGTGGCGCGCCGCGGAAGCCGTCGAGCAGCGCGCGGCCGCGCAGCTGATCGAGCATGTCGCGGGTGTCGGCGTCGGTCACCGGCGTGACGCGGAACGCGACGTCCTTGTACAGCTCGACGGCGGTGCCGCCGATGCCGGCGACGAGCAGCGGGCCGAGCGACGGGTCGCTGGTCACGCCGACGAGCGCCTCGACGCCCTTGCCGAGCTGCTTCTGTACGAGCAGCCCGCTCGCCGAGACGCGCTCGAGCATCACGGTCGCCGCGTTCGCGACGGCGTTCGTGTCGTCGAGGTCGAGCGCGACACCGCCGACGTCCGTCTTGTGGACGAGGTTCGGCGCGATCGCCTTGAGCACGACGGGGAAGCCGAGCTCGCGCGCGGCCTCGACCGCCGAGGCCGGATCCGGCGCGACCGTGCGCGCATCGGCGACGCGCACGCCGATCACCGAGAGCAGCTCGGCGAGCTCCTCGAACGTGACCCAGCCGCCGCCCGGATACTTCGTGCGCGCCCGCGCGACCCAGGCTCGCACGGCCTGCTCCTCGTCGGGCGGCAGCCGGACCTGTTGCCCCTGCGGGCGGCGGCGCCACGCGCCGTAGCGCATCGCCGACGCGAGCGCCATCGCCGCATTCTCGGGATAGCTGTACGACGGGATCGCGCCGCGCTCGCCGCGCGACAGCACCTCGGGCGTGCCGCGCGAGGACATGAACACCGTCGCGATCGGCTTGGACTTCGGGATCGCGGCGGCGCCGCGTGCGATCGCGGCCGCGACGTCCTCGGGGCGCGTGACGAGCGGCGGCACGTAGATCGCGACGACCGCGTCGACGTTGGGATCGTTGCCGACGATCTTGATCACGCGCTCGTAGTGGTGCGGCGGCGCCGACGCGATCATGTCGATCGGGTTCGCGAGCCCGGCCTCCTGCGGGAGGATCGCGCGGAGCTCGGCGAGCGTCTCGTCGGTGAGCTTCGGCAGCACGAGGCCCTGGGCCTCGCAGGCGTCGGCGAGCAGGATGCCCGGGCCGCCTGCGTTGGTGACGACGCCGATCCGGTTGCCGTGCGGCACCGGCTGGCTCGCGAGCAAGCTGACGACGTCGAACATCTGCTCGAGCGTGTCGACGCGGATGATGCCGCACTGGCCGAACAGCGCGTCGATGCCGACGTCGAGGCTCGCGAGCGCGGCCGAGTGGCTCGCGGCGGCGCGCGTGCCGGCGGCGGAGCGGCCGGACTTCACGGCGACGATCGGACGGTCGCGGGCGACCTCCGGTGCGAGGCGCGCGAACGTGCGCGGGTTGCCGAAGCTCTCGAGGTAGAGCGCGATCACGCGCGTGTGCGGATCGTCGTGCCAGTAGGCGAGGACGTCGTTGACGGAGACGTCGGCCTTGTTGCCGATCGAGACGAAGTCGGCGATGCCGAGCTCGAGCTCGCGGGCGTGATCGAGCATCGCGAGGCCGAGCGCGCCCGACTGTGTCGCCATCGAGACGTTGCCGCGCGGCGGATACACCGGCGAGAACGTCGCGTCGAGGTTCGACCACGTCGACAGCACGCCCATGCAGTTCGGGCCGACCATGCGCATCCCGGCGCCGCGCACGAGCTCGCGCAGGTGGGCCTCGGCGTCGCGCGCGCCGGTCTCCGCGAAGCCAGCCGTGATCACGACGACCGAGCGGACCTTCGCGGCCGCGCACTCCGCGATCACGCCCTCGACGGCGCGCGCCGGCACGCTGATCACCGCGAGGTCGACCGGCTCGCCGACCGCGCCGATCGACGCGTAGCACCGGCGCCCCGACAGCTCCTTCGCCTCGGGGTGAATCGGATAGATCGGGCCGTGGTAGCCGTCGCGAATGAGGTTGTCGAGGATCGCGCGGCCGATCGAGCCGGGCGTGCGCGACGCGCCGATCACGGCGACCGACTGCGGCGAGAACACCGAGCGCAGGCTCTTGGCGGCGGCCCGGCGCTCGCGGTCGGCGGCGACGCGCACGAAGCGCTGCGACTCCGCGATCGGAAACTCGACGCGGTAGATGCCCTTGGACAGGTCGTCGCGGACCGGGAATCCGCTGCGGCCGAACACCTCGAGCATCTGCTCGTTGTCGGCTTCGACCTCAGCCCGGAACGCGGCGAGGCCGCGGGCACGCGCGATCCGCGCGAGGTGCTCGAGCAGCAGCGTGCCGATGCCGCGGCCCTGGTCGGCATCCGCGACGTCGAACGCGACCTCGGCGATCCCCGGCTCGACGACCGTGTAGCGGCCGATGCCGATCACGCGATCGTTGAGCACGGCGGCGAGCGCGACCTCGTCGTCGCCGTCGAGGCGATCGAGCCACACGAGGTCACTTGGCACCAGCTCGCGCTTCGCGGCGAAGAAGCGGTGGTGGATGGAGGTCGGGCTCATCCGCGAGAACAGCGCCTTGATCGCCTCCAGATCCGCCTTGCCGACATGCCGGATCACGACCGAGGTGCCGTCGCGCAGCACCGCTTCCTGGTGGTAGCTCATCGTGCCCCAGGTAGGAGCAAGCGGCGTGCTCGCGAATCCTGCGCCGTTCGCGCAACGACTGCGTCGCGCCGGGTAGTACACGCGAACGATGCGCGCGAATCCAGTGATTTTGCTGGCCTCTCGCTTGCTCGATGGAGCAGCGTGGACGCACTGGCCGAGCAGCTCGCGGGCCTCGGAACGCCGCCCGAGGGTCTCTCGGAGGCGGAGGCCGCGCGGCGGTTGGTGGAGCAGGGCGCGAACGAGCTCGAGCCACCGGCGCGGCGCGCGTTCTTCCTGCAGCTCGCGCGGCGCTTCGTCGATCCGCTCGTCGCGATCCTCGTCGTCGCGGCGGCGGTCTCGGTGTTCGCGGGAGAGCGCGAGAGCGCGATCCTGATCCTCGCGATCGTCGCCGCGAGCGTCGCGATCGAGACCGTGCAGAGCCGGCGCGCACAGCACACGGCGGATCTGCTGAACGCGCGGGCGGCGCCGACCGCGACCGTCGTACGAGGCGGCGTGCTCCGCGACATCGCGCGGCGCGAGGTCGTCGCCGGCGACATGCTCGACCTCGAGGCCGGCGCGCTCGTCCCCGCGGACGCTCGCCTCGTCACGGCGAAGGACCTCCACGTCCATCAGGCGGCGCTGACCGGCGAGTCGATGCCGGTCGAGCGCGCGGTCGTGACGGGCCCAATCGAGACGGTCTCGCCCGCCGAAGGCGACGGGGTCGTGTTCGCCGGCACGTCGATCGTCAGCGGGCACGCGCGGGCCGTCGTCGTCGCGACGGGCCGCCACACGATGTTCGGCGAGATCGCGGCGCAGCTCGTCGCACGGCCGCCGCCGACGGAGTTCGATCGCGGCGTCGCGAAGTTCGGCGTGATGATCGTCGAGACGGTCCTCTTGCTCGCCGTGATCGTGCTCGGCTCTGCCGTCGTGCTGCACCGCGATCCGCTGCAAGCGCTGCTGTTCGCGGTCGCGCTCGCGGTCGGGCTCACGCCGGAGTTCCTGCCGATGATCACGACGGTGACGCTCGCGACCGCCGCGTCGCGGATGGCGAAGCGCCACGTGATCGTCAAGCACCTCGCCGCGATCCAGAACCTCGGCAGCGTCGAGATCCTGTGCACCGACAAGACGGGCACGCTGACGACGGGCGAGATGGTCGTCTCCCGCACCGTCGACGCGAGTGGTGCACCGAGCGAGCACGTACGGGAGCTCGCCTACACGAACAGCTACTTCGAGACCGGCGCCGCGAACGCGCTCGACGTCGCGCTGCGCGCCTGCTCGCAGGTGAAACCCGCGTGCACGCAGGTCGACGAGGTGCCGTTCGACTTCGAGCGCCGCTGCGCGACCGTCGTCGTCGAGGAGCAAGGCGCGCTGCGGATGATCACGAAGGGCGCGCCCGAGCAGGTGCTCGCCCGCTGCGCGCTCGATGCCGAGGCGCGCGCCGCTGCACTCGCGATAGCCGACTCGCTGTCGGCCGATGGCTCGCGCGTCCTCGCGGTCGCCCAGCGCACGGTCTCGCCACAACCCGCGTTTCGCCGCGACGACGAGCACGACCTCGAGCTCGCCGGCTTCGTCACGTTCTCGGATCCGATCGCGCCCGAGGTCGATGCGACGCTCGCCGCGCTGCGCGCCGATGGTGTCGAGGTGAAGATCCTCACCGGCGACAGCGAGCGCGTCGCGCGTGCGGTCTGCGAGCGCGCGGGTCTCGCCGTCGATGCGGTGCTGACCGGCGCCGAGATCCAGCGCATCACCGACCCGGCACTCGCGGAGCGCGCGCTGCGGACGCAGCTGTTCGCGCGCGTGTCGCCGATGCAGAAGCGGCGGATCATCGCCGCGCTCGCCTCGCGCGGCCGCGTCGTCGGCTTCATGGGCGACGGGATCAACGATGCGCCGTCGCTGCGCGCCGCCGACGTCGGCATCGCGGTGCCCGGCGCCGTCGATGTCGCACGCGAGGCCGCCGAGATCGTGCTCACCGAGCGCGACCTACGCGTGTTGCACGCCGGCATCGTCGAGGGGCGCCGCGCGCTCGGCAACGTCACGAAGTACTTGCTCATGGAGACGAGCTCCAACTTCGGAAACATGCTGTCGATGGCGCTCGCGTCGGTGCTGTTGCCGTTCTTGCCGATGCTCCCCGTGCAGGTGCTGCTCAACAACTTCCTCTACGACATCGCCCAGATCACGATCCCGACCGATCGCGTCGATGCCGACTTCCTGAGCAAGCCGCGCCGCTGGCAGATCGGGCTCGTCCGCCGCTTCATGGTGCGCGCGGGCCCGATCAGCTCGGTGTTCGACCTCGTGACGTTCGCCGGCCTGCTGCACCTGTTCCACGCCAGCGCGGACGTGTTCCACACCGGCTGGTTCGTCGAGTCGCTCTCGACGCAGGTCCTCGTGCTGTTCGTGATCCGCACGCTCGGCACGGGTGCGGCCACGCCGCCGAGTCGCGCGCTCGTGCTCAGCTCGATCGCGGTCGTCGCCGTCGCGTTCCTGCTGCCCGTGTCGCCGCTCGCGCCGCTGCTCGGCTTCGTGCCGCTGCCGCCGGCGCTGCTCGGCTTCGTCGCCCTGACCGTCGTCGCCTACTTGGCCCTGGTCTGGATCGCCAAGCGCCACGTCCTGCGCTGAGCGGCGTCGCTGTAGAGCGCCTGCAGCTCGGCCGTCAGCCGCTCGCTCGGGACATGCTGGCCGAGCAGCTCGATGCCCTCCTCGAGCTCGTGGGCGGCCTCCGCGAAGGCGCCGTCGCGCACGAGCGCGTTCGCGAGCAGCGCGTAGCCCTCCTCGATGCGCGCGATGTTGCCGCTGACGATCGCGTTGCCGAGCGCGTGGCGCAGCTCGGCGATCTGCGCGATGCGCGCCTCGGAACCACGCGCGAAGCGGCGGGGCGGGGGCGTGCAGGCCTGCGTCGTCGCGCCCGCGGTGGCGATGTGGTCCCAGTGGAGGTCGCGCACGTCGCGGTGGCCCTTGCCGCGAACGACGCCGCGCAGCACCCGCGCCATCTCTGCCGCATCGTCGAAGCGCTTCTCCGGATCCTTCGACAGCGCGCGTTGCACCACCTCGTCGATCATCCGCGGCAGCCCGCGCTCGGGCGCGCGCAGCGAGGGCGGCACGACGACATCCTGAAGCTGGCGCGCGAGCACGTCGGCGGTCTTGCCGCCGGCGAACGGCGTCGTGCCGGTCAGCATCTCGTAGAGGATCACGCCCGCGCTGTAGATGTCGCTCGCGGCCGTCGGCGGCTCGCCGCGGATCACCTCCGGGGCCATGTACTCGGGCGTGCCGGAGACCATGCCGTCGATCGCGGTGCAGCCGTCCATGCGAGCGAGCCCGAAGTCGATCAGCGTGACGTGATCGCCGCCGTCGAGCGACTCGACGAGGAAGTTGTCGCTCTTGACGTCCGCGTGCACGACGCCGCTGGCATGCGCCGCGTCGAGCGCGGAGAGGATCTGGGACATCAGCCCGATCGCGCGCGCGAGCGGGAGCGGCTCCTCGGCGATCAGCCGCCCGAGTGGACGCCCTGGTACGTGCTCCATCACGATCACGGGCGTGCCGTCGGCGAGGCGATCGTGCGCGATGATCGAGACGCAGCACGGATGACGGACGCGGCTCGCTGCGACGGCTTCCTCGCGAAATGCCGCGACGACGCGCGCGTTCTCGCGATACCGCGGGTGCAAGATCTTCAGCGCCACCGTTCGCGCGAGCGCGGGCTCGTCGGCAAGGTAGACGATTCCCATACCCCCGCCACCCAGCTGCTCGCGCACCAGATACCGATTACAGACCACGTCGCCGGCGCGCACCATGACCGATCCTGACAGCAAGCCTCGTACCCGGCGGGGGAACACATTCCGCGCACTCACTGCACAGACTGTTCGATCAGGGCTCGGCGGCCAGAAGCAGCTGCGCTTTCACCGTGGCCCATTCATCCGCGGCGTGGTCGGGCGACGCGCGACAATGTGCGGCGAGCTCGACGAGCTTGCAGTGCAGCGGCTCGTGCACGCGTGTCGCGAGCTCTTCCGCGATCGCTGCAAGCGATGCGGTGTCGCCGCGGCGACATGCCCAGTCGCCGCCGATGCACAGCTCGCTGATCCGTTGTCGACGGTCCACGGGCACACTCACCTACAAGGAACGTGCCGTCAGCTGGACGCGTGCATCCGCTCGACGAGCGCGCGAGCACTCTGCGTCCCGGCGAGGCTCGCGAACACGCGTTGCGGAGAGCCCCAGTCGCTCCAGCCGCTGCCCTCGACGGGGATCACGGCGAGACCTTCGCAGTGCTGCAGCACGTCGCGCGAGAAGCTCGCGCGCGTCATCTCGCGGTACGCGCGCTCGAGCATGCGCGTTTCGTGCGCCGAGCCGACGGCGTGGCCATAGGCCTCGAGCCACGCGGCGTGCTCGGGGAGCTGCTCGCTCGCGAGCTGCCAGAACAGGCGCGCGGGGCCGGCGGTGATGAACGTGTTCCACAGGCCGCCCTCGTGCCACAGCGCCTCGGCGAGCACCGCGTCGGGCTTCTCGACGAACTCGCTGACGGTGTACGCGGGCGTACCGGGGATGCGCGTGCCGGGGACGATCCAGCCATACTCGGTCTCGGGCGCCGTCGCCGTGACGCCGAGCAGCGCGACGCGATCCGCGAGCTGTTCGCTCTCGCGCAACGCGCGCGTCAGCGGCTCGGGATTCTCGACGTGGTGATCCGACGGCAGGAAGACCATGCGCGAATCCGGGTCGTGCACGAGCACGCGCGCGAGCGGCATCATCATGCCGGGGCCCGTATCGAGGCCCTTGGGCTGGACGATCAGCTCGACCTCGCCGTAGGGCGCGACCTGAGGGCGTGCGTGGTTCTCGTGTGCGGCGCTTACGATCACGCTGATGCGCGATGCCTCGGTCAGATCGAGTGCGCGCTCGATCGTCGTCTGCAGGAGCGACTTGTCGCCCGCGAGGATCGCGAACTGCTTCGGCAGATCGGTGCCGTACAGCGCTCGTGTCAGGGGCACGAGCCGCTTTCCACTACCGCCGGCGAGAATGACCACACGCGGCCCCATCACGCGCGCAGTGTTGCATGCCACGCGCCACGGGTCTCGCGGGAATTTCGCGCATTGTCTGCGCTCCGGACGGAAATGCGCTCAGCGGGCGAGCAGGCGGAGCGCGTCGACGTACGAAACAATCCCGATCAGCGCGCCGAACTTGTCGACGATCGGAAGCGCCCCGATGTGGTGGTCGGCGAACGCGCGCGCGAGCTCCAGGAGCGGCCGATCGAACGGGACCGCGACGATCGGATACGTCATCGCGTCGCGCACGCGCAGGCGCACCGGGCCGCGCATCTCGAGGAACTGCACCGGATCTCCGACCGCGCTGCGCACGTCGCGCTCCGACAGCATGCCGACGACGGTGCTGTGCGGATCGACGACCGGCAGGTGCCGGATGTGATGGTCGAACATCATCGTCACGGCCTCGGTGAGGAACGTATCGGGGCCGACGAAGTACGGCCACGGCGTCATCGCATCGGCAGCCGTTGCGACGCGGATCGGCGCCGGCGCCATTGCTTCGCGAACCTCGGCGTCGAGGACATCGCTGACCGTCGCGATGCCGAGCAGACGGCCCATCTCGACGACGGGCATCGCGCCGATCTTCGCGGAGGCCATGCGCCCCGCGACCTCGGTCAGCGAGTCATCGGGAGCGGCGGTCTGCGGCGGCGTCGACATCGCGCCCTGGACGGGCTGGGCCCACCAGTCGTCGTCCGCGCCGGCGCGCGCTCGCGCGGCGAGCACGTCGCGCTCCGAGAGCATGCCGACGAGCCGGCTGCCCGAGACGACGGGCAAGTGACGCACGTGACTGCGAGCCATCACGCGCTGTGCTGCGCCGAGCGAGTCCTCGGCGCCGATCGTGATGGGACCTGGGCGCATGATGTCGCGGATCTTCATGCTCGCTGTACCAGCAGCTTCGGTGCCAAGCACGCGACGTCGGTTTCGCGCACGCTATGCGCGACAGCAGGCGGGCAGCTCGCGATGGATGATCTCGAGCGCACGCGTTGCCTTCGCGACGAAGTCCGCGCTCGCGGGAACCGTGTACAGGCGCGGATGCTCCGCCCAGGCGTGCGCGATGCGGTCGTCGATCGCGGCGGCCTCCGCCGGCGTCTCGATGCGCAGCGGGTTGAGCTGGTTGTAGCCGTCGCCGGGCTGCGGCGTCCGCAGGTGGATGACGGCGTGATAGCGCGCGTACTGGTCGGCGAGCGACGTGCCGACGCTCGCGAAGAAGTCGTCGGGGCCGGGCCAGTACGCGAGGCTGTCGACGGTGCCGCGGTCGCATAGCTCGATCGCGGCCTCGCCGTCGATCGTCTCGAGCTCGCGCTGCACGTAGAAGATCGCGCGCTGCGCGGCGCGCCGCAGGCCCGATGTCGTGCCGCGCGGGAAGCCGCCGGCAAACAGGATGCCGGCCGACTCCGGCAGCACGCGCACGTGATCGCAGAGCGACTTGCGCACGAGCTCGAGCACGGCGGTCTTGCCCGCGCCGGGACCGCCGGTCAGCACGATGCGCTTCGCGGTGTGGGCGTTCGTACAGCGACAGTGGCTCATGGCGCGCTCTCCACTGGCAGCCGGCCGAGGCGCTCGAGCAGCGTGCGCCACCACGGCTTGGGCCAGCGCACCGGCGTGCGAGCCACGAAGCAGAGCTCCTTGCGCGCGCGCGTGCCGTCGAGGACGCCTCCGAAGTGGAAGCGGCGCTCGTTGAGATCGTAGCGGAAGTCGAAGCCGGCGAGCATGCTGCGCGCGACGTACAGCGGCGCCATCAGCGGACCGGGCACGGGCAGCTGGATGCGTCCGCTCTCCGCGATCGCGCGCGACAGCGGCAGCGTGTCGTAGCCGGCAATGTTGAACGCGCCGACCGCGGGCCTCTCGACGGCAGCGACGAAGGCGGCCGCCGCATCCTCGAGTGACAGCACGTTGATCATCGGATCGAAGCCGAGCGGACGCAGGCACGCGCGCGACTGCAGGTAGTCCCAGAGCTGGCTGCCGGTGTCGGGCGCGACGATCTCCGCGCAGCGGAGCACGGCGACCTCGAGCGCGCCGGAGGCGGCCGCACACGCCGCGAGATCCGCCTCGACGCGATCGCGGACCCACTGCGGCGCGGCGGGCGAGAAGTCGAGCGGCGCACTCTCGTCGAGCAGCTCGGCCGTCCCGTGGCGCGGTGCATAGACCTCGGCGAAGCTGCGGCAGACCACGCGCGTGATCGTCGGATGATCGGCGCACGCGGCGAGCAGATCGCGCGTCGAGCACACGTTCTGCTGGTGCACGCGCTTGCCCTCGCCATGTGCGCCGCGATGCTGCGAGGCATGGATCACCACCGCGACGTCGAGATCCCGCGCCTGGCCCCACACGAGATCGTGGACCTCGCGCGGGCGGCACAGGTCGGCGCGGCGATACGTGATGCGCTCGTCCGTGTGCGCGCCTTCCGGCTGGCTTCCGACGGCGAGCACGTGATCGACATCGGCGGTCGCGAGCAGCTGTTCGATTATCGCGGCGCCGAGCCGCGTCGTCGCGCCGGTGACCATGACCCTCACGCGAACACTCCTCGCCGCGCGTTGCGCGCGTCGTCGAGCATCTGTTGCAGGATGCAGCGGACGTCGTCGGCGAGCTCGGCGACCACCACGGGGTCGTCGGCGTCGCACGGCGGAGCCTTGCTGACGATCGGCGTGCCGTAGCGCAGGCGATAGTGCGCGGGCAGGGGCAGCGGGACGGCCGGGATCGGGAAGTACGGTGCGCCGAAGCCGTGAAATCCGCGCAGCTTGCCCGCGAGTGGCCAGCTCTCCTCGGAGCCGAGGATCGACACCGGGATCACGGGCGCGCCGTGGCGGATCGCGTGCTCGGCGAACCCGGAGCTCCAGCTCTGCAGCTTGTAGCGGTCGCGGAACCGCTTCGCCGGACCGCTGACGCCTTCGGGCCAGATCGCGACGAGCTCCTCGTGCTCGAGCAGATACCGGACGTTCGTCGCGGTGCCGCTGACGGCGCCGACGCGCGCGAACAGCGTCGACACGAGCGGGAGGCGCGGCACGAAGCGATCGACGATCGCGCGCGGGATGCGCGGCGGCTCGAGCTTGTGCAAGACGTCGAGGCACAGCATCACGGCGTCGACTGGCAGCATGCCTCCGTGATTCGCGACGAGGATCGCCGCACCGTGCGTCGGGACGTTCTCGATCCCGGTGGAGTCGACGCGGAAGTAGCGCTCGTAGATCGGCGCTGACAACGCGACCGCATCGGCGAGCACCGGCGGCGAGAGCCCGAACACGTCGAAGCCGTGGCCGGCGTCGTGGAACGGCGCTTCTCGGGCGATCCGCGTGAACGTGCGGTTGTCCATCGCAACGGAGAAGTGCAAGGCGTGTGCGCGTAGGGCGTACCGATCCGATCACCGATGCGCGCATCGCGTGCGTGGAGCGTGCTTCGTCGCGCAACGTCAGCGCACGAGCAAGACGGCCGCGCCTTCGAAGCGGCCGGCGCGGAGATCGTCGAGCGCGCGGTTCGCGTCCGCGAGATCGTACGCGTGCGCCGTCGGACGTAAGCCGGCTCGCGGTGCGAGCGCGAGCAGCTCGTCGCCGTCGCGGCGAGTCAGGTTGGCGACGGACTTCACGCTGCGCTCTTCCCACAGCAAGCGATACGGGAAGCTGGGGATGTCGCTCATGTGAATGCCGCCGCACACGACGGTGCCGCCGGGCGCGACCGCGGCGAGCGCGAGCGGCACGAGCGCTCCCACGGGCGCGAAGATGATCGCGGCGTCGAGCGGCACGGGCGGCTTGTCGTCGGAGCCGCCGGCCCACGCGGCGCCGAGCGAGCGCGCGAACGCCTGACCGGCTGCATCGCGGGGCCTCGTGAACGCGTAGACCTCTCGGCCGAGATACACGGCGAGCTGCGCGACGAGGTGCGCCGCCGCGCCGAAGCCATAGAGGCCGAGCCGCGTGCCATCCCCCGCGAGCCGCAGCGAGCGATAGCCGATCAGCGCCGCGCACAAGAGCGGTGCGGCTTCGAGCGCCGAGTAACCCGCGGGCAAGGGGAACACATAGCGCGCATCGGCGACGCAGGCCTCCGCGAACCCGCCGTCGATCGTGTAGCCGGTGAAGCGCGTCGTCGGGCAGAGGTTCTCGCGGCCGGTCGTGCAGTACACGCACGCGCCGCACGTCCAGCCGAGCCACGGCACGCCGACGCGATCGCCGATCGCAACGCCGGTCACGCCCGCGCCGAGCTCCGCGACACGGCCGACGATCTGGTGCCCGGGCACGAGCGGCAGCTTCGGCTTCGCGAGCTCGCCGTCGACGACGTGCAGGTCGGTGCGGCACACGCCGCACGCCTCGACGTCGAGGCGCAGCTGCCCGGGCGCTGGCGACGGCAGCGCGAGATCGCGGAGCACGAGCCGAGACCGCGGCGCTTCGAGGACCATGGCGCGCATCGCTTGCAGCTTGCCACGTCAGCCCGCAACGCCTGCGCGAAAGCACGGCGAAATGCGGGCACATCGGGTGCACCGGTGGAAGGTATGACGCCGCGCAAGATCCTCTGCCCCATCGACTTCTCCGCGGGCTCGCGCCACGCGCTTCGCGTCGCCACGCGGCTCGCCAACGAATCCGGCGCTCCGCTCGTGCTCGTGCACGCGTGGTTCATCCCGCCAATCGCGATCGCCGGCGAGTTCCCGCTGCCCGCGGACTCGATCCAGGGCATGGTCGACGACGCGCAGCGCGGCCTGACCGACGCCATCGCCGAGGCGAAGAAAGCCGGCGTCGAGAACGTGACCTCGCAGCTCGTGTCGGGCCCACCCGCCGAACGGATCACCGAGCTCGCCGCGCGCGGCGACCTGATCGTCATGGGCACCCACGGCCGCACCGGCGTGCCGCGCTTCCTGCTCGGCTCTGTCGCCGAGCGCGTCGTCCGCCTCGCGCCGTGCTCGGTGCTCGTCGCGCGCGAGCATGGCGAGCCGCAGCCCTATCGCCACATCCTCGTGCCCGTCGACTTCTCGGAGAGCTCGCGCCGTGCACTCGACGAGGCGGGCGATCTCGCGAGCCGCAGCGGCGCGATCGTCACGCTGCTGCACGTCCTCGAGCTGCCGGCCGCCGGCCTGGTCCCCGAGGCCGAGCAGCGTGCGACCACGCTCCTCGACGAGTGGGGCGAGCTGGTCGAGCAGAAGACCCGCACGCGCGTCACGCGGCTCGTCAAGACCGGCGGGCCGGCGCAGCAGATCCTCGCCTCCGCCGCCGACGATCCGTCGATCGACCTGATCGTCCTCGGCTCGCACGGCCGCACCGGCATCACGCGAATGCTGATCGGCTCGGTCGCGGAGAAGGTCGTGCGCCACGCGCAGCGCCCGGTGCTGATCGCGCGCTAACTCGCGCTCACGGGATCAGGCCGAGCAGACGAGCCACGCGACGGGGAACGTCGCGAGCACGTCGCGTAGGCGCAGCCGTTCGCCCGCGTGCTGCTCGCCGGTGAACGCGTTCTGCCACGTACCGCCGCCGACCTCGAGCGCGGCGTCGCCCCAGACGTCGCCGAGCGGCCACGGCCGCTGGCCGCCGGTGAGCGTGTAGGGCAGGCGAGGCACGACGCACACGAGGCGCTTGTCACCGCGCGTGCGCTCGAACGCGATGACGTGCTCGGCGATGCGGGTGTCCTGGTCGCCGGTGGCCTCGACCGTCAGCGGCTTGTAGGCGCCCTCGAGGAACAGCAGCCGGTCCTGCGCGCGCATCTGCAGGCCGGTGCGCGTGACGTGGAGCTTGATGCGGCCGTCGGCGTACGCATCGAGCAGCTCCTTGGGGTTGCCGAGCTCGCGCAGCATCCGGTGGCGGCGGCCGTAGTCGACGGGGCGCCGGTTGTCCGGGTCGACGAGCGACAGGTCCCAGACTTCGGTGCCCTGGTAGGTGTCGGCGACGCCCGGCGAGGCGAGCTTCACCGCGACCTGCGCGAGGCTGTTGCAGGCGCCGTACGGCGCGAGCTTGCCCGCGAACGCGCGCACCTCGTCGGTGAACGTGCGATCGCCGAGCAGCGCATCGATCGTCTCCGCGACGGCCTGCTCGTAGCGCTCGTTGGGCGAGGTCCACGAGGTCTCGACCTTCGCCTCGCGCAGCGCCTTCTGCATGTAGGCACGCAGGCGCTCCGGCAGCGACGGATCGTCGCCCGTTATCGGCCACGCGCCGACGCACGTCTGCAGGAAGAGGTAGAGGTCGTTCGCGTGCATGCCGTGGCGCTTGCCACGCTCGATCCACGCCTGCGCGCGCTGCTCCCACTCGTCGGGGAGCTCGGAGAGCACGGCGATGCGCGTGCGGACGTCCTCGCTGCGCTTGGTGTCGTGCGTCGTCGTCGTCGTCATCGAGAGCGGGAACGCGCCGAGGATCGCCGCGTTGTGCTCGTGGAATTCCTCGACGCTCGCCCCGAACCGCGCCGGGTCGCAGCCGACCTCGTTGAGGCAGACGAGCCGGTTGTAGCGGTACATCGCCGTGTCCTCGACGCCCTTCGCCATCACCGGCCCCGTCAGCTGCTGGAACCGCATCGCGAAGTGCACCGCATCCGGCGACTGCACGCGCAGCAGCAGGACGTCGCGCAGGTAGTCGAAGACCGAGGGATCGAGCCCGCGGTTCTTCTTCTTCGCGAGCGCGATCGCGTGCTCGACGTGCGCCTCGTCGGTCGGCTGGCGCGAGCCATCGGGCGCGATGTACGTGCGGTAGACGGGGAACGCGGCGATCGTGTGCTTGATCGCGGTCGTCAGCGACGTCAGCGTGAAGTCACGCGAGCGGCGATCCGCCTCCGCGAGCCGGCGCAGCGCCTGGCCGAGCATGATCGTCTCGGCCGAGAGGCTGGAGTCCATGATCAGTCGCTTCGTCTCGAACACCATCGCCGCGAAGTCGTGGTGCTCGCCGGTCAGCCGCGCGTACATCTCGGTCATGCGCGCTTCCGCGTTCTGGTCGACCCACAGGCCGTTCGCGACGGCGATGAAGTCGTAGCCGGTCGTGCCCGCGATCTGCCAGTTGCGCGGCAGGTCCTCGCCCGGCTCGAGGATCTTCTCGGCGATCACGTAGACGTGCGGCGGCGCCTTGCGGCCGGCGGCCGTGATCGCGGCACGCAGCCGCTGCTGGAGCAGCCGGAAGTACGCCTGCGGCTCGTAGAGGCCGTCGGTGTGATCGAGGCGGAGACCGCTGACCGCGCCCCGCGCGACGAGATCGAGCACGAGCGCGTGCGTCGCGTCGAACACGCGCGGGTCCTCCATGCGGATCGCGGCGAGCTCGTTGACGTCGAAGAACCGGCGGTAGTTGATCTCCTCGGTCGCGACGCGCCAGTACGCGAGCCGGTAGTTCTGGTCGCGCAGGAAGACGTCGAGCCACTCGATGTCGCCGTGGCCGCCGTCGCGCGGGTTCTTCTCGGCGAGCACGCCGTCGATCGCTGCCGCGATCTCGCTGCTCGCGTTGCACAGGTCGGCGAGCCGGCGCTTGATGACCTCCTTCTCGCGTGCGCGCTCCTCGCGCTTGTCCGACGCGATCTCGTCGGCGGCCGGCATGTACTCCAGGGCACTCTGGATCGACTGCAGCTCCTGGAGATCGTGATTCCCTTTCGGCAGCGACAGGCGCGCCGCCGCGAGCTGCAGGATCGAGCGATAGCTCTTCGGCGCCGCCGGCCAGCGGCGGTCGTAGTAGGCGACCCAGAAGCTGCCGCCGTTACGCGTCACCGACAGCTTGCCGCCCTCGAGCTCGAGTCCGAACTGCTGGCCGAGGACGGGCAGCAGCACGCGGTTGTCGAGGCCGAGCGTGGGCGGGCGCCAGTCGACATCGAAGTACTCCGCGTACTCCGAGGCCGGCCCGTTCTCGAGGACGTCCTGCCACCACGTGTTCTCGCCGGAGCCGATGCCGACGTGGTTCGGGACGAAGTCGAGGATGTGGCCGAGCCCGGCTTCCTTCAGCGCGCCGACGAATTTCGCGTGCGCCTCGGGGCCGCCGAGCTCGGGGTTCAGCTCGCAGTGGTTGACGACGTTGTAGCCATGCGTCGAGCCATGCTCCGCGTGGGTGTACGGCGACGTGTACACCGCTCCGATGCCGAGCTCCTTCAGGTAGCCCACGAGGTTCGCGGCGTCGCCGAACGCGAACTTCTCGTGGAGCTGCACGCGATAGGTGGAAGTGGGGGCGCCCTCGACGATCTGCGTGCTCGACCGCGAGGGCGCGGAGCGTCGGTACAGCTTCATCGAGCGCGCGCGCAGCGGTGTCGACTCGCCGGCCTGCTTCGTCTCGCGCGCGTTGTCGTCGAACGTGTCGACGACGAGCTCCCACGGCTGCGCGTCGCCGCGCGCGTGGAGCGCCGGTAGCTTCAGCTCGAGGTCGGCGCCGCTGCCGTTGAACGCGAGCAGGAAGTCGTCGTCGGCCATCTGGTTGCCAAGCTCGTCGACGCGATCCACGCCCGCGCCCGCGAGGTACATCGCGAAGCTCGACGTCAGCGGGTTCTGCCAGTCCTCGTCGGACATCGGCTCGCCGTCGTGGCGCAACCACACGATGTCCTCGATGCCGAGGCCGCGGATCTCGCGGCCCTTGAAGAAGTCGGCGCGCCGGAACGTCGGATGCTCCGCGCGCAGCTTGATCAGCTTCTTCGTGAACTCGAGCTGGGCGCGCTGCCCGTCGTCGAGGTTCCAGTCGAACCAGCTGATCTCGTTGTCCTGGCAGTAGGCGTTGTTGTTGCCCTGCTGCGTGCGCGCGAATTCGTCGCCACCGACGAGCATCGGCGTGCCCTGCGAGAGCAGCAGCGTCGCGAGGAAGTTGCGCATCTGCCGTATGCGCAGCTGGTTGACCTCGGCGTTGTCGGTCGGCCCCTCCTCGCCGCAGTTCCACGAGTGCTCGTTGTCGTTGCCGTCGCGGTTGTCCTCGCCGTTCGCCTCGTTGTGCTTGCCGTTGTACGAGACGAGGTCGCGCAGCGTGAAGCCGTCGTGCGCCGTGATCAGGTTGATCGACGAGGCCGGCGAGCGGCCGTTCCCTTGATAGAGGTCCGCGCTGCCGGTGAGCCGGTAGCCGGTCTCGCTGACCTTGCCGCCGTCGCCGCGCCAGAACGCGCGCAGGACGTCGCGGTACTTGCCGTTCCACTCGCTCCAGCCCGCCGGAAACCCGCCGACCTGGTAGCCGCCTTCGCCGACATCCCACGGCTCGGCGATCAGCTTCACGCGGCTGAGCACCGGGTCCTGGTTGATGATCATGAAGAAGCTGCTCAGGCGGTCGACCTCGTGGAGGCCGCGCGCGAGCGTCGACGCGAGGTCGAAGCGGAAGCCGTCGACGTGCATCTCCTCGACCCAGTAGCGCAGCGAGTCCATGATCAGCCGCAGCGCCTGCGGGTGCCGCACGTTCAACGAGTTGCCGGTGCCCGTGTAGTCGAAGTAGTGCCGCGGGCTGTCGCCGACGAGCCGGTAGTACGTGCGGTTGTCGATGCCCTTGAACGAGAACGTCGGGCCCTGGTGGTTGCCCTCGGCCGTGTGGTTGTAGACGACGTCGAGGATGACCTCGATGCCCGCCTTGTGGAGGGCCTTGACCATCGTCTTGAACTGCCGGACCTCGTCGCCGGGCTCGCCGCCGGCGCGATACCGCGGATCCGGCGCGAAGAACGCGATCGTGTTGTAGCCCCAGTAGTTGCGCAGGCCCTTGTCGAGCAGGAACTTGTCGTCGACGAAGTGGTGGATCGGCAACAGCTCGAGCGACGTCACGCCGAGCTCCTTGAGGTAGCGGACGATCACGTCGCTCGCGATGCCGGAGTACGTGCCGCGTTGCTCCTGCGCGACATGCGGATGCAGCTGCGTGAGGCCTTTGACGTGCGCCTCGTAGATGACGGCGTCCGCGAGCTTCACCGACGGCGGCGCATCACCTTCCCAGTCGAACGCCGGATCGATCACGATGCCGAGCGGCGCGGCCGTCTGGTTCTGCTCGTTCTTGACGAGATCGTCGCCCTTGCCGAGGTCGTACGCGAACGCACCCGCCTCCCAGTCCTCGACGCCCGCGACCGCCTTCGCCCACGGATCGAGCAGGCGCACGTTCTTGTTGAAGCGCAGGCCCTGGTTCGGATCCCACGGCCCGTCGACGCGGTAGCCGTACAGCTGCCCCGGCTTCACGCCCTCGACGTAGACGTGCCACACGAACTCCGTCCTCTGACGCACCGGGATGCGCGTCTCCTGACGATCGCGATCGACGAGCACCAGCTCGACGCCAGTCGCGCCCTCCGAGTACAGGGCGAAGTTCGTGCCTTCGCCGTCGTAGGTGGCCCCGAGCGGAGCCGGGTTGCCGGGACGTGTCTTGTAGCCGTTCATGGTCACCTCTGCGTCGCCACGATCACCGCCGACCACGGCGGCAGGGCGGGAAGCTCGACGGCCGTCGATGCGATCAGCACCGGGCCCGTGATCGGCGAGGCCGCCGCCGCGTCGCTGAAGTTCGCGACGAGCACGCGCGCGGCCTGGTCGGTCCAGCGCTTCACGACGAGGAGCGGTCCATGCGCCTCGGCGCTCATCGACTCGCGGCCGGTGCGTGACAGCACCGGATCTTCACGCCGCAGGCGCAGCAGCTGGGTGTGCAGCGCGAGCAGGCGCGCGTGCTCGCCCTTGCTGCGCTCGCCCCAGTCGAGCTTGCTGCGCTCGAACGTCGACGGCGCCTGCGGATCGGGGATGCGCTCGCGGACCGCCGGATCGGCGAACGCGGCGAACTTGCCGAACTCCTCGCGGCGCCCCTTCGAGACGAGCTTGCCGAGCTCGCGGTCGTGATCGGTGAAGTACAGAAACGGCGTCGACGCGCCCCACTCCTCGCCCTGGAAGACGAGTGGCGTCATCGGCAGGAAGCAGAGCAGGGTGGTCGCCGCGGCGAGCTTGTCGCCCGCGGGCAGCCGATCGCCGAACGCGCGGTTGCCGATCTGATCGTGGTTCTGCAGACAGTAGACGAGGCTCTCGGCGGGCAGCGTGCCGGCCGGCTTGCCGCGCCGCTTGCCGCTCGCCGGATACGGCTGTCCCTCGTAGAGCCAGCCGCGCGTGATCGTCTGCGCGATCGTACTCGCGCCGGGCTCGTAGCACGCGTAGTAGCCGTCGCGCTCGCCGGTGAGCGTGACGTGGACGGCGTGATGGAAGTCGTCGGCCCAGACTGCGTCGAAGCCGATCTTCTCGATGATCGCCGGGTCGTTGCGATCGTCCTCCGCGATCAGCAGCGCACCCGGCAGCACGTTCTCGGCGAGGCTCGCGAGATCGCGCAGGACGTCGCGCTCCGACGGATCGATGATCGCGTGCACCGCATCGAGGCGCAGCCCGTCGAAGCGGAGCTCCTCGAGCCAGTAGCGCACGTTGTCGAGCACGTAGCGGCGCATCCACGGCTGCCGGAAGTTCGGTGCCTCGCCCCACGCGTTCTGGATCTCCTTCGTGAAGTACTCCGGGCTGTACTGCCCGAGGACGTTCCCGGCGGGACCGAAGTGGTTGTAGACGACATCGAGCAGGACCGAGAGGCCGGCCGCGTGGGCTGCATCGACGAACGCGCGCAGCTCGTCGGGCGTGCCGTAGGCGGCGTGCGGCGCGTAGTGCGCGACGCCGTCGTAGCCCCAGCCGTGCTTGCCGCCGAACGCCGCGACCGGCATCACCTCGATGGCGGTGAAGCCGACGTCGACGAGGTCGCGGAGACGCTTCGCGGCGGCGGCGTACGTGCCTTCGCGCGTGAATGTCCCGAGGTGCAGCTCGTAGATCGCGTGCTCGCGCAGCGGCCGCACGACATGCCCGTGCCGCCACGCATGCGATGCGCGCCAGACCATCGCCGGCCCCGTGATGCCATCGGGCAGGAACCGCGCATACGGATCGTTGAGCTCCTGCCCGTCGAGCACGAAGCGGTAGCGTGCGCCGTGCCCGGCTCCGGCGACGCGCGCCTCGAACACGCGCCCACCGATGTCGGACATCGCGTGCGTCGCGCCGTCGACGCGGACCTCGCAGCGATCGTGCGCGGTCGACCACAGGCGGAACGTCGTTCCGTGGTCATCCGCGATCGCGCCGAGCTGCATCGCAGGTCCGCGTTGCAACGCACGTGCCCTGAACCCGGGAATCGCCCAAGGCTGACCTGGTCTTGCCGCGGTAGCTCGCGCGATAGCGTCGTCGCCGCCGGCTCGCGGTCCGCCCGGGAGCGCGTCGAGGCGGCTCCTCGCTCTCGCGCGAGCTACTCGGTAATCCTCAGGTCATCCTGGACGATTCCCGGGTTGGCGTGCGATCGCGCGCGTCGAGATGCTCGTCGGAGACCGAGGCGAGGTAGCACGCCGTGCGCGCCCGCCCGCCGGGAGCGCGTCAGATCTCGATCGGCCAGGCGAGGTGCCGCTCGAACATCCGCTTGCGATGCGCGAGCAGCGTCGCGGGCAGGTGCGGCGAGAGCTCGTCGGCCGCCGCGCCGAAAGCGGCACGCAGCGCGGGAACGAGGTTCGGGCAGTCCTCGGGGGTGATGTGCGTCGCCGGCGTCAGGAACGTCGCCGCGTATGCGTCGAGTGCGCCCGGCTGCTCGCCATGGAAGTACGGCGCGTCGCCGAGCCGCCCTGCGAGCGCCGCTACCACCGCGAGCGCCTTGGCCTTCGCCGGCTCGATCCGGTCGGGCGCGTAGCCGTACTTCGCCGCGAGGTACTGCGCGACGGGCAGCGGAAACCCGCGCTTGCCGTCGCTCGCGAAGGACGCGTGGATCATCAGCAGGCGCGCGCTCCAGCCGAGGCCGTCCTCACCGGCGATCTCGTGGATCCAGCCGATCGTCTCGATGCGGCGGTCGATCTCGACCGGCAGCAGCACGCCCGGACCGGCGAGCCGCGAGGCGAGCGCCACGATCTGCGACCACACCGAGCGCACTGGCTCGGCGTCGTGGAACACGGCGGGCACGTTGTGGGTGTGCGTCCACTCGCGGATCGTCGCGTCGCTGCGAACCGCTCGCACGCACAGAACCGGCACCTTCGCGATCCGAAACAGCGCCTTCGCCGCCTCGCTCCACGGGCTTGGCACGACGCTGGACGTCACGAGTCGCACACCGGATGCAGCCTTCGCCGTCTCGAGGTCGACATACTGGATCATGTCGGTCATGGGCAGCAGCCTATCCCGGCGGTACGCTTGCGGGGTGCGCCACGCCCTGATCGCCCTCGTCGTCGCGGCCTGCTCGAGCCCCGGCAAGACCGTCTACGTCTCGCTCGCCACCGGGGACGTCCCCGCCGGCCACGTCGCGCTCGCGTCCGCCGACGGCATCTCCGTCGTCGAGCTGCACGAGTCCGACGTCGACGCGCTCGCCCGGTACGAGCACGCCGAAGGTCGCTGCGGCGGCTTCATGGTCCACGAGACGCGTGCAGATGCACTGGCAGATCTGCATCCCGCGCGCGAGAACCCGATCGACTACACGCTCGACCGCGCGCCCGTCGTCGCGGCCGTGCTGCCGCGCCTCGCGAAGGACCGCATCGCGACGACGATCCGCGAGCTCTCCGCGTTTCCGAACCGCTACTTCAAGTCCGCCTCCGGCGTCGCGGCCGCGACCTGGCTGCGCGACCGCTGGCGCAGCTTCTCGTCGCGGCCCGACGTGACGGTCGAGCTGTTCGCGCACAAGAACTGGGACCAGCCGTCGGTGATCATGACGATCCCGGGCACGACCAAGCGCGACGAGGTCATCGTGCTCGGCGGCCACCTCGACTCGATCTCGCTCGCGCGCGCCTCCGGCACCGCGCCCGGCGCCGACGACGACGCCTCCGGCATCGCGACGCTGACCGAGGTCGCGCGCGTGCTGCTCGCGAGCAACTACCACCCGGCGCGCACGATCGTCTTCATGGGCTACGCCGCCGAAGAGGTCGGCCTGCGCGGCAGCCAGGACATCGCCGCCGCCTACAAGAAGGCCGGCACGAAGGTCGTCGGCGCGCTCCAGCTCGACATGACCGCTTACCAGGGCTCCGACAAGGACATCTGGCTGATGAAGGACTTCACGAGCGCGGCGCAGAACGCGTTCGTGCAGCGGCTGATCGAGGGCTACACCGGCGCGACGTACGGCCTCGACGCGTGCGGCTACGCGTGCTCGGACCACGCGTCGTGGCATCGCAACGGCGTGCCCGTCTCGATGCCGTTCGAGTCGCGCATGCGCGACCGTAACAAGAAGATCCACACCAAGGACGACACGCTCGAGACGAGCGGCAACAACGCCGACCACGCGCTCAAGTTCGCCCGCCTCGCGGCCGCCTACGCGATCGAGCTCGGCAAGGGCCAGCTGGGCGACTAGTTCATCGGCAGCAGCGCGTCGCGGTGCTGCGCGAGCGCGATCGGTGACGTGCTGGCGAGCACGCGCATGCGCTCCGTGGCGTACTCGGCGGCGAGGATGCGCTGAACGTCGCCGGGGACGTGATCCTCGAGCGTCCAGCGCGTCTGCTCGGCGCGCGCGGCGTGGTCCATCACGGTGACGCGGAGCTCGAGAGCGCCGTCGTACCAGCTGATGCTGGCGGGGCGGATGCCGACGAGGGCCTCGGCAGCCGCGCGCTGGGCGACGTGCTCCACTCGCGTTTGGAGCGCGAGCATGTTGAGCGTGCGCGGGCCGGTCACGCGCGACAGGAGGGCGTCGAGGACCTTTGCCTCGGCGGCGGTGTGGACGGCGAGCGCGAGCCTGAATACATCGAGCAGCGCGGTGAGCTCCTTGGGTGGCGTGCGCGGATCCACCATCGCACCGAGTGCGCGATCGAGGTCGTCGTGATCGCGGCGCACAAGGCCACACACGTCAATTCCCATCGTCGCGAGATCGGAGCAGACCGCACGCCGCCGCATCGCGACGTGAGCCTTCGTACGGACGCGGCGCGCGAGCGTGAAGGTCTGCGCGGTTGCGCGGAACCGATCGAGCCAGCTAGCTGCGCGGTGGTGTCACGCGCGCGCCGACGCCCGTGCGGGTGCGCTCGTTCGATGGTGCCAGGCGATCAGCGTTCGAAACGCATCGTGCGCAGCCTGGATCACACGATCCTCGACGACCGTGGTGCGCGCCACACGATCGAGCGGCGGTCCGAGCGCATCCCACATCTCGCCGACCTTGCCCGAGTGGATGCAGAGTGCGCTCGTCGCGGCGGCGACCTCGGGCACGCGCTCGACGAGCTCGGCGCGCACGGAGTCGAACAGCAGCGTCGCGCGCTGGTGGACGTACAGCCAGCCGAACGCCTCGGCGACGCTAGCGAACGGCGCGATCATGCACTGGCGCAGGCCGGCGACCGCGGAGGGCGAGAGGCCGAGCGCGAGCAGGTCCTGGGCGAGCAGGCCCGAGCGAAACCGCGGCGCGACCTCGATGAAGCCCTCGAGGTGCGGCGTGTACGCGAGCGCGGCCTCGAGCGGGGCATCGAAGCCGTAGGCGGCGACGAGCTGCTCGACGTACTCGTAGCGGCCGACATGCCGGCCCGGCGCGACCAGCTCCAGCCACGGAGCACTCGCTTCCGCATGGAAGGCGCGTGTCTCCACGTCGAGCCGGAGGAGGTTCTTCGAGCGCACGGGGTTCTCGTACACCGTGCATGCCGCGCGCCGTGGCAAGTGTCCGGAACGCGGACACAGACCGTGCGCCGACGCGCGGTGAGCGCCTGGAACGCGGTACGCTGCGGTGCGTTGTTGATCGCGCTCAACAAACCACACCTCGTCCACAGCAAGTTCACGGACGCGGAAGGACGCCCGACGCTCGCACAGTTCGGCTTGCCGCCGCGCGTGCAGGTCGCCGGCCGGCTCGATCACGACAGCGAGGGGCTGCTGCTCCTGACCGACGACGGACGCCTCAACCAGCGCCTGACCGACCCGCGCTGGAAGGAGGCGAAGACGTACGTCGTGCAGGTCGAAGGGCGGCCGAGTGAAGAGGCGCTCGCGCGGTTGCGCGCGGGGCTCGTGCTCAAGGATGGGCCGACGCTGCCGGCGGAGGCGCGCATCATCGACGAGCCGCCGTGGCTGTGGCCGCGCATGCCGCCGGTGCGGTTTCGCAAGACCGTGCCCGATGCATGGCTCGAGATCGTGATCCGCGAGGGGCGGAACCGCCAGGTCCGACGGATGACGGCGGCCGTCGGCCTGCCAACCTTGCGCCTGATCCGCGTCCGGATCGGACCTTATGCGCTCGACGGGCTTGCCCCTGGTGCATGGCGTGCGGTCGATCTGGTAGGTTCCGCGCGTGGGACGCGCCTTCGAGAAACGTAAAGCGACCATCTTCAAGCGGATGGATCGCGTCGGCAAGCTGTTCACCAAGGTCGGCAAGGAAATCTCCATCGCCGTGAAGGCAGGTGGTCCGAGCCCGGAGGGCAATGCGGCGCTGCGGCGCGCGCTTGTCAACGCCCGCGCGGTCAACATGCCGAAGGATCGCATCGAGAACGCGATCAAGAAGGCGAGCGGGCAGGGTGGGGCCGCGTACGAGATCGTGATCTACGAGGGCTACGCGCCGCACGGGATCGCGCTGATGGTCGAGACCGCGACGGACAACGTCACGCGCACGGTCGCGAACATCCGCCACGCCTTCAAGGCGCACGGCGGCAACATGGGCACGACGGGCTCGGTGTCGTTCATGTTCCAGAAGCAGGGCGTGTTCCGCCTCGATCCAGCGGGGATCGATCGTGACTCGCTCGAGCTCGAGCTGATCGATCACGGCCTCGTCTCGCTCGACGATGGCGAGAACGACAAGGGCGAGAAGCAGCTGCTCGTCCGCGTCGCGTTCAACGACTTCGGCACGATGCACACGGCACTCGAGAGCCGCGGCATCCACGCGGTCTCGACGGAGCACGAGTACGTCGCGCAGACGCACACGGAGCTTCCGGACGACAAGGCCGAAGAGGTCATGAAGCTCGTCGGCGTGCTCGAGGAAGACGACGACGTCCAGAACGTCTACTCCAACCTCGGCTGATCACAGCTTCGCGATCAGAGCCTGTAGCGCGTCGATGGCGACCGGCTTGACGAGGTGGGCGTCGAACCCGGCCTCGGCCGCGCGCGCCTTGTCGGAGCTCTGGCCGTAGCCGGTCAGCGCGATCAGGCCGAGCTTGCGAGGGCGCTCGCGGAGCCGCCGCGCGAGCTCGTATCCGTCGATCACGGGGAGGCCGATGTCGAGGACGGCGAGCTCGGGATCGAACTCGTCGACGATCGCGAGCGCGCCGCCGGCGTCGTGCGCGACGCGCGTCGAGTTCCCGAGCTGCTCGAGCACCTCGGCGAGCAGGTCGGCCGCGTCCTCGTTGTCGTCAACGACCATGATGCGCCGCCCGCGCGTGGCGACCTCGGCACGCGGCTCGTTCCGCTGCGCGGAGTCGGCGGCCATCTCGGCGGGGACGCGCAGGATCATCTCGGTCCCGAGGCCGCGTCCCTCGCTGCGCGCCTCGACCGTGCCGCCGTGCAGCTCGACGAGGTTGCGCACGATCGCGAGCCCGATCCCGAGGCCGCCCTGTGCGCGGTCGAGCGACTGGCGCTCCTGCACGAACATGTTGAAGATGTGCGGCAGCATGTCGGGGGCGATGCCGATGCCGGTGTCGCGGACGCTGACCTCGACGAGCGCACCGACGCGCGCCGCGGAGATCGTGATCCGCCCGCCCGGCTCGGTGTACTTCGCGGCGTTCGTGACCACGTTGCCGAGTGCCTGCGCGAGGCGGGCGCGGTCCGCCAGGACGACCAGCCCCGACGGCACGCGTAGATCGAGCTCGTGCTTGCGCGCGACGATCAGCGGGGTCGAGATCTCGACGGCACCCGCGATCGCCGTCGCTATCTCGAGGCGCTCGCGCTTGAGCTCGATCTTGCCGTGCGTGATGCGGGAGATGTCGAGCAGGTCGTCGACGAGGCGGATCAGGTGCTGCGCCTGGCGCTGGAGCACCGGCAGGTCGCGCTGCAGGTCGACGCTGCCGCGGATGCGCAGCAGCTCGAGCCCGGTGACGATCGGCGCGAGCGGGTTGCGAAGCTCGTGGCCGAGCATCGCGAGGAACTCGTCTTTGGCGCGGCTCGCCTTCTCCGCGCTCGCACGCGCGTCTCGCTCGCGGACGAGGAGTCGCTTGACGGCCGTCACGTCGCGCATCGAGCCGATCGCACGGTACGCGCGGCCCTCGACGTCGCGCAGGAAGAACGCGCGATCCTCGATTTCACAGTACGTGCCGTCGTGGCGGCGGAACTGGTAGTCGGCTTCCCAGCGGATCGCACCGGAGAATCGCGCGTGATCGAACGACTCTCGCACGCGCTCGACATCGTCGGGATGGATGCGCTCGTGCTTCCAGCGCGGCGAGCTCTCGACGGGATCGACATCGCTGCCAGTCAGCTTCGAGATGCCACCGCCCCACCAGAAGCCGCGCGTGTCGAAGTCCCAGTCGTAGAGCACTTCGTCGGTCGCCTCGGAGATCAGCAGCAGGCGATCCTGGTCGCGCCGCGCGTGAGCGAGCCGCTCCGCGTTCTCGAGCGCGGAGGTCGCGATCTGCGTGAGGTCGGTGACCTCGCCGTCATCGCCGGAGAGCTGCTCGCCGACGAGCACGAGCTCGCCCCAGAGCTTGCCGGTCTTGTGGAGGATCGGGACGACGCGCACGCGCTCGTCGTCGGCGACGCCAAGCCCCGCGAACACCGGCGCCGCCTCGGGCTCGCGCGCGAGCTCGAACGACACCCTCGCCATCACCGCGCGGCGGTGGACCGCGAACAGCGCGGAGCGGGCGGCGGGCGTGACCGGCAGCGTGTTCTCGCGGTCCGTCGCGATGTGAATGCCGTGCTCCCAGCTCTGCTTCGGCATGCAGCAGCTGCCGAACACGCGCGCGGCCCCCGTCGAGGCCAGCACCTCGCGACACGACGCGCCGAGGATGTCCGGCCCGTTTGCGAGCTTGAACAGCCGCTGCGCGTGTTGCAGCAGCCTGTGCATCAGAGGTTCGCGCCGCGCAGCGAGAGGTTCTTGAGCCACGTGTCGAGCGTCGCGCTCTGGCGATCGCGGTCGAAGAACGCCTGCGGCGGCACGTAGTACATCTGCGTGTTGTCGTACCCGTCCTTGCCGAACAGCACGTTCGGGTGGACGTGGAGGACGTCGAGCAGCATCTCCGAGTCGAAGCGGCGCCGGTCGTACTGGCAGAGGCCGTAGCAGCGCTTCGTCGCGAACAGATCCGCGAGCCGCGACTCGTACTCGACGAGCCGCTCGGACCCGGGCTCCCCGGCGAGCGCCCACGTCATCTCGCCGGTCGCGCGCAGCGCCGTGTATCCCTCGGCGAGCGCCTTGTCGGTCTCCTCGCCGAGCAGCGCGATCATCCGCGCGGGATCGAACTGGCCGTCCTTGAGGTACGACTCCTTCGCCGTGAGGATGACGAGCTGGCCCTTGTCGATCAGCGCGTCGACGCGGACGCCGGCCGCCGCGAGCGTCGCCTTCAGCTGGTCGACCGTCGTCACGTTGACGATGTAGATGATCTTCTCCTCGCGCTCGATCCCGCCGCGAATGAAGTCGACGATCGTCGCGCGCCAGTCCTCGTCGGTCCGGTACATCCCGCAGTAGTGGTCGCCGGGCTTCATACGGTCGATGGAGGGCAGCATGAGGCAGCCCCTCCTATGCAAAGTTCGTAGGCACCCCAAGTGTGCGGAATGGGGCATCCGGGCCGCGCGCCCGTGACACGGCGTGCGCGGATGCACCAGTCGGCCACGCGCTCCCTGGGCTTACGCGGGTACGTGCGATGCACCTCGCGCAGAGCATGGGGATGCTCCTCGTGCTCGCCGTTGTCGTCGCCGTCGTGCTGGTCGGCTGGCTGTTCATCCACGCGGTTCGCACGCCGGAGGGCGCGAGCCGGCACGGCTGGCTCGCTGTCGTACCGCTGATCGTGATCTTCGGCTGGGTCCTCGAACAGTTGATCGTCCACTGACGTGATACACGGCGTGGGATGCACATCGCCCGCGATCGCCGTGTCCTCGCGTTCGGCGCGCACCCCGACGACATCGAAGCCGGCGCGGGAGGCTTCGTCGCTCGCTTCGCGGCCGCCGGCGCCCGCCCGACGATGGTCGTGACCTCGATCCCCAACCGCTATCCCGATCGCCTCGCGGAGGCCCGCGCCGGTGCCGCGGCGCTCGGCGCCGAGCTCGTCCTGCTCCGCGACGATGCCGCCTCGCGGGTCGAGGACTACGAGATGCACGACCTCGTGCGGCGCTACGAGGAAGTGATCGCCCGCGTCGCGCCCGACCTCGTCATCACGCACGGCCCGAGCGACACGCACTGGGATCATTTCCTCGTCCACCGCGCGACGCTCGCCGCGCTCCGTCGCACCCGCTGCGATGTCGTGCTTTACGACGCCGGGCCCGCGATCGGCTCGCGGCTGCGCACGGGACTCTACGTCGACATCGAGCCGGTGCTCGACACGAAGCTCTCCGCCGTCGCCGCGCACGCGACGCAGTTCTCCGCCGCCGCCGTCGAAGGCCGGCGCGATGCCGCGCGCGCCACGGGCGCCCTGTGCGGCCTGCGCTTCGCCGAGGTCTTCGAGCCGCAGCGCCTCTACGCGAGCTAGGCGCCCTCGCGCATCCGCACGAGCAAGAAGCCACCCTTCGCGCGCAGCACGGTGTCGCTCCACCAGGCGTCGTCGGCGAAGAACCGGATCTGCAGACCGGCGACGTCTCCCGCGACGAGACGGCGGCCGAGCGCGTCGAGGGGATCGGTTGTCGCATCCGACATGCGCGCGGCGTCGTCCTTCGTGCGCACCTCGAGCTGCGTCGCACGTGCGGCGAGATCGCGCAGGTGCGCCGCGACGCCCTCGGCATCGAGACGCTTGCGAACGAGCTTGACGGGCGGATGCGTCATGCGCAGGTACGCGCAAAATACATCGGGCGCTGTCGCGAGCGACGCTCGATTTGCATGTCCTGTGGTCGAGCCACGAAGTGACGCGACGTTACGACGGCCTACAAGCTGCAGCGGCGATTTCGTGTGGTGGTGACGTGGAGATCGGTGCCGTGCAGAGCCCGCGTGGCGGCATGCGCGTTCTGCGCCCTCGTCATCAGCTGCGCCGGAAGCTCGAGCAACCCGGTCGAGCACCGCCCGCTCGAGCAGTCGGCCTTGCACGTGCGGCACGCCAAGATCGCATGCGAGGGCTGCCACGATGTCGTCGAGGGCAAGATCCTCCGCGCGAAGAGCTGGCCGTGCGCGCAGTGCCACGCCGGCGAGAAGCTGGTGCTCCACGCCGCGGCCGCGGTCGACAGCGGCGCGCGCGAGTGCTTCAGCTGCCACGACTTCAAGTCCGCGAGCGCCAAGCCGGCCGCATGCGCCAGCTGCCACGCGCTCGCGCCACACGACCCGAAGCACCCCGCCGAGGAGTGCAGCACGTGTCACCGCGCGCACGCGCCGTCGCCGGATGTCGCCGCGAGCTGCGAGACGTGTCACCACGAGTCGGTCTCGGGCCACGCGGAGCCCGGCGTGCCGATCACGGGATGCGCGAGCTGCCACGGCTATCACGAGCCCGCGCAGGTCGCGTCGACGCGGTGCACGAACTGTCATCACCAGTCGCGCGCGCGCGTCGCGACGACGGCGACGTTCCCGGGCGGCCACGAGAAGTGCGTCACGTGTCATCGCTCGCACCAGTTCGTCAAGACGGAGGTCGCCGCGTGCCGCGACGCGTGCCACGCGACGCAGGTCGCGATCGCGGAGGACCGCGTGAAGCAGCACCGGTGCCTCGGCTGCCACGACAACCACGACGTCCGCGCGTCCGCGCCTCGCTCGTGCACGAGCGCCGCGTGTCATGCCTCGATCGAGCCGCGGCATCCCGCCGATCCGAAGTCGAAGACGGCGTGCATCGGGTGTCACCGGCCGCACGGCGTCCGCGGGTCTCCGCTCGCCGTCGCGTGCTCGAGCTGCCACTCGGCAGCCGCCTCCGATCATGCCTTCCACCAGGGCGCTCGCGGCCAGGGCCCCGAGTGCCGCGACTGCCACAAGCCCCACGCCTTCGATCTCGCCGCCACGGGCACGAAGCTGTGCCTGTCCTGCCACGGCGACACGGCGTTTCCGAACGCGAAGCGGATCCAGCCGTACGAGAAGCACGCGAACTGCTTCTCCTGCCACGGCGATACCGTGCGGCACCAGCCGGCCGGTGCGCGCGCGCCGTGTGCGACGTGCCATGCCGAGAAGGGCGCGATCGTCCGCAAGGGCCACGCGACGTGCGTCGGCTGCCACGACCCGCACACGACGAAGCAGCAGAACCCGTGCGGCTCGTGCCACGCGAAGGAGGCGGCGATCGCGCGCAAGGACCACAAGACGTGCACGAACTGCCACGATCCGCATACCGGGCAGCAGAAGCGCGCGTGCGCGAGCTGTCACGCGGGCGAGGCGGCGAGCGCGCCGGCCGCCCACAGCGTGTGCACGAGCTGCCACGACCAGCACAGCACGCTGCAGAAGCAGCCGTGCGCGGCGTGTCACCCGGATCGCGCGACCGGCGTGCACGCGCCGGTGCCGGGCGGCTGCCTGAGCTGCCACCGGCCGCACGGCCCGAACGGGCATGCCGCGCCGCCGCGCTGCACGACCTGCCACACGAACCTGCCCGAGATGCACCGCGTGCCGCAGCACCAGGACTGCACGCGCTGCCACCGCTCGCACGGCGAGCAGCCGTTCAAGCAGCGCGCGACGTGCATCGCGTGTCATCAGGATCGCCGCGCGCACGAGCCGACCGCGCCGACGTGCATCGGCTGTCACACCTTCGGAGGGGCACCGCTATGAGACACCTGCTCGCCGCGCTCGTCGTGTGCGCTGCCTGTGCGGATCGCGATCCCGTGGAGCGGCGCGTGCAGCCCGCGAACGTCGGTGCCGCATTCCTCGTGCACTCGCCGTATTCCTGCCGCGCCGTGCGCGCCGATGCGGCGAACCCCGGGGAGCAGTACCCCGTGCCCAAGCCGCCGTTCTCGCCTGGCATTTACCCGTGCACGCACTGTCACGACCGCCCCGATGACTACAATCCGACGCAGCGGATCCTCGTCTCCAAGCACACCGACATCAAGCTCGTCCACGGCTCGCGCGAGCAGTGGTGCTACGACTGCCACAACCCGTCGAACCGCGACATGCTGCGGCTCGCCGGCGGCCGGCTCGTCAGCTTCGACAAGTCCTACGAGCTGTGCGGCCAGTGTCACGGCGAGAAGCTGCGCGACTGGCGCGTCGGCATTCACGGCCGTCGCATCGGCTGCTGGAACGGCCCGCGCGAGTACCTGCTGTGCGTCAACTGCCACAACCCGCACTCGCCGCACTTCAAGCCGCTGCATCCGCTGCCGCGTCCGAAGCAGCCCACCGAGATCCAGCTGGGGAGGGAGACATGAAGCGCGTCACGCTACCGGTCGTTACCGAGCCGATGGATTCGCGGCGTGCGTTCCTCAAGATGGTCGGCAGCGCGGCCGCCGTCGGCATGCTCGCCGCGTGCGACGCCGAGACGCGCGAGCGGATCTTCCAGCGCAGCTTCCGCGAGCTCGCGCCCGACGAGGTGAAGAAGTACCTGGCGAGGCTCGAGCGCGACTACAAGGCGCAGTACGGCGTCGAGATCAAGGTCGGCGCGGAGCCGCCAATCGACGGCGTCGTGTTCGCGTATGCGCTGGATCTCAGCCGCTGCATCGGCTGCCGCCGCTGCGTGCACGCGTGCGTCGCCGAGAACAACCAGTCACGCGATCCGGAGATCCAGTACATCACGGTGCTCGAGATGGACAAGCGCTACGGCGTCGACCTCGAGCACGCCGACGCCTACTACGACCCCGACGAGGTCCCGCGCGACGGGCACTTCTACATGCCGGTGCAGTGCCAGCAGTGCGGGAACCCGCCATGCGTGCGCGTGTGCCCGGTCGGCGCGACGTGGAAGGAGAAGGACGGCGTGGTCGTGATCGACTACGACTGGTGCATCGGCTGCCGCTACTGCATGGCGGCATGCCCCTACGGCGCGCGCCACTTCAACTGGACGACGCCGACCTTGCCGGCGGACCAGATCAACCCCGATACGCACGTGCTCGGCAACCGGCCGCGCCCGAAGGGCGTCGTCGAGAAGTGCACGTTCTGCCTGCACCGCACGCGCAAGGGCCGGTACCCGGCGTGCGTCGAGGCGTGCCCGGTCGGCGCGCGCAAGTTCGGCAACCTGCTCGACCCCGACAGCGAGATCCGTCAGGTGATCGACACCAAGCGGATCTTCGTCCTCAAGGAGGAGCTCGATACGTCGCCGAAGTTCTTCTACTTCTACGGGATCTAATGCCATGCGCAACTTCGCCCGATTCGTCGTCGATAGCGCCAGGGTGGTGCTCGGAGGGTCGCGTGGCTTCTACGCGTGGCTCGTGCTGCTCGCCGTGCTCGTCGCGAGCGGCATCAGCGCGTACGCCGGGCAGTACCGCGACGGGTTGATCGTCACCGCGATGCGCGACCCGGTATCGTGGGGCTTCTACATCGGCAACTTCACGTTCCTCGTCGGCGTCGCGGCGGCGGCCGTGGTGCTCGTGATCCCCGCGTACATCTACGACTGGAAGCCGATCAAGGAGATCGCGCTGATCGGAGAGCTGCTCGCGATCTGCGCGATCGTGATGTGCATCCTGTTCGTCACCGTCGACGTCGGGAACCCGCTGCGCGTCTGGCACATGCTGCCGATCGTCGGCAGCCCGAACTTCCCGCGCTCGCTACTCGCGTGGGATGTCGTCGTGCTGAGCCTCTACCTGACGCTCAACCTCGTGATCGCGACGCACATCCTGTTCCGCTCGTACAAGAACCAGCACTACAGCAAGCGCTTCGCGGTGCCGCTGATCCTGATCTCGATCCCGGCCGCGGTCGGCATCCACACGGTGACGGCGTTCCTGTTCGCGGGGCTGCCGTCGCGCACGTACTGGAACGCCGCGATCCTCGCGCCGCGCTTCCTGACCTCGGCGTTCTGCTCCGGCCCCGCGATCATCCTCGTGCTGCTGCAGATCCTGAGGCGCACGACGCACCTCAAGGTCACCGACGAGGCGCTCTACAAGATCGCCGAGTTGATGGCGTACGCGATGTTCGTCAACCTGTTCCTGTTCGCGGCCGAGGTGTTTCGCGACTTCTACTCGTCGACGCGCGAGGTCATCCACTATCAGTACCTGTTCGGCACGGGGCACTACGGCAGCTCGCCGATCGCCGGCTATGGCTGGGCCGCGCTCGCGTGCAGCCTGACCGCATTCGTCCTGTTCCTCGTGCCGAAGACGCGCAAGAACCTCGTCACGCTCAACATCGGCGCGGTGCTGATCTACGCCGGCGTGTATGTCGAGAAGGGCGTCGGGCTCGTGATCCCGGGCTTCACGCCGTCGACGCTCGGCGAGATCTATCACTACGCACCGAGTCACGTGGAGCTGCGCGTCTCGATGGGAATCTTCGCGTTCGGCGCGCTGCTGTTCACGCTGATGGTGACGATCGCGACGAAGTTCCTGTTCGCGAACGCGAAGCTCCAGGAGGACCATGCGACGTGACGGACCCCTTCACGTCATCGGGGGAGCGGTCGCGACGGTCGGGAGGGCCGTGTGGATCACGCTCGTCGCCGCGGTCTGCGTGGTCGCGTACACGGCGGGCTCGCTGCGGCGCCTCGCGATCCGCGATCCGATGGCGCGCGCCGAAGATCGGTCTCGCTGGCGCGGTGCGCTGCTGCGCTGGTCGTTCACGCAGCTCGGCGCGATCTTCGTCAAGATCGGCCAGCTCGCGAGCTCGCGTCCCGACGTGTTCTCCCCGGGCGTCATCGCGGAGCTGCGTACGCTGCAAGATCACGTGCCGCCCTTCGCGTTTCGCCGCGTGCGCACGACGATCGAGCGCTCGCTCGGCCGTCCCGTCGCGGAGCTGTTCGCCGGGCTCGATCCGGTCCCGCTCGCGGCCGGCGGCATGGCGCAGGTCCATCGGGCCGTGCTCGCCAACGGCGACGAGGTCGCGGTCAAGGTGCTGCGCCCGGGGATTCGCGCGCGCATCCATCGCGACGGGCGCCTCGTGCTGTGGCTCGCCCACGTCGCGCACGCGGTGTCAGCGCGGGCTCGTGCCGCCGACACGATCGGTCACGCGCGCACGCTGGTCGCCGCGATCGTCGCGCAGGCCGATCTCGCGCACGAGGCGCGCAACTACGAGCGGTTCCGGAGCGTGTTCGCCGACTCGCCCGCGATCGCGTTTCCGCGTGTCTACGCCGAGTACTCGACACGCGACGTGCTCGTCATGGAGCTCGTCCACGGCGTGCCGATCAACCAGATCCAGCCGGGGCAGGTCGCGGGCGTCACCTCCGCGCTGCGCGACGCGTTCCTCGCGATGTGCTTCGAGCACGGCCTCGTGCACGCCGACCTGCATCCGGGAAATATCTTCGTGCGCGAGGACGGCGTCGTCGTGCTGCTCGACGTCGGGCTCGTCAAGTACCTCTCCGATGCGGTGATCGATCAGATCGTCGATCTCGCGCGCTGGCTCGTGATCGGCGGCGCTGCTCCGCCTGGCTGGGAGGACGCGCGCGCCGACTTCGAGGCGTTCATGACGCGGCTGCGCGGGCGCTCGATCCGCGAGATCGAGGTCAGCGCGCTCGTCGGCGAGCTATTCGCGCTCGCGCGCAAGCACCACATCCGCCCGATCACGGAGCTCTCGCTCGTGCTGCTCGGCATGGTGACGATCGAGGGCATCGCGAAGCGTCTCGATCCGGACGCGAACACGATCGTCGAGGTCGCGCGCTACCTCGGCCCGCGCATCAACGAGGGCCGCCGGCTCGCGCGCGGCTCGCTCGGGTACATCGACCCGCCCGCGTCGGTCGTGCGCGGAACCTAGTGGGCCTTGCGCGCGCCGCGCCGCTTCGCGAGCTTCTCGGCGGCGAGCTGCTTCGCCTTGTCGAGCGCCTGGTCCGCCGGAACCTTGACGTCCGGCTGGATGCCCTTGCCCTCCCAGTCCGTCTTCGTGACGGGGTTGATCGCGCGCGCGAACGGAACGCCGATCACGAAGTGGTCGTCGAGCCGCTTGCCGTCCGTCGGGTGCGCACCGCCACCGGTGACCTCGCCGACGATCGTCGCGCGCTTGGTGTTCTGCAGGTCGTAGCAGAGCTCCTCGGCGCCCGAGAACGTGCGCGCGGCGGTGAGCACGTAGACCGGCTGCGTCGTCAGCTTCTTGCCGGGGACGTCGGGCTTCGTCCAGTACTGCTCGGTCTTGTTCGCCTTGCGCTCGTAGATGTCGTTGAGGTGCGTGCGCTTGCCGAACAGGTACGACGCGACGTACGCGACCATGTGCGGATCGCCGCCGCCGTTCTCGCGCAGGTCGAAGATCACGGCGTCGACGCCGTCGATCGCCGCGAACGCCTCGGTCGCCTTCGGGCCGCAGATGTCGGCGGGGCCGAACATGTTGAACTTGATGTAGCCGATGTTGCCGTCGAGCTTCTCGGTCTTGACGAAGCCGCAGTTCATCTTCTCGAGACGCTCCTTCATTCGCGCCTTGTCGTCGTCGGTCGGCTCGGCCCGGTCGGCGGGCGGTGTCTTCGGCATCCAGTCGACGCGCAGGTGATGGTCGTGGCTGACCTCGACCAGGTCCTTCGTCAGCGCCTCCGCGAGCTCGGGACCGGTCGTGATCGCCTTGTAGTCGCCGTCCTGGAGGTGCTTGCGGATCGCCTGCGTCATCTTCGTCGCGATGTCGGGATAGACGTACGCGTCGGCGAGCTGCACCCCGATCGCGTCGACGATCTTCGCGGCCGTGTCGGGCGCGAGATCGATGCTCATGTCCGCGGCCGTCATGCCGGGCGGGATCGCGAGCAGCGTGAAGGCGTCGATCACGGCGGGGTCGCCATCCTTGACGCGCAGCCAGCCGACCGCCTGCGTCGGGCTCGCCTTCTCCTTGACGACGAAGCGCAGGCTGCGCGGCTCGCTCTTGTCGATCGCGAGCACGTCGAACCCGCCGGTCTGCTCGCGAAATGGCACGAGCTCGTCGCCGTCGGGATATTTGTACTGCGCGACGAAGTCCTTCATCCGCGGCGCGTCACCGCTGTTGAACGCGTCGAGCCACGCCGCGAGCGTCTTGCCGGCGGCGGTGTCGGGGATCACCGGCTTGGGGGGCTCCGCGGGCTTCGCGACCGGAGCGGGCGCGGCTGCTACGGGGGCAGGTGGCGGTGCGACCGAACGCGGTGGCGGCGGGGCAGAACCACACGAGGCGAGCAGAGCACACGCGACAACGCCAGGACCCTTCATGCAGACGAGGCTACACCACGCGCGCCTCAGCGAGCCGGCTGCAACGCCTCGAGATCGAGGTCGTGCTGCAGGCGCTGCAGGATCTCCTCCGTGATCTCGCCGCGATCGCGCAGCTCGACGAGCGTGGCGCGCTCGATCTCGATCAGCTCGCCGCGCAGCGCGCGAAACGCGTCTCCCGCCTGGTGCGTCTGCGGCTCGTCGGGATTGCCGGCGCGCAGCCGGGCCGCCCGCTGGGTGTAGATCGTGCGCACGACCTCGATCGTGCGAGGCGGCGACCCGAGCCGCTCGGCGATGCCATCGAGCCGCGCGAGCGCGTTCTCGTTCGCCCGCAGCAGCGCGTCGCGCGTGTGCCGGAATTCGCTGGTGTCCTCGGTGATCGCGAGCCAGCGGATCACGAGCGGGAGCGTCAGGCCTTGCCCGAGCAGCGTCACCGCGATCACGACGAAGACGATCAGCACGACGAGGTCGCGGTAGGGCAGGTCGGCGGGGAGCGCGAGCGCGAGCGCGAGCGAGACGATGCCGCGCATCGCGGTCCATGCGACGACCGCGCGCTCCTTGGGGGATTGCCTGTACAGCGCGAGCGGCACCCACAGCAGGCGGATCACGATCGCGGATCCCGCGATCGCCGCGCACCACCACGCGATCCCCGCGGTCGGCTGCGACGCGAAGAGCTTGTGCGTGCCGGCGAGCTCGAGTCCCATCAGCACGAACACGAGGCCGTTGAGCACGAACAGCACGGCGTCCCACACGTTGCGGCTGCGCAGGCGCGTCGCGGGCGAGAACAGCCGCGGGCTGTGCCATCCGAGGTAGCCGCCTGCCGTCACCGCGGCGAGCACGCCGGAGACGCCGAGGTGCTCCGCCGGGATGTACGCGACGTACGGCGTCAGCAGGCTGATCGCGGTCTCGATCGTCGAGTCATCGAGCCGCCGGTGGGCGCGCGCGACGAGCCAGCCGACCGCGAGCCCGAACGCGATGCCGCCGATGCCGACCTTGCCGAACTGCACGGCCGCGCCCGACGCCGAGAACGTCGCGCCGGCGACGGTCGCGAGCGCGATCTGGTAGGCGACGAGCCCGGTCGCGTCGTTGACGAGGCTCTCTCCCTCGATGATCACGGTCAGCCGCGGCGGTACCCGCATCCGCTGCATGACGCTGGTCGCGGCGACGGCATCGGGCGGCGAAATGATCGCGCCGATCACGAACGCGACGCTCCACGGCAGCCCGGGCACCAGCGCGTGCGCGACGAGGGCGACGCCGAGCGTCGTCGCGATGACGAGCCCGATCGCGAGCAGGCCGATCGCGCGTACATTGCTGCGGAAGTCGCGCCACGACATCAGCCAGGCCGCCGAGAACAGCAGCGGCGGCAGGAAGATCACGAGGACGACGTCGGGCGCGATCTCGAAGCGAGGCACGGGCGTGAACGCGAGCGCGATGCCGCCGAACACCAGCACGATCGGGTACGGCAGCTTGATCCGCTGGGCCGCGACGGCGAGCACGACGCACATCGCGAGCAGCAGCAGGATCAACTCGACATCGTTCATGGCCGCGACAGGCAGCGTACTACCGGCCGATGTGCACGGACCAGCCGCCGGGCACGAGCACGATGCGGCCGCGGCGCGGGGTCCAGGTCGGCGCGACCCACCGCGCGCCCGCGCTCGGCGGGATGCGCCACGCGCCCTCGATCCAGATGTACGCGCGGCCGTCCCACGCCCAGTAGCCGGGCGTCCACACGAGCGTCGCCGATCCGGCGGCCGGTGGCGCCTCGGTCCTCGGCGGCGGCGGCGCGACGGGCGCATCGGCGGTCTGCTCGGCCGCGATATCCACGTCGGGCACGCGCCAGAAGCCGGCGCTCCACACCCACGTCCCCTCGCGCTGCCAGAAGCCGGGAATCCACTCGGCGTGCGCGCTCGGCTGCGGCGGCTTGATCTCGGCGCGCGGCGGCGGTGGCGCGTCGGGCGCGTGCGCCGTGCGATCGATGTACCTCGAGCGGCCCGCGGAGACCTCGCCCGCGATGAACGCGTTCCACTTCTCGCGCCACTGCGACTTCGCGGTCAGGTACGCCTGCCACGTCTCGAGCGTCATGTCGGCGTGCACGCCGCGCTGGATCACGATGAATGTCGCGCCGTCGAGATCGAGCGGCTCGCTCGACCACACGTCGACGTACAGCGCCGAGCCGGCCTCGACGAGCGGCACGCCATCGCTCCCGCCCTCCATGTTGTAGACGACGACGCTCGTCTCGCGCGTGCCGTCGGGACACGTCTCGCCGTACTCGCCCGCCGCCGGAACGAGCGCGAGTCGCGGCGCCGATGCCACTCCGCCGCTCGCGACACCGCCGCCGCCGCCGGGCTCTCCGCCACCCGCCACTCCGCCGCCCGCCGCATCGCCCGCCGGGCGCGCCGCTTCCTGTGCGGTCGGCCGGCAGCGCTCGCTGTCGTTCTGCGAGCCGAAGTGCTTCGGCGGATCGGTGTCGCCGCCCGACGTCACCTGGTAGTCGCCCTGCAGGTGGCGCGGCGCGCACAGCATCACCTCGATCGACTCGCCGAAGTGCGCGCCGAGCGCGGTCGCGTCGATGCGATACGGGCCCTGGCCGCAATCCGTCGGCGCGGTGTAGCCGCGAATGCTCCGCACGTCGTACGGCGGCACCGGCTCCTCGCGCTGGAGCCGCGCACGCTCGGCATCGTGCTTGGACGCGCCACACCCACACACGGCGACGATCGCGAGCCACCTCATCATCGTGCGATCGTAGTGCACTGGCGGGGCCAATCGCCACAGCCAGCGAGATCACGGCCTTATCGGGCCGGCCCGTGGCGAGCCGTTTACAGTGTGCCTGCCGCCTCGCGCCTACGTGCGATCGGGTTTCGGCGTCTTCGGCCCGGAGGCGGGCAGCTTCGGCGGCGCGATGTAGTCGGCGGCGGGCTTGCCGCTGAGCGTGCGCAGGAACGTGATGATGCTCGCCGCGTCGTCGTCGCCGAGCTGCTTGCCGAGCTGCAGGCGCGCCATCGTCTTGACGGCCGTCGGCAGATCCGCGATCGAGCCGTCGTGGAAGTACGGCGGCGTATCGACCACGTTGCGCAGCGACGGCACCTTGAAGAACATCCGGTCGGCCTCCTGCTTCGTCAGGTCGAACCGGCCCTGATCGGCCGTGTTGGCGTAGGGCTCGACGAGCCCGAGCTTCATGTACATCGACCCGCCGACGAGCGGCCCCTGGTGACACGTCGTGCAGCCGGTGCTGACGAACAGCGCCAGGCCGGCCTTCTCGGAGGCATCGAGCGCGTCGTCCTTGCCGGCGAGCAGCTCGTCGAACTTCGTCGGCGTCACCAGCCCGCGCTCGAACGCGCCGACGGCGCGCCCGAAGTTGTCATACGTGATCGGATCCTTCTCGCCCGGGAATGCGGCCTGGAACGCCGTGACGTAGCCGGGGATCGAGTGCAGCACGGTGAGGACGTACGCCGGATCCGGCATCGCCATCTCGACGGGATTGAGCACGGGGCCCTTCGCCTGCTCCTCGACCGTCGGCGCGCGCCCATCCCAGAACTGCGCGATCTGCCCGGCGGCGTTGAACACCGTCGGTGCGTTGCGGCCGCCGAGCTTGCCGAGGTGTCCCTTCGAGAACCGCTCGGTATCGGCACCGCCGCGGTCGAGCGCGTGGCAGCTCGCGCACGAGAGCTCCTGCGACTTCGATAGCCGCGGATCGAAGTACAGCATCCGGCCGAGCGCGATCTTCTCGGGCGTCGCCGGGTTTGCGGGCGTGTCGAAACGCGAAGGCAGCGGCGCGAACATCGCGCGCACCTGCGCGAGGTCGAGCTCGCGACGCACCGTGTGCGCCGTCTGCGCCGGGACATTCGCGGCGGGCGGCGACTCGCTCGGACGCGCGCGCTCGCGCTTGCATGCGAACAGCGAGATGACGATGAGCGTGATGGCATGAAAGGCCCGCATGCCGCCCAGCGGAAGCATTCGACGTGCCGTCGTGCGATGTGCGCCGCTCGCGAGCAGCTCGTGCCGATCACCCACTGAACGGCGCGTCGGGTGCGCGCGGCCCGAGCAGATCCTCGAGAAAGAACGCGGCGAGCTCGTGACGGCCCGCGAGCCCCGCCTTGCGGTACAGGCTGCGCGCCTGCTGCCGCACGGTCGTCTCCGAGACGCCGCGCAGCTCCGCGATCTCCTTGTGCTCGAGGCCCTTGAGCAACAGCAGCGCGATCTGCTTCTCGGCGGCGCTGAGGCCCCATCGCTCCAGCTGGTCGTCGATCGCCCCGGCGAGCCCCGAGATCAGGCTTCGCGCCTCGCGGGCCCACCGTTCGGCGTCGGCACTCGAGCTCGCGAGACTTGCGCGCAAGACACGCGCCTCGCGCCCGAGGTCGCGCATCCGTCGCACGATCGCGGCGACCGCGCCCGTGCCTACGACGATCGCGGCGCCCTCGATGATCGCGTGAGACACGCTCGTTCCGGCGCCCAGCTCGCCGAGCAGATCGACGAGCAGCAGCACGACGAGCAGCGCGAGCGCCAGCGCGATCGCGAGGTTGGAGGCGAGGCCGGATCGTTCGTGCGTCGCATCCACGTCAGCTAACTCCTCGTCGTCGCGTGGATCGCACGCACGTGCGATGGCTGCGCGCGCTGCCGAGATGCATCCACATGCATACGCACGCTGCGCCTGGCGTGCCGACCCCAAACCTGGAGACCTCGATGCCTGCTCCGAACCAACCCGATCGCCGCTTCACCGTCGCCCTCACCGCCGCCGTCGCGGCGACCACCGTCGCTCTCGGCGTGACTGCCGCGACCCTGTTCGGCTGGTTCCGTACGCCCACGCCCACGCCCGCGCCCGAGCCGCCGCAGGCCGCAACGGCTGCGCCCGCCGAGCCGGCGCTCGTCTACGTGCCGATCGCGCCGGCGGCGCCGACGCCACCGCCCGAGGCACCCGCGGCCGCGCCGGCGGACCCGGCCGACGAGCGCCTGGCGATGGACGACCGCGATGACGACGAGCACGAACGCCATCACCACGAAGATCGCGAGCACGAAGCTCGGGAGCACGACGATGACTGAACGCAAGAGCGGCGCGCGCGAGTGGCGCCTCTACATCGTCGCCGCGATCGCCGGCGTCTACGTCCTGGTGTTGAGCCGGGTCGGGCCGAAGCCGGCGGTGACGCCAGCTCCGGAAGCAGCCGCGCCGACCACGCCGGCGCGGGCGGTGTGGCTCGACGAGCTTCCCGCGGATCGCCGGCCTGCCATCGTGGTGCCCGCCAGATGGCGAGTCGCCGCGCGCACCGAGACGATACAGCCGGCCGCGCCGGCCCCAAGGCGCGTCGCCACGCCGCGACGCATTCGCACGAGGAGCTCGTGATGTGGACCTTCCGCGCGATGAACACCGACGTCACGATCTCGGCGCCCGCGCTCGGCGATGCGGACGAGCAGCGGCTCGCGCAAGACGTCGCGCGCCTGTTCGCGGAGACCGAGCGACGCTTCAGCCGCTTCCGCGACGATAGCGAGCTCTCGCGGCTGAACCGCGCGACCGAGCCAGTCGTCGTGTCGCCGGAGCTGCTCGAGCTGCTGCTCGCCGCACGCGCCCACAGCGCCCGCACGGCCGGCCTGTTCGACGCGGCGATCGGCGGCGCTCTGGCGGCCGCGGGCTACGACCGCTCGTTCGCGCCCGGCATCCTCGATCGCGACGCGAGCGAGCCGCCTCCGCTCCACGCGCAGATCTCGATCGACGAGCCGAGCCGTCGCGTGACGCGTCCGGCCGGCACGCGTCTCGATTTCGGCGGCTTCCTCAAGGGGCGGACCGTCGACCGCGCCGCCGCGCTGACAGCGGGCCCCGTCGCGATCGACGCCGGCGGCGACGCGATGCTGCGCGGCGCCCGCTGGCTCGTCGACGTCGAGGACCCGCGCGACGCCCGCGTCACGCTCGTCACGCTGCTCGTCGAGGATCGCGCCATCGCGACGAGCGCATCGAATCGCCGGCGCTGGCGCGTCGGCTCGGCGGTCGCGCACCACCTGATCGATCCGCGCACCGGCCAGCCCTCGCGCTCCGATCTCGCGCAAGTCACGATCCTCGCGCCGACGGCAGAGCGCGCGGACGTGATGGCGAAGGTCGTGTTCCTGCTCGGCGCCGCCGATGGGGCCGCGCTCGTCGCACGCAACGACGATCTGGGCGCGGTCCTCGTCACCGAGACCGGCGAGCTGCGCCTCGTCGGCAACGTGAAGGTCGCGCCTCGAGGGGCCGCCGACGTGGAGGTCGCTCATGCGTGACCTGCTGCGAGGGCTCGCGATCGGCCTCGCGCTGCTGCTCGTCGTCGGAGCGATCGCGAGTCGTGCCGGCTGGGCCGACATCGCGGTGCCGCGATCACAGGGCAGCGGCGCGTGGCTCGTCGCGCGGGCGAGCGGGTTCGCCGCGTTCATCGCGCTCTCGTTCGACGTGCTCGTCGGGCTCGTCGTGTCGACGCGCGTCGCGGACCGCCGCCTCGCACGCGGCCAGCTGATCGAGCTGCACAGCTGGCTCTCGCCGCTGGCGCTCGCGCTCGTGCTCGGGCACGCCGCGATCCTGCTCGCCGACAGCTACGTCCACTTCGACGCGCTGGACGTCCTCGTGCCGTTCGTCGCCCCGTATCGCGCCTTCGCCACCGGCCTCGGCGTCATCGCCGCCTACCTCGCGCTCGTTGTCCACGCGAGCTTCGGCTTCCGCAAGCGGCTCGGCACGCGGTGGTGGCGCCGTCTCCACTACCTGTCGTTCGCGGCGTTCGTGGGCGGCGCGCTCCACGGCATCCTCGCCGGCACCGACTCCGGACAGCCCTGGGCCGTCATGCTCTACGCGGCGCCGCTCGCGATCGCCGCGCTGCTCGTCGGCCGCCGCGTGGCGATTCGAGGGTAGGGTGGTGCCATGAGCACCGAGACGCGCATGCCCGCCGTGTTCTTCGGCCACGGCAGCCCGATGAATGCGGTCGAGACGAATCGCTTCACCGCGGCGTGGACCGAGCTCGGTCGGTGCGTCCCGCGCCCGCGCGCGATCCTCTGCGTCTCGGCGCACTGGTACGTCAACGCCACGGCCGTGACGGCGATGGCCCGCCCGCGCACGATCCACGACTTCTACGGCTTTCCCAGGCGCCTGTTCGACGTCGAGTACCCGGCGCCCGGCAGTCGCGAGCTGGCGCAAGAGGTCGCCGATCTCGTGAAGCCGACGCACGTCGGCCTCGACGAGGACAGCTGGGGCATCGACCACGGCACCTGGTCCGTCCTTGTCCACGCGTTCCCGCAGGCGGACATCCCCGTCATCCAGCTCTCGATCCACACGCAGCGCAGCTTCGACTCCCACCTCGAGCTCGGCGCGCGTCTCGCACCGCTCCGCGAGCGCGGCGTGCTGATCGTCGGCAGCGGCAACGTCGTCCACAACCTGCGCGCGCTCGACTGGTCGAAGCCCGAGGCCGGCTTCGACTGGAACCAGCGCTTCGACGAGGCCGCCCGCCAGGCCCTCGCCGAGACGCCCGCGACCGCCGCGCGCCTCCGCGACCACGCCGACTACGCGATCAGCCATCCGACCCCGGATCACTTCATCCCGCTGCTCTACATCGCGGGGCTCGCGGCGGCCGCGAACCGCCCGCTCGATCCGCTCGTCGACGGCTTCGCGTTCGGCAGCCTCTCGATGGCCGCCTACACGCTCGACGCGACCCCGCGGCGCGACGCCACGGACGAGCGCCCCTCCGCCGGCATGCCCGACCCGCACGCGGTCCCACCCGACGACACGAACCTCTGACGCTACGTCCGTCGCGCGCGGTTCGCCCGCCGCCGGCTCAGCTCGACCCCGATCGCGTCGAGCCCGTGCGCGTTCGCGGCGGTCAGCATGCTGCCCAGCCCACAGAACGGATCGACGATCACGCGACACCGCGTCTGCTCGGCGATGAACCGCGCCGCGACCTCGCATGCCGCGCTCCCCATCGCGCGCGCCCACGTCATCTCGCCGAGCCCCGGCAGCACGTCGGCGCTCGCCGCCCCGCGCGCGATCCGCAGCGAGCGCGAGACGCACAGCATGTGCGCGTAGCTCGGCCGCCCGAACGTCACGCTCCCCGCCGCGGACCGGCACACGATCTTGTGCCAGAGCAGCGAGCTGCCCGCCGCGTCCGCACCGCACATCACGAGATGTCCCTTGTCGATCCACCGCCCGTCGTGCTTCACGTCCGTCTGGTAGAAGATCGCGACGCTCTCGTCAGCCACGCTTCGGCACGCGAGCGAGACCGTCTCGACGAACCATCGCCGCCAGCCATCGACCCCGAGCCCCGGCAGCTCCGAGTGATCCGGCAGCGATGTCACGATCGCGTGGTCGGGCGGCAGCGGTCCGCGCTGCAAGAACTCGATTCCATCGCCGTGATGAACGACCCGCGAAGCCATTGGCTGCAAGCGACCATACCGCCCGCTTGAGCATCGCAGAGGCCATCGCGTACGGTCCGCCCATGGTCAGCGAGATCTTCGACGCCTCCGAGTGGAACCCGGTCCCCGGCTTCCAGCTCACCGACATCACGTATCACCGCCACGTGCGCCTCGGCATGGTGCGCGTCGCGTTCAACCGCCCGGAGGTCCGCAACGCGTTCCGCCCGCACACCGTCGACGAGCTCTACGCCGCCCTCGAGCACGCGCGCATCTCGAGCGACGTCGGTGTCGTCCTGCTGACCGGCAACGGCCCCTCGCAGAAGGACGGCGGCTGGGCGTTCTGCTCGGGCGGCGACCAGCGCATCCGCGGCGATCACGGCTACCGCTACGAGGTCGCCGGCGCCTCGCCCGCCGACGCCCCGAAGGTCCCCGACCTCGCCAAGCTCGGCCGCCTCCACATCCTCGAGGTGCAGCGCCTGATCCGCTTCATGCCCAAGGTCGTGATCGCGGTCGTCCCGGGCTGGGCGGCGGGCGGTGGTCACAGCCTCCACGTCGTCTGCGACCTGACGCTCGCGAGCATCGAGCACGCGATGTTCAAGCAGACCGACGCCGACGTCGCGAGCTTCGACGGCGGCTACGGCTCCGCGTACCTCGCGAAGATGGTCGGCCAGAAGAAGGCCCGCGAGATCTTCTTCCTCGGCGACGCCTACACCGCCGAGCAAGCCGCCGCGATGGGCGCGGTCAACGCCGCCGTCCCGCACGCCGAGCTCGAGGAGACGGCGATCGCGTGGGGCGAGAAGATCCTCGGCAAGAGCCCGACCGCCGTCCGCATGCTGAAGTACGCGTTCAACCTCACCGACGACGGCATCGTCGGCCAGCAGCTGTTCGCGGGCGAGGCGACGCGCCTGGCCTACGGCACGCCCGAGGCCAAGGAAGGTCGCGACTCGTTCCTCGAGAAGCGCGCGCCCGACTGGTCCGCGATCCCCTGGTACTACTGAGCCGGCTCCGCGCTCGCGCTCGCTGCCGTCGCGTCGCGGGGGGCTTCCGCCCGCTGCGCCACGCGCCCTCGGTCGATCGGCAGCGTGAAGTAGAACGTCGAGCCGGCGCCAGGCACGCTGTGAGCCCAGATCCGTCCGCCGTGCGCCTCGACGACGCCGCGGCAGATCGCGAGGCCGAGGCCCGCCCCATTGCGGCGCGTGCGATTCGATTGCCAGAACCGGTCGAAGATGTGGGCGAGGTGCTCGGGAGGAATGCCCGCGCCGGTGTCGGTCACCGAGACGAGCAGCTCGTCACCCTGGGGCACCGCCGCGACCGTGATCGATCCCCCGGCCGGCGTGTAGCGCAGCGCATTTCCGACGAGGTTGTCGAGGATCTGGACGATCCGGTCGTGATCTCCCGCGACCGCCGGCAGATCCGCGCCGACGCTCGACTGCAGCGCGACCGACACCTCCGCGGCGGCCATCTCGTGTGCGCCGAGCGTTGCCGCCACCGCCGGCGCGAGCTCGATCCGCTCCGTCGCCACCGACAGCGCGCCCGCATCGATGCGGCTGACATCGAGCAGATCCGCGATCAGCCGGTGCGCGCGCTGCAACGACGCCGAGACCATCTCGACCGATTGCCGCGCACGCGGGTGCTCCATGACGCTCGCCTGGCGCTCGAGGGTCGTCGTCGCGAGCTGGATCGCGTTGAGCGGCGAGCGCAGGTCGTGTGCGACGATCCCCAGCACGTCATCGCGTGCCTCGGTCGCCCGCCGCGCGGCCTGAAACAGCCGCGCATTATGAATCGCGATCGCGGCGCGCCGGCCGAGCTCGCCGGCGAGGTTGACCTCGCGCGGTCCGAACCGGTGCGGCTGCGTCCGCGACATCGTGACCGCGCCGATGATCTGCTCGTCGATGACGAGCGGCACCACGATCGCCGAGCGCACCGCGATCCGCTCGAGCAGCCGCAGATGCTCCGGGTCTTGTACGATCGAGCTCACGAAGCTCGGGCTCATGTCCTCGAACACCTCGACCTTGCCGCTCTCCAGCACCGTGCCCGACAGCGCGTGCGCCGGATCGAGCGGCAGCGCCGCCAACCTCTCGCACGCCGCCGCGAGCGTCGGATCCGCATGCGCCACGATCAACCGCGTCAGCCTCCGGTCCTCGTCGAACATGTCGATCGTGCAGAACTCCGCCACGTGCTCGACGACGAGCCGCGCGAGCGTACGCAGCGTCCCCTTGTAGTCGAGTGACGAGGCCAGCACGATCGTCGCCTCCGCGAGCATCCGCTCATCCGCTTCACGCGCCACGCGCTCGCTGATGTCGCGCAGCACGACGGTGATCATCGGCTCGCCACCCGCATCGACCTTCGAGATCGATGCCTCGGCCGGAAACTCCTCGCCGCTCTTGCGGACCGCACGGATCGGCACCGCGCGCTCGTGCCAGCGCCTCGTCCTCTCCGGCGCCGCCAGAAACGCCACGACCTCCGCCGCGTGCGCCTCGCGCATTCGCGCCGGAATCAGCATCTCGATCGGCGCGCCGAGCACCTCGCCACGCTCGTATCCGAACATCAGCTCGGCACCATGGTTGAACAGCGTGATCCGCTGCCGCGCATCCGCACACACGATCGCATCGAGCGACAGCTCGACGATGCTCGACAGCTTCGCCTCCGATGCCGCCACCTGCGCCTGCGCGTCCTTGATCGGCGAGATGTCCGTCACGCTCGCGATGAACCCGCGCACGCGCCCATCCCCGCCGACATCCGGGATGTACCGCGCCAGGCTATGCCGCGCCGGCCCTCCCGCCGGGTCAGGCACATCCCGCTCGAACGTCACGCGCTCGCCCCGCATCGCGCGCTCGATATACGGCCGGTTCAGCTCGTACAGCACCGGCCCGAGCAGATCGCGAATGTGCATCCCGAACATCGACTCGGGCGACCGACCGAACCACACCTCGTACGCCCGGTTCGCATACCGGCACCTCAGCTCGCGATCCCAGTACGCGAGCATCGACGGCACGCCATCGGCCAGGCGACGCAGCAATGCGTAGTCACGGTCCACCGACATCCGCTGTCTTCCAAAGGTGCAGCCGAAACCGGCACCGCGCAACGCGCAGACATTTCGCGAATTCCGCCCGCGCGCCGGGCGCATTCACGCAGCGTGCGGCAAAGCGAGCTCGCGCGAGCGCCCTATCATGGCCCCATGAACGCCGATGACGATCTTCGCGCCCAGCTCGCCGCGGTCCGCCAGGAGCTCGCCGCCGTGCGGGCCCAGCTCGACGCGCTCACGACGACCCGCGGCTTGACCATGGCGGGGCAGGTCCGCTGCCCCGCATGCGGCGGCCGAAAGCTCCTGCACGTCACCAAGGTCCTCGACCGCGCGCACGGCGGCTCCAAGACACTGGCCCTCGCGCAGAAGGGGGCCTTCCGCGAACGCAGCATCGGCGAGTTCCAGGTCTACATCTGCCAGGCGTGCGGCCTGGTCGAGTGGTACGTCCCCGATCTGTCGGGGCTCGTGGCCGACGGCGAGACCGTCCGCGAGCTCGACGGCACTGCGCCCGATCCAGGCGCCCCCTATCGGTAGGGCCTGCCGCTCACGGCGCTCCGTGTGCTTGCGCGCGGTCGCTACATCGCGCCGCTCCGGGCTTCGCCACGTCGCTCACGGACAGAACGTGACCTCGAACCTGGTGTCGGCGGGGCACGCGTGGAGACCGTTCGCGTCGTCATAGGAGAACGCGTACGCGGAGGGACACATCCTGTGCAGGGCGGCCACGTATCCGGTGTGCACGACGCTCGCCGGATCACTCTCGGCGCGACACGTCTCCGACGTCATGCAGCCGTTCGCGGCTGTGCAGTTCCCGCTCGCGGGATCGATCGGCGTCGGGCAGCACATGTGCAGCCCCGGGTCGACGTTCTCCGGCTGACCGTGACCGTACGGCGCCGGGTAATTGATCTTCTTGCACGGCGCGGCGCACGCGATCACGTTGCCGGCGCCGTCGCGGATCCGCAGGTCCTCGTGCATGTAGCTCGTGCCGAGATCGTCGTCGGCGGGGCAGCCGTCGAGAGAGAGGTGCGAGCAGTCCGAGCTCACGCAGGAGCCGACCTCGGCGCCCGCGCCAAACGGGCGCACGGCAAACGGCAGCGTATAGCCGTCGACCTGCGAGAGGTTGTACCAGGTCTGCTCCGCGCCGCCGATCGACGCGAACGTCGCCTCGAACTTCGAGTCGACGGGGGGCTGGCATCCGGTCGCCGGGCACGGCGTGCCGCCGCCTTCGCCGCTGTCGCCGATCGCGCATGCGTGGCCGCTCGCGTCGCAACCAATCTTCGGCCAGAACCGCACCGACGCGACGCCACCGTCCGGAATCGCGTAGTCGTATGACGCGCCGTGCGCGAGCTCGACGTTCTGCACGTCGGGCACGTTGTCGGAGTGCGCGATCCAGATCGGCTGCGCGCAGTGGTTCGTGATGCGCAGGCGCGTGGTCGGCGGAGCTCGCGGCGCATCGAGCGCGGCCGGCGCACCATCGCTCACGCTCGAGGACGTCCCTGACGCATCGATCGCGGAGTCCGCCGACGAGCTCGCGCGGTGACCACAGGCGGCGACAGCAATGATCAACGGGAGAAACCGGTGCATGAACCGATAGAGAACTGGCGACGGCGGATCGGGTCACCGACCCGACAAGAAGTACGCACGCCTGCGGGTTCCGAATCACCTCGATGCAACATGGCGGAAGCGCATGGGAATCGAACCGTCCCAAAACACGTTTCTCGACGAGGGTTTGCCCGATCGCTCGCTCGGTTACGTTCCCTTCGCTTCCGTCTGATTCCCTCTGATTTGATCCGAAGTGGCAGCGTCGTGGCAGCGCCGAAAAGTGGCTGCCCTCGCGACGCTGCTTCTTTTTCTTCGTTCGAAGCAAGCTTCCCGGTCTCCGCCTCGCGCGGGTTAGACTGCATGGGATGGCGCTTTGGAAGGCGGCAGGGTTCCTGGTGATCGCCAGTTGTGGGACGAACGCGCCGACGCAGGAACGTCATGATCTGCCGGCGCGACGCGCCACGTTCGTCTGCGAGAAGGACTTCTTTGAAAGCGAGCGGTGCTACGCGTCGTCGGCGGAGGATCTCGCGGGATGGAATCTCAAGGACGCAAAGCTTGCCGACCGCGCGTGGTGCGTCGCGTCGCCCGCTCGTCCGGACGCGAATGGACGGCTCTGCTACCTCACGCTCCCCGATTGCATGAGGAGAGCCAACATGGACCCGTTGTCGGAAGGGCCTTGCATGGCGCAAAGCGCGGCGGCGGGACTTCTTGCTGTCTACGGCGGAAGCGACGCCCGCTAGCGGGCTGTTTCTTCTATGGACCAGATCGTTGCCCAGTTGCTCCTCGACAGCGCCGCCCTTGGCGTCTGGCTGCTCGCGGCGGTAACCATCGACGACAACCGCGACGGGTGCGAGCTGCTCGCCAGCGCGGTCAGCGATCCTTCGAGCGCTGCGCCCGTGAAGGTCGTCGTGCAGAGCGAAACGTACTTCGACTTCGGGGAACGGAAGATCTTTGCGCTGCCGGTTGGCGCTGCGACGCTCGTCGTCGTCTTCGGAGAGCGCACGTCGCTCGGACTCGTTCGCCTGCGCGCGATCAAGGCGAAGGCCGCGCTGCAGCGCGTGCTTGCCGGCTAGCGCATCGCGCGGCAGTCTCCGTCGCGAGGTCGCTGCGGTGTCAGACGTACGTAGCTGGAGAGGCATCAGAAGTCGTATCTGACCGGAACGACTGGTTGTTTCTCTGCTTCCTCTGCAATGATGGCACCATGCCAGGTCACGTCCTCGGTTCGCCGGGGCGTCCGTCTGAGCTACGCTAGATCTCCCCGGCTGCGTGCCGTCGCGGTACTCGGTCCATGAACTTGAGCCGCAACCTCGTCACCGGTAACAGTTCCTCCAGTGCCCTCTGACCCGAAGCATCCGTTCGCGCGTCTTCGCTTCACAGGCAAGCGTTATGGCGGCCCGGTCTTCCCGGTCGAAGTACTCCCTGAACTGACCGCATATCGCGATCTCATTGTTGCCGCGGCGCGGGCGTTGTATCTGAACGATCACCCCGATCGACAGAAAGTACCTCGCGGTTTCGAGGCCAGCTTCCGTCTAGTACTGGATCACATCGAGGACGGCAGCTCGATGCCTATCCTCTCAAGACTTGCGGTCGCATCGGCCACCGTCATCGGACTTCAACCCGCGGCCGTTGATGACTACTACGAACGTGCAAGGCACCTCGTGGAACAAACTACTGCCAGCGCGACGAATCCACAGGCGCCGCTGCCCGAGCTTGCGACCGATCTGTTTGAGAAGTTCAGCCAGTTTGGACGATTACTTCAGCCGGACGAGACGGTCTTTCTCTCAGCGCCTGGCGTCGGAGTCGACGGCGGCACAGCCTACAACGCCGACGTTCGCAAGAAGCTGATGCTGCGCCTCAGTAACGAGTACTGGGACGAGGTCGTCTACGTCGGTGAGGTAAACGAGCTCAATCGAACGAGGGCATCGTTTCAGCTAACGACTTTTGAGGGCAAAACGATCGCCCTGAACTTTCAGCCGTGGATGTTCGCGCAGCTCGCGGACTGGCTCAAAGAGTCCCCGGTCGTAATGGTCAAGGCGCGAGCACGGTATCGAGCCGATGGGCGCCTCATCGAGCATGAGGTTGAGAGCGTTTCGCTGGCGGTGGAAGATCCGGCCGACTCCCCCGTGTTGGAGTGCTCGGTGGACCTCGATACTCAATTCGCTGAGCTACACGACTTGAAGCCGGGATGGCTCGACGGAGCTGGTGGAGCATACGCACCGAGCGTTCTTCGTCAGATTCGCGACGTGCTTGAAACGATAATGCAGGAGCAGGACCTGCCGAGGCCCTACATCTACCCCACGGCGGAGAGCGACGTACGCGTCGAGTGGGATACGGATGACCATGAAATCGTCGCTACGTTCAACGAGGCCGGCGATAAGGTGTGGCTCTACGCGACGTCGAAGCACGACGACAGCGAGATCGAGCAGACATACGCCAGCGCACTGAAAGAGGAAGTGCATCAGCTGGGGCTTGAGCTGAAGTCTTTACTTCGAGGTCACGCGTGAAGGTTGGTAAAGCGCTCGCCGCCGATGAGTTGGTACACAGGCAAGTGAATCCCAACTTCGTGAAGGACGGACGCATCACGAGCGAAGCGCTTCAACCGACGAAGAAGGACAAAGGCCTCCTTTCTGTCAATCGTGGTTCGATGTGCTCAGCGGAGGAGGCGCATCGTGCATTCACAGCCCGCGGATGGTCGTCGTGGGGCACGCTAACGCTCGCCGTGTCCGAGGTCGTCGCCGTTCAACTGACCGCGCTCGAGGCGCCATTAGACGTCGCCGACGATCCGGAAGATCTCTTCGATGACGTCACTCATGCCGTCGTCGACTATCGCAGCCTGAACGACAACAGGAAACAGATCGAGAAGCGAGCCCGTACGCTTCGCGATCAAGCAGTGAAGCGCGGTCCCTTCGAGGCGAAAAAATCGGGCGAGGCGGTGGCGGAGACGCCTACGAAAGCGTTTTCCGCCGCGGGCGCCGTAGCGGCGTTGCCGATGTCACGTGCCGCCGAGTCCCAGAACGATCCGATCAACGCTGACCCCGAAAAAGAATGAAGTCTCGCGACGGGGCTGGCGGAGCAGAATCGCTCAGCGCGCCGAGCGTTTTCCGCTGAAGATGAACCGCCGCAACAATCACTTCTTCTGACGTGGCACGGTCGGCGGCTCTGCACCGTCTGTGCGGCGTTCCCGAGGCGGCGCCTGTGGTCTCGGCGGCGGCGGCTCGTACTTCGGCTGCGGCGCCGACGGCGGGGGAGGAGTGGGTATCGAACCCGGAATCGCTTTCGGCTCCGACGTCATTCGCCGTGGCTCTTTCGCACGGAGTCGGCTAACGGCGCCGCCGGCCGCGGTTCTGGCTGAACGTACGGCTGCGGCGTAGAGGTGGAAGGTGTGCCTTGCGCATTTGGGTTCGATGCCGGCGCGCTGGGTGATGGCGATGACTTGTCGTTGTTGTTGTTGTTCATGGGTTCACGCATGGCGCTGTCACGGGAGGCGCCTCCACTTTCACGTATTGCTCGTACGCCGCGTAGGTCATTGAGGCGCCTATCGCGATCAGCACGAACAGAAATCCGAAGAACATCCGCTGCCCCCAGCCGATCGTCTTCGCCTTGCGCTCGTGAATCGCTTGGTGCGCACGATACATCTCCGAACCAGACGTCACGATGCCGCGGCCGCGATGCGAGACGAACGCAAGTGGTCGCCCGGTAAGGCAATCGTCTTGCGGGCCCACAACGATGGGATTGACGCGAGTGACCTCGAAGGCATTCGCGAGCACGCGATCAGTACGGGGCTCGATGCCAGCTTCGTTGATGAATTCCTCCCTCCAGGGCCAACCTCACTCGGAAATGGGCAGTGGCTTTGGATGGGCGACTGATCGGTCTCGTTTCGTTCGCGGGCGCCATGGACAAAGCCCGCGTCGCGTCTATGGCGGAGGCAACCGCACACGCGTGCGCTGTCCAGCAAGGACCGTGGCCCTCGCTTCGCGGCGCGGCCAGCCTGGGCGCTGGACAAACTCGATCGTGTACTCGCCGGGGACGACGTTCTCTACCGCGAAAACGCCGCTGGGGCGAACGCGTGCAAAGTGGCTGGGGTTGTCTGGTGCGTCCGGGCGAACGATGACGGCACTGTGCATCGCGCCGTTCGGTTGAACTTCTCCGTCGATGCTCCCCGTCGGCACCAGCACGAGCCGGATCGTTTCATCGGTTCCGCTCAGCGGGTGCTCGAGCGACGCGCCGTGTTTCGGGTGAGACGCCGATACGCGGACGTGCTCGCGGGCGTGGACGCCGTCGAATAGGAACGCGCCGTCGGAGCCGGTCACGGTAGCGAAGTTGCCGTCGACTGCATCGATGAGAGGCTCCTCGTCGCGTGTCGGACCGCCGATCTCGACACGCGCATGTTCGACAGGCGCACCGTCCGTGTCGTGGACCGTTCCGGAGACCCGGAGCCCAGGCGATAGCTCGATGTCGCCGAGGTCGTGCGTAGAGCCCGGCTGCAATTCGATCGTTGGCGTAGCCGCCCATCCGGTGCCGAGCGCGAGCACGTGCACGCTGCAGGATGTCTCGCGTAGCCCCGTCAGGGTGAAGCGACCGTCCGGCGCATGGATGATCGCCCGCGCGATCCAGTGGTAGCGAGCGAAGCCCTTTCGCACGATACCGAACTCGGTGACGGGCACGCCGTCGCGCAGCACGCGGCCCGTCAATGTGGCGGTCGGCTGCGGGACCTGAGGGCTTGCGCGGTCGCTCGCATCTTCCGCCGAGTGGGCGCTTGCGGATTGCTCGGGCGGAAGTTCGATGTCGATCTCCAGCTCGCTGTCGTCACCCGCCATGACAACAGTCGAGCTCCAGCTGTCTACGCTCACAAGGTGCCGACCAGGCCCAAGTCCAACGATTTGGAAGCGGCCATCGCTATCAGTTGTCGCGACACTATCGGTGCCGGGCTGCATCTCGGTGTAGACGTGCGCACCAGCAATAGGCCCGGTCGGATTGCGAACACGTCCATGCAAGCGTGCGCCTGTTCCGACACGCAGGATCACGCCGCGCTGCTCGGTCTTCCCGTCATGTGTTCCAGCTACCGCTCGACCCAGCGCATAGCCTTCTGCGCTCGCGCGAGCCTCGTACGCGCCGGCTTGCATCGCGGGCACGCTCCAGGCGCCTGCATCATCAGCCTCGACGAACCTTGTGCCGGTTTCGGTCCACACCTCTACGAGAGCTGCCGCCAACGGCGAACCGTCCGGGGCTACCACGGTCCCACTCAACGGCGCTCCGCGGCGCAGGATAGCTGTGCGCTCGAAGACGCCGCTCGATCCCTCGCCGAACGAAAACACAAGCTGTGCCTCGGCAGGCATCGAATGGGACACCGTAACGCTGTCGAACCCGGTATCGATGTCGACCGTCGCCACGCCGCTCTCATCGGTCGTCGCCACGAGCTCGTCGCCGGTACGCACCTGCGCACCCCCGAGCGGTGTTCCCCTCTCGTCGACCGCGCGCAGTCGGACCTTCACGCTCATGTCACTTTGCGATCGGCGGCTGCGCCTGGTGATAGATCCGGAGCACCCAGAACGCGTCCGTCTGCCGCTGGTAGTAGATACGCACAGGCGGCGCGGGCCAGCTGCGCACGACGTCGCCAGACGACAGCGTCTGCTGCGGACCCTCGAAGTCTCCTGCTGCGAGCTTATCGATCAGCGCGAAGATACGCTCGCCGAGTTCTTGAGCCGCGACGGGATTGCGCTCGGCCAGATAGCCGATAACGGCGGCGAAGTCCGCCTCGGCTTGCGGTGCGAAGTGGATCGTCACCGACGGAGAATCGAGCCGATTGTCTTCCGAACCTGATCGACGGTGCGCCCTTCGCCAGCGCGGAGCGAAGCGAGAGCCTCCGCCAGACCTTGTTCCTCATCAGGCGTCAGCGTCGGAGCCTTGTCGACCGCTTCCACCACATAGGTTCCAGCTGGGAGTTCCCGGAGTTCTTCTGGGATGTCCTTCCCGTTCCAGTGCAGGACACGCGCGCCAGCCATGCCCAACGATAGCATCGCGAGCGGATGACAACTGGGCTTGTCCCCGGTGGGCCGGATGCCAGCATCGCCGTGTCGCCAACCGTTCCGCAGTTTCCGGGACTCACGAACGCGCGACTCGGCGTCGACACGCTTCACGCTCGGATCGAGAAGCGCTCACCTTGGGGCCGGCGCGTTACTCGCCGTAGTTGTTGCGCTTTTCTAGACGCGCAACCGGACTGCGGACGCGCCGATAAGAACGCCGTGTCCACAAGGGTTTGCCTAGTTGATATCGACGCTCGGAGCAGCGCTGAGGTTCCGACCGGGGTGCAGCGTTTTGCGGCAGGCAGGAGGGCGTTTTCTCGAGTGACTTCGTCTAGACGGTCTTATCATCGCGAGACGGCCGGCGGCGGTGTCGTTTCGGCGGGCAGGAAGTAAGCGGTGAGCGACGACGATTCCGACGGACCACGAGTGCGGCGAGACTCCGCGTTCGCCGCGGGTAAACGGACGGTCATCGACGCGCCGTCGAGTTCGTCCCACGATCCAGCCGGCACTCGAGGGGCAGGGACGCGTGGGGACGTCTTCGCGCGGTGGACGCAGGGCATCGCGACCGATCGCGACCCGGTGACTGAAGCCGATGTTCAGGTCCGCAAGGTTCGAGGGATCCTTCCCAGGTTCGAAGGGCAGCTGTCACCCTCCGCGCGGCGAGCGCTTCGGGAGGAGCTTAGGCACCAGCTTCACGTGGCCACGGAGGCCGTAGCGCGTGCAATTGACCTCCCCAATGGTCACGACGTCGCAGAGTCATTGCTAACGCTTGTCGATGAGGCCGAGCCGTTGCTGTCCGATGCAGCGCACGGCGGGGACGGGGTTCAGGCTGCGTCGGATCCGGCTGCGATCGCTCAGCGCGGCGTCGCTGGTTCGGAAACGAAGAAGACCGCGGGGGCTGATCCTACGGCGATCGCTCAGCGCGGCGTCGCGGGATCCGGTGAACGGCTGCCGCATTTCGATACGGTACAGCGGCTGTTCGGTTCGCATGACGTCTCGAACGTGAAGGCACACATCGGCTCGGAAGCGGCAGACGCCAACCGTGAGCTCGGTGCTCAGGCGTACGCCCACGGCAATGACGTCGCATTTGCCGAGCAGCCAGGTCTTCATCTTGTCGCTCACGAGGCGGCGCACGTCGTCCAACAACGCGCCGGCATCGCCTTCAAGAATGGCGAGCCGGGGGACGCATTTGAGAGACACGCGGACGCCGTAGCGGATGCCGTGGTTAGCGGCCAATCGGCTGAGCCGCTGCTGTCCTCGATGGCCGGGCAAGGAAGTACAGCCGCGCCCTCGCGCCCCGTAATTCAACGCAAGCCGACCGGTGACGCGTCGCAGACCGAAGGATTCGCGCCTAGCAGGGAGTTCGCTCGATATGTGCAGATCCATGCTGTGGATCTCGGACAATCGATCGCACGACAGCTTGCGAACACGATCTGGCCGGACCCGACTGAAGACACGCCGTTCACGGGTGCTGGCGAGCGCCGTTTCTCGCAACGCCTGAGCGCACTCCTTCGCGACCAGCTCGACCAGCCAGAGCGTCTCGCGATGATGCTGTATCCAGGCAATGCGCTGGAGCGGTTTCAGCAGTGCGTCATCGCGCCGGGGCAGCTACACAACCGGGCGTACCGCGGTTTCGGTGAACCCCTCGCGCAGCTTGTCGAGCTGGCAGCGAAAGAATCTCTTACCAAGCGCGTCGGTCCTAGGTACGCGCAGCTCTTGTCCCAGATGGTCCGCCGTCCGACGGCCGACGACATCATCGCTGGGCATCCGATCGATCCGATCGTCGCTGCTGCCGTTTGCGAGGAAGGGATCCTCGAAGCGAACGTCGCCGCGGTCAAAGACATCGGGCCCGTGAAGGTCAACGACGTCGACGTTCATTGGCTCGGTCGCCAGAACGCCGAGCTGTGGAACTTCGTGCAGGCGGTTCCCACGAGCGCGACGCCTGAAGAGGTCGCCGCCGCGCTATGGGCGGACAAGAAGAAGACGACGATGGCCTTTGCCGTCGAAAAGTACGGCGACGTGTTCCGCGTCGCTCCTGCGTATGCGCGACAGGTTCTCGCGGCCCGTTATCCGGCCGAACCGGTCGGGACGTCCGATGTCGAGGCATCGCGTGCAAAGCAGATGGTCGCCCTCGCGAGATCGAGTGCGCGCCACGGCGAAGCTCCAACCGTCGAATTCACAGCCGAACAGCAAACGAAATCCGTTAGTGCGGAACAGCTCGCCGATCTCGAGAAGCACATCGGTGCGCTCCTCGATCAGATCGCCGGGCAGCTCGCGCGCGTTGCGATGGACAAGCTCGTGCAGCCCGCGTTCGCGGCTCGTCAAGAGCGCACGAAGACTCTCGCCAGCGCTGATGCCGCGACGCGCAGCCACTGGTTGCCGGTGCTGAGCTTCCAGCACACCCAGCTGCTGACGATTAATGCGCAGTTGCCCGCGGCCGTGCAGGCGTACCAGAAGGTATTCGCCGTGCTCTCATTCGGCAGCGCGAACCGTCGCCGAGAGCATGACGATGCCGAAGCCCTCGTCAGAGACCTCGCTGCCGCTGCCGGCACCTCGCACCTGCGTGACGAGAGCACGGCGATCATGCGCCGCATCGAACAACGGCAGCAAGCAGCGGCGCAGAACCAGCTAGATGCGACCGCGGTCGAGCTCCACGATGCGACGACCTCGAACGTGGACACTGGCGGGCGCACGATGCGCGGCAATGCCGACGCCGGTCACGACATCGAGCAGCAGCGTCAGATCGCGCAGAACAAGGGCAAGACGACACAGTACGAACGACGCAAGGCGCTCGTCGTCGCGGGTGAGCACGCGCTCCTCGCACGCATGGATTCCGCGCAGCGTTCGTTGCTGCAGCTTCAGGAGGCAGCCGACGCGGCCGGCTTTGCCGACGGTGACGCGCTTCGCACGATTCTCCACAACGCGAAGATCAAGTCGTTCCCTGAGGTGATCACCAACGTGCGCGATCACCTCGCCGAAGTGCAGCGCGTCTGGGACGGCACGATCGCAGATCCCAAGAGCAGGCCAGAGGTCCTCGAAGAAGGTGCGCCGCCGGAGTGGGACGACTGGCAGGCACGAGAGACTGCCTTGCCGCTCGCGCGATCCGAGTTCGCGAAGATCGCCGGTGATCAGTCGCTCGGCGAGTTCATTCGCGAGGCCGTGAAGAAAATCCAGGTTCAGCGAATCGTCACCGCGCTCACGACGCTCGCCGAGGCACTGTTGCTCACCGTCGCGGCCGGTGCGGGCGCGGCGTCGATCGCACGTGCCGCAGCGTCGCTGGTCGCCGAGCAGGGGACACTCGCGTTTGCGGGCGTCGAGATCGCGGCGAACGCGTCGATCAATTCATTGGTGCAGATGGCCATCTCGGGTGACGGAAACGCCTCGTTTGGCTGGACGATGCTCGAGAACGGTCTGATGGACATGTTCACGCGCGGGCTGCTCCGGCCGATGAAGAACGCCGAGAACGCCGCGCGCGCGGAAGCAAAAGAGATTTCGGCGTTACCTCACCTAACGAATGCAGAGCGGCAGGCGGCATCATCCGCGGGTTTCATGGGCCTGCAGCCGGTCGCGGAGCTTGTTGGAGGCATGGCGAGCCAATGGGCGGCGCGCCACATCGTGGACATCGCGAGGTCAAAGGTTGGCTCCGGCGCGGCTCGCGACCAAGGTGTCTCGGATTCGTTCGCGTTGACTGCGCTGCAACAGGGTGCCGCCATCGGGCTCGGCAAGTTCTTCCACGGAAGACTCGAATCATGGAAGTCGCATCGGAAGCAGCTGGAACAGACACGCTTCGGTGCGCTGCCTGAAGCGAAAGCACTATTCGCGGCACGCGAAGAGTTCTTCAAAGACGCCGCGCGACTCGAATCGAGCCCGTCACCCGATCCGGCAGAGGCCGAGCGGCTCAATCAGCGTAACGTCGAGCTGCTCACGCAGGAGCGTGCGCTGCTGGCGCAGCACGCCGGCACCGACGGCGCTGGACACTATGATGCGGTCATAGACGGTGGTGAGTCGCCGAAAGAAACCGAGCCGCAGTCGGCGCGTCCCGCCGCGGTAGAGCATCAACCCAAGGCAGCCAAGGCGGTCGAAGAGAACAAGGGCGGCGCCACGAATCCGACGAAGAGCGAAACGCGCTACTCGTATGACGAGCTCACTGTCGGCACGCCGCCAAAGGAATGGGAGGCGCAGAAGAAGTGGCTCTCCGACGAGAGTCGGTGGTTGCCCGAGCGGCAGCAGCTACATCGCGAGTTACTCGAGAAAGCGCGCGTGGAGGCCGGCAAGTTCGCCGATGCGATGATGGGCAAAGGAGAGCCGACGCTATACGCGATGCGCGGAAACACCGCGTCGGGCAAGACGCGACTCGCCAAGAGCGGCGCCATGCCAGAGATCGAAGCGGCAGTGCGTGCGACCGGGGATGGGCGGTCGATCAATCCCGATAACTTCAAGGGAGAGCTGATGCGCCACGGCGGTTTCACGGCCAATGAGGTGCATATGGAGGCAACGGTCCTCGCGGAGAAGCTTCAAAGCGAGATGCAGAACAAGCGCACCGCCGACGGAAAGCCCGGCAGCATGATCGTCGATAAGCGCCTTCTCGGGCTCGATGAGATCGAGAGCTACGCGAAGCTGGCGAAGGACACGGGCCGAAAGTTCGTCATGTCGGACGTGGATACTCCGCTAGAGAACTCGTTGGTCGGTGTGCTCGGTCGTAAGGTCGGCGGTAACGATCCACTCGTGCCGCATGGGCCGGTGGCGGAAGGATTTAAGGGCGCACGCCGAAACCGCGCCGACGTCGTCGCATGGTTTCAGTCTCATCCTGACACCTCATACACGCTGTACGGCACGACGCCCGACGGCGCGAAGGTCGAGGTTGCGATGGTCAGAGATGGCAAGCTGACGATCAAGAACGCGACGATGTACGACGAGCTGACGAGCAAGCCGGGTGATGAAGCAGAAGTGATGGCCGATACCGTCATCACGCAGGCGTTGATCGACGAGATCGTGGGGCGGATCGCCGATCCGAAATACGCGGCTCAGGTCGCAGAGGACTTGAGACCAAACATCGGCAAGACGTGGAAGCAGGCTGTCGATGCGCACTCCAAACAAAGACCAAGATCGGTAGACTAAGCCATGACGCTGACCGGAAAAGATGCCGAGAAATTCGCCGATGACACGCGTCGCAAGCACGAACAGATTGCGAGAGAGCGACTCGAGCGCGCGAAGGCTGACGCGATGAGCCGCGGCAAGGAGCCGTTCGACTTCACCAAGCTCGCAACACTCGTCGACCCGGGTCGGATGATCGGTGGCGAGGAACGAGAGCGTACGTACGAATATATGTACTACGTTGAACACCCGAAGTTCTCGACGCTGCAAGAACTAGCCGACCTGATCAAGGAGCTGTCGGAGTACTGAGGCTCTCGCTCGCACACAGAGATCGTTGCATCAATCGCCACGGGGATGACGGAACACGCCGACGACGACTTCCTCGCCGATGCACTACGCAAGAGCGAGCAAACGCGCGCCGACCAGCTCGCGAAGGCCAAAGCTGACGCTGCAGCACGCGATAAGGAACCTTTCGACCTCGCGAAGCTAGAAACGCTGGTCGATACGGGGCGGATGGTTGGCTCGAGCGAGCGGCAGCGAACCTACGAATACCTTTATTACGTCACCAGTCCGGAACTCATGACGCTCGCCGAGCTCGCGAACACCATCAAGGTGCTCTCGGAGTATTGATCCTCACGGAAACGCAGCCGTGCGCGCGCTGCCCGTTTGCTGTCATAGCGAGGCGATACTTCCAGGGTGGAGGAGCTATGGCCGTCGCGAGCACTGAAGCGCTTCGTCTTGCATTCGAAGATGGCGACCCAACACGCATTCTCGGAACGCTCGAAGCAGGCTGGGTAGATTTCAAGTCGCAACCCTATCTGCTGATACCGACCGTGGTGCGTGGGAGTTGTGCAAGGACGTCGCGGGTCTCGCGAACGCAAACGGTGGATGCATTGTCGTTGGTATCGCGACCGAGAAAGATCAAACCGACGCAAGTGAACGCGCGCGAGAGCTGCGCCCGGTGCCAGCGGGGATGTGCAGCCGCGAGCGGCATCGCGACCTGATTGTGGCTGGCGTCTTTCCGCCTATTGACGGACTCCAGATCGCCACGTACCCGAGCACGACGGACGGCTCTTGTTATCTCGCGATCTATGTTCCGGCCCAACATCAGGACGTACGCCCGTTTCTCGTGCGGTACCTTCTCGATGTTGACGATCGCCGCTTCTCCGGATTCGGATGGCCGGTTCGCGTCGATGACGCGATCACTTGGCACGGCTGCGAACACTTTCAGAACCGCCTAAGTCTAGGCGGGTTACTCCAAATGGCGATGGCTCACTCTCGCTCGACACGCGGTGTCGAGCCCTCGGATGAGATGCGTCGACGATATGAGCGCGTACTAGGGTCGATGCAGGTCGTGGAGCCGTCTCTTGTGCTTCAGTTCGTGCCGCGAACGTGGGTCGATCTCACCGCAGACATGTACGGCGCCGACGGACTCGTTTCGAGGGTTAGGGCACGCCAACCGCTCCGTCACAATGGCTTCAACACGAGCGCGCGGATGTCGGCGGACATCCGAACGGATCAAGGCATTGCGTGGGGATCGCGGTGGCGAACATCGATTGATAGCGATGGCGTTCTCGTCGCGGCCGCCCCTGTAACTGACGAGGCGCTCGGATGGACCAACCAACCGAGCCGCTCGGGTTTCATCATCAGCCCGATCTTCCTGCTCGAGTGGACAAACGACGTCTTCAGAACGTTCCACGAGGTCCTGCAACCGGCCACGCGCGTACCCAACGGCCAGTGGCTCGTCGTCTTGATCGCGCTCGGCATGCGGCGCGCGAACGTCGCGTTGCCCGCGGGGGCGCCGCGATACGTCCATGACGATGAAGCGGCGCGCCCAAGCTCCGACGACTTTCAGCGCGAGTATCAGCCCACGGGCGATTCAAACCGCGACACATTCAACGTGCTGCGCTTGTTCTACGCGCTGTTCGGCCTGGGCTCGGACGCGATCCCGTTCTGTCGCGACGGTGCTTTCTCCACCCCTGACTTCCTCGCGGGGGTTCGCCGCTAACGCGTTCCTAGATGGTTCCTAGCTCGGAACCCGTCGATGGCCTTGCGGCGCATTGTCGGTGTAACATGGCGGAAGCGCATGGGAATCGAACCCACCATGCCGCTGCTCGCGCAGAGCATCATCGGTTTTGAAGACCGAGGCCGGCACCAGTCCGACGCGCGCTTCCACCGGTGAAACTACAACGCGGTTGGGCCGGCGTCCAAGGCGGCGGCGGCGGAACTCGATCAGGGCGGTGTGCCGTGGGAGCTCGGTCGCTCGCGGTCGGCTGCCTCATGGTGGGGCGGCGGCGGGGGGACGCGATGTGGAGGCCGGGCGGATGCGTCCGTCCTCCATCTCGTAGAGCACGTCGAAGACGTCGAGCGCGCGGTGGTCGTGCGTGACGACCAGGACGGCGGCGCCGCGTTCGCGTGCGACCTTGCGGAACAGCTCCATGACCGTGCGGCTTCGGACGCTGTCGAGCGCAGCGGTGGGCTCGTCCGCGAGGATCAGCGAGGGTTCGTTCGCGAGCGCCCGCGCGATCGCGACGCGTTGCTGCTCGCCGCCGCTGAGGGTTTGCGGATAGGCGCGCTCGCGATGGCTGACCTCGAGGTAGGCGAGGAGCTCTCGCGCGCGCCGCCGGCCGTCGGTCTTGCCGCCGAGGTCGCACGCGATCTCGACGTTCTCGCGCGCGGTCAGGAACGAGGTCAGGTTCGCCTTCTGGAACACGAAGCCGAGGTGGCGGCGGCGCAGCTTCGACAGGTTCGTGAGCGGAATGCCGTCCTTGACGACGGTCTGTCCGTCGAACAGGACCTCGCCCGTCTCGGCGGGTGAGACGAAGCCGAGTGCCTTGATCAGCGTGGACTTGCCGGCGCCGCTCGGGCCGAGCAGGGCCGCGACCGTGCCGCGGGCGAGGGTGAGACTGACATGATCGAGGGCGATCACCGACGACGCGCCTGTGCCGTACGTCTTGGTCAGCTCGATCGCGCGCACGGCATCCGGCATCGTCATCCCTCCAGCGCCCGGCCCGGGTCGATTCCCATGACGTGCTTGAGTCCGACGATGCTCGCGATGCTCATGATGGTCATCGTCGCGAGCGGGGCGACCATCGAGATCGTGTCCGTGATGAGGACGCGCCGCGGAAATGATGGATAGGCGAGATGCCCGATCGCGAACGCGACCGCGTAGCCGAGTGCGCCGAGCAGCCAGGCCTCCTGCAGCACGAGGCCGAGCAGTCGCGCGCGTGGCGCTCCCATCAACTTGAGGACGGCGAGGTCGTGGGTCTTCTCCAGCGTCAGGTTGTAGATGACCATCATCACGATCACCGCAGCCGTGAGCGTGAGGATCGCGGTGAAGAGCCCGATCTGGAGGCGCGCGCGCTCCACCACGCCGCCGAGGAGCAGCTGTTCCTCTTCGGGCTGCGAGTAGACGGTGACGTCGCCCCAGCGCTTGAGGTGGTCTTGCACGTCGGCGAGCCGGTGTGGCTCCGTCTCGACGAGCACCGCGGCGAGCGGCGGAGATGCGAGTGCGGGCGGGCGAAAGCGTGGATCGCGTGCGAGGTCCTCGAGCGCGGGCTGGCTGCGGCCGAGGTCGGTCTGGCGCAGCCGCTCGACCACGCGCTCGCGTTCGAGCCGCGTCGCCTCGGGCGGTTGATCGAGGGACACGAGCTCGGTGTCGGCCACGCTGAGGAAGGCGACGGAGTCACCGCCCGACGTCAGCGCGTTGCGGGTCAGGCCGACCACCCGGTATGGCTCACCCGCGAGCTCGAGGGCGTCACCGATCGCGATTCCGAGCGAGGCATCGACGATCATCTCGCCGTGTGGTTGCGCGAGGACTCGACCGCGTACGAGCGGGATCGCGGTCCCCGGATCGTCCGGCCAGCCGAGGCCGACAAGTGCGATCCGCATCGTCGCGCCGCGGTGCTCGCGCTGGATCAGCTGATACGTGTACGGCCTCGCGCTGCGAACGCCGGGCAGCGCCGCGGCGCGTCCCACGATCGACGGATCCAGCCGGGACGCCTCGGCGAAGGGGCCGCGCGTGTCGCGCTGCACGACCCAGAGATCCGTGTGCATGGCGCGGGTCAAGATCGTCGCGTCGTCCACCATGCCCGCATAGATCCCCTGCATCGCGATGACCACGCTGAGCAGCAGGCCGATTCCCGCCGCGGTGCCGATGAACCGCACCGGGTGCCTGCGAACGTCGCGGACCGCGAGGTTCACATCGCCTCCCACCTGCGGCCGACCGGCAGGGACGTCGCCGCGCCGGGCGCACCGAGCACGACATCGCCTTCGCGCAGGCCGTCGATCACCTCGACGAGATCGCGACCCGTCAGGCCGAACCGGGGACGTGCGATGGCGATCTTGCCGCCGTGATCGATGTAGACGAAGGGCCCGGTCGCGTCGTGGTGGATCATGCGCATCGGGATGCTCAGCACGCGCTCGCGGCGCGACAGCTCGATGCGGACGTCGGCGCGCTGTCCGATCGCGACATGGCGCTGGAGCGGTTCGGGCGTGACCTCGACGATCAGCTCGTGCGTCTGCCGATCGGCTTCCCACGAGACCTTGCTGACCCGGCCCCGAATTGGAGCGGTCGAGCCTGGAAACAGGATCGTGCTCGGCTGGTCGACCGCGAGCAGCGGCAGCACGGTCTCGTCGATGGAGGCGCTCACGTGCACGCGCTCCGTATCGACGAGACGAAACACGGTCGATCCGATCGTGACGGTGTCGCCGGACTCCCGCAGTCTCCTCGTGATGAGCCCGTCGAACGGCGCGAGCAAGCTCGCCCGCACCATCGCGACGCGTCGCTGCTCGGCGCCACCCGCCGCGACGTCGATACCGCGCGTCGCCTCGGAGCGCTGGGCGAGCACTCGATCGAGGTCCGCGCGCGCGATCCGGACGCGATCCGCGGCCTCGTCGTTCTCCTGTCCCGCGATCGCACCCTTGGCGAGCAGCGCCTCCGTGCGCCGCGCGTCGCGCTCGGCCGTCGCGAGAACCGCGCGCACGCGTTCCTCGTCGGCGGCGAGGCGGCGCAACGACGAGCGTGCGGCGAGCACGCTGACCTGGGCAGTGCGCAAGTCGGCCGCCGCCTGCACGGTCTCGAGCCGCGCGAGCTCCTGACCGAGCGTGACGCGTGCCCCCTCATCCACGAGCACGTCGCTCAGGCGCCCGGAGAGGTCGAATCCGACATCCGCCTCGCGCTCGCTCTCGACGGTGCCGCGTCCGAACGCCTCGTCGATGACGGTTCCGCGCTCGACCCGCACGCTGTCGACGCGAACCGGTGACCACACGCGCACCCAGGCGATCAGCAACGCCAGCCCGACGGGGATCACCAGCCACCCGCGGCGGCGGACGAGCGTGATCAGGCGGCGACGTCGAGGCGTTCGCGCCGGCGTCGAGCCGGCCTTCGGTTCGTGCATGTCCGTCATCGGGACCTCCTGCGGCTCTTCGAGAGTGCGCCAGGCGGCGGCTCGAGCAGGACGAACAAGACCTCGCGCACCGCTCGCCGCCGCGCACGTTGCTGCTCGGCTCCCGCCATTCCGCGTGCGAGGGCCTGCATGGTGCCCATGACGATGACGGCGAGCTCTTCCGCGCCCACGTCATCGCGGAGCTCGCCGCTCTTCTGACCATCGCGCAAGCAGCGAACGGTGAATGCTCGGCTCTTCTGCATGCATGCGAGGAGCTGCTCCGCGGCGGCCGGCGGCAACGCGAGTCTGAACTGCTCGGAGACGACGAGCGGCAAGATGGGCAGCTGCTCGGCGACCGCGGCCGTCCGTGCCTCGACGAAGCGCTCGAGCCGGCTACGTGCGGGCAGGTCGGCGGCCGGGAAACAGGCGTCGAGCACCGACGCGATACGGGCGACCACCGCGTCCAGCAACGCGTCGAGCGACGCGAAGTGACGAAAGATCGCGCCAGTCGTCAGTCCGATCTCGTCGGCCAGGCTGCGCGTGGTCAGCGCCGCGATACCTCGCGTCGCGATGATCTGCAGCGCCGCATCGACCAGCTCGGCCTGACGAACCTCGGAGCTGCGGCGTGCGAGCGACATGATAAGAAAGTAACTGCTGACTTACTTTGCGCCAAGCGGGCTGACCTGCGGCAGCGCGTCGCACCGCGCTCGCGAGCTCCTCACGCCGAGGAGTCAGCAGCCCTTGGACTCGTCGTCGTCTTGCCGCGCCGACCGGCGCGGTGGGGCCATTCACGTTCGTACACCGAGCCTGGGCAGGACCCAGACCTGCAGCACGAGGTAGACGGCGAAGAACGCGACGATGCCGAGCGACTCCATGCCGAGTGAGAGCCTGCGTTCGCGAAAAGGATTCGCCCATCGTGACGCGAGGTCGGACCACGAACGGCGCTACGCGGTCTCTTCCTTGAGGCGGATCGGGCCGAACTTGTCGGCGTAGAGGGCGGTCGCGGGCGAGCTCGCGTAGTACGCGCGGATCTTGTCCATGTCGGCGTGGACGTCGCCGGTGAGATGGATCAGCGGGCCGATGCCGACGCGCTTGCGGGCGTAGTCGAGGTAGCCGGGGGCGACGGGGACGTTGGCGCCGAGGGCGATGCGATAGAAGCCGGACTTCCAGTAATCGGTGCGGCTGCGCGTGCCTTCGGGCGGGATGACGAGCGCGAGGTGATCGCGGGTGCGCAGCTCTTCGATCATGCGGGGGACGACGTCGGCGGCGTGCCCGCGATCGATCGCGACGGCGCCCAGGCGGCGGAGCACGGCGCCGAGCGGGCCGCGCACCCACTCGCCTTTGATCATCCAGGCCATGTGGAGGCCGACGGCCTGGGCGGCGGCGAGCAGGAGGAGGCCGTCCCAGTTGCTGGTGTGGGGAACCGCGAGGACGACGTATTTCTTGGCGGTCGGGAGTTCGGTCTCGAACTTCCAGCCGGCAAGTCGGAGGGGTAGCGCTCGCAGCGTGTGGAGCATCGGCCGCAGGCTAGCGCGGCGCGGCGGTGAGGAGGATGTCCGCGGGCAACGTCTTGGTCACGGTGGCGTCAGGCCAGCGCGAGCTGCCAGGTCTGCTCGGTGAGGTCGTGGCCGAAGGCGTGGTGCTTGGCGGCGTGGGCGAGCGTGAAGCCCGCTGCTTCGTAGATGCGGCGTGCGCTGTGGAGGACGGAGTTGGTCCAGAGCACGATGCGCTTGTAGCCGTGGTCGCGCGCGAAGCGGACGCACTGGTCGACGAGGGTGCGGCCGATCCCGTGGCCTCGCGCGGTGGGCTCGACGAGGAGCAGGCGGAGCTGGGCGGTGGTGGCCGCCTTCTTCACGCAGAGGATGCAGCCGACGCGCTCGCCGTCGAGCTCGGCGATCCAGGCGGCTTCGCGGCGCGGGTCTCGCCTGGTGACGAAGTCGCTGACGATGCGCGCGACGAGCGCTTCGAACTCGTCGTTCCAGGCGTACTCGCGTGCGTAGAGGGCGCCGTGACGCTCGACGATCCAGCCGAGGTCGCCCGCGCGCGGTGGGCGGAGGAGGATCGCGCCGGGGCGGGGTGGGGCGAGCACGCGCTCGATCTCGTGCATCGCGTGGAGGAGGCGGCCTTGGGCGGCGTCGGAGAAGCTGGCGAGGAGGGCGGAGGCATCGGTCGCGGCGCGCGTGTCGAGCGTGCGGAAGGCGCGGTGGCCGGCTTTCGTGAGGCTGGCGAGCTGGCGGCGGGCGTCGGTCGGGGAGGGGGAGAGCTCGACGAGGTGCTCGCGCTTGAAGCGGGCGAGGATGCGGCTGAGGTAGCCGGCGTCGAGACCGAGGGAGGTGCGGAGCGCGGCGACCTCGAGGCTCGGGTGGTGGGCGAGCTCGAAGAGGATGCGCGCTTCGGTGAGGGAGAACGGCGTGTCGTGGAGGTGGGAGTCGAGCACGCCGATGCGGGCGGTCCACATGCGGTTGAAGGCGCGGAGCGCGGCGACGCGGTCGGGCACGGGCCGAGCGGACCACATAATAGTTGACTGCGTCAACGAGTTTGTTGCCGGTGTCTGTCGTAGGGTACGGGCGGCCGGACGGCGGCGTGGCCGAGCCAGCTCGCGTCGCGCGAGCAGGAGCCGTACGAGATGGGACAGGCTCCGGAGCGGTGTGCGCGGGCGCGCCGGCGAGCGCGGCTGCGCGGGGCAGGCGGGAGCGGCGGAGTGGCAAGTCGGTTGAACCTGCGAGGTCCTCGCGTGGCATGCCGAGTGCTGAGTGCCCGGCACCATGCGTACACTTCATTCGGTCCTGTTTGCGACGGTGTTGACGGCGATGGGCTGCACCGGCTCGGCGCAGATGCACACCACGGCGGAGGCGGACTACACGGCACCCCAGCTGATCGAGGTCGAGCCCGGCGTGCAGGTCGTCGCCGACTATGACGAGCCGGTGTTCTACAGCGACAACATGTACTGGCGGTACGAAGGTGGCGTCTGGTACCAGTCGCGGTACCACAACCACGCGTGGGTTCGCGTTGCCGCGCCGCCGGCGGTGGTCGCCCGCATCGAGCGGCCGGAGATCTACGTCCACTATCATGGTCGGGCAGAGGTGCGGGAGGAGCGGCACGAGGCGGACGAGCGGCGCGTCGATCACGACGTGAACCAGGTCAATCACGACCAGCACGAGGTCAATCACGACCAGGGCGAGATGGCGCACGACCGGGCGGAGATCCGGCATGACGAGGAGCGCGGCCACGAGAAGGAGGCCGCGCACGACGAGAAGGAGCTTCGGCACGACCAGAAGGAAGCGGCCAAGGACGAGCGCAAGGAGATGAAGGACGAGAAGAAGGCCGCGAAGGACGAGCGCAAGGAAGAGAAGCACGAGCACAAGCACTAGACGCGCCGCGTCGGAGTGCCGAATCGCGCGCGAAGCCTCGTGTTGCGGCAGGAACTTTTGCGGTAAGACGGGGTCGCGCAATGAGTACCAGCGTCCCCGCTTCTAGCCGCACCGTCTCGGTGCCCCCGACCGCGCCGGGCCGGATGCCCGCCGAGCTGTGTCTGCACATCTATGATCTGATGTTGCGAGCGCGGCTGCTCGAGGAGCGGCTGATCACCATGTACAAGCAGGGTGACGGCTACTTCTGGATCGGTGGACCGGGCGAGGAGGCGTTCAACGTCCCGCTCGGGTTGCTCGTCGACAAGGGCATGGGCGTCGATCACGACTACCTGCACCTGCACTACCGCTCGAGCGCGACCTTGCTCGCGATGGGCGCGGATCCGGTGGACTCGCTGCGCCAGATGAAGAACACGATCACCGACCCGTACAGCAAGGGCCGGAACTTCGCGGGCCACTTCAGCGTGCGCAAGTGGAACGTCGTGCCGGTGACCTCGCCGATCGAGGTGCAGTTCTCGATCGCGATCGGCACGGCGCGCGCGCAGCGGCATGCGAAGGGCATCTCGATCGTGCAGGGCGGCGATGCCGGCACGGCCGAGGGTGACTTCGCGACCGCGCTCGTGTGGAGCTCGCGCAAGGGCTGCGAGCTGCCGCTGCTGATGCTCGTGACGAACAACCGGTGGGGCATCTCGACGTCGTACGAGGGCCAGCACGGCTACGAGCAGATCGCGGAGCGCGGGCGCGCGTTCGGCATGCCCACCGCGGTCGTCGACGGCAACGATCCCGAGGCGAGCTACGAGGCGCTGAAGAAGGCGATCGACTACGTGCGCACGGAGAAGAAGCCGTACTTGCTCGAGGCGATGGTGTCGCGCCTGCGCGGGCACTCGAGCGCGAGCGGCGCGAACTTCGTCAAGACCGAGGCGGACTGCCTGGAGCTGTGGGAGCAGAAGCTCGAGGCGCGTGGCCTGATCTCGCGCGCCGAGATGGCCGCGAAGCGCGACCAGATCACGACGGAGCTCGCGGAGGCGTCCAAGCGCGTGCGCACCGAGCCGCAGCCCGAGGGCAACAACATCTGGGACTTCGTGTTCGCCGACAAGAACATCGTCGCGGGGGAGGAGTAAGCCGTGGCGACGATGATCCAGGCGATTCGCATGGCGCTGCACGTCGGCGAGAGCCGGCTCGGCGTCACCGACATCTTTGGCGAGGACGTGGGCGCGCCGCTCGGCGGCGTGTTCACCGGCACGCAGGGCCTCGAGACGGCATGGAACACCCCGCTCGACGAGCGCGGCATCGTCGGCACGGCGATCGGCCTCGCGCTCGCGGGCCAGAAGCCGGTCGCCGAGATCCAGTTCTGCGACTACGCGTTCAACACGATCGATCTGCTGAAGCTCGCCGGCAACACCTACTGGTCGAGCGGCGGTGACTGGAACGTGCCGATGGTGCTGATGACGCCCGTCGGCGCCGGCATCCGCGGCAGCCTGTACCACTCGCACAGCTTCGACGCGCAGGCGACGCGCATCCCCGGCTGGAAGATCGTGATGCCGTCGACGCCGCGCGATGCATACGGCCTCTTGCTCTCGGCGATCCAGGATCCGAACCCGGTGATGTTCCTGATGCCGAAGGCGCTGCTGCGCATGAAGGGCGCGCCGGGCGAGATTCCGGGCGAGCCCGAGGACGAGCGCGCGCTCAACCAGATGATCGACGCGCCGCTCGGCGATCGCACCGCGTGGAAGCCGACGTGGCCCGAGCTCGAGGATCTGTTCATCCCGATCGGCAAGGCGCGCGTCGCGCGCGAGGGCAGCCGGGTCACCGTGCTCACGTACGGTCGCAACGTCCCGATGGCGCTCGCGGCGGCCGACGAGCTCGCCGAGGACGGGATCGATGCCGAGATCATCGACCTGCGCTCGCTGCATCCGTACGACTGGGACGCGATCACCGAGAGCGTGCGCAAGACGAACCGCGTCCTGTGCGTCAACGAGGACACCGAGATCACGAACTTCGGCGAGCACCTGATCCGGCGCATCGCCGAGGAGCTGTTCTACGAGCTCTACGCGCCGCCGAAGCTGCTCGCGGGAGCGCACGTTCCCGGGATCGGGCTGGCCGACAACCTCGAGCGCGCCAGCGTGCCGCAGAAGGAATCGATCAAGGCCGCGATCGCCGAGCTCGCCGCACACGAGCCCTGAGTGGCTGCTGCGCGCGCGCCGCACGATCCGTCGCACCGGGCGCAACACCGCGAAACTCCGGTCGCGCGGTCGTGACCGAAACCGCCTGACGGTTGCTCTTTCAGTTCGTATACTTGGCGTGCCACGGCCATGCGGACCGCACGACGAGGGCAGCCGGATGCGACATGGCTCGCCGTGTTGGTGGCGGTCGCCATTCACGGCGCGCTGATCGGCACCGTGCAGCTCACCGGCTTGTCGGTGACGGGCGAGCGCGGCTTCGGGCACGCGGGTGGTGGGCGCGGCGAGGGCGGCATGGCGATGACGACGGTCGCGACGCCCCCGGCGCCCGAGCTCAAGCCGACGTGCGTCGGCGATGCGTACCTCGCGTTCGGCGGCCGCACGACGCTGTGCCTCGCGCCGTGGGAGGCCGATCAGGACGGCTGCATCTCGACGGCGACGACGACGATGTGGCTCGAGCTGTCGTCGTGCATGGCGCGCGACGAGAAGGCGATCGCGCAGGTCGCGATGCTCGAGCCGAAGCAGGCCGACAAGGTCACGCCGATCGATCCCGAGCCGCTGCTCGAGATGATGCAGCCGATGAAGCCGCCCGAGCAGCCCAAGCCGGTGCCGCCGCCGCAGCCGCAGCAACCGGCGCCGCCCGCGCCGCCGCAGCCACCGGCGCCGAAGCGGCCGATGCAGGTCGTCGAGACGGCGCGCCCGACGCAGGAGAAGCCGCCCGAGGACACGCGCTTCCTCGCCGAGTACGACACGCACGTCGAGAAGCAGAAGGTCGCGCGCGGCAGCGTGCAGGAACCGATGGTCGCGAAGTCGCAGCCCGCGGAGCTCAAGCCGACCGAGCAGCCGAAGGAGGCGAGCGTCCAGAAGCAAGAGGACCGGCCGCGCGGCGCGAACCCGAAGGCGCCCGACGTGCCGGGCTCGCTGTCGATGCGCACGCCGGGTGCGCAGGCGCCGGCCGAGGTCCAGCAGGATCAGAAGACGCGCGGCGCGGTCAACGGCGCGACGGGCCCGCTCGCGTTCGACGGCGTGATGGCCAAGCGCGGTGACGGCGCGGTCGAGCAGCAGCGGCAAGATCGCAGCGAGATTCCCAAGGGCCAGAACGGCGCCGGCGGCGGCGCGCCCGACGTGCCGAACCTCAAGCCCACGCAGGAGGTGCTCGAGCGCGCGCTCGGCGGCGGCAACGTCGATCACCTCGACGACGTCGACAACGGCGACGAGACCGCGCTCAACGCGAAGCGCTGGGTGTACGCGAGCTTCTTCAACCGCATGAAGCGGCAGGTCGCGCAGAACTGGGACCCGCAGAGCGTGTGGCGGCGCATCGATCCGACCGGGCAGGTCAACGGCTTCAAGACGCGCGTCACCGAGGTGCGCGTGAGCCTGTCGCCGAGCGGGTCGCTGGCGAAGATCGTCGTGACGAACCCGTCGGGCGTCGGAGACCTCGACGACGAGGCCGTGCGCTCGTTCCACGCCGCCGCGCCGTTCCCGAATCCGCCGAAGGATCTGGTCGACAAGGAAGGCCTGATCACGTTCGCGTTCTCGTTCTACTTCGAGATCGGCGGCGGCCACACGACCTGGCGCGTGATCCGCGGCATGTAGAATCGCTCCATGCGGGTCGCGACGTTCGTGCTGCTCGCGGCCGTCGCCTGGCCGCTCGCGCGCGATCCGCTCGACGATAGCTTCCCGCTCTCGACGTACCCGATGTTCGCAGTCGAGCGCCCGACGACGCTGACGATGGACTACGCGCTCGGCGAGACGCGCACCGGCGAGCGCCGCACGCTGTCGCCCGCCCTCGCGGGGACCGGCGAGGTGCTGCAGGCGTACGCGCTGTTCGACCGCGCGGTGCACGGCCCGCGCGAGGGGCTGCAGCGCCTGTGCACGCAGATCGCGGAGCGCGTCGCGCACGACGACGACTATCGCGACGTCACGGCGGTGCGCATCGTGACCGGCCGCCACGACGCCGTCGACTACCTCGTGCGCCATCAGGTCGGGCCCGAGCGCGAGCGCATCCGCTGCCTGGTGCTGCGATGAAGGAGCGCCTGATCATCTGCCGGGTCGCGATCGCGGCGTTCGCGGCGCTCTACACGCTCGCGCGGCTGCCCGAGCTGTGGGCGATCGCGCACCTGCCGGCGTCGCAGCTCGAGCCGACCGGGCTCGCGCGGTTCGCCGTGCCGCCCGTCGCCGTCCTCGCGTGCGCGGTGATCGCGATCGTCGCGTGCGCCGCGTTCGCGGCGGGCCGCTGGCCGCGCATCACGGGGCCCATCGCCGCGCTCGCGTTCACGTTCGTGTTCTCGGTGCGCAGCGCGTACGGGCAGGTGTTTCACACCGAGAACCTCGTCGCGCTGCACCTCCTGGCGCTCGCGATCGCGGCGTTCCACGACGATCCGAAAGCCGCCGTGCGGCTGCTCGCGCTGCTCACCGTCGCGACGTACGTGCTGGCCGGCATCGCGAAGCTGCGGCTCGCGGGCACGGCGTGGCTCGACGGCGAGCAGCTGCGCAACCAGATCGCCGTCGACAACCTGCGCAAGGCGCTGCTCGGCGCCGGCACCGCGCCGCTCGCCACGCCGCTGCTCGATCATCCCGCACTGTTTGCGCCGCTCTCGATCGCGACGCTCGCGGTGGAGCTCGGCGCGCCGATCGCGCTGCTCGGCGGGCGCTGGGCCGTGGTGTGGGTCACGGCGGCATGGGGGTTCCATGTCGGTGTGTTGCTGATGATGTGGATCGTGTTTCCGTATCCGCTCGCGGCGTTGGCGTTCCTGCCGCTCCTGCCCGTCGAGCGGGGAATAGCTCGCTGGCGGGCCCGGGTTGGCAGCGTGCCTGTTTCCTGATTCCGCTTGCCTCGATAACTACGACTGTAGTAATGCTACGAGGGGCGTAGGAACCACCGATGTCACGCTGTCCCGACCTCACACCTGCCGAGCTCCGCGTCATGAAGGCGCTGTGGGAGCTCGGTCCCGCATCGGTCGCCGACGTGCGCGCGGAGCTGTCGCGCCGCGGCCACGAGGTCGCGTACACGACCGTGATGACACTGCTCGGCCGCCTCGCCGCGAAGCAGGCGGTGCAGGTCGACAAGTCGCGCGAGCCGTTCGTCTACAAGCCGGCGCATCGCCGCGAGAGCGTGCTGCGCGACCGGCTGCGCGAGTTCGTGCGCGAGGTGTTCGACGGCAAGGCCGACTCGCTCGTGCTCCGCCTCGTCGAGGACGAGTCGCTCTCGCGCGCGGACCTCGCGAAGATCGAGAAGATGATCGCGGACGCGGAGAAGAAGAAGTGATGCGCAGCGTGATCATCACGCTCGGCATGATGGCGGGGCAGGGCGCCGTGCTCGCCGCGATCGCGCTCGTGCTCTCGCGCCTCGGCCGGCTGCGCCCCGCGTGGCAGGCGCTCGTGTGGCTCGTCGTGCTCGTCAAGCTCTCGATCCCGTGGGGCCCCGCGCTGCCGTGGTCGCTCTCCGACATCATCGCGATGTTCACGGAGCACGGCGCGCCGGCCGCGTCGCCGCTGCCTCCCGCGCTGCAAGGCCCCGTCGCGAGCGCGCAGCCCTCGGGCGTGTGGACGCTGCTCGTCATCATCTGGGCGCTCGGCGCCGCGTTCGTGATCGTGCGCGCGATCGTCGCGCAGGTGATCGCGGTGCGCGTCGCGCGGCGAGGCAGGCTGCTCGAGACGATCGGCCGCGTGCGCGTGGTCGTCGGGCCCGCGACGTGCGGTCCGCATGTCGTCGGCGTGTTCCGGCCGCGCATCGTCGTGCCGCCCGCGCTGGTCGCGGAGCCGGCGATGCTGCGCGCGGCGCTGTTCCACGAGCTCGCTCACATCCAGCGGCGCGACTCGCTCGCGCGCGTGCTCGAGGTATGGGCCGCCGCGATCATGTGGTGGAACCCGGTCGCGCGGTTCGTGCTGCGCCGGCTCGCTGCGGCGCGCGAGGCCGCGTGCGATGCCTATGCGCTCGATCACGGGATCGAACGCCCCGCCTACGCGCGCCTGCTGCTCCAGATGGCCACGCTGCGCTCGCCGCAGCCGGCGCTCGCGGTGCCGCACGCGCTCGATCGCCGCGTCGCCGCCGTGCTCGCCCACCAGCGCCGCCCGCGCCGCACGGGGCTCGCGCACGCGTTCGTGCTGCTCGCGTTTGCCGTCGTCTCGCTCGGTGGCGCGCGCAGCGCCGCGGCGCACGGCCGCCCCACGTGCATGTACTCGCCGCAGATGGCGCAGTCGCTCTACGTCTCCCATCCCGAGTTCGATCTCGACGGGGACGGAGCGCTGTCCCGCGATGAAGCCTGCAACCTGCAGGCGGAGCTGCGCCGCCAGAAAGAGGTCCTCGCGTCTCCTCTCGATCCCGAGGCCGAGACGCTGCTGTCCGAGCCGTTGTGTTGCAATTGCGACGAGGGTGGGGCCTACTCCACTCCCGCGACCGCGAGTTGCCAGAACCAGGAGTGAATCAGATGACCAAGCTTGTCCTACTGCTCGCCGCTTCCGTTTCGATCGCGGCGTGCCAGAGCGATACGAAGACCCTCGAAGCGCGCCTCGATCGCATCGAGAAGAAGATCGACGACATGGCGAAGAACGGCGGCATGCGCCCGGGCGTGCAGCAGCCGACCCGCGCGCCGCGCCCCGAGCCGGATCGCGCGAAGACGTACTCGATGCCGATCGACGGCGATCCGTTCGACGGCCCGGCGGATGCGAAGGTCACGCTCGTCAAGGCGTACGACTACGCGTGCCCGTACTGCGAGAAGGTCCGCGACACGATGGACGAGCTCCGCAAGAAGTACGGCAACGATCTGCGCGTCGTCTACAAGCAGTTCGTCGTTCACCCGCAGGTCGCCACCGCCGGCGCACTCGCGTTCTGCGCGGCCGCGAAGCAGGGCAAGGCGCACGAGATGGACGTCGCGCTCTGGGACAAGGGCTTCAAGGGCCGCCAGTTCGACAAGGACGACGGCACGACGAAGTGCTGGGAGAGCCCGAACGGCTGCCCGATCGTCCTCGGCTTCGCGAAGGACCTCGGCCTCAACCAGGACAAGTTCAAGACCGACATGAAGGACTGCGTCCAGCTGATGCAGAAGGACATGCGCGACCTGCAGACGCTCGGCGTCGGCGCCACGCCGTCGTTCTTCATCAACGGCCGGTTCATGTCGGGCGCGATGCCGATCGAGAACTTCCAGGCCCTCATCGATGAGGAGCTGAAGAAGGCGAACGAGATCATCCAGAAGGAAGGGATCCCGGCCGCGCAGTACTACCAGAAGGTCGTCGTCGAGCGCGGTCAGAAGACGCTCGACGCGCCGAAGCAGTAGGTCTGCTACAAAGGCGGCGTGAGCACGCCGCCGATTCCCGAGCGTAACTGGGTCAACATCCAGTGGCTCGCGCGCCTCCGCTGGGCGGAGGTCGCCGGGCAGGCGGTCACCGTGCTCGTCGGGCAGTTCCTGCTCGGCGGCACGCTGCCGATCGCCTCCCTGCTCGCCGTGATCGGGGTCGGGCTCGTCTCGAACCTCTACATCGAGCTCTACTTCTTCGGCGACCGCCGCCGGGGAAAGCCCGAGCCGCGGCCCGTGCACGAGTGGCAGATCGCGCTCGTGATGATGGTCGACATCGCCATCCTCACCGGGCTGCTCTACCTCACGGGCGGCCCGCACAACCCGTTCGCGTTCCTCTACCTCGTGCAGATCGCGCTCGCCGCGGTGCTCGTGCGCGCGCTGTGGACGTGGATGCTCGTCGGCCTGTCGTTCGTCGGGTTCGGCATCCTGATCCTCGCGCATCAGCCGATCGCGATCCCCGAGGACAATCGCGTGATCGGCGAGTGGGTCGCGCTCGGCGTCGCGTCGGCGTTCGTCGTGCACTTCCTCCTGCGCATCACGGCGGCCCTGGCCGACCGCGAGCGCGAGCTGACCGAGGCGCGCTCTCTCGCCGCGCGCCAGGAGCGGCTCGCCTCGCTCGCGACGATGGCGGCCGGCGCGGCTCACGAGCTGTCGACGCCGCTCGGCACCGTGGCGCTCGCCGCGAAGGAGCTCGAGCGCGCGCTCGGCGGCAATCCCGACCTCGCGAGCGACGCGCGCCTGATCCGCGAGCAGGTCGGCCGCTGCCGGTCGATCCTCGAGCAGATGGCGCAGGGCGCGGGCACGGTCGGCGAGGGCGTGACGTCGTGCACGGTCGCCGAGCTGCTCGACGAGACGCTCGTCGGCATCCGCGAGGCGCCGCGCGTCGTGCGCGAGGTGCCGGATGAGGTGGCGGTCTCCCCGCTGCGCCTGCCGCCGCGGGCCGTCAGCCAGGCGCTCCGGTCGCTCGTGACGAACGCCCAGGACGCGTCGCCGTCCCACGCGGCGGTGCTGCTGTCGGCGCGCCTCGAGACGGGCCAGCTCGAGCTGGTGATCCGCGACCGCGGGGCCGGGATCGCGAGCGAGGTCCTGGAGAAGATCGGCGAGCCGTTCTTCACGACGAAGGCCCCCGGCCGCGGCATGGGCCTCGGGCTGTTTCTGGCCCGGGCGGTGATCGAGGGTGTAGGTGGAAGTCTGCAGATCGACACGGGTCAGGGCGGCACGACGGTCCATGTCGTGGTACCGACCGATGTGCGGGCGCAACCAAGTGCACCTGTGATGGTATCCAACCCAGCATGACGCTCGAGCAGAAGCCTTCGATCCTGATCGTCGATGACGACGAGGTGTACCGGACCCGGCTCGCCCGCGCGTTCGTCGATCGCGGCTACGACGTCCACATGGCGCACGACTACGACAGCGCCGTGCAGGCCGCCCAGGCCGACTCGCCGGAGTTCGCGGTCGTCGACCTCAAGATGCCCGGCAAGAGCGGGCTCGAGCTGGTCAAGGCGCTCCGCGAGATCGATCCGTCGACCAAGACGATCGTGCTGACCGGCTACGGCAGCATCGCGACCGCGATCGATGCGGTGCGGCTCGGCGCGACGTACTACCTGAGCAAGCCGGCCGATGCCGACGACATCGTCACCGCGTTCGCGCGCGCCGAGGCGCCGCCGCTCGAGCCGCCCGCCGATCATGACTACAAGGCGCCCTCCCTGGCGCGTGCGGAGTGGGAGCACATCAACCGCGTGCTCAGCGACGCGGGTGGCAACATCAGTGAGGCCGCGCGGAGGCTGGGAATTCACCGCCGCAGCCTGCAGCGAAAGCTGCAAAAGTACCCTCCGAATAAATGACGCTGGAAGAGTGGCGTAACAGCAGCGAGGCCGATCAGCGCGCGTTCGCCGACGACATCGCGAAGAAGCTCGGCGGCGAGGTGATCGAATTCGTCGGCGAGGACCAGCTCGCCGTGATCGCGCATCCCGACGGCCCGGAGCTCGTGCTCGTCCCCGGCGGCACGTTCGAGCGCGGCGTGCGCGAGGGCGAGCTCGAGATGATGCGCGCGCGCGAGTGGACCGAGCCGGAGGACGCGCTCGCCTGGCTCGACGAGATCGCGAAGACGGGCACGGAGACCGTGACCGTCGCGCCGTTCCTGCTCGCGCGGGCGCCGCTGCTCGCGCGCGACGTCGACGGCGGCTGGGTCGTCGGCGACGAGGAGAGCGACGAGAGCGCCGTGCGCCTCGATCAGGACATGGCGAGCGTGCTGCTGCGCGACTCGCCGTTCCGCGTGCCGACGTCGATCGAGTGGGAGTGGGTCGCGCGCGAGGGCGGCGAGCTGCCGTTCGTCGACGGCGCCGACGCCGACGATGCGGCGGCCGCATGCGAGGACGTCTACGACTCGCCGTACGACGCCGACCTCGCGAACGGCTGGGGCGTGTGGGGCTTGCCGTGGGGCGACTGGGTCGGTGAGGGCAAGGAGCCGCGCGCGGGGCGGGGCGGTGCGGCGATGACTTACCCGTGGCAGGCCGACGAGCTGATCCTGCAGCTCGCCGGGTTGCCCGATGACGCCGCGGGCAATGCCGAGCACTGCCTGCGCTTCGCGCTGGATCTGCCGGGCTGATGGAACGCCGGTTGCCCGTTACGCCGGTGCGCATGCCGGCCCAGCCCGAGCCGCCGGAGCCGCCCGCGTACGGCTGGATCGTGATCGCGCACGTCGTCGGGGCCGCGCTGATCGGGCTCGTCGACAGCGCGCGGCTGAAGTCGGTCGGCATCACGGCGGCAGTCGTGCCGGTGTTCGCGGCGACTGGCCTCGTCATCGGGTTCGTCGTCGCGGGGCTCGAGCGCGTCGCACACGGCCGCGCGCGCTGGATGTGGGCGCCGCTCGTCGCGTTGCCGACGCTCGCCGTGACGATTCCCGTGTGCGCCACGCTGTTCGACGGCGCGTTCGCGCAGACGCTGCCGCTCGCGAAACAGGCGCCGTACGTGCTGCCGCCGGTCTTGTGGTTGCTCGCGGCCGGGTCGCTCGCGCTCGGTCGCCGGCTGCTCGGCACCGGCGATCTCTACAGCCGCTCGATCGGCCTGCTCGTCGTCGCGGGCGTGCTCGGCGCGACGGTGTGGGCGGGCCGCCACGTGCTCGGCACGGGCTATCGCACCGCGCACACCGGCGGGACCGTGCTCGTCGTCGCGCTCGCGGGCACGGCCGTGCGCATCCTGTGGCGTGGGCGCGTGCACTACACGATCGCGTGCGCGGTCGGCGGGCTCGCGGTCGGCATCGCCGTCGCGGCCGCGTTCGGCGGGCTCGGCAACGAGCAGGATCGCGCGCGCCTCGCGACGTACGGCGATCAGAGCCGGTGGCTCGTCAACCTGTGGCGCGGCATCGTCGATCTCGATCACGACGGAAGCTCGCCGATCCTCGGCGGCGGCGACTGCGACGACCGCGATGCGACGCGCCACCCCGGCGCGCTCGATGTCCCGGGCGACGGCATCGATCAGGACTGCGACGGCGCGGATGCCGTGAAGCCCGCACCGGTCGTGAACGCGGCGCCCGAGACGCCGCAGGACACCTCCGTGCACGGCGAGCACATGAACGTGCTGCTGATCACCGTCGATGCGCTGCGCTTCGATCCGCTCGCGCCGGATGCGCCGGATCGCGGCGACTTTCCGAACCTGACGAAGCTGCTCTCCGACAGCGTGTGGTTCACGCACGCGATCGCGCCGGCGTCGGGCACCGATGTCTCGCTATCGACGATGCTGACCGGGCGGCTCGACCCGTTCCAGCCCGTCGCGACGACGCTGCTCGAGGCCGTGCACGGGCAGGGCCGGCGCGTGTATGCGGCGGTCCCCGGCGAGGTCACGCGCTACGTCGGCGAGACGCTGCTCCACCGCGGCGTCGATCGCTTCGTGACCGTGCAGACGGACTGGAACGTCGCCGACATCGGCGATCACGTCAGCGCGCCCGCGACGTCGATCGAGCTGTCGCGCTCGCTCAAGGACGCCGCCGGCCGCCCGTGGATGGTGTGGCTGCACTTCTTCGACGTCCACGAGCACCACCAGATCGACGTGCCGAAGTACCTGATGAACGAGACGCACGACGGCGGCTCGGTCACGATCCACAAGTACCGCGCGCTGCTGCGTGCGATCGACGACGAGGTCGGCAAGCTGCTCGCGCAGCTCGACCTTCAGAACACGATCGTGATCTTCGCGAGCGACCACGGCGAGGCGCTCGGCGATGATCCGCGCCTGCTCGACACGCACGGCCAGGTCACGTACGCGCCGCTCGTCCACGTGCCGTTCGCGATCCACATCCCCGGCGTCCCCGGCACGATCCGCCCCGACACCGTCTCGCTCGTCGACATCGCCCCGACGCTGCTCGACTTGATCGGCGCGCCGGGCGCGATGCAGACCGAGGGCGTCGACCTCGTGCCGGAGATCCTCGGCAAGGCGTCGCAGCCGCAGCGCGCGATCGTCGTCCACGAGGAGCTGCAGTGGTCCGTCGTCGAGTGGCCGTATCAGCTGATCCTGCGGCCCGCCGATAACGTCGTCGAGCTGTACGACCTCGATCACGATCCGGCGGAGCACCACGACCTCTCGGCCGAGCATCCCGACCTCGTCAGCCGGCTGCGGGCTCGCTACGCGGAGGCTCCGGCGGTGAAGGTCGACCGAACACCGAGCGGGCGAACGTTCCGAGAACAGCAAGCGCAACCGCCAGCATCCCGTGCGCCGCGATCAGGATCAGCGGCGACGTCCACGCCGTGAAGCGCGGCACGACCGGCGCCACCTCGGCACCGAGCAGCGGCGCCCACGCGCGCGTCACCGTGAATGCCGCGCACATCGCCGCGACCGGCAGCGCGAGCTGACTCGCGAGCACGCGCCAGATGCCGACGCGCGAGATGCCCGCGTACGCCGTGACGGCGAGGAGCGCGAGCGCCGGCAGCCAGGTCAGGTACATCGCGCGGCCCGCCGGCGAGTAGACCATCGGCGTCGACAAGGTCGGCAGCCCGCGCACGACGACGAGCGACGCGCACGCGAGCACGAACCACCACGGCGCGAGCCACCAGCGCCGCACGCCGAGCGCGCTGACGAGCCCGCCCGCGAGCAGCACGAACAGCGCCGCGACGCCGGGGCCGAGCGCGGTCGCCGGCACGGCCTGATCGTCGGCGAGCGGCGCTGCGATCGCCGCGTAGAGCGGACGCCCGGGCGAGCGCGCGTCGAGCATCACGCCGAGCGAATCGGCGAGTGCGCGCGCGAGATCGACGACGTGCACGGGCCCGCCGGCCGCCGGTGCGATGCCGGGCCCCAGGATGCAGCCCTCGACCTGGCGGATCTCGCGCTCCTCGCCGCCGTGCCCGCCGGGGCCGCGATGGCCGTGATCGCTGAGCAGGAACCAGCGCGCATCGGGCGCGGCGTCGACGAGCGTCGCGACGATCGCGTCTGCCTCGGCCGCGCGCTTGCGATACTCGTCGGAGTCGCGGCCGTGACGATGGCCCGCCGTATCGACGCGCAGCACGTGGACGAACACGAGCCGCTCGTCGCCGGCGACCGCGTCGTGCGCGTGCTGCTGCCACACGCCGGCCCAGTCCTTCGTCTCGTCGCCCTCGGCCTTCGCGAAGCCGAGCGAGCGCACGATGTAGCCGTGGTTCTCCGCGACCGCGTGCGACGCGGGCACGTGCGACGGGATCCCGACGAGCGGCGGCTCGAGCGGGCGGTCGCTGCGAAACACGATGCCGGTCTGCTGCTGCGTCAGGCCGCTCCACAGCGCCGCCTCGACCGGCAACGAGATCGTCGGAAAGCCCACGTCGACCGTCAGCGCGACGCCGCGCTTGCACAGCGCCGACCACGTCGGCAGCGCCCGCGCCGTCTGCGCCGACAACCCATCGATCAGGATCGCGCGCACGCGCGGCGCCGGCGCGAGGCCCGGACCCTGCCCGGGCGGCAGTGGCGCGGGCGGCGAGGGCGCGGCATCCCACGTCGTCGCATCCGCGATGAACACGTGGCGCACGTGCGGCAGCGCCCAGCCCGCGACGAGCAAGCCGACCGCGACCGCGACGCTAGTCGCTCGCTGCATCCACGGGCGCATCGATCGCCGCATCGGGTTGCGGCGGCAGCGCGCCGAGGGGTTGCTTCCACGGCTCGTCGCCGAGCAGCTCGACGGGCAACAGGCGCAGGAGCGACGGCAGCACGATGCCATCCGTCACGAGCGGCATGTGCCAGAACTGGGCGCGGACGTAGACGGCGCGCGAGGTACGCGCCTCGGGCGGCCACGTGTCGTAGGTCGGCGGCACGCGATCGACGACGAACGTGTCGGGGATGTCGCGCAGGAACTGCTCGTTCCATGGCAGCGTGTCCTCGCCGACGGTGATCAGGTGATGCCGCGGCGACGCGCGCCACCACGCCTCGATCTGCTCCTCGTTCGCGTACATCGCGTCGATCATCACGAGGTACTCGACGAGCGGCTCGTCGAGCCAGCTGTCGATCGTGCGGAACGCGCCGGAGTGCCCGACGACGGCCGTCAGCGCCATCCCGCGCGGCACGCCGGTCTCCGTCTCGACGATCCGGATCAGCTCGCTGAGGTTCGGGTAGTTGATCGGCGTCTTCTGCGCCATCGGCGCCTCGGGCACGATGAACATCGCGTTCAAGGCGCTCATCGCGAACTGCTCGGGCAGGTGGTGCCCGACGAACGCGGAGTCGGCGTCGTCGAAGTAGCCGTGGATGTAGATGATCGTCGCGCCGGTATCCGGGTGATAGCCGGGCGGGATCCACACGTGGATCGCGCCGTGTGGGCCGTCGATGCGCACGTGGCGGCCGGCCTGCGCGGCGATCGTCAGCGGATGCGCATCCGCGACGACCGGCACCGGCTTCGGCGCGTCGCCGGCGATCGACCACACGCCGAGGCACGCGAGCACGCCCAGGCCGGCGACGAGCGCGACGCGCACGCGTTTCACCCCGCGGATGATAGCGCGGCTACTTCTTCGGCGCTGCGCTGCCCGCGCCCGAACCCGCGGCCGAGCCCGCACCCGCGCCCGGCGGCTGCATCAGGCCGAGCTGGACGGCAGCGGCCATGCCGTTGCGGAAGCGCCACATGTTCGTGAGCTTGCCGTCCTTGAGCTTGCTGACCTCGGCGTAGTGCACGCTGATCTTCTTGCCGGTCTTCTTCATCGCGCCGAGATCGCCGGTGTTCGTGCCCTCCATGACGCCCGTCTCGACGACATAGTCGCCGGCGGCCCACATGTTGTCGCTCGTCGTCTTGATGTCGGGGAACGCCTTGATGAAGTCCTTGATCGACTTCTCGGCGTCCTTCTTGCCCTTCACGTCCTTCGCCTCGGCCTGATCGCTCTCGACGAAGTCATCGGCGAGCAGCGGGAGCATCGCGTCGACCTTGTGCGCGTTGAACGCATCGTCGAGGTTCTTCACGACCTCGAGGTTCTTCTTCTCGGCGTCGTCATCCGCGGCGACGACGACGTTCGGCGCGCCGTCCCAGCCCTTGTCCATCGCGGGGCGCGTCGCCGGGCCCTTCGGCGGCGGTGGCAGCTGCCCGAGCTGGCCCATGAACGTGACGGGATCCTCGTACGCCCACTCCTCGGTCGCCTTGTTCGCGTCGTCGATCGCGATGCGGTGGAAGAACAGCGTGCCGACCTTCTTGTTCGTCGCCGGCAGCTCCGGCATGCCCGGCATCGCGAGCGGACCCGAGTTCGTGCCCGTCGACAGCTCGACGGCCATGATGTTGCGCCCGTTCACGAGGACGAGCTGCGGCTGCTCCTTGAAGTCGGGAAAGCCCTTCTTCATCCCGGCGAACATCGCCGTGAGCTGGTCGACGCCCTTCACGTCGCCCTGATCCATCTCGTGCCCCGTGAAGCTCGCCTCGACGCAGGTCGACTTGAAGTCGTCCATCTTGTCGCTGACGAGCATGTCCGTGCACTTGAGGAACTTGTCGGCGAGATCCTTGCCAGTCATCGGCTTCTCGACCGCGGCGGCCGCGCTGCCCGCGGAGCCGGCAGAGCCGGGCGTCGCCTCGACAGGAGCCGGCGGCTCCTTGTTCTCCTGCGGCTTCTTCTTCGAACAACCCACCACGCTCAGAGCGAGCGACACACCAATCGCGATGTTCTTCATGCCGCGAACAAAACTCAGCCGACGCCGCCGCGCAAGACCTTGAGCGTCGATCTCACGCGCGTGCGCTCCGCCGGTGCGAGCGCGGCGCGCAGCAGGGCCGATCCCGGGCAGCGATCGAGGCCCGCCTTGCACGCGGCGACCGCCGCATCGGAGAGGCCGAGCGCGTCGAGCAGGATCACCTTCTCGTAGACGAGATCCTCGAGCAGCCAGTGGTCCGTGTCGTCGAGCATCGCGAGCGCGGCCTCGATCGAGTCGAGTGCCTCGCGCGTCTTGCCGAGATCGCCGAGCACCGCGCCACGCCAGTACAGACACTCGAGGCGATACGGCGAGCGCCGCAGCGCCATCTCCACGGCGGCGAGCGCTCCCGGATCGTCGCCCATCGCGGACGTGATCTGGCACTTGAGCAGCCACGCATCGACGGAGTCGGGCGCGAGCTGGAGCGCCTGGTTCACCGCGCTCTGCGCGTCGCCGAGCATCGTGTCGTCGCCGTGACCGAGCAGCTCGCGCGCCTGGTCGAGCAACCGCTCCAGCTCCGTCACGAAGCCCATACAAGCCCACACTAACACGCGGCCGGGGCCGTTCAAGGAAAGCCTCGCGGCGGGACAAACTTCCCTAGCCGAGGAACGCGGCGAGCAGCGGCGAGCGACGCTTCGCGAGCAGGCCATCGACCATCGTCTGGATCTGCGACCTGATCTGATCGGCGAGCTTGTTGACGAGCAGGCGATCATCCGCGGCACCTGGTCCCGCGCTCGACAGATCGATCGGCTCGCCGAACTCGATGAACCACTTGCTCGGCAGCGGGAGCAGGCCGGCAGGGCCGATCCACGGGAACGTCGGCGTCACCGGGATCCACGGGATGCCGATGTTCTTCGCGAACCACGTCACCTTGCCGAGCATCGGCGCGGCTTCCTCGGCGCCGACGACGGCGACCGGGATGATCGGCGCGCGTGTGCGCAGCGCGAGCTTGACGAAGCCGCCGCGACCGAACCGCTGCAGGCGGTAGCGGTCCTTCCACAGCTTGCCCATGCCCTTCTCGCCCTCGGGGAACACGGCGACGAGCTCGTCCTTCTCGAGCAGGCGCTCCGCGTTCGCCGGATCGGCGCGCACGCCGCCGATGCGGTTCATCACCGGCCCGAGGAAGGGCAGGTGGAACACGGTGTCCTCGACGAGCGGGCGCACGTCGCGGCGCGACGGGTGATCGCGACGCACGGCGTGCATCACCATCGCGGAGTCGTACGGCAGCGTGCCGGCGTGGTTCGCGACGAGCAGCGCGCGGCCCTTCGCGGGGATGTTGTCGATGCCGAACGCCTGGACGCGGAACCACTTCGAGTAGAGGAACTCGAACAGCCACTCCCAGCGCGCGGTCGCGCGCGGATCGCGCCCGAAATCATCGACGACGTCGCTGCGGCCCCACATCGCGACGTCGCGCCAGCGCCGCCACAGGCCCTCGAGCGGCAGCCGCTTGTGCAGATCGAAGTAGACCGGCGTGCGCGCCTGCTCGACGCGTCGCTCCAGCTCGCGCAGCTCCGCCTCCGGATTGCGCGGCGACGGCTCGGGCTGCGGCGGCGGCTCCTCGAGGAACGCGAGGTCGCGGTTCGGCCACGGCGAGGCATCCGGCACGCGCGGATCCGCGTCGCCGTACCAGTCTTCTTCGCCGTCGCCGATGACGGGGTCTTCGTCGTCGGTCATGACTAACCCATGGCCCTCGCCACGTCGGTGGCGCCATCCTCGGGCGCGATGCCGAGGAAGTCGAGGATCGTGCGCTTGATCGAGAGCCGCGGCGCGTAGCCGAGCTCGCGGCGTGCGCGCGCGCCGTCCGCGACGCACAGGTACAGCAGGAAGTCGAGGAAGCTCGGCGGCGAGCCGACGAGCTGCGTCGCCCACAGGACCTTGGTGAACTGCCGCCACGCGATCTGCGGCGCGGGCAGCGGCACGCGGCCGAGCAGCGCGAGCACGGTCGTGTACGGCAGCACGCCCTTGCCGATGATGTTGAACGCGCCCGTCGCGTGCGAGTCGACCGCCTTCTGCAGCGCCCACGCCGCATCCTGCTCGTGGACGAACTGCATCAGCGGATCGTGGCCCATCATCACGGGCGCGACCGGCCGCGAGAAGAACCGCGTGTACATGTTCGAGACGGTCGGCCCGAGGATCGGCGCGAACCGGAGCACGCACGTCTCGACCTCCGGGTGCTCCTTCGCGAACCGCTGGACCTGGCGCTCGGCGCGGACCTTGTCGTTGACGAAGCGCGAGTCGCGGTGGCCGCGCAGCTCGGCATCCTCGGTCAAGAAGTTCGGGTTCTTCGGGTGCGCGCCGTAGACGAGCGTCGTCGAGACCATGACGAAGCGCTTCGGCTGCACGCCGCTGCACGCGTTGAGCACGTGCATCGTGCCGACATCCTCGAGCTCGTGCGCCCACTCCGCCGCGTGCGTCGGGTGCGACAGGAACGCACCGTGGACGAACGTGTCGACCTTCGTCTTCGCGAGCAGCGTGGCGAGCTCGCCGTCGACCGTCGGCTGCGTCAGGTCGAGCTTGATGAACTCGACCTTGCCGCCGACCTCGGCGGGTGGCCGGATGTCGAGGGCATACACGCGGCTGTAGCGCGGGTCCTCCTCGAGGCGGCGCAGCAGCTCACCTCCGAGGTAGGTGCACGCCCCGGTCACCGCGACGACGCGGCCCTGGCTCGGGGTGCTGCTCGGCATGGCCGTACCTATAGCATCAGACGGGGGTGGTACGACCAGGGGGTGGAGAGCGTGATCGCCGTCCTGCCCGATGCCGTGGTCGACCAGATCGCGGCGGGCGAGGTGATCGAGCGGCCGGCGAGCGTGGTCAAGGAGCTGGTCGACAACGCGATCGATGCGGGCGCGCGCACGATCACCGTCGAGACGCAGGCGGGCTGCCGCACGCTGCGGGTCGTCGACGATGGCTGCGGCATGTCCTCGCGTGATGCGGTCCTCGCCTTCGAGCGCCACGCGACGAGCAAGCTGCGTGCGGTCGACGACCTCTGGGGCCTGCCGACGATGGGGTTCCGTGGCGAGGCGCTGCCGTCGATCGCGTCGGTCGCTCGCGTCGTCCTCACGACCCGGCGGCGCGACGACCTCGCGGCGACCCGCGTCCAGATCGAGGCGAGCAAGCTGCTCGCGGTGACGGAGACCGGCGCCCCGGTCGGTACGTGTGTCGAGGTCACCGACCTCCTCTACAACGTCCCCGCGCGGCTCAAGTTCCTCAAGGGCGAGGCGACGGAGGCGTCGCACATCACCGAGCTCGTCGCCCGCATCGCGATGGCGCACCCGCACCTGCACGTCCGCCTGCGTCACAACGGGCGCACCGCGCTCGACGTCGCGCCCGATCGCGATGCGCTCGGCCGGGCCCAGGCGCTGCTCGGCGCCCGCGTCGCCGCGCGCATGGTCGCCGCCGCCGGCGAGGAGGGCGGCATTCGCGTGCGCGCGTTCCTCGGCGCACCGGAGCTCGCGCAGACCACCGCGCGCGGCGTGCAGCTCTTCGTCGGCAAGCGCCCGGTCCGCGACCGCGGCGTGCTCCACGCGATCGCGATGGGCTACGGCGAGCTCGTTCCGCGCGGCCGCTACCCGGTCGCGATCGTGACGATCGATGCGCCCGCCGGCTCCGTCGATATCAACGTCCACCCGCAGAAGCACGAGGTCCGCTTCGCCGACCCGGGCGCCGTCTGCGCCGCGGTCCGCCACGTCGTGCAGCAGGGCGTCGCGGCGGCCCCGTGGCGCGACGAGGTCGCGGGCCCCGTCCTGATGTCGGCGATCGCGTCGGTCGCGCCGCCGCGCCTGCCGATCGATGCGCCGGCCCAGCTCTCCGCCACGTACGCCGCGCAGCTGCGTGAGGCGCAGCGCATCCGCGACACCGCACAGGCACGCCTCGACTTCGCGGCCCCGGCGCGCGAGTGGGTGCGCGAGGTCAAGCAGCAGATCCGCGACGCGGGTCCCGACGAGAGCCTCGCGGCCCGTGCCGAGAACCTCGCAGCCCCCGACGAGAAGCTCGCGGAAGGTAGCTCGCCCGTCGCCGCGCGCGACGCGGACACGTGGGGCTCCGCTGCCAACCAGCCGGGTGCGCACCCGGGCTTCTTCGCGCAGCTGCGCTACCTCGGCCAGCTCGACCTGACGTACCTCGTGTGCGAGGCCGACGGCGAGCTCGTGCTGATCGACCAGCACGTCGCGCACGAGCGCGTCGAGCTCGCCCGCCTGCGCGCGCTCGGCTCGCACGCCATCCCGACGCAGCGCCTGCTGTTCCCGACGACGATCGAGCTGCCACCGGCGCTCGTCGAGCGCGCGTCTCGCCTGGCCGAGCCGCTCGCGCGCGTCGGCTATGAGGTCGACGCGTTCGGCGCGACGTCGCTCGCGATCAAGGCGGTGCCCGGCTCGCTGCGCCACGGCGATCCGGCGGCGCTGCTGCGCACGCTGCTCGCGCACGACGCGAAGGCGGGCGACGAGCTCGACGACGGCCTCGACCTCGCGGATCGCGCGCTCGCCGAGATCGCGTGCCACTCGGTCGTGCGCGCCGGCGATGCGCTCGGCGTCACGGAGGCCGAGGGGCTGCTGCGCGGCCTCGACGGCGTCGACCCGAGCGTGCCGAACCCGCACGGCCGGCCGGTGCTGCTGCGGCTGCCGCTCGCCGAGATCGCGCGCCGGTTCGGCCGCTAGCCGCGGTGCTACTTGCGCGTGCAGCTCTGGCCGAGCGTCGACTTCCACGTCTTGCCGGTGCGCTGCTCGCTCATCAGGTCGATGTGGTCCTTGTCCTTGAGCACGAACACGACGCGGCGATCGGGCGTCGCCTTCGGATACTGCATCGTGAACGCGATGCGATCCTTCTCGAGGCCGGGCGACGTCGACACGTGCCACGAGCCGTTCGAGCCGGCGGTGAGATAGACGAGCTTCTTCGCGTCGGGATCCCAGCCCATCGCGCCGTGGCCGCCGTCGGGAGCCTCGCCCGGCTTCGCGTCGGCGTCGTACATCACCTTCATCCACGCGCCGCCCATGTCGGGCGTGTTGACCGCGGTCGCGTGCCACGCGACCTTGCCGTTGTCGTAGCCCTCGCAACTCCACGTCCCGAGCAGGCCTTCGAGCTGCTTCATCTCGGCAGCGGGCTTCCACTCGGCCGGCTTCTTCGCCGCGTCGTCGGCGCTCGCGACGCTCGCAGCCACACACAATCCAAACATCACCACAGATAGCGTTGAGGTCATAGGCGCCCTGCGTACTACGCAGCGAAAGGCCAACGCAAGTACACTTGGGGTAGTGGCAGGGAGCCTTGTCGTGATCGTCGGACCCACGGGCGCCGGCAAGACGCGCCTGTCGCTCGAGCTCGCCGAGCGCGTCGGCGGCGAGGTCGTGAGCGCCGACTCGCAGCAGGTGTACATCGGCATGGACATCGGCACGGGCAAGGTCTCGGCCGCGGATCGCGCGCGCGTGCCGCATCACGTGCTCGATGTCGTGAAGCCCGACGAGGACATGACGGCCGCGCGGTTCATCGAGCTCGCGGATGCCGCGATCGCCGATGTATGGGCGCGGGGCAAGCACGCGATCGTGTGCGGCGGCACGGGGCTGTACGTGCGGGCCCTGCTGCTCGGCCTGTTCGACGGACCGCCGGCCTCGCCGGAGCTGCGAGCCGAGCTGGGCAAGCGCGAGCTCGCAGACCTGCACGAGGAGCTGGCGCGTGTCGATCCGGCGATCGCGGCGAAGATCGATCGCAACGACCAGAAGCGGATCATCCGCGCGCTCGAGGTCTTCCGGCTGACCGGCGAGCCGATGAGCGCGCACCAGGCGCGGCACGACCATCGCACGCTGCCGAAGCGGTACGAGGCGCGCCTGGTCGGGCTCGCGCCGGAGCGCGATGCGCTGTACGCGGCGATCGACGCGCGCGTCGATCAGATGATCGCGGATGGGCTGGAGCGCGAGGTCGCGGCGCTGCGCGAGGCGGGGTACCGGCCGCCGCTGCGGTCGCAGCAGGCGATCGGATACGCGGAGCTGCACGCGGTGGCGGACGGGACGCTGGAGCGGGCGCGCGCGATCGAGCTGATCAAGCGGAATTCGCGTCATTACGCACGGCGTCAACTCAGCTGGTACAGGCCGGACCCTTCGATCTCCTGGCACGCGGGGCCCGCTGCCGTTGACCAGGACGAGCTAGGGCGGTACCTAGCAGGGCGCTAGTGTCGACGACTGAACCTCCTCCGCTCTCCGATCGCATGATCCTGGAGTTCGAGCGTCCGATCATCGACCTCGAGAAGAAGATCAGCGAGCTCCGTGGCCTGTCGACGGAGAGCGTCGACTTCACGGCCGAGATCCGCAAGCTCGAGCAGAAGGCCCGCAAGCTCCAGAAGGAAGTGTTCGCGGACCTGACGGCCCAGCAGAAGGTCCAGCTCGCACGGCACCCGGGGCGTCCGTACATGATGGACTACGTCGGGCTGCTCATGGACGACTTCGTCGAGCTGCACGGCGACCGCAGCTTCTCGGATGATCCGGCGATCATCGGCGGGCTCGCGACGTTCGACGAGTGGGAGGTCCTCGTGCTCGGCCATCAGAAGGGCCGCAACACGAAGGACAACATGCACCGCAACTTCGGCATGGCGCGGCCGGAGGGCTATCGCAAGGCGACGCGCCTGATGCGGCTCGCGTCGCGCTATCGCCGGCCGATCATCTGCTTCATCGACACGCCGGGCGCGTATCCCGGGCTCGGCGCCGAGGAGCGCGGCCAGGCCGAGGCGATCGCGAAGGCGCTGCAGGTCATGGCGTCGCTCGACTGCCCGATGATCTCGGTCGTGATCGGCGAGGGCGGCAGCGGCGGTGCGCTCGCGCTCGGCGTGACCGATCGCATCCTGATGTTCGAGTACTCGATCTACTCCGTGATCTCGCCCGAGGGCTGCGCGTCGATCCTGTGGCGCGACCCGGCGAAGGTCGGCGAGGCGGCGATGCAGCTGAAGCTGACGGCGCCGGATCTCGTCGAGCTCGGCATCTGCGACGAGATCGTGCCCGAGGCGGCCGGTGGCGCGCACCGCAACGCGGCGGCGACGGCGGCGCGGCTCCGCGGCGCGCTCAAGAAGCACCTCAAGGAGCTGATCGAGCTGCCGGTGCCGGAGCTGATCGAGCAGCGCTACCAGAAGTTCCGCAAGATGGGCGCGTTCGTCGAGACCCAGACGTCGTAGGCGGGGCTATGTACTACGAGCTCGCGCTGATCTCGGTCGCGATCGCGGGTGGTTACTGGGGCTGGTTCTTCGTGCGGCGCGAGTCGCTGCAGCTCTACGGCGGCATGCTGCTGGCGGCGGCGCTGCTCAGCGTGCTCGGGCTCGTCGGGCGCAAGCAGGAGATCGAGTCGCTCGGCGTCGCGGGGGCGATCGGCGTCGGGGCAGGGACGTGCCTGCTCGTCCTGGGGCCATTCGTGCGCGGCATGGCGCGGCGCGCGGCGGCCGCCGAGAGGTTCGCGCTCGCGGATCGGCTGCTGACGATCGCCGACGTGCTCGCGCCCGGCTCCGGCGTCTCCGACGAGCGCGCGCTGCTCGGCGCGATGCGCGAGATCACCGGCGGCAACATCGACTCGACGATCGCCGCGCTCCAGCACGCGAAGTCACGCGCGCCCGACGAGGCGAAGCTCGCGATCGACGAGCGCATCGCGATGCTCTACCTCGCCGCGTATCGCTGGGAAGACGCGATCGCGCACGCCGAGGCGCACCTGTTCGGCGCCGGCGTGCCGCACGAGGCCGGGCCCCACGTCGCGCTGCGCCGCGCACTCGGCGTCGCCCCGCCGGTGTGGGTCGAGCTGCTCGGCGCGTACGGCTATCAGGGCAACCTCGATCAGGCGGCGCGCATGCTCGCGCGCCTCGAGGACGTGTGCGAGGGCCGCGAGGACGCCGGCATCTGGGTGCATCGCGGGCGCATGATGTTCCTCGCGCTCGCGGGCCGGCCCGATGCGGTGCGCACGCTCGTCGAGCCACGCCGCTCGCGTCACATGACGCCTGCCGCGCGCACGTACTGGGTCGCGGTCGCGCACGAGCGTCACGGCGACGCCGAGGTCGCCGAGGCGCAGTACGTCAAGGCGCGCTCGCGGTCGCGCGGCCGGCCTCGCGTGCTGATCGATCAGGCGCTCGCGCGGCTGCCGAAGCAACCGCCGCCGCCGGCGCTCGGCGATGATGCGCAGCAGGTGATGGCGCGCGTCGTGGCCGCGCCGGTCCCCGAGGTTGCCGAGCGCGTGCGCCGCCGCGGCCCGACCGCGACGCGGATCCTCGCGGCCGCGCTGGTCGTGCCCGCGATCGCGATCGGCATCTTCGTCGGCTCGTCGACGGATGTCGGCGCGCTGCTGCGCTCCGGTGCGCTCGTGCGCGGCCTGACCGCCGCGGAGCCGTGGCGCCTCGTCACCTGCATCTTCGTGCACGTCGGTGCGGTGCACCTGATCGTCAACGTGATGGGCCTGTGGTTCCTCGGCCGCCTCGCCGAGGACTTCTTCGGGCCGTGGCGGCTCGTCGCGATCTTCGCGCTGTCGGGGCTCGCCGGTTCTGCCGCGAGCTACGTCGCGTCGCCCGCGGGCATCTCCGCCGGTGCATCGGGCGCGATCTTCGGCGTGCTCGGCGCGCTGTTCGTCGAGCTCACGCTGCATCGCCGCCTGCATCGCGCCGCGTGGACGCGCGGCATCTGGGGCAGCCTCGCGCTCGTCACCGTCGCGCAGGTCGCGATCGGCTTCTTCTATCCGGTGACCGATCAGTGGGCGCACGGCGGCGGTCTCCTCGCGGGCGCGATCCTCGGCATCGTGCTCTCGCCGTCGCGGCGCGTGGTGGAGCTGCCGGCGAAGCTCGTCGCGATCGCGTTCGGGCTCGTCGTGGCCGCGTCTGCCGTGATGGTCGTGCGCACGTCGGCCGCGGACAGTCTCTGGCGCGGGCCGCTCGTCGAGCGCGTCGTCAATGACGTGACCGTCCGTGCGCCCGCGAGCTGGCTCGCCGGCAAGGTCGAGCTCTCCGACCCCGGCGACCTCGTCGAGCTCGCGGTGCAGCGAGGCAACGCGCCTCTCGATCAGGTCGTCGCGATCGAGCTCGGCCACGCGAAGGATCTCGGATTCTCGGAGTCGCACCCGGCCGCCGAGCGCCTGCTCCCGCTGCCCGATGGCTGGACCTCGCTCGAGCTCGATCTCGTCGCGACCGATGCCCTCGATGCGCATCAGCATTTCCGGCTCGTCGTCGCGGCCCACGACGGCGTCATCGTCGCGCTGTACGCGCCGACCTCGCTGATGCGAGAAGCTCCGAGCGTGTTCGAGACGCTCGTGCAATCCGTGCGCTGACCCTACAAACGGCGCGCGGGCGGTCGACTCGTACTGCGTGGTAGCGGAAGCTGCGATGATGCGTGCACGGGCGCGGGGGGAGTCGGCGTTCGAGACCGCGTTTCGCGCGAGCCCGGCCGCGATGGCGATCTCGTCGCTCGGCACGGACTCGCGCGTGCTCGAGATCAACGACGCGGGCCTGCGGCTGCTCGGCTGCACGCGCGACGCGGTCATCGCGCGTCGCGGCGAGTCGCTCGACTTGTGGCTCGACGCGCGGGAGCGCGACCGCATCACGGAGCTGTTTGCCGCGCACGGCGTCGTGCGCGACTACGCGACGCGCATGCGCCGCCCCGACGGCGAGATCGTCGATGTCGTGATCTCGGTGCAGCTCGTCGAGATGTTCGACCAGTCGTGCGCGCTCACCGTGCTCACCGACGTCTCCGCGCTGCGTGCCGCCGAGCGCCGGCTCGAGGAGGCGCAGGAGATCGGTCACATCGGGAGCTGGCAGTTCGATGTCCGCAGCGGCCGCCTCGACTGGTCCAAGGAAGCACGCCGCATCCTCGGCGGCGATGCATGCGGCGGCGAGGACGGCGACTGGCGACACCTGCTCGACGCGGCGGATCTGCAGCGCGTGCTCGCGGCGCGAGATGCGGCGCTGGCCGAGACCGGCTCGTTCGAGGGCGAGTATCCGATCGTGCGCTCGAACGGAGAGCGCCGGATCGTGTTCGCGCGCGGCCGCGTCGAGCGCGATGCCGAGGGCAACGCGCTGCGCCTCTCCGGCGTGCTGCAAGACATCACCGAGCAGCGCAACGCGCGCGAGGAGCAGCGGCGGTCGAGCGAGCTGTTCGAGACCGCGTTTCGTGCGAGCCCTGCCGCGATGGGCATCGTGCGGATGGCGGACTCTCGGATCCTCGCCGTCAACGACGCCGCGCTGACGCTGTCGGGCCGCACGCGCACCGAGCTCGTCGGCCGCACGACGGCGGAGCTCGGGCTCTGGCTCGACGATCAGCAGCGGCGGCACCTGCTCGCCGAGATCGCCGCGGCGCGCGTCGTTCGCGACGTCGAGTGCAAGCTGGCGCGCAAGGATGGCGAGATCCGGCTCGTTCGCATGTCGGTCGAGAAGATCGATGTCGACGGCGAGCCGTCGATGCTCACGGTGATCACCGACATCACCGACACCTCGGCGATGCAGCGGATGCTCGAGGAGACGCAGGCGCTCGGCCATGTCGGCAGCTGGACGCTCGACGTGCGCACCGGCGCCTCGATATGGTCGGCGGAGGCGCTGCGGATCGCGGGCGTCGAGCGCTCGGTCGCGATCGCCGACTTCTTCTTGCTCGTCCATCCCGATGACCGCGCACGCGTGCAGGCGGCGTTCCAGCGCGCGCTCGAAGGCGCTGCCGAGATCCTGCAGTACCGCATCGTCCGCCCTGGCGGCGAATGCCGCTGGGTGTTCACGCACGCGAAGGTCGATCTCGATGCCGCGGGCCGACCGCTGCGCCTGTCGGGCTCGGTGCAGGACATCACGGAGCGTCACGAGGCCGAGCTCCGGCTCGCGGCGAGCGAGGAGCGCTACCGGCGCATCGTCGAGACGACGGCGCAGGGCGTGCTCATGGATGACGGCCACCTCATCACGTTCGCGAACCGCCGCGCGGCGGAGCTGCTCGGGCGCGACGATCTCGTCGGGACGCCGCTGCGCGACATCGTCGCGCCGGAGGCTCGGAACGATCTCGAGGGGCGCCGCGAGCGCCGTCTCGCAGGGCTCACCGATACGTACGATGTGCCGCTGCTCGCGGCGAACGGCGAGCGCGTGCTCGTCGAGATCAACGCGACACCGCTGCGCGACGGCGCCGATGCCGTCGAAGGCGCGCTGGCGATGTTCAGCGACGTGAGGCTGCGCCGGCAGGCGGAGGATCTCCGTGCGCGGCTCGCCGCGATCGTCGAGTCGTCGCGCGATGCGATCGCGAGCTTTGCGGTCGACGGCACGATCCAGACGTGGAACGCCGGCGCGGAGCGGCTGTTCGCGTACACCGCCGCCGAGGCGATCGGGATGCACGTCATCGCCATCGTGCCGCCGGAGCGCCGCGGCGCGCACCGCGATCTGATGGCGCAGCTCGAGCGCGGCGAGGTCGTCGCGATGGAGACGACGTGCATCCGCAAGGACGGCACGCGCACGGACATCGTCCTGACGTGCTCACCGGTGCGCGAGCTGCAGGGCAGCGTCGTCGCGATCTCGATGATCGCGCGCGACATCAGCGAGCAGCGGCACGCCCAGAAGATGGAGGCGATCGGCGCGCTCGCGGGCGGCATCGCGCACGACTTCAACAACATCCTCTCCGTCGTGCTGTCGAGCGCGACGCTGATCGAGGACGCCGTGGATCGGCACGATCCGATCGTCGAGGACGTGCGCGCCGTACGCGAGGCCGCGGAGCGTGCCGCCACGCTGACGCGTCAGCTGCTCGCGTTCTCGCGGCGGCAGGTGCTCGAGCCGCGCGTCGTCAATCTCGATCGCACCGTCGCGGGCATGGAGAAGATCCTGCGGCGCCTGCTCGGCGAGCGCATCGAGCTCGTGATCAGCACTGGCCACGCCGGGAACGTGCTGATCGATCCGGGCCAGTTCGAGCAGGTGATCATGAACCTCGTCGTCAACGCGCGCGACGCGATGCCCGACGGCGGCCAGCTGACGATCGAGACCGTGGCCGTCGTGCACAACGGCCGCGGCTACGTGCAGGTCACCGTCTGCGACACCGGCATCGGCATGGACGACACGACGCGCCAGCGCATGTTCGAGCCGTTCTTCACGACGAAGGAGCGCGGCAAGGGCACGGGCCTCGGCCTCGCGACGGTGTTCGGCATCGTCGAGCAGAGCGGCGGCTTCGTCAGCGTCGACAGCGCGCGCGGCCGCGGCACGACCATCGCGATCTTCCTGCCGCGCACCGAGCGCACCGAGGCGATGGGCGTGCCGGTCGCCGAGCCGATCGCGCTCGGGACGCGCAACGAGACGATCCTCGTCGTCGAGGATGAGGAGCTCGTGCGCCGCCTCGTCATGAAGCTGCTGCGCCGCGAGGGATACGAGGTGCTCGGCGCCGCGAACGCGGGCGAGGCGCTCCTCATCGCCGAGCAGCGCCCCGACATCGACGTGCTGCTGACGGACGTCGTGATGCCGATCATGAACGGCCGGCAGCTCGCCGAGCGGCTCCAGGCGATGTCGCCGGGGCTGCGCGTCGCGTTCATGTCGGGCTATCACGACGACGAGGTGCTGCGCGAGATGGCGGGCACGTCGGGCGTGGTGCACCTGCAGAAGCCGGTACCGCGGGACGTGCTCGTCGAGAAGTTGCGCGAGCTGCTCGACGGCCCGATCATCCCGCCATGCGGCTCGCCGCACTCCTCGTCGTCGTCCTGACCTGCGCCCGCGCGTGGGCGGGGGACTGCACCGCCGAGCTCGATGCGCGGCATGTCAGCTGGAAGAAGGCCTCGCGCCCCGGCATCGAGCTCGCCGTCGAGATCACGGGGCCGATCGGCGGCATCGAGCTGACCTCCGAGGACCAGCCTCTCGTGATCGACTGCTCGCTCGCCGTGTCGCTCGACGAGGCCGGCCGCTACCTGCGCGCGCTCGGGATCACGAAGGCGACGTTCTCGTCGGCGTACTCGCGCCGCTACGTGCGCGGCACGAACCACCTCAGCAAGCACAGCTTCGGGCTCGCGATCGATGTCCACACGTTCTCGGGGCCGGACCTCGGCACGCTGCGCGTCGATCGCGACTACGAGCCGGGCCTCGGCGACGAGGTCGACTGCGTCGGAGCGCCGCTCACGCAGGGCGGTGCGATCCTGAAGATCCTGCAGTGCCAGCTGGTTCGCTCGGGCCTGTTCCACCTGGTGCTGTCGCCGGACTTCGACGACGCGCATCACGATCACTTCCATCTCGAAGCGAAGCCGTGGGAAGACCGTCCCGAGCTGCGATCCTCGCTGCCCGCGATCCACTGACGCGCAGCGCGACGAACAGCACCGCGAGCGACCACGCGAGCCACAGGATCGCCCACGTCCACACCGCCCACGTCGCGGTCGTGCCGAACGTCGCGGCGGCCATGTTGTGCGCGTCCGACGCGCCGGCGACCTTGCCACCGACGACCTGCGATGGACGCAGCAGCACGCGGATATCGAGCAGCGCGTTGCAGCACGCCTGCGCGGCGACGAAGTGTGCGCCGAACAGCCGCCACCGGCCGGGCAGCAGCAGCGCGCACAGGAGCACGACGCCGCCGATCGCGCCGATCGCGTACGGGCCGAACTCGCCCTCCTTCGACGTCGGCGCGACGACGAACAGCGCCGTGATGATCAAGAGGCCGGCGAGCACGGCGAGCGCGCGGCGGCCAGTGCGCGCGTCGTGCGTCAGCACGAGCAGCACGGCGCCCCACACCGGCGTGCCCATGTAGCCGGCGCCCGCGATCACGGCGCTGCCGAACGGGCCGACGGAGCTTCGCGCGTACGCGAGGCCGCTGGTGTCGCGATAGACGAGGATGTGATCGAAGCCGGCGCCGCACGCGGTCATCGCGATGCCGTGCGACAGCTCGTGCATCCACGTCGCGAGCAGCTTGAACGGATACAGGACGTAGCCGCCGAACGGCAGGTTCCACACGAGCAGCGAGGCGAGCAGCGCGATCGCCAGCGTCGTGGACTCCTGTCGCGCCGCGCGCACCTGCCTACCGCTTCTCTCCCTTGTCCTCGGGAGGCCGCTCGGCCGGCTCGAACATGCCGCCGAACACCTGCGTCGTGCGGTGGCGCACCGCCGCGCCGAGCTTGAGCAGGTCCTCGGGATCGAGCAGGCTCTTGAGCGCATCGGTCGGGCGCTTGATCGCGATCGCCATGACGTCGGTGATCTTCACGGGCGCCGCGCCGCCGCACACGAGGCCGATCGTCACGCCGCACACCGCGCCGATCGCGAGCCCGACGGCCGGGATCCACAGCCACAGCGGCCCGCGGTCGCGCAGGTGGCCGTGCGGGATGACCGCGATCAGCACGAGGCCCGCGCTGGCGACCGCGTGTGCACGCGCCGCGACGAACGCGGCATGCCGTCGCCCGCCGATCTTGTCGATCGACGCGTACGCGGCGAGGCGCCCCACACCCGCGGCCGTCAGCAGCGCCGCGACGCCGGCGAACACCGCGGTCAGCCGCAAGAGGTGCATGAACGGCGCGTGGCGATCGCCGACGCCGAGCCGCGCGAGCAGCCACACGCCGACCGCGAGCGCGGGAACTTCGATCACCGCGCCGGTCAGAAGTCCCTTGAAGAACGCCCAGCGCGGCGGAAATGCCGCTGGAACTCGCGTACTTACGCTGGGGACGATCGGATCGGCCATGGACGTCCCGCCGAGGAAGGCCGGGGACCCTCAAACCGTAGCATGGTCGTATACAATTCTTCAGGGGTCCTCCGTACATGGCCACGACCGGTAACGCACCACCACGCGCCTACGCGGCAGCGCACTTCGCGCTCGAGCTCGACGGCGGGTCGAGCGTGGGCCTCCTGAAGTCGATCGAGGGCGGCAGCATCAAGGCCGACGCGATGGCGTACCAGCAGGGTGGCTATCTCCACCGCTGGAAGCAGGTCGGCAAGCCGAAGTTCGAGGACATCAAGATCCAGACCGGCATGGCCGTCGCCGCGCCGTTCCTCAACTGGGTGCGCGGCTTCATCAAGGGCGACGGCGTGCGCAAGAGCGGCGCGATCGTCGCGGCCGACTTCTATTACAAGGAGCGCGCACGCCGGCACTTCGACGGCGCGATGATCAAGGAAGTCACGATCCCCAAGCTCGACGGTCAGGACAAGAGCCCGGCCTACCTCGGCGTCACGATGGCCGTCGAGGATCTGCAGTTCCTGCCCGGCAAGCCGCAGAAGATCGACCTGCAGGGCAAGGGCTTCGACGACCAGAAGGTCTGGACGTCCTGCAACTTCCTCTTCGAGATCAAAGGATTCGAGCAGGAGTGCAAGCGCACGACGAAGATCGATTCCTTCACGATCAAGCAGAACATCCTCGAGTACCACTCGGGCGGCGCGCAGATGCCGACGAAGGTCTACTCGGCGCAGGTCGAGTACCCGAACCTCGCGTTCTACATCCCCGAGTCCGACGCGTGGCGGTTCTACGAGCACGTGATGAAGAACACGGTCCCCGGCGCCAGCCACACGGCGCTCACGGGCTCGCTCCACGTTCAGGACAACAGCAAGAAGGACATCTTCTCGATCGACCTGTTCGATATCGACATCCTCGGCGTCACGCCCGATCGCAGCGAGTCGACGAGCGAGGAGATCAAGCAGGTCAAGGTCGAGATCTCGGTGGAGCACATGGACTTCACCAACTACGCCGGCAAGACCGCGGATCCGGAGGTCGCCGGTACTGGCGACGGCAACGTGACCTAGTTCGAGACTCTCTCGCTGTGCAGCGAGAACCACCGCTTCACGGCCTCTTCCTTCGCCGATCCGAGGAGCTCGGCCACGGCCTCGAGCTCGTCGGGATCATCGACGCGAGCGAACGCCTCGACCGGGGTCAGCACGAATGCGAGCACGTCGAGCGCGCTCCGCGGATCCGGCTGATAGCTGCTGCTGTAAAGCGTTTCGCCCACGTGTCCACCTCACACGGCTCTGATCTCGGCGGCAACTTTTCTGCGTGGTAGGCTGCGCGGCATGCGTAGCAAGGTGGCAGTACTGAAGGCCCGTCCCGAGTCTGTCCTCGAAGACACGGATCGGCTGTGCGGACTGGCGGGGATCGAGCAGGCCCTCAAGAAGGGCGCGACGACGATCCTCAAGGACAACATCTCGTGGCACTTCCCGTTCCCCGGCGCGAACACCACGCCGTGGCAGCTCGAGGGCACCGTGCGCGCGCTGCACAGCCGCGGCTACAACGACGTGATCTGCGTCCAGAACAAGACGGTCGTCACCGACGCGTTCAAGGGCGAAGACCTCAACGGCTACGTCCCGATCTTCAAGCGCTACGGGATCCCCGTTCGCTACAACTTCAAGCCCGAGGAGATGAGCTGGTCGGTCTACAAGCCGAAGGCGAAGATGCTCGTCCTCGACACGATCTTCCCCGAGGGCATCCAGATCCCGGACGCCTTCCACGGCACGAACATCGTCCACCTGCCGACGGTGAAGTGCCACATCTACACGACGACGACCGGCGCGATGAAGAACGCGTTCGGCGGCC
>CAYUNM010000023.1:0-113476 GCA_964446175.1 uncultured Kofleriaceae bacterium
GCGTATCGCTCTTCGCAACCTGCTGCGTCAGCGCCGGCGCACGCTGATCTTGATGGTCACGATCGTGTTCAGCTTCGCGCTGCTCCTGATGTTCACCGGGCTCGCGGATGGTGCCCACCAGGCGATGGCCGACATCGGCGTCCGCATGGGGCTCGGTCACGTCGTGGTGTATCCGGCGGAGTATCGCGACGACCCGAGCCTCGACCACCTGATCGAGGATCGCGGCGCGATCGACGCCGCGGTCGCCAAGCTCGGCGGTGACGTCGCGCACGCGGTGCCGCGCCTGCGAACCGACGGTCTCATCGAGGCGGGCGCGACGAGCATCGGCGTGACGATCTCCGGCGGCGACCCCGCGATCGAGCCGCTCGTGTCGCACATCTCGTCGAAGAGCGCGCTCGTCGCTGGCGGCACACTCGCCTCGTGCAACACGGGCGGCGCGGGCCAGCTGCCTCCGGCGCTGATCGGTCAGGAGCTCGCGAAGAGCCTGGGCGTGCACGTCGGCGACCGCGTCGCGCTGAACGTGCGCCCGCGGCACAGCAAGGACATGCGGCTCGGCGCGTTCGAGGTCTGCGGCGTGTTCCGTACGGGCGTCCGCGAGGTCGATTCGTTCTGGGTCGAGATTCCGCTCGACGAAGCGCAGCGCCTCGCGAACGCGGGGCAGGGCGTCACGATGGTCGCGCTGCTGCTGACCAACGCGGACCATGCGGCCGCCGTTGCGGACTCGCTCGCGGCCGCGCTTCGCGGGCACGCCGTGGAGGTCCTGCCGTGGCAGAAGGCGGCGCCCGAGCTGTACTCCGCGATCTCCGTCGACGAGGGCGGCATGTATGTCTTCATGGTCATCATCTTCGTCGTCGTCGCGGCGGGGATCCTCAACGCGTTGCTGATGAGCGTGCTCGAACGCACGCGCGAGTTCGGCGTGTTGCTCGCGCTCGGCGCCGCGCCGCGGCAGGTGATCGCGATCGTGCTGTGCGAGGCCGTCGCGCTCGGCATCGCGGCCGTCGGCGCGGGCCTCGCGCTCGGACTCGGCGTCAACCACTACCTCGCGACGCACGGCCTCGACTACAAGGAGCTGTTCGGGAACAACGTCCAGGCGGGCGGGATCCTGCTGCCCGACAAGTTCTACTCCGTGCTCGCGCCCGACAAGGTCGTGTGGAGCACCGTGGTCGTGCTCGGCCTCGTGATCATCGGCGCCGCCTATCCCGCGATCCACGCGGCGCGCTTTCAACCCACCAAGGCGATGCACCATGTCTGATCTCGTCGTCAACGCGCAGCAGCTCAGGAAGACGTACAAGCAAGGCAAGCTCGAGGTCGAGGCGCTTCGCGGGGTGGACCTCCAGGTCTACGAGGGCGAGTTCGTCGTGCTCGCCGGTCCGTCGGGCTCGGGCAAGACGACCCTGCTCAACCTGATCGGTGCGCTCGATCAGCCGACGTCGGGGACGCTCGTTGTCGACGACAAGGACCTCGCGACGCTGAGTCGCGCCGAGCTCGCGCGGCTGCGGCGCGACCGCGTCGGGTTCGTGTTCCAGGCGTACAACCTGCTGCCGGTCCTGACCGCGCTCGAGAACACCGAGCTCGTGCTCATGCTGCGCGGTCTCGGCGCGGCCGAGCGGCGCAACAAGGCAGCTCAGATGCTGTCGGCGGTCGGGCTCTCGAAGATGGTCGATCGGCGACCGGCCGAGCTCAGCGGTGGTCAGCAGCAGCGTGTGGCCGTCGCGCGCGCGATCGCGGCCGAGCCGCGGCTCGTGCTCGCCGACGAGCCCACCGCGAATCTCGACTCGAAGACGGCGGAGTCGCTGCTCGATCTGATGGTCGAGCTCAACACGCAGCATCGGATCACGTTCCTGTTCAGCTCTCACGATGCGCGCGTGATCGATCGTGCGCGACGCGTCGTCTATCTCGAGGACGGGCGCATCGCCTCCGATGACGACTCGATCCGGAGAGGTGCATGAAGCACGTTGCCGCGGCGGCGGCGATCGCGGTCTGCGCGTGGGGAGCACGTGCGGACGCGGTCGTGCTCACCGAGGACCCGCTGTCGGGAGACAGCGTCGACCTCGGCGCGACGCTGCGCTCGTTCAACTACCTCATGTACGGCGGCTTGCTCGATGCCCCCGGGATGGACCCGAACGCGAGCACCGCCGGCGTCTCGTTCACGGATCTGCGCGTGCGCGGGGAGATCAAGCGTGGGGACTGGCTGTCCATCTCGCTGCACGACTCGCTGACGCTCACGACGAGCTCGCTGTCGCTCGCATCGGCGGGCGGCGCGCTCGCGCTGGGGCAGGGCCGCTTGCCCGCGACGTGGCTGCCGCTCGACTGGGCAATCGTCGACCAATCCCAGCTGACGCTGCGAGACCGCATCGACTGGGGCTACGTGCGCGTGACGAAGGGCCGCTACAGCATCACCGCGGGCCGCCAGCCGATCACGTTCGGCCGCGGCGTGCTGTGGACGCCGGAGGATCTCGTCGATCCGTTCTCGCCGTTCCAGATCGACACCGAGTTCAAGCCGGGCCTCGACGCGGCGCGCGTGGACGTGACGCTCGGCTCGCGCGTGACCGTCGCGCTCGTCGGTGTCGCGGGCGACGCGGCGCACAGCCGCCGCCTGCAGATCAGCGCCGACGGCTCGGCGGCGATGCAGCGCACCGAGGTCTCGTTCGACACGACACGCGTCGGCGTGATGACCGGCTACATCCGCGGCGATGCCGTCGGCGCGCTGGACCTGTTCGTCGATCTGCACGGCGCCGATCTGCACGGCGAGGTGACGGCGACGTACGTGCCCGACGCGAACCGCCGCCCGTTCGATCGCAAGGCGTTCGGTCGCGCGGTGCTCGGGTCGACGTTCGAGCTGTCGTCGAAGCTCCACGGCACGATCGAGGCCTACTGGAACGGCTCGGGCAGCTTGCACCCGGCCGATTACGAGTCGGAGCTGACGTCGCCGCGCTTCGAGACGGGCGAGACCTACAACGTCGGCATGTTCTACGGCGGCGCGGTCGTCGACTACACGCCGTATCCGCTCGTGCACCTCGCGTCCGCGGCGATCGTCAACGTGGTCGACGGCAGCGCGTTGATCGCGCCGAGCGTTCACTACAACGCGTCGAACAACACGACGCTGATCGCGGGCGCGTTCGTGCCGATCGGCGCGAGTCCCAACTTCAACGGCGGACCGCTCGCGCGGAGCGAGTTCGCGCTGTACCCGACCCTCTTTCACTGCGACTTGAAGTCTTACTTCTGAGCCTCTAGGAGAACCATGATCCCGAATCAGTGGTACGCGATCTGCCGCCCGCAAGACATTCCCCGCAAGAAGCCGCTCGCGCTGCGCCGCCTCGGAGAGGACATCGTGCTCTTTCGAGACGGGACCGGCCGCGTCGTGTGCATGCAGGATCGCTGTCCGCACAAGGGCACGAAGCTGAGCCTCGGAAAGGTGACGAAGGAAGGCCGCATCGCGTGCGGCTACCACGGCTTCGAGTACGACTCCGACGGCGAGTGCGTCGCGATCCCCGCGCTCGGTCAGGACGCGCGGATCCCGAAGGGGATGTGCACGAGGACGTACCGCGTCGCCGAGAAGTACCAGCTGATCTGGTTCTGGTACGGCGACGAACGCCCGAGCGAGGAGCTCCCCGAGATCCCGATGTTCGAGGAGTTCCGGACCGGCGACAACGGATCCTCCTCGTACATCCCGCGCAACAAGAACGCGCCCGTGCACTACAGCCGCTGGATGGAAGCGCTGAGCGAGTTCTATCACGCGCCGTTCGTGCACACCGGCGGGTGGCTCCACTACATCATCACGTACGGCGTCAAGGGCAAGTTCACCGACAACTACAAGGTCGAGGTCGACGGCAACCACATCAAGAGCAGCTTCATCCAGAAGCGCGAAGGCGATCGCTACCCGCAGGGCCTCGAGCGGTTCATCCCGTCGCGCCAGGCGTGGAACTGGCGCGTCGAGTTCTTGATGCCGAACCTGATCCTGCTCGACGCCCCGCCGTTCCAGGGGATGGTCTCGGTGATCCCCGTCGACGAGGAGCACACGGTCGCGCTCTATCACTCGCGCTGGCTGTGGTTGAAGCCGTTCGACCTGCTGCCGAAGTGGCTGCTCAAGCCCGTCGGCGACTTCATCGCGTGGGCGGAGGTGATGGAGCAGGCGATGTTCGATCAGCTGCTCGACATCCCGTTCATGGCGTCGCAGACGCCGAAGGCCTCCGACGTCGGCACGAGCCGCTTCATCAAGCCGGATGGCCTCGCGTCGCACTGGCTGATGCTGCGCAAGAAGCTCAAGGACCAGGCGCTCGCCGAGTCGATGTCGCGCAAGGTCGTGCGCGCGGCGCGGCCGGCGTCGTCGAAGAACGTCGAAGCGACCCTCGATTAGTGCCATGGCGACCAACGAGATCAACGGAACACGTACGACGAGGCCGAGCGGCTTCATCCTCGAGCTCGCGCAGACCGGCAGGCGGCCGGAGGTTCGCCTGCTCGGCGGCAAGGGTGCACGTCTCGCCGAGATGACGAGCGCGGGCTTCGCTGTACCGGCCGGGTTCTGCATCACCGCCGAGGCGCTGCGCGAGCTGGTCGGGGCGCCGGCCGTGCGCGAGGCGATCGCCGCCGGTGACTTCCACGCGATCCGCGCCGCGATCGCGGCGACGGAGATGCCACCGCATCTCGCGCGCGAGATCGTCGAGTCGTACGAGCGGCTCGGCCGTCCGCGCGTCGCGGTGCGCTCGTCGGGCGTTGCCGAGGACTCGGCGACGCACTCGTTTGCGGGGCAGCACGACACGTTCCTCGACGTTCGAGGGGACGATGCGGTGCTCGCGGCCGTCAAGGATTGCTGGGCGTCGCTATGGTCGGAGCGGGTCCGCTGCTATGGCCATCGCCACGAGCCGGCGATGGCGGTCGTCGTCCAGACGATGGTCGATGCCGACTGTGCGGGCGTCCTGTTCACCGTTGATCCCGTCGAAGGCCGCGAACGGATCGTCATCGAGGCGTGCTGGGGGCTCGGCGAGGGCCTGGTCTCCGCGCGCGTGCCCAGCGATACGTTCGTCGTCGATCGCCAGTCGCTCGAGATCCTCGATCGCCAGATCCGCTACAAGCTGACGAAGTGCGCGGCGGCGGCGCCGGGGAGCATCTCGACGGTGCCGGTCGAAGCCAGCAAGCGCGAGGCGCCCGTCTTGACCGACGAGCAGGCGCGCGAGCTCGCGCGGATCGGCCTTCGTCTCAAGCAGGCGTACGGTGCCGACCAGGACGTCGAGTGGGCGATCCGCGACGGCGCGATCTACGTGCTGCAGACGCGCCCGGTCACCACGGCGGCCTCGCGCCCCAAGCTCACGCCGTACTTCATCGAGCAGCCGCAGCACGTCGTCGACAACACGCTGTGGACGCGCATGGATACCGGCGAGCTGTTCACCGGCATCATGTCGCCGCTCGGCTTCTCGCTGGTCAAGCACTACCTCTACAACGCGCACGACGCGTCGGGGCGCGCGGTGGGACTGCTCGACCGAGGCAACGTCGAGCCATCGATGGGGTTCCTGGGCGGGCACCTCTACATGAACGTGTCGTACACGGCGTATCACCTCGAGCAGCTGCCGCCGACGCGCGACCCGGGCGTGTTCACGAATCGCTTCACGAGCGAGGAGGTCGACCTCGGCTCGTACACGAACCCGTTCGGCCACTATCCGGGCGGGCTCCGCTACGCGGTCACCACGGCGAACTGGATCGGCTACTCGGTCAAAGAGCTCGCGACGATGAAGCGCCGCTGCGAGAGCATGGAGCGCTCGCGCTTCGAACAGTACGATCGCTTCTCGCCGCTCCGGCTCCAGGAGCTCTCTCGCGCGCAGCTCGACGGCGAGATGCGGCGCGCGCTCGCGTACTTCCGCGACATGCACGTCGGCTACCTGCCGTTCTACATGAACGCGTTCGGCGCCTACGGGATCCTGACGAAGCTGTGCGCGAAGTGGCTCGATAACCGCGGCACGAACCTCCAGAACCGCCTCAAGGCCGACGTCTCGAACCTGCGCACCGTCGAGTCGGCACGCGAGGTGTGGCGGCTGGCGAGCAAGGCGCGCGAGTCGCGGCAGCTCTCGGAGCTCTTCACGGGCGCCCCGCTCGAGGAGCTCGCGGCGCTGCTGAAGGCCGACGACGAAGGTCGCCGCTACTGGGTGAAGACCATCGAGCCGTTCATGCGCGTCAACGGCGTGCGCGGCCGCCAGGAGATGGAGCTGACCAACCCGCGCTGGATCGACGACCCGACGTACGTGTTCCAGATGGTGCGCAAGTACATCGCCGAGGACTTCTCGATCGATGACGCGCTCGAGCGAGGGCGGCAGGTTCGTAGCGGCGAGTCGCTGTCGATCCTCGATGGGCTTCCGATCTGGCAGCGCGAGCTCCTGAAGGTGCTCATCCACCAGTACTCGTCGTGCAGCGAGATGCGCGAGACGGCACGCATGGCGTTCATCACGTCCGTGTGGATGATCCGCAAGATCGTGTACGAGGTCGCGCGTCGCCTGGTCGTGGCGGGCGTGCTGCGGACGCTCGACGAGGCCGCGTACCTGGACCTCGCGGAGATCATCGCGTACCTCGGCGGCACGCGGTCGCTCGAGGCGACGTTCTCGCGCAAGAGGCTCGACGAGGCGCGGCGGCTTCACCAGTACCACCTGCGGATCCCGGAGCCGCCGCTGTCGTTCGTCGGCGAGTACAAGCCCGAGGCGCGTGTCGCATCGGCGCCCTCCGGGGATGCGATTCGCGGGCTCGGCTCGAGCCCCGGCAGGGTCGTCGCGCGCGCGCGCGTGATCCACGACCTCGCTCGCCAGGCGAACGAGTTCAAGCCCGGCGAGGTGCTGGTCACCGCGTGGACGGACGCGTCGTGGACCCCCCTGTTCGCGATCGCGTCTGCCGTCGTCACCGATGTCGGCTCGTTGCTTTCGCACAGCTCGATCGTCGCTCGCGAGCTCAACATCCCGTCGGTCGTCAACACGAAGCGCGCGACCCAGACCGTCAAGACCGGCGACCTGCTCGTCATCGACGGCGACGCCGGTACGGTTCACGTCAAGGAGGCGTCGTGAAGCGCGCGACGTACTCCTCGGTGAACTTCGCGACGACCGCCGATTGCTCCTGGAGGAACGTCGCGAGCGCGCGCTCGGCCATCCGGCCGATCAGCGGCAGGTCGAACGTGAGGTCGCAGTCGGCGACGCGTTCGATGCCGTCGCCCTCGGCGGGTGCGCACGAGATGTTCACGCGCAACGTGGTGCGCTCGGCGAGCGAGCTGGGGATGAAGTCGATCACGGCGCAGCCCGTGCTCCGGTCGAACACGAGTGCTTCTGTCACGAGCGACGCCCGAAAGCGTCCGGCGAGCCTGCGCAGCGCGCCCGGCGGCGGCGGGGGCGCGTACTGGATGCGCCGCGAGACGCGGTCTCCAGTGTCCTCGGCGTGAAGGACCTTGTACTCGCGATACTGGAGCGCGTCGACGTACAGACACCGATTGTAGTCATCCGTCAGTGAATGCTTCCAATAGGTGTCAGCGTCGCATCGAATCTTGTGTGAAAACCGTTGTGACAACATAGGGTGATCCTAATGAAGGTTTGTGTAATCGGAGCTGGGCCGTCTGGGTTGACGACGATCAAACAACTACTCGATGAAGGGCACGACGTCACGTGCTTCGACAAGAACGAGCATCTGGGTGGGATCTGGTATCGCAATAACGAGACAGATCTCGATCGGATGAAGGTCTACGACAAGATGTTTCTGACCATCTCGATGGGCTTGATGGGATATAGCGACTACATCACTCCCGAGATGAGTGACCGCGTGTACTTCACGCGCGAGCGCTACCTCCGCTATCTCTGCGCGTACGCGGAGAAGTTCGACCTGAACGAGCGCATCGAATTCAACAGCGAGGTCACCGCGGTCCGGCGCGCCCCGAACGACCGATTCTGGGTCGTCGTTCGCTGCAACGGGAAGGAGACCGAGCACCTGTTCGACGCCGTCGCGGTGTGCGCCGGCCCGTTCCAGAAGCCGAGGATGCAGGTGACGGGCCTCGACAACTTCACCGGCGACGTCTCGCACTCCTCGCGCTACCGCAACGCGGAGCGGTTCCGCAACAAGCGCGTCCTCGTCGTCGGCCTCGCCGAGTCCGGCGCCGACATCCTGCGCCAGATCTCCGATGTCGCCTCCGAGTGCGTGCTCACGGTGCGGTCGCGGTCGTTCGTCCTGCCACGGCTGTTCGCCGGTCGGTACTCCTCCGACGAGGGCGATATCCGCGCGCACAACTACGAGCAGTGGATCCGCGCGACGAAGCTGCCGTTCCCGGTGCGGGGCCTGTTCGGCGACAGCAAGCTGACCCGCGCGGCGTTCCGCGTGTGTGCCGCGACCATTGGCTTCGGCACGGCGGCGGCGCTGAAGGTTCGCGAGCTGCTCGACCGCTCGCCCGACGAGCAGGACAGGGACGTGCTGCACGACAAGATGGGGCAGCCGACGTTCCCGCGCCAGATGGATCACGACGCGGAGCTCCGCCCCGAGTACATGCGGTTCATCAATGAATGGAACCGCAAGTCGCACCACGACAAGGGCAACTGGACGGTCAAGATCATCCTCTGCAAGAACGCCACGTGGGTGCCGAACGCGGTCAACGGCAAGATCCAGATCGACGACAGCGGCATCGAGCGCATCGACGGCAAGCACGTCCACTTCATGAACGGCGAGCGGAAGGAGCTCGACGCGATCGTGCTCTGCACGGGCTTCGAGCGCGACTTCGCGATGCTCGGCTCCGACATCGAGGTCAAGGACAACAACGTCCGCAACCTCTACAAGCACGCGTTCCATCCCGATCACGACGGACGGCTCGCGTTCATCGGGTTCGTGCGGCCGTTCGCCGGCGGCATCCCCGCATGCGCCGAGATGCAGGCGCGCTACTTCGCGCTGCTCTGCAGCAAGAAGCTGCAGCTGCCGGACGACGTCCGCGAGCGTATCCAGGCCGAGAAGGCGTGGGAGGAGGCCTTCACCGAGCTGAGCCCGAACCACACCGAGGCGATTCCGTCGCAGTCGCTGTTCCAGGACGGCATCGCCCGCGAGATCGGCGCGCTCCCTTCGATCTGGGACATCCTGAAGAGCCCGACGCTGTTCGCGCGATACTGGTTCTATCCGGCGAACCACGCGTTCTATCGCCTCGTCGGCCCTCACGCCCAGCCGGACGTCGCGCGCCGCGAGCTCATGACCGAGCGTCGAGGTCAGCTGACGGTGAGCGGCCTGACCGCGATGTTCTCCGCGCTGATGTTGCTGCCGCACAAGGTGCACCCGGTCGATCACGTCTTCCCGGTCGACATGGCGCCGGCGCCGAAGCCCGCCGCGACACGTCCCGTACTGCGCGCCGTCAGCAATGACGATCGCGAAGCTGTCGCCAACGCCTGATCCGAGGCCGAGAAGGTCACTCCGAACAGCGCCCCATTACCAGGAGACTCCATGATTCCGAATATGTGGTACCCGATCTGCCGGCCGCAGGATGTACCCCAGAGGGAGCCCGTCGGCCTGCGCCGGCTGGGGGAGGATCTCGTGCTGTTCCGCGACGAGAACGGTCGCGTCGCGTGCATGCAGGATCGCTGCGCGCACAAGGGAGCGAAGCTCAGCGCCCGGTTGCCGGGCATCAGCCGCCTGACACGCAAGCGTCCGGCGCCGGGCCGGATCGCGTGCCCGTACCATGGCTTCGAGTACGACTCGACGGGGAGCTGCGTCGAGATTCCGGCGCTGGGCTCCAACGCGCGCATCCCGAAGGGCATGTGCGTCAAGACGTATCGCGTCGCGGAGAAGTACCGCCTGATCTGGTTCTGGTACGGCGACGAGCGTCGCGACGAAGAGCTGCCCGAGATCCCGATGTTCGAGCAGTTCCGTGACGCAGTCCCGTGGCCGCAGGCCTACATCCCGGCCAACGGACCGGCGCCGATCCACTACAGCCGCTGGATGGAGAGTGTCAGTGAGTTCTACCACGCGCCATTCCTGCACTGGGGCACGTGGATTCACTACATCCAGCAGTACGGCATTCGCGGGAAATACGTTCACGAGTGCGATGTCGAGGTGAACGGTAACCACATCAAGAGCAATATCGTGCAGCGGCACGAGGGCGATCGATACCCGCAGGGGCTCGAGCGGTTCTTGCCGTGGAAGACGGCGTGGGGGCCCTGGAAGGTCGAGTTCCTGATGCCGAACCTGGTGCTGCTCGACGTCGGCCCGTTCCAGTCGCTGATCATCCCGATCCCGGTCGATGAGGACCACACGGTCGGCCTCTACTCCGGCACGTTCCGGCCTGGCTTCCTCGAGAAGCTGCCGAAGCCGCTCGCCGACAGGATCTCGTACTTCTGGGGCTGGCTCGGCCTGATGTACAACGTCTACTACGAGCAGCTGCGCGACGTGGCGATCATGAAGACGCAGTCCCCGAAGGCCAGCGACGTCGGCGCGAACCGGATGATCGCGCCCGATGCGCTCGGCTCGCACTGGCTCGCGCTGCGCAAGAAGCTCAAGGACGCCGCGGTCGCATCGGCGCTGACGCGCAAGGCGACGCCGCGCGGCGTGGATGGCGTCTCGACGGCCGCAAAGGCCTGAGCGGGCGGCGCGCACCGAGGCGCGGGCGGCAGGCTTCAGACCGCGCGGGCCTGGAAGTAGCCGATGATGCCGGCGCGGTGCCACTCCCAGCCGGAGAAGCCGCGCGCGGCGAAGCGGCGCCCGAGATCGTCGAAGTCGAACGAGATCATGCCGCTGATGCGGCGCACCGCGGCCTGCACCAGCTTCGGGATGGTCTCCGTCTGCTTCACGAAGACGAGCCCGGCGACGCGGCCTCCGGGGCGCAGCACGCGGCGCATCTCGTCGATCGCGCGGTCGGGATCCGGGAACAGGTGCAGCCCGGCGCACGCGGAGATCGCGTCGATCGATGCATCCTCGATCGGCAGCTGCAGCGCGTTCGCCCGCACCAGCGTCGCGCGGTCGAGCAAGCGGCCGCGCTCGAGGCGCTTGCGCGCGAGGCGGAGCATCGTGTTCGACAGGTCGAGCGCGAAGACGCGCCCCCGCGGCACGGCATTGGCCAGCGCCTCCGTGACGTTTCCCTGGCCGCACGGGACGTCCAGGACGGTCGAATCCTCGTCGAGCTCGAGCGCGTTGACGAGCCACGGATAGTCCTCGGAGGACGCGTGGCCGTTCATCAGGCGCGCGAACCGCCCCTCGCGCGAGACGACATAGATTCGCGCGGTGAGGTCGTTGAAGAAGACCCGCTGGCCGAGCGTCAAGCGCTCCACGGGCGTGTCGTGCGCCTCGTAGATGCCGTCGTCGCGGAGGCGGATGTCGCGCAGGGGCGATAGGTCTGACGTCGCTAGCTTGGTACGGGCGACCATGTCTCTAGTTCCTTTCGAGGCTCGCGGATGCCGACGATCGTGACGGCGAAGCCGACGACGATGGCTCCCAGCGCCAGCGCCGGGACGAGTGCGATACCGAAGTGCTGCGCGAGCCCGCCGGCGGCGGCCGGGGCGACCGCACCGCCGATGATCTCGCCGAGGCCGACGACGATGCCGGTCGCGGTGTTCGCGAGCTGGCGGGGGACGGCGTCGATCGTCAGCGGGCCGACCGTGATCGTGAGGTTGCCGGCGTTTGCCCAGGAGGCGACCAGCAGCAGCGCGAACAGCGCCGGTGGCGTTGCGCCGGTCCGGAGGAACAGCGCCAGCGCGACGATCTCGACGAGGACGGAGCCGAGGAGGACCGGGCGCCGCCCGTGGCGATCGGAGAGGGCAGGGAGCGTGATCGCGCCGAGCAAGCTGCCGATACCCTGGCCCGAGAGGACCCAGCCCATGTCGGCGAGGCCGAGCTTCAGGTGGTCGGTCAGGTAGCTCGGGAGGAGCGCGGACAGGATCACGAGGCAAGACACCCAGCAGCACATGCCGACGGCGTTGAACAGGACACCGCGGTGGGCGACCACCTCGCGCCAGGAGTGATGCACGCGCGGCGCGGGACGGACGCGCGGGTCGTCGTCGCGCAGGACGCGGACGATCACGATGGCGATGATGAAGCCGGGGGCCGCCGCGAGCACGAACACCCAGTGCCAGGACGGCAGCACCTTCAGCAGCTGCGTCGCGAGCACCGGGCCCAGACCGAGGCCGAACAGCGGCAATGCAACCTGCTGGAGCCCGATGTTCAGGCCGACGCGGCTGGGCTTCGATGCCTGCGCCGTCGCCACGATGGCGGTCGGGGCGAACGCGCCCTCGGCGAGACCGACCAGCGCGCGGAGCACGAGCAGGGAGCCGAGCCCGACCGCCAGGCCGGTGAGCCCGACGATCGCGGAGAACGCGATGATCGCGGGGACGATGACGGCCTTCTGCCCGCGGCGATCCGACAGCCGCCCGCCGATCATCGACGAGGTTCCCCAGGCGAGCGCCAGGATGCCCGACACGAGGCCCAGGTCCTGATAGTCCAGGCCGAGGTCCTTCACCATCACCGGGAACAGTGGATTGATGATGAACCGGTCCAGCCCGACGACGCCGAATGCCAGCGACATCAGCAGGACGGTCTTCGCCTCGTAGCGCCGATCCCAGTTGTTGGAGCTCAAACGAGTTGGAACTTATGCGCTGGCCGGCGCGCGTGTCAACGAGCGATCGCGGAGATGGTTTGAGGTCCGACAATCAGCGCAGGAGCCAGTGCCAGGCCTCGCGGATTGCCGCCTTCGGGTCGCTCTCGAGCAGCTCGCCGTGCGAGATGATGGCGCGGTCGAAGTCCCATCCGAGCATCGTGTCGAGCGCCTCGATGGTCTGCCTCCGGTGAATCGTGAGCCACCGCAGCTCCGGAGCGGGGCGCGGATGGTTCCACATCCCCATGACGTGCATGAACTCGCGCAGAAGGCGGTTCGTGCCGGGCGTCTCGTCGCGGAAGTTCTCGACGAGGTCCGTCGCGATCAGGGTGCGGCTCGCGCGATGGAAGAAGTCGACCTCGCGCATGACGCTGTTCCCGATGACGACCTGGTCCATCTCGCCGGCCCACAGCGCCGGGGCGGCGTCGCCGATCAGCTGGTCGAAGTACAGGTCGCGGCGCTTCTCGTCGAGACCCTCGATGCCGTAGAGCGGAGCGTCGGGGAACGCGGCCTTCGCGCTCGGGACGAAGACGTGGTGCGTGGTGCTCGGCGCGATGATCGCGCGCACGGGGCCGATCTGTTCGATCGCCGCGCGCGTCGCCGCATCGATCTCGACAGGCGAGTGCAGGAAGACGCCATCGTGGCAGCGCAGCACCGTCATGCGTGTCAGCACCTGGACGCCGGCGAAGTGCACCGGCCACTCCTTGACCCAGATCTGATCGGCGACGATCTCGCGAAGGGGGGGCGCTGCGGTGTGGGTGGCTTCCATGGGCGGGCTCGTCGTCGTCGTCGGAGGGTTCATGCTGTGCGTCGATGCATCACTCGGGCCTACGCGGCGCGCGTGGTCACGGCGTCGAGCGCGGCTGCCGGCCAGCCGAATTCGTCGAACCAGCGGCCGCCGATCGTACGCTGGATCGGGAACCCCTGGTTCGTCACGCGCGGCGTGATGATCTGCTGGTTCCGGCGCAGGATCTCGGAGCCGAGTGCCTCGAGCGCGCGGCGCCGGGCCTCGCGGTCCGTCAGGCAATCCGCTTCGTGGACCGCGGGCAGGAACGCGAGCGCGTCGTCGACGAGCGCGTTGTGATGATCGACGACGGGGTGGGGCAGCATGCCCGTCTGCGCCTTGATCTGCATGACGTCGCGGACCGCGCGGAAGCCGAGGTCGACGAGCTCGCGCCGCGAGAGCCAGCGCGTCTCGTAGTTCATGCGGTTCAAGAGCGACGCGTTCATCATGCCGCGGCGATGTTCCTCGACGGTGCGGAAGAACACGCGGTAGCCGTGCTCCGGCTGCTCGAAGAACGTCGAGGCCGGATCGAGGAACGGGATCATCGGGCAGACCATCGGGTTGACGCGCGCGCCCTTGAACTTGTGCAGCAGGCGCTCGCAGTACTCGACGGTTCCCGCGACCGACGCTGGATCCTGCTCCGGCATGCCGATGAAGTACCAGATGTCGATCTGCGAGATGCCGGCGTCGAGCGCGTCGCCGAGCCAGGCCTCGAGCTCCTCGTTCGTGTACGTGCCGCGGCCGGCGAGCTTCGAGATGCGCAGGTCGTGGCTCTCCGGCGACAGCGTGATCACCGTGTTCTTGTTGGCCTCCGCCATGCGCCGGAGCGTGTCGCGCGACGTCAGGTGGAACTGCTCGTAGCTGACGGACTTGAGGCCCGCGTCGTGAACGCCCGAGATGAGGTTCTCGAGGCCCTGGTTCGTCTCGTTGTACGCGCCGACGGAATAGAAGTGATACGTGTCCGTGCCGGCCATGCTGCGCAGCGACTCGAACTCGTAGCGGACCTGCTCCTGCGGCTTGCGGATCATCGTGTTCTTGCGGTGGTTGATCCGGCGGAACGCCTCGCGGCTCCCTCCGCACCAGCCGCAGTTGTACGCGCACCCCGCGTTCTGCACGGAGAGGTACTCGCGAATCGCGAAGCTGCCCTTCGACGGCGCGGCGCGCGGGGCGGTTCGCCAGTCGATGCCGCACGCCATCGTGTCGGGCTTGTGCACGTAGCCGTTGTCGACGACCTGCTGGCCGCGGTCCTTCCACAGGAGGTTCGGAACGCCGCGCAGCGCGGACTCGTCGCCGCGTGCTCGCAGCAGCATATCGACGGGCACGTGCGTGTCGTAGCCGCGCATCACCATGTCGATGAACGGGTACCGGATCAGCTCGTCGGCGTAATAGGTCGACGAGATACCCCCGAACATCACGCGGAGGTCGGGGCGTTCGCGCTTGATGACCTCGGCGACGGCGAGGCTCCCCTGGACGTGGACCATCCAGTGGAGGTCGATGCCGACGATCGGGACATCGAGTGCCCGCACGACGGTCTCGATCGCCAGCTCCGGGTAGCAGAGCAGCAACGTGGACAGGTTGAGGATCTTGACGTCGTGATCTCGATCACCGAGGTAGCGCTGGAGCGACCGGAAGCCGACGGGGAAGTACTCGTACAGCGGGGTGATCGGCACGTCGCCGCTGGTTCCGAGGAACGGAAAGTACAGATCGCGGCGGTTTCGGAAGTCGAAGATTGCCGGTGCGTGCACCAGTAGCAGATCCGCCTTCAACGCCGGCAACGCCTGAGTCGCTACGTTCATTTTGTGCTCATCCTACGCGAGACGATTTGTTTGAGTTCCGACAAATCCTGTAGCATGCCCGGCGCGCATACGAGCGCAAATCTTTCAACCGAAAGGCATGACGGTGATGCACGACGAGCTCCGGCCTCCTGAGGCACTGCTGTATCTGATTCTCGGCAAGTGGTATGGGCAGGCCATCACGGCCGCCGCGCAGCTCGGCATCGCCGACCTGCTCGCGAAGGGCCCGCGGACCTCCGCGGAGGTCGCGCAGGCGGTCCATGCGGACGCCGATGCGGTGTACCGCGTCATGCGATGCCTCGGCGCCGTTGGCGTGCTGCAGGAGAGCGCGAACCGGACGTTCGCCCTGACCGACGTCGGCGCGGCGCTGCGGAGCGATGTCGCCGGCTCGCTCGCCGGCCTCGCGAAGTTCGAGGGCTCGCCGTTCAACCTCGCCGCATGCGCCGAGCTCACCCATAGCGCACGCACCGGCAAGTCCGCGTTCGTGAAGGCTCACGGGATGCCGATCTTCGAGTGGATGCCCGCGCACGCCGAGGAGGCGGCCGTCTACAACAGCGCGATGGCGAGCCTGAGCACGACCACCGCACGTGCCGTCGCGTCGTCCTATGACTTCTCCCGCTCCAAGACGATCGTCGACGTCGGCGGCGGCCACGGCACGCTCCTCGCCGAGATCCTCGGCGCGGCGCCTAACGCGCGCGGGGTGCTGTTCGATGCTCCGCACGTCGCCGATGCGGCGCGCACGAACCTGGCCTCGCGTGGGCTGCAGGCGCGCTGCGAGGTCATCGGCGGTGACTTCTTCAAGGCCGTGCCCTCGGGTCACGACACGTACGTGATCAAGAACGTGCTGCACGACTGGGCCGACGACGAGGCGGTCGCGATCCTCAGCCAGATCGCGCGCTCGATCGCCCCGAAGGGGAAGCTCCTGATCATCGAGCAGCTCGTGACGCCTCCCGGTCCGAAGCTCAACCTGGCGAAGGTCATCGACATGATCATGCTCTGCCTGACGGAAGGCGGACGCGAGCGCACGGAGGCGGAGTACGCCGAGCTGCTCCGGCGGAGCGGCTTCCAGCTCGAGCGAGTCGTCGCGACGCCCTCGCAGGTCGACGTGCTCGAGGCCTACCGCGTGTAGCCCGGCTCGAGCTTCTCGCCCGTGATCACCTCGACGACCTCGGCCATCTGGTCGAAGTCGGTGACGAGGCGCTGGAAGTGCGGCGTCGCCATGTCGCGCTCGAACGCGGCCGCATCGGCGATCCGGATCACCTCGAAGTAGTGGTACGGCGCGCGCGGATTCGTCGCGACGCGATGCACCGCGAAGCTAACGGCCGACGGGATCCCCGGGCAGGCCGCATAGTCGACGTCGCGCACCCAGCGCTCGAAGCGCTCGGGGTCGATGCCGGGTTTGAGACGGATCTTGTGGACGATCGTGATCATGAGGGGCTCCAATCGAGGGACTTACTCGCCGAGAATCAGCCTGCGCGCGTGGTCGTCGTGCGGGCCGTCAGGTCCGAGCTGAAGATCGGGAAGCGCGGGATCGCCGGCGCTGAAGCGCGGCATGACGCGGTGGCGGCGCTCGTCGGCCGCCGCGCCTCGATCCCACAGCAGCGTCATCATCCACGACTCGATGTCGCGCACGATGCGGTAGTGCCTGTCGTGGCTCCTGGCGTAGGCGTCGAGCGCGGCGTTGCGATCGTCTGTCGACCCCAGCGCTTCGAGGAGACGCTCGACGTCGAGGAGGACCTTCGAGAGCCCGCTGCCGAACGACGGATCGAGCGTCGCGGCCGCGTCGCCGACGAGCACGATGCCATCGCGGTGCGGGTGCTCGACCCACTGGTTCGCGCCTTCGAAGTCTGCGAGCGGCTCCGCGAGCACGACGCCCTCGAGCCACCCGGCGGGTGCGCCGGTCTCCCGGCACAGCCGGAGGAACTCGTCGACCTTCGTCTTGCCCGAGAGGCTGCGCCGGCCCGCGACCGCGATGTCGTAGATGAAGTAGGCGCGCGCGCGGCCGTCTCCGAGCGGGCAGAGCAGCATGTTGCCGTGGGGGGCGACACACATGTGGAGGCCGTCGACGGGAGCCGTCGTGTGCTGCAGCAGCGCGCCGGCGATTCGCAGCCGCTCGGGGGCGCGCCTCGAGAGGAAGCCACCCCACGCGCGGACCTTCGAGGTGCGTCCGTCGGCACCGATCACGACGCGCGCCGTCACCTCGTGGGTGCTGGTCCTGTCGCTGAACACGACGTGCGGCGTCGTGCCGCCTGCGAGCGATCGCGTCTCCGCGCCGCGTCGCACGGTTGCACCGGCGCGCACGGCCGACGCGAGCAACACCTCCTGCATCTCGGGATGATGGAACGTCGTCACGCCGATCCCGCCGTACGGTGTGGTCGCGTGCAGATCGCGGTGCGATGCCTGATGCCCGGCGACGTACGCATTGTTGTAGCGGGCATCGTGACCGCACGTGGCGAGCAGCTCGTCGTAGATCCCGAGGCGCCGGGCAGCGGCGCCGCCCCACGGATGCATCTGCTCGCCGCGCACGCGGTCGCGAAACGCCGTCTCGCGCTCCAGCACCAGCACGCGACGCCCGAGCTCCGCCAGCTTCCTCGCGGCGACCGCTCCGGCGAGGCCGCCACCGACGACGATGATGTCGTACTCCGTCTTCATGGTGTCTCGCTCCAGGTCAAGGCGACCGCATATCCCGAGGTGACGTCTGCCCAGCATCGCGGGCGACGTGCTCCGAGCTCCTGCGCGACGCGGCCGCGGGTGCGCCACGCGGGACGCTCGCGGTCGCCCGAGACGAGCTGCAGCTCGTCGAACGCGGGGATGCCGAGCCCGAGCATCTTCACGAACGACTCCTTCATCGTCCACAGCCGGACGACGGCGGTGTCATCCGCGCCCAGCGGCTCGAGCTCGTCGGCGGCGAACGCGTACTCGAGCAGCTCCGCCGGCAGCGGACGGACGAGCTCGACATCGAGCCCGATCGCGTGCGGAGCGGCCGCGCCGAGCGCCACGTCGAACGAGTGACTGATCGCGACGTGGATCTCGGCGGGGCGAACAGTCGGCCGCGTCTGTCCCTCTTGCCGGATCTCGATGTCGCGCGGCGAGCGAGCGACGAGCTCGGCGACGCTTCGCTTCACGGCGAGCCTGCCGCCGAGCCACTCGATCTGCCGCTTCGAGAAGTCGTCGAGCGCCTGATAGCGGGCGAGCTCGTGTGGAGACAGGCTGCCGCGCGCCAGCTCGTCGCGCGCGGTCGCCGGCATCTGGCGCAGCGCACGGATCGATGCCGACGCGACGACGACGCCCTCGACCGCGCCGGCGAACCCGACGACTGCTTCGAGGTCGAGCACGATCACAGCCCGAGCGCCCGCGCGATCGTGTTGCGCTGGATCTCGGACGTCCCCGAGAAGATCCGCGACGGGATCGCATCGCGTAGGAAGCGTTCGAGCTCGCCCGTCATCGTACCGATCGCGCCGTGCACCTGGATCGCATCGAGCGCGGACGCGACCGCGGCCTCGCTGACCGCGAGCTTGGCGAGGGCGGCGGTCATGTCGTCGTGGCGGTCGTGCGCGATGCCCCACGCGGCGCGGTACATCAGCAACCGCGACGATTCGAGGCGCATCTTCATGTCCGCGATCCGGTGGCTGACACCCTGGAAGCGGCCGATCGGCTGTCCGAACTGGTTCCGCTCCTTCGCATAGGCGATCGTGCGCTCGAGGACGCGCTCCATCGCGCCGACGTACGCGGCGAGCAGGCACGTCCGCTCCCACGTCATCGAGTGCAGGAACACCGAGGCGCCCGCGCCCTCCGAGCCGATGCAGTGCGCGGCGGGCACGATGCACTCGTCGAGGTAGACGTCCGACATCGGCGCGCTCTCGAGCCCGACCTTGTCGTACGGTCTTCCGAGGCGGAGGCCCGGCGTGCCCTTCTCGACGATGAACGTGCTGAGGCCGAAGTAGCCCTTCGACGGATCGGTCGCCGCCGTCACGAGGAGCACGTCGGCGACGGGGGCATTGCTCGTGAAGCACTTGATGCCGGTCAGCGCGTAGTGGTCGCCGCGCCGCTCGGCCCTCGTCGACATGTGAAAGATGTCGGAGCCCGCGTTCGGCTCCGTGGTCGCGTGCGCCGCGATCGCCTCGCCGGAGACGAGACGCGGCAGCCAGCGCTCGCGCTGCGCGTCCGTGCCGAACGTCAGGATCGGCACGATGCACGCGTAGATGTGTGCCGACATCGCGAACACGAGGCCGAGGTCCGTGCACGCGTAGCCGAGCGCCTCGGTGACGAGCGCCGCTCCGAGCGCATCCTTCTCGAGCCCGCCGTAGCGCGCGGGAACGGCGACCCCGAGCACGCCGTGCCGTGCGCAGGCGAGCCACGTCTCGCGCGAGAACACGGGGCGCTCGCCATCGGGGATCGCCGGCAGCTTGGCGCGGCAGAACTCCACCACGGTCTTGCGCAGCTCTTTCTGTTCGTCCGACCAGTCGAAGTTCATCGTTCGCCGTCCTCGAGGAGCACGTGATAGTTCATGCCGCCGGTGCCGAACGCACTGACGGCGGCGCGTCGCGGTGCGGCCGTCGGCCACGGCGCGAGATCCGTCGGGATGTAGGCCGGGACCTCGCCGAGCGGCAGCTTGGGATTGAGCCTCGCGATGTGCGTGCTCGGCGGCAGCGTGCGCGCGCGCATCGCCAGGACGGTGCGAAGCAGCCCGACGTAGCCGGCCGCGGCGAACGTGTGGCCGACCATCGACTTCGCGGAGCTGACGGCGAGCGGCGCCGATCGCTTGCCGTTGCCGTAGACGCGGGCGAGTGCGCGTATCTCCGTCGGATCGCCGAGCGCGGTGCCGGTCCCGTGCGCCTCGACGTACTGGACCGTCTCGGGCCCGAAGTCCACGGCCTCGAACGCGCGCGCGAGGGCGAGCGCCTGGCCGTCGACATCGGGTGCGATGAGAGACTTCGCGTCCGACGAGACGCCGATCGAGCGGATCACGGCGAACACGGGGTCACCGTCGCGGAGCGCATCCTCGTGGCGCTTGAGGATGAACGCGACCGCGGCCTCGCCGATCGAGAAGCCGTCCGCGGACGCGTCGAACGGCGCGATTCGCCTCGGCGACAGCAGCCCGAGCGACGAGCACAGGACGAGGTCGCGGGTCGTGACGGGCAGCTCGGCGCCGCCGGTGACGACGAAGTCGTACTGCCGCGCCGCGAGCCCGCGCAGGGCGGCATCCAGCGCGGCCAGCGACGACGCGCACGCGGCCTCGACCGCCGCCGGCGGCGCGTGCAGGCGCAGCTCGTTCGCGATCACGGCCGCGACACCGCTCGCGAGATATCCGTCGAGCGAGAGCGCGGCGAGCGGGCGCGCGCCCTGGCGGAAACGCTCGCGGACCGTGCGAAGTACGCGACGGCGCTGCTCCGGGCCGAGCTGGGGCGGCCCCTGCCAGGACTCGAACGTGCGTTCGAGCTCGCGATCGTGGAGCCACGTGTTCGCCTGGCGCTCGGCGGCGAGCGAGAGGTTCGTCGCGAACCAGACCGCGCCCGGGCCCGACAGGCTCTTGCCGAAGCGCTGCATGGCCTCGTCGGCGACGGTCAGCGCGACCCGCTGCACGGGATCCATGTACGAGACGCGCCGCGGAGGCATCGTGAAGCGCGCGCGATCGAGATGCGAGTCCTCGACGATCGAGCCGATCTCGCAGTAGCTCTTCAGCAGGTCGGGATTCGCCGGGTCGAAGTACGTCTCGCGATCGAGCCGCTCCGGGGGCAGGCGCTTCACGGTGTCGCGCACGTGCGCGACGTTGTCCCAGAAGGCATCGGCATCGCGCGCCTCGGCGAGCCGCGCGCCGTAGCCGACGATCGCGATCGCCGTCGCCTGCGGGCGCCGCGGGACGGCCTCGATCCGCGCGGCGCGGGCGGCGTCGTATTCCTCGACGATCAGGTGCCAGCTGGTCCCGGTGAGGCTGCACGCGCTGATCGCGGCGCGCCGGGGCGCATCGATCCCCGCTGGCCACGCGCGGGTCTCGCTCGGCACGGTGTATGGCGCTCGCGGAGCCTCGGCGGCGATCGGCTGGCCAGGCAGTTGCCGCCGGTGCAGCGACAGCGCGACCTTGCTCAGCGCGAGCACACCGGCGTTCGCCATCGTGTGGCCGAACACCTCCTTGGCGCACCCGAGCGCGATCTCGTGACGCGCGGGACCGATCGCTTGCTCGAGCGCGCGGACCTCCAGCTCCGTGTCGCTCGCCCCGTGACACTCGATGTACTGCAAGGAAGAGGGTGGGGCGCTCGCGTCGATGCAGGCCGCGCGCAGGGACGCCGCCCGCGTGTCGGCGCTCGACGGGTACCGGAAGCTGCCCGGCTGTGGGGCGTGCTCGGCGGCGACGCCGGTGATCAGGGCGTAGATCCGGTCGCCGTCGCGCACGGCGGAGGACGCTCGCCGCAGGATCAAGGCTCCGACACCCTCGCCGAGCAAGAACCCGCGGCGGTCGCGCGCGAACGCGGACCCGGGCTCGTAGGCGAGCATCCCCTTCGCGTCGAGCGCGGCGAGGACGAGCCCGCTCTCGATCCGCTGCCCGGCGACGACGATCGCGGTATCGCACGCCCCGGCGCGCAGGCCGACGACCGCCTCGCGGATCGCGACGAGCGAGGTCGCATCGGCGGACTCGACGACGACGCTCCGGCCGTGCAGCTTGAACGCCATCGTGATGCGGCCCGCGATCGTGCTCGCCATCTCGCCGGGGCGGTCGTGAGGCGACGCGGCGAACTGCTTCTCGTAGGCGCGACGCAGGCTATCGACGAGCGTTGCGCGCCGCGCGGCATCGACGGCGGAGAGCTCGCGGAGCACCTCGGCGATGACGTGGCCGGCCTCGACCCGGAGCGCATTCTGAAACGCGCGATCGAGCCCGAAGCAGGTGCCGCAGTAGACATCCGTCGTGTCGCGGTCGAACGCGCGCGCTGCGTATCCGGCGTCTGTCAACGCGCGGTCGACGGCCTCGAGCACCATCGCCTGCAGCGTCGCCTGGGATGGTCCTTGCGCCGGCGGGATCCCGAAGCGCGCCACGTTGGGCTGGAAGCCGCGGATCCGGGCGGTCCAGCGTCCGACACGGTCATCCGGCGGAGCGCTGTCGATGCCGAAGTCGAGCGCGCGTAGATCGAAGGACGGATCCTCGCGGAGCACGGGCTGGCGCCGCGCGAGGCGCTCCCACAGCGCTTCGGGTGTGTCGGCCTCGGGATACAGCGCGCCGATGCCGATGATCGCGATCGGTTCTCGTGGTGGTTGTCGGCTCGCCATCGTGTCTCGCGGATGCCTTTCAGCTAGCGCGGCGGATGATATGAGGTCAAACAACATATGTCACCACGAGTGCCCGCCATCCATGTGACGATCGTGATCGCCGGCACGGCAAGGTAAATTGTAGGAGTTGCAACAAATCGATGTGGTGGTCCGCGGGGACGTGCGCTATATGGGCTCCGTGATCGCGCGGGTGCAGCAGCGGGTGGCTCCGGCAGGGGCATCACATCGGTCGGTTCGGGATGCGATCGCCGTCGCGCGCCTCGCACCGTCGTCGCACAACAGCCAGCCATGGGCGGTCGCGTCGTTCGAGTCGCCGGAGGCTCTACGGGCGCTCGCCGAGTGGCTCGGCGTCCGGCCGCGGGCCGACGAGCGATGGCTGGTGCTCGCGGTCGACGCCGAGCGCGCCCTCGACGCGCTTCCGTCGCTGGCCACGGAGATGCGGCTCAGCTGCGGCATGTTCCTGCAGCTTTTTGCGGCACGGGTGGCGGAGGATGGCCTCGCGGTGCGCGTCGTGCCGTGCGCCGGCAAGCTCGGCATCCCGCCGCTCGCGGGCTACCCGGGCGCCTGGACGCCGCTCGCGGCCGTCGCGGTCAGCTCGGGGGCGGCGCGGACCGCCGTCTGGGACTCCGGCGTCGCGTCCGATCGCCGTACCAACCGGGCTCCCTACGACAAGCGAAAGGTCAGCGAGACGACGCGGCGCGCGCTGCTCGGCGCCGAGGCCCTGTTCGCCCCCGGTGACGGACGCGTCTCGCTCCAGCTGTTCGACGATCGAGCCCTGATCGAGCGCGCCGGCGACTTCGTCGGGCGCAACGCGAGCATCGACTTCACCGACGAGAACGCGTGGCGCGAGACGTACAGCTACATCCGGTTCGGCGAGCACGCGGCGGCGGTGAACGTCGATGGCTTTGCACTGACGCAGCTGTTCGGCTCGCTGCCGCCGGGTGTTCCGCGGCTGCTGCAGCTGGCGCTCTCGCCGCCGGCGATGCGCGTGTTGCGGCGAGTTGGCGTGCCGACCTTCATGGCGAAGGGACTCGGTCGCCTCGTCGGCAGCGCGCCGCTGCTCGCCTGCGTGTCGGTCGATGATGCCGCGCCGTGGACGGATGTCGTCGCGGGCGGCGTCGCGATCGATCTCTGGATGCGCGCGACGGCGGCAGGGCTCGCACTGCATCCGGTGAGCGCGATCCTGCAGCACGACGAGCTCCGCGTGCGCTTCCAGGAGCTGATCGCGCCGCGAGGACGCGCCGTGTTCTTCGCGCGCCTCGGCTACCCGACGGCGAGCTTCCCTCCCACTTTGCGCCGCGCCCTCGAGCCTGGAGATCCGAGCTCGGGTTGGGTGCGGCTGTAGACAACCAGGTGCTGACGAAATGATCACGGACACGCTGAAAGAGCACATCGCCAAGACCTACATGCACGGGGAACACAGCGGCCTGACCGAGACCACGCCGCTGCTCGGCCTGAACATCATCGACTCGTCGAGGCTGTTCGAGCTGGTCCACTTCATCGGCGCGGAGTTCGCCGTGAAGATCCCGTTCGACCAGATCGTTCCCGAGAACTTCGAGTCGATCGGGACGATCACCACACTCATCGAGCGCATCCGGGCGTCGAACATCGAGATCTGAAGGGGAGGGCGTCGTGACAGAGGAGTTGATCCGATCCAACGCATTGCGCGTGCTGTGCGCGCAGGTCCAGGCCGAGCCGGCGCACGTCGTTCCCGAGAGCCATCTCGAGGGCGAGCTGCACCTCGATGACGCGCGTCTCACGAAGGTGCTCGCCGCGCTGCGACAGGAGCTCGGCTTGCCGGCCGATACGCTGACGTCCCGGTTCGTGACGGTGCGGCAGGTGCTCGACGACGTCGTCGTGTCGTCGGCACGCGCGCGCGAGCACGGCTCCGCGGCGGACGGCCCGGACCACCGGGCGCTCGTGCTCGAGGTGTTCCGCCATCACACGCACTACGATGTGAGCGAGCTGCGGGTCGACGCGAACCTCGAAGGCGAGCTCGGCGTCGACTCGGTCCTGCTCGCGTCGATCCTCGGCGACCTCCGCAAGCGCCTGGGGCTCCCCAGCGGGACGTTCAAGCCCGAGGCCGTGCGGACGATCGACGACGTGCTCGCCACCCTGCGGATGGCAGCACCCGCAACCGCGGCGGGACCGCCCCCGGCACCGACCACGCGCGACGCGGCCGCGCCACGGCCCGGGGAGAAGTGGCAGGGCGCCCCGGAGCCCGTGACGGACGGCGCGCACGACTCGCGGAGCCTGAAGGACTTCACGGAGGAGCGCAGTCGCGACCTGTTCGCGAAGGTGCGCAGCTTCAACGAGTTCTACAAGAAGCGCAGGGACGAGCACCTGCTCTGGTACGGCATGCCGCTCGAGAGCGCGTGCCGTAACCGCGCGGTCATCTACGACGACATCACCGGCAAGCGACGCGAGTTCCTGATGTTCGCGTCGAACAACTACCTCGGGCTCGCGAATCATCCGCGCGTGGTCGATGCGATCTGCGATGCGGTGCGGACGTACGGCGCGACGAACACCGGCTGTCGCTTGATCGGCGGCACGAACGTCGTGCACAAGGAGCTCGAGCGGCGGCTCGCGCGCTTCAAGGGGCGCGAGGCGTGCATCGTCTATCCGTCGGGATATTCGGCGAACCTCGGCTCGATCAGCGCGCTCGCGAAGTCGAACGACGCCGTCGTGATCGACAAGTTCAATCACATGAGCATCCTCGACGGCTGCAAGCTGTCGGGCGCCGCCCGCAAGATCTACCAGCACAACGACATGGCGGATCTCGAGCGCATCCTCGAGCGCTTGCGCGATCAGGTCGACGGCATCCTGGTCGTCACCGACGGCGTGTTCAGCATGCACGGCGACATTTGCAAGCTGCCCGACATCTGCCGCCTGGCCTCCCGGTTCGGCGCGAAGGTGCTGGTCGACGATGCACACTCGACCGGCGTGCTCGGTGCGCGCGGCTCGGGCACCGCGGAGCACTTCGGCCTCAAGGGCGAGGTCGATCTCGAGCTCGGCACGATGAGCAAGGCGCTCGCGGGCCTCGGCGGCTTCGTCGTCGGCGACGAGGCGGTCATCGACTACCTGCGGTTCTACTCGAACTCGTACGCGTTCGCGGCCAACATCCCGGCGGCGACCGCGGCGGGCCTGATCGCGGCGCTCGACGTGCTCGAGGCCGAGCCGGAGCGCTTGCAGGTGCTCTGGCGCAACATCCGCCAGCTCAAGCAGCACCTCACGCAGGCCGGCTTCGATCTCGGCGAGAGCGACAGCGCGGTCATCCCGATCGTGATCGGGGACGACGCGATCGCGCTGCGGCTCGGCCGCGCGGTCCGCGAGCGCGGGATGTTCTGCCAGACCGTCGTCTACCCCGGCGTCTCCGTCGGCGATGCCCGGCTGCGCGTGAGCGTGTCCTCCGAGCACACGCCGGAAGACCTCGCACTCGCCGCCCAGATCATCGTCGATGCGGCGCGCGAGGTTCACTTCGATCCGCGCGCGCGCGCCGAGGCCACATGGCGGTCCTGACGCCGGTCCACGAGCTGCTGCGAGCGAGCGCGGATCGCGTCCCCGACAAGATCGCGCTCGTCGAGACCGACATCACGTATCGCACGCTGACCGCGCGGGCTCGGTCGCTCGCGAGCTCGCTGGTCGAGCGTGGCGTCGCGCGCGGTGACCGGGTCGTCGTCTGGCTCCCGAAGTCCGCCGAGTACGTCATCTCGATCTTCGCGGCGCTCGACGCGGGCGCGGCCTACGTCCCGCTCGATGCGACGCAGCCCGTCGCCCGGGTCGCCGCGATCCTGGGCGACTCGGAGCCCAAGGCGATCGTCACGACCGCGGCGCTCCTCGCGAACGTCGAGCTGCCGCCTTCGGTCACGGCGGTCTACATCGTCGGCGCCGCGGCACCGCCGCACGTCGCGTTCGAGGACGCGGTGCGGACGAACGTCGACGGACCTCGTCGCGATGTCGAGCTCTCGCACCTCGCCGCGATCCTCTACACGTCCGGTTCGACCGGCACGCCGAAGGGCGTGATGATCAGCCACGAGAACCTCGCGAACTTCATCGCGTGGGCGCGCAGCGAGATGGATCTGCGCGAGACCGACGTGTTCTCGAATCACGCCTCGTTCAACTTCGACCTCAGCACGTTCGATCTGTTCGCCGCGATGGCGGTCGGCGCATCGCTGTGGGTGGTGCCCGACAACCTCACGCGGAACGCGGCTGCCCTCGCGCAGGCGATCGCGAGGCACCGGATCACGGTCTGGTACTCGGTCCCGAGCGTCCTGACGCTCCTGCTCGACTCCGGGCTGATGACCTCCGAGACCGTCGCGCCGATGCGCTACCTGTTGTTCGCCGGCGAGGTCTTCCCGATCAAGCAGCTGCGCCGCCTCAAGGACCTCGTGCCGCCGGCAACGCGCCTGTACAACCTCTACGGCCCGACCGAGACGAACGTGTGCACGTTCTATCGCGTCGACCGGATCGATCCCGACCGGCCGGGCCCCGTCCCGATCGGCCGCCCGATCACCGGCGCGCACCTGCGCGTGGTCGACGAGCACGGCAAGTCGCCACCGCCGGATGGAACCGGCGAGCTCGTCGTCGCGGGGCCGTGCGTGACGCCCGGATACTTCCGGCGTCCGAACGATCCGAACGCGGCCAACCACCGGCGCAACTGCCACGCGACGGGAGACCTCGTCGGCTACGAAGGCGAGGATCTCGTGTATCGAGGCCGTGCGGATCGGATGGTCAAGGTCGGGGGCTTCCGCGTCGAGCTCGGCGAGATCGAGGCCGCGTTGCTCCGCCACACATCCGTCGCGGAGGCCGCGGTGCTCGCGCTCGATGGCGAGGCCGGGACGCGACTCGTCGCGTTCTGCAGCCCCGGTGACCTGACGCTCCTCGAGCTCAAGACGCACTGCGGGCAGCTGCTGCCGCGCTACATGATCCCGCACTCGGTGGTCCGGCTGCCGTCGCTGCCGAAGAACCCGAACGGGAAGATCGACTACGTCCAGCTGCGCGCGACGGCGGCGGCGCCAGGCTAGGAACTGCGGGCCAGCTCGTCGGTCAGCGTCTCGAGGAGGTTCACCGCGATCTCGACGGTCGTGTTGTTCACGCGGCCGAGCGCGCGCCGAACCGCGGCCTCGACGGTCCCTTTGCGCTCGCGATCGAGTCGCACTCCGCGCGCGGTCAGGCGAAACCGGACGCGGCGCTTGTCGGTCTCGTCGTCGCGGCGCTGGATCGTTCCCTGGCGCTCCAGTCGAGCGAGGATCCCGGTCAACGTGCTCCGATGGATGCCGAGCGCCCGCGAGATCTCGCTCGGGGTGATATCGGGCGTCTGCCCGAGGACGCGGATGACGAGCCGCTGCGGCCCCGTCACGCCGATCTCCTTCGCCATCCGCTTCGACCGGACGTCGAGGGCATGCGCCAGGTCCCACAGCTTCTGCATGAACTGCAGCGTCTCGCCCGAAAGGGACGACCGCGCTGCGCGTACCAGTGCCGGTGCCGGCGGCATAGCCGATACACTATACCAAACGGCGGCATGTTCTGGCGAGGGGGCCTCAGTCGGACCGGGACGCACTGATCCACCAGTCGAACGATCGAGGCGTACGGTCTGGGACGGAGTGTCGCCTCACGTGCCTGGCGACCGGGTCATCGGCGGATCGTGAGATGGGCTCAGGAAGGTCGTTTCAGCTCAAACGATCTCGATCGCTCTACCTCAGATCTCCGGGCCATCCGCGCGGAGTCGTGCCACGCGGCGCTGGAGCGCTTCGCTCGTGCGATGCAGTGCCGCCAGCACGTCGTCGGCGTGCTCGGAGTGCAGGGTGTCCTCGAGCCGCGCGATGGCTTGTTCGAGCGTGTGGCTCGAGGCCTGCTCGGAGAGCGGCGCGAGGAGAGCGAGCACGAGGTCATCCGCGCGGACGCGCGCGTCCGGCGATAGCCGCGGATAGACCGCGCTGAAGCTATCGAGGACCGCGGCGAGGCACTGTTGCTGCTGGGACTCCGCCGTGACCATGCCTAGCAGCTCGAACGCCTCGAACAGGTTCGCGGCGACGTTGTCTCGGTAGACGACGGGGACCTCCGCATGTTCGGGGGCGGTCGCGATCTCGTCGAGGTCGCCGGATGCGGCCCACGATCCGAGGACGTCGCGTAACAGGCGGATGCACAAGAGGCCGGCCTCCTGGTTGTGCTTCGCACTGGAGATCGCCGTCCATCCGATCGTCTGCAGCTGTTCGATGCCGTATGCCGGATCGCGGGTGATGTCGCGCCGACGCTCGATGTGCACGGCCCGGCGCGTGATCTCCAGCAGCTGCTCTCGCGCTTCGGGTCCGCGCCAGACCGCGATGACGTCGCCCGTCGCGACGAACCCGCCGATCGAGACCACGAGCTCGATCTCGCCGTTCGCCTCGTGTGCGGCGGCCGTCAGGGCGGCTGTATCGATGCCGGTGACGAATCCTCCGACATCCGTGGTGATCTCGTCGCCGGGCTCGGCGCGCGACGGCCGGCGGCGCGTCTGCGCGAGGAGCGCATGCTGCATGCGGCGGGCGTGCAGCACGTGATCGTGGATCGCGCTGATGATCACGACCGGTCGCATCTGCGTGATCACCGAGTACAGCATCGTGATCATCAGCAAGAGTGCGACGAGCGTCGCGAGCAGTGTGAGGAGAGCGCCGAAGACGGGCGTGAACGGGGAGTCGATGCTCGCGAGGACGATCAGCGTGAAGACGGCCAGCCCGACGAAGTATCCGAAGAACACCTGGTTCTGCCGGCGGCGCAGGAACTGATCGAAGACCTGCGGCGTCAGATTCGTGCTCGACTGCTGCAGTGCGACGAGCAGGACCGTGACGATGATGGACGTCATCGTGATCACGCCACCCGCGATCGCGGCCAGCACGGAGCTCGTACCCTGCGGTTTCCCGAAGACGTAATGGCCTACGGCGTCGTGGGCACGCCGGACCCAGCCCCAGCCGGAGTGATCGAGCAGGTCCGTGGCGACGGCGATCAGCAAGAAGCCGAGGACGATCACTGTTGGTAGCAACAGGAACTCGGCGAACGCTCGTCGGACGGCTTCTCGCGAGCCGTGGTGAGCACGGCGCATGTGCTAGGAGTCCGTGCAACCCCCGGGCCTACGCCGCGCAGGAGCACGAGCACCGTGCGCTCACGAGGACCCGTCCGACGAGGTGTCGGCGGTGGTCGCGAGCGTGGCGAACAGCGCGGTGATCGCGCGCACGTCGAGTGGCTTGACGTAGTGATGCGCGAACCCGGCGCGGAAGGCGCGCTCTCGATCCTCGGGCTGCCCATAGCCGGTCAGTGCGACGAGGATCGTGCTCGACGAGGCGGGGGTGCGACGCAGCTCCTCCGCGAGCGCGTAGCCGTCCCGCTGTGGCAGTCCGATATCGAGGATCGCGACATGGGGCTGGAATGCGATCGCGTTGTCGACAGCGCTGACTCCGTCGTGCGCGACATCGACCTCGTGCCCGAGCGATCGGAGCAGCGAGGCAAGCATGTCCGCTGCATCGACATTGTCGTCGACGATCAGCACCTTGAAGACGCGCGAGGGGGGCGTCGGCACCGAGATCGGCATGGTCGCAGTGGGCGTGCGCTTCGTCGAGAGAGGCCACCGCACGGTCATCGTCGCGCCCTTCCGCAGGCCATCGCTCTCGGCGTGGACCGTGCCGCCGTGGAGCTCGACGAGCGTCTTCACGAGCGTGAGCCCGATCCCGAGCCCGCCGGGATGGCGATCGAGCCCGCGCTCGCCCTGGACGAACGGGTCGAACAGAGAAGCCAGCAGCGGCTGCGGGATGCCGATGCCGTTGTCGCGGACGATGATTCGCGCGTACGTGTCCGCGCGCTCCGCGATGACCTCGATGCGGCCGGCACCCGGCGTGTACTTCGCCGAGTTCGTCAGCAGGTTCGCGAGGACCTGCGCGACGCGCGTGCGATCGGCATCGAGCACGAGGTTCGACGGCGCGGTGACGACCACGTCATGGGCGTGCCGGTCGAGCACCGGCCTCGCGAGCGAGATCGCGTCCGCGATCGCTCTCGACGCGTCCACGGCTTCGCGTTGCAGCTCCACGGCGCCGTGCGTGATCTGCGCGACCTCGACGAGATCGTTGACGAGGCGCGTGAGGTGTCCGACCTGCCGATCGACGACGGCGAGCTCGCGCGGGAGCGGGCCCCCTCGCGACTTCACGAGCTCGAACGCCGTCACCATCGCGGAGAGCGGATTTCGCAGCTCGTGACCGAGGATCGCGAGGAAGTCATCCTTGCGGCGGATCGCGAGCTCCGCGGCGCGCCGCGCCTCCTGCTCGATGACGTACAGGCGAGCGCGATCGAGCGCCTGCTCGCACGCCCGCGCGAGCGCGATCAGGAAGTCCTTCTCCTCGGCTGGAAATGCGTGATCGCCGGGGTACGTCAGGCGAAGGACGCCGAGCGCGTGGCCATTCGTCCTCAGGGGAATCGCGGCGAACGCGACGGCATGGCCATGCGCGCGCGCATGCTCGTAGGTCTCCGGCGACAGCCGTGCGTGGTCGCTCTTGTTTTCGGCCCACACGGCCTCGCGCGACTCGAACACGCGCATCACGGGCACCGCGGCTCCAGGGGGGATCGAGCGCGAAGGCGCGACGTATGCGTCCGAGTAGCCGTGGTGACCGACGAGCGTCAGCGAGCCGTCCGCCTCGGCGTTCCACAGCGCGGCGCCGCTGGCACCGACGGCCTCCGCGCCGTGCCGGACGGCGACCACCGCGACCTCGGTCGGCGTCTTCGCCCTCGCGAGCTCGGCGGTCGCCTGTTGCAGCTTCGTCAGGCGAAGTGCGGTGGCTGCGATCGCGACGCGCTCGGCTTGCGCGAGCTCGCTGCGAGCGGCCTGTTGCTGCGCGTGATGAAGCTGCCGCGCGTAGTCGACGAGCGACCGCGTACGGTCCTGGAGCTGCAGGAACACGCGCGCCTTCGCTCGCAGCACGTCGGGATTGATCGGCTTCAGGATGGAGTCTGCTCCGCCGCTGACGTACGCATCGACGATCAATCCCGTCGACGCCTCGGCTCCCGTGATGCTGTTCGCGTATCTCCTCGGCCGGTGGTCGCGGGCGAAGACGGTCGCGTCGTTGACGGATCTGCAGAACGCCGTGCGTCAGGTCGCCGAGCGCGACGCGCTGCTCGCCGAGGTGCATCATCACCTCGACATCGCGGCCGGTGTCGGCTCGGCGGGGCGCTTCACCGATCACGTGATCGGCCCCTACCGGATCGGCCCGCTGATCGGGCGCGGCGCCATGGGCGAGGTGTACGAGGCGACGCACGTCACGACCGGCGAGGCGGCGGCGATCAAGATGCTCGGGCGCGGCATGGTCGGCAATCGCGACAAGGTCGCGCGCTTCCTGCGCGAGCTCGAGATCTCGCGCAAGCTCGACGCGCCGAACATCGTGCGCGTGCTCGACATCGGCGATCCGGGCAACGACCTGCCGTATCTCGCGATGGAGCGCCTGCGCGGGCTCGACCTCGCCGAGATCCTGCGGAGCAAGCGCGTGCTCGCCCCGGCCGACGTCGTCGCGATGGTCGACCAGCTCGCCGCAGGCCTCGACGCCGCGCACGCGGCGGGCATCGTGCACCGCGACCTCAAGCCTTCGAACGTGTTCCGCCACGAGGATCGCGTGTGGAAGATCCTCGACTTCGGGGTGTCGAAGCTCGCCGATGGCGACGAGCTCACGCACAACGCGGTCGTCGGCACGCCCGGTTTCATGGCGCCGGAGCAGGCGCGCGGCGACTCGATCGATGCACGCGCGGATGTCTACGCGCTCGGCGCGATCGCGTACCGCGCGCTGACCGGCGCGCCGCTCTACGTCGCCGGCGACACGGCCGCGATGCTGTACCAGGTCGTCCACCGGATGCCGGCGCGGCCTGGCTCGCTCGCGCAGCTGCACGACGATGTCGACCTGGCGCTCGCGCTCGCGCTGGCCAAGAACCCCGACGAGCGGCTCTCGAGCGCGCGCGAGCTCGCGACCTGCCTCGCCGCCGCGGTCCACGGCGCATTGCCACAGTCGCTTCGCGTGCGCGCGCGTGCTCTGATCGACGCGCACCCGTGGGGAACCGTGCAGCGGCCGGTGCGCTCGCACGGCTTGCGCCCTCCACGCGCGCGATAGCTGCCGGACGCAGGTCCTGCGGGAGACCGGCGGTCAGATCGCCGCGTGTGCAGGCGCGTCACATGCAACGGCATGTCCCGGAGGCTTTCATGCGGCTCACGATTCTGGCGTTCATCGTCGCGGTTGCGATGGGCGGTTGCGGCGACCCGATGTCTGACACGGACGAGCTGCGGGGCAGCGTGTCCGCTGCGGTCTCCGAGGACAATTCGTATCTCGCTGCCACGCGCGACGTGACGACGATGCCGGCGATGCTCGTGCTCGTCGATCTTCACGCGGCGCACATCGACTCGATCATGGGCAACATGGACGACCGCATGACGACGATGCAGCACTGCACGGGCATGCCGTCGATGATGGGGCTGGGTGACGACGTCCGCGCGGAGACCGATGCGCACGTCGCGACCATGCATCAGGCGGCGACGCTGCCCGACGCGCGCAGCGAGGTGCAGCAGCACGTCGATCGCATGCAGAGCATGATGGACGGCATGCAGCGCACGCTCGACACGATGCACTGTCACTGAGGCATCACGCCGCCTGTGCGAGGTGCAGGACCACGAGGAAGTGGCAGACGCACGCCGCGATCACGAGCACGTGAAAGATCTCGTGGTAGCCGAACCAGCGCGGTAGCGGGTCGGGGCGGCGCAGCGCGTAGATCACGGCACCGGCCGTGTAGAGGATGCCGCCGCCGATCAGGAGGCGGAGCAGCGGGGCGCCGAGAGCGCCGCGAACGTCGGGCCAGAACGCGACCACCGTCCAGCCGAGCGCGATGTAGAGGCTCGTCGCCAGGATGCGCGGCGCGCGCGGCCACAGCAGCGCCTGGAGCGCCCCGAGCGCGGCGCCGATCCAGACGACGGTCAGGATCGTCTTGCCGGGCGCGCCGCCGATGCCGAGCACGCAGATCGGCGTGTACGTGCCGGCGACGAACACGAAGATCGTCGCGTGGTCCGCGCGCTTCCAGCGCTGCTCGACGAGCGCGGCCCACTTGCCGCGGTGGTAGCTCGCGCTCACGCCGAGCATCAGCGCGAGCGTGACGGCGTAGATCGCGGTGATGCCGCTCGCGAGCGTGCTCGCGGCGGTGGCGACGAGGCACGCACCGGCGACGAGCGCGACGAAGAATCCGATCTCGTGCGAGACACCGCGCAAGCGCGGCTTGACCGATGTCGACATGCCGCGAGCCTGCTGCTCGACGCGTCAGCCCATGGCCAGGCGGTGGCCACGAGCCGGTCACGCTCACGTCAGGCGTTCGAAGCGCGCCTGGAAGAAGCGCAGGTACTTCGGCTCGTGCACCATGCGCAGCCCCCGCGCGCGCTTGCGCTCGTCCCACACGGCGGCGACGGACTCCGCGACGACGTCCATGTGCGCCTGCGTGTAGACGCGGCGCGGGATCGTCAGGCGCACGAGCTCGAGCTTCGGCATGTGATGCTCGCCGGTCTCTCGGTCACGCCCCGCCGACACGATGCCGCGCTCCATCGCGCGCACGCCGGAGTCCTCATAGAGGTAAGCGGCGAGCGCCTGCGCGGGAAACTGGTCCTGCGGGATGTGCGGATAGAACGCGCGGGCGTCGAGATACACGGCATGCCCGCCGATCGGCCGCACGATCGGGATGCCCCAGCCGTGCAGCTTCTCGCCGAGGTACACGACCTGCCCGATGCGCGCGCGCATGTGATCATCCTGCACCGACTCCTCGATGCCTCGCGCCATTGCCTCCATGTCGCGCCCGGCAAGCCCGCCGTACGTGTGCAGGCCTTCGTACACGACGACCAGCGACGACGCCTCCTCGTACAGCTCGGGATCGTTCAGCGCGAGCCAGCCGCCGATGTTGACGAGCGAGTCCTTCTTGCCCGACATCGTGCAGCCGTCGCTGTACGAGCACAGCTCGAGCAAGATCTCGGCGATCGGCCGGTCCGCATACCCGGGCTCGCGCTGCTGGATGAACCACGCGTTCTCGACGGCGCGTGTCGCATCGAGGAAGACGCGGATCCCGAGCGGCTGGGTGAGCTCGCGGACGCGGCGCAAGTTCTCCATCGAGATCGGCTGGCCACCGGCCATGTTCACGGTCGCCGCGACGCACACGTACGGAATCCGCTTGGGCCCGACCCGCTCGATCAGGTCCGACAGCGCGCGCAGATCGATGTTGCCCTTGAACGGCGCGAGGTGACTCGGATCGTGTGCCTCCGGCACGACGACATCGACAAACGTGCCGCCGGCCGCCTCCTGATGGTGGCGCGTCGTCGTGAAGTACATGTTCCCGGGAACGAAGTCGCCCGGGCGAATGCACATCTTCGACAGGATGTGCTCGGCGCCGCGACCCTGATGCGTCGGCGTGATGTAGCGATAGCCGTAGTACTTCTGGACCGCCGCCTCGAGGTTGTAGAAGTTGCGACTGCCGGCGTACGCCTCGTCGCCGAGCATCATGCCGGCCCACTGGTGGTCGCTCATCGCGCTCGTGCCCGAGTCGGTGAGCAGATCGATGTAGACGTCCTGGCTGCGCAGCAAGAACGTGTTGAAGCCGGCCTCGGCGATCGCACGCCTCCGCTCGGCCGCGGAGATCATCCGCAGCGGCTCGACCATCTTCACTTTCCAGGGTTCGGCCCACGAACGTTCTGTAGGGCGCGGCGTCTTCGTCATCCCGCGCAAGTTGTGCAAGCGCCAGGCCCGCAACATCCCGCTCGCCTCGCCGCGAACCGTGCATCGCTTGCAGCCGCGAGCACCGCGGCCGAAACGCCTGCGCGAATCGCGCCCCCGCAGGGCGCCGGATCACAAGCAGGTCAGCGACGTGCACCGCGCCGCGGTGTGCCTGTGCTTGGCCGTGTGCGGCGGCGGCTTCTTCGCTGGCGTCTTCGATCGCGGGGGTCGCTTCACGGCAGCCGTGGCCGGCCCCGCGGGGGCAGGTTGCGTCGCGAGTGCGGGCGCGGGCGCGGGGTCCGATGCTGGCGCGGGCGCGGGTTCCGGTGCTGGCGCGGGCGCGGGTTCCGATGCTGGCGCGGGCGCCGTTGTGGGCTCGGAAGCCGGCGTGGTTGTCGCGGCCGCGGCCGGCGCGGGCGAGGGGCCGGTCGTCATCGCTGCTGTGGCCGCCGTCGCTGCCTGCGCCGACGGTGTCTGCGCCGACGGTGTCGGCGCCGACGGTGTCGGCGCCGACCGTGACGCCGTGCCCGTGTCGCGCGCCACGAACGTCGCGCCGATCGCGATGCCGATCGCGAGCAGTGCGGATCCGGCGATCACCGCGACGGCCCAGATGCGCCGCGTCGTCCAGCGCGGGTGCAGAGGCGCGGCGGGCGGCTGGGCCGCGAAGACTGGTGCGGGCACCCGCGCGGCCGCGACGGATGGCGCGGATGCGACGGATGGCGCGGATGCAAGGGCTGACGCGGGCACGAACGACGGCGCGTGCTGCGCCGCCATCGTCGCGAAGGCCTCCTCGGAGCCACGCGCAAATTCGTTTGGGGGCGTCGGCAGACCAGGCGCGCCTGCCATCTCCGGCATGCCGAGCAGCTCGAGCGGCGGCGGTGATAGCTGCGGCGCCTCGACGCCGGTGGACTCCGCGAAGGAGGTTGCGAGTGTCGTCGGCTCGCGCATCATGGCGGCTCGCTCGAATGCGGCGGGCTGCTCGAATGCGGCGGGCAGCTCGAATGCGGCGGGCTGCTCGAACACGGCGGGCTGCTCGACGGCCGTAGGTTGCTCGAACGCGCTGGGCTGCTCGGCCTCCATCGGTTGCTCGGCCACGACCGTCGGCGCCACCACAGCCGGCGGCGCTGCCACGACCGTCGGCGCCACCACGACCGGCGGCGCAGCCACGACCGTCGGCGCGACCGCCGTGCGCGGCGCCGCCACGACCGCCGGCACCACGATGCGCGGCATCTCCGCGGGTGGCGGCGTGCGCATCGCCGGCGGACGCGGGGTGATCGCCGCGAAGGACTGCGTCATCGCGCGCCCGAGCACTGGCCGCGCGTTCGTCGCCTCGGGCACCGGCGTCGGTCGCATCGGCGCGGCAGCGGGGGCGGGCACCGGCGTCGGCCGCACCGGCGCGGCAGCGGCGGCGGGCATTGGCGTCGGCCGCACCGGCGCGGCAGCGGCAGCGACGGCGGGCATCGGCGTCGGCCGTACCGGAGCCGCGTTGACTGCGCGCGGCGGTGGGCCCGGGATCGGCGTGAGCGCGTCCGGATCGAGCATCTGGATGTTCGCCGTGAACGCGCGGGCTTCGACGAGCTCGGGCGGCAGCTCGATCTTGTCGGTGCGGTCGTGGATCTCGGCGCGCGCGGCGGTGAGGTCGTCGAACACGCGGCGCGCGCTGCGCGAGAGGCGGTGGAGCGCGATCACGACGCCGGGTCGGCCGAAGCGGTTGCCGGCGTTGGGGCACTGCTCGATGACGGCGCCCAGGCCGGAGAGGACAGGCGAGCCGTCGGCGAGATCGAACGAGAAGGCGATGACCTCGCCGACCGAGCGGCGCGCGCCGGAGATGAAGACGCTCGAGTCCTCGCAGAAGCGATGGAACGCGCGCACGAACTCGTCGGCGTCGCGGCATTGCGTGGAGACGCGCAAGCCCTTGGACGACTGCGTCGCGACCCCCGCCACGGATCCATTGTGGCAGGGTCCGGCGCCCGCTACGAGCGTGGAATGCATCGTGTTCCGATGCGTGCAGTGGTCGATGTGGGATAGCTGGTTACGTGACCCATCGTCACGGGTCGGGGACCGGATGTAGAGTCGCCGGCATCGAACCGGGCCTGTCCGTCGCGTTGTTGCGTCCGCTCGCGGAGATCCTCGGGCGGCTGGGGGGCGATGCGCGCAATTTTCTCGTCCAGCTCGAAATCGACGACGCGGCCACGCCAGATACATATGTGTCGGCGGAGCGGGTCGACGCGCTGCTGGCGGAGCTCGCGCGGCGGCGCGGGGATCCGACGTTCAGCCTGACGCTCGCGCGCGCGGCGGTCGTGCGCAACCTCGGGCTGTTCGGGCACATGGTGTGGATGTCGGGGACCGTGCGCGATGCGCTGGCGCGCGCCGTGAAGTTTTTCGGCGTCGTCACGCGCCGCACGACGCTGACGCTCGACGAGGCAGGTGGGGTCGCCACGCTGCGGCAGCACGCGGTCGCCGGGCATACGCGCGGCGCGATCTTGACGGAGTTTCCGTTCGTGTCGCTCGCGCTGCGGGCGCGGCACGCGACCGATGGCCGGTTCGCGCTGCGCGCGGTGCGGTTCCGGCATCGCAGCGAGCACACGGCGGCGTATCGCGACGCGTTCGGGTGCGATGTGATGTTTCGCGCGAGCCGCGACGAGCTCGAGATCGAGAGCGCGATGCTCGATCTGTCGCTCGCGAGCGCGGACCCGATCACGGCGGCCGTGCTCGAGGCGCGCGCGGCGGAGCTGACGGGCGGGGCGGCGCGGAGCCCGTTCGTCGAGCGCGTGCGGCGGGCGGCGCAGGCGACGCTGGTGAAGAGCCCGTCGCTCGAGAGTGTGGCGCGGGAGCTCGGGATCAGCCCGCGCACGTTGCGGCGTCACCTCGCGCAAGAGCGCACGTCGCTGCGCGCGATCCTCGACGACGTGCGCCGCGAGCGGGCCGATCAGCTGCTCGCGCGCGGCGAGGCGGTGAAGGCGGTCGCGTCGGAGCTGGGCTTCTCGGAATCGAGTGCGTTCTCACGCGCGTACAAGCGATGGACCGGGCGCTCGCCGAGCTGAAGGCAATCCGGTCACGAAAATGGGCTTCCGAAGTCATGATCGCCGCGTGTAGGTTGCGCGCGTGAGGATCCTCGCTCTCGTCAGCGTTGTTGCCGCCGCATGCAGTGGTTCCAGCTCGCCTCCTGGCTCGCCGGGCGGAGGAGGCGGAGACCCGGGCGCCGATGCCGCGCCCCCGGTCGCCTCGCCGATCATCCCGGCACCGACCGGCACATGCCCCGCGCTCATGAACGGCGACGTCACGTTCGCGCCGGCCGGCATGCCGCCGCGCAAGGTGAAGATCGCGATGGACGCGTCGAAGACCGGCGGACCGCTCATCCTCTACTGGCACGCGACCGGCAGCAATCCGAACGAGGCGGCGTACGCGCTCGGCGCGACCGAGCAGCAGATCACGGGAGCGGGCGGCATCGTCGCCGCGCCGTATCCCGACCCGGACGCCGGACAGTTCGAGTGGTTCATCGTCAACAAGAGCGGCAGCACGAGGCAAGACGACTTCATGCTCGCGGACGAGATCGTCGGCTGCCTCGCGCAGGCGCACCTGATCGACACGAACCACATCCACTCGATGGGCATGAGCGCGGGCGCGCTGCAGACGACCGCGGTCAGCTTGGTGCGCTCGAAGTGGATCGCGAGCGTCGCGACGTACTCCGGCGGCCTGCCGATGGGCTACCCGGCGCCCGCGATGCAGGATCCGAGCAACAAGTTTGCCGCGCTGATCTTCTACGGCGGCTCGACGGACAACGTCTACATGGTCGACTTCGCGGTCGCGAGCAAAGCGTACAAGATGATGCTCGACGCTGACGGCCACTACACGGCGATCTGCAACCACAACGGCGGGCACTCGATCCCCGTCGATGCGGCGCCGAGCGTCGCGAAGTTCTTCGCCGACAACGGGTTTGGCCAGTGGCCGTCGCCGTACCAGACGAGCGGGCTGCCGAGCGGCTTCCCGACGTACTGCATGCACTAGGTTCGCGCGAGCTCGCTCTCGCGTTCCTCGAAGTCCTCGAACATCTGCTCCTCGAGGATCGCGCGCACCTCCGCTTCGCGCGGCGTCGACGGCGCGTGATGACTCTCGCCGAAGCCGATCTCGTCCTCGATCGCGCTGATCGCGGCGGAGATCTCGTCGAGCGTCGCCTTGCTGGCGAGCAGCCTCTCGACCGTCCACGGCTGGACCTCGCCGAGCACGCTCGTGATCTCGGCGGCGGTGGCCGGAACCGAAGATCGCGCCACGGCGTGCGCGAGGTGGGGATCGAGCGAGGCGCGCAGGAACGGGTAGCGGTCGAGCTCGCCGCGCGTCCACAGCGCGAGCCCGGCCTCGTCGCGCAGCGTCTCGACGACGATCACGGCATCGGCGTTCGTCAGCGCGATCCGCGCCGGTGTGCCGATGCGCGCGACCTCGTCGAGCAGCGCCTCCGCGAGCCGTTGCTCGAGCTCGTGGGCATGGAGGTCGACCTTGCGGCCGCGCCAGTGCACGACGACGTGCACGCTCTTGCCGGTCAGCGCCGGCGCCCACGCGAGGATGATGTCGCGCGCCTGGCGCTCCAGATCCTCGGTGCTCGCGAACCGGAGCTTGTGCGTCACCGGCACGAGGTGGCCGATCGGTGCGAGCACGCGCTCGCGATCGGGGAGCTGCGCGATCTGATCGAGCAACGCGCAGACGTCGGGGACGCGCATCGCGATCACGTTGTACAGCCCCGTCCGCTGGACAGCGCCGAGCTCACCCATCGCCGCGAGCGCCTTCCCGAAGTCGTGACGGACCGTGACGACGACATTCCAGCTCTTCATGGTCATCTCCTCACCGCCGGCCGCGGCCGCCGCGCACCGCGGGGCGAACCCGGACGCCGCCCTGCGGCTGCCGCGAGACGTGATAGTCGGCGTGCGCCTGATAGCCGCCGCGCACGCGCGCGTGCGGCGCCCAGCCGGCGGGACGGTAGTGGACGTACGCCTCGGGGTGCGGCACGCGGACCGACCAGCGCGGTGGACCGCTGCGGACCCAGCCGCCGCCGTACCACGTCGACGAGTACCAGAGCCCGCTTCGGTAGGCCCAGTAGTAGTCGTCGGCGAAGAAGATCGGCTCGCCGATATCGGCGACGACCTCGATGCCGGGACTTATCTCGACGAGATCCGTGCCGCCGTCATCGACCGCGACCGCGTACGCGGGCGTCGGCGAGCTGACGTAGCAGCCGGCGAGCATCGTCGTGATTGCGGCGCCGACGAGATGCGGCGCAATCGATGCGAGCGATCGCGAGAGCTTCATGGGTTTCACCTGCCTTCACGACCGTCCTGCATCGCGCGTACCCGCGGAACGCCCCCTGCATGATCGCGTGGCATGGCCTGGTGGCGAGACGTCGTGACACCGAGCGCGCGAAGCTTGCGCCGCGCACGAGCGGCGGCTGCGGTCGTCGTCGCCGCCGCGGCCCTCGGCTCGTTCACGCGCGCCGCGTACCCGGAGCCAGACGCCGAGCGACGCGCGCTCCCCGCTCCGGCGCTCGGTGGCGGCCCCTCTCTCTCGACCGTGCTCGCGACGCGTCGATCGCAGCGCACGTTCGCGGCTCGCGCGCTCTCCGCCGAGGAGCTCGGTCTGCTGCTGTGGGCAGCGCAGGGCGTCGTCGATGGGCATCGCACGGCGCCGTCGGCGGGGGCGCTGTACCCGCTGACGGTTCACGTCGTCGACGCCTCTGGCACGTGGCGGTATCTGCCCGACGGTCACGCGCTCGTCCGCGAGGCGCGCGGCGATCGGCGCGCGGACGTCGCCGCCGCGAGCTTCGGGCAAGCGGCCGTGCGCACCGCTCCCGTCGTGCTCGTGATCACGGCGGCGCTCGCGATCACCGCGCGCAAGTACGGCACTCGCGCCGAGCGCTTCGCGACACTCGAGGCCGGGCACGTCGCGCAGAACCTCCTGCTCCAGGCGACCGCCCTCGGCCTCGCGGCCGTGCCGGTCGGCGCGTTCGACGACGAGCAGCTGCGGCACGCGCTCGATCTGGGGCACGGCGTGACTCCGCTGTACGTCATCCCGATCGGAGCGCCGTAGCGGTACCGTCGAGCCACCCCGATGCCGTGGCTCGCACGCCTGCTCGCCCTCGCGATCTTCACCGGCATCGCGGTGTACGAGTGGAAGCGGCTCGTGCACGACACGCACCTGCGCGGGTGGAGGCGCATCGCGGCGACCGCCGCGATCGTGCTCGCGATCGGCCCCATGACGATCGCGAACCTGCTCGGCCCGGGTGGACCGCCGAGCGTGCACGGCTGGGTCGCGTGGCCCGCGTTCCTCGGCTGGGCGCTGTTCGCGCTGGCGTTCGCGTGGCTCGTGATCGCGGATGTCGTGCGCCTCGTCATATGGATCGGCCGCCGCGTCGCGCGCTCGCGACCGATGGATCCCGAACGGCGCGCGCTGCTCGCCCGGATCAGCGGCGGCGCGGTGGCGACGGTGGTGGTGGCGGAGGTCGGCGTCGGGATGGTCAACGCGCTACGCGAACCGCCGGTCGTCGACGTGGCGATCCGGCTCGCACGGCTCCCGGCGGCGTTCGACGGCTTCACGATCGTGCAGCTGACGGATCTGCACGTCGGTGCGACGGTCGGCGGCGAGCTCGTCGCGAGCCTCGTCGCGCGCGCGAACGCGCTCCAGCCGGATCTGATCGCGTTGACGGGCGATTTCGTCGACGGCACGCGCGCGGAGCTGGGCGACGACCTCGCATCGCTGCGCGAGCTGCACGCGCCTCACGGCGTGTACTTCGTCACCGGCAATCACGAGTACTACGTCGGCGTCGACGCGTGGCTCGCGTACATCGCGTCGCTCGGCGTGCGCGTGCTGCGCAACGAGCGCATCGAGATCGCGCGCGGCGGCGCGGCGTTCGATCTCGTCGGGATCGACGACCACAGCGCCGCGAGCTATGGGCACGGGCACGGTGCCGACCTGCCGCGCGCGCTCGCCGGACGCGATCCGGCGCGGGCCTGCGTGTTGCTCGCGCATCAGCCGCGCCAGGTCCGCGAGGCGGCGCACCACGGCGTCGATCTGCAGCTGTCCGGACACACGCACGGCGGGCAAGTCTGGCCGTGGCACTACCTCGTGTCGGCGCAGCAGGGTGGGCTGCTCGCCGGGCGCTACCGCGAAGGGGCGACGGAGCTGTACGTCAGCCGCGGCGCCGGCTACTGGGGGCCGCCGGTGCGGTTCGGCGCGCCCTCGGAGCTCACGCGCGTCATCCTGCGCGCCGGTTAGCTCCGCCGCTCGATCACGTCCACCGCCGTCGTCAGATCATCTCGGAGTGACGCGAGGATGTCATCGACGCTGATGACGCCCTGCAGGCCGCCGCTGTCATCGACGATCGGGACCCGGCGAATCGCGTGCGCGCGCATCTTGGCCAGCACGCTTTGCACGTCGTCGTCCTCGCGGGCGCTCACGAGGCCGTGCTGCATGAGATCGCGCACTCTTGTCGCGGCGGAGAGCCGATCCGCGCGGGAGAGCGCACGAACGACGAGGTCGCGATCCGTCACGATGCCGATCGGGCGCGGCAGCTCGCCGGGCCGCTCGTCGACGACGATCACGTCCCCGACGTCCAGATCCGCCATCCGCCGCGCGATATCCATCGCCGTCTCGTCAGGACCCGCTGTCACCACGGTACGAACGCAAAGCTCGCCTGCTCGCATGCCGCGCGTGCGTGCATCCGCTGTGCCTAGATCGACTGGCGGTAGCCGAAGAACTCGTGATCCTGGTTGTAGCCGCCGTGCCCGCCTCCGACCTCGGCGTAGTCGGCGACGAGCTCGATCCCGGCGAGCCACTTCACCTGCTTGAACCCGAGCTGGACCTCGTTGCGCAGCCGCAGCGGGGCGCCGTGGCCATAGCTGAGCGGCGCATCGTTCATGTCGTAGGCGAGCATCGTCAGCGCGTACGACATCTGCTCGACCGGGTGCACGTCGTAGTACAGGCCCTTGTCCGGGCCGTCGCCGAGCGAGTAGAAGACGACCCAGCGCGCCTCGGCCTTCGGGCGCACGAGATCGAGGATCGTCTGCATCGAGACGCCGCCCCACTTCGCGACCCCCGACCAGCCCTGGATGCAGAAGTGCTGCGTGATCTGCTCGTGGTGAGGGAGCGCGCGCAGCTCGGCGAGCGTGAGCTCGACCGGGTTCTCGACGAGACCGTGGATGCGCAGCCGGTAGTCCTTGAAGCCCGCGTCGAACATCGCGCGATACTCGGCCGACGTCGGATACGCGCCGTTGTGCCAGAAGTACGGCGAGATGTCGGTGTCGTTGTACTCGCCGGGCTTCGCATCGACGTGCTCGAACAGCCGCTGCGCGGGGCCGATCAGCGCGAACCCGAGCCGCTGCACGACGCGCGGGCGGCGCAGCGTGAACGGCGACGCGGCGAACCACGCGGTGAGGATCGCGAGCAGCGAGAGCCCGAACAGCACGAGGCCGGTGCCGTCGTCGGCGTTCGTGCCGCTGTAGATGTGGTTGAGGTTGCGGAGCAGGCCGGTCGCGAACACGAGCGCGACGTGAACGAGGATGAACAGCACGAACCAGCACATGACGAGGAAGTGCAGCGAGCGCGCGACCTGGATGCTCGCGACCTTGCTGACGTGGCGAAAGCGCGTCGACAGCGCCGGCGACATCCCGAGCCCCGTGATCAGCGCCAGCGGCGCGGCGATGAACACGGTCACGAAGTACGCGAGCACCTGGAGGCCGTTGTAGGCGGTCCACGCGTCGTCGGCCGGCCAGTGCAGCGACAGGTACTGGAGCAGCACCGACGCCGCATCGGGAAAGACGCTCCAGCTCGTCGGCACGAGCCGGTGCCACTCGCCGCTCACGAACAGCAGCACGTAGAACACGATGCCGTTCACGAGCCACAGCACGTCGATGCCGAGGTGCCACCAGCGCGCGAGCCCGATCGAGTGGCGCAGGCCCGGCAGGCCGACGTGCTTCGGCAGCGAGATCGAGTCTTGCTTCGCGGTCCACAGCGGATCGGCGGGGACTTCCTTCTGTGCGCGGAACCACGCGCGTCCCGGCGTGGAGTGACGCGTCCAGTAGAGGCGCGGATGGTCGGCGAAGATCTGGATGCCGGCGCGAATGATGAACAGCAGGAAGAACAGGTTGAAGAAGTGCTGCCAGCGCAGCCACGCCGGCATCGGACGATCGAACCGCACGGCATAGCCGGTCCCGGGATGCTCGGCGATGAACTGCGCGACGGCCGGCACCGACCGCAGCACCTGCGCGGCCGCGATCGACACGATCAGCCCCGCGAAGCCGATCGGGAGCAGCCAGAGCAGGCTGAACCATCGCGTGCCGAGGCGGATGCGAGGGACGATGCCGGTGCTCGCCGGAATCGCGCCGGCCCAGGCTGCCGGATCGATCACGTTCTCGCCGCGCGTCAGCTGCGCGCGATAGTCGACCTGCTCGCGCATGAAGCAAGCTTGCCACCTCGCGCCGGGAGCGCGATGAGCGGCGCCAACGCGGTTGGTGTGCGCCGACGCTCGCTCTGCATGGGTCAGCGCGGTGTCTGGGTCGCCGCGCGCTTGCTCTCGAGGCGCTTCATCAACGCGTCGAAGTCGTGGTTGATCAGAAAGCGGCCGAACGACTCGCGGTAGTTGTTGACCAGGCTCACGCCCTCGATGCTGAAGTCGTAGATCCGCCACGCGCCGTCGACGCGATGGAGCCAGTACACCATCGGCACGTGCTCGCCGCTGTGCGTGGTGAGCGTCGTGTCGACCTGGGCTTCGTTGTCGGCCTCGGTCGCGCGCTCGATCGTGACGTGCTCGTCGCCGCGGAACTTGTCGAGGTCATCGAGGTACGCGCTCGCGAGGAGATCCGGGAACAGCTCGGAGAACCGCGCCCGCTGCGAGTCATCGATCGTGCGCCAGGCCGGGCCGAGGCTGCGCCGCGACATCTCCGCCCAGGCGAACAGCCGATCCGCGACCTGCCGGAGGCGAGCGACGCGCTGCGGCCGCATGCCGCGTCCGCTCGTCTTCGGGTCGCGCAGCACGGCGAGCACGTCGTCGATGCCGCTGTGGATCACCTCCTGGGCGCTCGGCGGTTGCGCGGTCGCCGTCGCGGTCAGCAGCACGAGCATCGCGAGCCACTTCATCGGGCACCTCCCGCGTACAGCGACGTGCCGCCCGATGCGCCGATCGCGCGGGACAGCCGCGCCAGCGCGATGTTGAGCCGGTACGTCGCCTCGAGCTGCGCGAAGCGGGTCGTCACGTAGGCCTCGACGGCATCGCGCAGCGTGATCGAGTCCGTCATGCCGACGGCGTAGTCGGCCGTCGCGCGCACGACCCACTCCTTCGAGGCCTGATAGGCCTCCTCGACCGCGGGCAGATCCTCGCGCGCGCGTGCGAGCTGCTCGTACGCGTTCGTGACGTCGGCCGACAGGGCGACGCGCGCATAGCTCTCGAGGTGGCGCAGCTCGGCCGCGTGCGCGTGCTGCTCCTCGGCGCGTGCCCCGGCGAGGCCGCCCCACAGCTCCCAGCGCAGACCGATGCCGGCGAACGGGACGAAGTGCCTCGCCGGATCGTAGATGTAGCGGCTCTCGACGGCGTCGTGGTTGACGGTGTAGGCGCCCGACACGACGCCGAGCGCGACGATATCGGGCAGGTATCCGGCGCTCTCCGCGCGAGCGAGCGCGTCGTAGGAGGCGGCGCCGTTGGCGAGTGCGGCGAGCTCGGGCCGGTCGGCATAGGCGCGCGCGACGAGCTCGGGCAGCGTGAGGTTGCCGAGCGGCAGCGCGGTGAGCCGCTCGTCCGCGACCTCGAACGGCGCGTTGTCGGCGAGCCCGAAGTACGCGCGGAGCCCCGCGGCGGCTTGCGTGACGCCGGCCGTCGCCTCGTGCAGCCCGACGAGCAGCGGAGCGCGCGTCGTCTTGAGGCGCAGCAGATCGTGCTGCGTGGTATCGGGTGCCTTGTTCGCGAGGCGCTCCTCGGTGGCCTCGATCGACCGGACGAGCATGTGGTCGGCCTCCTCGAGGAAGCGCTGCATGTCGCGGGCGAGCAGGTATCGCTCGTAGAGCTCGGCGCCCTCGACCGCGACGTCGGCCTGCGCCATCCGAGCCTGCGCGGTCCTCGCCGCGACGCCGAGCTCGGCCGCGCGCTGCCTCTGGGCGATCTTGCCGAACGTGTAGAGCGGCTGGATGATCGTCAGGTCGGCGGTCGCGCCGGGCTCGATGTCGCCAAGCCCGAAGCTCGTGCCCGACTCGACGGAGTCGGACTGCGTGCCCTGCTCGAGCGTCGCGCGCAGCGACGTGATCAGGCCGAGCGAGAACGAGATCCGCGGCCAGCGCAGCGCATCGGCCTGGTGCTGCTGCGCGCGCGCCTGATCGGTCTCGCTGTTCGCGGCCTCGGTGGTCGGGTGGAGCGCGGCACGCTTGACGACGTCCGCGCGGGAGTACGGCTCGGCAGATGCGGCTCGCGCGATGACGAGCAGCGCGAGGATGAAGCGAGTCATAAGGGATCGTCCTTCGCTGCGTCCGTGTCCGTCGGCGACCCGAACGCATACTTCTGGAGCAGCTGGATGATGTCGATCGCCGGCTCCGTCTGCGTGATCGCGTCTCCCGCGCGCAGCATGCGATCGCTCGCGCCGGGCGACAGCGACACGAACGACTCGCCGAGCAGGCCGCTCGTGCGGATCGACGCGATCGTGTCGGCCGGCACGGCGACACCGGCATCGATCAGCAGCTCGATCCGCGCGACGTAGCCGACGAGCTCGATCTTGCCGACCTGACCGACGTTGACGCCGGCGATGCGCACGGGCGCCGACTCGCGGAGATCGCCGATCGATGCGAACCGTGCGGTGAACGTCGTGCGATCCTGCGCGAACACGTGGATGTTGCCGAGCGAGATGGCGAGGTACGCGAGCATCGCGAACCCCGCCGCGACGAACGCGCCGACCGCTATCTCGAGGCGTGAATGATTGGCTGTCATACGTCACATGAGGAGGGCTGTGAGGATGTAGTCGACGACGAGGATCATGGCCGTGGTCTCGACGACGGCGCGCGTGGTCGCGCGGCCGACGCCGGTCGCACCGCCTCGCGCGTAGTAGCCGCGGTAGCAGCTGATCGTGGCGATCAGCACCGCGAACACGAGGGACTTCTCGAGGCCGAGCGAGATGTCGCTCCACTCGACGGAGCGCCGCACGCCGCCCCAGAACACGCCGGGCTCCTGGCCGAGCGCGCGGGTCGCGAGCAGCGAGCCGGCGAAGATGCCGGAGAGGCTGAATAGCGCGGTGATGATCGGCGTCGCGATCACCGACGCGACGAGGCGCGTGCTGACGAGGAACTGCCGCGAGTCGACGGCGAGGGCCTCGAGCGCGTCGATCTGCTCGGTCATGCGCATGTTGCCGATCTCCGCGGCGGCGGCCGAGCCCGCGCGCGCCGTGATCACGATCGCCGCGAGCACCGGAGCGAGCTCGCGCAGCAGGCTGAGCGCGACGAGCGGACCGACCTGCGACTCGCTGCCGAAGCGCTGCAGCGTGTTGTGGCCTTGCAGCGCGAGCACCATGCCCGTGAAGCTCGCGGTCAGCACCGCGATCGAGATCGAGCGGTTGCCGAAGAAGTGCAGCTGCTCGACGATCAGGTGCCCGCGAAATGGCCGCCGCCCGATCGCGACGACCGCGCGCGCCGAGAACACGATGAAGCGGCCGAGCCCACCGATGCCGTCGAGCACCGAGCGACCGAGCGCCCCGAACGGGCTGGTCGGGTGCAAACCTCGCACGAGGCCTCGGAGCGGGTGCATGGGTCGTCGGCTCGCTTTCCGCGACGAGGAGCAGCAAGCGCCGTGCCTCGACGTCGCTCGCGATACGGCGCGCGCCGGCGCAGCGGCTGCAGATCACGCAACGCCGCCTGCAGCGGTTGCGGACTAGCGGATCGCGCGACGGGTTCGTGCGGATCGACGCTTCGCGCAACGAGGTCGCGACAAGCGGCCTCCGGACAGCCGGCGCGTGGCACGCGTGATGCTCGCGTCCCCGGCGCGACGGAAGGAACGTGAACAGGAGGAAGATCATGTACGACCTCGAGAAACATCTGGGATTGTTTGCGGCGGCGAAGTGGAATGAATGGAAGGAGAGCAACGCGAAGGACGTCATCTACGAAGAGATCCCGATCCACACGCGCGTGAAGGGCGCCGACGAGTACCTCAAGGCGGTGGAGCGCTGGAAACGCGCGTTCCCCGATCTCCACGCGACGGTGCTCAACCGCTTCACCTCCGGCGATCGGATCTTTGCCGAGATCGAGTGGGAGGGCACGCAGACCGGCCCGCTCGAGACCCCGTTCGGCCCGATCGCAGCGAGCAACAAGCGCGGGATCCTGAAGGCGGCGCTGTACATCACGCTGAAGAACGACAAGGTCATCGAGATGCATCACTACTTCGACATGGTGACGCTGCTCGCGAACATCGGTGTCGCGCCGTTCGCGGGGATGGCGGCGCCGGCCATGAAGCCAGGCGCTGCTCCGAGCCCGCACTAGCGATCGCTCGGGGCGCGAACCGAGCCATACCTGGGACGGACCTCGTTTCGCGCGCTCGGAGAGCCGCTCGGCCGGGTCTCGCGCGGGGGCCGTCCGCGCAAGCTTGCCAGCAAGCCGCCACCGGAGTCACGCCCTTCTCCGGCGTGTTCGGATCCGGGCACCCCGTGGCGCGGGTTGTGATGCGGGGTTCGTTGACACGGGGCCGTGATGCTGGTGTCGTGAGGCGAGTGCGCGAGCGTTTCGGGTCGTACGAGATCTACGAGAAGCTCGGCTCGGGCGGCCTCGCCGCGGTCCACCTGGCGAAGTCGCGCGCGATCTCGAACCCCGTCGCGCTGAAGCGGCTGTTCCCGCACATCGCGAACGTCCGCGAGCTCGTCGGGGCGTTCATCGACGAGGCGCGCCTCGCCAAGCACCTGCGGCATCCCGGCATCGCGCGCGTCTACGAGTTCGGCAAGCTGCGCGGCATCTACTTCATCGCGTTCGAGTTCGTGCCCGGCCCCACGCTGCTGCAGCTCGCCGAGCACTGCCGCGAGTACGTCGGTCCGATCCCGACGATGGTCGTGCTCGAGATCGCGTATCAGCTCTGCGACGCGCTCGACCACGCGCACAACTGCCGCAACGAGCTCGGGCTGCCGCTCGGGATCGTGCATCGCGACATCTCGCCGGCGAACGTGATCCTGTCGAACACCGGGCAGGTGAAGCTGATCGACTTCGGGCTCGCGAAGACGAAGCAGCAGACCGTGCACAGCCAGGCCGGCGTGATCAAGGGCAAGCTCAGCTACGTCGCGCCGGAGTACCTCGCCGGCAAGCTGGATGCGCGCTGCGACCTGTGGGCGCTCGGCGTCGTGATGTGGGAGCTGCTGACCGGCAAGCGCCTGTTCGACGCGCCGGAGCAGGGCGAGATCCTCGATCGCGTGCGTTCGCTGCCGATCCCGCCGCCGTCGCAGTCGAATCCCGAGGTGCCGGCGTCGGTCGATCGCATCGTGCTGACCGCGCTGACGCGCGATCCGGAGAAGCGGTGGCAGCGCGCCAGCGACATGCGCGACGCGATCGGCCAGGCCGCGGCCGGGCGGCTGACGCAGAAGCAGTTCGTATCGTGGGTCGAGTGGGCGTTCACGCAGAAGCAGCCGCTGCGCCGCGAGGATAGCGGCGTCTCCGCGCTGCACGAGATCATCCAGAGCAAGGAAGTGCAGGTCATCGGCGAGCTGCCGGCGATCTCCGAGGCGATGATGGTGCGCCGGCGCGAGAGCATCGCGTCGATGCCGCCGCTCGGAGCCGCGATGCTACAGCGAAGGTCGGCCAGCCGCTGGCTGTGGTTCGCGCTGCTGCTGCTCGCGGGGACGGTCGCGCTGCTCGCGCACGAGCTCGGCATGATCTGAGCGCGAATAGGCTGCGCGTTCGGCCGGTGGCGCGCGCAATGCATCGCCAGCGCGCATGCGCGTGGCGGCACTTCGCAGGCATCGGATCGCGGTGTTTCTCGTCGTGACGTATGCCGTCACGTGGGGGGCGTGGATTCCGCTCGCCCTCGCCGGGCATCGCGTCGGGTTCGGGTTCGAGCCGCTGTATCTGCTCGGTTTGCTCGGGCCGCTCGTCGGCGCACTGGTGACCGAGGCGATCACGTACGAAGGCGCACGCGACCTCGTCTCGCGCATGACGCGCGTGCACGTGCGCTGGCGGTGGTGGGGCGTCGCGCTCGGCGTGCCGGTGGCGGCCTACGCGGTGACGTATGTCGTGCTCGTCGCGTACTCGATGTTCCTGCTCGCGCCGGTCGCGCTGCCGACGCGCGCCACGCTCGGTCAGCTCGACGGCTTCCCCGCGACGAACGCGGCCGTGCTGTTCGTGATGCTCGTCGCCGTCGGCGGGTTCGGCGAGGAGACCGGATGGCGCGGCGTGCTGCTGCCGGCGCTCCAGCGCAAGCACTCGCCGCTCGTCGCGAGCCTGCTCGTCGCGGCGTGCTGGGCGCCGTGGCATCTGCCCGCGTTCTTCATCGCCGATACGTTCCGCACGATGCCGGTCGCGATGATCCCGGTGTGGCTCGTCGGCCTCGTCGCGGGCTCGATCTTCCTCGCGTGGCTCTACAACCGCGGCAACCACAGCGTGCTGCTCGTCGCCGTGTTTCACGGCGCGTTCAATCTGTTCAGCGGCACGCTCGGAGCGCGCGGCGTGCTCGCTGCCGTCGAGAGCACGACGGTGATGATCATCGCGGCGATCCTCGTGATCCGCGAGCTGCGCGAGGGGCACCAGGCGTCGGTACGCGTGATGCACGCCTGACGTGCATGGCGACCGACGACCTGATGTCTGCGCTCGACGCGATCTATCAGCGGCGCGCAACTCGCGCGTACACGAAGGAACGCGTGTCCAAGGAGCTGATCGTGCAGCTCATCGATGCGGCGGTCCATGGGCCGACGGCGATGCACCTCGAGCCATGGGCGTTCGTCGTCGTCCAGAACCCGGCGCTGCTCGAACGGATCTGCGAGCGCGCGAAGGCAGTCGCGCAAACGCCGCGCGGCGCCGAGCATCGCCTGCTCGCGGATCCCGCCTTCCACATCTTCTACAACGCGGGAACGCTGATCGTCGTCTGCGGCAAGCCGATGGGACCGTTCGTGACGGCGGACTGCTGGCTCGCCGCGGAGAACCTGATGCTCGCGGCGACCGCGCTCGGGCTCGTGACGTGTCCGATCGGGTTCGCGGTGCCGGCGCTGCTCGATCCCGAGCTCGGCATCCCCGCCGAGATCACCCCGATCGCGCCGATCGTCGTCGGCTATTCGGCGGCTCGGCCGGCACCGAGCCCGCGGCGCGCGCCGACGATCCTCAGCTGGAAGGAATGAGCGGCATGCTGACGCTTCGCATCATCACGCTGGCGCTGCACGCGCTGTTCGGCTCCGGCGCCGGTGCGCCGCTCGCCGTCCACGATCTGCCCGAGCAATGCCGGCCCTTCGCGGCGACGCCCGCCGACGTGCGCGACGACACGTTCGGCTGGAACCAGCTGCTGTCGCTCGCGAGCTGCCTGCAGGACAACACGATCATCCCGATCACCGACGAGGACGAGGTCGAGCTGATCGTCGACCGCTACCACGCGTTGCTCTACGTCCCGATGCTGATCTACGTCGGCGTGCTCGAGAACGCGCCGGGGCCGGTCCAGCTGCACGCGGCCTATCACGTCGGCATGGCGTACCTGACGATGGTTATCCGCGCGCGTCGTTCGGTCACGTCGCCGGCCCTGCGCGCCAAGCTCGAGCCACTCGTCGAGCCCGAGCTGCGGCTCGCGGCGGTGACGTTCGCCGTCATCGATCGCGTCGCCGACGAAGATCCGAGCCTCGTCGCCGACGAGGTCGCACGCAACGAGGTGCGATCCGCACGCGCGCTGCTGCGCCTGTTGCCCGCGCCGTTCGCCGCGGATCGCCGGCGGACGGCGGTCACGAATCCGACGCGACGAGCCCGGTGATCGAACGCATCCATGCCCCGACCTGATCGGCTCGCTCTGCAGCCTGGCCGATCGTTCGGAGAGAAACGCGCTTCGGCTGGGATCCACGGAGTCGGCGGCCGCGACGAGCCGAGAGGCGAGCGTCGCCTCGTCGAGCAGCGCGCCGTAGAGCGCGGCGAGCAGGTTCTCCCTCCCATCCTCCTGGCCGCTCAGCAGGCTCTCGGCCGAGTAGCCGTGTCCCGAGCGGCAGCGAAAGCGCAGCACCCGCCGGTCCGCGATCTCGAACACCGAGCTATGGCATTCGGGACACGCGAGGCCGGAGGGTGTGCTCAAGCGGGCGAGCTCCCACCAGTCGTCGACGGTCGAGATGCCGAGCGCGATCCGGTGCTCGATCTCGAGGAGCAGACCAGGCAGCTCGGGCTCGCTGCCGGGCGCATCCCGTGCGAGCTCGGTCAGGATCGGCGCCATGTCGGAGACCTTGCAGCGATGGTCGACCGCGACGTGACGGAGCGCGCTGCGCGGCATCGAGGGCGCCGACGCCTCGGTCGGCTCCTGGACGATGGCGACGCCGTTGCGATCCTTGATCGCGAGCAGGCCGGCGGTGCCATCGTCGAGCTGCCCGGTCAGCACGACGCCGACGACGGCCGGGCCATAGGAAAGTGCCGCGCTGCGAAACAGCGGATCGATCGCTGGCCGGGTCAGGTTCTCCTTCGGACCGTGCGACAGCCGGATGACGTCTCCGACGACGAGCATGTGACGATCGGGCGGAGCGACGTAGATGTGTCCCGGCACGAGCGGCTCGCGATCCTTCGGGTGGCTGGCAGAGAGTGAACCGGCGGTGCTGAGGATGTGGGGCAGGGCACCGGGCGAGTGCGCGGCGACGTGCTGCGTGACGAGGATCGGCGCCGGGAAGTCCTTCGGCAGCGCGCGAGCGAGCTGGCTCAGCGCCGTGATGCCGTTCAACGACGCTCCGATCACGATGATCCGGTTCTTCATGGACGCCCGTGGTGCATCGCTCGCGCCGCCGGGAGCGCGGCACGCACTGCGCGAGGGAGGCGATCCGCGGCAAGGATTGCGGACTCGCCGCGTGCCGGGTGTGGTTGCGGGTGGTGCATCGCTTGCAGCGAGTGACGGTGATGCAGACCGCGGTCATCCATCCTCACGCGCGTGGTGACGTGACGTCGAACTTGCGCGACTACGACGAGGCTCGTCGCACGTTCCGATGGACCGACGTCGAGTCGGCGCTCGTCGGCCCGCGCGGCCTCAACATCGCCGACGTGGCCGTGTTCCGCCACGCACGCGGCGCGTTCGCTGACAAGGTCGCGCTGCGGTGGCGCGGCAAGCGCGGCGAAGCGCGGGACTTCACCTACGCCGCGCTCGCGGCCGAGACGTCTCGGTTCGGCAACGCGCTGCGCCGGCTCGGGATCGGCGACGGCGACGTGGTGCTCGCGCTGCTGCCGCGCGTCCCGGAGCTCTACATCGCCGCGCTCGGCACGCTGGCGATCCGCGCCGTGTTCTCGCCGCTGTTCGCCGCGTTCGGACCGGACCCGATCGTCACGCGCGTCCAGGCCGCGAAGGGCAAGGTCATCGTGACGACGACGTCGCTGTACGCGCGCAAGATCGCGCCGATCCGCGACCTGCTTCACGACGTCCGCTACGTGATCGCGATCGACGACGGCCAGCCACTCCCCGCCGGCGTGCTCGCCTGGGGCGATGTCGTGTTCGGCGAGCCCGCGGCGCTCGAGATCCCCGCCACGCCTCCCGATACGCTCGCGCTGCTCCACTTCACGAGCGGCACGACCGGCAAGCCGAAGGGCGCGATGCACGCGCACCGCGCCGTCATCGAGCATCTCGCGACCGCGCGGATGGCACTCGACCTCCATCCCGACGACGTGTTCTGGTGCACCGCGGATCCCGGGTGGGTCACGGGGATGTCGTACGGCGTGATCGCGCCGCTCGTCGCCGGCGTCACGAGCGTGGTCGACGAGGCGGACTTCGCCGCCGAGCACTGGTACCAGCTGCTCGAGCGCGAGCGCGTGACCGTCTGGTACACGGCGCCGACCGCGATCCGCATGCTGATGAAGGCGGGCGGCGATCTCGCGCACGCGCACGATCTCTCGCACCTGCGCGTCGCCGCGTCGGTCGGCGAGCCGCTCAACCCGGAGGCCGTCGTGTGGGGCAGCGAGGTGCTCGGGCTACCGTTCCTCGACAACTGGTGGCAGACGGAGACCGGCGGGATCATGATCGCGAACCTGCCGTGCATGGACGTGCGGCCCGGGTCGATGGGAAAACCGCTGCCCGGCGTCGAGGCGGCCGTCGTCGAGCTCGACGTGCACGGCAACGTGCAGCTCGTCGGACCCGGCGAGATCGGGCAGCTCGCGCTGCGGCCGGGCTGGCCGTCGATGTTTCGCGGCTACCTGAACGACCCCGAGCGCTACGCGAAGTGCTTCGCCGGCGGCTGGTACCTGACCGGCGACCTCGCGCGCGTCGATGCCGACGGCTACTACTGGTTCGTCGGGCGCGGTGACGACGTCATCAAGTCCGCCGGGCACCTGATCGGCCCGTTCGAGGTCGAGAGCGCGCTCCTCGAGCACCGCACGGTCGCCGAGGCGGCCGCGATCGGCATCCCGCACCCGATCGCGGGCGAGATCGTGAAGGCGTTCGTCGCGCTCAAGCTGGGCTTCACGGCGAGCGACGCGCTGCGTGACGAGCTGATCGCCCACGCGCGCAAGCGGCTCGGGCCGGCTGTCGCGCCGCGCGAGCTCGCGTTCGTCGAGAGCGTGCCGCGTACGCGCTCGGGCAAGATCATGCGGCGGCTGTTGCGCGCACGCGAGCTCGGGTTGCCCGAGGGCGATCTCTCGACGCTGGAGAGCTCCACGTGACCCCGACGCGCGACCAGGCACTCGCGCTGCTGCGCGCGATGATCCGGATCCGCCGGCTCGAGGAGCGCTGCGCCGAGGAGTACGCCGCCGGCAAGATCCGCGGCTTCCTGCACCTGTACATCGGCGAGGAGGCGGTCGCGGCCGGCGTGATCCCGGCGCTGCTGCCGACCGATGCGATCATCGGCACGTACCGCGAGCACGGGCACGCGCTGCTGCGGGGCGTCTCCGCCGACGCGATCATGGCCGAGATGTACGGCAAGAGCGGCGGCTGCTCGCGCGGCCGCGGCGGCTCGATGCACCTGTTCTCGCGCGAGCACCGGTTCTTCGGCGGTCACGCGATCGTCGGCGGCGGTCTGCCGGTCGCGGTCGGCATCGCGCTCGCCGACAAGCTGCGTGCGACGCGCGCGATCACCTGCGTGTTCTTCGGCGACGGCGCGGTCGCCGAGGGCGAGTTCCACGAGTCGCTGAACCTCGCCGCGCTGTGGAAGCTGCCCGTGCTGTTCGTGTGCGAGAACAACCGCTACGCGATGGGCACGGCGCTCGATCGCGAGCACGCGGAGCCCGAGCTGCACAAGCTCGCGGCGTCGCACCGGGTGGGAGCGGAGGTCGTCGACGGCATGGATGTCATCGCCGTCGCCGAGGCGGCGGCGCAGGCGGTCGAGCGCGTCCGGGAGCTCGGCACGCCGTGGTTCCTCGAGTGCAAGACGTACCGGTTCCGCGCGCACTCGATGTTCGATCCCGAGCTGTACCGCGCGAAGGCCGAGGTCGAGACGTGGAAGAAACGGGATCCGATCGCGACGTTCCGCACGCGCGTCGAGACGCTCGTCAGCGCCGCGGATCTCGAGGCGATCGAGGCCGAGGCCGCCGCCGAGGTCGCGCACGCGTGCGCGTTCGCCGAGGAGTCGCCGCTCGAGCCCGTCGCGGATCTCCTGCTCGATGTGAGGGCGTCATGAAGCTGACCTACCGGGATGCGATGCGCGAGGCGATGCGCGAGGCGCTGCGAACCGACCCGCGCGTCATCCTGATCGGCGAGGACATCGGCAAGTACGGCGGCACGTACGCCGTGACGAAGGGCCTGCTCGACGAGTTCGGGCCCGAGCGCGTGCGCGACGCTCCGCTCTCGGAGTCGGCGTTCGTCGGCGCAGGCATCGGGGCGGCGATGGCGGGGCTGCGGCCGGTCGTCGAGATCATGACCGTGAACTTCAGCCTGCTCGCGCTCGACCAGATCGTGAACAGCGCCGCGACGCTCCGCCACATGTCGGGCGGGCAGATCGAGGTGCCGATCGTGATCCGCATGGCGACCGGCGCCGGCCGGCAGGTCGCGGCGCAGCACTCGCACAGCCTCGAGAACTGGTACGCGCACGTGCCTGGCCTGCGCGTCGTCGCGCCGGCGACGGTCGCCGATGCGCGCGGCATGCTCGCGACGGCGCTGCGCGAGCGCGACCCGGTCGTGATCTTCGAGCACGTGCAGCTCTACGCCACCGAGGAGGAGCTCGGCGAGCCCGCGGCGGTCGATCTCGATCGCGCGGCCATCCGACGCCCGGGCCGGGACGCGACGATCATCACGTACGGCGGCTCGTTGCCGCGCGTGCTCGCCGCCGCGGAGTCGCTCGCCACGGCCGGCATCGACGCGGAGGTCATCGACCTGCGCTCGCTGCGTCCGCTCGACGAGCCGGCGCTCGTCGCCTCGGTCGCCCGCACGCACCGCACCGTGATCGTCGACGAGGGCTGGCGCACCGGAAGCCTCGCGGGCGAGGTCGCCGCGCTGCTCGGCGAGCGCGCGTTCTGGGACCTCGACGCGCCGATCGGCCGCGTGTGCAGCGCCGAGGTCCCGATTCCGTACGCGAAGCACCTCGAGACCGCCGCGCTGCCGAGCGTCGACGCGATCGTCGCCGCGGTGAAGGCGGTGTGCGCATGAACGAGATCCGGATGCCTTCGCTCGGCGCGGACATGGATAGCGGCACGCTGCTCGAGTGGAAGGTCGCCGTCGGCGATCGCATCGTGAAGGGCGCGGTCGTCGGGCTCGTCGAGACGCAGAAGGCCACGATGGAGATCGAGAGCTTCGTCGACGGCATCGTCGAGGCGCTGGTCGTCGAGCCCGGCACGAAGGTGCCGGTCGGAGCGGTGCTCGCGCGGCTGCGGTCGGCGGGCGAGCAGGTCGGGGCGCCTGCCGGGACCGCGCCCGTGGTCTCCGCGCCCGGGGTCTCCGCGCCCGTGGTCTCCGCGCCCGGGGTCTCCGCGCCCGTCGTGTCCGCGCCCGTCACGGCCGAGCGCATCCGCAGCTCGCCGGCGGCCCGCAAGCGCGCGCGCGAGCTCGGCCTCGATCTCCAGCAGCTGCACGGCTCGGGACCGCATGGCGCGATCGTCCTGCGCGACGTCGTGGCCGCTCGCGTCGCGCCGCCGCCCGCGGCGCCAACGACCGCGCCGCCGCCCGCGGCGCCAACGACCGCACCGCCGCCGCCCGCACCGCCAGCGCCAGCGCCCGCGCCGCCACGCGCCCAGGCAGTGCCCCGGGCCGCGGCGGGCCGCACGAGCGCGAGTCCCATGCGCGACGCGATCGGCGCCGCGATGTCGCGGTCGAAGCGCGAGATCCCGCACTACTACCTCGCCCACACGATCAGCATGAAGCGCGCGCTCGGCTGGCTCGCGGACCACGACGCGCACCGGCCGATCCAGGAGCGCGTGCTGCCCGGGGCGCTGCTGTTGCGCGCGGTGAGCCTCGCGCTGTGGGAGGTCCCGGAGCTCAACGGGTTCTACGTCGACGGCGCGTTCACGCCGTCCGAGGAAGTGCACCTGGGCACGGCGATCGCGCTGCGCACGGGCGGTCTGCTCGCGCCGGCGATCCTCGACGCCGATGACAAGCCGCTCGACGAGCTGATGCGCGAGCTCGCGGACCTCGTGCTGCGCGCGCGTGCCGGCCGGCTGCGCTCGTCGGAGCTGACCTCGGCGACGATCACGGTGACCAGCCTCGGCGACCGTGGCTGCGAGGCCGTGTGGCCGGTGATCAATCCGCCGCAGGTCGCGATCGTCGGGTTCGGCACGATCGCGGAGCGGCCGTGGGTCGAGGCGGGAGTCGTCGCCGCGCATCCGACGGTGATGGCGACGCTCGCGGCGGACCACCGCGTCTCGGATGGCCACCGCGGCGGGCTGTTCCTCGCCGCCGTCGATCACCTGCTGCAGGAGCCGGAGAAGCTATGACCGCGATTCCCGACCGCATCCTCGCCATGCTCCACGCGATCGCGCCCGACGTCGATCCGGCGGCGGTCGATCGAGCGCGGCCGCTGCCCGATCAGCTCGATCTCGACTCGATGGATTATCAGAGCCTGCTCGCCGCGATCGCGACGGAGTACCGCATCGCGATCGCCGAGACGGACGTCCCGACGCTGCGCTCGATCGATGACCTCGCGGGGTACGTTGCTGCGCGCGTCCACTAGAGTCGGCGCAAGGCGTGCGCGACCCGCCCGTGAATCTGCTGGCTCGCGCCGTGCACTGACACCAGGCATGCGCACCGGTCTCGAGCTTGCCCGCGTGTCGGATGACAGCCTCCTCCGCGGCAAGCGCGCCGCGATCGGGGCCGGCATCGCGCTCGCCGTGACGCTGCCCGTCATGCTCGCGATGGTGCCGTTCACGTCGCTGCTGTACGTCAGCGGCTTCGTCGCGACGTGCGCCGCGCTCGCGGCGGCGCCGTGGCCGAGGCGCGATCCCGACGTCTACCCCGAGGACATCGCCGACCTGCAGCTGCGGCAGACGTACTGCGCGATCCTCGGCGCGCGCGAGGAGCTCGAGATCGCGATCGCTCATGCGCCGGCGTATGCGAGCTCGTCGGTGTCGCTGCAGCAGCGCTGCCAGGAGGCGGTCCGGCTGTGCGCGCGCATCGCGCCGGTCGCGAACCGGCTGCATGCGTACCTGTCGCAGCAGGAGCTGTGGATGCTCGCGCGTCAGGCCAGCGACCTCCGCTTGAAGTCGCAGACGACCACCGACGCCACGGCCGCACGCACGCTCGCGCAGGCAGCTGCCGCGTACGAGCGCCAGATCGCCTCGTGCGAGGAGCTGACGCGCACGCGCGACCGCATCCAGGCACGGCTGGAGCTCGTGCTCGCGTCGCTGCGTGGCTTCGCGGCGACCGTGGTCAAGCAGCAGACGCTCGAGGACGAGCAGCTCGCGCTCGCCGGCGAGACGGTGACCGAGCACGTCGATGGCGTCCGCGAGGAGCTCGCGGTCCTCGAGTCGGCGCTGGCAGAGCCGGTGTAGCGCGCACGACCTGCACCCGGGCGCACCCGCGGCGCGGCGGCTGCGCGTCAGCGCTCCGCGTCGAGGATCGTCAGCGTGGTCTTCGCGACGGCGTCCGGGTTCAGCGAGATGCTGTCGATGCCCTGCTCGACGAGGAACCGCGCGAAGTCGGGGTAGTCGCTCGGCGCCTGCCCGCAGATCCCGATCTTGCGGCCGCGCTCGTGCGCCGCGCGGATCACGCTCGCGATCATCCGCTTCACGGCCTCGTTTCGCTCGTCGAAGACATGCGCGACGATCTCGGAGTCGCGATCGACGCCGAGCACGAGCTGCGTCAGGTCGTTGGAGCCGATCGAGAAGCCATCGAACACCCGCGCGAAGTCGTCGGCGAGGATCACGTTGCTCGGGATCTCGCACATCACGTAGACCTCGAGCCCGCGCTCGCCGCGCACGAGGCCGTGCTTCGCCATCTCGGCGAGCACCTTGCTGGCCTCGTCGACGGTGCGGCAGAACGGGATCATCAGCTTGACGTTCGCGAGGCCCATCTCGTCGCGGACCTTCTTCATCGCGCGGCACTCGAGCGCGAAGCCGTCGCGGTAGCGCGGATCGTAGTAGCGCGAGGCCCCGCGGAACCCGAGCATCGGGTTCTCCTCCTTCGGCTCGTAGGCGGCGCCGCCGACGAGGTTCGCGTACTCGTTCGTCTTGAAGTCCGACATCCGCACGATGACGTCCTTCGGATAGAACGCCGCCGCGATCATCGCGACACCCTGCGCGAGCCGGTCGACGAAGTACGCCGGCTTGTCGGCGTAGCCGGCCGTGAGCCGGTCGATCTCGGCGGCGACCGCCGCGGGCTGCTTGCCGTACTCGACGAGCGCCATCGGATGGATGCGAATGAAGTTGTTGATGATCAGCTCCATCCGCGCGAGCCCGACGCCGTCGTTCGGCGTGAACGAGAGCGCGAGCACCTCGTCGGGATCGGCGACGTTCATCATCACCTTCGTGCGAGGGCGCGCCGCGAGCGCGAGGTCGATCTCCTGCACGTCGAACGGCACCGCGCCTTCGTAGGCGATGCCGACATCTCCCTCCGCGCAGCTGTTCGTGACGACCTGGCCGGTCTTCAGCACGTCCGTGCCCGTCATCGTTCCAACCACGGCCGGGATGCCGAGCTCGCGGCTGACGATCGCCGCATGGGCGGTGCGGCCGCCGCGGTTCGTCACGATCGCGGCCGCGTGCTTCATCGCCGGCTCCCAGTCGGGGTCGGTCTTGTCGGTGACGAGCACCTCGCCGGGCTGCAACAGCCCGAGCTCCTGCACGTCCTTGATCACGCGCGCGGGGCCGCTCGCGATCTTGTCGCCGACGGCGTGGCCGCGCACGAGCTCGCGCCCGCGCTCGCGCAGGCGGTAGACGCGCAGCTTGTCGGGCTGGCGCTGCTTCCGGGACTGCACGGTCTCGGGCCGCGCCTGCACGATGAACAGCTCGCCCGTGCGCCCGTCCTTCGCCCACTCCATGTCCATCGGGCGGCCGTAGTGCTGTTCGATCGCACACGCCCAGCGCGCGAGCACGAGGGTGTCGTCGTCGGAGAGCGCGAAGCGCGCGCGGTCCTCGGGCGCGACCGGCACGTTCTTCACCTGCTTGCCGCCGCCCGCGTCGTAGACGAGCTTGAATTCCTTGTTGCCGACCGTCTTGTGGACGATCGGGCGAAACCCGGCGAGCAGCGTCGGCTTGTGCACCGTGAGCTCGTCGGGGTTGACGGCTCCCTGCACGACGTTCTCGCCGAGCCCGTACGACGCGTTGATCAGCACGACGTCGCGGAAGCCGGTCTCGGTATCGAGCGAGAACATCACGCCGGAGCTCGCGAGATCCGAGCGCACCATCTCCTGCACGCCGACGGACAGCGCGATCCGCGTCTGGTCGAACTTCTTGTCGGCGCGATACGAGATCGCGCGGTCGGTGAACAGCGACGCGAAGCACCGCCGCACCGCATCGAGCAGCATCGCCTCGCCTTGCACGTTGAGGTACGTCTCCTGCTGGCCGGCGAAGCTCGCGTCGGGCAGGTCCTCGGCGGTGGCGCTGCTGCGCACCGCGACGTCGACGTGCGCGAGCTTGCGATAGGCGCTGCCGATCGCGTCGCGCAGCTCGCGCGGGAGCTCGGCGGCGAGGATCAGCTGGCGAACGCGCTGGCCCCGCGCGCGCAGGTTCTCGAGATCGCGCGTGTCGAGCCCCGAGAGCGCCTCGCGGATCTGGTCGTCGAGCTGGTTGGCCGCGAGGAACCGGCGATAGCCGTCCGCCGTGACGGCGAAGCCGTTCGGCACGCGGATGCCGTGCGGCGCGAGCTCGCGGTACAGCTCGCCGAGCGACGCGTTCTTGCCGCCGACGAACGCCACGTCGCCAACCCCGATCTCGTCGAACCACCAGACGTAGCCTGACCTGGCCATGTGTCACCCCGCGAGGGCGAGCGGCAGGTCGCCGCGGATGCGCGCGACGAGCCGGTCGTGATTGACGGTCCCCACGAGGCTCACGAACACGCGCTTGGGCGAGCCCCAGTCGCTCCAGCCCGAGCCGGCGACGGGCACCACGGCGAGGTCCTCGGCGTGCGCGAGCACGTCGCGGCTGAAGTTCGCGGGCTGCATCGCGTGATACGCGTCGGCGAGCGCGGCGTGCTCGTCGGGGGTGTCGATCGCGGCCGCGTAGCGCTCGAACGCGGCCGTGTGCTTCGGGTGCGCTCGTCGCCGTCGCACGTCTTCTCCTCGAGCCTCACCGCGTCGACCGCGCGGAGCAGTGCGAGCCCGCACCCGGGAACGATGCCCTCGGCGAGCGCGGCCTTCGTCGCGCTGACCGCATCTTCGAACGCCTCCTTGCGGCTCTTGAGCTCGGCCTCGGTCGCCGCGCCGACGCGGATCACGGCGACGCCGCCGGTCAGCTTCGCGAGCCGCTCCTGCAGCTTCTCCTTGTCGTAGTCGCTCTTGCTCTCGCGGATCTCGCGGCGGATCCTCTCGACGCGGTCGGCGATCGCGCGCTTGTCGCCGCCGCCGCCGATGATCGCCGTCGAGTCCTTCTCGATGATCACGCGCGAGGCCGAGCCGAGGTCCTCCACCTTGACGTTCTCGAGCTTCGCGCCGAGCTCCGGCGACACGACGCGGCCGCCGGTGAGCGCCGCGATGTCGGCGAGGATCTCCTTGCGGCGGTCGCCGAATCCCGGCGCCTTCACCGCCGCCGACGACAGCGTGCCGCGTACCTTGTTGACGATCAGGGTCGCGAGCGCCTCCGTCTCGAGGTCCTCCGCGATCACGAGCAGCGAGCGGCCGCCCTGCGCGACGTGCTCGAGCACCGGCACGAGCGCCTGCATCGACACGATCTTCGACTCGTGGATCAGGATCAGCGGCTTGTCGAGGACGCAGTCCATCCGCGCGGCGTCGGTCACGAAGTACGGCGAGAGGAAGCCGCGATCGAACGACATGCCTTCGACGACCTCGAGCGCCGTCTCCGTCGCCTTCGCCTCCTCGAGCGACACGACACCCTCCGCGCCAACCTTCTCGACGGCGTCTGCGACGAGCTTGCCCATCGCGGCGTCGTTGTGCGCGGAGATCGTCGCGATCTGCTCCTTCTCGCGGCGCGACGTGATCGGGCGCGACACGCGCTGGATCGCCGCCACCGCCGCGCGCAGCCTGCGCTCGAGGCCTCGCTTGAGCTCGATCGCGCTCGCGCCCGCCTCGACGTTGCGCACGCCGTCCGCGTAGATCGCGTGCGCGAGCAGCGTCGCGGTGCTCGTCCCGTCGCCGACCGCATCGCCGGTGCGCTCCGCCGCCTGGCGGATCGTGCGGACGCCGAGATCCTCCTCGGGATCCTTCAGCTCGAGCTCCTTCGCGATCGTCACGCCGTCGTTGCACACGAGCGGCGGGCCCCACTTCTTGCCGATCAGGACGGACTTCGAGCGCGGGCCGAGCGTGATCCGGACGGCGTCGGCGAGCGCGGTCGCGCCCCGCAGGATCTTCGCGCGCGCCTCGCTGCGAAAAAGGAGCTGCTTGTGTGCCATGCGCTGCCACAGAGCAACGCGCGTGCCCCGGATGGCAGCGGCGAGTGCGCACCCACTGCGCCGGCCCGGCGGATGCACGCATGATCGGTGATGACGACCGATACCTTCCTGTCTCACGTCGCGGGGCACGCCGGAATCTCGCCCGAGCGCGCCGAGCAGCTGACGCGGTCGGTGCTCTCGGGGCTCGCCGGTTACCTGACGCGGCCGCAGCGCGAGCTCGTCGCGTCCGAGCTGCCCGAGGCCCTCGGCTCGTGCCTGACGCAGGGCCACGCGCTCCAGCCGAGCCTGATGGGGAGCCACGGGCGCGAGCTCCTCGCGAGCGTGTGCCACGTGCTCGGGGAGGAGCTGTCGAACGACGCGATGCGCGTGCTTCGCAGGTCGCTGCCCCGCGATCTGGTCGAGCTGCTCGCCGAGCCGAGCCGGGAGCTCGCGGAGCACGCCGCCGATTCGCGCCACGGCACGACGCTCGCGTCTGGCCGCCCCGGCAGCCGTCACCCGGTCAGCGAAGCGGCGCCCGCGCGGGGTCAGGCGGGCTTCGTCGGAGAGAGCAACCCGCACGGTGGGACGAAGCTGTCGAGCTCGCCCGGCACCACCCAGGAGCGCCACCACGAGACGATCGCGGAGGGACACCCCGACGAGCGCCGCTCGCTGGCCGGCGATCAGGTCGTCGGCGACGAGGGCGGTTCGGAAGCGAGGTAATCGTCATCGCGCACGAAGCTCGAGGTCTGCGGGACGCGGCGATCGCCGATCCTCAGCATCCAGCGCACGCGCATCGTCTGGACCGTGCGCGGGCTTACGCCGATCGTGAAGTACGAATCGAACGCCTTCGTCTCGCCGGGCGCCACCGTGATCTTCGCTGGGCCGAGCGGCGTGACCGTGACGAACTTCGTCGGTGGCAGCACGGCGCCATGCTTGTCGAAGACGGCGAGCTGCAGCGAGTCGCTGTCGAACATCACGGGCGTCGTGCTGGCATTGCGCACCTCGAAGCCGACGTGCGTCATCGGTTCGTCGCTCGTCCCGATGTAACCGCCGTTCGACCACACGTCGATCCGGACGTCGCGGTCGACGAGCTGCATCGCCGCCGCCGGCCGCGCAGGATCGGCGGTGTCCGTCGTGCGAAACGAGGTCGTTTCGGGACTGCACGCAGCAAATGCGAGCAATGCGGCGAGGCAGGTGCGCTTCATGATCGCGCGTCGTGCAACTCGCGAGCCTGGAACGGCTCTTGTACCTGAGCGTGGGATGAGCTGGGCGAGTCACGAAGGTCTGCCGTTCCCGCTCGGAGTCTCGGCGTGCCCCGACGAGCCCGCCTACAACTTCGCGCTGTACTCGAAGCACGCGACAACCGTGCGCCTCTTGCTGTTTCGCGGCGACGAGCTCGCGGTGCCGATGCTCGACCTCCCGCTCGACCCGCTCGTCAACAAGTCTGGCCGCGTGTGGCACGTGCGCGTTTCCGCCGACGAGGTCGAGCGCGCGACGTACTACGGCTACATCGTCGACGGACCGGCCCCCGCGGGGCCGTTCGAGCTGCACGCCTTCCATCCCGACAAGCTGCTGCTCGATCCATACGCGCGCTGCGTCGTGTGTCCGCCTGGCTTCGATCGTCGCGCCGCGATCGACCCGGGGCAAAACCTCGGGAAGGCGCCGCTCGGCATGATCGCGCCCGGCGAGCGCGCATTCGTGTGGCACGACGACGCCCGCCCTCGGCACGAGGCCGACGCGATCATCTACGAGCTTCATGTTCGCGGCTTCACGCAGGACGCCAGCTCCGGCGTCTCCGAGCGCGCGCGCGGCACGTTCGCGGGCGTCATCGAGAAGATCCCGTACCTGCGCGAGCTCGGCGTGACCGTCGTCGAGCTGATGCCCGTGTACCAGAACGATCCGCAATCCGCCGACTACTGGGGCTACATGCCGCTGAGCTTCTTCGCCGCGAATCGCGCGTACGCGCCGTCTGACGAGACGGCGATCGACTCGTTCCGCGAGATGGTCTCCGCGCTGCACGACGCCGGGATCGAGGTGGTGCTCGACGTCGTCTACAACCACACGGCGGAGGCGGGCGACGGTGGTCCGATCTACAGCTTCAAGGGTCTCGACAACAGCACGTACTACCTGATGCGCAACGGCGAGTACGTCGACTACTCGGGCTGCGGCAACAGCCTCAATGCGATGAACCGCTACGTGCGCAAGATGATCGTCGACAGCATGACCTACTGGGTGCGCGAGATGCACGTCGACGGCTTTCGCTTCGACCTCGCGTCGGTGTTCACGCGCAATCCCGACGGCACGATCAACGTCGACGAGCCGCCGGTGTTCGCCGACATCACGGGCCACGCGTCGTTCGATCACGTGCGCATGATCGCGGAGCCGTGGGACAGCGCCGGCGCCTACGCGCTCGGTCGCGCGTTCCCGGGAACGGCGTGGCTGCAGTGGAACGGCCGGTTCCGCGACGACATCCGCCGCTTCGTGCGAGGCGACGCGGGCACGACCTCCGCGCTGATGCAGCGGCTCTACGGCAGCGACGACCTGTTCCCCGACGACGTGATCGACGCGTATCACGCGTATCAGAGCGTCAACTACGTCACGTCGCACGACGGCTTCACGCTGTACGACCTCGTCGCGTACGAGCACAAGCGGAACGAGGCGAACGGCGAGGGCGGCGTCGACGGGCCGATCAACAACTGGAGCTGGAACTGCGGCTGGGAAGGCGATGCCGGCGCGCCCGAGCAGGTGCTCGCGCTGCGCGAGCGGCAGGCGAAGAACCTGATCGCCCTGCTGCTGCTTTCGAACGGCACGCCGATGCTGCGCGCCGGCGACGAGTTCCTGCAGACGCAGCACGGCAACAACAACCCGTGGAACCAGGACAACGAGACGAGCTGGCTCGACTGGCGTCGCCGCGACGAGCACCCCGGCTTCTGGCGCTTCGTCCAGCGCATGAGCGCATTCCGCAAGGCACACCCGTCGCTCGCGCGCAGCCGCTTCTGGCGCGACGACGTGCACTGGTTCGGGCCACGCGGCGTGCCCGACTTCGGCGAGCCGCGGATCGCGATGCTGCTGCGCGGCGCTTCCCAGCGCGACGACGATCTCTACGTGATGATCAACGGCGGCGCGGATCCGATGACGTTCGTCATCCAGGATGCGGCCGACGCCTGGCGCGTCGCGATCGATACCTCGCGCGCGGCGCCCGAGGACATCGAGATCGAGCATCCGCGCGAGCTCGAGCGGCCGTCGTGCCTCGTCGAAGGACGGTCCGTCGTCGTGCTCGTGCGGCGGCGCTGAGGTCAGAGCCGGAGAAAGCCGTCGGGCTGGAGGCTGGTCGCGAGCATGACGTCGTTGATGTCCTCGTGGTCGAGGTACGTGCGCGAGCTGCGGTGACCGTCGTCGGCCCAGAAGCGCGTGATCGCGTCGCGGATGGACGCGAAGCGCTCGAAGCCCGGCGCGCCGATCGCATCGGCGGCGGCCAGCCCGATCGCGAGCCCGAGCTCGCGGAACGCGAGGCGATGATCGGCCGAGAGGCGCAGCGCCGGTTGCCGCGCGTAGTGCTCGAGCCCGACCCGCGCCGCCTCGAGGATCGCATCGCGCAGCGGCAGGTCGCGGCCGAGCTGGGTGAGCCGGTTCGCGTCGACGAGCAGGCCGCCGAGGCCGAGCGGATCGCCGGTCGCGAGGCCGTGCGGGTCGATCATCGCGCGGTAGTCGGCGATCGCGCCGGTGAGCTCGCCCGTGCCCCTCGCGAGCTCCAGCGCCGTGACGTAGCCGTCGAGCGGATCGTGGTGGCCCATCGAGGCGACCTGCGGCCGCATCAGATCGATGCTCATCTTCCAGTACATCCGCTTGGTGCCGCGCGCCTCGTAGACGAACCGGCGATGCGCGACCTCGGCGAGCTCTCTCGCCCACGCGGTCATGCCCGTCCGCGAGAGCGCGTGCATCCACTTCGTCAGGTAGTGGAAGTACTGGCCGTCGCGCTCCCACTCGAGATCCTCGTCGAAGCGCTCGCCGGCGCGGCGCTCGGGCAGCGGCTTGCCGATCCGCAGGCCTCCGAGCGTGGGATGCGCGGCGCCGTCCGCGTCGGGGAGGCCGCTGATCCAGCCGCGCCTCTCGTCGTCTGCGCGATGATGCCCGAGCTCGCGGTGGACCGCGTCGACCAGCGCGAGCGCCCATTCGCGCTGCCCGAGCGCGAGGAAGTTGCAGACGGCGAAGGCGTCGGTCCACAGGTAGCGTCGCTGCGGCCGTGCGCCGACGATGCCGGTGCGCTCGGCGAATCGGTCCATCAGCTCCCGTGCGCTCGTCACCATCGCAATGTTGGGCGCGTTCGGCAGGAGCGCAAGCGCGCACGCCCTGCAGGTCGGTTCTGCGAGCACTGCTGTGATTGCGCGCGCCGCGTCGTGGGCGTCCTCCGTGCGTCGGCACGTCGCGTGCTCTGTCGGATCACATGGGCCAATCGGAGACCGCACGTGCTCGCATGGTCGAGCGGCAGATCCGGGCACGAGGCGTGCGCGATCTGCGCGTGCTCGCGGCGATGGCGAGCGTTCCGCGCGAGGCGTTCCTGCCGCCGGATCTCGCGGAGCACGCCTACGATGACACGCCGCTGCCGATCGCGGCTGGCCAGACGATCTCCCAGCCGTACATCGTGGCGGTGATGACCGAGGCGCTCGCGCTGAAGGGCGGCGAGACGGTCCTCGAGATCGGCACCGGATCCGGATACGCCGCCGCCGTGCTCGCGGGTGTGGCGAAGCAGGTCTACACGATCGAGCGCGTACCCGAGCTCGCGAACGTCGCGATCGACCGCCTCGCGCAGCTGCGCTACCACAACGTCGAGGTGCGCTGCGGCGACGGCACGCTGGGCTGGCCCGAGCACGCGCCGTTCGACGCGATCATCGCCGCGGCCGGCGGCCCGGACGTTCCTCGCGTGCTCCTCGAGCAGCTCGCGATCGGCGGCCGGCTCGTGATGCCGGTCGGCACGTCGCGGGAGCAGGAGCTCGTGCGCGTCACGCGCGTCGGCGAGGCCGACTTCCATCGCGAGGATCTCGGCGCGGTCAGGTTCGTGCCGCTGATCGGTGAGCACGGCTGGGCAGAGCAGGGCGATCCGCGTGCGTCGCGCGGCGTGTGGCCCGGGCGCAACCCGGGGCCGCTGCGCGGTCCGACGCCGCTCTCGTCGCCGGAGCTCGTCGCGAAGCTCGTGCGCGAGTGTGCCGAGCCGATCGAGCGCATCGAGGACGCGCTGGTCGAGCGGCTGCTCGAGCGCATCGGGGACGCGCGCGTCGTGCTGCTCGGCGAGGCGACGCACGGCACGTCGGAGTTCTACCGGATGCGCACGCGGATCACGCAGCAGCTGATCCTGCGGCACGGCTTCACCGCCGTCGCGATCGAGGGCGACTGGCCCGATGCGGCGGCGGTCGATCGCTACGTCCGCGGCAAGCCGGCGGGCGAGCGCCACTGGATCCCGTTCTCGCGCTTCCCGACGTGGATGTGGCGCAATCGCGAGGTCCAGGCACTGCTCGAGTGGCTGCGCGCGTACAACGGCGATGCGCGCAAGCACGTTCGCTTTGCCGGCCTCGACCTCTACAGCCTCTACACGTCCGCGTACGAGGTCGTGCGCTACCTCGATCGCGTCGACCCCGATGCGGCGCGCGTCGCGCGCGAGCGCTACGGCCGGCTCACGCCGTGGCAGGCCGATCCGGCCGCGTATGGCCACGCCGCGCTCGTCGGGCGCATCAAGCCATACGAGGACGAGGTCGTCGCGATGCTGCGCGACCTGCTCGAGCGGCGGCTCGACTACTCCGCGCGGGATGGCGACGCGTTCTTCGATGCCGCGATGAACGCGCGCGTCGTCACGGGCGCCGAGCGCTACTACCGTGCGATGTACTACGGCGCCGTCGACTCGTGGAACCTACGCGACTCGCACATGTTCGACACGATCAGCGCCGTGCTCTCGCAGCGCGAGGGGACGAAGCTCGTCGTGTGGGAGCACAACTCGCACGTCGGCGATGCGATGGCGACGGAGATGGCCGCGCGCGGCGAGCACAACGTCGGCCAGCTCTGCCGGACGGCGCTCGGCGAGGATGTTTACATCGTCGGGTTCGGCACGGACCACGGCCTCGTCGCAGCCGCGAACGACTGGGACGAGCCGATGCAGCGCATGCGCGTGCGGCCGGCCCGCGCCGACAGCTACGAGCGCATCTGCCACGAGACCGGCATCCCGGCGTTCTCGCTCCACCTGCGCGACCCCGTGCGCGGCGAGCTGCGCGACGAGCTGACCGAGCCGCGGCTCGAGCGAGCGATCGGAGTCGTGTACCGCCCGGAGACCGAGCTCGCGAGCCACTACTTCCAGGCCGTGCTGCCCGCGCAGTTCGACGAGTACATCTGGTTCGACGAGACCGACGCTGTCGCGCCGCTGGCTGTCCGCGGCGTCCCGGCGCTCGAGCTCGAGCACCCCTTTGCCCCGTGAGGATCCCATGCCACGCACCATCATTGCCGTCGCCGATGCCACGCGCGCCCGGCTATTCCTGTTCGACCGCAGCGACGACGTCGGACGCGCGCGCGAGGCGTTCACCGAGCTCACCGATCTCGTGAACCTGCAGCGCAGGCAGACGCCGGCCCAGCTGTTCTCCGACACGCGCACGAACACGAGCCGCATGGGCGGCCGGTTCTTCGGCGTCGACGACCACCGCGATGCTCACATCGACAAGCTCGATGCGGACTTCGCGTCGTCGATTGCGGCCTCGGTCTCGAAGGCGGTTCGCGACAACGGCGCGCGGCGCGTGATCGTGTGCGCGAGCCCTCGGATGCTCGGCATGCTGCGCGCGACGGACCTGCGCAGCGACGGCGTCGTCATCGACGAGCTCGCCCGCGACTACGTCAAGCTGACGCCGCCGCAGATCCACGACCAGCTCGTCGATCACGGCTTGCTGCTGCCGTCGCCGCCGCGCCCGGGGCTGTCGGCGCACTGACCGGCATCGAGGCGTCGATCCGGTCTCAGGCCGCCTCGCCGGGCAGCATCGCGGCGGCGGCGAGTGGCGTCTGCATGGCGTCGCGGACGATCTTGCCGTCACGCATCAGCAGCGTGCGCTCGGCGCAGCGGCCGATGTCGGCCTCGTGCGTGACGAGCACGATCGTGATGCCGCTCGCGCCCAGCTCCTGGAACAGCTGCATCAGCTCGATCGACGCGCGCGAATCGAGCGCGCCGGTCGGCTCGTCGGCGAGGATCAGCTTCGGATCGTTGACGAGAGCGCGCGCGATCGCGACGCGCTGCTGCTGGCCGCCGGAGAGCTGGTTCGGCTGGTGCTTCGCGCGGTCCGCCATCCCGACGCGCGCGAGCGCCTTCATCGCGCGTTCGTGCCGCTCGCCCGCCGAGACGTTCGCGTAGATCAGCGGGACCTCGACGTTCTCGCGTGCGCTCGTGCGCGGGAGCAGGTTGAAGTGCTGGAACACGAAGCCGATCGTCACGTTGCGGATCCGCGCGAGCTGGCTGCGCGGGAGCGCGGCGACGTCGTGGCCGTCGAGGAAGTAGCGACCGCTCGTCGGGCGATCGAGGCAGCCGATGATGTTCATCAGCGTCGACTTGCCGGACCCGGAGGCGCCCATGATCGAGACGAACTGTCCGCGCGGGATCTCGAGCGAGACGTCGTCGAGCGCGATGACCTCGACCTCGCCCATCGTGTAGACCTTCGTCACGTGCTGGACGTCGATCAGCATCGCGTCGGTCGTTTCGGGCTTGTTCACGCGGTGTGGTGGTGCAGCAGGTATGCCGCGCGGGCGCTGCACGGAGCACGCGAAACCACGCAGCCATTGCGTGCACGCCAGCGCCGCGGGCGAACGCTGCGCGCGCACGCGTGGAACGACAGGTGCAAGATGATCGGGTGTGACGACGATCGATTTTCTCGGCGCGATCGACACGGTGACGGGCTCGAAGTACCTCGTCGAGACAGGCGGGCGGCGCGTGCTCGTCGACTGCGGGCTGTTCCAGGGGCCGAAGAAGCTTCGCGAGAAGAACTGGCGCGAGCCGCGGTTCGATCCGCGCGCGCTCGACGCCGTCGTGCTGACCCACGCGCACATCGATCACAGCGGCTACTTGCCGCGCCTGTGCAAGGACGGGTTCTCGGGCCCCGTGTACTGCACACCCGCGACGCGCGACCTGCTGCGCCTGCTCCTCCCGGACGCTGGCCACCTGCAGGAAGAGGAGGCGGAGCACGCGAACCGCGGCGGCTACGCGCACCACGATCCGGCGCTGCCGCTCTATACGTTCGACGATGCCGAGCGCTGCCTCACGCAGCTCGTGCCGATCGCGTTCGCGGAGCGCTTCGAGCCCGCGCCTGGGTTCGCGGCGCGCTTCTCTCGCGCGGGCCACATCCTCGGCGCGGCGTGCCTCGCGCTCGACGCGGGCGGTACGTCGATCGCGTTCTCCGGCGATATCGGGCGGCCGGTCGATCCGATCATGAGGCCGCCCGAGCCGATGCCGGCCGCGGACTATCTCGTCGTCGAGTCGACGTACGGCGATCGCCGGCATCCCGACACGCGCGTCGACGACGTGCTCGCGCGCATCGTCGGAGAGGCGGTCGAGCGGCGCGGTGTCGTCGTCGTGCCGGCGTTTGCGGTCGGCCGGGCGCAGCACCTGCTGCACATCCTCGCGCGGCTGCGCGCCGCGCGTCGGATCCCGGACTGCCCGATCTTCCTCGACAGTCCGATGGCGATCGACGCGACCGCGATCTTCCTCGCGCATCGCGAGGACCACGGCCTCAGCGACGCGGAGTGCACCGCGCTCGGTCGGCTCGCGCGCTACTCGCACACCGCCGACGACTCGAAGGCGATCGATCGCGGGCAGGGTCCGATGGTCGTGATCTCGGCGAGCGGTATGGCCACCGGCGGCCGCGTGCTGCACCACCTCGCGCGCTTCCTGCCCGACGAACGCGCGACGATCCTGTTCGTCGGCTATCAGGCGGCGGGCACGCGCGGCCGCACGCTGATCGACGGCGCGAAGGAGCTCAAGCTGCTCGGGCAGTACGTTCCGGTGCGCGCGCAGGTCGCCCAGCTCGACGCGCTCTCCGCTCACGCCGACTACGCGGAGGTGATCGACTGGCTGCGCGCATCGCGCCTCGCGCCTCGGCGCGTGTTCGTCACGCACGGCGAGCCGAGCGCGGCCGACGCCCTGCGCCGCCGGCTGCACGAGAGCTTCCGCTGGAACGTCTGCGTGCCCGACGAGGGAGTCGCGGTCCCGCTCGGCTGATCAGCTCGGCGCTCTCCACAGCTCGGCGATCGCCTTGGGCAGCGTGCGGACGACCTTGTCGATCTCGCCGGCCGAGACGTGATGCTCGAGCAGGGCGATCACGGCCTGCAGCACGGCGAGCGCGGACAGCCGCCGATCGGGCTCGAGCTCGCGCTGCACGCGCTGGATCATCTCGGCGCGCGACCGGATCTTCGATTCGTCGTTCGTCAGCCGGAAGCCGTCGTAGTAGACGCCGCGAACGAGCGTCGGGAGCTGCGCGCCGAGGTGCACGGCCTCGGTCGCCGGCAGCCGATCGCGAATCGCGTGCAGGCCCGCGCGCAAGGCGTGAAACCCACGGCCGGCCTCGTCGGCTGGCAACTCGAGGCTTTGCATGAGGTCTCGGAACCACACGCGCGATGTATGGATGGTCGAGTCGATGAGGTCTTGCTCGTTCATGGCACCCTCGCATTCGATGCCCGGGTGTGCATCGCCCGTGCCGCTGTGGCATCCGGTCGCAGGCGCGCGCCCGCACCCGGGGCTTCACCCCCAGTGAATCTCGACGAACAGCGCACCATCGGGCGAGAGCGCGTGACGCTCGGTGGCCCACCGCACGCGACAGCGGAACACGATGTGGCGGAACGCTTCGGCGATGGCGCTGGCCGCCAGCGCCGTGTTGACGAACGGATGATCGCGCAGCTCGAAGCGGCCGCCACTCGTGCCGAGCGGCGTGACGATCAGGTCGCCGTGCGAGTGCTCCGTGCGCCACAGCGCGCCTGCGCGCCGCACGATCAGCCACGGGCTCGCCAGCGACATGAGCAGGCGCTGTGCCGTGCCGAACCCGCGATCCGTCAGCCGGTCGACCCAGCGCGCGAACGCGGCGGCGTCGTGGTTGCACGGGCCCTCCCACAGCCGGGTCATGTACTCGATGTAGTCGGCCTCGCGCACCCATGCGGGTGGCGGCTCGTCGGTGAACAGCGCGCGACGCTCGGGATCGAGGCGCGAGAGCACGTCGAGCACCGCACGGTCGCCGAAGATGTCGCGCGTCGCCTCGCGCGTCTCGCGCACGCGCGCACCCAGGGCGTGTGGCTCCCGGAGATGGGCGAGGACGGGAACGGACGGCATCAGGCATCCAGTGCGTCGCGAACGCGCGCCGCGAGCATCTCCGGCGTGAACGGCTTGCGAAGGAACCCGGGCCCCGAGCTGTCCAGGCCACGCCGCTCGACGTTGTCGTCGGTATAGCCGCTGATCCAGAGCACCCGCATGTCGCGGCGGAGCTCGCGCAGCCGCTGCCACATCTCGATCCCGCTCATCCCCGGCATCACGACATCGGAGAGGACGAGATCGATCGCGTCGGCCTTGGTCTCGTGGGCGATCGCGAGCGCTTCGTCCGCCGAGGCCGCCTCGAGCACGCGGTAGCCATCGCTCGCGAGGACTCTCGTCGCGAGCTCGCGGACGGAGGCGTCATCCTCGACGAGCAGCACCGTCTCCGTGCCGCGCGTCGCCCGCGGCGGGCGTTGCGTCACGCGCTCGGCCGCCGTGCGATCCGTGCGCGGCAGGTAGATCGCGAACGTGGCGCCTGCGCCTGGCTCGCTGTCGACGGTGATCGCGCCGCCGCTCTGCTGCACGATGCTGAGCGCGGTAGCGAGGCCGAGGCCGGTGCCGACCCCGACCCCCTTCGTCGTGAAGAACGGCTCGAACAGGCGTGCCTTCGTGGCGGCGTCCATGCCGATGCCGGTGTCGCGGACGGTGAGCCGCACGTACGCGCCCGCGGCAATCCCGATCGGACGTGCCTTCGCCTCGTCGAGCACGACGTCGTCGGTCGCGATCGTCAGCGTGCCGCCGTGCGGCATCGCGTCCCGCGCGTTGACGGCGAGGTTCATGAGCACCTGGCCGATCCCGCCGGCGTCGGCGTAGATGCGGCCGGTCGCGCGCGAGGGCTCGCAACGAAGCTCGACGTCCTCTCCCAGCAGGCGCGCCAGCAGCTTGCGCATGTCGGCGATCACGGCGTCGAGATCGAGGACGTGCGGCTGCAGCACCTGATGGCGGCTGAACGACAGCAGCTGCCGCGTCAGCTGCGCGGCTCGCTTGGCGGCCTCGACGATCTGATCGACGTCGGCGCGCGCGCCCGGCGAGAGCCCGTGGCTACGGACCAGCACCGACGCGTAGGACAGGATCACGGTCAGGATGTTGTTGAAGTCGTGCGCGATGCCTCCGGCGAGCCGGCCGACGGCTTCCATCTTCTGTGCCTGGCGCAGCTGATCCTGGATGCTCGCGATCGCCGCCTCGGCGTCGCGCTGCGCCGTGATGTCGACGCCGATGCCGGCGATGTTGCGCGCGCCGTTCGCGTCCCAGAACAGGAAGCGCACGATCTGCCAGACTCGGCGCGGCGTGTACCCCTTGCCGGTCTCGACGATCTGGACATCGGGGACACCCGATTCGAGCACGCGTGCGTCGGCTTCGTCGGTGCTGCCGACGTTGCGGCTGCCGACCAGCTCCGGCACCGTCTTGCCGATGACCTCGTCGCGGCGGCGGCCGTACGTGGCGGCCAGCCCGTGGTTCACCCACGCATACGCGCCCGAGGCATCCTTCATCCACGCGATGACGGGACTCGTGTCCATGAACGCTTCGAACAGATCGGCGACGTCGCGGGCGGAGCGCTCCGCGCGCTTGCGTTCCGCGATGTCCGTGAACGCGACGACCTCGCCGGTTCGCTCGAGGGCGACCCAGTGCTCGTCCCGGCCGATCCGCACGTCGACGCTCGTGGTCGCGGCATCGAACGCGGCGCGATCCGCCTCGTGGATCAGGGCGCGAAGCGGCGTGCCGATCAGCGGCTCGTCCGCGAGTCCCGCCAGCGCGACCAGCCGCGCATTTGCGAACACGATGACGCCGTCTCCGTCGACCTCGGCCAGCCCGACGCCGGCCGCCTCGACGATCCTCTGATACCGGTCCCGGTTCACACGCACCGTCCCCAGTATCACGCACCTGGCGACCTCCGCACGTGCACGTTTTTCCGCGGGGTTGCGTTCGCGGCGGGTCTTCATGTTCTCTTCATGGATCCGACCCGCCGTCGCATTCGGTCGCGCGCGGCGGCTAGACGCTGTCGCTCCCGGTCGGCACGCCCTCGAACAGGACGGTCGACAGGTAGCGCTCGCCGGTGTCGGGGAGCATCGCGAGGAGCACGGAATCCGCGGGCGCCTTCGCGGCGATCGCGAGCGCGCCGGCGAACGTGCCGCCGGCGGAGATGCCGCAGAAGATGCCCTCCTTGTGGGCGAGGTCGCGCGCGGTGGCGATCGCCTGCTCGTCGGTGACGGTGAGGACCTCGTCGACGACCTCGCGGTCCAGGACGCTCGGGATGAAGTCGGGCGTCCAGCCCTGGATCTTGTGCGGCTTCCACTCCTTGCCGTCGAGGAGCGCGGCGGTCGCGGGCTCGCACGCGATGATCTTCGTCGTCGGCCGCGCGCGCTTGATCATCTGCCCGGCGCCGGTGAGCGTGCCGCCGGTGCCGTAGCCGGTCACCCAGTAGTCGAGGCGGCGATCCGCGAAGTCCGAGAGGATCTCGGGGCCGGTCGTCTGGCGGTGAAACGCCGGGTTTGCCGGGTTGTCGAACTGGCGCGCGAGGAACCAGCCGCGCTCCTTGGACAGCTTCTCGGCGAGCCGCACGGCCCCGGAGGCGCGGTCGGCGGCGGGCGTCAGGATCACCTTCGCGCCGTACGCGCGCATGATCTGGCGGCGCTCGACGGAGAACGACTCCGGCAGCACGGAGACGAACGTGTAGCCACGCGCGGCGCAGACCATCGCGAGCGCGATGCCTGTGTTGCCGGAGGTCGCCTCGACGACCGTCGCGCCCGGTTGGAGCTGGCCCGTGCGCTCGGCGTCCTCGATGATGCCGAGGGCGAGGCGATCCTTGACCGAGCCGCCCGGGTTCGCGGCCTCGAGCTTCACGTACATCGTGACGTGCTTCGGCGCGAGACGATTGATGCGTACGACCGGCGTCCGTCCGATGGTCTGGGTGATGTCTTCGTAGATCATGGTCGCTTTCTAGGTGAAGTGTCGGACTGCTTGCACCGTTCGCTGCAGCTCGCCGCGAACGTCGGGATGGGCGATCGAGATCAGCGCCGCCGCGCGCTCGCGCAGCGTCAGCCCGTGCAGGTTACACGCACCATACTCCGTGACGACCCAGTGCACGTGGCCACGCGTCGTCACGACTCCCGCTCCCGGTTTGAGCTCGGCGGTGATGCGCGACACCGTGCCGTGCGCCGCCGTCGACGACAGCGCGATGATCGGCTTGCCGCCGTGCGACAGCGCCGCGCCGCGCATGAAGTCCATCTGGCCGCCGATGCCGGAGAAGATGCGGTGCCCGAGCGAGTCCGCGCACACCTGCCCGGTGAGATCGATCTCGATCGCGGAGTTGATCGCGGTGACGCGCGGGTTCTGCTTGATCAGGCTCGGATCGTTCGTGCGGTCGCAGCCGTGAAACTCGATCAGCGAGTTGTCGTCGACGAAGTCGTAGAGCTCCTGGCTGCCGTTGACGAAGCTCGTCACGGTGCGGCCCGGGTGGACGGCCTTGCGGCGGTTCGTGATGACGCCGCTCGCGAGCAGCGGGAGCATGCCGTCGGAGAACATCTCGGTGTGCACGCCGAGGTCGTTGCGGTTGCCGAGCCGCGCGAGCGCCGCGTCGGGGATCGCGCCGATGCCGGCCTGCAACGTCGCGCCGTCCTCGACGAGCTCGGCGACGATCTCGCCGATCCGCTTCTCGACGTCGCCGGGCGGCGGGCACACCGGCGCGTGCAGCGGTCGGTTCGTGCGCACGAACGCGTGGACGCGGGAGAGCGGCACGCCGGTGTTGCCGTGCGTGCGCGGGACGCGATCGTTGATCTCGGCGATCACGAGCTTCGCGGAGTCGACGGCCGCGCGCGCGGTATCGACCGACGTACCGAGCGAGCACATGCCGTGGCGATCGGGAGGCGATAGCTGGACGAACGCGACGTCGAGCGGGATCGAGCGCGACGCGAACAGCTCCGGGATGTCCGACAGGAACACCGGCATGAAGTCGGCGCGCCCCGCATCGACGGCGGGCCGCGCCGTCGCGCCGACGAAGAACGACACCGAGCGCATCCGCTCCGCCGCCTCGGGGGCGACGAACTGCGTCGCGCCCTCGGTGTGCAGGTGATACAGGCGCACGCACTCGAGGTCGCGCCGCGCGGCGAGTGCATCGAGCAGGCCTGCCGGCGTCATCGCGGCGCCGTGCACGAACACGCGGTCGCCCGAGCGAACGTGCGCGACGGCATCCGTCGCCGACACGGCGCGCGCGGACCAACCCGGGTCGAGCTTCATGCGCGCATGTTGGCACGTGCGCGTGCTGATAGCATCGGGCCGCGCGTTCCGCGGCCCGCGAACCTACGGCAGGTGGATGTGGCCCTGGCCGCCGCTCGTGTGGCAGCCGCCCTTGTTGCAGCCGGCATCGGCCGTCTGGAGCGCCGCCGTCATCTTCTGCGGCGTCGGCGAGAGCTCGCACTCGCTCGCGACGACCGTCACCGGGAACTGCACCGGCGTCGACGTGTAGAAGTTGCCATTCGTCATCGACACCATGTCGAACGTGTGGCCGGCCGCGTCCTTCACCGTGATCGTCGCGCCGGCGACGGCGGTTCCACCGCTCGCGGACGAGTACAGCGTGCCCGCGAGCGAGAAGCCGTGGAAGTGGCACGAGTTCATGCAGTCCTGACCCGGGTTGTGGTGACCCGAGCCCGGGGGAATCTGCTTGTTCTTGCAGGTCAGGCCGCCACTGCCGGAGCCGCTTCCGCTTCCGCTTCCGCTGCCGGATCCGCTGCCGTTGCCGTTCCCGTCGGTGCTGGCATCGGGGGAGCCGCTACCGCCGGTCGAGCCGCCACACGCGATGAGAAACGAGAGAGCCACGACGAGACTGCGCATGAGTGCCTACGTATCACGCGCGCGGAAATCGCCGAAGGGAAGATGCTTGCGCGCGATGGCAGATGCGGTGATCCGCACAGCGCGCGCTGTGCAACCTTCGTACAACGGGGCATTTCAGACGTCGAAGCGGTCGGCGTTCATGACCTTCGTCCACGCGCTGACGAAGTCGCAGACGAACTTCGCCTGCGCATCGGAGCTCGCGTAGACCTCGGCGAGGCTGCGCAGCACCGAGCTCGAGCCGAACACGAGGTCGACGCGCGTGCCGGTCCACTTCAGCTCGCCGGTCTTGCGGTCGCGGCCCTCGAAGACGTCGGCGCCCTCGGTGACCGGCTTCCACGACGTGCGCATGTCGAGCAGGTTGACGAAGAAGTCATTCGTCAGCGCGCCGGGACGCGTCGTGAAGACGCCGTGCTTGCTGTCGTTCGCGTTGACGCCGAGCACGCGCAGGCCGCCGATCAGGACCGTCATCTCGGGCGCGCTCAGCGTGAGCAGCTGCGCGCGATCGACGAGCAGCTCCTCGGCCGAGACCGAGTAGCGATCCTTCTGGTAGTTGCGGAAGCCGTCGACGATCGGCTCGAGCACGGAGAACGACTCGGCATCGGTCTGCTCGGCGGTCGCGTCGCCGCGGCCGGGTGTGAACGGCACGGTGACGGGCTGGCCGGCCGCCTTCGCCGCCTGCTCGATGCCGACGCCGCCCGCGAGCACGATCACGTCGGCGAGCGAGACGTGCTTGCCGCCGGTCGCCGCGCGGTTGAAGTCGGCCTGGATCTTCTCGAGCACGGCGAGCACCTTCGCGAGCTGCGCCGGCTGGTTGACCTCCCAGTCCTTCTGTGGGGCGAGGCGAATGCGGGCGCCGTTCGCGCCGCCGCGCTTGTCGGAGCCGCGGAACGTCGAGGCCGACGCCCACGCCGTCGACACGAGCTGCGCGATCGACAGCCCGCTCGCCGCGATCTGCTTCTTCAGTGCCGCGACGTCGCCGTCCTCGATCTTCGACGTCGAGGCGGCCGGGATCGGGTCCTGCCAGATCAGATCCTCGGACGGGACCTCGGGACCGAGGTAGCGCGCCTTCGGGCCCATGTCGCGGTGGGTGAGCTTGAACCACGCGCGCGCGAACGCGTCGTGGAACTCCTGCGGGTTCGCGAGGAACCGCCGCGCGATCTTCTCGTACGCGGGATCGAAACGCAGCGCGAGATCGGTCGTCAGCATGCCGGGCTGGTGCTTCTTCGCCGCGTCGTGCGCGTCGGGAACCGTGCCGGCGCCGGCGGTGCCCTTCGGCTTCCACTGGTGCGCGCCGGCGGGGCTCTTCGTCAGCTCCCACTCGTACTTGAACAGGTTCTCGAGGAAGTCCATCGACCAGTGCGTCGGGTGCGAGGTCCACGTGACCTCGAGGCCGCTCGTGATCGCGTCGCCGCTGTGGCCCTTGCCGTGGGTGCTCGCCCACCCAAAGCCCTGCGCGACGACATCGGCGGCCTCGGGGTCGAAGCCGACGTGCTTGCTCGGATCGCCCGCGCCGTGCGCCTTGCCGAACGTGTGGCCGCCCGCGATCAGCGCGACGGTCTCCTCGTCGTTCATCGCCATGCGCGCGAACGTCTCGCGGATGTCACGCGCCGCGGCGACCGGGTCCGGCTTGCCGTTCGGGCCCTCGGGGTTGACGTAGATGAGGCCCATCTGCACCGCGGCGAGCGGCTTCTCGAGCTCGCGATCGCCGGAGTAGCGCTTGTCCTCGAGCCACTTCTTCTCGGTGCCCCAGTAGACGTCGGTCTCGGGCTCCCAGATGTCCTCGCGGCCGCCGCCGAACCCGAACGTCTTGAAGCCCATCGACTCGAGCGCGACGTTGCCGGCGAGGATGAACAGGTCCGCCCACGAGATCTTGCGGCCGTACTTCTGCTTGATCGGCCACAAGAGGCGTCGCGCCTTGTCGAGGTTGACGTTATCCGGCCACGCGTTCAGCGGCGCGAACCGCTGGTTGCCCTTGCCGCCGCCACCGCGGCCGTCACCCGTGCGATAGGTGCCGGCGCTGTGCCACGCCATGCGGATGAACAGCGGGCCGTAGTGCCCGAAGTCCGCCGGCCACCACTCCTGCGAGTCGGTCATCAGCGCGGTGAGGTCGCGCTTGAGCGCCGCGAAGTCGAGGCTCTCGAACTCCTCGGCGTAGTCGAACTCCGCGCCCATCGGGTTGGACGCCGGCGAGTGCTGGTGCAGCGTCTCGAGACGCAGCGCATTCGGCCACCAGTCGCGGTTCGTCGTGCCGGCGCCGGCCTGATGCTTGAAAGGACATTTCGCTTCCGCCATCGGTGTCTCCTTGATGGAGTCACCGTACGCCCGGCACCTGATATTGAAAAGTCGGCCTGGGCGATAGCTCCGATAGGCGGAAGCTATCAGCTACTGGGGCTTGAGCGTCGCGTCGAGACCGTCGGCGAGCTGCTTGAGCTCGTCGGCGGTGAGCTGCGCTTCCTTGTGCGCCATGCGGTACTTCACGGGCGGCATGTTGCCGGTGCGCACCGAGAGCCCCGACGACGGCGCGAGCGCGAACTCGACCTGCCACGCCGAGAAGTTGAGCGTATCGCGCGCCATCTCGACGTCGCGCTGCACGACCCACGAGAACGGCGCGACGTTCGCGTACCACGGCCACTTCGTCTCGTTGCTGTGGCAGTCGAAGCACGCTCGCTTCGCGAGCTCGCGGGTACGCGGGGTGTCCCACGCCGGCTCCTTGATCACGGGCGGATTACTGTGGGTCCGCCCGTACGGAATGATCTGCAGGACGACAAAGATGCCGACGAGCCACGCGAGCGAGAGTCCAATGATTCTGAGAACACGCCGCACGGAACCCTTCATAACGCTTCGATGCGACCGTGGCGCGCACCCGGGGTGTGCCACGTTGCCGCAGGGCTAGTCATCCAGCAGGTTTTTCGTCCAGTCGGTCGTGTCGACGATCTCCTCGGCCGGCGTCAGCTCGGCGGGCTTCGCGACGACCTCGTCCTCGATGATCGACATCATCCGCGCGCGCTCGTCCATGACTAGCGCGTGAATCAGAGATTCTTTCGGATTCGCGGCGCGTTCGCGCGCGATCTTGACCTCGCGGACCGCCGCCGCGAGATCGCGCGAGGTCGCCTTGAGCTCGTTCGCGAACATGTAGTCGGCGAGCGCCTCGCCGTACTCGGCGGCCGTCGCGAAGCGCTCGTCGCGGTTCTTCGCGAGCGCCTTGCGCACGATCGCGTCGAGCTCGGGAGCGACGTTCGGCGAGATCGCCGGCAGCGACGGGATGCGCGCCTCGCGCACGCGTTGCACGGTGGCGTACGGGTCATCGGCGACGAACAGCCGCCGGTTCGCGAGCAGCTCCCACGTGATGATGCCGAGTGCGAACACGTCGGCGCGCGCGTCGACCTGCTCGCCCGTGGCCGCCTCCGGCGACAGGTACGAGAACTTCCCCTTCACGACGCCCTCGTCGGTGTTCTCGAGCTGGCTGACCGCCTTCGCGAGCCCGAAGTCGACGACCTTCACCTCGCCGTTCTTCGACAGCATGATGTTCGGCGGCGACACGTCGCGGTGCACGATGTTCAGCGGCTTGCCGGTGTAAGGATGGTCGAGCGTGTGCGCGTAGTGGAGCCCGCGCGCGGCCTCCGCCATGATGTAGAGCGCGAGGCCGATGTCGGACGCGCGGTGCGCGCGGTGGTAGGCGACGAGCTCCTTGAGGTCGCAGCCGTCGACGAACTCCATGACGAGGAAGTACGTGCCGTCGTCTGCACGCGACACCGCGAACACCTGCACGACGTTGGCGTGCTGCAGGAACAGCGACAGGCGCGCCTCGTCGAGGAACATCGCCACGAACCGCTCGTTCGTCGTCAGGTGGGGCAGCACGCGCTTGATCGCGACGGCCTTCTTGTAGCCCTGCAGCGACTCCGAGATGCCGCGGAACACCTCGGCTTGCCCACCGCCGCCGAGGCGCTCGAGCACCGTGTACTTGTTCTGCATGCGGTCCTCCGATCATCTCACGTACAGTAGGTGGGTGGAACGCCGCGGACGCATCCGAGTTGTTGCGAGCGGGCTCGCTCGCGTCGTCGGTCATGAAGGCAAGCTTGCGATCCGGGACCTCTCGACGGCGGGCGCCCGCCTCGTCGGCAAGGTGCCGCTCGTCGAGGCTCATCGGATCAAGCTCGAGCTCGTGCTCGAAGGCGGCACCGCGAAGCTCGATGCCGATGTCGTGCGCGTCGATCGCCAGCGCAACGAGGCGGCGGTCGTCTTCAAGAACCTCGGCGAGCAGACGCGCACGTGGATCGAGCAGTGCATCGACGCGGTGATCGCGCGCGTGCGCGCCGCCGGCCCGCCGCTCGTGCTCGTGCACGGCCTCGCCGACGATGCCGCCGCGACACTCGAGCGCGATCTCGCCAAGCTCGAGCACGCGATGCAGCGCTACGCGCCCGATGCGCTCCCCGAGCGTGCGGTCGCCCTGATCGTCGCCGCCGCCCTCGGCAACGACGCCGTGCGCGACGTGCTCGCCGCCGCGCGCGAGAAGCGGCCCGAGCTGCGCTACGTGCTCGTGTTCGGCGAGCAGCTCGAATCCCTCGATCACGCGGTCTCGCGCGACGTCGATGCCGTGCTGCGCACCCCTTGGCGGATCCGCGCGCTGGCCAAGGCGATCGGTGTCGAGTCGGCGGACAGCACGTCCGCGATGCTGCCGAGCGAGTAGGTGGCGTGTGCAGACTACGTACTCTCGCGACGCATATTTCGAGACACGCACACGCGCGTACCTCGCGCGTGCGGCGCCATACAAACCTTTCTTGCTCGCGGAGCAGCAGCTTTTGGCAATTTGGTCGACGATGACTCGCATGACGTGGTGGGAGCACGCGGTGGCGCAGATCGAGATCGCCGTGATCACGACGAACGCCCGCGGCGAGGTCATCTCGTGTAACGCGTGCGCGGCGACGATGTTCGCGGCCGAGCCTGCGTCTCTCGTCGGGACTTCCGTCGCGCGGTTGATTCCTGGAGCAGACGTGCTGGTGACCGGTCGGCGCGCGGAGCGCGTGCGGCTCGTCGGGCTGCGCCAGAACGCGGTCGAGTTTCCGCTCGAGCTCGCGCTGTCGCGCGCGAACGACGGCGACGATTCGAAGTGCCTGCTCGTCGTCCGCGATCTCTCGGATGACGTCCAGCTCGGCGAGCCGCCGGCGCGCCGCTCGCGTCCGGCGATAGGCGCGTAAGCAGCCCCACCGAGTTAACAGGCGCGCGATCTTCCGTCACATCAAGGCGATACGCGTGTCACGTGCGCTCCGTCATACTGGGCGTGATGTCGACGCCGCGGCGCGCGGAAGCGTGGCGCCAACGATCGTTCGCTGGCAACGCTCGCTTCGAGCTCAAGCAAGTGCTCGGTGCGGGCAGCATGGGCGTCGTCTACGAGGCATTGGATCGCGAGCGCCAGATGACGGTCGCGCTCAAGGTCGTGCACGAGCTCGACGCGCACGGCCTGTATCGGCTCAAGACCGAGTTTCGCGCGCGCGCGGATCTCGAGCATCGCAACCTCGTGCGGCTCGGCGAGCTGTTCGAGGACGACGGCCACTGGTTCTTCACGATGGAGCTTGTCGAGGGCTGGACGTTCGTCGAGTGGGTGCGAGCGGCCGTGATCGGCGTCGAGGGGCACGAGGCGCGCGGTGCGCTCGACGCGCGGCTGCGCGAGGCGGTGCGCCAGCTCGCGGCGGGTCTCGAGGTGCTGCATCGCGCGGGGATGGTGCATCGCGATCTCAAGCCGTCGAACGTGCTCGTGACGGCGAAGGGGCGCGTCGTGATCCTCGACTTCGGGCTCGTCGGCAACAAGGCGCCGGGCCTGCGCAGCGCCGGGCAGGACGTCGTCGGCACGGCCGCGTACATGGCGCCCGAGCAGGCGCGCACGCCGGGCGTCGGGCCGGCCGCGGATCTCTACGCGCTCGGCACGATGATGTACGAGTCGTTGACGGGCGAGCTCCCGTTCGAGGGCACGCCGATCGAGATCCTGATGCGCAAGCAGGAGGAGGACGCGCCGGCGCTCCGCGGGCCCATGGGCGAGCTGTGCGGCGCGCTGCTGAGCCGCAACGCGGAGGAACGGCCGACCGCGGCGGCGCTCGTCGCGCGACTCGCGGCACGCGCACAGACGGAGGAGCGCATCGCGCCGTTCGTCGGACGCGAGCGAGAGCTCGGCTTGCTCGATGCGGCGCTCGACGAGGTGACGCACGGCGCGGCCGTGACGATGTTCGTCGGCGGCGAGTCCGGCATCGGCAAGAGCTCGCTCGTGCGCAGCTTCCTCGGGCGTGTCGAGAGCACGCGGCGCGGACCGCTGATCCTGTCGGGGCGGTGCTACGAGCGCGAGAGCGTGCCGTTCAAGGGCATCGACGGCATCGTCGACTCGCTCGCGCACGAGCTGCTGCGCAGGCATCCGGTCGATGTCGCGCTGCTGCTCACCGAGGAGGTCGAGGCGCTCGCGCGCGTGTTCCCCGTGCTGCGGCGCGTGCCCGCGATCGCGCGGATGCGCGTCCATCGCATGGCCTCGCCCGTCGAGCTGCGGTCGCGCGCGTTCCGCGGGCTGCGATCGCTGATCGCGGCGCTCGCGGCGACGGCACCGGTCGTGATCTCGATCGACGACCTGCAGTGGGCCGATACCGACTCGCTCGCGCTGCTGCGCGAGGTCGTGCACCCGCCGCACGCCCCGAACGTGCTCGTGATCTGCACGTGGCGGCGCGACGGCGGCCCGAGGCCCGATCTGCCTGGCGACGTCCGCACGATCGAGCTCGAGCCGCTCTCGGCCGACGAGGGCCGCCGGCTGATCGCGATGCTCTCGCCGGATCTCGAAGGCGAGGCGGACGCGCTCGTCGGCGAGACCGGCGGGCACCCGATGTTCCTGCAGGAGCTCGCGCGGCACGTCAGCGGCATGCGCACGACGACGTCGCGCTTCGACGACGCGCTGTGGGCGCGCGTGCTGCGCATGGAGCACGGGGCGCGGCGCGTGCTCGAGCTCGTCGCGGTGGCGGGCGCACCCGTGCCGCAGGGCCTCGTCGGGCAGGCGCTCAAGCTCGAGGCGCCGACGCTGACGAAGCTGCTCGGCGTGCTGCGCGGGTCATCGCTCGTGCGCACGAGCGGGACGCGTGCGATGGACCTCGTCGAGCCGTATCACGATCGCGTGCGCGAGGCGATCGCGGCGCGCGTGCCGGAGCCGCGCCGGCGTCGCTATCACGAGCGGCTCGCCAACGTGCTGCTCGCGACCAAGCACGGCGACCTCGATCCGCTCGCCGCGATTCGCCACCTCGAGGCGGCCGGCGCCGTCCAGCACGCCGCCGAGCTCGCGATGCAGGCCGCACCGCGTGCCGAGACGCAGCTCGCATTCGAGCTCGCCGCCGCCCTGTGGGACGCCGCGTTGCGCCTCGGCACGCACACCGAGGAGGAGCGCCGTGCGCTGCTGATCCGGCGCGCCGAGGCCCTCAGCCACGCGGGCCGTGGACCGGACTCCGCGCAGGCGTTCCTCGCGGCGGCCGAGGGGGCGAGCGCCGAGACCGGCTTCCAGTGCCGGCGGCGCGCCGCGCACGAGCTGCTCGTCAGCGGCCATGTCAACGAGGGCCTCGCGATGACGAAGCAGGTCCTCGCGGATGTCGGTGAGCACTTGCCGCCGTCGACCGCTGCCGCGAAGCGTTCGCTCGTGTGGGCCTGGTGCAAGCTCGCCGTCCGCGGCACGAAGTTCGAGGACAAGCCGACGAGCGCGCTCGGCGCGATCGACGAATTGCGGCTCGACATGATGCGCAGCGCGTCGATCGGTCTGTCGATGGTCGATCTCGTGCCGAGTGCCGCGTTCCAGGCGCGCTCCGTGCTGCTCGCGCTGAAGCTGGGCGATCGCCGGCGCATCGCGTACGCGCTCGCGTTCCACGCGATGTTCATCGCCTCGCGCGGCGTGCGCATCCCGCAGGCGAAGGCGCTGCTCGCCCAGGCCAGCGGGATCGCGAACGAGCTGCAGAGCGACTTCCTGCTCGCGTGGGCCCGCGCGGGCTTCGGGATCACGGAGTTCTTCTCGGGCCACCACGTCGAGGCGCTCGAGATCCTCGACGATGCGGAGCGGCGGCTGCGCGAGGGCTCGATCGGCAACTACGCCGAGCTCAACCACCTGCGCACGTTCGTGCTGTTCACGCTGCGCCGGCTCGGCGCCTACGGAGAGCTGCGCGAACGGCTCGGCGCGTACCAGCGCGATGCGCGCCTGCGCGGCGATCGTTACGCCGCGACGTCGCACACCTGGTCGTCCAACGTCGTGTGGCTCGCCGCCGACGACGTCGCGCGCGCGAAGTACGACCTCGAGTCCTGTACGTGGTCGGATCCCGCCGATGGGCTTCACCTCCAGCACTGGTTCCTGATGCGTGCGCGCGCCGAGACCGCGCTGTACGAGGACGCGGTCGTGGAGATGGACGACCTCGTGCCGAAGCTGCGGCCGTTCCTCGGGCCCGCGTTCGCGCACGTCGAGGCGGTCGCGACGGAGACGCGCTACTTCCTCGCGCGCTTCGCGATCCGCCGCGGCGATGCGGCGGCCGCGCGCCGCGAGATCAAGGCGCTCGCGAAGATGAAGGCACCGTACATCCGCGTGTTCGTGCGGCTGATCGACGCCGCGGTCGCCGTGCTCGAGGGCCGGCCCGATGTCGCGCGCGATGCGCTCGCCGGTGCGGTCGGCGATGCGGACGTCGGCAAGATGGTGAGCCTCGCGGCGCTCGCGCGGCTGCGCGCGGCCCAGCTCGCCGGCGACACGGCGTCCATCGCGGCGGCGCGCGAGGCGCTCGCGGCGTGCGAGGTCGTTGATATCGACCGGTTCGCGCGCGTGTTCGCGACGTGGCCTAGGTAGCGGCCAGCCGCGGCGCGAGGCAGCGCAGCAGCGCGTCCATCGTCACCGGCTTGACCAGGTGATCGTCGAAGCCGGCCTCGCTCGCGCGCGCCACGGACTCCGCGGTGCAGTAGCCCGTGAACGCGATCAGGCGCGTCGGCAAGTCGCGGCAGCGCTGCCTGAGCTCGCGCGCGACGTCGAGGCCGGTCATCCCGGGGAGGCCGATGTCGACCAGCGCGGCGTCGGGCTCGTGCGCGAGGATCGTCTCGAGGCCCGACGGCCCGTCGTGCGCGAGGAACACCTCGTGGCCGGCCGTCTCGAGCATGTGACCGACGAGCTCGCGCGCGTCCTCGTTGTCGTCGACGACCACGATCCGCAGCTTGCGCGCGCCGGGATCGATCACGAGCGGCTCCATGTCGCCGGTGCGCGTGCGCGGTCGCAGGGACTCCGGCGCGCCCGCGAGCGGCAGCTCGACGCGGAACGTGCTGCCGCAGCCGCGTCCGCCGCTCGTCACCGCGATCGAGCCGCCGTGCATGGTGACGAGGTGCTTCGCGAGCGCGAGGCCGAGGCCGAGGCCGCCCGAGCCGTCGGAGCGCACGCGCTCCTGCACGAACATGTCGAAGATCGTCGGCAACAGGTCCGCGGGGATGCCGATGCCGTTGTCCTTCACGGCGACGAACGCGCGTTCGTTCGCGATCCCGCAGTGGATCTCGATGCGGCCGTTCGGCTGCGTGTAGCGCGCGGCGTTGTTCAGGAGGTTCGAGATCACCTGCACGAGGCGCAGCGAGTCGACCGTGACGGCGATCGGCGCCTCGGAGATCCGCGGCACGAGCGTGTGACGCCGGTCCGCGATGCGCGGCTTGCTCGTCGTCACGGCCGTCTCGACGATCTCGCGCAGGTCGATCGTCTCGGGGCGCAGCTCGATCTTGTTCGCGGTGATGCGCGAGACATCGAGCAGGTCGTCGACGAGGCGCGCGAGCAGCGTGAGCTGGCGGTCGCCGATCTCGAGCATGCGCGGCGCGAGCGGCGCGTCGGGCACCTGCTTCGCGAGGTCGAACAGCGCGCGCAGCGGCGCGAGCGGGTTGCGCAGCTCGTGGGCGAGGATCGCGAGGAACTCGTTCTTGCGATGGTCGGCCTCGGCGAGCTGCTCGTTGAGGTTCGCGAGCTGGATCTTCGCGGCCGTCTCGCGAGCGAGCTGGTCGGCCTGCTGGCGCTGGCGCTCGAGCTCGAGCTCGTGCTGGACCTGTAGCCGCGCGAGCGCCTCGGTGCGTTCCTGGAGCGACAGCAGTGTCTGCGCCTTCGAGCGCAGGATGTCGGGCTCGAACGGCTTGAACATGAAGTCGACGGCGCCGAGCTCGTACGCGCGGAGCACGTTCTTGGACTCGGCCTCGTGCGCCGTCAAGAAGATGATCGGCACGTGCTGCGTGCGCGGCCGCTGCCGGATGAAGCGCGCCGTCTCGTAGCCGTCCATGCCGGGCATCTGGACGTCGAGCAGCACCAGCGAGTACTCCGACTCGAGGAGGTGCTTGAGCGCCTCCTCGCCGGAGCGCGCCGTGACGATCAGCGCGCCGAGGCCGGTCAGCGCGGCGTCGGCGGCGAGCAGGTTCTCGGGGCGATCGTCGACGATGAGGATCCGGTGGCGAATCCGGACGGGTTTCGTGATCAGTTCCTCGTCGTGCGGCGCGAGGACGACGGTGGCTTCCGCCGGTTCGAGCATGGAACACGGCGAACGATGGGAGTTTCGTGCCATCGCGAGCACGCGTATCTGCGCGTTCTGGCGCGGGCTCCGGAACCGGTTCTGTGTCATTCGCGCTCGCCGCGCGAACTAGCGCAGCTCGCGCACGCCCGTATGGAGCTTCTTGCGGAGCAACGTGCGCAGCGTGGAGCCGTCCTCGTACCCGACCGCGGTGGCGATCGCGTCGACCGAGTCGTCGCTGATGCGCAGCAAGTGGACAGCGCGCTCGAGCCGGAGGTCCTGCACGAAGCCGATCGGAGGCTTGCCGAGCACCGCGCGAACGCGGCGCTGCAGCGTGCGCTCGCTCGCCCCGACCGCCTTCGCCGCGCGCGCGAGCTCGAACGGCTCGGCGAGCCGACCGCGCACCCAGCGCTCGAACTTCTTGACGAGCTCGTCATCGTGCGCGACCTGCGACGGTGCGACGAACGGCGCTTGCGACGGCCGCGCGTCGATCAGCAGGTAGCGCGCGACGGTCGCCGCGAGGTCGGGGCTGCGCTGGCGAATCACGGCGAGCGCGAGGTCGATGTGCGCGAGCGCGGCTCCCGCCGTGACGACGCCCTCGTCGGCGACGATCATCTCGGCCTCCTCGAGCGTCACGCGCGGAAACGCCTGGCGAAACGCGGGGCCGAGCCACCACGTCGTCGTCGCGCGGCGACCGTCGAGCACGCCGGCCCGGCCGAGCACGAACGTGCCCGTGCACGCCGCCGCGACGCGGCTGCGCCGCGCATAGCGCTGGACCTCGCCGGCGAGCGCGAGCACGTCCGGACGTTCGATCGCGGCGAGGATCGTCTCCGGCTGCTTGCACGCGAGCGCGGGCACGATCGCGAGGTCGGCGCGTGACGGCGGCGCGACGACCGGCACCGTGAGCCCCTGGTGCGTCTTCACGCGCGCTCGGGGCGACGCGACCGTCACCTCGAAGCGCCGCTCGCCGGCGAGCTCGTTCGCGGTCTCGAACGTGTCGAGGATCGAGGTCAGCCCGGTATCGAAGACGTCGTCGACGACCAGGACGCAAATCCGCATGGCGGAAACGGTACCATCGTTGGCGTTTCCGCCACTACCGAAATGACGGCCGCTCGCGCATCGTGAGACTCACCATGAAACACGCAATCGTTGCTCACCTCGAAGCGAAGCCTGGCAAGGAGAACGAGCTCGCGGAGCTCCTGATCGGCGCGCGCGCGCTGGCGGCCCAGGAGGCGTTCACCCGCACGTGGTACGCCTGGCGCACCGGCCCGCACAGCTTCGGCATCTTCGACACGTTCGACGACGAGGCCGGCCGCCAGGCGCACCTCTCGGGCCGCATCGCCCAGGCGCTGATGGGCAAGGCCGACGAGCTGCTCGCCGCGCCGCCCGACCTGCGCATGGCGGATCTGCTCGCCGTCAAGTAGCGATCCGCCGCGATGCCGGGCCGTCGATCTGAGGGTGGTAGGCTCGCGGCGTGGTGGAGATCCGGCCGGCGCGCGCCGACGACTACGACGCCTACGTCGGCCTGTTCGGCGAGCTCGGCTTGCCCGACCCGGTCCCGACGCGCGAGCGGTTCGCGGAGGCGCAGGTCCCGATGATGCGCGTCGCGGCGGACGACGGCGCGGTCGTCGGGTACGTCACGTGGCGGCCGTACGGTCCCGTCGCGCACGTCGTCCAGCTCGCGGTCGATCGCGCGCGGCGCGGCCAGCGGATCGGCGAGATGCTGCTCGAGCACGTACGCGGCGAGGCGCGCGCGGCCGGCTGCAAGAGCTGGTACCTGAACGTCAAGCGTGGCAACACGCCAGCGCTCCGGCTGTACGAGCGGGTCGGCCTGCGGTACGAGCTCGAGGCGACCGCGATGAAGCTGCCGTGGGCGAATGCGCTCATCGCGAGTGCTGTCGATACCGGTGGGGCAGGTGGTCTCAGCGGTGGGCTCGCCGACCCGGCGGAGGATGCGACCATCGCGGCGCGCTTCGGCATGCCCGTCGAGCGGCTGGAGACGTTCCGCGCGCGCGGCGGGTTCCAGCTCGTGGTGGTCCGCGATGCGGGCGTGCCTCGCGACGGGGTGGTGGCTCGCGATGCGGGAGACGTCGTCGCGTTCGCCGTCTTCGCGCCGACCTTCCCGGGGGCGGCCGTGTTCTGCGCCGACCGGCCGGCGCTCGCCGGCGCGCTGCTCGAGGCGATCCGCGCGTGGGCGGACCCACGGTACGACTTCGTGCGCGTGACCGTCGAGGGCGACCGGCCGCTCGCCGAGGCGGTGCTGGCGATGGGCGCCGAGCTGACGTTCGAGATCTTGCGCCTGTCATCTCTGTTGTAGGTGGCTCTCGACTTGCTCTACCGGCGGCGCGATGTTGTCACTCGACGAGATGATGGAAGACCCGCTGCTGCAGATCTGGGACGCCCGACGCGTTGTAACTGCCCTGACTCGCGCGCTCCTGCGCTGGCAGACCCCCGAGGTGCAGCGCTGGTTCTACTTCCCGCGGTCCGTGTAACGAGTGTGGCGGGCGCGCTCGCCGTGCGCGACAGCCCGCGCTACGTTCGGCCATGATCGAGCCGTGGCTGTTCGCGTCGCCGCCCGCGCAGGCGCGCGACCCGCAGGTCGCCCTGTTCGTGTTCGGCAAGGGGCCGCTCGCCGGCGGCCCGGAGCTATCGATGGCGCAGTTCGGCGCGCCCTCGCGCGAGGCGCTGGCCGGCGTCGGCGTGCAGTCGATCGAGCGCGCCCGCGATGCGGCCTGGTTCGACGCGTTTCGCAGCGGCTCGCTGCGCGCGATCGCGACGCAGGACCTGGGCGCTCGGCTCGCCGGGCTCGATGCCGCCGACCACGTCCACGTCGTCTCGGCCGCGCCGCGCGGCGTCACGGATCTGACGTACCTGCAGGCCGCGTGGGCGATCGTGCGCTGGCTCGGCGCGCGGGGCGGCCAGCTCGTCCTCGATGCGATGGCGATGACGTTCGTGCCGCTCGCCCACATCCAGGGCGCCGGCGAGCCGCTCGACGTCCGCCGCGAGGTCCGCGTCGTCTACGAGACGAGCACCGCGCGTCCGGATCGCGCGCACGCACTTCACACGCGCGGCATGAAGAAGTTCGGCGCGCCCGATATCGTCGCGCTGTGCACCGACGAGGATGTGCCGCTCGTCGGGCAGGCGATCAGCGAGCTCGCCGATCAGGTCGCGCGCGGCACCGACCTCGCCACGCCGAAGCACGCGGTCGAGATCGCGCCCGGCGTGCGGTGGGTCGCGATCGCCGACGAGCATCGCCTCGGCGAGCTGCTGCAGCTCAACAACGAGGCGAGAGTCCTCGTCGACGAGCGCGGGCATGACCTCATGGGCGTGATGCGGCCCGTTTCGTAGGCCGCTGGCACGTGCGCTGCACCCCCGTCGGGGGTGAAGGTCGAACGCCTCGAGGTGCAAGTGGCGAAAGTCCCGACGCCGTCGCCGGAATCGGATGGCACGGCGGAGTGGGGCGCGACGACGATCGTGATCGCGCTCGCCCGCGCGGGCGGCGCGACGGGTCTGGGATATTCGTACGTCGACGCGTCCGCGGCGACCGTGATCCGCGACCTGTTCAGCGAGCGCATCGTCGGGCTCGATGTCATGGCGACCGGGCGCGCGATGCACGAGATGCTGCACGCGATCCGCAACCACGGGCGCGCGGGCATCGGCGCGTGCGCGATCTCCGCCGTCGACATCGCGCTGTGGGACCTCAAGGCGCGCGTGCTCGGCGTGCCGCTCGCCGCACTGCTCGGTGCCGTGCACGATCGCGTGCCGGTGTATGCGAGCGGCGGGTTCACGTCGACGCCGCCGATCGCGCTCGCCGGCGAGCTCGCGGGCTACGTCGCGGGCGGGCACCGCCGGGTCAAGATCAAGATCGGCCGCGATCCGGTGCTCGATCTCGAGCGCGTGCGCGTCGCCCGCGAGGTGCTCGGCCCCAATCTCGACCTGATGGTCGACGCGAACGGTGCGTACGCGCGCAAGCAGGCGCTGCAGATGGCCGAGCGTTTCGCCCAGCAGGGCGTCGTGTACTTCGAGGAGCCGGTCAGCGCCGACGACCTCGAAGGGCTGCGGCTGGTGCGCGACCGCGCGGGCATCGCGATCGCCGCCGGCGAGTACGGCTACGACACGTTCTATTTCCGCCGCATGCTCGATGCCGGTGCCGTCGACATCCTCCAGGCCGACGCGACGCGCTGCCTCGGCGTCACCGGCTTCGTGCAGGCGGCCGCGCTCGCAGGTGCCGCGAACATCCCGCTGTCGTCGCACTGCGGGCCGTCGATCCACGCGCACCTCGACGCGGCCGTGCCGAAGCTCGCGCACCTCGAGTACTTCCGCGATCACGTGCGCGTCGAGCACCTGCTGTTCGACGGCGTGCTCGAGCCGGTCGCCGGCGAGCTCAGCTGGAACCCACGCGCGCCCGGTCTCGGTCTGTCGCTGCGGGCGGCCGAGGCTCGTCGGTTTGCCGCGTGAAGCCCTCGCGGATCTCGTCGAGCGCGGCCGAGATGACCTCCGCGACGTGATACGCGTAGCGGCCGGTGCCGTGCTGGAGCTGCTCGCGGCACGAGAAGCCGTCGGCGATCAGCAGCGCGTCGCTCGCGGCGCGGGCGGCCGGGAGCAGCGCCAGCTCGCCGATCTGCATCGAGATGGCGTAGTGCTCGGCCTCGTAGCCGAAGCTGCCGGCGAGGCCGCAGCAGCCCTTGTCGGGCTCGGCGAGCTCGAGCTGCATCGCGTGGAGCAGCTTCCGCTCGGCCCCGAAGTCGAGCACGCTCTTGTCGTGGCAGTGCCCGTGCACGATGGCGCGCGTGTGCAGGCGCGGCGGCTCGTACTGCGCCTCGACGAGCAGCTCCGCGAACGTCTTCGTGCGGTCGCGCAGGCGCTGCGCGCGCGGGTCGCCGGGGAACAGCAGCGGCAGCTCCTCGCGGAACGCGGCGACGCAGCTCGGCTCGAGCCCGACGATCGGGATGTCGCCGTACGGCGCGAGCGTGCGGAACGTCTTCTCCCAGAGCCGCTCCGCGAGGTCGAGCATGCCGTAGTCGTAGAGCGCGCGACCGCAGCACAGGTGCTCGGTCGGCACGACCACGTCGAAGCCAGCGTCCTCGAGCACGTCGACGGCGGACCACAAGGTCGACGGGAAGAAGTGGTTGTTGAACGTGTCGGGCCACAGCAGCACCGGCTTGCCGCCGCGTGCGCGCTCGCGCCAGCCGCGCGTGAACGAGCGCTTCGCGAATGCCGGGATCGGCCGCTCCGGCGCGATGCCGCCGATCTTCGCCGCGAGCGTGCGCAGGCCCGGCGTCTGCGTGACCGCGTTCGCGAGCGCCGGCACGAGGCTGCCGAGGCGCGCCCAGCGATGGATCCAGCCGAACGCGTACGCGTGACGCGGCCGCCGGTGCGACTCGTAGTAGTGCGACAGGAACTCCGACTTGTACGTCGCCATGTCGACGTGCACGGGGCAGTCGCCCTTGCATCCCTTGCACGCGAGGCACAGATCGAGCGCGTCCTTGACCTCCTCGCTCGCCCAGCCGTCGCTGATGACGTCGCCCTGCATCATCTCGTACATCATGCGGGCGCGGCCGCGCGTCGAGTGCTTCTCCTCGTGCGTCGCCATGTAGCTCGGGCACATGACCTCGCCGCCGTGCTGGCGACAGTTGCCGATGCCGACGCACCGCTTCGCGGCGTGGCGGAAGTCGCCGTCGGGATGGAAGTGCGTCTGGACCGGCGCCGGCTTGTAGCTCGCGAGCTGCAGATCCGAGGTCCGCGGGTTCGCGTCGACGACCTTGCCCGGGTTCATCTTCCACTGCGGATCCCAGATCCGCTTGAACTCGCGGAACGCCTCGACGAGGTCGTCGCCGAACTGCTTGTAGAGCAGCTCGCCGCGCGACTGGCCATCGCCGTGCTCACCCGAGAGCGAGCCGCCGTGCGCGACAACGAGGTCGGCGGCGTCGTTCGTGAAGCGCGCGTACTTGTCGCGGCCCGCCTCGGTCGTGAAGTCGAAGTCGAGCCGGCAGTGCACGCAGCCCTGGCCGAAGTGGCCGTAGAGCGTCGAGTCATAGCCGTAGCGCTGCATCAGGTCGCGGAAGCCGCGCAGGTACGAGCCGAGCTGCTCGGGCGGCACCGCGGAGTCCTCCCAGCCCTCGTACGTGTCGGGGCTGCCCGGGATGTAGGCGGTCGCGCCGAGGCCGGCCTCGCGCACCTTCCACATCTTCTCGGTCTGCTCGGGATCGTCGAACAGCTTCATGTGCGGCGCGTCGGGCTCGCGCTTCAGCGCCTCCATCATCTGCTTCGCCTGAGCCTCCGCCTCCTCGACGGAGTCGCCGCCGAACTCGGCGAGCAGCCAGCCCTTGCCCTCGGGCAGCATCTTGAGGTCGCGCGCGTGCATGTGGACCTTCTTCATGTCCTCGATGAGGCGCGCGTCCATGCCCTCGAGGCCGACCGGCTTGAACTCCCGGATCTGCGGGATGTGATCGCCGGCCTCGTACACGGTCGGATAGCCGAGCACGACGAGCGCGCGCTTCGGCTTCGCCGGATAGACGATCAGCTCGGCCTCGAGGATCGTCACGCACGTCGACTCGGTGCCGACGAGCGCCTGGGCGATCTGGAAGCCATTCTCGGGGAGCAGTCGCTCGAGCGCGTAGCCCGATGACCGGCGCGGCATCGGTGGGAAGCGCCGGCGGATCTCGTCGGCGTAGCGGTCGCGCAGCCGCGCGAGCGCCGCGTAGATCTCGCCCTCGCGGCCGCCGCGGGCGATCTTCGCGCGCAGCTCGTCCTCGCTCGTCGCACCGACGCGCATGCGCAGGCCGTCGTACGTGAGGATGTCGAGCGACTCGACGTGGTCGCTCGTGCGCGCGCCGGGGCCGTAGAACTCGGCCATCACGGAGTGCACGCCGCACGAGTTGTTGCCGAGCATGCCGCCGAGCGTGCAGTGCGTGTGCGTCGATGGGTCTGGACCGTACGTCAGCCCGTAGGGCTTCAGCGCATCGCGCAGGCTGTCGAGCACGAGGCCGGGTTGCACGCGCACGCGGCGGCGCGCCGCATCGATGTCCACCACGCGGTGCACGTACTTCGAGAAGTCGATCACGACCGCGCGGTTCACGCATTGACCGGCGAGCGACGTGCCGCCACCGCGGCCGAGCAGCGGAACGCCGTGCTCGCGGCACACCGCGATCGTCGCGATCACGTCGTCGATGTCGCGCGGCACGACGACGCCGATCGGGACCTGGCGATAGTTCGACGCGTCGTGCGAGTACATCGCACGCGAGCCCGCGTCGAAGCGGACCTCGCCCGCGACGCGCTTCCTAAGACAACTGACGAGATCATCCTCGACAACGGCCAAGCGCCTCATGCGCGCCAGTGGTGCAGACGCCGTTCCACGGCGCGTCATGCCGGTCTTCCCGTGAGTCAGACCAGCGCGAGTGCCTTCACGAGGCGCCTCGCCACGCTCTCGCCGTCCCGCCAGCGCGTCGCACGCGGGCCGGTGACCAGGATGCGGTGCTCGTCCGGTGGCAGCTTCGTGTACCAGGTGGCGACGTCTGTCACGCTCGTTGCGCCGTCGCACATCCAGTACGGCAGGCTCTTGGCGCGCGCGCCACGGAGCACCCACGTGCTCGTGCGTTTGCGGATCGCCATCCGGATGTCGGGAACGACGAGCACGACTGCGGTCGCGATCCCGAGCGTCGCGAGCACCGCCGCGCGCTGGCCGCCGTCGTCGCACGGCTCGAGAGCGCATGCGATCTCCTCGGGAAGCGGGCCGAGCTCGTCGCGCCGCTCGGGTCGCATGAAGCCGCGCACGGGAAGGCCGGAAGCAAGTGCGCCGTGGTGGGCGCCTCGCTCGACGCCTGTCTGGCCTGAATGGAGGATGGTGCAGATACGATCCGCCATGGCACGTCCTACGGTTAAAGAAATACTACGTACACATAGTAATACATCGAGGCGCCGCGGCAACCGGCGGCGCGGGGAGGGCGCCGTGGCGGGTTGTCGCAATGCCGCCCGGTCCGGGGGCATTTCACATGCTTCGCGCCCGCTGCGGGCGGCCGCGCTCACTCCGGTGAGCGAGCGCGCACGTCAGTCGGGGCGTTCGAGCTCGGCGATGATCAGGTCGACCATGTCGCGCGTCGCCTCGACGAGCCGCTCGTCGGCCCGGTTGAGCGCGCGCCGGATCGCGCCCTCGGCCGTGCCCTTGTGGCTGCGGTCGATGCGCTTGCCCTTCGCGGTCAGCTGAAAGACCGAGCGGCGGCGGTCGTCGTCGGCGACGGTGCGGTCGATCAGGCCGTCGCGGTCGAGCCGCGCGAGGATGCCGGTCAGCGTGCTCGGGTGCATCGCGAGCGCCTTCGCGAGGTCGGTCGCGCTGCAGCCCGGCATCAGGCCGATCATGCGGATCACGATGCGCTGCGGGCCGGTGACCCCGAGGTCGCGCGACATCCGCCGCGACCGCACGTTCATCGCGTGGGTGAGATCCCACAGGCGTTGCATGAACAGCAGCGTGTCACCCGGGGACTTCCGCACGGTTAGGACCATACCTTGACGATCGAATATCCGGGAGATATATCCAAAATATGGCACGCAAGGCCCGCCCCGAGACCCCGCTCTACGTCAAGCTGCCGAACGACGCCGTCGAGAAACTGCATCGCGCGGCCGAGGCCCTGGGTGTGGCAAAGAAAGATCTCGTCACCCAGCTGGTGAAGAAATATGTCGATCCGGACACCCAGAAGGGTCTGGCCTCGCTCGGAGGGACGATGATGGGCACCTACTCGTTTCACGCGTACGACCCGCCCGAGGTGATGAACGCCGAGCAAGCCGGCCAGTTCCTGCAGATCGACGAGAAGAACGTCATCGAGCTCGCGGAGGCCGGCAAGCTTCCCGGCAGGAAGCTCGGGCCGGTGTGGCGGTTCTCGCGCGAGGCGCTGGTCGCGTGGCTCTCGACGCCCGAGAAGGAGGCGAAGCGATGAGTGGCCGCGACGGAAGGCCGCGCGCCGAGCTGATCCCGACCGTCGTCGAGCAGACGCATCGCGGCGAGCGCGGCTGGGACTTGTATTCGCGGCTGCTCAGGGACCGCATCGTGTTCCTCGGCCGCGAGATCGACGACGAGCTCGCGAACGTGATCATCGCGCAGCTGCTGTTCCTCGAGGCCGAAGATCCCGAGAAGGACGTGATGCTCTACATCAACTCGCCGGGCGGCGACGTGATCGCGGGGCTCTCGATCTACGACACGATGCAGCTCGTGCGCTGCGACGTCGCGACGGTGTGCACCGGCCAGGCCGCCTCGATGGCGAGCTTCCTGCTCGCGGCGGGCACCAAGGGCAAGCGCGCGATCCTCCCGCACGCGCGCGTGATGATTCACCAGCCGCTCGCCGGGTTCCGCGGCCAGGCGACCGATATCGAGATCCACGCGCGAGAGATCATGCGCGCCCGCGATCTGATCAACGAGCTGTACAGCAAGCACACCGGCCAGCCGGTCGAGCGCATCGCGAAGGATACGGATCGCGACAACTTCATGAGCGCCGCGGACGCGAAGGCCTACGGCCTCGTCGACGAGGTGCTCGTGTCTCTCAAGAAGAAGCCCTGAGCTTCCCCGGAGAGGCGAGCGCGGTCAGAAGCTGACCGTGACCATCTCGGTATCGACGTCGCCGCAGTCCGTCGACGGGAACCCGAGGATGAACTGCGTCAGCTCGAGCGTGCCGTGCACGGTGGGATCGGCGAGCGCGGTCAGCTCCATCTCGAAGTTGCCCTGCGGCACCTCCTGCGAGCCCGCCGCGTAGAGGCACGTACCCTCGCCGACGCGCTGTGCGGCCCGCACGCGCCACGTCTCGAGCGTGCGCGAGCTGTAGAGGCCGAGCGACGGCGCGGTGCCGAGGTCGAACGTGCCGGCGAGCGAGGTGCCGAGCGTCGCGGACGGGACCGACAGCGCGAGCGTGTAGTGGTCCGGCGCCGTGATCGTGTGCGTGATCATCGCGCACGACGCCGCGGACGAGTCCTCCGTGAAGTTGCCCGTGAAGTGTGCGGTGCACGGGATCGCGGCGTCGACGGGTGGCGCATCCGGCTTCGCGGCCGGTGATCCACATGCGGCGAGCACGCAGCCCGCGAGGATCGCGCACGCCATCCGGCCGGGACTTCCCGCGGTCACAGCGACCTCACGTACTCGACGAGCGCGTCGAGATCATCGTCGGAGAGGCCGCTGATGTTGCCCATCTTGCCGCGCGTCATCTCGAGGACGTCGCGGATCGTCTTCGCGCTGCCGTCGTGCAGGTACGGCGGGCTCGACGCGACACCCGAGAGCGACGGCGTGTCGAACATGCACGCGGCGCGTGGGTGGCCGTCGATATCGTCGTGCGCGACATCGGCGAACGGCGTGGTCACGCACGTGCCGACATCGTGCAGCATGATCGTGCCCCCGAGGTCGAGCGTCGGGTTGCCGGCGCCGGAGTCGGTGAACCGCGGGCCGCTGTGGCAGCCGATGCAGCCGACGGTCGAGTCCTGGAACAGCTGGCGGCCGCGCGCGACCTTCGCGGGATCCGTCGTCGGCGGGACGGGCAGCGGGATGCCGAAGTTGACGTACGCCGTGATCGCCTCGAGCAGGTCCGACTGGTCGTTCGCGTTGAACGTGCCGCCCTGCTCGATGTTGATCGTGCGCCAGTAGTCGCTGACGAGGTTGCGATCCGCGGTGCGGAACAGGAAGCCGGTGTGCAGCATGCCGCCCGCGTTCGTCGGGGTATCGCGCGGGCCCTGCTCGAAGCGCCACGTGACGGCGTCACTCCGGCCCTCGATGTGACAGCTCGCGCACGCGACCCAGTGGTTCTTCGTGATCGGGTACTCGTCGCTGTTCGCGCTGTAGAACAGGTGCTGGCCGAAGCGCAGCTCGGCGGGCATCGGGTCGGACTCGAGGCGCGCGACGGTGCCCTCGACCGCGAGCACCGGGTGATCGCCGGTGCGATCGAGCGAGACGATCGCGACATCGCCCGTGTTGCGCTCGTCGATGTACGCGACGCTCTCGTCGGGCGAGAGCGCGATGCCCTCCGGCATGTGGCCGGGCAGCGGGCGCACGAGCGCGGCCTCGACGTCGTGCTGCGCGTCTACCACGAGCAGGTCCTCGCTGTTCGTGTCGACGACGAGCGCGAGCGCGCCGTCGGCCGTGAACGCGATCGCGTGCGGGCCCGAGACGATGTCGCCGAACGAGCCGTCGATTCCGGCGAGCGCGAGCACGTCGGTCGACAGCGTCGTGTGATACGCGCCGCCGGCGCGCAGGACGGACAGCGACGGGAACACGGTCGACTCGAAGTCGAGATCCGGCTGCGCCGTGTCGGTGCCGAGCATGACGTGCGCGAGCCACAGCTCCTCGCTCCCCGGGCGCGCCGCGACATCGTAGAGGCCGCGGACCTCGCCGTGCGCGAGCCGCTTGTCGCCGCGCGGCTGCATCTCGGGAATGCCCCAGGTCGCGATCACGGCGCGCGCCGCCGGATCGATCGACGTCACGGCGGGCGTGAGCAGGTGCGTGACGAGCAGCGCGCGGTCGACAGGCGACCATGCGAGCCCCCACGGCTCGGGCTGCACCGCGATCGCCGCGCTCACGGTCAGCTTCGCCGCGTCGACGGCGACGACCTTGTCGTCCTGCGAGCACGCGACGAACACCGTCGCGCCATCGGGCGTCACGGCGACGCCGACCGGCTCGCTGCCGACCGCGACGGAGCGCACGTCGTGGGTCGTCGTATCGATCGCGTACAGCAGGCCGGAGCGCTCGCCGGTGACGTAGAGCGTCGTGCCGTCGGGCGACAGCGCGAGCGCGCGCGGCTGCACGGCGGGCGTGAAGCTGCCGTCGGCGGCGGGGGCAGGGCGGGCGCCCGCGAGCAGGATCTCGGCGGAGAGCGAGCGCGCGTGCGCGTCGATCACGGAGACCGAGTCGCTGTCCGCGTTGACGACGTACACCGCGTCGTCCGTCGCGACGATCGAGCCGGAGTGCGCCGCGGTGTACTCCGTCGGCTGCGTCTGGTGCGGCGGGAGGTTGTCGCCGCACGCGGCCGCCGCCACGAGCATCGCGCAGACCGTCTTCGTCGCTGCACCACGCGCGTTCATGGCCGCACCACGTGGAACGTCACGCTCTCGGCGAGCGCGGCGGGCAGGTGGGCGTCGTCGACCTCGGGCACGCAGTCGCTCTCGCGATCCGAGGTCGGTGGGCCCATGTTGCCGCCGATCTCGTCGACGAGCCGCCCGGTCTCGCCGGTCAGCGTGCGCTCCGCCATCTGCAGGCCGCCGCGCGGCAGCCCGTCGACGACATTCGTGCACTCGCCCGGCCAGTCGACGTGCTTGTCGCGGTCGCGATCATCCCACCCGTTGAGCACGAGCTTGTTCAGGCGGCCGACGCGCGTCTCGAGCACCGGCTCCATCGCCTCGAAGCCCGGCCGCGACGCGACGAGCTCGTACATGTCGCGCAGCGTGCTCTGCAGCAGCGCGAACCGCAGCGGCGTGTACGTCACCGTCGTGACCGGTGCCGGCGTCTCGCCCCAGATGCGCGCGTCCGCGTCGTAGAACACGCGGTCCATGCGGCCGTAGACCGCGATCGCGCGGTCGCGATAGCGCACGTCGCCGGTCGCGAGATACGACGCGAACAGCCCGCGCACCGCCGCCGCATGCGCGTCGAGCGTGTCGTCCGTCGAGGTCGGGGCGTCCGCCGCGACGTCCCAGCCGGCGTAGGCGTGGCCATCGGCCGTCGTCATCTTCATGAGCAGATCGGCGTGCGCGCGCACGAGCTGAGCGACGCGCTGCGAGAAGGTCAGGGCCGGCGCGCCCGGATAGTGGATCGCCAGCGTATCGAGCGGCGTGCGGCCGATCGCGGTATCCGGCGTGTTGTTCGAGTACAGCTCGAGCTGCGAGCTCGTCGCGCGCAGCACGGTGCGCAGCGCGATCACGCTGTACGCGGCGGCCGGCGCGCTGATCGTGTGACCGCCGACCGTATCGACGAACACGCCGTGCGAGGTCTGCCGCCGATCGAGATCGATCAGCGCGACGCGGATCATCGCGAGCGCGCGGTCGTGCAGGGTGGGCTCGCCGTCCGCCGCGCCGTCGTCGGCCTGGAACGGATCGCCATCGAAGTACGCGAGCACCGGCTGCGAGCCGCCGACATCGCGGTTGTCGGCATCGCCGAGCGCGTACGCCGTCGCGTAGCCAAGCAGCACGCCGAGGCTGTCGAACAGCTCGGGATCCGCCGCGGCGATCGAGTACTGCAGCGGCCCTTCGGTCACGGCCAGCTTGCCGGGGAACCAGCGCAGCGGCGCCGCGTAGTCGTAGTCGAGCGCGGCCTGCAGCGACGCGAAGCCCGACAGCGCCGCCCCATCGGCGGTCGTCAGGTGCAGCAGCCAGTCGTCGGCGCGCGCGCTCATCATCAGCACGAACATCGCGGCCTGGAAGCCCTCGACGTCGCTCGAGCCGAGCCACACGCCGCCCGCACCGCCGACGGTGTTGCCCGGCTTGCCGACCTGCGCGAGGTCCGCATCCGCCACCGTGTCGACGGCCTGGTTGCGCCCGTCGTGCATGATCTGGAGGTAGTTGATCGTCCACAGCGCGTACTTCCACGTCGCGAAGCCGTCGGCGCCGGGCGTGACGACGTGATCGACCTGCGCCGCACGGTCGCGCAGGTGCAGCGTGAGGTAGCTGCACTCGTAGTCTCCACTGACGAGCGCGCCGCCTTGCTCGTTCGGGTTGTCGTCGCTCGCGATCGAGCACTGCAGGAGCTCGTCGCTCGTCGGATCGATCGTCGGATCGAAGCTCGCGAACACGTGCGCGGTCGGCAGGATCCCCGGCCAGCCGAGCGGGTTGTCGGCGCCCGAGCCCGCGCCCGTCGGGTTGACGTCGCCGATCGCGTTGTTCGACGGCCAGGTGCCGGCATGGAACACCCAGCGGCCGAGCGAGTTCGCGCCCTCCGCGAAGTGCTCGATCTGCGTCGCCAGGCTGCCGCCGAGCGCGGTCGCCGCGAGGTCGGTGCCGGCGCCGGACTCGAACGCGACCATGTTCATCGGCTGCTTCGAGTACTCGTACGTCTCGACCGCGGTCGAGAATCCGGGCAGGTCGACGCCGTACACGCCGTGCGGGCCGTCGATGTAGACGTCGGCCGGCACGAGGTTGCGGCTGTAGCCGGTGAGGACGCGGCCCATCGCCTCCGCGAAGGGCTCTCCGCTGATCTGCATCTCGGCCGACGCGAGCATGTGCTCGCGCGTCACGAAGCGCGTGCTGTCGACGGTCGACGTGACGGTCACGTTCGCGAACGGTGCGTCGATCGACGCATCGGCCATGACCGGCGCATCGACGCCGGCATCCCCCGTGACGTGCGGCGATGACGAGCACGCCGCGAGCGCGAGTCCGAGCGCAATCCACCGCACGGCGGCGAGACTAGATCAGAACGCCTGGTTGGTGAACGAGAACATCCGCACGTGAGAGGGCGAGGATAGCGGATTCATCACGATGAGCCCGTCATGCCCGCCGCCGTTGCGGTGGATGAGGTGCGCGCCGTCGGGGCCGTAGCCGGTCCCGAAAATGCTGATGTGGTTCACGTTCGCGAGATCCGCGGTGACCTCGGACGCGATCTGCGAGCGCGGCTCGAGCGGCAGGTCCCCCGAGTGCACGCCGAGCGAGACGTAGTCCTCGAGCACGCCGGTGTGCCAGCCCTCCGACCACTGCGGCAGCGGGAGGTCGCGCGTGGTCGTGTGCACGTCGTCGGTGGTGCCCGTCGAGCCGACGTTCACCGCGACATCGTAGATCGCGCCGTTCATCTTCACCTGGAGGTGAACGTGGCTGGAGTCCGCGTTGCACGCGTTCCCGCCGCCCGGCTGGACGATCGCGACGAGGTACCCGTCGAGCCGGCCGTACGCGCTCGTCAACGCGTTGCCGAACTGGCTCGTGCACGGCAGCCGCGTCGGCGTGCCGTCGACCGCATCGAGCAGGCCATCGACGGCCGCGCCATCGCCTGCGCGCGCGTCATTCTTCGCGGACGACGAGGAGCCGCACGCACCCAGCAAGCAAACGAGAACGACCGTTCGCACGAGGTGACTCTACGCCAGTTTCGCGGTAGGTCGCTGTGATGTCCTGGCAGGCAATTCGCCACGAGCTGGAAGCGGAGCTCGGCGAGGCGATCTCGATCGACGCGCTCACCGGCGCGTGGTCTATCGCACAGCGCGAGGCCGGGCACCGCCACTCCGCCGACGACGTGTTGACTGCCTGGTTCGCGCTGCGCGAAGCGCCTCACGTCTCGACGGCGCTCGACCTCGGTACCGGGATCGGCGGCGTCGGGCTGCTCGTGCTGTGGGGGCTCGGCGAGGCGGCGCGCCTCGTCGCGATCGAGGCGCAGGCGATCAGCTTCCGCCTGCTCCAGGCGAACCTCGCCGGGAACGAGCTCGGGCCGCGCGTCGAGGCGATCCACGGCGACCTCCGCGACCTCTCCGACGCGCGCCGGTTTCCGCTCGTCACCGGCAGCCCGCCGTACTTTCCGCTCGGCACCGGCATCGTGCCCGCGGACTCGCAGAAGGCACACGCGCGGTTCGAGCTGCGCGGCGACGTCGCCGACTACGCCCGCGCCGCCGCACGCCACCTGACCGACGACGGCGTGTTCGTGTTCTGCTTCCCGACGCCGCAGAAGGAGCGCGCGCTCGCGGCCGTGCAGGGCGCGGGGCTCGTGACGACGCGGATCCAGGACGTGATCCCGCGTACGAGCCTGCGGCCGCTGTTCACGCTGTTCGCGGCGTGCCGCGCCGGAAACCTCGTCGAGGATCCGCCGTTTGTCGTGCGCGAGCAGTCGGGCGAGCTCACGGCGGCGATGCAGGCGGTGAGGCGCGGCTTCGGCTTCTAGCGCGTACCGTTCGGTACGGGGGCAATCCGCCCACATTTGGCTCGCCGATCCGCGCGCGTAGCATGGGTCGATGCGATCAAGCTGGGTCCTCGCGCTCGCGCTCCTCGGTTGCGGTTCGAATCATCACGGCACGGATGCAAGCGGCGGCGGCGGCGACGGATCGAACGGCGGCGGCGGCACCGACGCGCCGACGTGCAACGCCAACGATCCGAACTGCAACGGCGGCACGCACACGTTCGCGCCGCAGAGCCTGATCATCCCGATGGACCTGTCGTATCAAGCGACCGGCATGTTCCAGGCGTACGGCCTGATCTATCGCCTGCTGCAGAACAACATCCACGTGTACTGGATGATCGATCCGCAGAAGATGTACCACCCGACCGCGTGCAACGACTCCGCGAACCCGTGCGCGTGGGACTGCGGCGTCGAGGGCAGCGGCGTGAAGTGCACGTATCCGACATCGAGCCCGGACTTCATGGCGACGACGAAGGTCATCTGGGATGACACCGGCGCCGTCGCGCGCGGCACGATGCTCGGCACGCACGGCTATCGCGGCGGACCGTTCGCGGTCGATGCCGCCGACCACGACGCTGCACTCGCGATCATCGACGCGTGGAACACGCAGGGAACAGTCCCTCGCACGGTCTTCCACGTCGTCAGCGTGCACGAGACGACCGCGCCGTTCACCGGCAACGTCGGCCGCATGATGATCCATCCGCCGACGATCGCGGTGTTCGCCGACGGCCACGAGGACATCGCGACCGGCTACATCCGCGCGGCCGGCATCCCGCAGTCGAGCGGCGCCGAGTTCCCGGCCCAGACGTGCGGCACGAGCAACTGCGGCCCCGGCACCGCGAACCCCGACATGCTCACCGAGGAGGCGATCATGGGCCCGCTCGGCACGTGCGCGAACCCGAACCTCGACCACAAGAACGGCGCGCTGTTCAAGGCCGACGGCTCGCCCGCGTACTGCCAGATCATGTCGATGCACTGGAACGTCAGCGACCGCGAGAAGGTCCAGTGCAACGGCACGACCTGCCCGCAGATGCAGTCGCAGTGCACGGGCAACATCACGTACAACGGCCACGAGGTCGTCGCCGAGGTCCGCTCGTTCCTGCAGTACGGCACGCACTTCTTCGCGGAGTGCCAGGCCGTCAACGCGTACGAGAACACGGTGCCGAACCCGGCGTGGCCGTTCCTCGACGACATGGGACGCGACGGCCACTTCCTGACGACGACCGGCACGCTGCCCACGTGCTCGAACGCCATGCCGTGCACGGACCCCGACTACCAGTGCACGAACGGCACCTGCCAGCCCAAGGCCGGCACATGGCTCGATATCCCGGGCTACGAGGTCTCGACGCAGCCGGCCTCGACGGAGGTCAGAGTGATCCACCCGGAGATCCCGTACAACCAGTTCGACGGCATGTTCGGCACGACGAACGGCAGCGAGCCCTCGTACAACCTCAGCACGTACCTGAACACGCAGTACAAGAACAACCGTCAGGTCACGCTGCTCACCGGCGCGAACGGCCCCGGCGATCAGGACCTGTGGATGACGGGCTACCTCGACGGCTGCGGCCAGGTCATCCTCAAGGGCAACGCGCCGGGCTCCACGCCCGATGCCTGCGGCGGCAAGATCAGCTACCTCGGCGGTCACCAGTACTCGACGACGGTGCCCGTCACGTCGGGCTCGCAGAGCCAGGGCACGCGCCTGTTCCTGAACGCGCTGTTCGAGGCCGACTGCGTCACCGGTCCGTAGCTAGCGGCTGCGCTGCAGCTTGCCGAAGCCCCACGCGACGACCGTGCCGCCCGCGGCGATGAAGAACACGGTGCTCTTCCAGCCCTGGTCGGTCAGCGGCGTCTTCGCGTAGCAGACCTTCGTCGCGTGCCCGACGGTGTCGAAGAAGCCGGGCTTCTCGACGTGCTGCTGGTCGGGGCTCGGCTCTTCTTCGTCGAGCGGCGTGTCCTTGAAGGCGGTGAAGCCGCACTTCGCCACCGGAGCGAGCAGCCAGGCCGTCATCACGACCGTCGCGAGCAACATCCAGCGCGAGACGCGTGGCCAGTCGATGTCCACGTCATCAGTGTCGCACATCGGCGCGCACGCGCCAGAATCACGATACGGACCTCGGGCGCGGGCTTACAGGATCACGGGCGTGCAGACACCGGCACCGTTGATCTGCGCATTCGTTCGGAACGTGTTGAGCCGCTGCCAGCTCGGCGCCTCGTGCGTCGGGATCGTGCCGTCCTCGCGCACGTTCGTCACGTGATAGGTGTGCTGGTTCCAGATCCGGCGGGCCTGGATCCAGCGGTCCATCTTGTCGCGGATGACCTGCACCGTCGGCGACGCGGTCTGGTACATGTTCGACACGACGACGATCTCGGCGGACCCATCGTTGTCGACATCGGCGACGACCGGGTACTCGGTCAGCGTGCCGCTCGTGCGTGCCGTCTTGAGCAGCACCTGGCCCTGGTCCCCGAACACGTACATGTACTGCTCGTCCGCGTACATCGCCTCGGCGTGGCCGTCGCCGAGGAAGTCGAACGCGGTGCCCGCCGCGATGCCCGACTGGTCGCTGACCGGCGCCATCCAGCGGATCGTCGCGTCGGCGTTGTACGTCGTGTAGTTGTTCGCCGAGCTCATCGCGTACTCGGCGGTGCCGTTGCCGTCGAAGTCGTGCACGGTCGCGGGCCGCAGCCACGTATCGAAGCCGACGGCATCGCCGGTCGGGCGCTTCGCCGAATACTTCACGGTGCCGTCGTGCTCGATGACGGCGAGGCCGTCGTTGTTCGTCAGCAGGATCTCGGGCTCGGGATCGCTGTCGAGGTTCGCGACCTGCGGATAGCCGGGCTGCAGGCTCGTCATCCACGCGAGCGTGCCGTCGTGGTGATACGCGGCGTGACCGAGGACGACCTCCATCATGCCGTCGCCGTCGAGGTCGGCGGCCGTCGTCGCGTTCCAGTTCGCCTCGGAGGTCGCCGCCGTCCAGAGCAGGTGGCCCTGGTCGTTCCACACGCTGTTGCCGCCGATGATCTCGACGTGGCCGTCGTGATCGAGATCGGCGAGCGCGATCGCGGCCGAGTACCACGGCGAACCGCCATACGCGGTCGTGCCGCCCCACACGTCGCCGGGCCCGAACATCACGGCGCCGGTGTGATCGAACGCCATCAGGTGGCCGGACGTGTCGACCGTCACGATATCTGGCACGCCGTCGTGGTCGAGATCTCCGATGGCGGGCGTGACCGAGGAGTCGACGTCCGTCGGGATCATCAGCTCCTGCACGCCGGTTGCGCCGTTCAGTAGATAGATGTGGCCGACGAGGTTCGGCTGGCCGTCTCCCGCCGCCGCGGCGACGACGACGACATCCGGCGTGTCGCACAGGTTGATCTCGCCGTCCCCGTTGTCGTCGGTGAGGTTCGCGACGAGCGGCGTGACGATGCTGTACGGCTCGGTCGCGCCGGTCCAGGTCCACTGGATATCCGGCTCGAACGCGTTCGGCGGCGCATGGTCGGTGCATACCGGTACGGCGTTGCCCGTGTCGTCGTCGTGGACGTGGCAGACGTCCGTCGGCCCGCTGTCCGCGCTGCCGCTCCCGCCGCCGTCGCCGCCACCATGACGCCCGCCGGGACCGCAAGCCGCCACCACGAGAACCACGCACCACCGAGCTCTTCTCAGCACGCCCCCGACATAGTCGCCAGGCCCCCCAGGGTCAACGGAAAACCGCGTAACATCTCCCTGCCGTGGAGCGGAGCAGTGTCCACATCGCCGTGCTCGTCGTCGCGGATGACCCTGCAACGGTCGATCTCGCGAGTGCCACGTTCCTCGCCGATCGCGCGGGGAGCGCGGGGCATCGTGTCGTCGCGCAGGAGATCGTCGAGGCACGTGAGGGCGCGATTCGCGATCAGCTCGCGCGCTGGATCTCGCAGCCGCACATCGATGTCGTGATCGGGGCGGGTGCGGGCGAGGCCGCCGGCGCCGCGCTCGGGCCGCTGGTCACCAAGCCGCTGCAGGGCCTCACCGACCAGCTCCGGCTGCTGTCGCGTGATCGCGGCGGCGAAGGCAAGCCCGCGGCGGCGCGCTGCGGCGCGAAGTTCGTGTTCCTGCTGCCCGCGGAGATCCCGGCGCTCGGCCCCGCGCTCAACCAGCTCGTCCTGCCGCAGCTCGACTCGACGCAGCCGCGCAACCTCGTAGGCGAGATGCCGCGTCATCAGGCCGTGCCGCGCGAGCTGCCCGCGGAGAAGACGGCGTCGGGCGCGGGCCTCGTACCGAAGCTGCCCGCGCCGCGCGACAAGCGAAAGACCGGCGCGAACGTGATCGCGCGCAGCGAGCTCGCCGACGCGACGAAGCAGACGCCGATCGGCCGCACGTCGACGGCGAACGACGCGCCGACGCGCCCGCACATCGACATCGCCTCGATGCTGCCGCCGGTGCCGCCCGGCGCCGACCTGGACACGGACGAGCACCCGGCGCTCGTCGAGCCGCCGCTGACCGTGCAGCCGCGCAACCGGCCGCATCCGAGCAGCAACGACAAGACGGTCGTGCGGCCGACGCCCGATGCCGACAAGACCGCCGTGCGCGCTGCGCCGACGCGGCCGGCGAGCCAGACGAACCGCGGCATCCAGCCGACGCCCGCGCTCGGGACCGGCGTCGCGCGCGGGCCGATCGGGGTGGCGAAGTCCGCGCCCGTCACCGTGCCGTCGATCCCGAGCCTCGGCCGGCCCGCGACGCCCGCGGTCGGCTCGGCGACGGTCAAGCCGGCGACACCGGCCGCGGGCTCGCCGAGCGCCAAGCCGAGCGCGCCGCCGATCGCGCCCACGCCGCTGCCCTCGGTGAAGGCGCCGGGAGCGCCGGCCGGGAAGCCGACGCCGCCGCCGGCGATCGCGCCGACGCCGCTGCCGACGGTCCGGATGCCGTCGAGCAGCGCGACGCCGCCCGCCGCATCGCCGGTCGTCACTCCGCCGACCAGCGCGATGCCGCCCGCGGTGAAGACGCCCGGCAAGCAGCCGCTGCCCGCGGCGACGCCGGTGTCGGGCGTGCAGACCGCGACCGCGGTGGCAGCCGAAGCGAAGGCGCACGAGGCGAAGGGGCTCGATGTCGTCGACACGGCCGCTCTCGCGGCGGCCGCGGATGCGGACGAGGTCGATGCCGGATCGTCGGCGGACGAGATCGAGGCGATCTCGTCGTCGAACATCCTCGAGGCCGTGCCCGACGACGTCAAGGCGTCGTTCGAGACGCGCACGCCGCCTCCGGTGCCGCCGCGCACACCGGCGCGGACCCCTGCGCGGCCGGCCATGCCGCCGGAGACCAAGCCGATCGATGCGGCGACGGCCGAGGCGAAGCTCGCGGCGGCCACGAGCAAGCCCGCGGTCACCAAGCTGCAGGTCGCGGATCTGCCGCAGCCGGAGCTGCTCGATCTCAGCGAAGGCGTCTCGAAGAAGCGGCGCTCGCGCACCGGGACGGCGCTCGTGCGGCGACGGACGTCGTCGACGGTGCTGATGTACCTCGCGCTCGCGTGCGCGGCGGTCGCGGGCTTCGTCGCCGTCGTCCACTTCTTCCCGCGCGGCAGCAATGACGACACGCCGCCGCCGCCGCGTGGCTCCGCGGTCGTGGCGGTCGCGCCGGTGATCGATGCGCCGCCGGCCCAGCCGGTCGCGCCGGGCAGCGGCAGCGACAGCGCCGAGATCGACATCGAGCCGGGCAGCGCGGCCGGCTCCGCGCCTGCGCCCGAGACGCCGCCGCCGCCGCCGGAGACGCACCCGGCGAAGCCGACGACGACGAAGCCGGAGACGCACCCGACGACGAAGCCGGAGACACATCCGACGACGAACGTCGCCAAGCCGGAGACCACGCCGCCGCCGGAGACGAAGCCGACGCCACCGCCGGCCGCGGACGGCTGCGATGAAGTCTCGTGCGTGCTCGAGAAGTATCAGCGCGAGTGCTGCGCGCGCTTCAAGCCCGCCGATAGCGGCTTTCACCCGAAGAACGAGGTGCCGGACTCGCTCGACAAGACGATGGTGTACGCGGGCATCGAGAAGGTGAAGCCGAAGGTGATCGCGTGCGGCGAGAAGAGCGCGGCGAAGGGCACCGTGAAGCTCGCGATCACCGTCGCGCCCGGGGGCAACATCACCGACATCTCGGTCGCCGACGCGCCCGATGCGGCGCTCGGGCAGTGCGTGCTGGCCGCGGTGAAGCGCGCGTCGTTCGGCAAGAGCGTGAACGGCGCGTCGTTCACGTTCCCGTTCGCGTTCTGACCTCGCTAGGACGAGGGCTTCGCGAAGTACGCGTCGGGCACGGCGCGCGTGAAGCAGGTGACCGTGTTCGGCGCGGACAGGCTCGAGCCGTGCGCGCGCGCGGGTGCGTCGGGCGTGCCTTCGGCGAGGCCTTCTGCCGGCGACCAGTCGGCGCGCGTGCCCGGTGACAGGCCGTGCAGCCCGGACTGACGGATGCCGATGACGAACGTGTGACCGGCGACGCGCGCGCCCGTGTAGTCCGCGAGGCGCTCCGCGAAGTCGATGCCGGCGGTCGCGCCGAACGTCTCGCAGGTGCGAAACCAGATCAGCGCGTCGGGCGCGAGCGCGGCGCGCAGCGGAGCGAGACGGTCGCCCCCGAGCGCCGACGCGTCGAGGCTGTCCTCGCCGACGAACGCGCGGCCCCACTTGCCGTGCCCCCAGTACTGCAGCTCGGTGATCGGTTCGGGCAGCGACGCCAGCCACGCGAGCGCGCTGTCCCACGAGGTGGCGGCATGCGAGGCCTCGACGCGTCCGAGCGCGCGGTAGAGAACGCCCCCAGCGGCCCACGGCGTGGTCAGCCAGCCGCGACGGACGAGGCAGGTGCGATCGTAGATCAGCGCGCGCACGACGACAGTCTAGCAATGCGCGGGGCAGTACTCGCCGTGCCGTGAGGGTGGGCTTACTGCACGTCCAGGTGATCGAGGCCGTCGCGGATCTCCCGAGCGAGCTGGTACGCGTCTCCCTGCTTCGCCATGTGATCCAAGTAGAGCTGCGGCTGCTCGCCCGTCTCCTGGTTGTAGAGGCAGCCCTGATCCCAGTCGTGATCGAGGAACATCGTCTGGACGGCGGGCATGATTTCTTCGGAGGTCATGCCGAAATCGGGGACGACCTGCGCTTCGCTGCCGTTGCCCGTCGGCTTGAACTGGATGTTGACCGAGATGCCCGTCTCGGGCTGCACCTGCACGTTCTCGATCTTGACGCCGTGCTTCCGCGGCACGCTGACGGTGACGACGCCCTCTTCGCCGATCTGCGCCGTTCCGTGGAGGATCGACGCGAGCTTCTTGTCGTCGAGCGGCGAGGTCGGGTTCTGCGGTGACTGCTGCGGCAGCGGCGTGCTCGTCGTATCGATCGCGGCGCGGATGCCCTTCGCGAGGTTGTCGGGATCGCAGACGCCGCGGTAGTGCACGAACCAGATCTGCGGCTGCATCGGCGTGTGCTGGTGGAACGCCTGCCAGTCGAGGCCGTTCTGGATCAGCGCCTTCACGAACGGGTCGACCTCGGACTCCTTCAGCGCGAAATCGCCGTTGAGGAACGCCTTGCCGCCGCCGAGCGGCTGGAAGTAGAGGTCCGACTCCAGCCCGAACGCAGGCGTGAACGTGATCCCGCGTGGACCCTGCGCGGAGCTGATGTCCTTGCGCTCGATCGTGATGTCGAGGACGCCGTTGTCGACGTGGCCGTCTGCGCCGACGATGTCCTGGATCTTCTGGACAGGCAGCGCGTCGGATCCTTTGCCGGTGGTCGCGGCGGTCTGATCGTTCGTGGCCGAGGACGAGCACGCGGCGAAGGCGAAACTTAACGAGAGATATTTCAGCATGACGCCGTCCAGAGCACCGAATGTGCCCGCGTAAGCGCTGTCGACGCGTCGCCAGAATGGGCGCCGAGCGGACATCGCGGCGCGGCGCTATGGTTGCGTCGTGATCACTCGGAAGATTCCGCGTACGACGCAGACGCTCGACGACGTGCTTCCCGAGCCGCTCCCGGCCACCGCGAGGCCGGCGCACGTCGCGGACAACGTAAGGGCCGGCTACGGTCGGTTGCCAGACGAGAGGCAGCGGGCGAAGATGCGAGCCGTGCTGGAGGCCGCGTGACCCGCTCCGTCCTGGTCGTCGAGGACGAGCCCGAGACAGCCACGCTGCTCGCCGATAGCCTGCGCCGTCGCGGCTTCAAGGTCGACGCCGTGTACTCCGGCGAGGCGTGCCTCGAGCACCTGCAGACGAACAAGGTCGACGTCGTCGTCACGGATGTTCGCATGCCCGGCATGGACGGCATCGAGCTGTGCCGCCAGCTGCGCGACCGCTACACCGATCTGCTGCCGCTCGTGATCACGGGCGTCGGCGGCATGGAGACGGTGATCCAGGCGATCCGCGCCGGCGCGTACGACTACATCGCGAAGCCGGTGAAGGTCGATGCGCTCGAGATCGCGGTCGGCCGCGCGATCGAGCACCTCGAGCTGCAGCGCGAGCTCAAGCGCCTGCGGACCGTCAACGCCGCGATGGCGATCGAGGGCATCGCGGGCGAGAGTGCCGCGATCAAGGACACGGTCGCGATGATCCGGCGCGTCGCCGATAGTGACGCGACCGTGCTGATCACCGGCGAGTCCGGCACGGGCAAGGAGCTCGTCGCGCGCGCGCTGCACCAGATGTCGCCGCGGCGCGACCAGCCGTTCGTCGCGATCAACTGCGCGGCCGTGCCGGCGCCGCTGCTCGAGAGCGAGCTGTTCGGGCACGTGCGCGGTGCGTTCACCGATGCGGTGCGCGACAAGCCGGGGCTGTTCGAGGAGGCCGACGGCGGCACGCTGTTCCTCGACGAGGTCGGCGAGCTGC
>CAYUNM010000024.1:0-30307 GCA_964446175.1 uncultured Kofleriaceae bacterium
GCGAGGAAGCGGCGCAGGAAGCCGTGCGTGCCCGCGTTGCCGAGCGAGTTGCACGTCGGCGACGCGTAGCCGGGCGCGCAGTCGACGTCGCGGTCGTACGACCAGAAGTGCACGCCCGCGAGCCCGCGTGCGATCGCGAACGCGGCGACCTCGTCGGCATCCTGGAGCGTGAAGCTCTCGCTCGCGACGTCGTTGCCGCCGATCATCGGCGTGATCTCGATGTTCGACCACGGCACGCCCCAGTGGTCGTGCAGGTTGTACGCGGCCTGGATCGCCGACTGGCCCATGTCGCACTGCCCGCCCGCGACGACGCACACGCCCGCGCTCGGCGAGCCGTAGTCCATCGTCATCAGGTCGACGGTCACGTAGCTCGGCCACGTGCCGCCGAACGTCTGCCGCACGGCCGCCATCGTCGTGTCGCCGTAGCTGTTGAAGCTGTCGGGTGCGCCCGCGCCGAGCGACTGCGCCGTCGAGGCGCCGCTATTGTTCGCGAGCGTCGCGAGCGTCAGCGAGAAGCGCAGGCCCGGATACGCCGCGTGCGCGGCCGCGATCCGCTGCACGAGCGCGCCGATCACCTGTGGCGACTGCCCGGCCTCGATGTCGAAGTCGACACCGATCAGGTGCGGCGAGGCCCAGCGGCCGATGAACGCGGCCATGCCCGCGTCGCTGCCGCACGTGAAGCTGCCGGCGGCGCCGCCGGTCGACAGGATGTAGTCGACGCCGTGGCTCGCGAGCGCGCTCGCATTCGCCGACGCCATCGCCGCGCCCGGCACGCCGCCCCAGCTCTCGCTGCCGCACTCGCCCGTCGCGAACGCGAGCGTGATCGTGTGCGAGCCCGTGCTCGCGAGGTCATCGACGAGCGCGGCGCGCGTGCCGGTCACCATCGTCGAGATGACGTTCGTGTTCCAGTTCATGTTGATCGAGGTGTCCTTGTACGCGCCGAAGATCAGACCCGCCGGCGCGTTGCCACCGCCGCCGCCACCACCGCCGCCACCGCCGCCGCCGCCACCGCCGCCGCCGCCGTTGTCGGGCGCATCGGGCGGAGGAGGCGGCGGAGCATCGGGCATCTCGCCACCACCACCGCCGCCGCCATCGCACGTCACCGGTTCCCAGAGCGCGCGCACGACATCGGGCGTCCAGTCGGGCTGGCTGGTGTGGCCTTGCACGCAGCGATACGTCGTGCCGCCGTAGGTGATGATCGCGCCGGTCGAGTACGGCTTCCACGCCTGCCACGGCGTCGCGGCGGCGCACTCGGCGGCCGTGACATCGCTCGTCGTGGTCGACCCGCGAGGCGCGCAGGCAGAGATCGCGGCACAGAACAGGAGCAGTCGGGTGGGGTGGCTCATGATGAGACACGGAGCGCGCGCGGAGCACGATCGGGTCAACGCCGCGCGAACCAGCGGAGATCGCACGAGAAAACTCTCGTGACCCGATCGCCCTGCGCGCCGCCTCTATCGAAGGCATGAGCAAGCACTGCGTCCTCGTGTTGTTCTCCTTGGTGGCCGCGTGCACCGGCGCGGTCGATGGCAGCGGCGGCGGCGATGACAACCCAGGCACCGGATCGGATCCCGGTGGTGGTGGCGGCGGCGGCTCGGGCGGCGGCGGCGGTCACGCGCCCGCGGGCCTGATCTTCGGCGCGTACAAGGACACGTCGATCAACATGGACTGGAACACGAACGTCATCTCGACGTCCGTCTCCGGCACGCGTACCGCGCTCGCCGACGATCTCGCCGGTGCAGGCTCGCACACCATCACGCTCGCGTTCGCGACGGGCGAGTGCGGCAGCGAGAGCTGGGGCGGCGTGCAGGGCGCCGCGATGGCGACCGCGAACGCCTCCGCGCTCGCCGCGAAGAACATCGACTACATCCTGTCGACCGGCGGTGCCGCCGGCAGCTTCACGTGCGGCAGCGATGCCGGCATGCGCACGTTCCTCGATCGCTGGGCCTCGCCGCACCTGATCGGCCTCGACTTCGACATCGAAGCCGGCCAGTCCCCCGACGTCATCAACGCGCTCGTGCAGCGCATCTCCGCCGCGCACACCGCGTATCCCGGCCTGCGCTTCTCGCTCACGCTCGCGACGCTCGCGAACAACAACGGCGCGTCGACCGCGCAGTCGCTCGGCGCCGCCGCCCCCGACAGCTTCAACACCTACGGCGACACCGCGATGGCCGCGATGCACGCGACGTTCGGCGACACGTGGCCGAGCTTCGTCACGATCGACCTCATGACGATGGACTACGGCTCGCCGAGCGCGGGCGTGTGCGTCGTCGCGAATGGCGCGTGCGACATGGGCCAGTCCGCGCTGCAGGCCGCGTACAACCTGCACGACCACTGGAACGTGCCGTGGACGAACATCGAGATCACGCCGATGATCGGCGGCAACGACGTCGCGGGCGAGCAGTTCACGCTGCAGGACGCCGACGAGGTCGCGACGTTCGCCATCGCCCACAACCTCGCCGGCCTCCACTACTGGTCGTACGACCGCGACGTCGACTGCCCGCCCGGCTCCGCCTCCCCGACCTGCAACTCGCTCGGCAACGCCGGCACGCGCGGCTTCCTCGCCCGCTTCATCGCCGACGGGATGAACTGATACCCTCGTGCGGGCGTGCTCGCCAAGGCGGTCTGGCTGATGCTCCTGCTGCTACCGGTGGTGGCACGCGCAGACCGACTCGTCGTCGCGGTCCGTCAGGGTCCGCGCGATGCGGTGATCGTCGAGCGCCTGCGCGGCCAGCTCGCCGACGTCGACGACATCGCGCTGAGCATCGAGCCCGCCTCGCCCGAGCCGACGCTCGAGGCGCAGCTCGCCGCCGCCGAGCACCTCGCGGCCGATCGCGGCGCACGCGTCGTCGTGTGGTTCGTGCCGCGCGGCCGTGCGCTCGAGGTCGCGATCGCGACGCCCGCCGAGCACCGCCTCTTCATGCGCGAGATCCCACCGGCGACCGAGTCGACGATGGCGGAGGCCGCCGCGATCGCGATCCGCGGCGCGCTGCGCGCGATCGCCGCCGGCGGCACGATCGGCGTCGAGCTGCCGGCCGCGCACCCCGCGAACACGCCGCCCGAGGCCCCGCCCGCACCGGAGCCGCCGCCCACACCGGAGCCGCGCGCGCCGGTGCCCGCGTCGCCGCGCTTCGCGCTCGAAGCCTCGCTCGGCTGGCAGGTCGCGCTCGACGGCGGCCCGTCGCACGGCGCCCAGGCGCTCGTCCAGCGCACGTCGCTCGCGCGCGGCCCGTGGGCGGCATCGCTGGCGCTCGCGCTCGGCGTTCCCGGCACGTGGCGCCCCACCTCCGACGTCGCGCTCGACGTCTCGCGCAGCGGCGCGCTGCTCGAGCTCGAGCGGCGCATCGGCGGCGGCGTCGCGGCCGGCCTCGGAGCGGGCGCGCTCGTCTATCACCGCTCAACGACAGCCGCGCCGACCGGCCTCACCCCGACGCCGAGCACCTCGACTGCCGCGTTCGCCGCGACGGCGGAGCTCTCGTGGCACGCGCACCTCGCGCACGGCGTCGGCGTCGTCGTCGCGGCCAGCGTCGATGTGGTCGCGCACGCGCCCGCCGCGTCGCTGTCACGCAGCGGCACGGTGGAGGTCGCCGGCACGATCGGCGCAGTCCAGCCGCGCGCGTCGATCGCGGTGGAGGTCGGCTCGTGGTGAGCTGCGCGCGCATCGCCTCGATCGTGCGGGAGGTCGGCTCGTGGTGACCGCGGCCGGTCCGGCCGTCGATCCGCGCATCGCGGCGGCCGCGTCGGGCGACCGCACCGCGGCGCAGGCGCTGTGCCGCGAGCTGTTGCCGCGCGTCCGCAACCTCGTGCGCTACCTCGTGCGCGGCGATGCGCGCGTCGACGACATCGCGCAGGAAGCGCTGATCGCGGTGCTGCGCGGCCTCGGCTCGTACCGCGGCGACGGCAAGTTCGAGTCGTGGGTCGATCGCGTCGTCGCGCGCAGCACGTTCGCGACGCTGCGCCGCCTGCGCGCCGAGACACAGCCCGGCGCCGAGGACGTCGCGGCGCAGGAGCGCGACACGACCGAGCGCTCGCCCTACGAGGACCGCCGCGAGCTCGCGGCCGCACTCGACCGTCTCCCGCGCGACCAGCGCGAGGCGCTGATCCTCCACGTGTCCGTCGGGCTCACGGTGCCCGAGATCGCGGAGGCCGTCGCGGCACCGTTCGAGACGGTGCGCAGCCGCCTGCGCCTCGCCAAGGCGACGCTGCGCGAGACCCTGAAAGGAGCGGCGTGATGACCGACGACCAGCTCGACCAGCTGCTCGTGCTCGATGCACGACCGGGCCCCGCCCTGCCGATCGGATCGGCCGCGGCCGATGCGCTGATCGACGCCGCGCTCGCCGGCGCCGGCTTCGGCCCCGCGGGCGGTCCGGGTCATGGAGGCACACCGTCGTCGAGTGGCACGCCCTCCGCTGGCACGCCTTCCGCTGGCACGGGTAGCGCACCGTCGGGCGGCACCGCCGCGCGCGGCGTCGTCGGGACGAAGCTCGTCACCGCGACGATCGCGCTCACGCTCGTCGTGTTCGTGATCGCATTCCTCGTCGGGCGGCATCGCGCGCATCAGGTCGCGGCGGCGCCTCCCGATGCCGCGCCCGACGCGGCCGTGCTCGCCGGCGGCCCCGCGCTCGACGCACCTGCCGCCCAGCCGCCCGGCGATGCCGCCCAGCCGCCCGGCGATGCCGCCCAGCCGCCCGGCGATGCCGCCCAGCCGCCCGCCCACGCGACCGCGCCCGCCATCGCGACGCCGGATGCCGACGAGATCGCCATGGAGCCCGCGCCGCCGCCCTCGCCTACCCACCACGCTGCTGCGCCGGCCGAGCCGCGCGCCGTGAACGACCTGCTCGGCGAGGCGAACGCGAAGCGCGCGGCCCACGCGTGGCGCGAGTCCGATGCGCTGTACGCGCGCGTCGTCAAGCGCGTGCCGGGAACGATCGCCGCGCAGACCGCGCTCGTCGCCTCGGCGTCGCTACACCTCGAGCACCTCGGCGATGCACGCGGCGCCGCGGACCGGTTCCGCAAGGCGCTCGCGATCGCGCCACGTGGCGCGCTGGCGGAAGAAGCACGCTGGGGCCTCGCGCAAGCGGCGCGTGCACGCCACGACGACGCCACCGAGGCGAAGGCGCTCGATGACTTCCTCGCGCACCACCCCGAGTCCCCGCACGCCGGGCAAGCACGCGCGCGCCGCCAGGAGCTGAAGTGATGCGCCTCGCGCTCCTCGCTCCCCTCGCACTGCTCGCCGGCTGCGCGGCCCGCGACGTCGTCGCATCCTCGAGCGCGGGCGCAGCGGCGTACTGCAGCGGCACCGGGCCGCCGATCCTCGTGGGCGATGGCATCACCGTCGGCGATGCCGATGGCACGCCCGATGACATCTGTGCCGGCGCCGTCGCCGTGCTGACGTTCAAGCGCGCGCTGTGCACGTGCGACGCGTACCAGACGTCGACGTCGCTCACGACGGACTCGTTCGACAGCGCGGCCGGGCCGTATGCGCCGGGCGGCACCGTCGGTGGGGTCGGCATCGACGGCGCGCTGTCGGCGGCGGCGCAGCTCGCGGTCGGCGGCTCGCTCGTCGTGGCGGGCGCGGCCGGCGCGAACCTGATGCAGGACGCGCACGTCGCGCGCGACCTCGCGGTGGCGGGCCCGCTCGGCACGGGCGTCAACGTGACGGCGGGCGGCGACGCGAAGATCGCCGGCGACCTCTCGCTCGCGTCGCTGATGGTCACGGGCACGCTGACCGTGCCGGCCGGGGCGACGATCGGCGGCACCGTCACGGCGGGCTCGACCGTGCGCGCGCCGGTGAGCGTGACGCCGCCGTGCGCGTGCGCGCCGAGCGAGCTCGTCGACATCGCGGCGTTCGTGCGCAGCTACCGCGCCGAGAACGACGACGCCGCGATCGGCCTCGACCCGGCGCGCCTCAGCGGGTACAGCGGCGACGCGGCGATCGACCTGCCGTGCGGCATCTACTACCTGCAGCCGATCCACGGCACGGGCGCGATCACGCTGCGGGTCACCGGGCGCGTCGCGCTGCTCGTCGACGGCGACGTCACATTGACCTCGCCGCTCGAGATCGATCTCGCGACGAGCGATGCCGAGCTCGACCTGATGATCGGCGGCACGCTGACGAGCAACGCGCGCATCGCCGTCGGCGATCCGGCACACCCGTCGCGCACGCGCGTGTACGTCGGGGGCAGCGGCACGATCGAGCTGTCGGGCGACTCGCAGGTCGCCGCGAACGTCTACGCGCCGACGTCGGTGCTCGCGATGTCCGCACCGGCGACGATCTTCGGGAGCCTGTTCGTGCGCACCCTGCAGCAAGCCGCGCCGCTCGTGATCCACTACGACGAGGATGTCGAGCGCTCGGACGTCGGCTGCCTTCAGTAGCCGACGACGGTGAACGAGATCTTGTAGTAGGCGTCGCGCTCCCTGATCGCGGGCAGCACGAGCTTCTCCGCGATCGGCTGGATGCACGAGACGGCCTTCGCCAGCTGCGCCTGCTCCGCCTCCGCGACGTTGAGCACGTTCTCGACGGAGACGCCCGCCGGCGGCAGCCGGTAGATCGGGCGATCGCGGACGGTCTCGGGCGTACGCGGCCCGGTCTTCGTGATCGCGACGTTGAACGCGCTCGTCGGCACCTTCGCGAGGCACGCGCGCATCGCCGGCATCTGCTTGCGGACGACGAGAGCGGTCGCGTCGAGGTCGAGCGTGGCGCTGCCGCCGTCGCGCCGCACGGTCTGCGGCAGCGCGAGCGCGGAGAGCTCGCGGATGTGATCCTCGGCGCGGCGACGCCACGGGCTCTTCGGCGCGAGCTGCAGGAACCGCCGGAAGTAGAGCAGCGCGTACTCCGGCCGCACGACGTTCGCGTAGTCCGCCGGCGGCAGCGCATACGCGATGCCGTACAGGTACTCGCGCTCGCCCGCGCCGAGCCACGGATACGGCGGCGCCTCGATGATCGTCAGGTTGCGATCGAAGCGCAGCGCCGCCTCGACCTGCGCCTGGGCCTCGCCCGGCCGGCGCGCGCGGTCGTACGCCTCGGCGAGCAGCCAGTGGAGCATCGCGCCCGAGCTTCCGAGCGACGCGTCGGAGGCGGCGGTGAGCGAGTCGATCGCCTCGTCGAGCTTGCCGAGCGCGATGCGCACCTCGCCGAGCCGGAGCGCGACCTCCGCGGTGAGGTGCTGCGTCGCCTGGGCGCGCAGCAGTGTCGCTTCGGCCTCCGCGTAGCGGCCGGCGTGCGCCTGGCACATCGCGAGGTCGAGCCGGAGGCGCGTGCGCGTGTCGAGGCCTTGCTGCGTGTCGTCCGCAACCGCGTGCTCGTCGGCGGCCGCGAGATCGTCCGCGCACGGCGCCCAGGACTTGTGCGCGAGGTAGCTGCGGCCGCGCAGCAGGTAGGCGTCGGGCTCGGTCGGCACGCGATGGATCGCGTCGGTCAGCTTCTCGATCGCGAGCTTCGCGGAGTCCTCCGTGCCGTCGTCGAGCAGGCGCTTCGCATCGCGCACGAGGTCGCGGTACGGGCCGACATCGGGGTGCAGCGCCGACTCCCACAGGTGCGAGTGCGCATCGTCGTCGTCGGGATCGGCGTCGGGCGGGTAGCGCTTGCTCTGCGCGAGCGCCGGCACGGCGGCGACGAGGACGAGGAGCGCTACGGCTCGAGCCAGTCGCCCCATGGCGCTTTCGGCAGCGTGCGATGCTTGCCCTTCGCGGCGAGTACGGCGAGGTGAGCCTTCGCGCGCGGCTGGAACTCGGGGTGCGCGCCCGACTGGATGTAGCGCTGCCAGTACTCCGAGGCGTCGTCGTCGTGATCGAACGCCTCGGCGGCGAGCGCGAAGTAGTAGTACTCCTCGCCGCGTGGCACGAAGAACGTGTGACCGACCATCACGCTCTTGTGGAAGTCGTCGAGCGAGCCCTCGCCCTGCGAGACGATCAGGTCCTTGGCCGCCGCCGTATGCTCGTCGCGATCGAGCGCGACCGCGAGGCCGTAGATCGTCGACGTCGCTCCGCCGCGCCGGATCGCCTCGTGATACGTGTCGATCGCGTCTTCCAGCCGGCCGAGCATCATGTACGTCTCGGCGAGGTTGCTCCACACGGTGTCGTCGGCGTCCATGCCGGTATCGGACCGCGCGAGGATCTTCTCGTAGTCGTGCGACGCGGCCTCGAGGTGCGCCTTGTCGACGAGCTTGGTGTTGAGCAGCGCGCGCTTGAACAGGATGTCGCTCTCGGTGACGTGCACGCTGAGGCGCGGATCGAGCGGCGCGCGCTCCTCGAACTTGTTCCACGCCTCGATGACCTCGAGCGCGTGCTTGCGGTCGAACAGCGCGATGTCGTGTGGGAAGCAGATCGGCGACGCGTTCGAGATCGACGTCGTGCCGTCGTCGCACTCGAAGTAGAACGAGTACAGGACGCGCCCGATGCGATACCAGGGCTCCGCCTCCTTCGGCTTCGCGTTCGCCGCGTTCCGGTACGACATCACCGCGAGGTCGACGAGGTGCCGCACGTTCTTCGGCGAGTTGCCCTTCGCGTTCGCCTGCATCGCGAGGTCGTCGGCGGACTTCATCTCGCTGTCGTAGACGTCCTGCGCCGGATCGGGCTGCCCCTTCTCGATCGCGCGCTGCCACACGTTCGCGTGCGCGGTGCCGGCGACGAGCAGCAGCGTGAGCAGGGCGCGCTTCACGGCACCGCTCCCCGGTAGCGGCGCGGGATCGGCGCGACGGCCGGAGGCGCCGCGGCCGGCGACCGGCGCAGCGCATCGATCGCGGCGATGTGATCGAGCGCGCGCCCGCGATACGGCAGATCGCCGCCCGCCGCGTAGAGTGCCCACTCCGCGCGCGCTTCCGTGTAGCTGCCGACCGCTTCGTACAAGAGGCCTTGATAGTAGTGCTGATCCTCGGGCGGGGCGAACCGCATCTGCGCCAGCGAGGTCTGGATCAGGGCCCCCATCTGGCCCTGCAGCACGCCCTGCATCCGGTCTAGCACCTCGAACGCCGCCCCGTGCTGCTCGTCGCGGTCGTACTGGACGGCGAGCGAGAACGCGACGAGCGCCGCCTCCGTCGAAAAATAGGGGGCGTTGAGCGCGACCGCGTTCGCGAGCAGGTCGATCGCCTCGCCGGTCTGCCCGCGCGCCGCGAGCGCGTTGGACAGGTGCACGAGCACGTGCGCGCTCATCGGGAGCTGTGGCGTCAGCGGGCCCTGCGCCATGCGGAGGTACCGGATCGCGTCGTCGGTCTTGCCGAGCCGCAGGTAGATGATGCCGAGTCGGCCGGCGACCTCGACGGGGATCTTGGTCGGACCGGTGACGTCGATCGCGGCCTGCAGCGCCTCGATCGCCTCGCGCGTCTTGCCGAGCTCGTCGCAGACCTGCGCGTAGAGCCGCAGCACGTCGACGTTGTCGGGCTGCAGGCGCCGCGCGTACCTCAGCGGCCCGAGCACCTCGCGATAGAACCGCATGTGCTCCTGACCGGCGGGGTCGTAGTCGCTGGCGAGCGCGTTGTCGGCCTGGTTCAAGGTCGTCTTGACCTTGGAGAGGATCGCGGCGACCTCGGCCTGGTGCGGCGACACGACGTCTCGCCAGAAGTCATGGTGCACGGGTGCCGGCGGCGGCGGCGGGACCGCGATCACGTCCGCGAACGCGGGCCGCGCGAGCCCGAGAGCTGCGAGCCCCGCGGCAATGCGCGTTGCGACGAGGACGAGCCGGCGCACTCGTCGAGTATGCCCAGCGAAGGTCGCCGCCGCCATCGCGGGATTGGGGGCCTGGGGCCCCGCGGAAGGAACCTCGACTCCCCGCCGGGATCGCGCAGAAGCCGACGCATTCCGGGCGCTTATCTCGCGTCTCGCCTGGCCTGGCGCTTGCTCGATAGCTGCTCGTGGACCGCGGAGTCATCGCAACAGCAACGGAGCTGTTCGAGGCTCGTCATTTTCCCGGCGTCATCGCCCTGATCTCCGACGCGCTCGACGAAGAACCCGAGCACGTCCCCCTGCTCGTCCTGCGCGCCCGCGCCAGCATCGCGCTCCGCCGCGATCTCGACGCCCAGGCCGACCTCCGCGACATCATCCGGCTCGACCCGCAATGCGGCACCGCCTATCGCCTGCTCGGCCAGCTCGCCGCGCGGCGCGACGAGAACGAGTCCGCAGCGATCTTCTTCCGCGAGGCCCTGCGCCTCGACCCCGACGACCACGAAGCCTCGGAGTGGCTCCAGATCGTCGGCTCTTCGTCTCGACCAGCCGCGGCGGCACAAAAACTCCCGGCACCCGCTGCCGCGGCTGGTCGTTTTCCTCGCGCGCCAACGGCGCCGCGCTTCGCGAAGGGCACGCGCGTGCCCGACGACGAGGTGCCCACGCATCGCATGGGCAGCAACGACGGCCTGCGCCCCAAGCGCGCCGAGTCGGTCCCCTCGATCCCGATCCCCGGCGGCCCCGCGCACTACGCGCCGGCGCGCCCCGACGTGCATGCACCCGCGCGCTTCGACTCGCGCGCCCGCGAGCTGCCGCTGCCGCCGCGCGCCGAGACGCCGCTGCCTGTCCCCGCGCTCGCACGCGCCTCCGATCCGGCGCCGGCCAAGGAGCCCGTGCGCACGCTGACGGGCCGCCCGCCGTCGCGGCCGATGACGCGCAGCTCGGTGCCCGAGCTCCCCGGCTTCGGCGACTACCTCGTCGAGCAGGGCATCCTGACGCGCGAGCGGCTGCGCGCCGCGCAGGCGTATCAGCGATCGATGCGCGTCCAGCTGTCGACGGCGATCGTCACGCTCGGCCTCGCGACGCCCCAGCGCATCGAGTGGGCCGCCGTCGCGCACCAGGCCCAGCTCGCCGGACCACGATAACCGCGCACAGCAGGGCTCGGCCCCAGGACCTCGCGGGCCAACCCTCGCCAGGCCTACTTGAGGAACGCGACGGTGATGCCGTCGCCGCCCTCGCTCGGCTCGCCGGCGCGGAACGTCTGGATGCCCTTGTGCGTCTGCAGGTGCGTGCGAATCGCCGTCCGCAGCGCGCCCGTGCCGTGACCGTGCACGATGAACGCGACGTCGCGCGAGGCCATCAGGCTCTCGTCGAGGAAGCGATCGACGTTGGCGACGGCCTCGTCGGCGCGCTGGCCTCGCACGTCGATCGTCGAGTCGATCGTGCGCGCGGTCGCGCGGCCTCCCGCGGGCACGCCATCGACGAGCACGACGCTCGGCCCCTGCGGCTTCTCGTCCGCATCGGGCTGGCGCTCCTCGCGCTGCCGGCGCGCGTTGCGGTGCGAGTCGAGCAGCACGTCGGCGATCGGCACGAGCGCGCGCATCGAGCCGAGGCGCACCTCGACCTTGCCATCGTGCGGCGGCGCGACGACCTCGCAGCGACCGAGCCGCGGCACGATCACCGGCGCGCCCGCGACGAGCTGCTCGGCCGTGGCGGGCGTGCCCGGCGGCAGCTTGCGGCGCGGCTCGTGCTGCGCGACGGCGGCGCCCGGCGCGACGAGCTGACGCGTCGCCTCGCGCACCGTCTCCGGCGTCGCCTCGGCCTGCTTCGCGCGGACCTGCTTGCGAACCTCGTCGATCTCGCGGCGAGCGGCACGCAGCGCGCTCAGGGCCTCGCCGTGTGCGGCGCGCGTCTGCTTCTCGAACCGCGCCTGCGTGCGGTCGCGATGGATGCGCATCGCCGCGCGCTCGGACTCGACGGCCTCGAGCTCCGCGAGCAGCGCCGCGCGCTCCTCCTCGATGCGCCGCCGCTGATCCGCGACGTTCGCGAGCAGCTCCTCGACGCGCACGCCCTCCGCGCCGAGCAGCACGCGCGCGCGCTCGACGACCTCCGCCGCGATGCCCATGCGCCGCGCGACCTGCAGCGCGCCGGAGCTCCCGGGTGCGCCGAGGTGCAGCTTGAACGTCGGCTCGAGCTTCTCGAGGTCGAAGCCCACGCTCGCATTCGCGAACCGCGCGTCCGCTGCGCCCAGCGCCTTCAGGCGCTCGTAGTGCGTCGTGATGATGCCGGTGACACCCTTGCCGGCGAGCGCCTCGAGCACCGACTGCGCGAGCGCGGCACCCTGATCCGGATCCGTGCCGACGGCGATCTCGTCGATCAGCACGAGCATCCCGGGCGCCGCCGACGCGAGCAGCTCGCGCAGGTTGACCATGTGGCCCGAGAACGTCGACAGGTCCTGCTCGAGGTTCTGCGCGTCGCCGATGTCGGTCACCACCGACGAGAACCAGCCGATCGCGCTGCCGCTCTCCGCCGGCAGGTGCAGGCCGGCGCGCGCCATCAGCGCCGCGAGCCCGACCGTCTTGAGCGCGACCGTCTTGCCGCCCGCGTTCGGGCCGGAGACGAGCAGCGTCTGCCCGGCCGCGACCGTGACGTCGTTCGCGACGACGCGCTTGTCGGCGAGCAGCATCAGGGGGTGGCGCGCGTGCAACAGCGCGATGCGCGGCGCGTCGTCGAGGATCGGCTCCGCGCTGACGGTGTCCTCCGCGAGGAGCGCGGCCGCCGCGATCACGTCGAGCACCTCGGCCGCCGCGAGCGACTGCGCGAAGCCGTCGGCCTCCTCGGCGACCCAGCCCGAGAACTTGATCAGGATGCGGCGCTCCTCGTCGGCGACCTCCGCCTCGGCGAGCTTGCGGCGGTTGTTGAGGTCGACGATCTCCTCGGGCTCGATGAACAGCGTCTGGCCGCTCTGCGACGTGCCGTGGACGATGCCGCGCACGAAGCCCTTGCCGTCGGTGCGGATCGGCAGCACGTAGCGGTCCTCGCGCTGCGTGTAGTAGGCGTCCTGCAGGTACGGCGCGAACCGCTCGTCGGTGAGCAGGTCGTTCGCGCGCTTCTCGAGCGTCGCCTTGATCGAGGCGAGCGCCTTGCGCAGCGGGCCGAGCGCGTCGCTCGCGTGGTCGACGAGCTTGCCGTCGGCGTCGAACGCCTCGAGGATCGGATGGAACACGTGCCCGAGATCCGCGAGCTGCTCGGCGCGTGCGCGCAGCTTCGGTGCGACCTCGCCGTGCGTGCGCAGGTGCGTGCGCAGCCGCGCGAACGACCGGCCGGTGCCCGCGACCGCGACGAGCTCCGCCGCCTCGAGCGCCGCCGCCTTGCGCACGCGCTCGATCGGACCCGCGATGTCGAGGATGCCGCCGAGCGGCATCGGCTCGCCGCGCGCGATGAGGCCGCGCGCTTCGGTGATCTCGCTCGCCCGCTCGCGGGCTGCCGCGACGTCGTCGAACAGCACGCCCGCGCGCACGCTCGCCTCGCCTCGCTTCGTCGCGCAGCGCTTCGCCCAGTGGTCGACGAGCGTCGGCCAGGCCAGGTCACTCAACGTCTTCGGCGCGATCACGGCGCCGACTGTCTACTACGCGGGAATCAGGTCCGCCAGGCTCGGCACGACCCGGTTGCGTCCGCCGCGCTTCGCCGCATAGAGATTCTCGTCGGCGCGCTTGATCAGCGCGGCCGGGTCGATGCCGGTCTCGCGGTGCAGCGTGGTGACGCCGAGGCTGATCGTGAACGGAATCTGCTTGTCCTCGAACGCGGTCGGCCGCTCCTCGATCAGCGTCCGCAGGTGCTCGGCGAACACGATGCCGCCCGCCAGGGCGGTCGACGGCAGCACGCACGCGAACTCCTCGCCGCCGTAGCGCGCGAACAGATCCTCGCGCCGGATCCTCGGCCGGATGCGCTGCGAGAGGTCCTTGAGCACGGCGTCGCCGGCGAGGTGACCGTAGCCGTCGTTGATCTTCTTGAAGTGATCGACGTCGAACATCACGAGCGTCAGCGGATGACCGTGGCGCGACGCGACGGAGATCTCGCGATCGAGGAACTCCATGAAGAAGCGCTTGTTGTGGATCCCCGTCATGCCATCCTGGATGGCCATGTTGTGGATCGCCTCGTGATAGGCGCTCTCGATGTTGGAGCCGGCGAGGAACTTGTAGATCGCGTCGCCGAAGCGGACCTGATCGCTGTCGTTGAGCTGCTGCGCGCGAATGCGTGACTCGTTGACGAACGTGCCGTTCGTCGAGTTGAGGTCCTCGACCCACCAGTTGCCGTCGTCATCGACGAACAGCCGCGCGTGCGAGCGAGAGACGCTGCTGCGGCTCACGACGAGCCCCGCATCGCTGTCACGCCCGACGATGTACTGGCTGTTGACGAGCGGGATCCGGCGGCCGATGTCGGGGCCGGGCGGATGCAGATTGACGAGGCACGCTTCGCCCGTCGGGCCCTTCTTCTCGGGGGAGGGACCGATCGGACGCGCAAGAATGAGCGTCCCGCCATCTCGGTAGTCGTCGGTCACCGCGCAACTTCTTTATATCGCGATCACCGAGACCTGTTCAAATGCTGCACAGGCTATCCGCCGCGCCCGACCACGACCTCGTACGAGCGCCCGCCGGCCTTGATCACCGGGGCGATCGAGCCGAGCAAACCGTGGTCTAACGCTCCGCGCGCCAGATCACGTCGATCGTAAGGCAACAGATCGACGAGCTGGTCGACGGCATGCCGCGCCTTCGTCGTCGCGATGGTCGTGAGGACGAGGTGACCCGCATTGACACAGTCGATCACCGCATTGGCGCCCTCGGCATTGGTCACCGCGCCGATCACGATGGCGTCGGCGCCCTCACGCATCGCACATGCGACGCCTTCCGCGAGCGTCGGCACGTGCTCCCGGATCGCACGCTGGCTGATCCACGGCGAGGTGACGTGGATGATCTCGATCGGATCCTCGAGCGTCACCACGCGCTTGCCGGCCTCGCCGAGCGACCGCACGAGCGCCGCCAGCGTCGTCGTCTTCCCGATGCCGGTCGGACCCGCGACGATCACGAGGCCGCGCTCCTCGAGCCACGCGCTGACCTCGCGGCCGATGCCGATGCGGTCGATCGCCGGGGGTTCGCCGACGAGCAGGCGCAACGTCGCACCCGGACCGCGGTGGTCCCACGTCAGCGTCGCGCGCACGCGGCCGACGCCATCGCCGTACGTGAACATCGCCAGGCCGGTCTCGGTCCACTGCGCGCGCACGTCCGCCGGGGCGACGATGCCGATCTCCCGCGAGATCGCCTCGCCGTCCATCGCGCGGCTGTCGGGGACCGGCTGGATGCCGGTCATCGTGCGCATCGCGGGCGCTGCACCGGTCGCGATCAGCACGTCCGACGCGCGCGCCTGGCGCGCCGCCTGCGTCAGCTGATCGAGCAGGTAGCTGCCGCTCGTCGAGCCGGTGTTGTCGGGGACGGCGTACTGGCCGCGCTCGATCGGCAGCTCCTGCGGCGGCGGCGTGACGTCGGTCTGCGCGCGCTGCTGCTGGCGAGGAGGAGCCGCGGGGGCAGCGGCCGCCGGAGCGGGCGCCGGCGCCACACTCCGCTGCGGCGGCATCGCCGGCTCGATGATCACCTGCCACGCGCCGCGCCCCGGGTTGACGGTCAGCGTGTAGCTCGTGTTGCCCGAGTCGATGTCGAAGCTCGACGACTGCCCGCGATCGACCATGTCGAGCGCCATCGGCGGCGCGATCTCGCGCACGAGCGCCACGAGCGCGTCGTGGTGGGTGACCTGGGTCGCGTGGCGGTCGCCGGTCGGGAACCGCAGCGTCACGGCCTGCCCCGAGGTGAGCACGGCGCCGGCGGCACCGAACCGCTCGATCGACCTCAGGTAGACATCGATGCGCGCCATCTAGTCCTGCTCCGTCACGTGGAGGATGTGGTCCTTGTTGATCAGGTAGTGCTCGTCGGAGGTCCACAGCCGCACGAACTGGCCGACGCTGTTGAGGTGATCGATCACGCGCGGCCGATCCGCGGGCGCCGAGTCGAACAGCATGCCCTCGAGCTTCGCCCCGGTCGCCAGCTCGACGAGCACGTGGTGCTGGCGATCGTAGAGCGTCATCACCTCCGAGGGCACGTCGACGAACTCGTGCTCCGGCGACAGCTCCTCGCGCGGCACGGCGAGCCACGCGATCGCGCGCTTCGCGAGCAGCCGCACCGCCCGCGGCCCCTTCACCGGCACGAACGCCGTCGGCTGGTCGAGCAGCTCGCCGAGCATATCGATCATCTCGCTGCGGCCGTGCGGATCCTCGCTGAGGAACAGCTCGACGCCCGTCGGATCGTGCCCGACCACGGCGAGCCGCACCGCGACGGTGAACGTCGGCAGGCGAAGCTCGGCCTTGCGATCCACGCTCGCATGCTAGCCTTTTCGCGATGGGTCGTGCCACCCGGGCCACCTGGGTACTCGCTGCCACCACGCTCGGCTTCGCCGCCACGACCGCGTGGCTGTACACCCATCCGCGCGAGACGGTCGTCACGGTCACCGAGCACGCGCCGCCCGCACAGGCCGCCGCGCGCGCCGCCGACCCGTGGTCGCCCGCCGTCCGCCCGACCTCGGCGCCTGCGAGATCCGCTGGCCCCGCGCCCACGCTGCCGCCGCCGAAGGAAGAGTCGCGGCTCGAGCGCCGGCAGCGCCGCCAGCAGGAGATCGCCGCGCTGCTCGGCCGCGCCGACGGCGAGACCGACGACGACTACCGGGCGCGCATCGTCCCGCTGATCAAGGGCGGGCTCGCGATCCCGCGCTCGCGCGTCGAGGAGATGCGCCGCGAGGCGGAAGCGAAGGCGCACGTCACGCCCGAGCAGTCGCAGAAGCTCGACCGCGCGTTCGACAAGGTCTACGCGGGCGTCGTCGACTACACGAACAAGGCGATCGCCGAGGGCTCGCTCTCGCCCTACGAGACGAACGTCGCCGGCATGCTCGAGTACGCGGGCGGCCTCGGCGCGATGCTCCAGGACGCGCAGGGCCAGATCGGCCAGGTGTTGTCGCCCGAGCAGGTGCGCGCGATGACCGACAGCGGCTTCCAGTGGGGCGAGTACCTCGGCGTCGAGGCGCCGTGGGAGCAGCTGCAGCCGCCGCCCCCGCCGCCGAGGCATTAGCTCCGCACACGCGACTGCCGGCAACCCAGCGCGGGCCTACATGCACGGCAAGTCGACGCCGTGCACCTCGAGCCAGTCGCTCGTGCCGTCGGCGAGCTCGCCAAACTGGTCGCCGCCCCAGCACGCCTGCCCGCTCTGCGCGAGCACGCACGTCTGATCGCCGCCCGACGCGATGCTCGTCGCGCCCGAGATGCCCATCACCGTCGACGGCATGCTGTGGTCGTTGAACTGCCCGTCGCCGATCTGGCCCTGATCGCCCTGCCCCCAGCACTGCACGCCGCCGGTCGTCGTGATCGCGCAGATGAACCCGAGGCCGTCGGTCAGGTGCGCGGCCTTGAGGTTCGGCACCTGCACCGGCACCTTCGAGTTGCTCGTCATCCCGTTGCCGATCTCGCCGTTCGGTCCGTAGCCCCAGCACCACACGTCCTGGTTCGTGTCGATCGCGCAGTTCGTCCCGCCATGCGCGCGGATCTCGACGATGTTCGCGAGCCCCATGACCGGCCCCGGCATGCCTCGCGTCGTCGTCGTGCCGTCGCCGAGCTCGCCGGAGCCGTTGAAGCCCCAGCACGAGACCGTGTGATCGGTGAGCAGCGCGCACGTGTGGCCGTAGCCGCACGCGACCTGCAGCGCGCTGACGCCCGGCACGGTGACCGGCATGTGTTGCTCGTTCATGCTCGAGTCGCCGAGCTCGCCGTCGTAGTCGAAGCCCCAGCACTGCACGGCCTGGCTCTGGAGCACCGCGCACGTGTGCTGGCGGCCCGCCGAGACCTGCACGGCCGGGCCCGCGAGGCCCTTCACGGCGACCGGCACGCTCGAGCGCGCCGTCGAGTTGTCGCCGAGCCGGCCGTAGTCGTTGATGCCCCAGCACGTGATCGTGCCGTCGGCGTGCACCGCGCACGTGTGGTTGTAGCCGCAGTCGAGGTCGGTGACGTTCGCCTCGCCGGGCACGCGCACCGGCGTCGGCCGGTTCTCGTTCGTGCCGTCGCCGCACTCGCCGCCGAGGTTCTGGCCCCAGCACTCGACGGTGCCGTCGTTCATGATCGCGCACGTGTGACCGCCCCCCGCGGCGAGCTGCTTCGCGTCGCCGAGCGTCACGCTGACCGGCGAGGGCTGCGTCGTGCGCTTGCCGTCGCCGAGCTGGCCGCGGCCGTTGTAGCCGGCGCACCGGATCTCGCCGCTCTTCATCAGCACGCACGCGTGGGCGTCGCCGCCGCCGAGCGACTCGACCGCCGCGAGCGGTGCGCGCACCGGCGACTCCTGCTGCGTGGAAACGCCGTCGAACAGCTCGCCGTCGTAGTCCTCGCCCCAGCACCACAGCTGGTCGAGATCGTCCTTCGCGCACGTGAACTGCCGGCCCGCGTAGAGCGCGACGGTCTTCGCGCCGAGCGCGACCCGCACCGGCATCAGCGCGTCGTTGCCCGTGCCGTCGCCGAGCTGACCGACGGAGTTGTCCCCCCAGCAGTAGGTCGCGCCGTCGCTCGTGAACGCGCAGCTGTGTCGATCGCCGAGCGCCACACCGGCCGCGTTCGCGATGCCGGGCACGGCGGCGGGCGTCGGGCGCGCAGTCGTGTTGCCGTCGCCGAGCTCGCCGTTGTCGTTGCCACCCCAGCACTGCACGGTGCCATTCGCGACCGCGCACGTCGTGTTGTCGTTCGCCGCGATCGCGGTGACGCCGGAGAGGCCCGGCACTTGCGTCGGCACGTTGTGCGACGTCGTCGTGCCGTCGCCGAGCTGGCCGCCGCTGTTCGCGCCCCAGCACCAAACGCTGCCACTCGCCAGCGCGCACATGTGCGCGTCGCCCGACGCCAGCGCGCTCACGCCGCTGAGGTTCTTCACCTGCAGCGCCGCGCGCGAATCGGTGTTCGTGCCGTCGCCGAGCTCGCCGTCGGTGTTCCTGCCCCAGCACCACACCGCGCCCGCCGCGTCGAACGCGCACGAGTGGAAGTCGCCCGCGGCGACGCCCTTCGCGCTCGCCAGCGCCATCACCTCGACGGGCATCGTCGCGTCCTCGGTCGAGTTGTTGCCGAGCTGGCCGAAATCGTTCTCGCCCCAGCACCACACGGTGCCGTCGCTGCGCAGCGCGCACGTGTGACCGACGCCCGCGGTGACGCCGGCGCCGCACGTCGTGCCCTGCGGTGCGCTCGCCGTGCAGACGCCCGCGACGCAGTCGTAGCCGGCCGGGCACGCGCCGCCCGAGCCGCACTGATAGCTCGTGCCCTTGTAGTCGACGCTGAGCTGACAGCCCGCGACGAGCAGCACGATGACGGCGAGCCTCATGGACACGTCATCCTCACGGCGAGCGGGACCAGCGAACGGACCTGACCGTCGCCGAGCTGCCCGATATCATCCTGGCCCCAGCACGCGACGCCGCCGCTGCTCGTGATCGCGCACGCGTGCGAGCCGCCCGCCGCGACGTGCGCGGCATTCGCGACGCCCGTCACCTGCACCGCCGTCGAGCGCGACGTGTACGTGCCGTCGCCGACCATGCCCCAGCCGCCGTAGCCCCAGCACCACACGCTGCCCTCGGTCTTGCGCGCGCAGCTCGCATCCCAGCCGACCGCGAGCTCGGCCGCGCCGGTCAGCGCCTGCACCGGCGCGTTGCGATTGCTCTGCGTGCCATCGCCGAGCTGTCCGTTGCCGTTGCCGCCCCAGCACCACACCGTGCCGCCGGAGAGCGCGCACGTGTGATCGCCGCGCGACTGCAGCGCGTCGACGTTCGTCAGGTTCGCCACCGCGACTGGCATCAGGCTGCTGCTGCTCGCACCGTTGCCGAGCTGCCCCTCGCTGCCGTGTCCCCAGCACGTCACCGTCCTGTCGCCCTTGATCGCGCACGAGAAGCTCGAGCCGGTCGAGACCGCGATCGCGTCCGAGATGCCGACGACGCTCGCGGGCGACGCCACCGCGCGGCTCGTCGCGTTGTTGCCGATCTCGCCGTCGTAGTTCATGCCCCAGCACTGGATCGCGCCGCCGACGACCGCGCAGCTGTGGTTGTCGCCCGTCGACACGTAGCTCGCGGCGCCCGCGAGCGCGACCGGATAGGGCGTGGCGCGCTGGTTGTTCGTGCCGTCGCCGAGCTGGCCGTACGCGTTCCAGCCCCAGCACGACACCGTGCCCCCGACGAGCGCGCACTGGTGATCGCCGCCGCCCGCGATCTGGGTGACGCCGTCGAGCCCGTAGATCGGACCCGCCGCCGAGCGGTGCTCGAACGTGCCGTCGCCGAGCTCGCCGTTGTTGTCCTCGCCCCAGCACACGGGGCCGCTCGCCGTGACCGCGCACGACGTGCCGCCGCCCGCGAACAGCGCCATCGCGCCGGTCACGTTGGGCACCGCCTGCGCCGTGCCCTCCGAGGTGCGGTGGTTGTCGCCGAGCTGACCGTGCGCGTCGTTGCCGATGCACGCGATCGCGCCGGCCTTCGACAGCGCGCACGTGAAGTCCTTGCCGGCGGCGACCTGCGCGTCGTCGGCGAACTGCGTCTTGACCGGCGTGTAGAGGCGGTTCTCGGTGCCGTCACCGAGCTTGCCGTCGAAGTTGTTGCCCCAGCACCAGACCTGCTTGGCGTCGTCGAGCGCGCACGTGTGATCGCCGCCGGCGGTCATCGCGACGGGCTTCGCGGGCAGCGGGACGGCCACCGGCGTGTTCTCCTGATCCGAGGCGAAGCCGACGCCGAGCTCGGCGTAGTCGTTGTTGCCCCAGCACCACGTCTTGCCCTGCGTGTCGTACGCGCACGCGAAGCCGTAGCCGATCGCGGCGCCCGCGATCGCGGTGAGCCCGGGCACCTGCTTCGGCATCGAGAGGCTCGTCGCCAGGCCGTCGCCGAGCTCGCCGTCGCGGCCATCGCCCCAGCAGTAGAGCGTGCCGTCCATCGCGATCGCGCACGTCGTGTCGAGGCCGGCGAAGATCGCCTTCGCCGCCGGCAGCCCCGTCACGGCGACCGGGCCGCTGCGGTTCGAGGTCGTCCCGTCGCCGAGCTGGCCGTCGTCGTTGTAGCCCCAGCACTGCACGCTGCCGTCGCCGAGCAGCGCGCAGGTGTGGCCCTGCCCCGACGCGATCTGCGTGACGCCCGACAGCGACGCGATGTGCGAGGCCGTGCGGCTGTCGCTCATCGTGCCGTCGCCGAGCTGCCCGCTGTCGTTCTTGCCCCAGCACGAGACGGCGCCGGTCATGTCGAGCGCGCACGAGAACGTCGCGCCGGCAGTGACCTGCTTTGCATTCGCGACGCCCGTCACCGGCACGGGCGCGTTCGCGTCGTCGACGCTCGCGTTACCGAGCTCCCCGAAGTTGCCGTTGCCCCAGCACCACACCGTGCCGTCGGTCTTCACCGCGCACGCGTGATCGAGGCCCGCCGCGAGGTTCCCCGCGCACGCGGGACCGCCGCCGAGCGGACCGCCATCGGGCGGCGCCTTCACCTCGAGCGAGCACGCCGCCAGCCCGACGAGCAGCAGCGCGCGCATCAGAAGTGACCTCCGAGCACGACCGCGCCGCCGCCCGGCTGCGGTACGACCGCCATGCGCGTCTCGGCGTGCGGCTCGGTCAGGTAGAGGATCGTCGCGCCGATCGCGAACGCACCGGCGACGCCCATCCCGACGTTGAACAGCAGCACATCGCGATCCGCGCGATCCTGCACCGCGCGCGCCTCGTCGAACGTGTGGTTCGCGCTGTCGGCGTTGAGCTTCGCGAGCTCGTCGCGCTCGCTGCGCGCCTGCAGGCCGAAGTACGCGCCGCCCGCGCCGACGGCCACCGCCGCGCCGCCCCACATCCACCACTTCAGGTACAGAGGCCGCTCGTGCACGGGGGCCGGCGCGACCGGCGCCTTCACCTTCTCCTCGACGACCTTCGGCGGCGCCTTCGTGACGATCTCCTCGTTCGTCGTGATCACGATCGGCACGTCGGTCGTGCCGAGCTCCGCGACGCGGTTGCCGTGCTCGTCGAGCGCCTGCACGCGCAGATCGAGCCGCTTGCCCTTCGGCAGCGCGACCGCGATCTTCTTCTCGCCGGCCGCCTCGAGCATCTGCTCCTTGCCGCCGTCCGCGCGCACGTACACGCGCGCCTTCGCGATCATCATGAACGGATCGCTGACGACGACGAGCGTCACGCTCGGTGGCTCCGCCGACGTCTCGGTCTTGACGCGAACGGGCTCGCGATGCTCGGCCTGCTTCTTCGCCGCATCGAACGGCCGCGTGATCTTCGGCGACGTGCCCGGCGGCAGCTCCGCCTTCGGATCGAGCGCGAGCCACTTGCCGAACGCGGTGGTCGCAGCCGCCGTGTTGCCGAGCGCCGCCTCGACGGTGCCCGTGATCTTGTAGATGTCGGCGAGGTCGCTCGGGCTCGCCGTGCCGTCGGAGAGCGCCTTCTCGACGAGCCCGCGCGCCGCGAAGTAGTCGGAGTTCTCGACGGCCGTGCGCGCGTCGCGAAGGCTATCCGCATGCGCCAGGCCGGCAAGGGCAAGCACGGCCAGCGCGGCCAGGCCCCGACAACGCATGGAGAAATTCTACCACTCGATCTTGCGGACCGGCGCGGTCTTTCCCGGCTCGATCGCGATCGACAGCTGCTTCGTGCCGCCCGTCGGTGATACCGCTTTCACGCTGTGCCTTCCCGCGGGCAGCGTGATGTGGACGAGGGGCGTTTCGCCGAACTTCTTCCCGTCGATGTAGATCACGGCGTACACGGGCGCGGAGTCGATCGTGATGAAGCCCGGCGGCCCCGCGGGCACGGCCGGCGCCTGTGGGTGCGTGTCCGACGACGTGACGTGCTTCACCGGCGGCGGCTTCCGCTTCTCGACGACGACGGCCGCATCGTGCACGACCGCCGCCACCACGGCCGCATCGACCGCCGGCGGCGCGACCACCGCGGCATCGACGGGCACGGCCGGCGTCTCGACCTTCATCGCGACCTCGTGCGCGGGCGCCGCGACCGGGGGCGGCGGCTTCTGCTGCTTCAGGCTCAGGTAGAGCAGCACGCCCGCGCCGGCCGCCGCGAGCACCGCGACGCTCGCGATGATCCACGGCAGCCGCGACGACTTCCCGTACACGACGGGCGCGGTCGGCACCGGCGGCGGCACCGGTGTGACCTCGTTCGAGCGCCACTCCTGCGGCGCGACCGAGTACGGCCCCGACTGCGCGGCGAGCACGTTCGACCGCCGCGTCGGTGCTGGCGTGAACGCGCCGTCGCTGCCCGGGCGCTGGAACGGCGCCGACTGATCGTCGACGAGCGAGTCGATCGCCTTCTGCGCCGCGACGAACTGCGCGACCTCGGCCTGCGCCTGCGCGACGCGCCGCTTGAGGCTCGATGCCGGTGTCGTCGCGATCTGCGTGCCGTGCCCGACGAGCGGGCTCTCCGCCTCCAGATCGAACTGGCCGCCTTCGCGCGCGATGCGCAGCAGCGTGTGCTGCTCGGCGAGCGTCGCCGCGAACGCCGCCTCGACCTCCGCGCTGATCTGCGGGCTCGAGCACGCGCCGCCGAGCGGGCCGACCGCCTGCTGCAGCGCCTCGCCGAGTGCACGCGCGCTCGGGAAGCGGTCATCGCGTTGCCGCGACAGGGCCCGCGCGATCACGTCGCCGAGGAGCGGCGGCACGTCGGGACGCACCTCGCAGATGTCGGGAATCGGATCGTGCGTGATCGCCTGGAACGTCAGGAACTCGGTGTCGCGCTTGAACAGGTGGCGCTGCGCGAGCGTCTCCCACAGCACCGTGCCGAGCGCCCATACATCGGTGCGGCGGTCGAGCGGCTCGTTGCGCAGCTGCTCGGGCGCCATGTACGCGTACGTGCCCTTGACCGCGCCGGTGCTCGTCTTGCTCGACGCGTCCTGCACCTTCGCGATGCCGAAGTCGAGCACCTTCACGATGCCGTCGATCGTGACGAACAGGTTCTGCGGCGACACGTCGCGATGCACGACGCCGAGCAGCTCGCCATCCGCGCGCTTGAGCTGATGCGCGTGATGCAGGCCCTCGCACGCCTGCACGCCGAAGCCCGCGACGAGCCGCGGATCGGGCATCGCCGGGTAGTAGTCGGGCCGGCGGAACAGCGAGAGCGGGATGCCCTCGAGGTACTCCATCGCGATGTAGTACTGGCCCTCCCACTCGCCGAGCTCGAACACCTGGCAGACGTTCGGATGCGAGATGCGCGCCGCGACGCGCGCCTCGTCGAGGAACATCGCGACGAACTGCGGATCGCGCGCGAGGTGCGGGAGGATCCGCTTGATGCAGACGAGCTTCTCGAACCCGCCGTCGCCGTGCAGGCGCGCGAGGAAGATCTCGGCCATACCACCCGTCGCGAGCTTCGCGACGAGCGTGTACTTCCCGAAGCTTCTCGCTTCGGTGGCGGCCGCCTGCATCGCCGATAATTATAGACCGATCCAGTAGTTCGCCTTGACCATCACGACATTCTCCGCCGGCGCGTGCACGAGACCCGAGAGATCCGTGCCGAGGCGGAAGCGCCCGTCGTCGATCGAGCTCGTCGCGGCGTGACTCCACACGGCAAACACGTAGGAACCAGGCCGATACTCCCAGCGCAGCACCACCGTCGAGCGCAACTGGCGGAGATCGAAGTCCGGCTTGTCGAAGCTGTAGGTGCCGTTGTAGCTCGCGTGCACCGTGCCGCCGTCGATCTGATACTCGTTGCCCTGCAGCTCGTGGAACCTGTCGGTGAAGGTGGACGCGTGTGGGTTGTAGAAATCCTTGTACTCGGAGTACCGGCCGCTCGCGATGAACGGCTGCGCGTACGCCTGCAGTGACAGGTGCGGCGAGAACGTCCAGTTCATGCGCACGGTCATCGCCGCGGTCGTCTGCGCGATTCGCGCCATCACGTAGTGAGGCATGCCGGCGATGTCGTTCGCCGTCGCGACGTACTGCTGCGGATCGTTGCGCTGGTACCAGCTCGGGCCGACGAACAGATCGATGTTCGGGCGCGCCTGGATCGTCGCGCCGGCGTCGATGCCGCCGTCCCACTCGTCCTGCGTGGGAATCGTGTTGCCGTGAAAGAACAGCGTCCCCCACACGCGCTTGCGGTTGTCCGTGTCGACCTCGAAGTAGCCGTTGGCGTTCGCGTCCTGCCGCAGCGTCGGGCCGCCGCGAAGGTACTGGTAGTCCCAGAGGTTGTTCGCGAGGTTCGCGCCGACGTTGAACTGCCAGTAGTTGTTCAGCTGCCAGTGCGTGTTGAGCTCGTAGCCGTACGTCTCCATGCGCGGCTCGGCGGTGCCGACCGCGAACACGTCGGTATCGATCGAGTAGTTGAGGAACGTGTCGCCCGGCGAGTCCTCGCGATACTCGACGAGGTAATAGCCGAGCTGGCGATCCGCGCTCTGCAGGAAGCCGGCATCGTTGAGCTCGAGCCCGGGCGTGCGGAGGTTCGCGCCGATGCCGGTGCGCCAGTGCTTGGTATCGCCGAGGCGGCCTGCCTTGAGCGTGAGATCCATGCCGCTGAGCGACGTGCGATGCGGATCGAAGTGGACGTCGCTCGCGTCCGGACGCTGATAGAGGTGGACCATGCTCTGCTGCGTCGCCGCGATCGCGGCCTCGCTGCCGTGCACGTAGCTGCCGGTGCCGCGAAAATCGAGCATCCAGGCGTTGTCGTCCCAGCGGTGCTGGACCTGGAAGCCGCCCGTGTACGCGTGGTCGCGATAGATCGCGTCCATCGGCGTGCCCGCGACATCGCGATCGACGGCGGTGACGCTCGCACCGAACGACGTCGCGCCGTCGCGGAAGTCGCGCTTCACGCGGCCGACCGCGTAGTTCGTCAGCGGCGCGACGAGTGGATCGGTGCGCATGCCGTTCGCGTCGACGATCGTCGCGTTCTCGCTGCCCGTGACCGCGTCGAGCACGCCGACCGACCACCCGTTGCGCGTCTTGCCGGTCAGCTTCATCGCGCCGTAGATCGTCGTCGCGGCCGGCGACTTGATGTACTCGTAGTCGGCGTCCGGATCCGGCGGCTTCGCGCCGATGCGCCGGCTGTAGAACGCGGTGTCGACACTGCCGCCGTTCGCGCCGATCGGGAGCTTGAACAGATCGACGCCCTCGAGGAAGAACGGCCGCTTCTCGGCGTAGAACAGCTCGTTGCCGCTGAGGTTGATCTGCGACGGATCCGCCTCGACCTGCCCGAAGTCGGGGTTGATCGTCGCCGACAGCGTGAACGCGGGCCCCAGGCCGTAGCGCAGGTCGGCGCCGAGGTTCTGCAGGCTCGTCACGTTGGAGTTCAGCGGATCGCCGCGATCGACGTGCGCGAGGTGAACGCCGCCGAGCGCGTACGGCAACAGCTCGAGCCGGCGCGCCTCCGGCACGTTGTCGATGCCGTCGACGACGCCGAACTTCGACACGATCTGCGGCGAGCTGCGCGGCCACGGGTTCCACGCTTCCTGCTCGCTCGTGCGGCCGATCGTGCGCACGACCTGGAAGCCCCACTCCTGCTTGTCGCCGTTCGGGAAGCGCAGCTGGTTGAGCGGGATGCGGTACTCGGCGGTCCAGCCGTCGGGCGTGATCGCGGCGTCGCCGGTCCACACGGCGTCCCACGTGTCGTCCTGGCTCTGATCGTCGAACAGCAGCATGTCGCGCTCCACGCCGGCCGCGTCGAGCTGGAACACGTAGGCGGTGCGCTTGTCGTGATACGAGTCGAAGCCGATCGCGATCGCATCGGCGCTCGAGTCCGCATCGCGGCGAACGAGCAGCGCCTTGATCTTCGACGGCTCGGGATCGTGCGCCCACACGCCGACGTAGACGGCGTCGTTGTCGTAGAGGATCGCGAACTGCGTGTCGAACGACGGCTTGCCACCATCGTTGGGGAAGCGCTGCGTGAAGCCGCCCTGCTTCGGCGCGTTCTGCCAGCACGGCTCGTCGAGATGGCCGTCGATCGTGATCGGGCCTTCGAGGCGTGTCGCGTGCGCGCGCAGCGAGTCGGCCGCCGCGGGCGCCGCGAGCGCAGTGATCAGAATGCAGACGCGTACCAGCATGGCGCGTGGTGGATCCTCGAATGCCCGAACCGGTGGACTCCGAGTCGCGACCCATGTTGCAGCGAAAAGCTTCCTTAGAACAGCTGCGACAGCTGCGACAGCTGCGTCACCGCCGTACCTTCGACGTCTTGTCCGCGTCCGCTTCGTCACGTACGCGTGCGTGCTCGAGCAACAGCTGAGTCACCGACGTCTGCAGCTCGTCCTTGCCGCCGATCGCGCACGGCGAGAACTCGAACTGACCGACGTGCCAGTCGAGCAGCCGCATCAGACGTTCTCGCGGCGCGCGCGGCGGATCGACCGCGCTCGACTCGACCTTGAGGACGCGGCCATCGGAGACGAACAGCCGCGCGAGCTCGCCGTCGCGCAGGAGCAAGAGGATTCCCGACTTGCGCTCGAACTCGAACAGCGACAGCAGCGTGCCGAGCCCGATGTCGACGAGGTTGCCGCGCAGGCCGGGGTTCGCGACCGGCGCGACCGGCGCGAGCACGCGATGCACGCGGATGACGAGCTCCTCGTCGAGGAACGGCTTGGGGATGTAGTCGCGCACGCCGGCGCGGAATGCTTCGAGGCGGCTGAGATCGCCTTCGTCGCCGGTGAGCACGAGCGGGACGTCGGAGAGCGTCGTGTGCTCCGACATCGCGTACGCGAGCTCGATGCCGGTCATCGAGTCCATCGCCGCGGCGCTCACGATCGCATCGGGACGCCACTGACTCGCGGCCTCGAGCGCCTCCGTCGGCGACGTGCACGGCGTCACCTTGAAGCCAGCGCCCTCGAGACAGCGCTGCATGCGCGTGCGCAGTGGCGTGCTCGGCTCGACGACGATCAGCTGCATCGTCGTCGAGAGGCCAGGGTTCGTGATCTCCGTCTTGAGGCTGTCGACGTGTGCGCGCAGCTTGAGGCGAGCGGCGGAGTCGCCGCCGATGATCTCGAACCCCATCCCGGGATGGCGGCCGAGCGCGCGCGCGGCCGATGGCGTGAGCATGTGCGCGACGCGCGCGTGTAGCGTGAGCTCGGTGCCGTCGGGCAGCGTCAGGCGGATCGGCGTGTCCTCGCCGACGGGCAGCAGCGCCTCGGTGCGGATGAACAGGCCGCGCGCCGACAGGTCTTCCGTTTCGGCCTCGACGGGACCGCTCGGGCGGTCGAATTCGACGCGGCACCTGCTCACCAGGCGCGCATCGCGACTTCGTCGAGCGCTTGCCACGTCGGAAAAGTGTACCGGCGCACGCAATGCGTGTCGCGTTTGCGACGGGCTGCGTCAATAGGTGCTTACATAACAAAGAGTTGGCCGCGCAGGTTGCTTCGGCCGGAGATTTCAAGAATCTTTGAAATCTCCTGACGCATCCTTAGAGGCAGCCCATGACGATCGCGACCATGCCCTCTCGCGGAGGCCCACTCGACCAGCTCGCCACGATCAGTGGTGCGCGCGGCGCGACCGATCTGCGCGAGCGGCTCGCCAACCTCGGACGATGGGTCAAGGCCGACCTCGTCGAGTTCGAAGCCGAGCTCGACGTGCTGCCGAAGGGCGCGCGCGTCGTCCATCAGGCGGCACATCACCTCCTCGACCTGCGCGGCAAGCACCTGCGGCCGCTGTGCGTCGCGCTGAGCAGCCGCTTCGGCGACGGCTTCACGCCCCGTACGCGCGGCCTCGCGGTCGCCGTCGAGCTCGTCCACACGGCGACGCTGCTGCACGACGACGTCGTCGACCTCGCGGAGCGCCGGCGCGGCCAGCCCGCCGCGTGCGTCGTGTACGGGAATGCCGCGTCGATCTTCGCGGGCGACTGGCTGCTCGTCGCGGCGCTGCGGCGGATCGCGGCGTGCGGCTACGACGGCCTGCTCGACAAGATGCTCTCCGTCATCGACGAGATGATCATGGCCGAGTCGCTCCAGCTCGAGCGCCGCGGCCGCGTCGTCGCGGATCGCGCGGAGTACTTCCGCATCGTCGAGGGCAAGACGGCGGCGCTGTTCCGCTGGGCGATGATCGCCGGCGGCCGCGCGGCCGGCCTCGATGCGACGTGCGAGGCCGCGCTCGAGCAATTCGGCCTGCACCTCGGCGTCGCGTTCCAGGCGGTCGACGACGAGCTGGACTTCGCGGACACGGGGACGGGCAAGGACCCGCTCGTCGATCTGCGCGAGGGCAAGATGACGTTCCCGATGGTCGTCGCGCTCGAGCGCGATCCATCGCTGCACGCGCGGTTCACGGCGTTGCTCGCGAGCGAGCAGCCGGAAGGGCACGACGCCGTCGCGAAGGTCCCCGACCGCGCCGAGCTCGTCGCGATCGCGAACGCGGTGCGCGCGACCGGTGCGCTGGCCGCCACGCGCGCGCTCGCCGAAGAACACGCGCAGCGCGCGATCGCCGCGCTCGCGCCATTGCCCGCGGGTGCCGCGCGAGACGCGCTCGAGACCGTGGCGCTCGCTTCGCTGGAGAGGCAGTCATGAGCGAATCCCTGGTTCCACTCGGATCGGGTCAGATGTTCGACCGGATCGCCGCGCGCTACGACACGGTCAACCGCGTGCTGTCGCTCGGCCTCGATCAGAGGTGGCGGCGCCGCGTCGTGCGCGCGCTCGGGCTCGCGAAGGGCGAGCTCGGCGAGCACCCGCGCGTGCTCGACGTCGCGACGGGCACCGGTGACCTCGCGATCGAGATCGCGCGCGCGTGCAGCGGCGCGACGGTCGTCGGTCTCGATCCCTCGCCCGGCATGCTCGCGATCGCGCAGCAGAAGGTCGGCAAGCGCGGACTCGCGGATCGCATCACGCTCGTCGAGGGCGACGCGCAGGTCCTGCCGCAGGCGAGCTGCGAGATGGACGCCGCGACGATCGCGTTCGGCATCCGCAACGTCCCCGACCGTCCCCGGGCGCTGCGCGAGCTCGCGCGCGTCGTGCGTCCCGGCGGCAAGATCGCGGTGCTCGAGCTTGGCGAGCCGCGCAAGGGCCCGCTCGCCGCGATGGCGCGGTTCCACAGCCACTACTTCGTGCCCAAGATCGGCGCGCTGCTCTCGGGCAAGCGCGAGTACGCGTACCTGCAGAAGTCGGTCGCCGCGTTCCCGCCGGCCGAGCAGTTCGCCCAGATCATGCGCGACGCCGGCCTCCGCGTGCTCGAGGTCCTCCCGATGACGTTCGGCGTGTGCACGATGTACCTGGCAACGCCGGCGGAGGAGTCGTGATCGACCTCCGCGAGATCGATGTCCAGCACGGCTGGAGCTTCGTCACGATGCCCGCGCCCGTCGTGCCGGCGGCCGCGATCGTCGCCGCGTTTCGCTCCGCGCCGCTCGTCGCGTGGTCGTCGCAGGACCTGACGCTCGTCGGTGTCGGCGTGGCCCAGGAGCTGCGCGGCCGCGGCGACGCGCGCTGGCAGGAGATCGTCGCCGGTGCGCGCCAGATCTCGGCGACCGCGGGCGATGCGCCCGTGCGCCCTCGCGTGCTCGGCGGGCTCTCGTTCGTGCCCGGCGGCGCCGATCGCGCGCCGTGGACCGGTTTCGGCGACGCGTGGTTCGCGCTGCCGCGCTGGAGCTACATCCGCGAGGGCGACAAGGCGCACCTCGTGCTCGCG
>CAYUNM010000024.1:30407-36846 GCA_964446175.1 uncultured Kofleriaceae bacterium
AGCGCGCGCCACGACTGGCAGAGCGAGCTCGCCGCGTTCCGCGCCGCGTTCGCCGGCGGCTTCGTCGCGCGTCCGCAGCCGCCGATGACCGCGCTCGATCGCGGCGACACCGAGGCGTTCCGCGCGCATGTCCGCGCGATCACCGACGCGATCGCCCAGGGCGACTACGCGAAGGTCGTCGCGGCGCGCAGCGCGGTCGTCTCGCTCGGCGGCGAGGTCCGTGCGGCCGATCTGCTCGCCGAGCTCGACGCGCGTCACGCCGCGTGCGTGCGCGTGCTCGTGCGTCCGCCCGGTGCCGGCACGCTGATCGCGGCGACGCCGGAGCGCCTCGTGCGCGTCGACGGTACCAGCGTGCAGTGCGACGCCCTCGCCGGCTCGCACGCCGACGGCCCGGAATCTGCGACCGCGCTGCTCGCGAGCGGCAAGGACGGGCGCGAGCACCGGCTCGTCGTCGACGCGATCGCATCCGCGCTGCGCGGGCTCGGCGCCGAGGTCCGGATCCCGGACGCTCCGGTCGTGCGCACGCTGCGCCACGTCCTCCACCTGCACACGCCGATCACGGCGACGCTCGCCGCCCCGCGCCACGTCCTCGAGGTCGCGGCCGCGCTGCACCCGACGCCCGCCGTCGGCGGCACGCCCACGCGCCTCGCCACCCGCTGGATCGCCGAGCACGAGGTGCCGCGCGGCTGGTACGCCGCGCCGGTCGGCTGGTGCGATCTCGACGGCAACGGCGAGCTCGCGGTCGCGATCCGCTCCGGTGTGCTGACCGGCGAGCGCGCGCACCTGTGGGCGGGCGCGGGCATCGTCGCGGGCAGCGATCCGGATCGCGAGCTCGCGGAGACCGAGCTCAAGCTGCGCGCGATGCTCGGCGCGCTCGGGGTCGCCGCATGAGCATGGTGCTCCAACCGCACGGAGCGGCCATTCAACCGGACGGAGCGGCCATTCCATGATGACCGGCGCGACGCAGACGCTGTGGGCCGAGCTGATCGCGAGCACGCTCGCGGACGCCGGTATCCGCGTGTGCGTCGTGTCGCCCGGCTCGCGGTCCACGCCGCTCGTCGCCGCGCTCGCGACCGACGGCCGCCTCGCGCTGCCGACGATCATCGACGAGCGCGCGGCCGCGTTCTACGCGCTCGGCGTCGCGCGCGCGACCGGCGAGCCGGCCGCACTCGTCTGCACGAGCGGCACCGCCGCCGCGCACTACCTGCCCGCGCTGATCGAGGCGAGCTACGCGAACGTGCCGCTCGTCGCGATCACCGCCGACCGCCCGCCCGAGCTGCAGCACTGCGGCGCGAGCCAGACGATCGATCAGGCCGGCATGTACGGCGCGTTCGTGCGCGGCGCGTTCGACCTCGGCGCGCCCGAGGGCTCGCCGCTCGCGCTGCGCGCCGTGCGCCGCAAGACGATCCAGGCGATCGCGCGCGCGAAGGGGCCCGTCCCCGGGCCGGTGCACGTCAACGTGCCGCTGCGCAAGCCGCTCGAGCCGAGCGCGCCCGCCACCGACGCCGAGCGCGCGCTCGCGAAGGTCGTCGCCGAGCTGCGCAAGGAGCCGGTCGTCGCGGGCGCGCCGCACCTCGCCGCCGACGAGCCGTCGCTCGCCGGCCTCGCTACCGCGATCGCCGCGGAGCCGCGCGGCATCGTCATCGCCGGCGCGCTGCCCGCGACGTTTCGCGGCCGCGATCACGTGCTCGCGCTCTGCCGCCGCGCCGGCTACCCGCTGCTCGCGGAGGCCGGCAGCCAGCTGCGCTTCGGCGCGCGCGCCGGCGTCACGTGCGTCGACCACGCCGATCTCCTGCTCGGCTCGCCGCTCGTGCCGATGCCGAAGCTGATCGTCCAGCTCGGTGCCGAGCCGGTCGCGGCGAGCTGGCCCTCGCTCGCCGGCGTCCCGCGCTGGGTGCTGGCCGACTCGTGGCGCGATCCGGACTCGCAGGCCCGCGTCGTCCTCGGCGACGTCACCGACTCGCTCGCGCGCCTCGTCGCCGCCGCCGGGCCACGCGACTGCGTGGTTGCCGAGCGGCCGAACGCCGAGTGGCTCGCCGGCTGGGCCGCCTCCGAGCAGCGCGCGCGCGGCGCGATCGATCGCGCGCTCGCCGCCCACCCGCGCAGCGAAGGTGCCGTCGTCCGCGCCGTCGTCCAGGCCGCGGGCGCCGCGACGCTCCAGCTCGGCAACTCGCTGCCGATCCGCGTGGTGGATCTCGTCGCGCCCGCGCCGAGCAAGACGCCGAGCGAGCCGCCGACCGTGCTCACGCAGCGCGGCGCCGCCGGCATCGACGGCCTGATCGCCTCCGCCGCCGGCGCGACGCGCGCTGGCAAGCCCGTCGCGCTCGTCCTCGGCGACGTCAGCTTCGCCCACGACCTCGGCGGCCTGCTCGCCGCGCGCGAGGCGACCGCGCCGCTCGCGATCGTCGTCATCGACAACGCCGGCGGCCGCATCTTCGGCGGCCTCCCCGTCGCGCGCGCGATCTCGGGCGCCGCCTACGAGCGCCACTGGACGACCGCCCCCGGCATCGACCCCGCCGCCGTCGCGACCGCGCTCGGCGCGCGCGCGACAACCGCCGCCTCGCCCGCCGCCGTCGCCGCCGCGCTCACCGAGGCGCTCGCCACCCGCGGCGTCACGGTGATCCACGCGCCGGTCACGCCGACGGGGGCGCAGGACGTCCGCCGCACTGCCCTCGAGCTCTTGCGATAGTGCGATAGGGACGGTCTTCAATTGCCGCAATTAGTACGTCAAAGTCTCCGAAATCGTTAACCCCCTGAGGGACGGTCTTCAATTGTCGGTCTGGATCTCCGCCGCCCGCCTCCGCACGCTGCCCGCCGCGATCGTCCCCGTGATCGTCGGGACGGCGGTCGCATGCGCGTGCGGCGGCATCGCGTGGGCCCCCGCACTGGCGGCGCTTGCCGGCGCGATCGCGATCCAGATCGGCACGAACTTCGCGAACGACGTGTTCGATGCCGAGAAGGGCGCCGACGGTGCCGACCGCATCGGCCCGCTGCGCGCCGTCTCCGCCGGCCTGATCAGCGCCGCCGCGATGAAGCGCGCGATGATCGCCGCGTTCGGTGTCGCGAGCGCGTTCGGCCTGTATCTCGCCGCGACCGCGGGCTGGCCGGTCGTCGCGATCGGCGTCGCGGCGATCATCGCGGGCATCGCCTACACCGGCGGGCCGTGGCCGCTCGGATATCACGGACTCGGCGACGTGTTCGTCATGATCTTCTTCGGCTTCGTCGCCGTGTGCGGCACCGTGTTCGTGCAGCTGCACGCCGTGCCGGGTCTCGCCGTGTGGGCGGCCGTGCCCGTCGGCGCGCTCGCGACCGCGATCCTCGTCGTCAACAACCTGCGCGACCGCGCGACCGACGAGCGCGTCGGCAAGCGCACGCTCGCGGTGCGCCTGGGCCGGCGCGGCGCGCTCGTCGAGTACGCGCTGCTGCTCGCGGTCGCCTACGCGGTCCCGCTCGCGCTCGCCGTGCACGCGCCGTGGCGCGCGCTGCCGGTGATCACGGCGCCGCTCGCGATCGTGCGCACGCGCCAGCTCGCCGCGGCCGCCGACGGCCCGACGTTCAACGGCCTGCTCGCCTCGACGGGCCAGCTGCTGCTGCTCCACGGCATCCTGTTCGCGGTCGGCCTGGTGATGTGATGCGGATCGACCGCGTCGCGCACCGCATCGTCCGCTGGTCGATCGCGTCGCGCGGAGCGGCCCGACGGTGGAGCGAGCGCGAGGCGCTGCTGCTCGCGGTCGCCGGCGACGCGACGGGGCTCGGCGAGGCCGCGCCGCTGCCGCTGATGTCGATCGACCAGGTCGCCGACGCGGCGACCGCCGCCGAGCTGCTCGCCGCACAGCTGCCGCTCGAGCTGCCCACGCCCGCGCACGCGCTCGCCGTCGCCGATCGCATCACGACGGCGCCGGCCGCGCGCTTCGCGATCGAGACCGCGCTGCTCGCCGCCTGCGCGCAGCACGCACGCACGAGCATCGCCGCGCTGCTCGCTCCGCACGCGCCGCACGCGGAGCTGGCCACCGCGATCGTCGTCGACGCGCCCGTTCCCGTCGCCGCGCGCTGCATCAAGATCAAGGTCGACCGCGGCATCGATCACGTGCGCGCGATCGCGACCGCGAACCCGCACGCGCGCCTCCGGCTCGACGCGAACCGCGCGTGGACGCGCGCCCAGACAGTCGAGCGCCTCGCCGCGCTCGCCGACCTGCCGATCGACTTCGTCGAGGAACCGTGTCCCGACGCGCACGAGCTGCTCGCCGAGGCCCTGCCCTGCCGGCTCGCGCTCGACGAGTCGCTGATCGATCTCGCGCCTGCCGACCTCGCCCGCGCGCTCGAGTCGCCGCGCCTCGCCGCGCTCGTGCTCAAGCCCACGCTGCTCGGCGGCTTCCAGCGCTGCCTCGCGCTTTCGGCGGAGGCAAGGCGGCATGGTGTCGCGGCGATCGTCACGCACGCGCTCGAGGGCCCGATCGGATTTGCCGCCTGTCACGAGCTGGCACGCGCCATCGGTGCTGACGTCCCGGTCGGTCTCGGTGCACACTCCGCGCTAGAAGCAGCCTATGGAGGACGCGGATGAGTGACCCGCTCAGCGCCACCGCCGCCGGAGACCGGCCCGCGATCATCACGCGCACCGGCACCGTGCCGTTCTCGGCAGCCGGTCACGGCACGCCGCCGCGCGCGATCGTCGCCACGCCCGAGGTCGCCACGATCCTCGCGATCTACCAGGCGCTCGACGCGCACCAGGTGATCGCGCCGCTGCATCCGCGGCTCGCGCCGGCCGAGCTGAACCGCCAGCGCACGATCGTCGGCGACGCGCCGTTCGCCGACGACGACGCCTTCGTCCTGTTCACCTCGGGATCGACCGGCACGCCGCGCGGCATCATCCACACGCGCGACTCGATCCTCGCCGCTGCACGCGCGAGCGAGCAGCGCCTCGGCTGGCACGACCACGACCGCTGGCTGCTCTGCCTGCCGCTCGCCCACGCCGGCGGCCTGTCGATCGTCGTGCGCTGCCTCGCCGCGCGCCTGCCGCTCGTCCTCCACGAGGAGGACTTCGATGCCGCCGCCATCCGCGCCGCGATCAGCGAGCACCACGTCACGCTCGTCTCGCTCGTCCCCACGCAGCTCGCCGCCCTCCTCGACGATCCCCGCTGGCACCCGCCCGCCCACCTGCGCGCCGTCCTGCTCGGCGGCGCCGGCGCTCCGCAGACGCTCGTCGATGACGCCCTGGCGCGCGGCCTCCCCGTGCACCAGAGCTACGGCCTCACCGAGACGTTCGGCCAGGTCGCGACCGCGGTCACGCCGGGCGGTCCGCTCGTCCCGCTGCCTGCCGTCACGCTGCACGGCTCGCCGCTGCGCATCCGCGGCCCGATGCTCGCGCGCGCTTATCTCGACGGCGCACCGATCGCGCCCGAGCTGACGACCGCGGATCTCGCCGAGGTCGGCGAAGCCCTCCGCGTGCTCGGCCGCGCCGACGACGTCATCATCAGCGGCGGCGAGAACGTGCACCCCGCCGAGGTCGAGGCCGTGCTTGCCGCGACTCCCGGCGTGCGCGCCGCCTGCGTGTTCGGCGTGCCCGACGCGCGCTGGGGCCAGATCGTCGGCGCGGCGGTCGTCGTCGACGCCGGGTTCGATCGCCCCGCGGCCGCCGTGCACTGGCGCGGCGCGCTGTCGGCGCATTCCCGTCCGCGGCGCCTCGCGATCGTCCCCGCGCTGCCCCAGCTGCCGAACGGCAAGATCGATCGGCGCGCCGCCGCGCAGCTGAAGACCGAACCGGTCGAGTAGATCGCGCCCAGTCCGCAACGGCTCCCGCACAGGCACCACGGCCGCGAACCGGCTACACTGCGCGCGTGGGTGCTCGCTTCCTCGACGATGAGGCTCGCGCCGCGTTCAAGCAGGCGATCGAGGCCGTCGAGAACGCGTCCGCCGTCGAGATCGTCGTCGCCGTGCGGCGCCGCTCGCACCGCTACCTGCACGCGAACGTCGTCGTCGGCGCGCTGCTCGCGTTCGTCGGGCTCGCGGTCATGCTGTTCGCCGAGCACACGTTCTCGCTGACGTCGATCCTCGTCGATCCGTTCGTCGTCGCGCTGCTCGGCGGCGCCGTCGTCGAGCTGACGCCCGCCGTGAAGCGCCTGCTGACCACGCCCGCCGCACGCCGCACGCACGTCGAGCGCGCCGCTCGCGCGACCTTCGTCGAGCGCGGGGTCCACCACACGATCGGGCGCAGCGGCCTGCTCGTCTACTGTTCGTGGGTCGAGCGGCAGATCGCGCTCGTCGCGGATGTCGGGCTCGCCGACGCGCTGCCCGAAGGCGCGCTCGTCACGCTCGAGGCCGCGCTCACCGACGCGATGCCACGCGGTGGAGCCGCCGTCGCGCGCGCGCTGGCCGCCGCCGCGGAGCAGATGGCGCTCGCGTTGCCCCGCTCCGCCGACGACGTCAACGAGCTCCCCGACGA
>CAYUNM010000024.1:36946-43982 GCA_964446175.1 uncultured Kofleriaceae bacterium
AGATGGCGCTCGCGTTGCCCCGCTCCGCCGACGACGTCAACGAGCTCCCCGACGACATCGACGAGGCACCGTGAGGGTACTCGGCGCTCTTCGACGAGGGACGCGGCGGTTCGGCTCTCGCGGGCGATGTGCCGAGAAGCGCCAGCTCGCTGCCATGCGCCCGTGGCTCGTCGCATCCATCCTGCTCGCCCTGACCGCGAGCGCGCTCGCGCGTCCCGGCGGTGGCGAGAGCTTCTCGGGCGGCGGCGGCCACGGCGGCGGCGGCGGTGGGGGTGGCGCGGAGCTCGTGTTCGAGCTGATCTACTGGACGCTGCGGCTGATCATCTACTACCCGGCGATCGGCCTGCCGCTGCTCGGCATCGTGGTCGTCGCGATCGTCGTCTCCGCGTACCGCCAGCACCAGAACAAGGACTGGGACTCGGGGCCGCCCGTCGAGCTGCACCGCGCGATCACCGAGGCGAACAAGCCGGATCCCAGCTTCAGCCAGCCGGTCTTCGAGGACTTCGCGTTCCGGCTGTTCGCGACCGCGCATCGCGCGCGCGAGTCCGCGCAGAAGCTCGCGTCCGCCGTCGGCCCGTACATGAGCGAGGCGGCGCGCACCGAGCTGACGAAGCGCGAGCCCGTCGGGCAGCCGGTGCGGCAGGTCATCGTCGGTGCGCTGCGCGTCGTCGACATGCAGCTGACCGCGGACAAGGGCGCGACGATGAGCGTCGAGTACGAGTCCAACATCGCGACCGACAAGCACACGTACTACACCGTCGAGAGCTGGCGGTTCACGCGCGGGCCGGGCGTGACGAGCAAGCCGCCGAGCCCGTCGCGGATCTTCGCGTGCCCGAACTGCGGTGCCCCGTGGGACAGCAAGTCGACGGGCGCGCAGCAGTGCGCGAGCTGCGGCCAGATCGTCGACAACGGTCGTTTCGACTGGGTCGTCGACGTCACGACGCTGCTCTCGAGCGACGAGCGCCCGCCGACGCTCACGACCGACGTGCCCGAGCGCGGCACCGATCTGCCGACGTATCGCCAGAACGGCGTCGATGCGCGGTGGACCGAGCTCGCGGGCGCCGATCCGACGACGCGCGAGATGTTCGACCGACGCGTCGAGATGATCTACGGCGGGCTCAACGCGGCGTGGTCGACGAACAACCTCGAGCCGGTGCGCGGGCTCGTCAGCGACGGCCTCTACGATTACCTGCAGTACTGGGTCGAGGCGTATCAGCGACAGGGGCTGCGCAACCAGCTGACGAACATGCGCATCACGCGCCTGCAGCTCGCGAAGGTCGTCCGCGATGCGTACTACGACACCGTCACGGTGCGCATCTGGGGCACCGGCCTCGACTACGTCGTCCAGGAGCGCACCGGCAAGCTCGTGCGCGGCAGCAAGCACCGCGAGCGCCCGTACAGCGAGTACTGGACGTTCATCCGCAGCGCGGCGCGTAAAGGACCGGCCCGCGCCGAGCCGGTGTGCAGCAACTGCGGGGCACCGTTGCACATCTCGCAGGCCGGCACGTGCGACCATTGCGGTGCGCACGTCACGTCGGGGGAGTTCGACTGGGTCCTCTCGAAGATCGAGCAGGACGATACCTACCGCGGATAGATCCGGGCGCGTCGCCGATCGTTGGAGGGAGAAATGAGGAAGCTCGTCCTGGGCGCAGCCGCGCTCGCACTGTCGACCACCACTGCCCACGCGTTCTGTGGCTTCTACGTCAGCGGCTCCGGCGAGAAGCTGTTCAACGAGGCCACCGAGGTCGTGCTGATGCGCGACGGCACGCGCACCGTGCTCGCGATGCAGAACGACTACAAGGGCCCGCTCGAGGACTTCGCGATGGTCGTGCCGGTGCCGGTCGTGCTCCACGAGAAGGACGTCAAGACGCTGCCGCGCGAGGTCTTCGAGCACACCGACGCGCTCGGCACGCCGCGCCTCGTCGAGTACTGGGAGCAGGACCCGTGTCCGCAGCCGCGGCCGGTCGAGTACGCGAAGAGCGCGAAGTACGACGCGATGTCGGTCGCGGAAGGCGCGGGCATGCCGGCACCGCCGCCCGCGGTGAAGATCGAGGCGAAGTTCACCGTCGGCGAGTACAACATCCTGATCCTCTCGGCGACCGACTCGTCGGGCCTCGAGCGCTGGCTCACCGCGAACCACTACAAGATCCCGGCGGGCGCGGAGCCACTGCTGCGGCCGTACGTCGAGGGTGGCTCGAAGTTCTTCGTCGCGAAGGTCGATCCGAAGAAGGTCGCGATGGGCGCCGACGGCCACGCCGCGCTGTCGCCGCTGCGCTTCCACTACGACAGCGAGGAGTTCTCGCTGCCGATCCGCCTCGGGATGGCGAACTCGTCGGGCAAGCAGGACCTGATCGTCAACATCATCTCCGCCGACAAGCGCTACGAGGTCGCGAACTACAAGAACGTCTTCATCCCGACGAACTTCGACCTCAAGGACTCCGCGAAGACGCGCTTCGCCGAGTTCTACGCGGCGCTGTTCGATCGCACCGTCGAGCAGAACCCGGGCGCGGTCGTCACCGAGTACGCGTGGACGGCCGTGCCGAACTACCACTGCGACCCGTGCACGAACGCCGACATCACGAACCCGGATCTGCTCACGCTCGGCGGCGACATCGTCGGCGGCCAGATCGCGGCCGGCAACTTCGTGCTCACGCGCCTGCACGCGCGCTACGGCACCGGCGACATGAAGGACGACCTCCGCTTCAAGGAAGCCCCCGCCGTCACGGGCGGCCGCGAGATCTGGAAGGACGGCAAGCTCGAGCACGGCGCCGTGCCGTCGGCGCAGAACTACTTCCAGGCGCGCTACGCGATCCGCCACCCGTGGACCGGTCCGATCGCGTGCAAGAGCCCGCGCCGCGGCATCTGGGGCGGCCCGCCGAGGGGCGGCCAGCAGATCATCGCCGCGCAGAAGCTCGCGTTCGCGCCGCGCGGCAAGCTGCGGCTCGCCGAGGTCGTCACGAAGCCGATTCCGGAGCTCGGCGTGAGGCCGTCGAGCCCGCTGAAGTTCCGGCCGCCGATGGGTGGTAAGAAGTAGGCGTGCGCCGCGCGCTGCTCCTGATCGCCCTCGTCGCCTGCAGCCACCCCGCTCCCCAGGAGCCGGCGCCGCAACCACAGACGAGCGGCTGCGCGAACGTCCCCGCGTGCGTCGCGCAGGCCGACGACGCGCTGAAGATCAACGACATCGCGAAGGCGCTCGACGGCCTCGCACGCGCCTGCGCCTACGGCGATGCCCACAGCTGCGCGCGCGAAGGCATCTACCTCGCGACGAACCCGCAGCAGGAAGGCGACCGCGATCGCGCGATCACGCTGCTCGAGAAGGCGTGCAACGACGACGACGCCCTCGCGTGCGAGAAGCTGGCGCCGATGCGCCCCGATCCGAGCGCGGCGCAGCTCTACGAGAAGGCGTGCTCGCTGAACGATCCATCGGCGTGCGGCGAGCTCGCGCGCGTGCTCGCCCATGGCACCGGCACGACCGCCGACAAGCCACGCGCCGCGCAGCTCGCACAGAAGGGCTGTCAGGACGGCGCCGCGAACGCGTGCGCCGCGTGGGGCGAGAGCTACGCCGAAGGCTGGCTCGGCGCGCCGGATCCCGCGCAGGCACAGCAGCTGTTCTCGAAGGCGTGCGAGCAAGGCGACGGCCGCGGCTGCTTCGACCTCGCGAACGTGACCACGGATCCGCAGGACGCCCGCCAGCTCCGCCAGAAGGCGTGCGCGAACGGCTACCACCCGGCCTGCAACCAGTAATCACTTCAGCTTGGCGCGCAGCCAGTCCTCGGCGCGCTTCGCGACCAGGCGCTCCGCGACGTCCTCGCCCGCCCTGCCGAGCAGCAGCAGCTCCTCGTGCGCGTCATGCGCCACCTCGGCGAGCGGCAGCGCGAACGGAACCTCGACCGGCGCGCTGCCGAACAGCGAGCCCGCGGCCGACAGCTTCCCGTCGCCGTAGCGCAGGTGCATCGTGATCCCGGCGGGCAGCGCGATCCGCGCGCGCAGCTCGGTGAGCCCGAACAGCCACGAGAGCGGCGACCGAAACACCGTCGGGCCGGCCTCCGCGTGCTCGATCGTGATCGCGACGCGCCCGATGTTCGGCACGAGCGCGCTCGGCGCGAAGGCGAGCTCGGCGTCGTCGATCGTCACGCGGTCCGCATGGATCGGCCGGCGCGCCGGGTGCGGCACCTTGAACAGCGCCGCCGACGAGACTTCCAGGCGCATGCCCCGGATCGCGAGCTCGCGGCAGTCGTGATCGACGAGCGCCCAGCCGCCCGGCGCCAGCTCGCAGCGCACCTGCGCGACGTCGAGCGCGAGGTGTCCGACGACATCGTCGCGTCGCACCGCGAGCTGCTCGAGTAGCAAGCGCCCACGCACGAGCGCGAGGTCACTATCGCCGACCTTCGCCGTCGCTTGCAGCGACTCGCCGACGCGCTCCTCGATGTGACGCTGCTCGGTGCCGGCGAGCGCCGCATCGAGGATCACGAGCGCGATCACCCAGCCGGCGATCACGCACGCGGTCACGACAGCAGCTCGCCGCATGAGACGATCCTACCGCGCGCGCTTTGCGCTGGCCTGCTCGATGCACGAGGGCCGGGGCATGAAGCCGCTCATCGTCCTCGCCTGCCTCTTCGCCTCGACCTCTGCCCTCGCGCAATCACCGCCACCGACCTTCGAGGCCGGCAAGCGCGATGACGTCAAGGACGTCAACAAGGTGGACTGGACCGCGAAGGGCGAGGCCGGTCTCGTCGAGACGACCGGCAACTCGAAGACGACGACGGCGACGCTCGGCGCGAGCGCGATGCGCAAGGACAAGGACAACAAGCTCGAGCTGACGCTCTCTGCAATGTTTGCGCGCGCGACGACTCGCACCGCAGCAGATGCGAACGGGAACGGCGTGATCGACGACGGCGAGCTCTCGACCGCCACCACGACGAGCGCCCAGAACGCCGCCGGCAAGCTGCGCTACGACCGCTTCCTGACGCCGACGGACGCGCTCTACGCCGCCGCGCTCGCCGCGACCGACAAGCCCGCCGGCAAGCAGTTCATCGGCGGCGGCCAGGCCGGCTACAGCCGCGGCCTCTACAAGGAGCAGGACCACGAGGTGCTCGGCGAGGTCGGCTACGACTTCAGCTACCTCAAGCCGGTGACCGGTGATGCGGTCTCGATCCACTCGGGCCGCGCGTTCGTCGGGTACAAGGGCAAGCTGTCGAAGGACACGGCGCTCGAGGCCTCGGGCGAGGTGCTGTTCAACCTGAACTCGATCAAGTTCGGCACGCGCACCGCGAGCGCGTTCGAGGAGACGCGCGCGACGGGCATCGCGTCGGTCGTCAGTGCACTCTCCACCAAGCTCTCGCTCAGCGTGTCGTTCACCGCGAAGTACGACAACTTCCCGCCGCCGCTCGCCAAGATCGGCCCGCTGCCGTTCGCGCCGGGTTACGAGCCGGCGGCCGACAAGCTCGACACCATCACGAAGGTGTCGCTGATCTTCAAGTTCCTCTAGACGTCGAGCTCGCCGATCTCGCCGGCGTTCTCGGTGATCATCTTGAAGCGCGCCGCGACGTCCTTGCCCATCAGGTCCGCGAACGTCGCATCGGCGGCGAGCGCGTCGGCGACGCGGATGCGCAGCGGCTGGCGCGTCTTGGGGTTGAGCGTCGTCATCGCGAGCACGTCGGGGTTCATCTCGCCGAGACCCTTGAACCGGGTGATGTTCGGCTTGCTGTTGCCCTTCAGGTTCGCCTTGAGCAGGCGGTCCCGGTGCAAGTCGTCGAGCGCCCAGAACGTCTGCTTGCCGATGTCGATGCGATAGAGCGGCGGCTGCGCGAGGTAGACGTGCCCCTGGTCGATCAGCGGCCGCATGAAGCGGAAGAAGAACGTCAGCAGCAGCGTCGAGATGTGGTGGCCGTCGGCATCGGCATCCATCAGCAGGAAGACCTTGCCGTAGCGCAGCTTGCCGAGGTCCATCGTCTCGGCCATGCCGCAGCCGAGCGCCGAGATGATGTCCTGGAGCTCCTTGTTGGCGAGCAGCTTCTGCCCACTGGCCTGCTCGGTGTTCAGGATCTTGCCCTTCAGCGGCAGGATCGCCTGCGTCTTGCGATCGCGCCCCATCTTCGCGGAGCCGCCTGCGGACTCGCCTTCGACGATGAACAGCTCCGATGTCGCGGGATCCGTCGACGCGCAGTCGGCGAGCTTGCCCGGCAGGTTGAGCCGGTGCGAGACCGCGCTCTTGCGCTGGACGCCTTCCTTCGCCGCACGCGATGCCTCGCGCGCGCGCGCCGAGATGATCGTCCGCGCGACGACCGCCTGCGCCCAGTTCGGGTTCTCGTTGAGGTAGTTCTCGAGCGCCGGGCGCACGAGCGCCTCGACCTGCCCCGCGACCTCGGGGTTGTTGAGGCGGTTCTTCGTCTGCGACTGGAACTGCGGGTCGTGGACGTACGTCGACAGCACCGCGACGACACCTTCGCGGATGTCCTCGGCCGTCAGCGTGACGCCCTTGGGGTCGAGCTTGTGCGTGGCGATGTAGTTGCGGATCGCCTTGACGATCGCCGAGCGCAGGCCGGCGTCGTGCGTGCCACCGTCGGGCGTGGGCACCGAGTTGACGTACGTCTTGATCAGATCGTCCGTCGCCTCGGTCCACTGGAGCGCGAGCTCGAGGCCGATGCGGGCCTCGGGGTCGTGCTTGTCCATGTAGAACACGGCGCCGCCCGGCGGCACCGGCTGCTTGTTGCGGTCCGCGACGAGCTTCGGCAGGAACTCGGCGATGCCCTGCGGGTGGACGAAGGTCTGCGTCGCCACCGGCGACTTCGTCTCGTCGTGGAACACGATCTCGAGGCCGGAGTGCAGGTACGACTTCGCCTCGAGGCGCTCCGCGATCAGCTCGGGATCGAAGTGGAGCTTGCCGCCGAACACGTCGTCGTCGGGATGAAACGTCACGATCGTGCCCGTGCCACGGGCGTTGCCGAGCTTCTTGAGCTTGCCCTTGGTCTCGCCGCGCTCGAACCGCATCTCGAAGCGCTCGCCGTCGCGCTTGACCTGGACGATCAGCTCGCTC
>CAYUNM010000024.1:44082-108597 GCA_964446175.1 uncultured Kofleriaceae bacterium
GAACCGCATCTCGAAGCGCTCGCCGTCGCGCTTGACCTGGACGATCAGCTCGCTCGACAGCGCGTTGACGACGGCGGAGCCGACGCCGTGCAGACCACCGGAGACCGCGTAGCTCTTGCCGCGCTCGAACTTGCCGCCGGAGTGCAGCGTCGAGAAGATCACCTCGAGGGCAGGCTTCTTCTGCTTCGACATGATGTCGACGGGGATGCCGCGACCATTGTCCTCGACGGTGCACGACTTGCCGTTCTTGTGCAGCGTGACCTCGACCTTGGTCGCGTGCTTGTTGATCACCTCGTCGATCGAGTTGTCGACGATCTCCCACAGCAGGTGGTGGTAGCCGTCCTTGCCGGTGCCACCGATGTACATGCCCGGGCGCTTGCGGACCGGCTCGAGACCCTCGAGGACCTGGATCTCCTCGGCGGTGTACTTGGATGCCTGCGCCATCTCAGTTCACTCCCTGGCCGCCCTCGGCATTCGCGAGGGGCTGGATCGTCACCGGCTGCGGCACGAGCCGCAGCGTTGCCTTCTTCACGACCTGGTGGCCCTTGCCGCCGCGGCCCGAGACCTGCTTCGGATCGGCCTTCTGCGACAGGTCCTTGCCGCCCTTCTCCGTCTCGAGGTGCAGCACGTCACCCTTGCCGCCGGCGATGAAGCCGATGACCGTGTCGTCGTCGGCGACCTTGATCACCGTGACGCCGCGGCCGGGGCCCTCGAGCTTGGCGATCTCGTCGGCCTTGCAGTGGAGCACGTGGCCGTCGCGCGTCGCCGTGACGACGACGTCGCCGTCGTTGCAGGGCACGACGCCGAGCACTTCATCGCCATCCTTCGGCTTCGCGTAGCGGCGGCCGGCCTTCGTCGTGATCTCGGTGTGCTGCGCGGTCGCGAACCGCAGGCCGAAGCCCTGGCGCGTGATCGCGAGCATCGATTCGGGCGGCAGCGCGCGCGGATCGAGCGTCATCGCGGAGACGATGCGCTCGCCATCGCCGAACTTGAAGTACTTCTGCGCGGGGTCGCCGTAGCCGGCGGTCGCCGCGATGTCGTTGATCTTGATGACGTACGCGCTGCCGCGGTTCGTGAAGAAGATCACCTTCTCCTTCGTCGAGCCAGGGAGCACATGCGTGACCGCGTCGCCCTCGCGCGTGCGCGTCTGGTTCGGATCCTTGAGCTCGCGGACGCGCTTGATCCAGCCGTCGCGCGTGACGACGACGTTGGCGTCCTCGTCGACGATGAACGCGTCCTCGTCGAACTCCTGCTCCTCGGTCGCGCCGCCGAACTTCGTGCGGCGCGGCGTGCCGAGCGTCTTGGCGACTTCCTCGAGCTCGCCGCGAACGACGTCGAGCAGCTTGTCCTCGTCGTTGAGGATCTTCTGGATCCGCTTCGCTTCCTTCGCCTTCTCCTCGAGCTCCTCGCGGATCACGTTGATCTCGAGCTTGGCGAGCTTGTAGAGCTTGAGCTCGAGGATCGCATCCGTCTGGATGTCGTCGAGCTTGAAGCGCTTCATGATCTTGCCGGCGGCGTCTTCCTTGCCGTCGCTCGCGCGGATGATCTTGATCGTCTCGTCGAGCGCGTCGAAGATCGTGACGAAGCCTTCCAGGATGTGGATGCGCTTCTTGAGCTCGGCGAGCTGGTACTCGAACCGCCGCGTCGTCGTGATGATGCGGAAGTCGAGGAAGTGCTCGAGCATCTCCTTGATGCCGCACTTCTTCGGCTGCGGAGCGGCGCCGGCCGGCACCTTGCCGTCTTCCATCAGCTCCGGCGGCACGAGGCACGTCAGGTTGACGTGGAAGCTCGATTGCAGCGGCGTGTGCTTGTAGAGGTACGCCATCACGATCGCGGGATCGGCGTCCTTCTTGATCTCGAGCACGATGCGGACGTCCGTCGTCGACTCGTCGCGCACGTCGAGCAGGTACGGCAGCTTGCGCCCGATGATCACGTCGGCGATCTTCTGGACGAGATCCGCCTTGCTCATCGCGTACGGGATCGACGTGATGACGATATCGGTGCCGCCGCGCTTCCTCTCCTCGAGCCGGTACTCGCCGCGCACGCGGATCGCGCCCGCGCCATCCTTGTAGATCTGGCGCAGCTCGACCTTGCTGTTGAGCATCTGGCCGCCGGTCGGGAAGTCCGGGCCGTTGATGTACTTCATCAACGTGACGTGCTCGATCTTGCGGTCCTTCGACAGCGCGAGCAGCGCGTCGATGATCTCCTTGAGGTTGTGCGGCGGGATGTTCGTCGCCATGCCGACCGCGATGCCGGTCGATCCGTTGACGAGCAGGTTCGGAAACCGCGCCGGCAGCACGGTCGGTTCCTCCGTCGTGCCGTCGTAGTTCGGCCGCATGTCGACGGTGTTGAAGTCGAGCTCGCGCAGCAGCTCCATCGCGGGCGGCGCGAGGCGGCACTCCGTGTATCGATACGCCGCGGCCTCGTCGCCATCGAGCGAGCCGAAGTTGCCGGAGCCGTCGACGAACGGCACGCGCAGCACCCACTCCTGCGCCATGCGAACCATCGTGTCGTACACGGCGGTATCGCCGTGCGGGTGATAGCGACCGATCACCGTACCGACGACCTTCGCGCTCTTGCGATACTTCGCGTCCGGACGCAGGTGCTCGTCGTTGAGCATCGCGTAGAGGATGCGGCGCTGGACCGGCTTCAGACCGTCGCGAACATCGGGCAGCGCGCGCGACGTGATGACGCTCAGCGCGTAGTTCAGATAGCGCCGGCGCGCCTCGGCCTCGAGCGACGCGTCCTGCTCGCCGGGCGAGCCACCGTCACCGCCGCCGGCAGTGATCGCGATGCCACCGCCGCCTTTTCCGCCCCCACCAGCGGCCGCTTTCTTCTTCGGAGTCTCGGACTTCTTGGCCATGTCTTGCTCGATTACCGACGAGAAGGGACCTTGCACCGGCTGGCAGAAAAGTTCCAGTTGCTCGCGCGGTGGCAGATCTCCCGGGGGTGTGTTTGCCATAACTTGGTCCGCTCGCGAGAGGCGTGTTAATCCTCGACCTCTCGAGAGGCCATGGTCCGTAGACGAACGCGAGGGCGCAAGAAAAGGACAGCGTCACGGGTCCATCCCCACCTGGCGCTGGGAGCCGCACCCGCCAAGCGAAGTGGCGCGTGGTTGATGCTCATCCTCGGGGCGCTCGTCCTCGTGAACCTCTACGTGTTCGTCTGGGACAAGAAGACGGGCGTGCGTGCGATCAAGCAGCAGGCCGAGGCGCACACCGCACCGTCGATGAGCATCCCGTCCGCCCCGCTGCCCGCCCCCGCGCCCGCCGCCGCCGGCAGCGCCACGCCGGTGCCAGCATCCGCGACCCCGGTCACGACGCTCGACGGCAAGGTGGCGAAGTCCGACACGCTGGGCAAGCTGCTCAAGCGCAGCGGGCTCTCCGCCGCCGAATCGGACGAGATCATCCGCGCCCTCTCCGGCGTGCTCGATTTTCGGGCAATCCGCGCCGGCCAGACCTTCCGCATCGAGCGGGCCAGCGACGGCCGCGTCAAGCGCTTCGAGCTCGATCTCTCGCACACTCACCGCGTCTCGGCGGAGCGCGCACCCTCGGGAGAACTGCGCGCTGACTCGACTTGAGCGGCCTGCCGATCGGCCTTGCCGACGGCACGCTTAGCCATCATGCTTGATCTGTGGTCAAGCTCCTCGTCGGACTGCTCAAGGGTGCGGTGATCGGTGGTGCCGTCGGGTACGGCGCCTATCAGCTCTCGCAGGGGACCGGGTTCGAGAACGCGTGGCTGACGTACGGCGTGGTCGGCGCACTCGTCGGGTTGTTCGTGGGCAAGCCGCTGTGGACGCTGCTGCGCGACAAGAACTCCACGAACTGGATCGCGGTCCTCAAGGGCCTGTTCGGCTTCGGCGTCGGCTGCGGCCTCTACGCCCTGTTCGCCAAGGTCTGGAATCCTGACCCGACCCAGCAGATCGCGGGCTATCCCCTCGCCTGGCCCCCGTTCGTGGGCGGCCTGATCGGCGCCGTCTACGGCGGCTTCGTCGAGCTCGACGACTCGATCGGCGACGACAGCGCCGCCCAGCCGAAGAAGGCCGCGCCCGGCTCGGGCCCGGTCAAGAAGAAGTAGGGACGCAACCTGCGGCGCCGGCGTATCGAGACCCGGCAGGTCGAGTAGCCAGGCCGACGGTCGCGCCGGGCGCATCGCGCCCCGGTTCCGCGCGACTTCGCGGGGTTGAGCGGCCTCGACGGGTGAGCGCGCGCGCGACGAGCCGGGCACGCGGCGTGCTCTCCAGACCGGCATGCGCGACGTCCGGCTGTTCGTCCTCGGTCACATCGCCCTCGTCATGGTCGCGATCCTCGGGTCGCTCTGACCAGCTGACGCGGCGCGGCTTTCAGCTGCGCGATCTGCGCGATGCCGCGTGAAGCTGCGCGGTTCGCCCGGCGCGAGCTACTGCTCGATCTCGACGGCGACGCCGACGACGTCACTCGAGCCGTCGTAGCGGCCGGCCGGGATCGCGGCGTCGCTACCGCCGGGGAACGGGTTGTCGTGCTGCCAGACGGAGCCGGCCTGGTTGCGATGCCGCGACCACTGGCGAGCCCAGCCGAGCGTGATCGTGAAGCCGCCGGCCGTGATCTCGAGGCCGAGCGCACCGGTGTGGCCGCCGAGCTCGCCGAACGTCGTCGAGAGGTGCGCGGTCGACGTCGAGCTCGTCGTGTACGCGTAGCCGGCGGTCGCCCAGAGGAAGCCTTCGATGATCTCGACGTCGAGCGCGCCGCGCAGCGCGCCGTGCGAGCGCGTGGACAGCCGCGAGGGGACGCGCGTGACGTCCGTCGCGACGTTCGCGCTGTCGGTGACGCGGATGCCGTCGACGCGCCACGTGGTCTCGTCGGCCTGCGACGGATAGATCCACAGATCGCCGCCGACCTCCGCGATCCAGCGATCGGCGAGCCAGCGCGCGCCGGTGCGCACGGTGATCGGCTGGCGGACGTCGAGCGCGGCCGAGCCGGTGGGCGTCGTGATCGTCACGCCGGGCGTCGTGCCTTGATCGATCGCCCAGCGCGAGGCGGCGGCGTCCCCGGTGACGTGCGCGTCGCTCGTCCAGCCGATGGAGGCGGCGAGCTCGACGTGCGTGTCGGGCGGCGCGAGCAGCACGCCGGCGACCGCGCTCGGCGAGGCCCAGTCGATGCCGTCGAGCGCGAGCACGACGTCGTGGTTCGCGTCGCCGACCGGCGCGAGCGCGTGGTTCGCCCACAGCGCGCGGGTCTCGCCGATCTCGACGCGCGAGATGCCGACGGAGCCGCCGACCGCGATCGCATCGCCGAGGCGCCGCGCCACGCCGAGCGTGACCGTGTCGCGGCGGTACGAGCCGGCGAGGCCGCTGTAGCGATCGTCGAACATCGCGCCGAAGCTCGCGGGCGGGTTGCGCCCCGGTGGCACGAACGTGCGCTCGCCGGCCGCGCTCGTCATCACGGCCATGCCGAGCACCCAGTCGCCTACACCCGACTCGATCGCGGCAAATGGCATCAGCGTCGAGCCACTCTGATCACGCGCCGGCGGTGCGTCGATCGCCTCGCGCCAGTCGATCGCGTCGTCGACGGCGGCTGCCCCGATCTGCACCCGTGTGGTGTCTCGCCGCGCCATCGCGGCAGGATTCACCAGCAGCGCGCCACCCGAGTCGTCCGATGCAGTCCCGACGCCAGCGCGTCCGATCGTACGCGGCGATCCGCCGCCGATGACGAGGCCATCCGCACGTGCAACGCCGCACACAGCGACGAGCACCACAGACGCGCGCAAGACGTGCACCGGCGCGACGATAGCGCAGCGGCGTTGCACAGTGTTTCTTCATACAACGTAGACACGCGGCCCGGTCACCAATCCACAAATGGCCGTCGCCCACACCTTCGAGGAAGACGAAGTCACCCGCGAGCTGGAGACCCTGGCGTCGCTCGCGCGCCAGCCGACGATCCTCGTCGCGCCCGACACGAGGATCGAGGACGTGCGTACGCGCTTCGTCGACGAGCGCGCCGCCGCGATCCTCGTCGTCGACGGCGACGACAACCTCCTCGGCATCCTGACGCGCACCGATGCGCTGCGCGCGGCCCCCGCCGCGACCGCGCGCGACGCGCTGTCGGGCGTCGTGTTCGTGCTGCCGATGTTCGCGTCCGTCGAGCGCGCGGCCGCACTGATGGCGTACGAGAACGTCGGCCAGATCGTGCTCACCGACGGTGACGGCGCGCTCGTCGGCGTCGTCTCCGCGATCGACATCGTGCGCCACTATGCCGTCGAGTCCGGCTATCTCGTTCCCGATTGAGTGTTACAAGCGCCGGATGAAGAAGCTCCTGTTCGTCGCCGCGCTCGCGGCGTGTGGTGGTGGCCACAAGCCCGCGCCGGCCGAGCCGACGCCGACGCCCGCGGCCGCCCCCGCACCGACCGGCCCGTGGGAGCTCGGCGAGCTCAAGTTCTACCAGGGCGACGAGCTCGGCATGCAGCTGCACGCGAACGGCCACCTCGAGGTCAAGCTCGTGCACGGCGAGCCGGGCAAGCCGCCCGAGGAGCGCTGGCAGGATGTCGGCGCGGTCTCGCCCGACGGCACCGTGACCGCGATCGACGGCAAGAAGCACGCGGAGATCAAGCCCGACGGCTCCGTGGTCACGCAGGACGGCGCGACCGCCCCGTTTCACCTCGAGGGCGAGACGCTCGTCGTCGCCGACAAGAAGATCACGATCGACGACAAGGGCATCCTCCAGGGCGGAAACGACATGGGCAAGCCGATGCGCATCGAGGGCGCGTCGACGCCCGGCCTCAAGCGCACCGCGCTCGTCGTGCTCGCGCTGATCATGTCGTCCGGCGAGCACGAGTCCGCGACGCCGCCCACGGCCACGTCGCCCGCGCCGGTTCCACCGCCGAAGTAGCCCGCGACTCGCGAACCAACCGCGAGCCGGGACGTGCGAGCTAAATCTAGCTGCAGGTGCAGCAGCGCTTGTGCGCGTCGGTGCAGGTCGCGCGCGCGCTCGTGCACTTGCCGGACGCCCACTCGTCATCGCCGAGGTCGTCGCTGATCTTGCAGATCTTCTCGGCGTTGTCGCAGATCGAGTCCGAGAGCGTGCACACGCTGTGGCACGTCTCGCTCGCGCCGGCGTGGCACGACGCGTCCTGCGCCGCGTGCGGCGGCGAGACCTCGGGCGGCGCGCTCATCTCCTGCAGGACGGTCTCCGGCAGGCCGATTTGCTTGCGCTGCGCCTCGATCTGCTCGCTGTAGAACTCGATCTGGCCGCGTGGATCCTGGGTCGGCGGGGCCATCGCGTCCTGACCGTGCGAGGCCGGCGCGGGCGTGGGCGCCATCGCCTGCTTCGGTGCCGCCGAGCACGCGACGACGAGCGCGGCCGCGACGCCGAGCACGAGCCCCGGCGCACCTTTCACTGCACGCCTCCGCTGCAGTCACAGCAGCGTTGCTTCGACTCGCGGCACGAGGCCTTCGCCGACGCGCACTTCTCCTGCGCGAACGTATCGTCCTTGCCGAGCTCGTCGGCGAGGCCGCAGATCGCCTCCGCGTTGTCGCAGATCGCATCGGAGAGGTCGCAGACGTCGTCGCAGGTCTTGGGGACCTCGTGACCGTCGGTGCACACGCGCTTCGCTTCCTGCACGGCGCGGTTCTGGTACTGGAACATCAGCTGGCGCGGCGGATCGAGCGGCATCTTCCCCTCGCGGCGCCAGTCGCGGATCTGGCCCCACAGGATCGCGATCTGCGTCCGCTTGTCCTGATCATGGTTCGGCGGCTGAGCGCCGCCGCACGCGACGACGATCGAGATCGCGATGCCGAGGAGCAGGCCGAGTGCCACGCCCCTCATTTGCTCTCCATCAGCTGCTTCTGCAGCTCGGTATCGATCGCGTTCGACGCGTCGTACGCCTCGATCGCGGCGTGCTTCTCGGCGGTCGCCTTCGCCTTGTCATCGGCGAGCTGCGCGGCGCGCGCCTCGTGGATCTCGCCCTTGACCGTGTACAGGTTCGCGACGAAGAAGCTCTTGCGCTGGCTCTGCGCGATGCCTTCGGTCACCACGGTCATCGCCTCGTCCAGCTGGCCCTGGCCGAGCAGCAGCTTGGCGAGCAGCGCGCGGGCATCGTTGCGGACGTCCTCCGCTTCGGGGGCGTTCGGCGGGAACTGCAGCGACAGGATCTCGCGCACGGAGGCGATGGCAGCGGCGACGTTTCCATCGCTCATGTAGACCTTCGCCTTGTGATGAAAATTCTTCGCCTTCGACAGCGCGATCATCAGATTCTGATCGATCGCATCGGCCGGCTCGGGGGTCTTCGTCGTGGGCGTGGGCTCGCTCGACGAGTTGCATGCCGTGATCGGCAGGACGGCGACGAGGCACGCCGTGACGAGCAGCACGGCGAGGATGATGTACTTCATGGCTTCCCTCCCCGTCCGAGCTCGCGGTCACGGTAGCCGTCGAGGCGGTCGGCAAAGATCGTATCGATGCGGCTCGTGGCATCGCCCGCGCGGTCGCGCGCGATCGGCCCGAACAGCGAATCCGTCGGCCGCGAGCGCTGATCGATCGGCAGCGGCGCCACGCCGGCGGTGGGGGCCGGCGCGGTGCGCGGCGGCGTGCGGACGATCAAGAGCGCGATCGCGGCGGCCGCGACGGCCGACGACACGGCCGCGATCGACCACGGTACCCAGCGGCGGCGCGCGCGCGCGATCGGCACGACCGTGCTCGCGCCACCGCCGCCGACCGCTTGCTTGAGGGCATCTTCGACGAGCGCGCGCGTCGTCTGCGCGGGTAGCTCGACCTTGCCGCTCGCGGCGCGGATCACGGTGGCGACCTCGAGCAGCGCGCGATCATCCGCGCTCATGGCGGGCGGCGTGCGGCCCGCGAGCGTCTTCTCGACGAGGTCGGCAAACGTCTTCGCGTGCGCGCGCTCGGCCGGCGTGGCTTCCGCCTCGGGCTCGGGCACGGGGCCGGTCAGGAAGTCGTTGTCGTCACTCGTGGACATCGGGTTCTCCGAAGTGCTTGCGGAAAGAGCGCACCGCGCGAAACAGCAGGACATCGAACGTGCCGACGGTGACGCCGAGGCGCTTCGCGCACTCCTCGCGCGTCAGCTCCTGGACGAGCCGCAGCTCGATCGCGGTGCGATAGCGCTCGGCGAGCTGGCCCATCGCCTCTTCGATGCGCGCGCGGTGCGACGCGCGCTCCTGATCGGCGATCAGCTGCGCGTCGGCGTGCGACTCGGGATCGGTCTCCTGCGGGACCTCGTGGACCATCGCATCGGCGAGCTTGCGCGAGCGCTTGCTCTGGCGATGAACGTCGTAAACCTTGTTGATCGCGATCTGCCGCAGCCACGGATAGATCGACTTGCCCTGCCACGTGAAGCGGCCGATCTTCTCGACCGCGGTCGCGAGCGTGTCGCGCAGGACATCCTCGGCCGTCGCGGCGTCGCCCAGGCGCGGCAGGATCACCGTGCCGTAGAGCGGCTGGGCATAGCGTTCGAGGATCGGTCGCATCGCGTCGAGGTTTCCGGCCTGGGCTTCCTCGACCTGGCGCTGCTCCTGTTCGAGCTCGATCGCGGTGGCAGGTTCGGGGGCCACAGACACTCCCTCAACGCGTGTCGCGGCAACATCTTACATGCGCGGGACCCGGGTGCCGTCGTAGTGGACGGCGAGAAGCTCCAGGCCGTGGGCCGGCGCGGTGATGCCGGCCTTCGTGCGGTCCTTCGAGGCAAGGATCTCGGCCACTTGCGCCGGGGTGCGCCGGCCGGTCCCGACCTCGGTCAACGTCCCGACGAGGATCCGCACCATCATGCGCAGGAACGCGTTTCCGCGGACATCGACCTCGAGCAGCTCGCCGATCCGCGTGAACGTGATGCTGTCGACGCGCCGCATCGTGGTCTTCGCGGTGCAGCCCGCGGCGCGGAACGCCGCGAAGTCGTGCTCGCCCGTGAGCGCGCGCGCCGCCGCGATCATCGCGTGCACCTCCAGCGGCTCGGGGTGATGCCACGCGCGCGTGCGCCAGCGCGGCGAGCGATCCGGCGAGGTCAAGAGCGTGTAGCGGTAGTGCTTGCCGGTCGCCGAGAAGCGCGGGTGAAACGACTCGTCGACCTCGGTCGCGGAGCGCACGGCGATCGAGTCCGGCAAGAGGGAGTTGAGGCCGCGCCGGATGCCGTGCAGCGGGATCTGCTTCTCGGTCTTGAAGGCGGCGACCTGCCCGCGCGCGTGCACGCCGGCATCGGTGCGCGATGCGCCCGCGACCTCTACCTCGTGCTGCAGCAGCGACGCGAGCGCTTCTTCGAGGTGCTGCTGCACGGTCGGCTGACCCTTCTGACGCTGCCAGCCGTGGAGCTCGCTGCCGTCGTACTCGACGACGAGCCGGATGTGACGCACGCACGCACTCTACTACCCCGCGTTGCGGGATTCCTCGCCGTAAGGTGCGGTGTGCTTCGCACACCGGCATTTTCGGCTCGTCAGAAGCTTGCCTCGACGCCGAGCGACGTCGCGTTCTCCCCGTCGAACGTCGAGTCGTGGAGCAATAGCGCGCCGTCGTAGCGCAGGAAGAAGCGCGTCGTGCGGGTGAACGGGACGCGCAGCGTGAGATCGAGCGCGGGGCCGACCGCGCGGCCCGTGATGCGCAGGCCGGCGCCGCCGCCGAGCTCGAGCCGCGTGCGCGCGATGCCGCGGCGCGCGACCGTCGCGAGCAGCGAGCCCTCGCCGTGCAGCCCACCGACCAGCCACAGCGACGCCTCGCCACCGACGAGCGTGCGGTAACCGGTCTCGGCGCGCAGCGCGAGGCCTCCGAGCGCGTCGGCGTTGCCGTTGACGAGGTGCAGGCCGCCGCCGAGCGACGCCGACAGCCGCAGCCGGCGGTAGCTGCTGATCGCGGTCGACTCCGCCATCGCCTCGCCGACGTCGACGCTCGGCGCGCGCGGCGCGAGCTCGACGCTCTCGCCGCCCGCCTCGGTATCGGCGCTCTCGTCGGCCTTCATCGCGCCCTTCTTGTTCGCGTGGCGCGGCGCATCGTCATCGTCCGCTTCGTGACGGCGATCCTCGGTCTGCTTGTCCATGTCGACGCGCGTCGCGTGCTCGACGAGCTGCCAGCGCATGCCGGCGGGCACCGACACCGGCACCGGCACGGTGTGCTTGACGCCACCCTCGGCGATCGTCTCGCTGCCGATCGCGACCATCGACGTCTCCGGCGACACGAGGCCGTAGCGCAGCGCGTGCTCGGCGACGGCGCGCGTGTCGCCGGCCGCGATCAGATCGTCGAGCTTGTTGCGCGCCCAGCGACGGCCGAGCGGCCCGACACTCGTCGTCTGCCCCTCGACGAGGCGCGACGCCGGCAGCTCGACGAACCCGAACACGTTGCCGCGGACGCGCGCGTTCGCGGTGACGCCGCGCCGCACGCGGGCGAGCACCACGACGGCCTGGCCGGCACCGAGGCGCGGCATCGTCGCGGGCACGACGTCGGATGCACCGAGCGTGCCCCAGTTGATCGAGAGCGGCAGCGGCGGCGACGCGACATCGGCGAGCACGTCGTGCGCGATCTGCTCGAGCGGATCGCCCGGAACGACGAAGCGCAGCGTGCCGCCGGTCTGCGCCGCGATCGCAGAGAGCAGGCTGCGGTTCGGCGCGGGCCCGATACCGACGACGTGCACGGCGACCGCCAGCTTCTTCGCGGCGGCGAGCGCGGCCGCGTCGTCGGCGACGAGGCCATCGGTGACGAGCACGATCGGATCGCGCGGATGGAGCTGCTGCAGCGCGCGCGTGAGATCGATGTCGATGTCCTGCGTGCTGCCGCCGAGCGCGCGCACGAGCGGCCGCGCGACGAGATCCGCATCGCCGCGCGTCGTCGCGGACTTGTCGACGACGATCGTCGCGTGTGCCGCTGCCGCGGCCTTCGCGGGCAGCGCCTCGACGACGACCGCCGCGAAGCCATCCGCCTCGACGAGCGCCGCCTCGGGCAGCTTCGCGCGCCAGCGGATGATCGCGTCGTGGTCGCTGTGCGGATCGACGAGCGTCGTGCCTTCGAGAGCGTGCGTCGGCGACGCGAGATCGGTGATCTCGGCGTCGAAGTGGAGGTGGATCGTCGTCGCGCCGCCCGCGCCCGGCGAGCCCGGCGGCGTGACGTGGGACGCGTCGGGCGCGCGGTCGGTATCCGGCGCATGACCGGCGCCGGTCACGGGACGGCCGGTCGCGGAGCCAGGGACGTAGCGCGGCGCGACGACGAGCGGCAGCGCTAGCTCCCACTGGCCGCGCGCGTAGTGCGCGACGGTGTCGTAGCGCAGCGTGACCTCGGCCGTGCCGCGCGCCGGGATCGCGGCGACCGACTGCGTGAACACGTCGGGGCGCTCCTGATCGAGCAGCGCGGCCGGTGCACCCTTCGCGAGCGCGCGCTCGTAGCGTTCGGCGGCGCGCTGGCGCGGCTCGATCGCGGCGCGGATCGTCGTCGCGCCGAGCTTCATCTCCATCGCGCTGACCGCGGCATCCGGCGGCAGCGGGAAGATGTACGTCGCCTCGGTCGGCTGGTCGGCGTCGTTGCGGAACGACTGCGTGACGACGACCTCGATCACCGGCCCGTGCACGGTCACGGTGACGTCGCTCGCCGTCATCGGCAGCGCGCTGCCCGCGGGCGCGTACATGCCCATGCGCCCGGGCAGCTCCGCGGCGCGCGCGGGAAGCGCGCACGCGAGGACCGCGAGGACGAGCGCAGGACGCACCATGCCTTGCGACATTACACGCGCGCCCCGCGCTTCCGATCTAACGCGCCAGAGGCTCGAGACATTCCGCGTGTCCGCGCGCCCACAGCGCTCGCAGATGCCCGAAACCGCACGGGTTACGTTCGGCATCGCGGCTGCAATCCCTCGCGATATGCGCACGCCTGTTCTCCTGCTCGCTCTGCTGGGCGCGTGCGGAGCCTCGGTCTCTCGGCCAGGCGGCGAGCTGCGCGTCGTCGGGTTCGCGCCCGAGGCCGCGATGACATCGACGTCGCCGATCGAGATCCGCTTCGACCAGCCGGTCGGTGGAACGATCGATCGGTCGCGCCCCGCCGAGGGGCTCGCGCGCGTCACGCCCGCGTTCGCGTACCGCAGCTCCTGGCGCGACGACGCGACGCTCGTGATCGAGCCGCTCGAGCCGCTCGCCCCATCGACGCGCTACGAGGTCGCGCTCGCCGGCGAGCTCGGCGCGCGCACGCACGCGTTCCACTTCTCGTTCGTCCACCAGCCGCTGACCGCGCTCGGCATCTGGGGCGCGGATCCCGACGCGCTCGCGCCGGATGCGGATCTGCCGCTGTCGTTCGATCAGCCCGTGCACGCGCGCGATGCGGCCGCGCACTGCCGGCTCGCGGGCGATCACGCGATCGCGCTGGTCGCGCACGGCGACGCCACCGCGCCGACCGTCGCGCTCGCCCCCGCGGAGCGCCTCGTCCCCGGCGCACGCTACACGCTGACGTGCGACGGGCTCGTCGGCGCTGGCGGCACGGCACCGATGCGTCCGTACACGCTCGCGGTGCGCGCGCGGCCGCCGCTCGAGCTCGCGCGCTTCGCGCCCGACGGCGAGGTCGTGCCCGACGAGGTCACGCTGAGCTTTCAGTTCACGACGCCCGTCGAGCTCGCGGACGTGCGCGCGGCCGTCTCCGCCGAGCCCGCGATCACGGGCCTCGATCGTGGCTCGCTCGACGCGGGCGGCACGACGTACACGGTGACGACGGATCTCGACGCGAACACGACGTATCAGCTGCACGTCACCGGCCTCGCGGATCGCTACGGCCAGCGCATCTCGGCGCCCGCACTGCTCTCGCTGAAGACCGGCAACGCGCGACCGCGGCTCGCGATCGCCTCGGGGCTGCAGGTGATCGGCGTCGACGGGATCAGCGTGTGGTCGCGCGACGTCGCGAGCTTCACGGTCGACTGCGCGAGCGTGCCGCGCGACAAGCTCGCGAGCGTCCTCGCCGGCGGCGACCTGCCGACGCGCGCGCGCGTCTATACGCTCGCCGCGCACGCGACGTGGCAGCGCACCAGCGTGTATCCCACCGACGCGTGCGGCGAGCCGTCGGGTACACACGGTGTCTACCTCACGAACATCCACGGCGATGCGCTCGGCGGCGAGCGCGTGATCGCGGACGCGACGGACCTCGGCGTGATCGTCCAGCCAGGCCTCGTGTGGGTGACGTCCCTCGCGACCGGCGTTCCCGTCGCCGGTGCGCGCGTCACGCTCGTCACGCGCGATGGCGCGACCGTGCACGCGGATCTGACGAATGCCGACGGGCTCGTGCGCGTCGCGACGCCGTTCGCCTACGCGATCGTCGACAAGGGCAGCGATCTCGCGGTCGCCGAGCCGCCCGCACCGGCCGCGGCGCCGCCGGATGTCACCGACGACCCACCGCCGGCCTCCGCGTTCAAGGTCACGGTCGAGCCGCACGTCGGCGCGCCGCTGCCGGGCTCGCAGCTCGCGTTCGAGGTGACCTCGCCGATCGCGAACGCGCGCGTCGAGTGGACGCTGCGCACGCGCCGCCACGTGATCGCGCTCGATGACTTCGCGTTCGGCACGCAGGGCGACCGCGGCGAGGTCACCGCCGACGGGACCGGCACGACCGACGCGCAGGGCCGCCTCTCGATCCTCACGCGCGATCCGCAGCCGCAGCCCGACATCCCCGTCGACTACATCCTCACCGCGACCGTGCGCGACTCCGGCGATCGCACCGCCACCGCGAGCGCGCAGGTCACCGCGCACGCGGCCGCGCTCTACCTCGGCGCGCGCACGGAGACGCGCGTGCAGCCCGCGGGCTCGCCGTTCGAGATCGAGGTCGTCGCGCTGTCGCCGACCGGCATCCGTCGCGATACCGAGGGCCGCATCACGTTGACGCGCGTCACGCGCACGTGCTCGGCCTCGGGCTGCGACGACACCGAGGCGCCGATCGACGACCGCGAGCTCGCGATCCACCGCGGCCGCACGCTCGAGCAGGTCGTCCCGCCGACGCCCGGCCTCTACCGCGTGCGGATCGCCGCCGACGATGCGCTGCCCGTCGCGTTCGAGCTGTGGGCGACCGGCGAAGGGACGACCGGCTACGCGGGCGATGGCATCGTCGCCGACCGCGCGAGCTACCGCCCCGGCGACACGGCGCGCCTCGCGCTCGCGGCCGACCTGCCGGAGCCGACGATCCTCTTGACGATCGAGCACGCTGGCACCGTCGACGCGCGCGTCATCCACCTCGGCTCGACCGCCGAGGGCCTCGAGATCGCGATCGCCCGCGCGTGGGCCCCCGGAGTGACCGTGCGCGCGACCGTCGTCAGCGGCGGGACGCACCCGAAGCTCGCGACGGGTGTGACGAAATTCGCCGTCGTTCCGGCCGCCGTCGATTAGGCCTACACTAGAGGCGATGAGGTTTGCCGTTGCTGTCGCCGTGCTCGTCGGGTGCGCCCACGCGGACACGTCGCCGCAGGGCACGAGCGACGCGAACGGCTCGAACGTGCGGACGCCCGATGCGGCGCCGCTGTGCATGCAGAGCGACTGCGACGATCAGAACATGTGCACGATCGATACGTGCGTGCCGTCGACCGGCTGCATGCACGCGACGAACACGTGCGACGACATGAACACGTGCACGACCGACACGTGCGACATGACGACCGGCTGCAAGCACGATCTGCCGCACGGCTCGATGATGTTCACGGCCGTCGGCTCGATCGTGCCGTTCACCGTGCCGACCTGCGTGACGTCGCTGCACATCATCGCCGCCGGCGCGCAGGGCGGCAACGCGGAGACGACAGCGGGCGGCATGGGCGCGACGATGGAAGGCGACTTCACGGTCGTGCCCGGGACCGTGCTGAACATCCTCGTCGGGCTCAAGGGCATGGACTACAACCCGAACCCGCCGGTCTCGATCTACGGGCAGCGCGGCGGCACCGGTGGAGGCGGCACGTTCGTCGTCGCGGGCACGACCGTGCTCGTCGTCGCCGGCGGCGGTGGCGGCGCCTCGGGGATCAGCGGGACGGGCGTCGCGCCCGGCGGGCCCGGGCAGACGACGACGGCGGGCCAGTCGAGCCCCGGTGGCGGTTCCGGCGGCACGAACGGCGGCGGCGGCGGCACGATCTCGAACTCGGGCGGCTTCCACGTCGGCACGGGCGGCGGCGGCTACTCCGGCAACGGCATCGGCGCGTCCGATGGCGACACGTCCAGGTTCGGCACGGCGAACCAGCCGGGCGTGGCGTACATCAACGGCGGCGCGGGCGGTGTGGGCGGATCGCAAGGCCGGAGCGGCGGCTTCGGCGGCGGCGGCGCGGCAGGCGCGAGCGGCGGCGGTGGCGGAGGCTACTCCGGCGGCGGCGCAGGCTCGCTGACCGGGACGACGCTCGCCGGCGGCGGAGGTGGCTCGATCAACAACGGCACGAACCCGGTCAACACGAGCGGCAACCACGCCGGCGACGGCCAGGTCACGATCACCTGGTAGCTACGCCGCGCGGCGCACGTCGAGCGTGTCGCAACCGAACGCCGAGCACAGCGCCTCGGCGACGCCGATCATGCGGTCCTCGAGATGCTCGCCCTCGCAGCCCGGTGCGATCGCGAGGAAGCCGAGGTGGCCGCGGCCGTTGTCGAGCGTCACCGACGCGGCGGCGGCGAGCGTACCGTCCTCTCCGTCGAGGACGAGCAGGTAGCGATGCCCGGGGATCACGCGCAGGTCGTGAGCGCCCGCGACGAGCGCCCGTATGCGTGGAAGGTCCTCCTGCGTCGCCAAGCGAATCGTGCTTCGCATGCCGGAGGGCGGTGCATGGCAAGTGCCATCAGAGGCGCTCCGAGCTCGCCGACGCCGCAAGCACGGCACCAACGATATCGAGCGCGGTCGACGTCAGATCTGCGAGTGCATCCGCGCCGGATGCATCGTGCGCGGCTGGATACACGACGACGAGCGCACCGAGCAGCTCGATCACGAGATCGCGGCGCAGCGTCTTCGCCAAGATTTCACGCAAACCGTGCACGAGCAGCGCATCGAGCAGAACGCTCGCGCGCGTGTATGCACGCCACGGCTCGGAGACATTCGGTGACGGCTTCTCCGGCAGCGTCGGCGGCAGCTCCGCTGGATAGCTGCGCGCGACCCCGAGGCCATCGCGAACCGACTTCGCGACGTGCGTGAGCCGGTCCAGGTGCGAGTCATCGGCGAGCTCGTCGCCCGCGCCGGCGCACTTGATCAAGATGTGCGGAAACGCGCGCGGCACGCGGCACGCGACGACGCTGACCACTCCGGCGATGCGGAACGGACGCTCGACGGGCAAGTACGCCCACTCGCCGCGGCGCTCGCGCAGCGTCTCGAGGTCGAACGCCGTCACGTCGATATCCGCGCCGCGCGACACCGTCCCGCGCATGGCGCGCCGCTCGAAGCCACCGTCCGAGAGACACCACAGCGCGGTGTGCTGCAGCTCGTTCGGCAAGTGCGACAGATCCTCGACGGGCTCGAGGCCAGACGCACGCGCGGCCGACGACTGGCTCGTGCGGCGCATGATCGCGCGACTGACGAGCGCGCTCGCACCCGCCGCGACTGCTGCGATCACGCGCCAGGCTGGCACAGCGGCAGCGTAGCAGCTCCCTCGTGCGCGAGCAGCCAGCGCTTCGTCGGAAGGCCGCCGCCGTAGCCGGTGAGCGTGCCGTTCGCGCCGATCACGCGATGGCACGGCACGATGATCGCGATCGGGTTCTTGCCGTTCGCGGCGCCGACGGCGCGGCTCGCCGACGGACGCCCGATCGCGGCCGCGATGTCGCCGTAGCTCCTCGTCACCCCGAACGGGATCGCACACAGCGCGTGCCACACGAGCTTCTGGAAGCCGGTGCCCTCCGGCGCGAGCGGCACGTCGAACGTGCGGCGATGCCCCGCGAAGTACTCGCGCAGCTGATCGGCGGCGAGCGCGAGCACGTCGCTCGTGCGGGCGGTCGGCTGATCGGGGACATCCGCGTTCGGCAGGTACAGCGCCGTCAGCTCGTCGCCGCGCGCGGTGAGGCGAAGCGGACCGATGGGAGAGTCGAGCGTGATCATGATGCCTCCGAGAGATGAGTCCACAGGTGCAGGACCGCGTACGCGCGATACGGACGCCACGCCTCCGCGTGCAGCTCCGCCGCCTTGCCGCCCTTCATGCCGAGCGCCTTCTGCACGCCGAGGTCGGCGGCCGGAAACGCGTCGGGCACGTGCAGCGCGCGCATCGCGAGGTAATGCGCGGTCCACGGGCCGATGCCCGGCAGCGCGCGCAGCTGGTCGACGAACGCCGGCAGCTCGCGCGCGCCATCCAGCGCGACGGTGCCATGAACGATCGCGCTCGCGAGCGCGTGGATCGCGGCCGCGCGCGTGCGCGGCATGCCGAGCTTGCCGATGCGCTCGGGTCCAGCCGCGACGACCTCGCGCGGCGTCGGGAAGCGCCACCGGCTTGCTCGATCGCCGTTGCCAGGCCCACCCGCGGTTCCATACGGCTGGCCGAGCTGCTGCGCGAACCGGCCCGCGATCGTCGTCGCGGCGGCGACCGACACCTGCTGCCCGAGCAGCGCGCGCACCGCCGCCTCGAACGGATCGATCGCGCCCGGGACGCGCAGCCCGGGCCGCTTCTTCACCATCGGTGCGAGCAGCTTGTCGCGCCCGAGCGTCGCCGCGATCTGGTCGGGGCGCGCATCGAGATCGAACATCCGGCGCACGCGCGCGACGAGCGGCATCAGCACCGGCATCAGCTCCGGCGAGACGCCGAGCGCGAGCCGTCCCGTGTAGCGCACCTCGATCATCCCGGTCTTGCCGCCGAGGTGCACGACGCGCGCATACACGTCGTCGCCGACGGTCTCGACGCCCGGCACCGCACGCGCGCGCAAGAAGCCGAGCAGGCGCGGCCAGTCGTACGGCGCGCGGACGTCGAGCCGCAGCGTCACGCCCTGCTCGCCCTTGCCGTGCTCGCGCCGGAGCTCGCTCGGCGAGCGGCCCATGCGATCCGCGAACACCGCGTTGAACCGGCGCACGCTCTGAAAGCCGGCCGCGAACGCGATGTCCGTCAGCGGCAGCTGCGTGTCCTGGAGCAGCTGCTTCGCGAGCGCGAGCCGACGGCTCTGTGCGAGCTCGACCGGCGACACGCCGAGCCGCACCTCGAGCGCGCGCCGCAGGTGTCGCGAGCTGACGTGCAGCTCCGCGGCGAGCTCGTCGAGCGAGTGCTCGTTCAGCGCGCCTTCCGCGATCCGCTGCGTCGCGGCGGCGACGAGCGTGTCGACCGCGTCGACGGGCGCGTGCCCGGGCGCGACCTCGGGCCGGCAGCGAAAGCACGCACGGAATCCGGCGGCCTCCGCCTGCGCGGCGGTCGGATAGAACTCGACGCGGTGACGAGCCGGTGTCCGCGCGGGACAGATCGGGCGGCAGTAGATGCCGGTCGTCTTGACGGCGACGAAGAACACGCCGTCGAAGCGCGGGTCGCGCGCGACCATCGCGCTGTAATAGGCCTCGTCCTTCACGCATCCGAGGTACCACGGCCACTCCCCCGTGACTGGCCGTTTCCGGACGCGACGGCAACTTCGCTAGTCTTCGCGAATCGGCGCCGATCCCTCGGGGAACTGGCTCGGCTGCGGCACGGCCGCCCACGGATCGCGCTGCATCACCGCGGTGATCAGCGAGACGCGGGTGGCGGCATCGAGAGCCTCCCATTCCTCGGCGGTCAGCACGTAGCCGGCCAGCGCGATGTCACCCTTCATAGTTCCACCTTCGGGATCCTTGGCCCGGGCGGCAAGTTTTCATGCTAGCCATCGCGCGTGCCCCGCGAGGTCACCTCTCGCTACATCGATCCACTTACGCAAGTGTGGGTCACCGCTGCGCGCCGCATCGGCCTGCGAGTCGTTCGCACACCCGATGCGTACGCCGCGACCGACGGCCGCGGCACGCTCGCGATCGGCGACGCGCAGACGCTCGACGCCGACGACAGCCTCGCGCAGATGATCTTCCACGAGCTCTGCCACTCGCTCGTCGAAGGCCCCGAGTCGTTCGAGCGCCCGGACTGGGGCATGGACAACACCGGCCCCGACCACGACTGGCGCGAGCACGCGTGCCTCCGCGCGCAATTCGTGCTGACCGGCCGCCACGGCCTGCGCGGCCTGTTCGCACCGACGACGGACTTCCGCGCGTTCTGGGACACGCTGTCGGGCGATGTGCTCGCGGATCGCACCGACCGCAGCGTGCAGGCCGCGATCGCGGCGCTCCGCCGCGCGGCCCAGCCGCCGTGGGCCCCCGCGCTCACGGAGGCGCTCGAAGCAACGGCGCGCATCGCGCAGGCCGCCGCCCCGTTCGGCGAGCGCGGCACACTGTGGACGGGCGTGACCGCAGCGCCGGCGCCACATCCGACGGGCCTTCCGGCCGGCGCGGCCGGCTCGTGCGCCACGTGCGCATGGCGCTACGACCAGCGCGGCGCCTCGCGCTGTCGTCAGGCCCAGGCGAAGGTCGATCCGAGCTGGCCGGGCTGCGAACGCTACGAGGCCGCGCTCGACTGCCAGACCTGCGGCGCGTGCTGCCGCGCCGCGTATCACTCCGTCGAGGTCGCGCGCCGCGATCCGGCGGTGAAGGCGCAGCCGGACTACATCGTCGATCGCGGCACCTACCTCGAGATCCGGCGCAGCGGCGACCGGTGCGCCGCGCTGCACGGCGGCGAGGTCGTCGCCGAGAAGCAGACGCGCTTTCACTGCGTGATCTACGACGACCGTCCGCGCACGTGCCGCGAGTTCACGCTCGGCAGCGAGCACTGCCTGACCGCGCGCCGCCGCGTCGGCCTCAGCCTGTAGCGCCGAGGAGCTACAGGTCGTCCGGCGCGAGCGCCGTGAAGCTCGTCTCGTCGGAGCGCACGAGATCGATCAGCACGTGCACGCGCGGCAGCTCCGTCGCCAGCCAGTACGCGCACGCGGCGCGCTTGCCGCGCGTGAAGCCGGTCTCGCCGGTGCGGGCGGCGCGCTCGGCGGCGGCCGCCGCGAGCTCGAGCCACTGCCACGCGATGACGACGGTCGCGAACGCGTCGAGGTAGTCGGTCGCGTGCGCGAGGTGCTGCGGCTGCGCGGCCACGACGAGCAGGTCGCTCGCCGCGACCACCGCATCGGCGTGCGCGATCCCTGCCGCGCGGGCTCGCTCGACGGTCCGGGCGATCTCGCCGCGCAGCGCCTCGAGCGCACCGGGGGCGAGCGCGCGGCGACCGAGCAGATCGATCGCCTGGATGCCGGTCGTGCCTTCGTGGATCGTGTTGAGCTTCTGGTCGCGCAGCCACGCCTCGACCGGGTACTCGCTCGAGTAGCCGTAGCCGCCGTGGATCTGTACCGCGAGCGCGTTCGCCTCGAAGCCGCGCTCGGCGGGGAAGCTCTTCGCGACGGGCGTCAGCAGATCGAGCAGCAGGCGCGCGCGGTCGTCGCCGTGGCGCGCGTGGTCCGCGTAGAGGCTCGTGCGCACGAGCAGCGCGAGCGAGCCCTCGGCGATCGCCTTCTGGCGCAGCAGCATGCGGCGCACGTCGGCGTGCTCGATGATCGGGACCTGCGGCGTCGTCGCGTCGCGCGCGCCCATGCGGCGGCCCTGCGGGCGCGTGCGCGCGTACTCGAGTGCCTCCTGGTACGCGACGGCGGCGGTCGCGACGCCGTTGAGGCCGACCATGATCCGCGCCTCGTTCATCATCTGGAACATGTAGGTGATGCCGCGGTGCGGCTCGCCGACGAGCCAGCCGTGGCAGTCGCCGCGCTCGCCGTAGGACAGCGCGAGTGACGGCAGGCCGCGCCAGCCGATCTTGTGGATCATGCCGGCGGTCGCGACGTCGTTGTCGACGAGCTGGCCGCCCGCGAGCCGGCGGCGTGGCACGCAGAACAGCGACACGCCCTTGATGCCGGCCGGCGCGCCCTCGATGCGCGCGAGCGTCATGTGCACGACGTTCTCGGCGAGATCGTGATCGCCGCCGCTGATGAAGATCTTGTTGCCTCGGATGCGGTAGCTGCCGTCGGGCGCTGGCGTCGCGAGCGTCGCGACGTCGGAGAGGCTCGACCCGGCCTGCGGTTCGGTGAGCGCCATCGTGCCGGTCCACTCGCCGGTGTACATGCGCGTCATGTAGAGCGCGCGCAGCTCGTCGCTGCCGAACGCCTCGAGCAGGTGCGCCGCGCCCTGCGTCAGCCCGGCGTAGCCGTACGCGCTGAGGTTCGCCGCCATCAGGTAGACGCTCGCGAGCGTGTAGACGCTGAGCGGCAGCTGCTGGCCGCCGACCTCGGCGCGCCGCGGCGCCGCGATCACGCCGAGCCCGCGCAGCTGCGCCCAGAGCTCGTGCATCCGCGGGTGGACGATGATGCGGCCGTCGACGAGGCGCGGCGGCTCGGCATCCATCGCCCGGTACGCCGGGTAGAGGTGCGTGCGCGCGACGCGACGCGCGCTGTCGATGAACGCTCCGAACGTCTCGCGGTCGTGCTCCGCGAAGAACGGCAGCTCCGTCAGCGACGCGAGCGCGAACACGTCGTCGAGCAGGAAGTCGACGTCGCGGTCGTCGAGGAGCGGGTTCTGCCAGCCGGCCATGCGGGCCAGGGTACCCTGCTCGCCGCCCGGAGCGGGACTCAGGGCTTCTGCGTGCCGGGGCCGGGCTGCGTCGGCGGGCGCTGGCGCGTCGGCGGCGCCGGCGGGATCGTGACGCTCGGCAGCGCGCGCTGCGCGAGCTGCGTGATGTCGATGCCGAGCATCTGCTTGAGCTGCTCGGCCGTCACGGCCGCCTTGACGGCGAAGTTCGAGCCGTTCGCGGCGAGCTCCTTGTCGATCACGGTGAGCTTGTCGATCGGCATCTCGCCGACCGTCTGCATCATCGTGCCGACGAGGCCCTGCAGCTTCTGCGCGACGAAGATCTGGCGCGCGTTGTCGCCGGCATTCGTCCACGTCTCGCCGAGCGAGCGGATCGCCTGCGCGGTCGCCTTGCCTTCTTCGACGATCTTCGACGCCGCGCCGCGCGCCTGCGCGACCATCTGCGAGCGGCGCGCTTCGGCCGGCTTCACCTTGTCGGCGATCAGCTGGAAGCGGACCTGCGCGAGCCGCGCGCGCTGCACCTCGAGCTCGGCGGTCGCCTTCGCGAGCAGCGCCTGGACCTGGCCGCGGGACTCCGCGATCAGCGCGCCCTTGCGCGTCTGCGCCTCGGCAATCTTGCGCTGGCCTTCCGCGCGCGCCGTCGCGATCTCGGCCTCGACCTTCGCGATCTCCTGGTTCTGGAGGTTCGACGCCGCGTTCTCGGCGGCGAGCGCGTGGTTCTCGGCCTCCGCGATGCGCGAGCGCTTGATCAGCTCGGCGTTCTGCTTGCGGCCGAGCGACGCGAGGTAGCCCTTGTCGTCGGAGACGTGCTGGACCTTGAGCGTGTCGAGCTCGAGGCCGAGGCGCGCGAGGTCGTGATCGGCCTCGTGGAGCAGCTCGCCAGCGAACTTCTCGCGGTCGGTGTTGACCTCCTCGGGCGTCAGCGTCGAGAGCACGCCGCGCAGGTTGCCCTCGAGCGTCTCGCGCGCGACGGCCATGATCTGCTCGCGCGACATGCCGAGGAAGCGCTCGATCGCGTTCGCGAGCTGGTCGGTCTTCGACGAGACCTTGACGTTCGCGACGCCCTGCACGTTGAGCGGGATGCCGCCCTTCGAGTACGCGCCTTGAACGCGCAGCTCGATCAGCATGTTCGTCAGGTCCATGCGGTCGACGCTCTCGATCAGCGGGATGCGAATTCCGCGACCGCCCTGGACGACGCGGTAGCCGATCGTGCGGCCGTCATCGAGCTTGCGATGGCCGCCGGAGAAGATCAGCACTTCGTTCGGCGGGCAGATGTAGATGATGCGCGACAGGATCATCGCGAGCACGATCAGCGATCCGACGATCGCGACCGCTCCCACTGCGACGAGGTTCTGCATGACTAGCTCCTCTCCCCGTTCTGGCCGGTGACAGCCTTCGCGATATCGACGCCGAGCGTCTTCTGGACCTGCTCGAGCAGCGCGGTCATCGTCGCCGGGTACGCAGCGGCGTACGCCGGGATCGTCTTGCCGTCACCGCCGTCGATCAGGTTGACCTCGTTGACCTTGAGCCGCTTCGCCGCCTCGGCGACGTCGCTGAAGATCGAATCGAGGTGCTGCAGCACGAACATGTCCATCGCGCGCCCGCCCGTCTCGCGCCATGCGTTCGACACCTCGGCGAGCGACGCGGCCATCGCCTCACCGTCGGCGGCGATCGTCGCGGCCTGACCGGCGGCGAACAGCTCGCGCACCTGCTGATCGATCTCGGCGGGGATCGTGACATCCGCCTGCAGGCGCAGCTGCTCGAGCTCGCCGCGGATCTTCTGCAGCTCGAGCTCGGCCTCCGCTCGCGCTTGCTGGCCGGCGGCCTCGGCGCGCACCGTCTCGGACTGCGCGTCGCCGTCGACCTCGGCCTTGACCTGGCGCAGCTCGTTCTGCTTGCGCTGGAGCGCGGCCTGCGCGTTCGTCATCGCGACCTCGCCGCGGGCGCGCGCCGCCGCTTCGGCCTGCTCGGCCTCGCGCGTGGCGTCGCTCTCCGCGACCTCGGCCGTCCGCAGGATCTCCGCGATCCGCTGGCGGCCGATCGACTCGAGGTAGTTGCCGTCGTCGGCGACGTGCTGGATCTTCAACACGTCGAGCTCGAGGCCGAGCTTCGACAGATCCGGCCCCGCGCTCTCCTCGAGGTGACGCGAGAACTTCAGGCGATCCTGGTTGAGCTCCTCGGGCGTCATCGTCGCGAGCACGCCGCGCAGGTGGCCTTCGAGCGTCTCCTTCGCGACGCGCGCGATCTCGTTGCGGTCGCGGCCGAGAAAACGCTCGATCGCATTCCCGATGTAGCGGCGATCCGTCGAGATCTTGATGTTCGCGATCGCGTGCACGTTGAGCGGGATGCCGCCCTCGGAGTACGCGCCCTGCACCGCGATCGGCACGCTGATCAGCGAGACGTCCATGCGGTTCACCGTCTCGACGAACGGCACCTTGACGCCGCGCCCGCCGAACACGACGCGATACCCGACCGTGCGCCCGTCCGACGTCACGTGCCGTCGCCCGGTGAAGATCAGGATCTCGTTCGGCTTGCAGATTCGCAGCAGCGAACGATAGAGCATCAAGAAAAAGACGACGCCTGCAGCAATGGCGACGCCTACCGCTTCCGGTGGCAGCTTGTGCATCACGGACCTCCCCCTGTAAGGGTTTGACGCTACATCTCGTGCTTGGTGACGAGCAACGACCCGAGGTCGCCTTCTGCGACGACGAGGACACTCGATCCACTCGGTAAATCACCGCCGTCGTCGACGATGTTCGCGACGTAGTCCTCGGCGTGATCGCCGAGCTCGATCCGAACCTTTCCGGGCTTACCCGGGCCTACAGGCAGCAGCAGCGTGCCGGTCGCACCGACGAGCTGCTTCGCATCGATCGCGCTCGATACGCTGCGCTTCGCCAGCGCGCGAATCACCGTGACCGTCATCGCGCCCGACAGCCAGCCGACGCTGATGGCGCCCGCCAGCGCGATCCGGCTGCCTTCGAGGCGCTCGAGGACCGCGCCCGCGGCGCCGCCGAACATGAAGAAGAACATCCAGAAACGGATCGACGTGACCGGAATCCAGCCGATCACCGCTGCCGTATCGTGGCCGTGGTCGGTGTCCTTGCCGCCGTGAAAGAACATCGAGGCGACCAGCAGGGTCAGCCCGAACGCCACGGCTCCCAGGTAGATGTGGCTCAATCGTCCCTCACGCCTGTGATGCCTCGAATGTGGCCATCCGTTGCCACCCGCGCAATGGAAATCGCTGAACACGCCGCATCTCGACGCGTTGCGCTACCCTCCCGGCATGCCCGCCGCACCGACTCCCGCCCTGCTCGACGCGCTCGCCGCCCGGCTCGGCCCCAACGGCTTCTCGCGCGATCCGCACGAGCTCGAGCCGTACCTCACCGACTGGCGCGGCCGCTATCACGGCAAGGCGGCGGCGGTGCTGTCCCCGGCGAATCGCGACGAGGTCGTCGCGATCGTGAAGGCGTGTGCGGAGGCGCGTGTCGCGATCGTTCCGCAGGGCGGCAACACCGGCATGGTCGGCGGCGCCACGCCCGATGCGAGCGGCGGCGCGGTCGTGCTGTCGCTCAAGCGGATGCGCGGCGTGCGCATCGATGTCGCGGCGGATCTCGCGATCTGCGAGGCGGGCGTCGTGCTCGCCGACCTGCACGCGAAGGCCGAGGAGCTCGGGCGCCGGTTCCCGCTCTCGCTCGGCGCGAAGGGCTCGGCGACGGTCGGCGGGCTGTGCTCGACGAACGCGGGCGGCGTGCAGGTGCTGCGGTTCGGCACGATGCGCAGCCTGGTGCATGGCGTCGAGGCGGTGCTGCCCGACGGCTCGCTGTTCGAGGATCTGCAGCCGCTGAAGAAGGACAACCGCGGCTACTCGATCTCGCAGCTCTTGATCGGCGCCGAGGGCACGCTCGGCGTGATCACCGCCGCGAGCCTGCGCCTGTATCCGAAGATCGGTGCGCGCACGGTCGCGTGGATCGGGCTGTCGTCGCCGGAGAACGCGCTCGCGCTGCTGCGCCTGCTCGATCGCAAGCTGCCCGAGCGCATCGAGAGCTTCGAGCTCGTGCCGAAGAGCGCGCTCGACCTCGTGCTGCAGCACATCCCGAACGTGCAGGCGCCGCTCGCGAAGTCGCATCCGTGGAACGTGCTCGTCGAGGCGACCGTGCCCGAAGGTGCGCCGGCGCCCGATGTCGCGAGCGCGCTGGAGGACGCACTCGACCTGATCGACGACGCCGCGATCGCCGCGAACGAGACGCAGGCCGAAGGCATGTGGCGCATCCGCGAGTCGATCAGCGAGGCCGAGAAGAAGGACGGCCCGGCCGCCAAGCACGACATTTCGGTGCCGGTGTCCGCGATGCCCGGCTTCATCGTGCGCGGCGCCGCCGACATCGAGCAGCGCTTCCCCGGCACGCGCGTCAACGCGTTCGGCCACCTCGGCGACGGCAACATCCACTTCAACGTGCGCGCGCCGCTCGGCGCCGCCAAGGACTGGGTCGATGCGTCGAGCCACCCGATCACGGAGCACGTGCACGACCTCGTCGTGGAGGCGGGCGGATCGATCTCGGCCGAGCACGGCATCGGGCAGATGAAGCGCGACGAGCTCGCGCGCCTCAGCGATCCCGCGCGCATGCACGCGCTCCGCGCGATCAAGGCCGCGCTCGATCCGCACGGCATCATGAACCCCGGCAAGCTGCTCTAACGCGCCGCGATCCAGGCGCGCACGCGCTCCTCGAGTACCGGCAGCGTGACCGCGCCCGCCGCGAGCACGACCTCGTGGAACCCGGGCAGGTCGAACGCCGCGCCGAGCGTGCGCTCCGCCTCCTCGCGCAGCGCGATGATCTTCAGCTGGCCGACCTTGTACGCGAGCGCCTGGCCCGGCCAGCCGATGTAGCGGTCGACCTCGTTCGAGATGTTGATCGGCGTCAGCGCCGTGTGCTCGCGCATGAAGCCTTCGGCCTGCTGGCGCGTCCAGCCCATCGCGTGGATGCCCGTATCGACGACGAGCCGCGACGCGCGCCACGCGTCGTAGCTGACCTTGCCGAGCCGATCGACATCGCTCGAGTACAACCCCATCTCCTCGGCGAGCCGCTCGGTGTACAGCGCCCAGCCCTCGACGAACGCGGTCGATCCGTCGAGCTTGCGAAACGCCGGCAGCGCGCCGAGCTCCTGCGCGATCGCGATCTGCAGGTGATGCCCGGGAATCGACTCGTGCCAGGTCAGCGCCTCGAGCTCGAACCGCGGCCGCGTCTCCGGCTTGTACGTGTTGACGAAGTACTCGCCCGGCTTGCTGCCGTCGTAGTGCGGCTGGCGGTAGTACGCGATCGTCGAGTACGGCGCCTCGTAGCTCGGGATCTCGCGCATCACGCAGTCCGATTTCGGCAGCACGCGGAAGAAGCGCGGGATCGCGGCCTTCGCGCGGTCGAGCGCGTCCTGCGCGAACGCGAGGATCTCGTCGCGCGTCGCGAAGTACAGCTGGCGCTCGTCGCGCAGCTTCGCGATCGTCGCGGTCAGGTTCGCCGCGCCGAGCACGCGCCGCCCGAGCTCCGCGAGCTCCGCATCCGTGCGCGCGATCTCCGCGAGTCCGAGCGCGTGCAGCTCCGCGGGAGACATCGCGATGCCGACGTGCTGCACGATCGTCGCGCGGTAGCACGCATCGCCGTCGGGCAGCGCGCCCAACCCTTCGTGCTCGGTGCGCGCCTCCGGCAGCACGCGATCGCGCAGGAAGTCGCGCAGCCGCGCGATCGCGGGCGCGATCTGGTCGCGCACGACCTCGACGAGCACGCCGTGCACGGCGCGAAAGTCCCCCGCCCACGCCGGGATCGCCATCGCCCAGCCCTCGGCGGGCTTCGCGAGCTCGCCATCGAGCTGCTCGACGACGCGCCGCACCTTCTCCGCCGACGACACCCGCCCACCGGCGAGCCCCGTCCCGAGGTTCGCGATCGTGTCGTCGATCGCCTTCGCGCCCTGCCGCATGCGCGCGACGAGGTTCTCGGCATCGCGCGCGGTCTTTACCGTGTGCGATTCGACGACGTAGCTCAGCTCGCCGAGCACGCTCCCGCCCGCCGAATCGACGAGCCACTCGTGGAACCGGCACACGTCGAGCCCGCGCTGCGCCTCGAGCTGCCCGCGCAGCAGCTGGTACGTCACGCGATCGACCTCGCCGAGCCGCGCCACATCGACGGCGCAGACCTGCGCGTACACCGCATCGCGCTCGCGCGTGTAGCGCTCGATCGCCTCCGCATCGCGCGGCGCGAGCTGATCGTCGTAGCGGTGATCGCCGAGCGTGGTCGCCCACGTCGGCGTCCAGCGCATCGTCAGCTCCCAATGCTCGGCGACGGCAGCGCGCAGCGCGGCGTCGGTGATGCCGGCGACCGCATCGGCCGCGAGCGGTGATGGCGTCGCCATCCCAACGTTCTAGCGCATCGCGGTCCCGCATGTACTAAGGTTCTCCCGTGCAGGTCCATCTCTTCGACGGCACCTACGAGCTGTTTCGCGCGTACTTCGGCGCGCCGCCGCAGCAGCACGAGGGCCGCGAGGTCGGCGCCGTGCGGACGTTCCTCAGCTCGCTCGCGCGGCTGTTGCGCAGCGGCCAGGTCACGCACGGCGGCGTCGCGTTCGATCACGTGATCGAGTCGTTCCGCAACGACCTGTTTGCCGGGTACAAGACCGGCGAGGGCATCGATCCGGCGCTGTTCGGGCAGTTCGAGCTCGCGGAGCGCGCGGCGGCGGCGCTGGGGCTGGTCGCGTGGCCGATGGTCGAGTTCGAGGCCGATGATGCGATCGCGACCGCGGCCGCGCGCGCGGCGGCGGATCCGCGCGTCGAGCAGGTGAAGATCTGCGCGGTCGACAAGGACATGTGCCAGTGCGTGATCGGCACGCGCGTCGTCGAGTGGGATCGCTGGAAGGACGTGACGATCGACGAGCCCGGCGTGATCGCGAAGCATGGCGTGCCGCCCGTATCGATTCCGGACTGGCTCGCGCTCGTCGGCGACACGGCGGATGGGATCCCCGGGCTCGACGGCTGGGGCAAGAGCTCCGCCGCGAAGGTGCTGACCGCGCACGGCCACATCCAGGACATTCCGGACGATCCGGCGGCGTGGAAGGCGAACGTGCGCGGCGCCGACAAGCTCGCGGCGTCCCTGCGTGCGAATCGCGCGGACGCGATGCTGTACCAGAAGCTCGCGACGCTGCGTATCGACTGTCCGATCGAGTGCGACGTCGATGCGCTCGCGTGGCGCGGCCCGAACAAGCCGCTGCTCGCCGCGCTGTGCGACGAGATCGGCATCGCGCCCGAGAGCGTGCGCGTTACTTAGAGATCTCGAGGTCGCTGTGCGCGCCGACCGGCAGGTGCACGGTCGCCGTCACGCGATCGAGGCAGCTCTTGACCGCCGCGGAGATCGGCGCCGCATTCAGCACCGTCCACGTCGTGCCCTTCGCGGTGCCCTTCAGGCCGAGCTTGAGCGTCATGCCGGCGCTCACGCACTTCTGGTACGCCTCGACCGGCACGTCGAGCTTCGCCGGTTTCTCCGGCACGGCGCCGCCAGCACCGGCACCGCCACCGCCACCGCCACCGCCACCGCTCGCCTTGCCGAGCAGATCGTCCGCCGAGGCCGCCGCCGCGCGCGACGACGCGGCCTTGGGCGGCGCCACCGGCATGTTCTTCGCGGCTGGCTCCGCCACGGGTGGCGCCGGCGGAGGTGGAGGCGGCGGAGCGGCTGCGGCGCCTCCGGGCGCGGCCCCCGGAGCGACGGCCGTGGGAGCGGCGGCGGGCGCGGCCTCGTCGGCGCGCTCCTCTTCCTTCTTGTCGCTGCTGGCGGCGGTGTCGGCGGCGGAGCGCTCGGCGGGCCGGCCGGCCGACGACGTGTCCTGATCGACGGGCTTGGCCGGCGTGTCGACCTTCGCGAGCGTCCACGCGAGCGACGCGCTGACCTTCTCGTGCTTGTTCGGGCCGAGATCCCAGGTCGCGTTGTTGTGCGCGAGCACGATGCGGACGTGGCCGTCGGCGCCCGTGTCGACGACGTCGTCGCTGGTGACCGTCGCGCCCTTGGCGAGAGGCTTGCCGGCGACGGTCACGGTGCCCTGGACGTCGACGACCGTACCGGCGGGTGCGCCGGCCTGGGCGGCCGGGGGATCTTGCTTCTTGTTGCAGCTGACCGCCGCGATCGACACGAGACCCAGGAGCACCGCACGCAGCATGCGTTCGATTGTGCCAGACTTCGCGCGTGAAGCTCATCGCCGTGCTGGTCGCGCTCGCCGCGTGCGGGTCGGCGCAGCATCCGGCCAGACCCAAGGCCGGCACGATCGCGGGTGTCGCGCGCGATCACGACAGCGGCGATCCGGTCTCGAAGGCGACGATCGTCGTGCGGCCGGAGGGCGTGCTGACGAGCGCGCGCACGGTGAAGACCGACGCGAAGGGCAACTACACCGTCCCGAACCTGCCCGACGGCGCGTACTCGCTGTCGGCGTCGTTCGCGGGGCAGCCGATCAGCGTCGAGCACATCGCGGTCGCGGGCGGGCACACGGCGGTGGTCGACCTGACGTTCACGCTCGGCAAGCCCGATCCGATCACGGTCGATTTCGGCAACCCGAAGGAAGGCGCGATCGATCGCTATCGCCCGGCGCATCACTCACCGGCGACCGGCCTCATCGAGGGCATCGTGGTGGACTCGGGATCCCGCGAGCGCGTGCCGGGCGCGGTCGTCACCGCATCGCGCGGCGCGGACGCCCTGCAGGCGGTCACCGACGACGAGGGCCGCTACCGGTTCGATGACGTCGAGCCAGGCACGTACGTCGTCAGCGCGTACTACTCGATCGGGGGGCGCGCGCAGATCGAGATCCGCCGCAGCGACATCGCGGTCGCGGGCGGCGACGGTGTGATCGTCCCCTTGTGGATCGAGATCGCTAGGCAGTGAGCCGGCGCTTGGGCCCCGCCACCTCGGCGCCCTCGCCCACCATCTTGTTCGCCTCGTCGACGAACACGACCGTCGGCTTCCACGTGGCGGCGTCGGCCGCGTCGACCTCGGCGAACGTCGCGAGGATGACCTTGTCGCCGGGCTTCATCAGGTGCGCGGCGGCGCCGTTGATGCAGATGATGCCGCTGTCGTTCTCGCCGCGCAGCGTGTACGTGACGAGCCGCGTGCCGCGCGTGACGTTCCAGATGTGCACTTGCTCGTGCTCGTACATCCCGGCGGCATCCATGAGCTCGCCGGAGATCGTCACGCTTCCTTCGTAGTCGAGGTCGGCGTGGGTGACGGTGGCGCGGTGAATCTTCGACTTGAACAGATGCAGTCGGTGCGACACGGGTGCCTCCAGTCTCCGCCGCGGTGGGTCGGAGCCGGGCCGAACCTTACACCGGCCAGAAGCGGATGCCGACCGAGAAGTCGATGTCGAGGAAGACGTCGTGGGTCGCGTAGTCGCGGAAGAAGTCGAGCGTCGGGGTCGCCTGAACGAAAATATCGAGCGGCACGTTGTTGAGATCGAAGGAGATTCCGATCGGCACGCGGATACCGAACGCCTCGGCGCCCGTGCAGGTGCGGCCGCCGCAGTTGTAGTCGAACGACCAGGCACGGCCGCCGACGCCGATATAGAACGGCAGCTCGAACGCCTCCTGGCTCGTCAGCACGGTCGGGTGCCACAGGTAGTCGACGTAGATGTGGCCGCCGTCGCCGCCGTAGTAGTGGTGGTAGATCTCGCCGATCCCGAAGTCGAGCGCCTGGTCCGGCTGGAGGAACACCTTGCCGTTGATGCCTGTCGGCTCGCCGAGCTCGAGCCCGACGCCGAATGTTTTGTTCGCCTCGAAGCGTTTACCCCCGAAGCCATGAGGCCTCGGTCGAGCGTCCGCAGTACCGACGGACGCGAGCACAGCGACCGCGATCAAGCTCGTGATCTTCATGCGCTCTAGCGTAAAGCGCAGACAGCGTTCGTGTCACAATAACGGAGTGCAACGTTGGGACACGTCGCTGTACGTCTTGACGTGTGTCGCTGCTTGTGGCTCGGGTCCGACCGGCCCGAAAGCTGCACCTACGGAGCCACCGAGCACGCGCATCGTGACGATGACGGCGACGCCGGTCGTACCGGTCGACGCATCACCGCTCCCCGATGCTCCGGAACCGCCGAAGCTGGTGTGCGCAGATGGCACCACGCCGGCGCCTGCCCCGTTTCCGGATCCGACGTGGTTCTGCACGAAGCCCGACGGCACGCACGATGGCCCGTTCGTGTCGCTGTTCCCCGACGGCTCGATCCAGATCGAAGGCACGTACGTCGCGGGCAAGCTCGATGGCCCGTGGAAGCGTCATTATCCCGGCGGCGCGCTCGCCGAGGAGGGCCAGTACGTCGCGGGGCGCGAGGACGGCCACTGGCGGCAACTCTCGCCGGCGGGCACGGTGCTCGGCGAGTACGACCTCAAGAAGGGCACGGGGATCAAGAAGCGCTGGTTCGACGACGGGCCGATCTACAGCGAGCGCGTCGTGCGCAACGGCGCGCCGTTCGGCATGCAGAAGGTCTACGACCACGATGGCAACCTCGTGATCAGCGGCAAGCTCTACGGCAAGCTGTACGACGGCGATCACGTCGTCGGCCTCAAGAACACGCTGCGCATCGAGGAGACGTTCAAGCGCGGCACCCGCATCGGTCCGCGCAAGATCTGGCAGTTCTGGACGCTCCTGTTCGAAGAGAACTACGACGACAAGGGCAAGCTCGACGGCGCGTTCACGATCTGGCGCGACAAGAAGATCGCGCGCGTGCAGGGCACGTACGATCACGGCAAGCGCGTCGGCACGTGGGACTGGTTCGACGGCAAGAACCAGAAGGAGCGCGAGGGCGACTACACCGATGGCAAGAAGACCGGCCCCTGGTACGAGTGGACCGACAACACGATGACGTTCCAGGGCACGTTCACCGACGGCAAGCCCGACGGCGAGTTCATCTACTATGACAAGACTGGCACCGAGCTCGGCCGCTGCGAGCTGCACGACGGCACCGGCACGATGATCACGTTCTATCCGAACAAGAAGCCGCAGACGCGCCAGGCGATGGTCGACGGCAAGATGTCGGGCCTCTACGAGGAGCTCACCCAGCGCGGCAAGGTCGTCGTCGAGGGCCACTACGCGGACGACAAGAAGCACGGCTGGTGGCGCGAGAAGACCGAGCTCGGCGTGCCGACGCTCGAGGAGCACTTCCTCTACGGCCGGCTCGACGGCGCCGTGCGCAAGTACATCGACGGCAAGGTCGCGGTCGAGTCGACGTACAAGCGCGGCAAGGCGGAGGGCAAGTACACCGAGTACCGCGACGGCAAGCCTTCGCTGACCGGCGAATTCAAGGCCGACGTGCGGCAAGGCACGTGGACCGAGTACGGCAAGGACGGCGAGGTGCTGCTGATCGCGACCTACAAGGACGGCGTGCTCGACGGCCCGTGGAAGCAGCTGTCCGACGGCGCCGTGACCGAGGGCACGATGCGCGCGGGGCGCAGGATCGGCACGTGGACGCGAACGGATCGTGGCGGGAAGACGACAACCGTCACGTACACGTCGCCCGGCAGTAACAGCCAGTAGACACGCAAATATTCCCGGCGTTGCAGCGATCACGTTGCATGCAACCTCCCGGCGGCTCGCGCGTTCATAGCGTATGAGGGACGGCTGCCGTGAATCGTGATGCCAAGACCCAGACCGCTCTGATCGCGCTCGCGCGGACGCGCCGCATGCAGCGCGCCATCGCCCACGCGTATATCCACCGCGATCAGCCGATGCCGACGCTGCGCCACTCGCTCGGCTTCATGACGTCGACCGCGTGCACGACGGATCTCGATGGCGAGCTCGTCGGCGGCGGCCACACGATGTCGCTCTTGGGCATCGCGCGCGCCGAAGGTGTCGCGTACGTCGTCGAGGAGCTCGGCACGGGCGACGCGCCGATCTGCTATCGCCTGTGGCTGCGCGGACCGCGCCAGGGCCACCTCGTTCCCATTCATGCCTGGTACTCGTCCTTCGGACGAGCCCCTAGTCATCCTCGAGCTGAGGTCGAAGACGACCTCAGCGGGCCGTGCGAAGATCCCGCAGAGATCCGCGCGCGGATCGCCGCGATCGCCACGACGCTCGAGCCCGCGCCGCGCACGACGACGGAGGCGTGGATGCTGTCGACGCGCGTCGTGCAGCGCCGCGCGCTCCGCGCCGGCACCGACGCGCCGCCGATCCGCAAGTTCGCGCTGCAGCTGCGCGTCGAGCCGGTGAGCGGGCACGGGGCGTCGGGCCACAGCACGGTGACCGCGTTCCTGCGGCCGCAGGCCACGCTCGCGGACGTGTGGGCGCTCGATGCGGGCCTCGCCGCGGCGCGCGTCACGTACACGGGCATCCCGAATGGCCTCGGATTGCCGAAAGATACGATCGTCCTGCTGACGGAGTAGTCCAGGCTTCTCGACGTGTTAGCCCGGGTGATCGATCCGGGCTCCCGCCACGTACGTACGTCGCGTAACCTCAGGACACTCGACGCGTAGGTGGATGAGATGCGCCATTGGATGATCTTGTGCCTCGGTCTCGCCGCGTGCGGCGGCAGCAGCGGCGGCGCCGATGCCGACACGGTCGACTGCTCGACCATCATGGGCACCGATACGTTCGTCGTCGGCCTCGAGCATCAAGGCGCCGCCGGCCTGATCGACTTCAAGATGATGTCGGCGATGCCCGCCCCGCCCGCGCGCGACGACAACACGTGGATCATCGAGCTCGACACGATGACGAACGGCGTCGTCGGCAACCCGATCGACGGCGCGACGATGACCGCCACGCCGTTCATGCCTTCGCACCAGCACGGCACGCCGAAGCAGGTCGTGATCACGCCGACCGGCACGACGGGTCAGTACCAGCTCTCGCCCGTGAACATGTGGATGCCGGGCGTCTGGGAGACGACGATCAAGGTCTCCGCGCCGCAGTCGGACACCGCGGTCTACAAGTTCTGCATCCCGAGCTAGCGCTCAGTTGAACGGGTCGGGGTTGCAGCCGTCCGAGGTGCGCGCGGTCGCCTTCTTCCACGTGCGCTGCGTGCCGCTGATGTCGAGCGTCTCGAGCTTCGACGCGATGCTGCCGTCGAGGTCGCCGGACGCCACGAGGTCGTCGAGCATGCGCAGCGACAGCGGCCGGATCCGCACGCGCGCCGTGACGTGATCGACGGTCGCGGTCGCGTTCGGTACGTTGAACGTCGCGGTCGACGAGTGATCGAACGCCGGATCGGTCTGCACGAGCGTGATCGGCGGCTTGATCAGGTGGCTGTCGACGTTCGCGACGTCCCAGAAGAAGTGCGCGGGCGTGCCGTCGTCCTTCGTCGTCTTGTCCCACAGGCCGAACAGGTTCGGGTCCGCGATCTCCTCGGGGTCCTTGTTGTCGGGCACGACGCCGCTCTGGAACACGACGTTGTTGCCCGCGTCGTACGCGATGACCTCGAGCCACGCGCGGCGATCCTGCGCGGCGCCGCTCGGCCACATGTGACCGGTGCCGCGCGAGTCGATGCGCACCGTGATCTGGCCGCCGCCGACCGGCGTGACACAGATGCCGCCGGGCGCGTCGGCCGGGCTCCCGCCGGTGGGCGTGGGTCCGACGATCGTGATCGCGGGATCGAGGTCGCGCTTGATGCCAGCGGAGAGCATGTCGCCGCCGGGGAACGCGGTCAGCGCCACGTCGATCGCGGGCCACAGGTGCTCGTGGTAGCCGTTCTTGCGCTCGGGGACGTTGAGGCCGGGCTTGTCGGCGATCACGTCGTCCTTGCTCTGCATGTGGCAGCCCGAGCAGGTCAGCGGCAGCAGGTTCGCCGGGTCGTCGTGTGCGAAGATCGTCGTCTTCCACTCCGAGTACGTGCGCTCGAGCGCGACGCCGCGCGGAGTCACGACGTCGTGGCACGACCCGCACATCTGCGAGTTGTTCGTCGCCGACGCCATCAGCGGATCGTACTTGCTGTCGTGCGCGGGGGAGCTGACGGGGTTCTTCGCGCCGCCGCGCATCGTCTGATCGAGCGCGAGCTGAAGGCCGTTGTTGTGATCGTCCTTGATCGACTCGACGTTGTGGCAGAAGTAGCAGGTGATGCCGCGGTCCGCGGGCGACAGCGTCGAGAGGTCGAAGTCCTTGACGTTATCGGGCGTGATCGTGCCGTTCGCGAGCGCCATCGGCGCGTGGCACTGGATGCAGAACGTGCCGAGCGCGCCGTTCGTCTCGCGCTGGCCGCGCTTCTCCATCGCGATGAACACCGGGTCATCGGCCGCGTACGCGTGCATCGATGCCGACCACTGCGTGTGATGCGACGGATGGCACTCCATGCACGTCGCCGGATCCTCGAGCTTGTCGATGGCCAGCTTTGGCGGGTCGCCGCACGCGGCGACGAGGATGATCAGGAACCCGAGCTTGTTCACATGCCACTCCCAGGGCCGGGCGCGCCGTTCTGCACCCACTGGATCAGCGCGCAGCGCTCCGGATCGGTCAGCGGATCACCGGGCGGCATCTGATAGTCGGCGCCCGGCGAATCCGTGCGCACGATCATCAGGCTGCACGCCGCGTTGCCCGGCTCGACGCGCGGCCGCTTGTACTTCGCCGACATGCCGAGCAGGCTCGTATACGCGGTCGCCTCGTCCGACATGTCGAGGCCACCCATGTGGCCGGTCGCCGAGTGGCACGAGGAGCGCGTCGAGCCGCACCCCTGCTTCAGCGTGTTCGCGTACATGTTGTCGAACGTCGGCACGTAGCCGGGTGCGCAGGCCGTATCGACCGTGATGCACGCCGGCGGCGGATCGCTGCTGGGGCAGCCTGCCACCAGCGCGGCACCGACGACGATGCACATCCGTCGCATGGGACGGACTGTAGCCCAACCCGGTGCTTATCGGGTCGCCTGCTGCTGCGCCTTGCACGGAATCTGGCCGTGGCCAGGCGGTGCGGCGAACGTCACGATCTCGTAGCTGACGTTATCCGACCGGATGCCGGCCGGGCCCTTGAGGTCACGCGCCATCGCCGGAAGCTCGCCGCTCCACGCGACCGCACCGTCGACCCATGCGGTCAGCGCGTCGCCGTGGATCTCGGCCTGCAGCGTGTGCTGCTCGCCCGGCGCGGCGTAGGGAATCTTCCCGCGATGCGCGGGCTTCACGCGCGTGTAGCCCGAGATGCCGCACTGCTCGTTGTTCGCGTCCCCCGGGTTGTTCTTCACCTGGACGACGATGCCTGGCTTCGGTGGATCGAGCCGCCACATCACGTAGACGAGGTTGCAGCTGTCCGCGGCGCGCAGCTTGAGGCCGAGCTGGTGACGCACGTCACCGGAGCGCAGCGCCTTTGTCGCGGTCGGCCACTCGTGCATCTTGAACGTCAGGCTCGCTGCGTCGCCGCCGCTTGTCGTCGAGACCGCTCGCACCTCCGGATCGGTGACGAGCGAGCCTTGCACCGCACCGTGCGTCACGCACATCCGGTCGGGCGGGACCGCCTCGACCTTCGTCGTGGGCGCGCTCGGGTGCTTCGACGAGCAAGCGGCGGCCAGGAGCAGCAGCGAGTACTTCATGGCCTAGAACCCGAGCGGCTTGCCACCGGCGAACAGCACGTCCTCGCGCGCCGCGTCGGGGTCCGTCAGCTTCATCTCGACCATGACGCCGCGCGCGGTCTTGCCGCCGTGCGGGCTCTCGACCTGGACCTCGCTCGGGAGGACCTCGGTCACCGTGCCGACCTCGTGGCACCACATCATGCCGAGCTTGCACGCGTAGAGCGGAGCACCCTTGTGCGCCTTCTCGACGTTCGCGTACGGCACCATCGCGACCTGCGCACCTTCATCGAGGGCGCGGAGGTACGGGCTCTTCTTGAGGCCCGCGATGATCGTGTCGACGCGCTGCAGGCTCGCCTTGAGGGCGTCGCGCTGTGCGATGTCGCGCTCGACCTCGAGCTTGCTCGAGTCGTAGTCGCGCTTGATCTTCAGCACGTCGTACGAGAGCGCGTGACCGCCGCCGCCGCTGACGAGGCCCTCGAGCGCCTTCGTCTGCAGCTCGAGCTCGTACGCCTGGCGCTCGTAGTCGGCCTGCTTCTCGGCGAGGCCGAGGTTCGTCGTCGCGAGGCCGGCCATCTGCTGCTTGTGCGCGATCATGCCGTTGCGATCGATGAGGCCCGCCTTGTACTCCTCCTCGGCGCGCTTCTGCTCGTTCGAGGCGAAGTCATCGTTCGCGCTGCGGATCTCGGTGCGCGTCGAGGCCGCCGTGCCCGCGAGCTCGCGGACCTTCTCGAGCGACATCTTGCGGCCCTCGACGTCCGCGGCGATCGCCTTCGCGTACTCGTTCTGGAACGCGCGCTCGGCGAGGATCGCCTTGTCGGTGCTGGTCAGATCGGCCGCGAGCTTGTCGCGGTTGTTCTGCTGCGCGGCGAGCTCGCTGCGCATCTGCACGACCTTCTCGTCACTCGTCGAGATCGCCGTCGGCACCATCCAGCTGTGGCTGGCGTAGTAGAACAGCGTGGTCGCGACGTAGCTGACGAGCGCGACGACGATGATCGTCAGGATGCCGAAGCCCATCAGACGATACGTCGAGACGATCAGCTTCGACGCGACCTTGTGCACGTACGATGGTGCAGGGCCGGCGTCGCCGTGCGTCTCGGGCTTGTGCTCGGGCGGCGGCAGCCCGATATCGTCGTAGGTCTGCCACTTGCGCCGCGCGCGGCGCTGCGCCGGTGAGTCGTCCGTGAGATCGACGATCACCTTGGGCATCTGTGCGGGCTCGTTCGGCTGCTCCGGCTTGGGCAGCGGCACGATTCCCTGCCGCACGACCTCTAGCCGTGGCTCATGCTCGCTCTCGCCCTTCGGTTTAGCGGGGTCGATACCGAGTCCAATAATCGTAGTCGCCATCGCTCGGCGACTTCTGCAAGACGGTTACCACCAGCGTAACTCGTTGAACGGAGCGGGCGAATGACGTTCTTGGTTGTGTCGTCGGAGCGCATGTACTCCAACCGCGCGCCCCACGTCACTCGTAAGCCATCGAACTATTGCGATCGGCCTTCGGGCACTTGTCTTGCTGTAGTCCGCGTTCATCGTGCGGATGTTTCCCATCTACCTGTTCATCTTCATCGTGTTCCTGAACAGGTACGTCTTTGGTCTTTACCTCACGATCATCAACCGCAAGAAACTTGCGCAGAAGATCCACGGCTACGAGCCGACCGTCACGATCGTCGTGCCGCTCTTCAACGAGGGCAAATCGATCTACGACACGATCCAGAGCTTCACGAAGCTCGACTATCCGTCGCACAAGCTCAACGTCACCGTCGTCGACGACTGCTCGACGGACGACTCGTACGAGTGGGCGCTCAAGGCGGCGAAGGACTTCCCGAACGTCACGGTGCTGCGCAACCCGCACAACATGGGCAAGCGCAAGGGCATCAACCACGCCGTGCGCGAATCGAAGTCGGAGATCATCGTCTCGGTCGACTCCGACGTGATCGTGCACCCGCGCGCGGTGCGCGAGCTCGTGGCGGGCTTCGTCGCGCCGGAGATCGCGGCGGTCGGCGGGCGCGTTCACGTATCGAACCCGAACGTGAACTGGCTCACGCGCATGCAGACGATCAAGTACTACTTCGGCCAGGAGCACCTGAAGAACCTCGAGCGCGGGCTCGACTGCTGTCTGTGTCTCTCCGGCTGTCTCACCGCGTATCGCCGCAAGATCCTCATCGACCTCGAGCCGATCCTCGAGGATCGTTCGATTTTCGGGATCCCGATCAAGTACGGCGAGGACCGCTACCTCACGCACCTGATCGTCAAGCACGGCTACAAGACGCGCATGAACATGGACGCCCTGTGCTTCACGAAGGCACAGGAGACGCTCCGCACCTACTTCAACCAGCAGCTCCGCTGGAAGCGCTCGAACATCGTCGACTTCATCATCTTCACCATCGACGCGTGGAAGCTGCACCCGCTGATGTGCGTGCAGTACCTGTCGATGCTCGCGCTGCTCCTCATCTATCCGTTCCTGATCGTCACGCACCTGATCGCGGGCCAGTTCTTCTCGCTCGTGATGTTCCACTGCGCCGTGATCGCGCTGTTCGGCGCGATCTACTACTTCGCTCCGTCGATCCGGCGGCTGCCGCCCTGGTTGCGCGTGCATCCGCTGGCGTTCCTCCCGATGGCCGTGATGATGCCGGCCGCCTACATCATCCTGACGCCGCTCGGCCTGCTCACGCTCGATAGCTCGAGCTGGGAGACGCGCGGCGCCCCGAAGAAGGTCGGAGCTGCGAAATGATCGTCGCTGCACACCAGCCGCACTTGCTTCCCTGGCTCGGGTACCTCGACAAGCTCGCCAAGGCCGACGTGTTCGTCGTCATGGACGATCTGCAGTACGAGGCCCAGAACTTCCAGAACCGCCAGCGCGTCAAGATCAACAGCGGCGCGACCTGGCTCACGGTCCCGCTGCGCCGCGGCGCGCAGGACGACCGCATCCTCGACAAGCGGATCGACAACAGCGCGACGGGCCGCCATCACTGGCAGCACCGCGCATGGCGCACGCTCGAGATCCACTACGGCAAGACGCCCTTCTTCGCGCAGTATCGCGACGAGCTGCGCGCCGTGTTCACCAGCACGTGGGAGCGGCTCATCGATCTCGATCTGCACATGCTCGAGCTCGCGCGCACCTGGCTCGGCATCACGCGGCCGATCGTGCGCGCCTCGACGCTCGGCCTCACCGGCCAGAAGAGCGATCGCATCATCGACATGTGCAAGAAGGTCGGCGCCAAGGTCTACCTGACCGGCTCCGGCGGCTCGACCGGCTACCTCGACGAGGCCGCGTTCAAGGACGCCGGCGTCAGCGTGATGTGGCAACGGTTCCAGCACCCGCACTACCCGCAGCGCTACTCCAAGGTCGGGTTCGTCTCGCACCTGGGCTTCATCGATCTGCTGTTCAATTGCGGTCCCGAGGCTCGTCAGATCCTCTGGGGCCGCGCCGAGGAGGTCTCCCGATGATCCGGAATTCAGGCGGTCGCGTCATTGCATTCGGCGCGCACCCAGACGACATGGAGATCGGTGCGGGCGGGATGATCGCGCGACTCGTCAAAGAGGGCGCGAGGGTCACGATGGCTGTCGTGAGCTGCCCGAACAACAGCGCCATGCGCGTCGAGGAGGCCCGCCGCGGCGCCGAGACACTCGGTGCCGAGTTCCTGCTGATCAACGAGAACCGCGAGTGTCGCGTCGAGGATGTCCCGATGTACGAGCTCGTCCGTCGTTTCGATCACCTGATCGGCGATCTCAAGCCCGACCTCGTGATCACGCACGGCAAGACCGACCTCCACTTCGATCACGGCCTCGTCCACACCGCGACGATCTCCGCGATGCGCCGCGCGCCATGCGACCTGATCGCCTACCTCTCCTCGCCGGAGATGAACGCGCAGTCGCGCTGCGTCGGGCAGTGCTTCGTCAACATCACCGACACGATGGACACCAAGCTCGCCGCGATCGCCTGCCACGAGTCCCAGCTCGCCAAGCTCGACCTCGAGAGCAGCAAGGACCTCGCGCGCGCGATGGGCCGCCTCAGCGGCTTCCAGTACGCCGAGGCCTACGAGGTGCTCCGGTTCCGCATCTGATACAGCGCGTACGCGTCGTCGAGGTTGCCGGCCGGCGCGATCGTCGCGCGCGGCGGCGGTGCGGTCGCGGCAGCCGCACGGAGGTCCGCATGGATGCCGGCCGCGACGCCCGCGATCATCGCGGCGCCGATCGCGCACGTATCGCTGCGCGCCGCGACGTGATGCGGAATCCCCAGCGCGTCGGCGCGGATCTGCAGCCACAGGTCGCTGTGCGTGCCGCCGCCGAGCACGAGTGCCTCCGCGTGCGGCAGCCCGAGCGCGCGCAGACGCTCCGAGACATCGCGACACGCGAACGCCAGCCCTTCGAGCACCGCCCGCGCGACGTGTGGCCGATCATGCGCGGCCGACAGCCCGTGCAGCGCGCCGCGCCGCTCCGCGTCCCACACGGGCGTCATCGCGCCCGCGAGCGCGGGCACGAACGTGACACCGCCGGCGCCGGGCGGCGCCTCCGCGGCGAGCGCGTCGAGCTCCGCGTCGCTCGCCAGGCCGAGCATGCGCACGGCCCACCGCACCGCGCCGCCCGAGAGCCAGCCCGGATTCTCGACGAAGAACGCGCCGGTCGGGTACGCGTGCGTCTCGACCAGAGGCGACGGCGGCGTGCGATCGAGGACGGCGCTCGCCGCGAGCGTGCCGACGACCTCCGCCGTGCCGAGCGTGACGAGCAGCGGGCCCGGCGCCACGGCGCCCGCGCCGAGCGGCGTGGCAAAGTCATCGCCGGTGCCGACGGCGACGGGCGTGCCGGCCGGAATCCCGGCGAGCGCGCGCCGCAGCGTGCCGGCGATGCTCGTCGCGGGCGCGATCGCGGGCAGCTCGCCCTCGCGGATCCCGTACCGCGCGAGCAGCGGCGCGGACCACGCGCCCGCGTGCAGGTCGTAGAGCATCGTCGTCGACGCGTGCGACGGATCGAGCACGTGCGCGCCGGTCAGCCGCGCGACGAGGTAGCTCACCGGCTGATGGAACCGCGCCGGCCCGCGCGTGCTCGGTTCGAGCGACAGCGCGAGCTGCGGCGCCTCGGCAAGGCGCGCGCGCAGCCACGCGATCTTCGGCGCCATGTGGCTCGCGTCGGCGACCTGGCCCGTGACGTCGAGGGGCACGGCGAGCGTCTCGGCGGTCGCGCGCCGGTCCTGCCAGATCAGCGCCGCGTGCAGCGGCTCGCCGCGCGCATCGACCGCGACGCAGCCATCGAGCTGGCCCGCGATCGCGATCGTCGCCACCTCGCGCGCATCGATGCCATGCAACGCGCCGGCAACCGCGGCCTCGAGCGCGGCCTCCCACGCGCGCGGGTCCTGCTCCGCCCACCCGGGCTGCGGAAAGCTCGTCGCGACCGGCACCGCGTGCGAGCCGACGACCGCGAGCTGCTCGTCGCACACGACCGCCTTGCAGCTCTGCGTGCCGAGATCGACGCCGACGACGTATCGCACGTGCCGATGCTACCGCGGCCGACCGCGCGGCGAGATGCTACAAGTCCGTGTGAACTACTTCGGGCACGCGGTCGTCGCGAGCTGGCAAGCATCGGCCCGCCGCGCGCCTGGAGTCGTGCTCGGCGCGATGCTGCCCGACTTCGCGACGATGATCCGCGCGCGCCTCGACGAGCCGGCCGACGCGCAGGTCGCCACGGGCATCGAGCACCATCACGCGACCGACGCGCGGTTTCACGGCTTGCCGGTCGTGCTCGGGCTGATGCGCGAGCTCGGCGAGCGGCTGGAGCGGCTCGGCTGCGCGCGCGGACCGCGCCGGGCGGTCGCGCACATCGGCGTCGAGCTCCTGCTCGATGGCGTGCTCGTCGAGGAGGCGGCGCACCGCGCGGTGTACAGCGCCGGGCTCGCGCACGACCCGAGCGGCGTGCGCTGGCGCGACGAGGAGGGCGACGCGCGGTTCGCGACGTTGCTGGACCGGCTGCGCGGGTACGGCGCACCGGAGGATCTGCGGCGCCCGCACGCGATCACGCAGCGCCTGCAGCGCATGCTCGCGCACCGGCCGCTGCTCGCCCCGTCGCCGGCCGACCTCGCGGCGATCGATCGCGCGCTCGCCGACTACAAGGTCCGCGTCGAGGCGGCGGCGGACGGCGTGCTCAGGGCGCTACGCTGATCCGCCACGCGCGGTGCGGCTTGTGGCGGAAGTCGGGAGGCGTCGTCGCGAACGTCTCGTCGGTGAGGCCCGGGTGCTCGAGCTCGAGCTTGAAGCGCTTCGCGTTCGTCGAGAACCACACGACCTTGTTCGTGACCGCGAGGACATCGGCCAGGAGCGCCGCGTGGTCGCGCTGGATGTCCCAGGTGTAGTGCATGCGCTTGCTGTTCGAGAACGTCGGCGGATCGACGACGGTCAGGTCCCAGTGCAGACGCTGGCGGCGGGCCTCGGCGAGGAACTCGCGCACGTCGGCGTGGACGAGCTCGCCGGAGAGGCCGTTCAGCGCGAGGTTCTCGCGCGCCCACTCGATGTACGTGTTCGACAGGTCGACCGAGGTCGTCCGCATGCCGGCGGCGGCGGCGTGGACCGAGAACGCGCCGGTGTAGCAGTAGAGGTTGAGCATCGTCGCGGCGGGCTCGCCGGCGGCGCGCATGCGCGTGATGCGGTGGTCGAGGAACAGGCCGGTGTCGATGTAGTCGGAGAGGTTGACGCGGAAGCGCTTGCCGCCCTCCTGGACCGTGCGCCACGCGCCGCGGTCGGCCTGCCGCTCGTACTGATCGCCTTCGCGGTGCGTGAGGCGCTCGCGGCGCTTGATGAAGATCTCGTCGGCGGAGAGCGCGGCCTTCGCGGCCGCGGCAAGCGCGTCGAGCCAGGCATCGTCGCCGGGATCGATGCGGTAGTCGTTGAGCACGAGCGCGCCGTCGTAGGTGTCGAGCGTGACGGGGAGCTCGGGGATGTCGCGGTCGTAGACGCGCCAGCACGTGACGTTCTCGCGCTTCGCCCACTTGGCGAGGTGGCGTGCGTTCTTGCGCACGCGGTTCGCGAACATCTCGGTCACCATCAGACGCCTGCGACGCTCTTCTGCGACTTCACCTTGTACTCGAGCGTGACCGCGCGGCGGCCGAGCGGCGCGAGGTCGACGGACCAGCTGACGAGGCCGCGCTCGTCGAACGCGCGCGCGGTGACCTGCGTGATCTCGTCACCTTCGTCGAGCATGTAGGCATCGGGCGCGGACGGCACGACCTCGACCTGCTCGACCTCGGAGATCGGGATGCGCTCGGTGACCGTGACCTCGCGCTTCTGCGCGCCGAGGTTCGAGAGGCGCACGGCAACGCGCACCGTCTCGACGTTCCACGAGCCGAGGATGCCCGCGTTGTCGCGGTCGCGCGTCTCGGTGCGGTGCACGCGCAGCTCGGAGTCGGGACCGAAGCCGAGGTAGGCCTTCTCGCCCGGCGCGACGAAGCCGATCTCCGCGCGCCCGACATAGCCGGACTGCATGATCAGATCGACGGGCCCGGCGAGCAGCGGGGCGGTGCCGGTGTTGACGAAGCGCGCGCGCACGTGGACGGCGGTCGACCGCAGCGGGATCGCGACGAGCGTGACCTGCGCGGTCGTCGAGAACGCGGAGACGGGCACGCGGTGCGGCGCGCCGTCGGCCTTCACGCTCACGCGCTGGGCGGAGAGGCGAAGGCCGAGGCCGCCGTCGTCGATGCCGGGCACCTCGAGCGCGCCGAGGCCGGTCGTCTGGTGCTCCTGCTCGCGCGCCTCGACGACGACGGTCTCGGGCCGGCGGCGCCAGCGCAGCTCGTCGGTGGCGACGTCCGGCGGCTCGACGCCGAGCGACGGCCGCTCGAGCGAGCAGGCGAGCTCGACGTCGGTCCAGTCCTCGCCGGTCGCCTGCCACACGCACGCGGTGGTCTGCCAGTCGAGCTTGCCCGCATCGCGCTGCAGGGTCGCGCGGTGGAACGGCCGCCACGCTGCGCCCGGCACGACGTACGTCGCGGTGAGCGTGGCGTCGGTGGGCGCATCGGCGATCACGTCGATGACGAGGCGCGCGGCCTGCTCGCCGGCCTCGGTCTCGGCGGTGCGCAAGCGCTGGGCGAGCCGATCGGCAACGGCGGCGAGATCCTCCGCCTCGAGCTCGGCATCGACGCGGCGTGCGCGCGCGGCCGCATCGCGCGCATCGAGATCGGCGAGGTCGGCCTGCGCGGTCGGAGCGCCCTGCCCTCGCGCCGCGGCGGCCGCGAGATCGGCGAGCGCGGCCTCGAGCAGCTGCGCGAGCGCGTCGGACTCGGCGCGGGCGACCTGGGCACGCGCGCGCGCCGCGGCGAGCTTGCCCTCGACGGCGGTGAGCTCCTCGCGCAGCGACGTCGCGAGTGCCGGCGCGCCTTCGCGCCACGGCGCGACGTAGCGCTCGCAGCGCACGTCGAGCACGCGCGCGCCGCTGCAGGTCGCGGTGAGCGTCTTGTCGGCGAGCACCGGCGCGACGCGATCGATCACGAGCCGCTGCTGGCCCGCCGCGAGCTTCACGCTGCCTCGCCGCGTGATCGCCGCGCGATCCTCGAGCACGGTCACCTGCGCGATCGCGATCACGGCTCCCTCCGGTTGCCGCCGACGAGCTCGGCCTTCGCGGGGATCCGCACCTCGTAGCCGGCGCGCAGCAGCTTCTTGCCCGCGGGCGGCACGGTGACGCGCCAGCGGTGGCCGCCGCGCAGCTTCGGCGCGCCCGGTGATGCCGCCTCCGGCGCCCACGCCTCCCACGCCGGCTCGACACGACCGACCGTCACCTCGATCTCGTCCTCGCCGTCGCGCGTGACCGGCACGCGCTCGCGCACCTCGACATCGACCGCGCGCGGCGACACGTTCTCGATCTCGACGGTGACCGCGTGCACGAGCCGCAGCGCGCCGCGCAGCATGCCGGCCGCCTCCTCGTGGAACTCGGCGTTGCGCGCGATCTTCACCTGCGGATCGACGCCGAGCCCGATCGCGACGCGGCCGCCGGGCGGGGTGTAGTCGACCTCGCTCGTCACGAGGAACTGCCCGCGATCGTAGACGTCGATCGGCCCCGGCAAGAGCGGCCCGTCGAACGGGTTGCCGACCTCGGCGATGCGAAACACGTCTGGCTGCTCGCGCGGCACCGCGACGTGGCGCAGCCGCGCCGTGCCCGCGCGCGCCGTGAGCGCGACGGAGTGCCACGCGCCGTCGCTCGAGAGATCGACCGCGCCGTCGCTCGCGAACGCGAAGTCGTAGGCGTGATCCCACTCGTCGACGTGGCCGGGCGGCAGCGCGAGCCGCTCGATCTTCGCGACGCCCTCCGCCACGCGCGCGCTCGGCGCGGCCTTCGCGGGCGCCGCGATCAGCCGGCCGCGCTCCGGCGAGCTCGCCGGCGCCATCACGAGGTTGCCGTAGTCGAGCCGCGGCTGCGGCGGAGCCGCCACGGGCTCCGCACGCGTCGAGATGCTCTGCGCAGACCCGGCGAGCGCATTCAGCGGACCCGCCGAGCGCTTCTTCGCCAGCATCGGGGCCGCGGCCAGCATCGGCGCCGGAGGCCGCATCGGCGCGGGCGGCGGCATCGGCGCGCCGCGTGGCGCCTCCGCGGCGGGATAGCCGCGCGCGTGCGAGCTGTCCTCGTCCCACACCTGCTCGGCGAACGCCGTATCGGTCGCCGCGCGTTCCTGATACGCGGGCTCCGCGGCGGGTGCGGCGCGCGGCCACGTGCGCTCGTAGTCCGCGTAGAGCGCGTCGGCGCCGACGGGCGCGGGCCGGAATCCCTTCCTCGGCGGCTCGGCCTGCTTGCGGCCGATCTTCTGCGCCGCGAGCTCCGGCAGCTGCGCGAACCGCGCCGGCTCCGCCGTCGACAGCTTCAGCGCGACGCCGCGCCAGTCCTCGCCGCTGTCCTGCGCGACGACCGCGCGCAGCTCGAACCGCGCCGCATCGCGCTCGGGATCGAGCCGCGCGACGTACGCGGGCGCCCAGCGCGCGGCCGCGACCTGATACTCGATGCGCAGCGTCGCCGCGCCGCTCCCCACGAGCTCGAGCTCGACGTGCTTGCGCAGCTCGTGGGCCTTCGCATCGTGCGCGTTGCCCTTCAGCGCCTCGCGCATCGCGACGACCTCGTGCGCCCGATGCGCCTCGTCGAGCTCGCGCCGCGCCGCCGCCAGCGCGCCCCGCAGCGCCGCTTCACGCGCCGCGCGCACCTCGACGATACCCTTGCGCGCCGCGACCACCGCCGCCCACGCCGCCTTCTCCTCGCCATCATCCTCGACGACGACCGGCGCCTTCGCGAGCCGATCGAGCGCGGTCTCGAGCCGCACGACCTCCGCCGTCGCGATCGCCTCGCGCCGCCTCGCCGCGCGCAGCTCCTCCGACTCCTCCGCCGCGCCCTGCGCCGCTGCATCGGTCCCGACGCGCACGCTCACCGCGACCGGCCCGCCCTCGACCTCGACGCGCACCGTGTCGTCGATCGCAGCAAGCGGCAAACCACCGACGCGCACGATCCCGGGCCCGCTCGCGCTCGTCACGCGCCGCACGGCCGCGCCGCGCGCGTACACGGTCACCTGCTCGAGTCGCGACTCGACCGACGCCATCTGGCGCAGCGTACCATTGCCGTCCCGCCCGACCCTACGCTACCGTCGCGGTGGCTTACGGCCGTCAACGGAGAAGGAAACACATGCTTCGCAAGGCATCACTTGGATTGATCATGGCGCTGGCGGCGTGCGGAAGCGCGCGCCTCATCCAGCAGACGCCGCAGGGCGGAGTCCTCGAGCTGCAGGGCGATCGCGGCAAGGCGATGGAGGACGCGCAGAACCAGATGGCGGCCCAGTGCGGTCCGAACAACTACGTCATCGTCCAGCAGGGCGAGGAAGCGGTCGGCACCGACACGTACACGCGCCAGGACAGCTCCGCGGTCGATCAGACCTCGCGCAGCGGCCGCACGACGACCTCCGACCAGACGACGTCGGGCGTGCAGTCGACGCGCACCGCCGTCGCGTGGCGCGTTCACTACCAGTGCAACGGCGCGATGCCCGCCGCCGGCCAGATGCCGCAGCAGATGCCGCCTCCGGGTGGTCAGCCGCCGCCGCCCGCCGGTGAGCCGCCCGCCGGCCCGCCGCCGGGGCCCGCGCCGGGCTACTGAAGCTTCGCGCCCACGCGACCACCGGACGCCGCGCTCCTTCGGGAACGCGGCGTTTCGCGTTTCGGCTCCTCGAGCGCGGGCACGCGAGCAGCGTTTCGGCTCCTCGAGCGAGCGCGGGCTACGCGAGCAGCTTCGTGTCGTCGGCCGACGTATCGCCGACGAGGTCGACCGCGCTCTGCGCGAAGCGGCGCGCCGCGGCCGCCGTGCGCGGGCCCTGGCCCTTGTCCAGACACCACTGCGCGTGGCGCGCGAGCAGTGCGAGCTCGAGCGCGCGGCCGAGCGTCAGCGCGAAGCGGCGTGCGCCCGCCTCGAGACGATCCGGCGAGCTCATCGCCTCGGCGACCCAGGCGGCGGCGTGGCGCGCGGCGCCGCGGGCGACCTCGACGGGACGCGCGAGCGTGGCATCGGTCGCGGCCGCGCAGCAGGCGTCGACCTCGGCGAGCACGGCCTCGAGCGCGCCGCCCTTCGAGAGCGCGCGCAGCGTGTCGAGCGAGAGCACGTTGGTCGTGCCTTCCCAGATCGGGAGGACCTGGGCGTCGGCGAGGATGCGCGGGAGGCCGGTGTCCTCGATGTAGCCGGCGCCGCCGCAGGCCTCGATCGCCTCGGAGCACACGGCGACGGCCTGCTTGCCGGTCGTCAGCTTCGCGATCGGGATCAGCGCGCGCGCGAGCGGCGACTCGGTCTCGCCCGGCTTCGCCTCGCCGAGCAGCTGCGCGCAGCGGAACGCGAGCACGAACGCGCCGGCGTACTCGGCCTCGAGCGAGGCGAGCGTGTCGGCGTGGAGCGGCTTGTCGATCAGCAGCGCGCCGAACGCGCGGCGGCGGCGGGCGAAGTCGCGCGCGAGCGCGAGGCCACGGCGCATCGCGGAGACAGCGCTGATCGCGTTCCACGTGCGCGTGACGGAGAGCATCGGCGTGATCTGGCGGACGCCGTCGGAGCCCGCGCCGACCATGATCGCCGGCGTGCCATCGAGCGTGAGCTCGGCGGTCGGCACCTTGCGCGTGCCGAGCTTGTCCTTGAGGCGGTTGACCTGGATGTCACGCAGGCGGCCGTTGCCGTCGCGCAGCTCGACGAAGAACAGCGCGAGGCCGCGGCTGCCGTCGGGGTTGCCCTCGGGGCGCGCGAGCGTGAGCGCCATCTGCGAGGTCGTGGCGCTCGTGAACCACTTCGTGCCGTAGAGGCGCCAGGTGTCGCCGTCCTTGCGGGCGACGGTCTCGGACTGCGAGACGTCGGAGCCACCGGTGCGCTCGGTCATCCACTGGCCGCTCGTCCACATGTGCGCCGGATCGCGCGACGTGAGCTTGGGAACGTAGCGATCGGCGAGCGCGTGGTTGCCGGAGGCGAGCAGCGTGCGTGCGGCGCCGTCGGTCATCGCGAGCGGGCAGCTGTAGATGTCGAGCGAGGGGCCGAGCACGTGCACGATCGAGAACTGGTGCGTGCGCGCGGCGGTGCCGAGGCGCGACTCGTAGCCGGCGGCGACCATGCCGTGGCGCGCCGCGAGCACCTGGGCTTCCTGCCAGAGCGGCGAGACCTCGATCTGATCGATGCGGTTGCCCCACGCGTCCCACTGGGTCAGGCGCGGCTCGTTGAGGCGATCGGCGAGCTGCTTGGGGTAGAGCTCGGCCGCGAGCGCGCCGAGGTCATGCAGCTCGGTCGTGACCTCGCCTACATGGCGTTCCGGGATGTGTCGCGCGATCCAGCTCGGGAGCATGGGATCGTCGTCGAACTGGTTGCCGAGGCGAGGCGGCTCCTGGAAGAACGGCATGAGGGCAGGCTACCGCGGTAACGTGGTGGCGTGAACCTCCTGTTGTTCGAGCCCGGCGAGCTGAGCGGCGGCCGTGTCGTGATCGCGGATCGCCGCGCGCATCATCTGCGGACCGTGCTCGGCGTGCAGATCGGCGATCCCGTGCGCGTTGGTGAGCTGGGCGGACGCGTCGGGACCGCGCGCATCGTCAACGACGACGGCAGCGCCTACACGCTCGAGGTCGCGCTCGACGGGCCGCCGTCGCAGCCGTGGGACGTCGAGCTGGTGCTCGCGGTGCCGCGGCCGAAGGTCATCACGCGCACGCTCGAGATCGCGGCATCGTTCGCGGTGAAGCGCATCGAGCTGACGAACGCATGGCGCGTCGACAAGAGCTACCTGCGCTCGCCGCGCCTCGATCCGCAGGCGATGGCGCTCGCGGCCCGGTTCGGCGCCGAGCAGGGCGCGACGACCCACATCCCCGCGATCACGCTCCACGACCGGCTGATGGCGCTGCTCGACGAGCGGTTCGCCGCGCCGGGAGGGCTGCGGCTGGTCGCGCACCCGAGCGCGCCGCCGATCGAGAAGGCGATCGCGCGCGTCTGTCCGACCGTGCTCGCGATCGGGCCGGAGGGCGGCTGGATCGAGCGCGAGCTCGACACGCTGGTCGCGCGCGGCTTCACGCCGGTGTCGATCGGTGCGCCGATCCTGCGCGTCGAGGCGGCCGTGGCGAGCGCGCTCGGTCAGTTGGGCCTCCTGCAGCGTTTGCGGGCGTGATTTTCGTGCTTAGGTTGGGCATATGCCCAAGCGCTTCTTGCTGCTCGTGCTGTTGGTGTTGCCCTGGATCGGCGGCTGCCACAAGTACAACGCGCTCGTCGAGAAGAACGCGACGTGCGACGAGAAGTGGGCCGACATCGAGGCGCAGCTGCAGCGCCGCTACGATCTGATCCCGAACCTCGTGGCGACGGTGAAGGCGAGCGCGGCGCACGAGGAGAAGACGCTCGAGGAAGTGACGGCGGCGCGCGCCTCCGCGACGCAGATCAAGCTCAGCGGCGATGACTTCAGCGACCCGGCGAAGATGGCGCAGTTCCAGGCCGCGCAGGATCAGCTCAAGGGCTCGCTCGGCCGCCTGCTCGTCACGCAGGAGGCGTACCCCGACCTCAAGGCGAACGCGCAGTTTCACGATCTCGCCGTCGAGCTCGAGGGCACCGAGAACCGGATCGCCCGCGCGCGCGAGGAGTACAACGCCGCCGTGAAGGACTACAACGCCGAGCTCGCGAAGGTCTCCGGCGCGGTCGTCAACAAGGTCACCGGCAAGCCGTTCAAGCCGCGCGTCTACTTCAGCGCGAGCGCCGAGGCGCACGAGGCGCCGAAGGTCCAGTTCTAGCCATGTGGCGCGCGCTCGCCGCGCTGTCGCTGTTCCTGCTGCTGGCGGGCTTCAAGCCGCCACCGCTGCACGGCCACGTCGTCGACACGACGCACACGCTCTCCGACAAGGACGTCCGCGACCTCGACCTCGAGCTCGACGCGATGGGCAATTCGGGCGGGTTCGCGATCGTCGTGCTCGTGACGAACATCGGCGACGAGCCGATCGAGGACGTCGCGTACACGGCGTTCAACACGTGGGGCGTCGGCGAGAAGGGCAAGGACAACGGCATCCTGCTCGTCATCGCGCCCGACCACCGGCGCGTGCGCATCGAGACCGGCAAGGGTGTCGAGGGCGCCCTGCCCGACCTCAAGGCGAACGACATCATCCGCCAGACGATCGGCCCGCTGCTCGCGAAGGGCGACATGCGCACCGCGATCGAGGACGGCGCGATCCAGATCTCCAACAGGATCCGCGACGAATTCGTCGGCTCCGCGGCGGCGCCGACGCGCGGCCCGCCGCATATCAAGCGTTCGTACGAGAGCTACGCGTGGGTCGGCCTGCTCGTGTTCCTCGGGATTCCGGTCCTGATCGGCATCCTGTCGTCGGCGTTCTCGCGTCACACGACCGGCTTTGGCGGCGCGATCGGCGGCTTCTTCCGGATCCTGCTCGACATCCTCTGGGCCTTCGGGGGACGCGGCGGCGGTGGCGGCTTCGGCGGCGGTGGCGGCGGCTTCGGCGGTGGCGGCGGCTTCGGCGGCGGCGGCGGTGGGTCCGGCTACTCCGGCGGCGGCGGCAGCTCGGGCGGCGGCGGCTCGAGCGACAGCTACTAGCGCGCCACTCGCGCTACTCGTGCTCCTCCATGTCGTGGATCGCGACGAGCCGCGGATCCGCGCGCGCGACCGACAAGCTCGCGTGCCCGCTGTACGAGCTGACGTCCGCGGTGATCACGCGGCCCTCGCGGCGCCAGCTCCACGTGCCGGTCTCGGTGTCGACGTGCGGCCGTCCCCAGCGCGCGCGCAGCAGCGTCTCGATCGGCGGCGGATCCTCGCCCGCGGGCGGCTCGCCGAGCACGTCGAGCTCGACCTCGGTGACCACGCCGCCCAGCGTCTGGACGTGCATGCCCGGCAGGTACCGGCCTTCCGGCGGCGGACGCTCGGCGTCATACGGCAGCTCGAGCGTGTAGCTCTGCGGCTGCGTCTCGGTGATGCGATCGCCCGCGTGCCGCTTCACCTTGCCGATCGGCGTGCCGATCAGCGCCTCGACCTGGTCGAGCACCTCGTCGGTCGTCAGCGCCGGCTCCCAGCGCACCGCGAGCGTGTTGACGTGCGTGTGGAAGCGCACGTGCACGCCCGGCTCCGGCGCGTACGCCCAGTCGTCGCCCGGGATGTAGTCGTTGTCATCGATGCGCACGTTGATGTTCGGGCGCGACAGCCGCCGCCCGAGCACGTCGACGCCCTCGTACCCGCAGCACCCACCGAACGTGATCGAGGCGCGAACCGCGACGAGCGTGTCGTCGTGAACCTCGAGCCGGATGTCGACGCCGTTGCGCTTCGCGAACTGCGCGATGGCGGCGCGCTGCTCGGCCGACGGCGGCGGGCCTCCGAGCGTGACGCCCGCGAACAGCGGCCCGAGCGTGCCGTTCGCGCCGATCAGCTCGTCCTGCGCGTCGCGCGTCAGCCACGGCCGCTCGGTCGCGTGGGCGCGGCGCGCCACGGGTGCGTGCCGGTGCGAGCGCGGGACGCTCGCGGCGAGCAGGCCGATGCCGCCGACGAGCAGGACCGCGGCCGCACGGTTGTTCATGGCTGGCAAGACACGCGCAGGCTCGTCGGGTTGCACAGACGTTACGTCGAGCGAGGCACCCCGGAGCTCCGCGATCCGAGGACGAGGCAGGCGTCTCCGAGCTCGTGGCCGGAGAGCCCGTGCGCGGCGGCGAGCTCGATCGCGCGCACGAGCCGCTCGCGCGGTGCGAACGCCGACAGCAGCTCGAAGTGGCTCTCGCCCGGCGCGTGCAGCCCGCTGACGAGGCCGTCGACGACGCCCGGCTCGTAGGTCGGTCCGAGCACGAGCGTGGCGGTGCCGCTGAGCTCGCCGCTGCCCGCGGCCGACTCGAGCGCGCGCACGACCGTCGTGCCGACCGCGATCACGCGGCCGCCGCGCGCCTTCGCCTGGGCGACCGCCTCGAGCGTGCGCCGCGGAACCTCGTAGCGCTCCGGCCATGGCAGCGTCCGATCGCTCGCCTCGTCGCCGATCGACGACAGCCCGGCCGCGTGGGTCAGCCGCTCGATCGCGATGCCGCGCCGGCGCAGCTCGAGCAGGACCTGCCACGTCAGCGGCCGGCCCGCCGACGGCATCTCGGCCGCCCACGGCCTCGCCGCATATGCGGTCTGCACGTCGTAGAGCGGCAGCAGCTCGCGACGGTGGGCGTACTGCACCGGCCGGCCGTGCGCGTAGATCGCGGACCACAGCGCGTCCCGCGACGCGTGCACGACGAGCTCGACGCGATCGCCGGCGGGCGAGACCACGTCGGCGGGCAGCCCCGCGACGGTCACGCGCTCGCCGAGCGGCGGCGGCGGCGCGCGATGCTCGGTGCGCGTCGTGTGATCGCCCGGCCCGAACACGACGCCGGTGAGGCGCGTGCCCTCGACCGGCGCCGAGAGTCGCAGCTCGAACGGATCGCCGGTCTGCGAGAGGCCACGCAGCGAGCCCGGCAGCGTCGCCGCGTCGTTGACCACGACGAGGTCGCCGGCGCGCAGCAGCAGCGGCAGCTCGGCGAAGCGGCGCAGCGAGACGCCCGCGTCCTCGACGACGACGAGCCGCACGTCGCGCCGCGGCACCTCGTCGGTGCGCAGCTGCTGCGTCGTGTGGTGCGCGCGAAACTTCATCGGGCTCCGCGCTCCGGTAGCTCGGTCGTCCACCCGGGCAGCGCGATGCGCGCGCCGCTCGCCACGCCCGAATCGAGCAGCGCGAGCAGGCGCGTGGCCACCTCTGCGGGCCGCTGCAGCGTCGCGCGATCGGCATCGGGGGCCGCATCCGCGTGCATCTTCGTGTCCATCTCGCCCGGATCGACGGCGAGGACGCGTACGCCGGTGCCGGCGAGCTCGGCGGCCAGCACGCGGCTCAGCTGGTCCTGCGCCGCCTTCGACACGCCGTACGCGCCCCACGTCGGATACGCCTCGACGGCCGCATCGCTCGAGACGTGCACGATCGTGCCGGCGCCGCGCAGCGCCATCGCGCCCGCGATCACCTTCGTCAGCCGGAACGGGCCGACGAGGTTCGTCTCGAGGACGGCGGCGAGGTCCTCGCACTCGGTGTCGAGCAGCAGGCGCAGCGGCGTGGGCCCGAGCGTGCTCGCGTTGTGGACGAGCAGCGCCAGGTCGCCGACGAGCGCGTGCGCCTGTCCCGCGATGCGGTGGATCGCGTCCTTGTCGGCGATGTCGGCGGCGATCGCGTGCGCCGTGCCGCCGCGCGCGCGGATCCCGGCGACGACGTCCTCGAGCGGGCCTGCCTCCCGCGCGACGAGGGCGACGCGCGTGCCGCGAGCGGCGAGCTGTTCGGCGAGCGCACGGCCGAGGCCGCGGCTGGCGCCGGTGAGGAGAGCGGTTTCGATCGGCATGCCCCAGGGGTACGCACCTCCCGCCAAGATGTCATCCGATGCGCTAATCTGTTGGCGGGAGGCCAATCGATGAGCGAGCAGGACCACCTCGCCGAGAACATGCGCGGGATCCGCGAGGCGCGCGGGCTGTCGCAGGAGCAGATCGCGAAGATCGCGGGGATCCCGCGCGCGACGTGGACGCACCTCGAGAGCGGCGCCGCGAATCCGACGCTCGCCGTGCTGATCAAGGTCGCGAACGCGCTGCAGATCCGCCTCGACGAGCTGCTCGCGACGCCGCGCCAGACCACGCGCCTGCTCCGCGCCGAGGAGCTGCCCACGCGCCAGCGCGGCACGGTCGCGATCCGCAAGCTGCTGCCCGAGCCCCTGCCCGGGCTCGATCTCGAGCGCATGGTGCTGCCGCCCGGCGCGCGCATGGCGGGCGTTCCGCACACGCCGGGCACGCGCGAGTACCTGACGTGCGAGCGCGGCGCGATCGAGCTCGCGGTCGCCGGCGAGAGGCTCACGCTGAACGAGGGCGACGTCGTGATCTTCCGCGGCGACCAGCGCCACGCGTATCACAACCCCGGCAGCTCGACGACGATCGCGTACTCCGCGATCGCGTTCGCCCCCGTCGGCTAGGCCCCACGGCAAGCCCCGAAGGGGCGCTGGCCGTGTGGGTCTAGGCAAGGCCGCGCGGCGCGAAGCGGCGCGGCCGAAGGCCTGCCGCGCGAAAGCGCGGCGGCGTCCGCCGTTCAGAATTTGTAGGAGAGGCCGAGCCGCAGGTACAGGACGTAGTCCGTATCGAACATCGAGTGCGCGAACTGGTTCGTGAACAGCGCGCGCTCGTCCTGGAACGGCGCACCCTCGAGGATGCCGAACGCATTCCAGTTCTGCTCGATCGCGACCTCCGCGATCACGCTCGCCATGATGCGCGCGCCGTTCTCGCGGTTGAACACGTCGCTGGGCTTGCTCCAGCCGGTGAGCTGCTCGACGTGCGCCTTGTCGGCCGCCGAGAGCAGGCCGTCCTTGTACGCCTTGCAGACCTGGATCGGGTCGCCGTCGAAGCCGTCGTTGCTCGTCGCCGAGCCCGTGGTCGCCTCGACCGGGCAGTGGCGGTCGCTCCACACGTCGAGGTAGAGGCGGCCCGTGATCGTGACGTGCTCGGCGGCGGTCAGTGATGCGAGCACGCCGGCATCCCACGTCACGCCGTTGCGCTGCGAGTTGTCGAGCAGCTTGCTGCCGTACCAGAGGCCGGTGAACACGCCGGCCGAGAACGGCTCGTTGTCGGCGAGCATCATGCGGGCGGCGAGGCCGAGCTCCGTGCGCGCGAGCATCGAGCGCACGCCGACGGTCGCGTCGAAGCCGAACTGGTTGGCGATCTTGCCGGCGCCGACGGTGACGCGGCCTTCCGCGTAGTACGGGTAGCCGAGCGAGAGGTCGACCGTCGACCGGCCGCGCGGCAGCGTGCGCGCACCGAACGACGACAGGCCGCGCTGCTGCGCGAGCAGCTCCGCCTCGCTCGGGCCCGCGACCGCGAGCTCGCGCGACAGCGTCTGCGTCTTGCCGCCCTCGATCGTGATCGTCTGCTCGAACGGCTGGAAGCCGGGCTGCTCGATGCGCACGACGGTCTCGCCGGTCTCGACCTCCTGATCGAGCGGCGTCTTGCCGACGGGCAGGCCGTTAATCAGCACGGTCGCCTGCGACGGCGTCGACAGGATGCGCAGCCGGCCGACCGGCTTGAGCGTCGCCTGCACGGTGACGGTCTGGCCCGCCTCGACGCGGACCTTCTGCTCGAACTGCTTGTAGCCGTCGAGCCGCACGACGACCGGGTGCTCGCCCGCCGAGACCTTCTTCTCCTGCGGGACCTTGCCGACCGACGCGCCGTCGATGAAGACCTGCGCCTCCGGCACCATCGACACGACCTTCAGCGTGCCCTGATCGCCGGCGGCCTCCTGGTTGAGGTCGAACTTGACGATCTGCGAGCTGCCGGCCGCTACGGTGACGTGCTTCTCGCCCGTCTGCATGCCGGGCGCCTTGACCTGGATGATGTGATCGCCCGCCTTGACGTCCTTGATGTCGACGGGCACGGGGCCCTGATCGGTGCCGTCGATGAACGCGCGCGCGCCCTGCGCATCCGAGAGGACGCGCACGACGCCGACGCCGCCGTTCATCGTCGCAGCGAGCTCCGCGCGCACCTTCGTCTGCTGGTTCGCGGTGACCTGCACGGTCTGCTTCCAGGGCAGGCCCGGCGCCTTGCGCACCTCGATGACGTGCAGGCCTTCGATCACGTTCTGGATCACGGCCGGCGTGTTGTCGGGGTGCTTGTTGCCGTCGATGTAGACCTCGGCGTCGGGGACGTCGGAGTCGACGACGACCGTGCCGTACTTGGGCTTCGCGATCTCCTTGAGCTGCGGGAGCAGCGTCGTGGTCTCGTTGTTCTTCGCCGTGATCCACGACTCGTAGGCCTCGTAGCCGTCCTTCTGGATGTGGACGAGGTGGCGGCCCTCCGTGGTGGTCAGCACGACCGGGGCGTTGCCCTTGACCTCGCCGTCGAGCAGCACGGTCGCGCCGGCCATACCCTTCGGATCGGCGTCCGCCTTGATGTCGATCTTCGGCGGATCGGCCTTCTTGATCAGCGGGACGAACAGCTCCTGCTGCTTGCGCAGCGCCGCGACGTGGAACGACTTCGTCGCCGGCTCGTAGCCCGGGGTGTCGATGATGATCTGGTAGTCGCCCTTGTTGAGCTTGCCCTCCCAGGGTGTCGTTCCGAGCTGGCACGTCTTGTCGCCGACGTAGATCGGCGCGCCCTGCGGGGCGGAATCGATCTTCACCGAGTACGAGTAGCGACCGGGCTTGGGGCAGTCGGCGTGCGCGGCGGAGGCCACGAACGCCAGGATCAACAGAGGCCAGGCGAGAATCCTCACACTTCGAGGCTATCAGCGCCCCGGCCTGCCCTCAACCTAGACGCCGCTCAAGTATCCGGCAGCCAGCGCCGCGAGCAGTGCGACGCCGCACGCGATCCGGTAGATCGCGAACCCGACCAGCTGGTGCGTGCCGAGCCAGCGCAGGAACCACGCGATCGTCGCGTAGCCGACGATGGCCGCGACGCCCGTGCCGACCGCGAGCGCAGGAAGCGCGTCCGCGCCGAGCGTGCGGAAGGCCTCGCGCGCCTCGAGGATGCCGGCGCCCGCGACGGCCGGGATCGACAGCAGGAACGAGAATCGGGCGGCATCGCTGCGCGTGAAGCCGAGCAGCAGGGCCATGCAGATCGTGGAGCCGGAGCGCGACACGCCGGGGATCAGCGCGAGCGTCTGCGCGAGGCCGACGATGATGGCGTCGGTGTAGGTGAGTGACGACAGCGGCCGATCTGCGTGGCGCCCCGACGTCTGGTCGATCACCGCCATCGCGATGCCGATGACGACGAGCGCCACCGCGATCACGTACAGCGAGCGCAGATCGCCCTCGATGTGCTTCTTGAATGCCAGGCCGAGGATGACGATCGGCACCGTGCCGACGGCGAGCATCCACGGCAGCTTGCCCTCCGGCGTGCTCGGCGCGCGGATCATCGCCTGCGGCAGCGCGAGGAGGTCCTTCGCGAAGTAGACGATGACGGCGGCGAGCGTCCCGAGCTGGATCACCGCCGTGTAGGCGGCGCCGGCATCCTTCATCCCGAACAGCGCGGGGACGACGCGCAGGTGGGCCGTCGAGGAGACCGGGATGTACTCGGTGAGGCCTTGGATCAGGCCGAGCAGGGCGGCAAACCACAGCGCCATCGGGAGCGCCACGCTACCATCAACGACGGCGCCGCCGCGATCACCGCGCTACCATCCACGCGATGAGGACTCTGGTTTTCGCGGTGCTCGTCGGGTGTGGAGGCCGTCAACCTGCCCCGCAACGCCCGGTCGAGCGCGCACCGGCGCACGTCGTCGAGACCGCGCCGCCGCGCGACCCCGCGACCTCGTCCGCCGACTGCGACCGGCTGTTCGCCCACGTCGTCGCGCTCGACGAGCACGCCGGCAAGCTCGCCGACGCGGACCGCGACCACGTGCGCGCGCAGCTCCAGAGCGAGCTCGGCGCCGAGTGCCTGACTACGCCGCGCGCGATCGTGCTGTGCGGCATCGACGCGCCGACGAGCGACGCGATCGCCGCGTGCGATCAGCGAATGCCGAGCAGGTCGACCTCGAACAGCAGCGTCGCGCCGCCGGGGATCACGCCGCCCGCGCCGCGATCGCCGTAGCCGAGCGCCGGCGGGATCAGCAGCGTGCGCTTGCCGCCGACCTTCATCGACGCCACGCCCTCATCCCAGCCCTTGATCACGCGGCCCATGCCGAGCGGGAACTCGAACGGGCTTCCGCGATCGACACTCGAGTCGAACTTCTTGCCCTTCGCGCCGTTCTCCCACAGCCACCCCGTGTAGTGCATCACGCACGTCTGCCCGCGCTGCGGGCTCGCGCCCGTGCCGGCCTGAGTGTCCTCGTACTGCAGCCCGCTTGCCGTCTTTTCCATGCGGGCATCCTACTCACGTCCGCACGAGCTGTGCGAGCTGCCAGGCCTGAACGTGGAGCTGCTCCTGGGCGCGGTCCTGCGCCACGCGCTGGCTGTAGAGGATCCAGCTGACGGAGATCAGCTGCACCATGATGCACATCACCTCGATCGTCAGCATCGCGGGCGCCGGGAGCGTCACGTCGTGCGGTGCGAGCAACAGGCCGCGCGGCGTCAGCTCGAACGTGTGCGGCGCGAGGTGCAGCATCTCGGCGCCGAACGGCACGAGGAACGACATCAGGTGCGCGCCGACGACGATCAGCGGCCTCCGGATGATCGGCAGCATCATCCCGATCGGGAGTGTGCCGAAGATCAGGATCGGTACGAGGTACACCGAGCCGAGCAAGAGGCCGGTCGTGATCATGAGCATCGCGTGCTCCGCGAGCACCGCGTACGCGAGCGCCCGGCTGCCGGGACGGCGCAGGCCGAGCACGCACGTCGTCGACAGCAGCATCGCGAAGCCGGCGATCGCGAGCATCGCGCCGGTGCCGCGCGCGCCGAGCAGGTAGGCGAGCGGGACGACGAGCGCGAACGTCAGGTAGGCGAGCGCGCCACCGAGGTAGACGCCGCGGAGCGCGCCCTGGCGTTCCTGCTCGAGGCGCAGCTCGGCGGCCGGCGGAATCTCGCGCGGAGGTGTGAGCAGGAGGCGCGCGAGCACCTCCTGCGCGACGGTGTTCGCGGGATCGAGCGCGATCGCGCGCCCGGCCTCGCGCATCGCCTCGGCACGCGAGTGGGCGTCGTCGCCGGTCAGCGCGCCGGCGCGTCGCGCGTGATCGGCCGCGAGGATCTTGCGGCGCTCGACGTCGCGATCGCCGTCGAGGAAGTGCTGGATCGCGTCGGCGAGCGCACGCGCGGTCGGGAGGCGATCGGCCGGCTCCGCGGCGGTCGCACGCGCACAGACATCGTCGAGCTCGGGCGGCACGTCGGCGTCCTGGCGCGACGGGCGATGTTCCTTCGCGCTCAGCGTGACCTCGTGCGTCTGCTCGCGCGGCACCGCGGGCTTGCCGGTCAGCACCTCGTGGAGGATGCAGCCCAGCGCGTAGACATCGGTGCGGCCGTCGACCGGATCGCCGCGCATCTGCTCGGGCGACATGTAGCCGGGCGTGCCGAGCATCTCGCCCGCGACGGTGTGCCCGGGCGCGGACTCGCCGCTGACGAGGTCGGCGGTGCGGCCGAGCTCCGACTCGCCAGCGATGCGCGCGAGCCCCCAGTCGAGGACATAGGTCTCGCCGAAGTCGCCGAGCATGATGTTCGCGGGCTTGAGATCGCGATGGATGACGCCGCGCTGGTGCGCGAGCTCGATCGCGAGGCACACGTCGACGAGGCGCGCGAGCAGCAGCCGCCGTGGCCACTTCGCCGGATCGGCGATCGCCTCGGCGAGCGTCGTGCCGGTCAGCCGCTTCATCGCGAAGTACGGCGCGTCTTCCTCGCCGAGATCGTGGACCGGTACGATGCTCGGGTGCTCGAGGCGACCCTGCACGCGCGCCTCGCGCAGAAACCGCGCGACCGCATCCGGACTCTGGCTGCGATCGCGACGCATCAGCTTGATCGCGATGTCGCGGTCGATGCGCACATCTCGCGCGAGCCAGACCTCGCCCATGCCGCCGCGCCCCAGAATCGTTCGCATGACGTAGCGATCCGGCGGCCTCACCAGCGACCCACCGCTCGGCCGGCCCTCGGGGTCGGCCAAGGTGTCAGCGTTCCCGTCGTCGGTCATCCCTCGACTGTAGTACGCTAGATCTGCATGCGGGTCGGTTTGCTCGTGCTGTTCGCGAGCGCGCGGGTGGCTGTCGCGAGCCCGCAGGTCGTTCCCACATCCGTCGACTTCGGTCCCGTCGACATTCGCGGCCTCCCCGTCACGCGCACGATCACGCTGACGAACACGACCGGCAGCGGCATCGATCTCGGCACCGCGACGGAGACCGGCTCGACGTGCTTCACGCTGACGCCGCCGCCCGCGATGCACCTTCCCGCCGGCCAGAGCGTCACCGCGACGCTCGCGTACGCGCCGACGCGGGAGCACGTCGACACCGCGACGGTGACGTTCGAGATCCTGAACCAGCCGTCGATCACGGTCGCCGTGCAGGGCCGCGGGATCGACCGCCACCTCGTCGTGACAGCGCCGCCGGATGTCATGGCGTTCCGCAACGCATCGTCGGACGTCGCGATCCGGATCGCGAATACCGGCGAGGCGAGCCTCGCGATCACGAGCGCGGCACTCACCGGCGATCCGGTGTGGCAGCTGCTCGACGACGCGGCCGTCGATGTCCCCGGCGGCACCACGTACGACGTGCACGTGCGCTTCACGCCGATCGATGTGGGCGCGGCGCCGCTCGGCTCGGTGACGCTCGCGAGCAACGGTGGCACGGCGAGCGTCGAGCTGGTCGGCGAAGGCATCGCTCGCGACGTCACGATGGGACCAGATCTCGACCTCGGCTACGTCGGCATCGGCGACGTGCTCGAAGGCGATGTCGCGATCGACAACCACGATGCCGAGCACGCGTTCGCGGTCGCGCAGGTCACGACCACCGATCCGTCGTTCGTGCTCGCGCCGCCCACACAGCTCGACGCCGGCACGACCACGCCTCTGCACGTGCGCTTCCGCGCCGACGTGCCGGGCGAGTACACGACGACTGCCTCGCTGTTCCTCGATCAGGATCCGGCCGCGACCGCGACGATGACGATCCACGCGCACGCCGTCTACCTCGACGCGCAGGGCGGAGGCGGCTGCAACGCGGGCGGCGGAGATGCCGGGCTCGGCCTCGTGATCGTCGTCCTCGTCTTGCTGCTCGCGCGGCGCCGCGTGCTCGTGCTGCTGCTCGCGCCGGCGGCGGCGAGCGCCGAGCCGCGCAACCTCGACGTCTCGATCTTCGATCCGACGCCTTCGACGGTGGGCACGAGCTTCCAGCTCGTCACGCCCGGCATCGGCACCGCGGGCGACGTCACGGCGAGCGCGCTCGTCACCTACGCGGCGCACCCGCTCGTGCTCGCGTCCGCGCAGGCCGATGACGTCGCGATCGCGAACCGCGCGACGCTCGTGCTCGGCGGCGCGTGGGCCGTCACCGAGCGCGTCGAGCTCGGCGCGCACCTGCCGCTGTTCGTGCAGAACGGCGACTCGCTCGATCCGCAGATGGCCGCCGGCACGCCCGCCGTGCGCAGCGATGGCCGCGGCAACCTCACGCTGCACGCGAAGGTCCGCTTCACGAACGAGCTCGCCGCGATCGCCTCGATCACGCCGCCGACCGCGAGCGACGATCGCTTCGCCGGCCAGGACGGCACGAGCGCGCACCTGATGATCGTCGCCGGGCTGCGCCTCGCGCCACGCGTGGCGGCGGTGCTCAACTTCGGCGGCGTCGCGCGGCCCGAGTCGCAGTTCGCGAGCTACATCGAGCGCAGCGGCGTCGTGTGGGGCGCGGGCGGCCGCTACGCGCTCCGCGAAAACATCGCGCTCGAGGGCGAGCTGTTCGGCGAGCTCGTCCCCGGCGGCCACCTCGATGCGATGGGGCGTGCGAGCATGACGGCGACGACCGAGCTGCTCGTCGGCGCGCACGATCGCCTCGATCCGTGGTTCGAGGTCGGCGTCGCGATCGGCCGCGGCGTCACGGGCGGCCCCGCGTCGCCAGCGTTCCGCGGGCTCGTCACGCTGACGTTCCTGCCGAGCACGCGCCGGTTCGTCCACGTCGCGCCGCCCGAGATCTTCGACGGTACGCCGCAGGTGCCGCTCGCCGCCGTCGCGACGCCGCGCTCGGTCGATGCGGACGGCGACGGCATCCCCGACGACCGCGACAGCTGCCCGACTCAGCCCGAGACGATCAACGGCAACGCCGACGACGACGGCTGCCCCGACGCGGGCGAGAGCCTCGTCCGCATCACGACGATCGAGGTCGAGCTGCTCGCGCCCGTGCGGTTCTCCGCCGGCTCGCAGCTCGATCCGGCGAGCCTCAACGTGCTCGGCCAGGCCGCCGCGCTGCTGCGCGCGCACCCGGAGATCACGCACGTGCAGATCGCGGGACACGTCAATCCCAGCGGCGACGCCGAGGCCGACCTCGCGCTCTCGCAGCACCGCGCCGAGGCGGTGCGCGTGTGGCTCGTCCAGTGGGGCATCGCCGCGTCGCGCCTCGAGGCGCATGGCTTCGGCGGCGTGCACCCGCTCGTCGATCCCGCCGACGACGCCGCGCCCGAGGTCAACTCGCGCATCGAGCTGATGCTGCCGTAG
>CAYUNM010000024.1:108697-110459 GCA_964446175.1 uncultured Kofleriaceae bacterium
GACCTCGCGCGCCCCACCCGCCCGCAGCGCCGCCGCGCACGCCGCGAGCGTCGCGCCGGTCGTGACCACATCGTCGACGAGCACGACGCGCTCTGGTACCGGCGCGCGCGCAGTGAACGCCCCGCGCACGTTCGCCGCGCGCTGCGATGCGGGCAGCGTGCTCTGCGCCGGTGCGTGTCGCGTGCGCCGCAGGAGCGGCCGCGGCCGCGCGAGCTTCGCATCGGCGCACGCGTGCAGCGCGAGCAGCCACGTGTGGTCGTACCCGCGCCGCAGCCGGCGCCGCCAGTGCAGCGGCACCGGCACGACGACCGCACCCTCGGCGGCGGCCGCCGCGAGCACGGGCGCCCACAGCGGCGCGAGCGTGCGCGCGACGTGCGTCGCGTTCGCGAACTTGAGCCGCTTGATCGCGCTCGCGAGCTGCGCGCCGAACCGCCACGGCGCGACGACGAGCTCGAGGCCGAGCGGCTCTCGCACGCACCGCCGGCACACCAGGCCACCCTCGGTCGGCAGCGCGCACCGGGGGCACGCCGCCGCGTTCTCGACGAGCGACGCCCGGCACGCCTCGCAGAACGGCGCCTCGGAGAGCGCGCTGCACGCGGCGCACTGCGGACGGAACAGCCAGCGGAGCATGGCGCTGGTATCGGCCGTTCGCGGGAGTGGTTGCGTGCTAAGGATTGCCTCGTGATCGACCGCTGTTACGTCTACGAGCCAGGCTTCATCGACGCGCAGGCGCGCGCCGAGATCATCGCCTGGCTCGCGACGCTGCGGCCGCTCTGGGAGATGCGCTACTCGACGAAGCGCCCGCCGCCCGCCGGCAAGCAACAGCGCCCGCTGCTCCGCCCGGTCTACTGGCTCGGCAACTGGCAGTTCGCGTGCCTCGGCTACTACGAGCCGCCGCGCCGCACGAAGCACGTCGCGGTCGCCGCCGAGCCGTTCCCGCCGGTGCTCGCGCGCCTCGTGTTGCAGATCGAGAAGCGCGTGCGCCGCGACTTCCCGGCGCAGACCGTGCCGCGCGGCTGGCACCTCAACACGTGCCTCGTCAACTTCTACGGCTCGCGCATCGAAGGCGACAAGGCGACGGACGCCGCGCGCGTCGGGGAGCACCGCGACTTCGAGCCCGGCCCGGTGGCCTCGCTCTCGCTCGGCGATCGCGCGCGCTTCCAGTTCGTGCGCCGCGGCCAGCCCGAGAGCGCGCCGCCCGTGCGCACCGAGTGGCTCGACGACGGCTCGCTGCAGATCTTCGGCGGCCCGCGCTGGAAGGACGACCTGCTCCACCGCGTCCAGCGCGTCGAGAACAAGCACGAGACCGACCTGCCGCCCGCGATCGAAGGCTTCCGCACGCGGCGCGTGAACTTCACGTTCCGCTACGTCCCCGACGAGCACGTCACGCCGTTCCCGCAGCTACCCGCCGCCGCGCGCGAGGACGTCAAGGACTACGTCGCGACGCTCGCGCAGAGCTCGCCGTTCTGGGCGCGCGTCAATCGCTAGCCCGCACGAGCCGCACCGAGCGCGCCGCGTCAGTTTCCGTCGCTGACGCCCCACCGGAAGCCGCGCGCGTGCACGGCCGCGATCGGGTCGTCGCCGATGTCGAACGCGCGCGCGTCGGCGAGCACCGCCTGGCCCGCGTCGTCGAACGCGTAGAACCGCAGCCGCGCGACGCCCGCGAGCCGAGCCGCCGCGAGCTGCAGGATCGTCATGACGTGGCGGTTGCCGCCGAACGCGCCGCAGCCCCAGAAGCCGGTGCGGATCTCGACGGGCACGC
>CAYUNM010000024.1:110559-112262 GCA_964446175.1 uncultured Kofleriaceae bacterium
AGCAGCTCGCGCACCGACCCGAGGATCGGATGCTCGAGGCACTGCAGCTCGTCCTGCGCCAGCAGCGACGAGCCGTAGCCGAAGAACAGCGCCGGGTCGGCGAAGTTGACGTGCCACACGCCGTCGCTCGCGGCGTCGTAGCGGTAGTGCCCGCGCTCGGCGATCACCTCGGTCGCGCCGAATGCGGACGCGAGCGCGCCCCCGAGGTCGCCGGCGCGCCAGCGCGCCACGACGATCGAGCCGGTCGTCTGGAGCCCGCACAGCTCCGTCACCATGCGCTTGTGCGCGTCGCCGATCACCGGCGGATGCGCCCGCACCAGCTCGCCCGCATCGACCTCCCTGCGCAGCAGCAACTCCATGCCTTGAAGATAGTGTTACATCGACACCAACGCAAGGCCCAAAAATACTCTGCGGCTCATACCGGAATCGGACCGGTCTCACGCCGTGGACAGCGGCGCTGCGACACCAGTCGCATCATGAGCCAGCACGCCCGCACGGTTGGCGCCGTGCGAGCGCCTCGGGACCCTCAGTCGGCCCCGCCCTCCTCGCTATCGACCTCGCCGGTCCAGTACACGTAGTCGCGCCACGCGTCGGGGACCGACCTCGTGCTGACGCGGATCTGCACCGACGGCATCCACGTCGGACGCTTCGGCACCGACAGTAGCTTCATGCCCGCCTCGGCCGGCGTGCGGTTCGCCTTGGTGCGATTGCACGCGTAACACGCGGACACGATGTTCTCCCACGTCGTCTTGCCGCCGCGGGAGCGCGGCACGACGTGGTCGTACGTCAGCTCGTCGATCGTGCAGACGAGGCCGCAGTACTGGCAGCGGTGACCATCGCGCGCGTAGATGTTGACGCGCGAGAACTTCACCGGCTTCGGCGCACGGCGGAACAGCTTGCGCAGGCGCACGACGGCCGGCACCTGCACGACGACCGACGTCGCACGGATCAGCGCGTCGTACTGCTCGACGACCTCGATCTTGTCGAGCGCGAGCAGCGTCATCGCGCGCTGCCACGAGATGATCTGGATCGGCTCGTAGCCCTGCGTGAGCAGGAGCGTGCGGGTCTCGGTGTACATGGTGTGTCGCTTTCTGCGGCTCTCGCCGCACGGTCGCAGTGGAGGGAATCGAACCCCACGTTCGTTCGCGCCTAACGAACGGACAGCGCGCGCGGTTAACGCCCGCCGTCGTCGTCTCACCAGAGATCACTGCGGGAAAGGGGCCGGCCCGAAGGCCGGCAAGTTGCGGACCGCGCCTTCGCTCACCACGTCGTGCACGACGCGCGCGCGAAGTCGGAGAAAGGCATGTCGACGAGCAACCATCTCGACATGTCCGTGCGTCGTGCGTACGCGTACCGGGCTGCACGTCACCCGGCACGAAGGAAAGAGGCGCCGATCGCTCTTGGACACGAAGGCCCGGGAAGAGCAGCAGCGATCGGCGGTGGTGTACGCGTCGCTCGACGCGCGCCTTGCCTTCAGCGCGCATCGCGCTCGCGCTCGCATCGGGTGACGCGAGCCACCGTCGCGACCTGGTGGGGCCGCGGCGATGGGGCCGCATCCACGCGAGCTGCGAAGATGCGGTGTTCGCGTCGGGTGACGCGTGCGCGAACGACGACCGACCCGCGCGCATCCTCGCGCTCCAGATCGAACGTTGCGGAGCAGGCGACCGGAGTCGAACCGGCCAGGGTCAGTGTGGCGCACTGAC
>CAYUNM010000025.1:0-14890 GCA_964446175.1 uncultured Kofleriaceae bacterium
GTCGCGTTCGGCTTCGCCGCCGCATGGGCCGTGGGCGCGATCACGGCGATGACGCCGATGGCGAAAGCCCGCACGCAGACCTGACCACGCTGTACGATGAGGCATGCGCCTCGCGGTCCTCGTGCTCGTCGCCGCTTGCGGCAGCTCGTCGGGCGTTTACCCCTGTGGGAACGGGACGGTCGCGTGCGAGCCTGGTGTGCACGACGCGACCCCTCCCGATGCAGATCAGAGTCCGCCGCTGCCGCCGCCGAACGCGATGGCCGACTACCAGCTCGGCGGCGCCTACCCACCGCCGACGGGCGTGATGATCGTGTCGCGCGACCGCACCGAGGCGCCGGTCGCCGGCCTCTACAACATCTGCTACCTCAACGGCTTCCAGGTGCAGCCGGGCGAGGAGAGCACGTGGGACGCGGACCTGATCCTGCGCGACGCCCAGGGCAACCCGATCATCGACACGGCGTGGAACGAGGAGCTGCTCGACTTCCGCGGCACCAAGTCGGGTCGCGTCCTCGCCCATGTCCAGGCGTGGATGGTGGGCTGCAAGCAGGCGGGGTACCAGGCGATCGAGATCGATAATCTCGACTCGTACACGCGCTCGCAGGGCTTGCTCACCGCCGACGACGCGGTCGGGATGATGAACTACTTCTCGTCTGCGGCGCACGATCTCGGTATGCGCGTCGCGCAGAAGAACGCGGCCGAGCTGGTCGCACAGAAGACGGTGCTCGCAACGGACTTCGCGGTCGTCGAGGAGTGCAACCACTACAACGAGTGCGACACGTTCACGACGGCTTACGGCGGGTTCGTGATCATGATCGAGTACGACCGCACCGACTTCATGACGGGCTGCACGAAGTATCCGCAGCTCTCGATCATCCTGCGCGACCGCAATCTCGTCACGCCGGGCAACGCCGCGTACGTCTACGACGGCTGCTAGTGCTTGCCGAGCAGGCCCTTCCTCAGGTCGCCCGTCGGCGGCTTCTTGCCGAGCCAGATCGAGAACAGCGACCGCGCGAAGTCCGCGTCGTTGATCACGCCCTTGACCTTGCCGTTGTACTCGACGGTGACGCCGGTGCCCGGGACGTACGTGAACGTCAGCGTATCGCCGTCCGAGAAGCTCGGCGTCCACGAGTCCAGCCGGTCGATGTACGGCTTGAGCTTCGCGACGGCAACGGTTGCGTTGCCGGCAAAGCCTTCGTGCCACGCCTCGACGATCTTGTCGTGGTCGACATCGCGCACGAACCGCATGACGAGCCGCTTCACCTCGTCGGAGTTGATCAGCACCTGCGGGTTCGAGGAGACGTGCTCGACGTACAGGCCGGCGACGTAGACATCGATATCCAGCCACGTCGCCTCGCGTAAGCCCATGCCGTTGAGCACGAGCTGCTTGTCGGCGACGGTGATGTTGTCGGGCATCGTCACCCCGGCTTTGCGCCCGGCAGCAGCGGTCCCCGCGAGAATTGCGAGAAGGAGCCCGATCATGATCCGCATGTCCGCATGCGGAGCAAGAAGCGGACCCGTTAGCCGGCGATGCGTGACATCACGTAGCGGAACAGCGCGCGGGCGGCGCCCGGCGGCTTGCCGGTGTCGCGCTCGCGCTGCGCGGCGTCGATCAGGCGCGGCAGCTCGTCGTCATAGCCGCCGGGCAGCTCCGCGGCGGCCGCCATGCCTTCCTCGATCAGCCGCGCGCGCCACTGCTCGGCCGCATGGAACTGGCGGACGTCGCCGGCGTCGCCCTGCTCGAGCTTCTCGAGCTTCTCCTCGAGCACCGCGAGATCGACGTGGCGCAGCTCGCCGGCGAGCGTGCGCTCGGCCCGGCGCCGGGCGATGTGCGACGTGACACGGCGCGCCGTCTGAATTTCTTCCCTCAGCTCGTCGTCGATGTCGAGCTTTGCCAGCTGGGCATCCTTCAGGTTCATGAGCTGCCTGGCGACCTTCGCAGACCGGTCGCCGGCCCGTTTCGTCTTGCTGCGGGAGATCTGGCGCGCGGTCCTATCGTCGTCGCGAGTCACGCGGCCAGTATACGGTTGTTAACCGAGGTTCACGCGATCGCGGCTATCTCCGTGATCCCCTGGGTGGCACGCGCCGTGGACTTGGCGGGCCTGTCGTCAAAGAAAGGCCCCGTGAAGACTACTCTCGTTCGCCTAGCCATTGCCTCCGCCCTCGTGACGTCCGCCACCGCCATGGCCGAGCCCATCGTCCGCGACCACCGCGACGACGCGCCGGCGATCACCACGACCCGCTACCGCCGCCGCCCCGGGCCGCGCTTCATGATGCCGCTCAAGGTCGACATCGGCGCGACCGGCATGAACACGACGCACGGCTTCGCGCCCGGCATCGGCGCGGCCGTCGGCATTCACTGGGCATCGCTGTCGCCGACCCCGACCGACACCGACGTCGGCATCGGCGTGTTCGGCGCGCTGATGGGGGCGCCGAAAGATCAGATGATGACGACGAACGACAACAACGGCGTCGCGCTCGGCGGCGCGTACCTCGAGGTCGGCCACACGCTGTCGCGCGGCGACTTCTGGCGCACGTGGGCGTCGGGGCGCGGCGAGTACTTCGGCAGCTCGGCGTTCGGCGGCGAGACGCGCACCGGGTTCGGCGCGTCGGGCCGGCTCAGCGCGGAGCTGTACGTCAGCGGCGTCGGCATCGAGCCGCGCGGCGTGTTCCTCGGCACGTACGCGATCGGCCTGTACGTCGAGGCGGGCGTGCGCGACATGGGCCCGGACGTCGGCGCGTTCAACGTCGGCGGCGGCCTGACGTTCCGCACACCGCTCGTGTTCGCGCCCTAGTCAGAGCTTCGCCTCGAGCCGCGCGGCGCGCGCGACGACGTTGTCGGCGTGGATCGCCTTCGCCCGGTGCTCGACGCCCTGCAGGAGCGCGCGCGCACGCGCCGTGTAGCCGCGCGCGGCCTCGAGCTGCGCCTCGTCGCTGCGAGCGAACAGATCGCAGGCCGCACAGTTGGGCACGGCCGCGACGCGGTGAATGATAGCGAGCTGTGCCTCCGCGTGTGCCGGATCCGCCATGCCGCGCACCATCGCGAGGTCGGCGGCATCGGGCGAGCTCGGATCCGGCTTCGCGACCCGGTCCATCTCGTCGGCCGCGGCGACCGCCTCGGCTTTCTTGCCGAGCTCGATCTCGATCACCGCGAGCAGACGGAGGCCCTCGGCCAGCTGCGGGGGATTGTCTTCCTTGCGGTACTGCGCGATCGCCGCCACGATCTCGCGTTCGGCAGCGTCGAGCTGCCACTGATCCTCGTCGAGACGTGCGAGGCGGTTCTGGCTGGCCGCGATCGTGTGTTCCTCGCCGAGCTTCTGCCGTAGCGCGAGCGACGCCTCGTAGTCCTTGTGCGCCTCGACCATCTCGTTGAGGCCCATGTGCGCGTCGCCGGCCGTCACGTGCGCGTAGCCGACGCCGTCCTCGTCGCCGCGCTCCTGGAAGCTCGCCATCGCGGCAGCGGCGAGCGGGAGCGCCTCCTTGTAGCGGTCGAGCGCGATCAGCGTGTCGCCCTTGTTCATCGACGCGATCGCGAGGTTCTGGGCATCGTGAAGGCGCGTTGCGAGCGCGATCACCTCGTCGTACATCGCGAGCGCCTCGTCGTGCCTGTCCATGCGATCGAGCTTGTTCGCGACGCTCAGCGACGTCGCCGTGACAAGCCGCTCGTCGCCCTCGGCCTTGGCGATCGCGAGCGCACTCTGGAACATCGCGAGCCGTTCCTCCGGGCGCTCGATCACCTGGCCCCAGTCGTTCATCACGATGCCTTCGAGCAGGTGATCGCCGACCTGCTTCGCGCGTGCGACGGCGTCCCGGAACGTCGCGATCGCCTCGTCGGCCTTGCCTTGCTCGCCGAGCACGAGGCCGATCTGGCGCATCGCCTCGACCTCGGCTTCGGTGTCGTGCAGCTCCTCCGCGAGCTGCTTCGCGCGGCGCAGCACGACGAGCGCGCGGTCGTACTCGCCGCCGTCGCCGAGCGTCTCGCCCTCGAGCGCCGCCGCGACGGACTCGAGCTCCTTCGGGCCACGCCGCGTCGCCTTGAGGTCCGCGCGTGTCGCCGCCGAGAGGGCGCGCTTGAAGTCGCCTGCCTGACGCGCGCACGCCGCCTCCTGCACGTCGATGCGTGGATCGTCGCCGATGGGTGCGGGGCGTGCTCGTAACGTATCGAGCAGCTCGAAGCACTTCTCGGCGGCGTTGCCGGCGAGATACGACTGCGCGAGCGCCTGCGTGATCGCGACGTCGTCGGGACCCGTGTCGAGCAGCGAGCGCCACAGCGTCTGCGCCTGCGTCCACTCCTTGCGCGACTCGCGATACAGCGCCTCGGCGCGCACGCGCTGATCGCTGCGCAGGCTCGCCGCGAGCTGGAACGCGTGCTCGGCGGCGGTCGCGGCCTTTCCGGACTGGCGCACGGCGCGCAGCTCGTCGGCGAGCGCGAGGTACGCGGGCGCGAAGTCCGGTGCGAGCGTGGTCGCCTGCTGCAGCTTGTCGATCGCGGCGGCGTGGTCGTGGGCGCGGCTCGCGACGAGGCCCTCGGCGTACGCGCGCGCGGCGTCGGGCTGCGCGGGCAGCACCTTGACGGTCGCGTCGGCATCCGGTGGCGCATCGCCGCCGAGCAGCGCCTTGCGTAGCGCCTGGACATCGTCGTACTCGCCGAGCGAGCGGCCGGTCACCGGATCGATCGCGCGCAGGTGAACCGCATCGCCGCGCACCTCGCCGGTGACGAGCACCTGCGCACCGGTCTGCGCGACGATCCGCGCGTACGGCGGAGGGTTCGACTCCGCGAGCTCGCGTGCGACGATCGCGCTCGTCGCTCCGTCGAGCGGTGCGAGCTTGCCGGCGACGCGCAGCGCGGCGCGCACCTGCTCGCCAGCCTCGGCGCCGCGCCACGCCTCGGGCGCCTGCGGATCGACGGCGACGATCATGCGCCCGTGCGGGCTCGGGATCGGCAGGGCAGGGGGCGCGGGCGTCGGCGTGTGGCTGCCGTCGGGGAGCGAGTGCGTGAGCACGGCCGTGAGCGACGCGGCCGCGAGCACACCGCCGGCGAGCGCGAACGGCCACACGCGCCGCTGCGGCATCGCGCGGTCGATCGCGTCGAGCACGTCGGACGCGCGCGCGAACCGGCGCGCCGGATCGATCTCGAGACAGCGCGCGATCGCGCGGTCCCACGACGCCGACAGCTCGGACCTGCGCGCCCGCGCCGACGGAGCCGGCTGCTTGAGCCGCTGCACCGCGGTCGCCATCGGCGTGTCGGCGCGGAACGGCAGCTCGCCGGTGACCATCTCGAACATCACGACGCCGAGCGCGTAGATGTCGGTCGCGGGCGTGGCCGGCTTGCACTCGACCTGCTCGGGCGCCATGTACGCCGGCGTGCCGACGAGCGCCTGATCGCCGGTGAGCGTGGCGCCGTCGCCGCTCGCGGCCGCCTCGCCGCGCGCGAGGCCGAAGTCGCTGATCACGGCGCGGCCTTCCTCGACGAGCAGGATGTTGTTGCTCTTGAAGTCGCGATGGATCACGCCGACGTCGTGCGCGGCCTGCAGGCCTGCCGCGAGCTGCTCGACGATCGCGCGCGCCTCCGCGAGCCCGAGCTTGCCGCGCTCGAGCCGCGCCGACAGCGTCTCGCCGTGCAGCAGCTCCATCGAGCAGTACGGCACCTGCTCGCCGCGGATCGTCTCGAAGCCGATCTCGAACAGGCGGCAGACATTCTTGTGCGTCACGCGGCGCGCGAGCATCACCTCGCGCCGGAAGCGGTCGAGCGCGCGCCCCGTGGTCCTCGTCGCGACCTTGAGCGCGACCGGCACGCGCAGCTCCTCGTCGAACGCCTCGAACACCTCGCCCATGCCGCCGCGCGCGATGAACCGCACGACGCGGTAGCGCCCGCCGACGAAGCCGCCGACCTCGAGCGCCGGCGCGTCGTCGCCGCGGTCCTCGCGCGGCGTCCCCTTCGCCAGCGGCGGCGACTCGGACGCGAGCAACGTGGAGTCCTTCCCGGACACGGCCGATGACTATAGGTCACCAGCGGCGCTTCGCGGCGAGAAATGCTCGGCCGCGGGGCGACACCTCGTAACCGACTTCAAAGCTCTGGGTCAGCCCGAGCTTCTTGAGCTTGCGCACGTCGACCTTGAACGGCAGCGTCTCGCGCCCGAGCTTTTTCGCGAGCTGCGACGCGGCGATGCGCGGGTGCTTCGCGATCAGCCGCAATACCTTGGCCGTCCAGGGTGAGTCGCTCAGTCGATCGAGGCGGGCGAGCTTCTTCGCGATGGCCTCGATGTCCTCTCTTGCCAGCTTGTCCTCGAGCGCGATCTCGACGCGGTCGCCGTCTCCGCCGTGGTGCAGCGCGATGCGAAAGACCGCGGTCGCGTCCGTGACGTCCTCGCCGCGCGGGCCGGTGCGCAGGAACTCGAGCAGGGCGGCGCGATCGGAGAAGCCGGCGCGCTTCGCGTCGCGATCGTCGATCTCGCCGACGCGCACCACGCGCACGTCATCGACCTCGAGCACGCCGATCGGATGGCAGCGATAGCGCCCACCGGCGCGCACGTGCGGCTTGTCCCAGCGGCGAAACGTGAGCGTGACCGAGCCGTCGACGAGCCCGGCGTGGAACGGCTTCTTAAAGAGCAGCACAGCAGCGGAACCCGGTCGAGTAGTCCCAGTAGGAGGTCGCGTGCGCCGTCGTCGCGTAGAGGCAGCCGTTGCCGTTCAGCACCGTGTCGACATAGTAGCCGCCGCGGAACGTGCCGTTCGGATCGGCGGTCCACTCGTGCAGGTTGCCCATCATGTCGAACGCGCCCTCGGCGGTGATGCAGCCGGTGTGTGCGCCCGTCGCGGCGAGCCCGGCCGCCTCCTGGTTCAGGCACGGGCTGTCCAGGTGCGAGTAGATCCAGCTCGCGCTCGTGCCGTAGAGCTCGATCGCCGGGTGCTGCGCGCGGGCGTCGTTGCACGTGCCGGGCTGCCGCGTGTCGCCATACGGGTACGTCGTCATCGACGGCCCCTGACACGCGCGCAGCCACTCGGTATCCGTGCACAGCCGCTTGCCGGCCGCCGTGCACGCCGCCGCCGCCTGCACCTGCGAGATGTAGCCCTGCGGGACCGCGCCGCGCAGCGACACCGCGCGCACGCTGTGGCCGGCCGGGTTGTGATACGGCGACCACGGCGCGCCCGTGTCGTCGACGAGCGAGGCCTCGTAGCGATCGATGCAGAACGTGTCGATCTTCACCATGCCATTCGGGCAGCCGGGATCGCCCGCCTCCTCGACGAGGCACGCGTTCGGCTGCGGATGCTGGTCCGGATCGCACGCGATCGAGTCGGCGAAGCGAGGCGTGCAGCACTCGATACCGGCCGAGCCCGCACACGCACCGGCGGTCGGCGTGCGCGTCTCGCTGCAGTCGGCAACGGGAAGGCACGAGCCGGGCAGGCTCATCGCCGTGCACGCGGGCGCGGCGCTCGCGGGTTGCGCGTCGGGGATCACGGGCACGGTGCAGCTCGCGCCGTCGGCGGCCGCGTCGATCGCGGCGTCGCGGTTCTTCGCGTGCGAGCTCCCGCACGCCGCGAGCAGCACGAGCCAGCGGATCATCGCAAGAACCGCTCGAGCGCCGGCTTCGCGCGCGTCATCTCCGCGATGCAGCGGTCGGCCTGCTCGAGCGCCTGCGCGACCGCGTTCTGCGCGCCGTCGAACTTCGCGGCCCGCGGCGTGACGAGCTCGGCCGCCGCCTTGCGGCGCTCCGGCGTGCACGCGCTCTCGACGATCCCGGCGAGCATGCCGGCCGCCTCGTCGCTGCGCATGTGCGCGAGCAGGTCGTCGAGGTGCGCCTGCAGGAACGCGAACGCCGCGTCCTGCGTCTCGTGCTGCCACAGCGCACCCATGACGATCGACAGCGAGTCGCGCAGGTCGAACGCGCTGCTGAGCGTCAGCTCGAGTGCCCGCTGCTCGAGCTTCGGATCGGTGAACGCGGCGAGCGTGCCGAGCAGGCGCTGTTGCTCGTGGCGATCGCGCGGCGCCTTCGCGGCGGCGAGGATGCGATCGAAGCGCGCCGGATCGTTGCCGCGCGCGGCGGCGGCGAGCGCCGTGTCGACGAGGTCGTCGTCGATGCCGGTGCGGTCGGCGAGCCACTTGTCGGTGAGCTTGTCGGCCTGCGCGCGCAGCGCGGCATCGTCGCGGGCGACCCAGCGCAGCGCCGCGATCCGCAGCTTCTGGCGGTCGTCGTCGTCGCCCTTCGCGCGCTTCCAGCCGAGCGCCCGCGCCGTCGGGCCGACCGTCCGCACGACCCACCGCTTGCTCGCCTGATACAGCGGCTCGTCGAGCGCGCCGAACCGCACGTCGCTCGCCGCGAGCGCCCAGCGCGCGATCCGCGGGTCCTTGTCGGCGAGCATCGCGGGCACGGCCGCGAGCACGGCATCGATCTCGCCCTGGCCGCGCTCGACCATCGCGCGCAGGTCGCTGAACGCCATCATCTTCTCCGGCACCGACAGCTTCGCGCCCGCGCTCTGCTTCGGCACGACGACGGAGCGGTAGTAGCCGTTCGCGTCGGCATTGGGGACGATCCACGTCGGGCAGAACTTCGTCTCGATCGCGCCCGTGCCGCACGCGCGCTCGCTGTGCTTCGCGTCGCCGTAGCGCACGCACACCGGGATCGTCCACGGCTTCGGCGCCGGATCCGTGACGCCCGCGGGCAGCGCCCGCTTGCTCTCGTCGATCACGATGCGCGGCTTGCCCGTGCACTCCGCCTTTGCCTCGACGAGCGGCACGCCCGGGCGCTCGACGTACGTCGAGAGCATGTCGGCGACCTGATCGCCGAGCTGCGCGCGCGCCTCGCCGAGGAAGTCCTTCGCGCTCGCGTTGCCCCACGCGTGCTTGCGCACGTACGCGCGGATGAACGCCTGCCACTTGTCGGGCCCGACGAGCGCCTCCGCCGCGCGCAGGATCGACGAACCCTTGCCGTACGTGATGCCGTTGTCGAACGACGCCTCGATCTCCTCGGTCGTCTTCACCTCGTGATGGATCGGCCGCGCGGCGAGCGTCTCGTCGGCGCTCATCGACCACGTCGCGAGCCCGACGCGATCATCCCGCACGTGCCACTCCGGCGCGACCGCGTCGGTGATGTTGACGTCGCTCCACGACCCGAGCGCCTCGTTGAGCCACGTGTCGTCCCACCACGCCATCGTCACGTAGTCGCCGAACCAGTAGTGCGACAGCTCGTGCGCGAGGATGTTCGTGTAGTGCTGCTTGCGCTCGCGCGACTCCTCGTCGTGCCGGATCAGCGTCAGCGTCTGGCCCATCGCGACGATGCCCGGATGCTCCATCGTCCCCCAGTAGCGAGGCACGACCGCGACGTCGAGCTTGCCGTACGGGTACTCCATGTCGAAGTAGTCCTCGAGCGCGGCGACGACCTTCGGCGTGATCTGCTTCGCGTACCGGAGCTCGTCGGCGCGGCCCTTCGGCACGATGAACGCGAGCGGCGTCTTCGCGCGCCCCATGACGCCGCCGTCGACGACCTCGAACGGCCCGACGACGAACGCGACCAGGTAGCTCGGGATCGGCTTCGTGTCCTTCATCTCCACGCGCCTCATCCCGTTGCGCTCGTCGGCCTCCTGCGCGATCGGCGCGTTGGCGCGCGCGACATCGCCCTTCGGCACGTGGAACACCAGCGTCCACGTCACCTTGTAGGCGGGCTCGTCGAAGCACGGGAACGCGCGCCGCGCATCGATCGGCTCGAAGAACGTGTACACGTACGCGTCCTTGCCTTCGCGCTGGCTGTAGATGCCGCGGCTCTTGTCCTTGTCGATGCCGGCCCGATACGCGACCTCGATCGTCGTCGGACCCGGCGGCAGCTCCTCGCCCGGCGCGAGCCCGACGAAGTTCTCGCCGCCCGGGATCACGCGCGCCGCGTGCCCGCCTACGCTCGCCTTCTCGACCGCGATGTCGCGCGCGTTCAGCCACACGACGCGCGTCGGCTGCACGACCTTCGCGTCGATCGTGATCACACCTTCGACGTGATCCTGCTCGGGGTCGATCGTCTGCTCGAGCCGGTAGTGCACCGGCACGACATCCCCCGGCAGCCGGAACGCGGGCGGGGGCGGATCGACGGGCGTGCTCGGCGGCGGCAACCGCACCCCGTGCGGCGCGGCGGGCGGCGGCGCGGCGGCGTGAGGAGCACTTCCCGAACAGCCGAAACCCGCGATCGCGAGCACGAGGAGCCTGCGCATGCGCGCAGCTTCGCCGAGATCTTGCCCACTGCCGAGAGCCCTCCGTACGATTTCGGCATGAGGCAGCGTCCGCGTATTCCCGTCGAAGGACTGTGTGGCGTCGTGACGCACAAGGAGCTGCGCCACGCGGCGCTGCTCGATCTGTCGTCACTCGGCGTGCGGCTCGAGCGCCCGTTCGATCCGGCAAAGGCCAGCCGCATGGTCCAGCTCGAGCTCGAGATCCCCGAGATCGACGAGATCGTCTGGGCGACCGGCCACGTCACCCACGCTCACCTGCGCCCGATGGGCGGCATTCACGACAACGGCCAGCCGCGCCTGTGGTGCAGCGCCGGCATCGTGATCGACTCCGCCGCCGCCCGCGAGCTGCGCATGCTGCGCGAGTACGTCTACGAGAAGTGCCGCAAGATCGACGCGAACTGAGGGTGGCTCTCGACCGCCGCGTCGACCTCCGCGTGGAGCCCCTCCGGCACATCCGCGCCGAAGCGCGCCGTCGAGCGGGCCCGCCGCTCGAGCCAGTCGAGCCCGAGCCACGCGTGCTCGACGTCGCCCTTGACCGCGATCGTCGTCTCGTCCTTCGGCCCGGTCGCCACGCCGCGCGCGACGCGAAACCCCGCCGCGAGCAGCGACGAGCGCACCGCCGTCGACGCGCTGTACGTGAACAGCTCGACCGGCCCGCGCAGGTGCGCGTACAGCGCGCGGAACGTCGCGAGCGTCCACAGCTCGCCGTCGACCTTCTGCGAGAACGGATCCCAGAAGATGACGTCGGGCTGCGGCTCGGTCTTGTAGCGCGCGAGGAAGTCTCCCTCGACGAGGCGCCACACGAGCCCCTCGCGCTCGAACCGCCCCTTCTGCGCGAGCACGTGCGGCGCCGGATGGCGCAGGTGCGCGAACGGCCCTGTGTGCGCGAGGGCGAGTCGCAGCGCATCGAGGTCGCGCTCGAAGCTGACGAGCTCGATCGGCGCACGCAGCTCGGCGCGCACGAGCGCCATCGCATTGTGCGCGGCGCCGAGCCCGACATCCCACACGACGAGCGGCCGGTCGCTCGCGAGCAGCTTCGACTGCGCGACGTACACCCGGTGCGCCTCGTCATCCGGCCGCACGACCGAGTGCATGACCTCGCCCGACGCGAGGTGCTCGATGCTCGCGAACCCATCGCCGAGCCGCACGCCAAACGCTCCGCGCACCGCCGGCTTCTTCGGCGCGGGCCGCTTCGGCGGGTTCTCGATGTCGTCGAGCGCGAGCTCCTCGCGCCGCCGCGCGTGGTACGCGGCGAACGTGTCGGCGTCGATCGCGGCGCGGATCTCCTCCATCAGCCGCAGGTAGAAGCGCAGGTTGTGAGTCGCGAGCAGCTGCCACCCGAGCGGCTCCGCTTCCTTCACGAGGTGATGCAGGAACGACCGCGAGTGTCGCGTGCACGCCTCGCAGTCGCATGCCGAGTCGAGCGGCTGCTCCGCGAGCTTGTGCACGCCGCGCCGCAGGTCGATCCGCCCATGCGACGTGAACGCGCGCCCGTGCTGCGCCCACGCCGTCGGCAGGATGCAGTCGAACATGTCGACGCCGCGGTGCACCGCCTCGAGGATGTCGAGCGGCGTGCCGACGCCCATCAGGTACCGCGGCTTGTCGCGCGGCAAGAGCTCCGCCGTGAGCGCCGTGATGTCCTCGCGCTGCGCGCGCGTCTCGCCGACGGCGAGCCCACCGATCGCGAGGCCGTCGAACGGCAGCTCCGCCAGCACGCGCGCGCTCTCGCGGCGCAGCTCCTCGAAGCACGCGCCCTGCACGATCCCGAACAGCGCCTGCGGCGAGTCACCGCGCGCGGCCAGCGACCGGCTCGCCCAGCGATGCGTGCGCTCCATCGCGTCGCGTGCGGCCGCGAGCGGGCTCGTCGCGTCGATGCACTGGTCGAACGCCATCATGATGTCGGACCCGATCGCGCGCTGCATCGCGATCGAGCGTTCCGGCGTCAGCGCGATGCGCGGCCCGGTCGCCGACGTGCGGAACGCCGCGCCCGCCTCGTCGATCGTGCACCCGAGCGAGAACACCTGGAACCCGCCCGAGTCCGTCAGCACGGACCCCGGCCAGCCGATCCAGCGATGGATGCTGCCGAACCGCTCGAACAGCTCCGGCCCCGGCCGCACGAGCAGGTGATACGTGTTCGCGAGCATCAGGCGCGCGCCCATCGCCTCGAGCCGCTCGAGCGCCTGCGTGCGCACGGTGCCGCGCGTGCCGACGGGCATGAACACGGGCGTCGCGACCTCGCCGCGCAGCGTCGTCAGCCTCCCCGCACGCGCCCGCGATCCACTCGCCGTCTTGCGAAGCTCGAAGCGCACGCGCCGCGAGCGTAACATCGCGCGCCATGAAGTCTCTCGCGCTCGTGCTCGCGCTCGTCGCCTGTCAGGGCAAGTCGTCGCCCTCGCCGACACCCGCGCCCACCGGCTCCGCGCCCGCGCCCGCGCCCGCCACGCCCCCGCAGGTCACGCACGCGACGGCCGAGGTCTGCCAGGCATCGCTCGCCGTGCTCGACCGCGCGACCTGCCCGGCCAACGAGGCCGGCCTGCGCACCGCGAAGACCTCGCTCGAAGGCATCGTCAACACGATGACGAAGGTCGGCGACGCCGACCCGCACACCTACGACATCATGTGCGCGCGTCTCCTGCTCGCCCTCGAGCGCGACATCACCGCCGGCTCCGCGGGTTGCACGCTGCCGATCGACGCCGAGCTGCGCACCCGCATCCAGCGCACGCTCGACGCCTACTTCAACCAGCGCACCGAGGTCACGAAGACCGGCGACGCCGCCTCCGACGACGCCATCGCCAAGCTCGCCGCGATCCGCGACGCCGCATGCGAGTGCCGGACCTCCGTCTGCATCGACAAGCTCGACGCGAAGATGACGAACATGCCGACGCTGCCGCCGACCGCGCCGCAGCCCGCGAAGGACCTCGCCGGCAAGGTGCTCGACGACGCCGCGCGCTGCGCGCAACGCGCGCGCATGAACCCGTAGCGTGTCGCCACGACCATCCGGCTTTCGCCGGATTCGCACGAGACAAGCAGGCCCGGCGCCCTAGCTCGCGCGCTTCAGCTCCTCGAGATACAGCGCGCGCTCCTCCTCGAACGCCCGCGCGACCGCGGGCCGCCCCAGCATGCGCGCGTGGAACGCGGCGAGCGCCGGAAACTCCGCGAGCTTCACGCTCACGACGGCCGTCCAGTTCAGCACGGCGAACAGGTACCCATCCGCGACGCTGAAGTCGCCGAGCAAGTACGGCTGCTCCGCGAGGTGTGCGTTCGCGTGCGCGAGGCGCGACCGCACCTTGCTCTCGGCGTACGCCTTGACCTCGGCCGGCGCGGTCTTGTCGAGCAGCGGCACGAACTGCTTGTGCAGCTCGGTCCCGATGAACGACAGCCACTGCTGCAGCTTCGGCGTGCTCGGCCGGCCCGCGAGCAGCTGGAGGACGGCCGCGTTCTCGGAGAGCACGCTTCCGTCGTCGAGCTCGAGCGTCGGCACGAGCCCGAGCGGGTTGACGCTGCGAAAGTCGCGGCCGTCGCTCGTGCGCTTCGTCTTCGAGTCGACCTCGACGAGCTCGGCGGTCTGCCCGGTCTCGTAGAGCGCGATGCGGGCGGCGAGGGAACAGGCGAGAGGGTTGAAGTAGAGCTTCATGCGCCCATGCTGCGGATCTTCCGCGTAGCAATCCAACGCATTGTTGTCGTACGCTCTATGCGTGGCGCGCATAGCTAGGCCTGCCCTCGACGTCCGCGATCTCGAGCTCGTGCTCGCGCTCGCCGAGGCGAAGACCACGATCCGCGCCGCTTCACTGCTCCATCTGACCCAGTCCGCGGTCAGCCGCGGCCTGCTCGCCGCCGAGGACAAGCTCGGCGTCACGCTGTTCGACCGCACGCCGAAGGGCCTCGCGCCCACCCCCGCGGGCACGCAGCTGATCGAGGGCGCCGGCAAGCTCCTCGCCCAGCTCGTCGAGCTCGAGCAGCACGCGCGGTCGCCGGACCCGCAGCTCGCGCGCGTCCGCATCGTCTGCGAGTGCTACACGGCCTACCGCTGGCTCCCGTCCGCGATCGCGCAGCTGCGCCGCACGAACCTCGAGGTCGAGCTGCGGTTCGAGCACACGAAGGCGCCCGTCGCCGCGCTCGAGGCGGGCGAGCTCGACATCGCCCTCCTCACGACGAGCCGCGTGCGCCCGCCGATCGGCGATCTCCCACTCTTCGCCGACGAGATCGTCCTCGTCGTCGCCGCCGATCACCCGCTCGCCGCGCGCCCGTCACTCACCGCCGACGACCTCCGCGCCTACCCGCTGATCTCGTCGACCAACACGCCCGACCCGGAGCTGCGCTGGTTCGCGCACGAGGTCTTCGGCAAGCGCGTCCCGACGCTCGAGCGCCTGCGCTTCCCGCTGACCGAGGCGATCATCGATGCCGCGCGCGCCGGCATGGGCATCGCCGTCCTCTCCGAGTGGATCGCGCAGCCGTATCTCGATCCGTCGCTCGTCGCCAAGCGCATGCGCCGCCCGCTGCGCCGCCCCTGGCGGATCGCCTTTCGCCCCGAAGCCGCCGACCGCGCCCGCCAGCTCGCCGCCGCCCTGGGCGGGCTCGCGCCGCGCCTGTACGCGCAGCACGCCTAGCCACCGCTACGCGAGCGACGCCATCCACGCGACGGCCACCGCTACGCGAGCGACGCCATCCACGCGACGGCCAC
>CAYUNM010000025.1:14990-64182 GCA_964446175.1 uncultured Kofleriaceae bacterium
GCCATCCACGCGACGGCCACCGCTACGCGAGCGACGCCATCCACGCGACGGCCACCGCTACGCGAGCGACGCCATCCACGCGACGGCCACACCACCCGCGGCCAGCGAGATCGCGAGCCACCACCACGACGTCTTCGGCTCCGCCACCGGCTCCTCGAGCGCCGCGAGCTTCTCCGGCTCCTCGTCGTCGAACCACACGCGCTCGAACGGCACGGTCGCGCTCGGCGGCGCAGCGAGCGGCATCTGCAGCGTCACCGCGCGCATCGCGAGCGCCGCGCGCGGCTCCACGAACGCCGGCATCTCGACCGTGTCGCTCGCTTCCACGACGGCCGGCATCTCGACCGTGTCGCTCGCTTCCACGACCGCCGGCATCTCGACCGTCGGCCGGAGGCTCGGCACGCCCATGCTCGGCGTGCCCTTCGCGAGCGTCGTGACCGTCTTCACGAACGTCGTGCGGCGCGCGCGGCGCTGCGGGAGCGGCGCGACCTCCGACAGCTCGATGCGCTCGTACGGCGCCGAGAACCGGACGAACTGCATCGTCTTCGCCGCGTCCGCGAGGTCGTCATCCTCGAAGACGATCTCGATGGACACCTCGTCGAGAGGCCGGACCGCGGGCATCGGCGGCGGCGGCGGGAGCAGGGCACCCAGGGCGACTTCGTCCATCTGCATGGCCCCGGTCTCCTACGCATGACTCGTTCCAGCGATCTGCGTCGACGCGTCGCGGGGTTGGCGTGCGCCTGGGATGCGCCGCGTACACAGTGGCTAGGCGAGTAGCCGCTGAAGCCCCTTTACTTGTTGCAGCGCTACGCTTTCTCCATGCCGTCGGATGCCGCCGCGAGGTCGTCATGCCGACGTACCTGATCCGCTGCGTCGAGGTCGGCCGCGAGCAGCAAGCCCGGCACGGCAAGCTGCGCCGCGATCTCGCGCGCGTGATCGCCGAGCGTTGGCCGACCGCATCGATCGACACCACGCCCGGCCGCCTGATCGTCGACGTGCCCGACGCGCGCGCCGCCGATCTCGCTGCGCTGCCTGGCGTGCTCTCCGTCGCACCGTGCACCCGCACCACGCGCGCCGAGCTCGTCGCGGCCGTCGTCGCGCTCGCGCGGACGCGCCTCGGACCCACGACGCCGTTCGCGCTGCGCGTTCGCCGCGATCGCCGCCTCGCGCCGGCCGACGAGCGCACGCCCGACCTCGCGCGCACGCTCGCCGACGCCATCGCCGCGACCACCGGCGCGCCGACGGATCTCGATCACCCCGCCGTCACGATCGGCGTCGAGCTCCGCGGCGATACCTGCTTCGTCTTCACCGACGAGCTCCTCGGCATCGATCGCACCGGCCCGGCCGCACCGCGCGCATCCGGCGAGCCGCGCTTCCTCGCCGACCAGATGCTCGGCCGTCTCGCCGCGCGCCTTCGCCTGCTCGGCTACGACACGCTCACCGTCCACGATCTCGCCGACAGCGAGGTCACGCGCCTCGCCGCCTCCGACGGCCGCATCCTCCTCACGCGCGACGCCGCCCTCGCGCGCTCGCACGCGGTCGCCACGCACTTCGTCCACGCCACGCGCCCGCAAGCCCAGCTCGCCGAGATCCTCGCCGCGTACGCGCTCGACACCTCGCGCCTGTTCACGCGCTGCACGCTCTGCAACACGCCCGTCGCGCCGGTCGACGAAGCGGCGATCGCCGAGCGCCTGCCGCCCGGCGTGCGCGATCGCGGGCTCGCGTTCTTCCGCTGCCCCGCATGCGACCAGCTGTACTGGCGGGGCTCGCACGTCGACCGGATCCTCGCGGACCTCGCGGCCTCCGGCGTGCGCTAGTGGTGGTGCGTCGCGAGGATGACGATCGCGACGATGATCGCCACGATCATCAGCACGAACAACGTGATCTTCATGACCGACCACGGCCGCTCGCCCTGCACCTCGCCCGTGCTCGCGTTCACCATCACGTGGAACACGCGATCGCGATAGTGAAAGGCCGTGAGCCATAGCGGCATCATCACGTGGCGAAAGCCGACCGCCTTGTAGTCGACGTTCATCGAATGGATGCGCTGCTCGTCGCCCCCGATGTCGCGGTTGATCGCGCCGCGGATCACCGGGTTCATCCGCTCGACTGCCGTCTTGAACGCCTCGCTCTGATCGATGCGATACCGCTCGGCCACGAACCCCGCGAGGTAGCGTCCGTCGAACGGCTGGACCTTCGGCAGGTCCCACGGCTCGAGCTTGCGGATCATCGGCTCGGGCAAGCTCGGGCTGCCGCACACGAGCAGATCCTCGAACGGCACATCGACCGCGCCCGATGCCGGCCACCAGCGCGTCTTCTGCACCTCGCGCGTCTTCGTCTCGCCGTTCTCGGTATACGTCTCGGTCTCGTAATAGTGCTCGCCGCGCTCGCCGGTATACACGGTGTGTGTCTGCGCGTCGTAGGCCCAGTAGGGCAGGTAGACGCCGTCGAGCCCGTCGCGTCGCGCGCGCGCGACCAGATCGCCCGGCGCGAACCAGCGCGACTTCATCCACGCCGCGAACTTATCGCCCGCCGTCGCGCGCTCGAGCGCGAATGGGAGCACGCCGCCCGGTGGAATCGCCCGCGCGTCGCTCTCGACCTCCGCGACCATCGGCGAGTCGCAGAACGCGCACCGCTGCGCCTGCTTCGTCATCACCGAGCGCGCGCCGCAGTTCTTGCAAACGGCCTCGCGTCCACCCGCCGTGATCTCCGCCGCGCCGACCGCCGCGATCGCCGTCTTGCCGAACAGATCGTAGGTCACGATCGCGACGTCGCTGCGCGGGATCGCGACGCGCGTATCGCAGTGATCGCACCACAGGTCGTGCGTGCCGGGCTTGAACGCCGTCGGCGCACCACATTGAGGACACGGATACCCGTCGATCTTCGCCTGCGCCGGAGCGCTCGCAGTCGCCACGCGCGGCATCCTACTCAATCAGCCAAGCGCGATCGCGAGTTACGGCGCTCGTCGATTCTTGGTGACAACGAGCACGCGCTTGATTTACGTTCATCAGTGGAACTTCGCACCACCGAAAGGAGGAGCGTGAAGATCACGAGTCTCGAGCGGGCAGGTCCTAGCTAGCCCGTCGGCGCCGCGTTGCGCCGAGTCTCCCTTCCCAGCGGGAACGCGTCATTTGACCCCGCGCCACGAAACGGCAACCCTCGCGCGAGCGAGGCCGCGCAAAGCCACGGGACTCCTCGAGTCAGCCGGGCTACCGAAGGAGGCAGCGTTGCACGCCAGGGACGATCCGTAGAGACAGCCGCCTCGCAAGGCGCGCGTTCACGCTGCGACCCGCGCGACCGACAGCTCGTCGCCCCGGCTCCAAGCCGCCGGCTCAGCACGCTCCGGTCCGAACGCACCCGAACCTCGCGCCCCCAAGAGCACTCAGGTCACGCCCCCGCCCACTTCGCTGTGGACCCGGGGGCGCGGCGCTTTCGGCATCAGCAGACGTGGAAGAGCACCATCATCGCCACGAGCGGTCCGACCCAGCCGACCCAGCTCGGTACGTCGTTGGCCGCGCGTCGATCGTCGGCGTCCTCGTCGTGGTGCATGCCCGATGACAGGATGAAGTAGATGAACAGCAGCGTCGTCGCGACGATGCCGATGACGCCCACCGTCGTCGAGTGATGGTCGGCATCCTCCATCGACCCGAGGTAGAACCCGACGCCGAGGAGCACTGTCCGCAGCGTGTAGCGCCGCAGCTCCCGGAACAACAGCCGTCGCGTCGCGGCGCGGGCCTTCGCATCCTGCTCCAACGCATCCTGCATCTCGCGGCCGACCGCTGCCGCCACCGCGCGCGTCTCGACGGCGACCTTCGTCTCGAGGTGCACCGCGTTCTGCGCGCGACAGTACGAGCACACCGCGACGATCGCATCCTTGTCGACCGCGAGCGGTGCACCGCAGATCCGACACGTCGCCGCCGCACCCGGCACCTTCGGCGGATGCGCGGCGAGCGCAGCGAGCAGCTTCGTGCGATCCGTCACCCGGCGATTCGCATACACGCCGAGCGCGCGCGGCACGAAGGCCCAGGCGAACAGTGCTCCGACGATGAAGACGAGCATGTACGCGAACGGCACGTCGTCGGGCGAAGCGTAGTGGAAGTGCGCCGCGATCCAGTCGGTCATGCTCAGCGAGAACAGGATCGATCCGATCGTGATCGGGGTCCCGTACAGGAGCATGAACACGAACATGTTCTGGTCGAACACGCGCGCGAGCACCTTGGTCACCATCGAAGGCGGCTGGTCGAGCGTGCGCAACGCGAGCTCCGCACGCTCGCGGACGGACGCGTCGGCGAGACGCGCGCGGTGCAGCTCGCGATACGCCTCGGGCACCGCGGTCACCGCGCCGCAGCTCGCACACGTGATGGTCTCGCTGTCGGCAAGCACGAGCGGCGCATCGCACTTCACACACCGAAGAACCTCGAGCGACTCCACGCCGCGAGCTTACTGCATGACGATGTTCGTCGTGTCCGTCGCGGCGGACCAGTGGATCGAGCCGTGCTCGAAGTCGCTGCGCCGGCCATCGCCATCCGCGACCTCGTCGCCGATCGGATAGCCGAGCGCGCCCGCTTCCCAGCCCGCCGCCGCCCACGCATCGCGAATCCGACCATGGACCTCGTGCGCGCCGAGGCTCGGCGTCCAGTAGATCGAGCCCTTCTCGAACACGCTGTATCGCCCGACGCCATCGGGCGCACCGCGCTCGCCGGTGATCGGCGCACCGAGCAGCGACGCGCACCCGCCGAGCGCGTCGTACTTGCCCGCGATCGCGCCACCGACCGCCTCGCGCGCGCACGGCGCGAGCGCCGTGTACCCCTTCGGCGGGATCAGCGACGCCAGCTGATCGAACGACAGCCAGTACTCCTCGTGACCGCCGAAGTCCGCCGGGTCCGCGATGTACGCCTGGCGCGTCACCGGGTTGTATCCGATGACGGCGAAGTAGTGATAGATGGTCGTGTTCGGGTAGCCGGGCGGATGGTTGCTCGGCGGCGCGACGATGTTCGCGACGAGCGGAAACCCGTCATCGATCGCGCGCGTCAGATCCGCCCACAGCTGATCGCGCTGTCCCGCCGATGGCGGATCATCCGGCATCTCGCGCGTCACGTACCACCCGGCGCCGAGGTTGTCGTTCAGCACGCCGGTGACCTGGCCGATCCAGTCCGTGCCGTTCGTCGTCGTCCCGAGCTGCGCGGCGAGCGCCGACTGGCCCGGAGGCGGCATCCGCGCCGACAGCACGATGTCCGTCGCCGTCGGCCCGCACCAGTATCCCGTCCGCTGCGCCTCGTACCGCACGTTCAGGATCCGCCAGGGATCCGCGTGCGACCCGACCGGACCGCCGCCAGGCGCTCCCGCGCCGGCCGTGCCCGCGCCGGCCGGATCCCAGTTCGCTTGCTCGCCCGCAACATCCGCCGTGCACGCCGCCGCCGTGCACGCGGCCAGCGCGATCAACGACACCGTGCTCACGACTCTCGTCGCGGTCGTGGCTTTCATCGCGGTCGTGGCTTTCATCGCGGTCGTGGCTTTCATGGCTGGCTCCCGATGCTGGTTTCGTTCGTCGTTGCGTCCCAGGTGATCCAGCCGTGCTCGAAGTCCGAGCGTCGGCCGCCCGTCACCGCGTACTCGTCGGAGACGGGATAGCCGAGCGCACCGGCCTCCCATCCCGCCTGTGCCCACGCGTCCCGGATCCGGCCGTGGACCTCGTGCGCGCCGAGCGCGGGCGTCCAGTAGATCGAGCCCTGCTCGAACACGCTGTATCGCCCGACCCCATCCGGTGTGCCTTGCTCGCCGGTCGTCGGCGCGCCGAGCAGCGACCCGCATCCGCCGAGGGCGAGATACTTCTTCTCGATCTCGCCGATCACGGGCGGCGACCCGCCGCAGCGCGTGCCGGCCGTCCAGAACGCGAGCCCGCCGGGCTCGTCGATCGCGAGCCGAAACCCGTCGGAGTACGTCCGGTAGCGCGCACTCCAGCAGCTCCAGCCCGGCTGACAGCCGTTGTAGTAGCGAACGACGGTGCTGATCCACTGATCGACGAGCACCGGGTCGCCAGGATCGAAGCGATCGATCCATGCGCGCGCCTTGTCGTCGGTCTCGGCGTCCGTCGTGTACGCCGACATCTTCACCATCCACACCGCATAGTCGATCGCGTGCGATGTCTGCCCCGCCACCGTCAGCACGTCACCGCCATATCGCCCGATCGTGTCGGCGTACGTGCCGGCGTCGAACTGGAACATCCCGAGCCCGCCCTGCTCGTCGCTGCACGGCCCATCGGCCGCACCGGCGATCACCGGCCCTCCACCACAGTCCGGCGATGACGGCCCCTGACACGCCCACGTCGCTTCTGACCAGCACATCGCAAGTCCGGTCTCGTCGTTCGCGATCCCCGCGAGCAGGTACGCATTGCCGATGCCCCGAGCCGCCGCCGCGTCCCGAATCGCCGCATACCGCGGCACCTTTGCACTCGTCGACAGCTGCGGCGTCTTTGGAGGACGCTGCACGCCGTCGTCGGCGGGCCCGCCCACGACGCACGCGCCGAGCACACACGTCCCGAGCACACACGCCCCGAGCACCCATGCATCAACCACGCTGACCGGTAGAACACGTCGCATGCGGCGCGATGTATACACGACGTATACCAAGCGCTTGCCACTCGGATCGCATGGTAAACACTTCGTCTACCTGCACCCACCGCGGCCTTCCGTGGGCAGCGCTGGTCCCGGATCGGAGTCCGCGCCCCCACCGCGCTCGCCCGCGCCTCGACGCTGCTCTACCGCAAGCGTCCCCGGGCTATGATGGAGCGATGGCCCAGCGCAAGCCTACGCGCAAGCCCGGTGCTTCGCCGGGCAAGACCGCGCGCGCGAGTGCTTCGAGTGCTTCGCCCGGCAAGTCCGCGCGCGCGAGTGCTTCGAGTGCTTCGCCGGGCAAGTCCGCGCGCGAGTCAGGCGCGTCGCCCGGCAAGCCGACGCGGAAGTCTGGCGCTCAGCTCGGCGAGGATGTCGCGCGCGGGATGGTGATGGCCGCCGGCGCGCGCGTGTTCGCGGCGAAGGGGATCCGCGAGACGTCCGTCGAAGACCTGCTCGAGGCCGCGAATGTGTCGCGCCGCACGTTCTACCGCCTCTTCAATAGCAAGGAAGACGTCGCGCTCGCGCTCTACGTCTTCGGAACGACGCAGCTGGTCGGCAGCTGGAAGCGCGCGATCGACGCGTCGACCGGTGCGCTCGATGCCTTCACGAAGTGCATCGACGTGTTCATCACGCACGCGGCGATGATGGGCCGCCTGATCTTCGTGCTGGGTGGCGAGGCATCGCGCCAGGAGTCGCCGCTTCATCAGCGCCGCATGGAAGTTCACGACGCGCTGGTCGATATGCTGCGCGGTGCCGCTCCGGAGGTCGCTGTCGTCGATCCGCTCGCGCTCCGCGCGACGCTGTTCGCGCTCGAGGCGACGACCCGCTACATCCTCACGGAAGGCGACGAGGGCCGCCGCGTCAACCCGGCCGTCATCGATCGGGCACGCAGGGTCATGAATCGCATCGTGACCGCGGGGTTCGCCGGCAGCGGCGAGGGCGTCACGCCGATGCCGCGGGCGCCATGATGCGCGAAGACGTGCCGGGCGCGGGGACCGCCGTCCCCAGTCCGCGCACGAAAGTCCGCTCGCTTATGCCTGGTATACATCGTGTATACTGGAGGCGATGATGGAGCCCGTGCGGACGGCGACCCGGCTGCTGCCACTCGCAGCGCTCATCAGGTGCGCCGCGCTCCTGCGGCTTGCCAGGTGCGCCGCACTCGTGCGCCTTGCCGGGTGCACGGCGATCGTCGGCCTTGCCGGGTGCACGGCGATCTTCGGCCTCGAGGCGCCGTCTCGCGTTTCGGATGCTGCCTCGGGCGACGCGCCGACGAACACCGACGCACCGCACGCGGACACGGCGCCCGCGGGCTATCACGCGACGGCGGTCCGCTTCGATCCGGCCGGCGGCGACTTCCTCACGACGGGCATGCTCGCCGGCTCGACGACGTCGGGGCAGGGGACGTTCTCTGTCTGGCTGCACTTCAACGGCGGCGATGGCTCCGCGCAGATGATCGCGGCGGCGCAGGTGATCGCGTCGGGCGGCATCATCCGCAACGCGAACAACAAGCTGCAGTTCCAGCTCAACGCCTGCGGTGGCGGGCTGCTCCTCGACGTCCAGTCGGCTCACCCGTATACGACGAGCTCCGGCTGGATCCACGTGCTCGCGTCGTGGGACCTCGCCGCGAACAAGGTCCAGCTGTACGTCAACGGCGTGCCCGATCTCGCGTCGGGCGGGACGATCGCGAACGGCACGATCTGTTACACCGCGCCGAAGTGGGGCATCGGCGGGCTGTCCTCCGCCTCGCTCGACGCCGATGTCGCGGACTGGTACGCGTCGTTCGGCACGGCGGTCGACCTGGATGTCGTCGCCAACCGGGCGAAGTTCCGCACGCTCGCCGGCAAGCCCGTGGATCTCGGGGCAGACTGCTCCAGCACGACGGGAGTGACGCCGATCGCGTGCCTGACTGGCGCGCTCGCGCAATGGCCGGTAAACAAAGGCACCGGCGGCGGCTTCGGCGTTCACGGCGATGGCCTCAGCGCAGCCCCGACGAGCCCGAGCGACTGACGAGCGGCCGCTATCCGCCGGCGAGCCCGGGGCAACCGAGCCCACGCTATCCGCCGGCGAGCCCGGGGCAACCGAGCCCGGGGCAACCGAGCCCACGCTATCCGCCGGCGAGCCCGGGCCAACCGAGCCCACGCTGTCCGCCGGCGAGCGCGGGATAATCGCGGCCATCGCGCCGTCACGATCGTTTTTCCCTGGCGAAACGTGGGCGAAACGTGCGACCCGTACGCTGTTTTTATGTTGCGCAGAATGCTTGCGGTGCCGGCGACGGTCGCGGATTTCACGTTCGGAACGATCATCGTGCTGTTTCAGGTCGGCGTTCGTAATCGCTTGCGCGCCTGACGCCCAGCGCGTGCAGGCGTTGCTCGCCTCGCCGCGACGCTGGCGTACCGGCTGACGCTGTACACTGCGCCGCATGGCGGTGGCGACCGTGGGTGATACGCAGCCGGGGCCGAGCACGCCGTCGACGGCCCGCGAGCGCATCGAGCGTCACGCCCTCGCCGCCGAGATCATGCGCGTGCGCGCGGTGCTGCTCGCCGCGTGGGGCGTCTGGACGATCGGCATCGGCTTCGATCTCGCGACCTACGCGATCCTCGGCGGCGGTCCACTCTGGCTGATCATCACGACCCGCGCCGCGTCGCTCGCGTTCCTCGCCACGCTCGCCTGGCGCCTCTTCCACGGCGGCCTCGACACGCCTCACTCGACGCGCGCGCTGATCGTCGCGACCTTCCCGATCTGCGCGCTCGCACAGTCGATCCTCGCGGCCACGCTCGGCGGAGTGACGTCGCCGTACATCGGTGGCGTCTACATCGTCCTGATCTGCCAGGCCGCCGCCGTCACGATGCCCTGGCGGCGCGGCTTCATCCTCTCGACGGTCACGACCTGGATGTTCCCGCTCGGCATCGCCATCGGCTACGCGTTCTCTCCCGAGCTGCGCGCACAGCTCGCGACCACGCACCTCCGCCACCTCTTCATCCTCGAGGTCCTGGTGCTGTTCAGCGCGGGCACGATCACGACCTGGGCGAGCCACGGCATCTGGATGCTGCGCCAGCGGCTCGTCGAGAGCGGCAGCGTCGGGCGCTATCGCCTGCTGCGCCGCCTCGGGCGCGGCGGCATGGGCGAGGTCTGGCACGCGCACGATCGCGCGACCCGTCGCGACGTCGCGCTCAAGATCCTCATCCACCACGCGCACGGCACCGAGCCGCGCGACATGCGCGCCGCGATCGATCGCTTCGAGCGCGAGATCGAGACCACCGCTCGCCTCGAGCACCCGAACGTCGTGCGCATCCTCGACTGGGGCGCCACCGATGACGGCATCTGGTACTACGCGATGGAGTTGCTCGACGGCGCCGACCTCGCGACGCTCGTGAAGACCGCCGGTCCACTGCCCCCGCGCACCGTCGTGCACCTCGGCCTCCAGGCCGCACGTGCGCTCGCCGCCGCACACGCCGCCGGCATCGTCCATCGCGACATCAAGCCCGCCAACCTCTTCGTCATCCGCCGCAACAACATTCCCGAGCTCAAGGTCCTCGACTTCGGCGTCGCGCGCATCGAAGGCGACGAGGGCCTCACGCGCACCGGCGCGCTCGTCGGCACGCCCGCATTCATGGCTCCCGAGACCGCGCTCGGCGCGATCGCGACCAGCGCCAGCGACATCTGGTCCCTCGCTGCGACGCTCCGCTTCGCTGCGAGCGGCCGCCTCCCGCACGAGCCGCTGATCACGGATCTACCGCTCGAGCTCGCAAACATCCTCGCGAGTGCGATGGCCTCCGATCCCGCCACGCGCCTCGGCGGTGGCGACGCGCTGGTCGCCGCCCTCGCATCGACCTCCCTCGCGTCCGCCCGCACGCTCGTCGCGCCCGCGCCGCTGCCGCGCGTCCCCGTCGACGCCGAGGCGCCGACCCTCGCCCCCGAGTCCTGACCGCCGCGCAGTGAATCGAGATCACCGAACGCGAATGCGTTAGCTCACTCACGATCTTCTCGATCGTTGTACCGGTCCGTTCGATTGCGCATGCTGGGACCGTGCAGCTCGCGCGAGGAAACGTGACAGACCGGCCGTGGGCGCTGACGCTCGCCCAGGTCGCTCGTCGCGGCGTCACCGGCGAGATCACGCTCGTCTCCGACAACAAGCAGTACGTGATCGCGTTCGAGCGCGGCGCGATCGTGGCCGCGCGCTCGCCGATGACGGCCGACGGCGTCATTCGCGTCGCGCTCACCAGCCATCTCATCACGCCCTCGCTCGTCAACGAGCTGAGCCGCCGCATGACCGCGAACCCGGGCACCGACGAGGTCGACCTGCTCGGCCAGGTCGCGAACCTCTCTCCCGCGCAGGTCGAGAAGCTCCGCGGCGAGGTCGTCACGCGTCGCGCCGCGCGCACGTTCGCACCCGAGCACGGCGAGTTCGTCCTCGAGGACACGACCACGCTCCCCACGCACCACTGCACCGTCGACTTCCGCGCGGTCGTCTACTACGGCGTTCGCATGCACGTCTCCGACACGCGCCTCGCGAACGAGCTCCGCGCGCTCGGCGGCAGCTTCTTCGTCCTCCAGCAGGACGTCACCGCCGATCTCGCCAAGTTCGGCTTCTGCGACGGCGAATGGCCGCTCCTCACCGCCCTGCGCGAAGGCGTGACGATCGCGGACCTCGAAGCGCGCCACCGCGACATCGATCCGCGCACGATGCTCGCCGCGATCTACGCGCTCGTCGCGTGCGGCGCGCTCCAGGTCACGGCCCCGCCGCACACCTCGCGCGCCCCGACCCCGACCACCGCGCTCCCCCGCACCCAGACCGCCACCCTCGCGCGCGCGCCCGCCGCCCCCGCGGATCCGCCCGCCGCGCGCATCCGCGTGCCGAGCCCGCCGGTCATGCCGCGCACCGCGAGCCCGCGCGGCCGCCGCCCGAGCAACGCGCCCACACACGTCGCATTCGCGCGCGGCACCGTCGACGTCCTCCCGCCTCCCGAGCAGACGAAGACCAATCCCGAGCTCGCGGCCGAGGCTGCCGAACGCGCGAGCCGCGCGCTCGCGGCCAACAAGCCCGAGGTCGCGGTCCTCGATCTCAAGAAGGCCGTCGAGCTCGTCCCGAACAACGTCGACTACAACGCGCTCCTTGGCTGGGCTCTCTTCTGCGCCGCCGAGGACAAGTCGGCCGTCGCCCCCGAAGCGCGCAAGCTGCTCGAGAGGGCCGTCTACAAGTCCCAGCGCCCGGAAGTCGCCCAGTTCTACCTCGGCCGCGTCGAGCGCATGCTCGGCCGCGACAAGGAGGCGCTGCGCCACTTCCACGCCGTCCTCGACGCGCAACCGAACCACCGCGACGCCTCCGCCGAGGTCCGCGTCCTCGAAGCGCGCCTCAAGCGCCTCGGCATCAGCATCAACTAGGCCGCACCGCCCGCGCCGGCTATGGTGCGGGACCGTGCACACGATCGTCACTCATCCCGGCGGCGCCCACAAAGACGACCTCCTCGCCGCCTGCGTCCTCGCCGCACTCCACAACTGTCCGATCGAGCGCCGCGACCCGACCGCGGCCGACCTCGACGATCCGAACATCGCCGTCATCGATATCGGCGGCATCCACGATCCCGCCCGCGCGAACTTCGATCACCACCACTTTCCGCGCGAGCACCCACCGACCTGCGCGCTCAGCCTCGTCCTCGCGCACCTCGACCTCTACGAGGATGCCCGCCAGTTCTGCGACTGGCTCGAGACCGCCGAGTACTTCGACTCGCGCGGCCCCAAGAAGACCGGCGACTGGCTCGGCGTCCCCCGCCGCGCGATCTCGCAGCTCAACTCGCCGATCGACATGACGCTCCTCCGCCGCTTCAGCAAGTCCGCGCGCATCGAGCCCACGGACCCGCTCTACGCGTTCATGAAGATGGTGGGCGAAGACCTCCTCGAGTACCTCCGCGTCGCGCGCGAGCGCCTCGACTTCATCGAGCGCCACGTCCAGCGCTGGAGCATCGCGTGCGGCGCCGCGCCCCTCGACGCCCTCTACCTCCCGCGCACCGACCACCTCCCCGACGAGCCGAGCGCGATGCTCGGCAGCTACATTCGCGCCAAGCAGCTCGACACGACGATCGCGGCCATCATCTACCCCGATCGCCGCGGCGACGGCTACGGCATCGGCCGCTACGAAGACCACCCGTCGCTCGACTTCTCGCGCGTCGAGGGCGAGCCCGACGTCCACTTCGCACACAAGAGTGGCTTCATGTGCAAGACGTCGGCGACGGACCCGGCCCGCCTGCAACGCCTCGTCGCGCTCGCCTACCGTATCCCCGGGCAGGGCTAGTCGCGCTTCACTGCGCGAGCGCTGAACTCGGCCCTCGCGAGCAAGGCGAGGTAGTCGATGTTGTCGGGCGCGAGCTCGCACGCGGTGCGCAGCTCGGCGACGGCGATGTCGGGCTCGTCGGCACGCAGCGCACGTTCTCCGCGCTCGTACGCCTCGGTGGCGAGGCGCACGAAGTCGATCGCCGCGGCTCCTCGCGAGCGGCGCAGCTCGGTGATGTACTCGGCGCGCCGCGCCGGGTCGGTCAGCACCGTGTACGCGATCGTGATCTGCGCGAGCAGCGCACGCGCGTGGAACTCCTGGTCGCGGATGTGCAGCTCGGCGAGCCGCTCGGGCTTGAGGTTGCGCGCGAGCTCGACGTACGCCGCGCGGACGTCCTCGACCGAAGCGCCGATCGGCACGCCGAGGCTCGTGAAGTGATCGGCGCCCTGCTCGAGCATCTCGCTGCCCGCCGCGATCAGCGCGCGCAGCTCGTGTGCCGAGAGCGCGTTCGGCCTCATCGTCGTCGGGCGCGCCTCGATGAACGGCTCCGTCCACTTCCGCGTGCCGCGCGCGAGCTCGCGGCGCGAGCGTGCCAGCCTATCGCGCGGGATCGTGTGTGCCGCGACGACAGGCGGCCGTGGCGCGAGCGGCGGTGGTGGCAGCGCGGGCGGCTCGCTCGTCGGTGGCTCGATGGCGACCGGCCGCTCGACGACCGGGTCGACGCGGATCAGCATCGGCACGCACGCGACCTCCTCGGTGCTCGGCGGGGGCGCCTTCGCGGGCGCCATCGCCTTGCACGTCGCGAGCGCATACACGACCGCCTGCACCATGCGCGGATCGAGATCGCGCCGCCGCGCCTCGAGCTCCGCGATGCTCGCGCCCTCGCGCAGCAGCTCGAGCACGGCTCGCTCGTCGTCGCCGAAGCCGTAGCGCGCGACCTCCGGCGTCGTCGCGGTCAGCACGAACCGCGAGCCGAGCTCGCGCAGTTCCCTCGCGAGCCGGTCGCCGTGCAGCAGCATGCGCGCGCCGTGATAGACGACCGCGCGTACATCGACGTCGGCACCGGTCATCACCGGGATCGAGATCCTCTGCTCGATCACGTACTCGCCGCGCTCGATCGCGAACGTGCGCGCCGCGCGCTGCAGCAGCACGCGCTGCCGGAGCTCCTGCGCGAGGACGCCGCCGAGCCGGAGCGCAGCGATCAGCGCATCGAGGTCATCGCCGGTCCCGCGGCGCGACTTCGCGAACGCCTCGACCTGCGCGCGGGTCGCGATCCGGCTGGTCACGGCGACGCGAGCGGCAGTGTCCGCCGCGACCGGCGACGTCGCACCGACGATCGCGCCGCGCGCGAACGCGATCGCGTGCACGGCACCGGTCTCCGCGCGCACCGTCACCTGTGCGCTACCTCGCGACAGCGCGAGCTCGGCCAGCACGGCGCCCCACGGTCGAGCCTCGACCGGTCCCCGCATTTCGGACATCTCGCACCATTAGAGTCCAAGATCGTCGCGAGGCAAACGAAGGAAATGCGTTCATCGTCATACCGAGCGCGGTTCGTGATGGGGCTAACGCGACCGTCTTCACGTGCTCGCGTCCAGGTGCGCTACAGTGGACGAGACGCGCATGCTCGACTACCCCGAGCCAACCCTCTACGCCGTCCCGCTGTTCCTCGTGACGCTCGTGCTCGAGGCGGTCGTGCTGCGGCGCTGGCGCGGTCGCGATGTCGTCGGCTACGAGAAGCGCGACACGCGCGCAAGCCTCGCGATGGGCATCGGCTCGCTCGTCACGGTCACCGCGATCAACCTCGGCGTGTTCACGCTCGCGACGTGGCTCTGGCCGCACCGCCTGCTCGATCTCGGCACAGGCATCCTCGGGTGGGCCGTCGCGATCGTCGGCTGGGACTTCGCGTACTACTGGGACCATCGCGTCGGTCACGAGTGCCGGCTGCTGTGGGCGAGCCACGTCAACCACCACTCCAGCCAGCACTTCAACCTGTCGACAGCGCTGCGCCAGCCGTGGACGCCGTTCTCGTCGCTCGTCTTCTTCCCGCCGCTGGCGCTGCTCGGCGTCGCGCCGTGGATGATCATGGTCTCCGCCGGCATCAACCTGATCTATCAGTACTGGGTCCACACCGAGACGATCGATCGCATGCCGCGCTGGTTCGAGGCGGTGCTGAACACGCCGTCGCACCATCGCGTCCACCACGGCGCGAACCCCGAGTACCTCGACAAGAACTACGGCGGCATCTTCATCCTCTGGGATCGCCTGTTCCGCACGTTCGAGCCCGAGCGCGCGCGCGTCCGCTACGGCCTGACCAAGAACATCACGAGCTTCAACCCGTTCGTGATCGCCTTCCACGAGTACGCCGCGATCGCGCGCGAGGTGCGCGCCCAGCCGCGCTGGGCCGACCGCCTCGGCATCGTATGGCACGGACCGGCGTGGAAGCCCGCCGAGGCCTCGCGCGACCTCGCGCGGCCTACGCCGTGACCAGCTCCGCCAGTCCGAGCTCGGCGATCGCCTGCTCGCGCATGCGGAACTTCTGCACCTTGCCGGTCACCGTCGACGGAAAGCTGTCGACGATCTTCCAGTACTTCGGGATCTTGAACGTGGCGATCTTGCCCTGACAGAACGCCGCCAGCTCTTCCGGATCGAGCGTCGTACCCGGCGCGGGCCGCACCCACGCCATCACCTCCTCGACGTACTTCGCGCTCGGCACCCCGATCACCTGGACCTCGGCGACCTTCGGATGCGTCGACAGGTACTCCTCGACCTCGCGCGGATAGATCTTCTCGCCGCCGCGCACGATCATGTCCTTGATGCGCCCGACGACGTTGACGTAGCCGAGCTCGTCCATGATCGCGAGGTCGCCGGTGTGCATCCACCCCGCCACATCGATCGCCGCGCGCGTCGCTTCGGGATTCTCCCAGTAGCCGAGCATCACGCTGTACCCGCGCGTGCACAGCTCTCCGCGCTCGCCGCGCGACACGACGCGCCCGGTCACCGGCTCGATCAGCTTGATCTCCGTGTGCGGGTGCACGCGCCCGACGGTACTGACGCGCTTCTCCAGCGGATCGTCGAGCGCCGACTGCACCGATACGGGCGACGTCTCCGTCATCCCGTAGCAGATCGTGACCTCACGCATGTTCATCTTCGACTGCACGGCCTTCATCGTCTCGACGGGACACGACGACCCGGCCATCACGCCCGTCCGCAGCGACGACAGATCGAACTCCGCGAACCGCGGATGCTCGAGCTCCGCGATGAACATCATCGGCACGCCGTACAGCGACGTGCACTTCTCCTCCGCGACCGCCGCGAGCACCAGCTCCGCATCGAACGCCTCGCCGGGCACCACGATCGTCGACCCGTGCGACGTGCACGCGAGGTTGCCGATCACCATCCCGAAGCAGTGATAGAACGGCACCGGCACGCACACGCGATCGCGCTCCGTATACGCGAGGATCTCCGCGATCATGAACGCGTTGTTCAGCACGTTGTGATGCGAGAGCGTCGCGCCCTTCGGGAACCCGGTCGTGCCCGACGTGTACTGGATGTTGATCGGGTCGTCGAACTGCAACCCGGCCTCGCGCGCCTCGAGCTCCGCCACCGTCACGCCGGCGCCGGCCTCCAGCAGCTCGTCCCACTGATCCTCGATCACGATCGTCGCGCGCAGCATCGGCAGCCGGTCGCGCACGCTCGCGAGCATCGCGACGTAGTCCGTCGTCCGGAACGCGCGCGACAGCACGAGCACGCTCGTCCCCGACTGCGCGAGTGCGTACTGCAGCTCGGCCGCCTTGTACGCGGGGTTGATGTTCACCAGGATCGCGCCGATGCGCGCGGTCGCGTACTGCAGCACGACCCACTCGAACCGGTTCGGCGCCCAGATCCCGACGCGGTCGCCAATGCCGACCCCCATCGCGATCAGCCCGCGCGCGACGCCGCTGACCTGCTCCCACAGCTGCGCGTACGTCGCGCGATACCGCTGCGACCGCACGACGAGCGCCTCCCGGTCCCCGAAGCGCTCGACGGTCCGCCGCAGGTTGTCACCGATCGTCTCGCCAAGCAGGGGATGCGTGCTCGTGCCGCTGGCATACGAGGGCTGCATGGGCGAAACGATACCAGGCCGCTCCTCCTCACGCCGCGACGCGACCGTAGCGTGGGACGCTCGGGTCCATCGTCGACCACGCGTCGATGCCGCCGACGACGTAGAGGACGTCGGTGAAGCCGCGCGCCAGGAATCGCTGCGCCACGGCGCGGGCGCGGGTGCTGTGGTGCGACATGAAGATGAGCTTCGTCTTCTTCGGCATCGCCTCGAGCTCGGCTTCGCACGCTGCATCGAGCACGCGGGCGCCGTCGATCCTGGCGAGGGCGCGTTCCGCCGCGGTCCGAACGTCGACGAGCACGCACTTTCCGCGCTTCTTCAGCAAGCGCTGCACGTCCGCGGGACGAATGCCCTCGACCGGAGTCGTCTTGTTCGGGTTGAGGATCTTGAACCCGGCGCCGGCGGCGTTCTCGATGTAGTCGATCGTCAGGCCGTTCGCGCGCCGCGCCGTGCGCGCATCCATCACGACCGTGTAGCCGTTCGATTCGACGGCGAGGTCGTCGGGAGCCGGCTGATCGAAGTACAGATCGCTCTCGAATGCGGCGTCGATGGTCAGCCGGAGCACGTCGGTGGGAGCCGCATCCTGCTGGACCTTGCAGAGGACCTTCTGGGCGACGTCGGTGATCGTGATCGTGGGACGTTCGGTGGACATGGCGATGTCTCGAACCGGCGAGATGCCAGACTCGCGCCACCGCCTTCGCGACGCGGCCGGCGGCCTTCGACGGGGGTCGGGTGTCATTCCTGACAGGTCGAGCGTGGCAGGACTGCCAGAGATGGCATGGCCGACCGCGAGCAGCGCGTCAGACGCACGGCCCGTCGGTTGGCACCGCGTGTGCTGCGCTCTGGAGGCGACAACATGAGCGATTCACCACTGGCCACGACCGAGCCGATCTACGAGGCCCTCCGTCAGGTGGTCGATCCGGAGATCGGCCTGGACATCGTGACGCTCGGGCTCGTCTACGACGTCGAGATCGAGGACGGCCTCGTCGACGTCACGTTCACGCTGACGACGCGCGGGTGTCCGATGGAGCGGATCATCACCGATGGCATCCTCGCCGCCCTCGGCGAGCTGCCCGGCGTCAAGAAGGTGCTCACGAACCTGGTGTGGGAGCCGCGCTGGCACCCGGGACTCGCCGCGGAAGGGTCGCTCTGATCTCCCACACTCAGGCACGGCGTCCGACGGAGCGAGCGCCAGTCGCGCCGGCGGTGGCCACCGAGTCGGCCTGGACCGCGAGGCGTCGCGCCTCGTCGAGCTTGCGATAGAGCGTTCGTTCCGACAGCCCGAGTGCCTGCGCGAGAGTTGCGCGATCGCGCGTTCGCGCCGCGGCCCAGCGCAGATATAGCGCCTCGACCTGATCGAGCGGCGCGATCTCGGCGACCTCGAACGCATCCGAGGGCGCGCTCGCGGGCGGCTTCGGCGCCTGCCACTCGCCGTCGATGTCGGCCGCCAGGTGGTCCAGACGCAGCTCGTCGTCGTCGGCGAGCAGCGCCATTCGCTCGACGACGTTGCGCAGCTCGCGCACGTTGCCTGGCCAGTCGTGGCGAACGAGCCGCTCGAGTGCCGCGGCCGCGATGTGCTTGCCCGGGTGACGCTGCGCGAGGAATGCGTCGCACAGCAGCGGGATGTCGCCGCGCCGTTCGCGAAGCGGCGGCATCGCGACCGGGTAGGCGTTGATGCGGTAGTAGAGGTCCTGCCGGAACGTCCCCGCGCGCACCATCGCGCCCAGATCGCGGTGCGTCGCGCACACGAGGCGGAAGTCGGCACGCCGCGGCTCGGTGCTACCGACGCGACGGAACATGCCGGACTCGAGGAGCCGCAGCAGCTTCACCTGGAACGCGAGCGGGACGTCGCCGATCTCGTCGAGAAACAGCGTGCCGCCCGCGGTCGCATCGACCAGGCCGTTCTTCGTCTTGTTCGCGCCCGTGAACGCGCCTTGCTCGTAGCCGAACAGCTCGGACTCGAACAGGTGCTCCGACAGGCCGCTGCACTCGACGGGCATGAACGGACGCTCGCGTCGCTCGCTCATCTGGTGAAGCGCGCGTGCGGCGAGCTCCTTGCCGGTGCCGGACTCGCCGAGGACCAGGACCGGCACCTCGCTCGGTGCGGCGCGCTGGAGCAGACCGAGCGCGCGCAGAAAGCTCGGCGCGCGACCGACGAACGCCGTGCTCATTCCGTGGCGCGCCTCGACGACCTCGTGGATGCGCTCGAGGAAGTACGCGATCTTGCCGTCGATACCAAGGATCGGCTCGAGCTCGACGTCGACGTAGCGAGGTCCGGCCGCGCCATGATGGATGTGGAACACGCGCTGCCGGCGACCGGACTCGATCGTCGCGCTCAGCGGGCAGGACTGCCCGTTCTTGTCACACGGCGAATCGAAGTCGTGCGACGCCGCGTAGCACGAGCTACCGGCCCGCTGGAGGTCGCCGTACTTCGCGCGATACGCCGCGTTCGCGGCCAGGATCTTGTGATCGACCGCGAGCAGGATCGCCGGCTCGGAGACGCCTTCGAGCATCGCGAGCAACTCGGGCGTCACCGGCGGCGGTCGCTTGCGGACCTGCAACAGCATGCCCGCCGTGTGTGCCAGAAACGGCAGTTCTGGCAACCGGAAACTGCCAGGTGTGGCAGCTCGACGCAGGATCCGGGCGCCGCGGGGCCGCTTCCGCCTGGCCCTGCAATTGCCATCGGGAGCGCTCATGAACGGGGCAGTCTTCGGGCTCGTACTTCTGACGTTCGTCGGTGGCCTCGTCGGGCTCGCCGTCCTGGTCGTCGCGATCATGCGGCGCCGCATCCACTGGGGGACGGAAGGCGCGCGCGTGATCTTCGACGCGGGCGAGGAGGGACAGATCGAGGAGCCCGCCTCCGCGAGCGCGGTGCAGTCCGCGGCCCTCGCGCGCGCGGCCGACCGCAACGGCGAGCAAGCGGTCACGCCCGGGCTTCGCTCCCCCGAGGACATCGAGGCCCGGCACATCGCCGATACGTCGTCGCGCGAGCCGGTGCTCGCGTTCCTGCGCTGGGCGATCGTGTGGCTCGTCGTCGGATCGCTGTTCGGCCTCACGGCGTCGCTCAAGCTGACGTTCCCCGACTGGCTGTCGTCGTCGGCGCCGCTGACGTTCGGCCGCATCCGGCCGATCCACCTGAACCTCGTCATCTACGGCTGGGGCTCGATGGCCGCGATCGCGGTCGCCCTGTGGATGATCCCGCGCCTCGCGAAGCGGCCGCTCGTCCACGCACGCGTCGCGGTGTGGGGCTTTCGCATCTGGAACGTGGGCCTGGTCCTCGGAGTCATCGCGCTCGCGGCCGGCTGGACCGACGGTCTCGAGTGGCTCGAGTTCCCGTGGCAGATCGACATCCTGTTCGTGATCGGCGGCGCCATGGCCGGCGTGCCGATCATCGCGACGCTCGTCACCTCGAAGGTGCCGCACACCTACGTGTCGAGCTGGTACCTCGGCGCCGCGTTCCTGTGGTTTCCGATCCTGTTCGTCGTCGCGAACGTTCCGTACGTCCACTTCGGTGTCGAGCACGCGACGGTGAACTGGTGGTTCGCCCACAACGTCCTCGGCCTCTGGCTCACCCCGATGGGCCTCGCGTGCGCGTACTACTTCATCCCCAAGGTCCTCGGCCGGCCGATCCACTCGTACGCGCTGTCGATGGTCGGGTTCTGGAGCCTCGCGCTGTTCTACAGCCAGGTCGGCACGCACCACCTGATCGGCGGCCCGGTGCCGACGTGGCTCGTCACGCTCGCGATCGTCCACAGCATCATGATGGTGGTGCCCGTCATCTCGGTGGCGATCAACCACCACTCGACGATGATCGGACGCTTCCGCACGCTCCGCTACTCGCCGACGCTGCGCTTCGTCGTCCTGGGCGCGATGATGTACACGCTCACGTCCGTCGAGGGCTCGATCGAGGCGCTGCGCGCGGTCAACCGCATCACGCACTTCACGCACTTCACGGTCGCGCACGCGCACATGGGCGTCTACGGCTTCGTGTCGTTCGAGCTGTTCGGCGCGATCTACTTCCTGCTGCCGCGCCTGATCGAGCGAGAGTGGCCGTACCCGAACCTCATCCGCGTCCACTTCTGGGCGTCGTTCGTCGGCATCGTCGTGTACGTCGTCGGCCTGTCGATCGGTGGCGTCCTGCAGGGCCTCGCCATGGTCGATCCGCACCGCGGCTTTCTCGAATCGGTGCAGGTGACGATCCCGTGGCTGCACGCGCGCACCATCGGCGGCACGCTGATGACCGTCGGGCACCTCGCGTTCGCGTCCCACGTCTACGTCATGATCGCGAAACGCGGGCCGGTGCGCGTGGCTGCACCGTGGAGCGAGGCCGCGACCTCGGTCGCGGAGGTGGCACCGTGAACAAGGTCAGCATCTTCATCTTCGGCGGCGCGGGCGTCCTGCTCGTCACGACGATGCTCGTCGTCGTCACGCCGTACGCGCAGCTCTACACGGTCCGCCCCGAGAGCAAGCTCGTCCCGTACACCCAGGCCCAGGCCCGCGGCCGCAAGATCTACGTGTCGCTCGGCTGCGTCTACTGTCACAGCCAGCAGCCTCGCGACCGCAGCTTCGCTCCCGACGACACCCGTGGCTGGGGACGCGCACCGACCGCGGGCGACTACGCGTTCGACTATCCGCACCAGCTCGGCACGATGCGAACGGGCCCCGACCTGTTCAACATCGGCGCACGGCAGTCGAGCCGCGACTGGCACCTCACGCATCTCTACCAGCCCCGCGCCGTCGTCAAGCAGAGCCTGATGCCGTCGTTCCCGTTCCTGTTCGTCGAGAAGACGAGCGCCGCCCCGACCGACGTGATCGTCAAGGGCGCCGAGCGGTGGACGAGCCCAGGACACGTCGTCGTCGCGACGCAGGACGCGCTCGATCTCGTCGCGTACCTGACCGGCCTCGACCACACCTATCCCTCCGATGTGCTCCCCAAGGAGACGCCATGACCGGCAAGCTGTCCGCGCAGCTCGCGCGCGAGAACGCGGATCCCCACGAGGCCGCGAACGGGCTGCCGATCCCGTTCGTGCTGTTCTTCGCGACGGTGGCGATGATCGCGCTCACCTATCTCGTGCTCCACCGCAGCACCGATACCCCATCCGAGGGCGATCGACGCAGCCCGCAGCCCAGCGCGACGGCCGTCGTCACCGGCGAGGCGACCTACCAGAAGATCTGCGCCGCCTGTCACCAGCCCACGGGCCTCGGCGTCCCGAACGCCTTCCCTCCGCTCAAGGCCTCACCATGGCTGCTCGGCGATCGCGAGACGCCGATCCGCATCGTGCTGCAGGGCATCACGGGCCCGATCGTCGTCGAGGGCGCGACGTACAACGGCATGATGCCGACGTTCAAGGACCAGCTCTCCGACCGCGAGATCGCGGGCGTCCTCACCCACGCCCGCTCGAGCTTCGGCAACCACGCACCGCCGATCTCCGAGCAGGACGTCGCGAAGGTCCGCGCCTCGCTGGCCGGTCGCACCGAGTCGTGGGCCGGTGGCGCAGCCCTCGAGGCCGCCCGCGCGACGAAGGTGCTGCCGTGACGAGGCGCTGATGGCGACTCCGCTGACCCGCGAGGTCGTTCACGTCCGCGGCATGTCGTGCGCGTCGTGCGCGACAGGCCTCGAGCGGGCCCTCACGCGCGTGCCGGGCGTGGAGCACGCCACCGTGAGCTACGCGGCCGAGCGCGCCACGCTCGACGTCACCTCGCCGGACGTCCGCCGCGCGATCGAGACCAAGATCCGCGAACGCGGCTACGAGGTCGTCCCGCCCAAGGCCGAACCGGCGCCCGACGCCGACGCCGGTCACGTCGACCGCCTGCTCGTCCGCCTCGTCATCACCGCATTCTTCACGATGATGGCGATGATGCCGGCGGCCGTCGTGCTGCTCGGCGTCGACGCGGCCGGCTCGACAACCACCGCGCGGTGGCTCGCGCTCGCCAGCGCCCTGCTCGCGCTGCCCGCGATCCTCGTCGGCGGACTGCCGCCGCTCCGCCGCGCGCTGCGCTCGCTGCGCCACCCGGGCATGGATCTCCTGATCGCGACCGGAACCCTCGTGACGTACGGCTACTCGCTCGTCGTCCTCGCGCGCGGCGGGCACGCCGTCTACTTCGACACCGCAGCGATGATCGTCTCGTTCGCGCTCCTCGGACGCGTCCTCGAGCAGCGCGCGCGCCGCCACGGCATCGGTGCGGTCCGCGCACTCGACGCGCTGCTGCCCCGCCTTGCCCACCTCGTCGTCAACGCCAGCGGCCCCGAACGCGACGTCCCGGTCGAAGCGCTCGCGACCAGCGACCTCGTCCGCGTGCGTGCCGGCGAGCGCGTGCCCATCGACGGTGTCGTGCGCGAAGGCACGTCTCTCGTCGATGCCGCGGTGCTGACCGGCGAGTGGGCGCCGCGCGCGATCCATCCAGGCGACCCCATCGCGGCGGGACTCCTGCTCCTTGACGGCACGCTGCTCGTCGAGGTCGAGCGCGTCGTCGGCCAGCGCGAGGTCGACATGATCCGTCGTGCGGTCGACAACCTGCTGTCCTCGCGTGCGCCCATGCAGCGCCTCGCCGACGCGCTCGCGGCCCGCCTGGCCTGGACCGTCCTCACGCTTGCCGCGCTCACGTTCGTCGCGACCCGCCTCGCGCTCGGCCCGGGCGCCTCGGCATGGATGCGCGCCGTCGCGGTCGTCGTGGTCGCATGCCCGTGCGCGCTCGGCCTCGCGACGCCGATGGCGATCGCGGTCGCAGCGGGCCGCGCCGCGTCGCGCGGGATCCTGTTTCGCGATGGCGAGGCGATCGAGCTCGCGGCCCACATCGACCGCGTGTTCCTGGACAAGACCGGAACGCTGACGGAAGGCAGCCCGCGCGTGACGTCGGTAACCACCGCTCTCGATCGCGACGAGATCTTGCGCGTCGCGAGCCTGCTCGAAGGTGCCGTACACCACCCGCTCGCCCGCGCGCTGCGCGACGCCGCTCCACCCGCAAACCTCCAGCTCGCGATCGAGGTCGTTCCCGGCGGCGGCGTCATCGGACGCAGCGGCACCGCGACCTGGATCATCGGCAGCGCCCGCTTCCTCCGCGGCCGCGGCATCGACGTCACGCACGACCAGGTGCACGAGTGCGACGAGACCACGGTGCACGTCGCGCGCGACGGTCTCTGCCTCGCGCGGATCACGCTCGACGACGCGCTGCGCCCACCGGCTGCCACCGCCGTCCGCGCGCTCGTCGCCGACAACCTGCGCCCCATCCTCGTCACGGGCGACGCCCGCAGCGTCGCCGAGCGCGTCGCGCGCGCGGTCGGAATCACCACCGTCCACGCCGAAGCGACACCGGTCGACAAGGCCGACCTCGTGCGCGCGGTCCGGGCCAACGGCGCACGCGTCGCGTTCGTGGGCGATGGCGTCAACGACGGCCCGGCGCTCGCCGCCGCTGACCTCGGGATCGCCGTCGACAGCGCCACGGATCTCGCCGCGGAGTGCGCGCGCATCGTCCTCCTCGACGGCGGCGTCGAACGAGTGGCCGAAGCCCTCGCGATCGCACGCAGGACGCGCCGGCGCATGAGGCAGAACCTGGCCTGGGCGCTCGTCTACAACCTCGTCGCGATCCCGGCCGCCGCCCTCGGATGGATCTCGCCGTCGCTCGCAGCCGCCGCGATGGCCGCGAGCTCGCTTTCCGTCGTCGCGAACTCACTCCGGGCCGATCCGGCACCGGGCCAGCATCGAACGCCGTGACTATCGAGCGGGATACCGGATTCGAACCGGCGACCTTCAGCTTGGGAAGCTGACACTCTACCGCTGAGTTAATCCCGCAGAGCTGCGTAACCTTTGATCATCCGACCGCCATCGTCAACCCCCGACGTTGGCGATCGCCGCCGGGCGTCTCGGGCGGTGGCGCCTTGCGTGGGTTACGCCGGCGGTCGCGGAGCGCTGGGCCGGCTCGTGACTCCGCGCGTCCGGCAGCGCGAGAAGGAATTGGTTTGCGCACCAAGCGTTTCGCGTCACGGGTAGGGGTGGGTTCACATCGTGCGATCGGCGGCCGTCGCGTTCAGCGGACGCGAGTGCGTCGGCGATACTCGAGAGCTGTGAAGTCCAGGGAGCTGCGCGCGGGTGTGTACGAACACGTTCTGACGAAGGCGGTGGCGAGCGGCATTGGTGGAGCGGAGGCGTACATCGACAGCGTCAAGGCGGAGCAGCTTGCTGCGCTCGTGTCGCGTCACGTTGCTGGGCAGGTGCGGCGGTTGTTCGCGCTCGCGCCGGGCTCGGCGCATATGGACCTCGCGCTCGAGCTTGCGGAGCGACTGTTTGGCGCGGTTGCGGAGGTGGCGGCGGGGCACGGGGTGGAGGGTGTCGACTTTGCGGAGGAGGCGTTCGCGCCGCCGGCGCGGCGGTTGCTTGCGGTTGGTGCGGAGGCGCGGCAGCGGCCGCGGCCGCAGTCGCCGCTTGGGGCGTCGACGCTGTTCACGCGCAGTGCGCTGGAGCCGCGGTTGGCGGCGGAGCTCGCGCACGAGATCGAGTGTGCTGATCGCGTGGACGCGATCGTCGCGTTTGTGACGGTTGGTGGCGTTCGGGCGTTGGGGGAGTCGCTCGAGCGGTTGTGCCTGCAGGGTGGGCCGGAGCCGCGGCTTCGGATCCTGACGACCGCGTTTACCGGGACGACCGAGGTCGAGGCGCTGGATCGGTTGGCGTCGCTGCCGAACGCGGAGGTGAAGATCTCGCTCGATGTGCGGCGAACGCGGCTGCATGCGAAGGCGTGGCTGTTTCATCGCGAGCACGAGTTGTCGACGGCGTATGTGGGGTCGGCGAACTTTACGTCGACGGCGTTGGGGGCGGGGCATGAGTGGATGTTGAAGGTGAGCGCGGCGGATCTGCCGCACGTGCTGGAGCATTTTGGCGGCACGTTCGAGACGCTGTGGCAGGCGGTCGAGTTCGAGACGTATGACCCGCGGAATGACGTGCAGCGGGCGAGGTTGCGGGAGGTGTTGCGCGCGGAGCGCAGCGGGGATCGCAGGACGAGCTTGACGCCTCGTGACGCTGACGCCGTACCCGTTCCAGCAGGCGATTCTGGAGCGGCTCGAGGCGGAGCGCGCGGCGGGGCACCGACGGAACCTGGTCGTGGCCGCGACGGGCACCGGGAAGACGGTCATTGCGGCGTTTGACTACGCGCGCGTCGCGAAGGCGTATGGCGCGCGACCGCGGTTGCTGATGCTGGCGCATCGCTACGAGCTGATCGAGCAGGCGTGCAGCACGTTCCGGCACGTTCTCGGCGATCCATCGTTCGGGGAGCTCGTCGCCGGTGGCAGCGAGATCGGGCGCGGGGATCATGTCTTCGCGACGGTGCAGAGTGCGGGACGGTTGCTCGAGAGGTTTGCGCCGGAGCATTGGTCGCACGTGATCGTCGACGAGTGTCATCACCTGCCGGCGAAGTCGTATCAGGACGTCATGACGTCGCTGAGGCCGACGACCTTGGTGGGCCTGACGGCGACGCCCGAGCGCATGGACGGGCGCTCGTTGTTGCCGGATTTCGACGGGCGCGTCGCGGCGGAGTTGCGGCTGTGGCACGCGATGGAGCAGCAGCTGCTGGTGCCGTTCGACTACTACGGGATCAGCGATGATGTCGATCTGTCGCGCGTGCGGTGGTCGCGCAACGCGTACGACGCCGGCGCGCTGTCCGACATCTATACCGGCAATCACGCGCGCGCGGATCTGGTGCTGAGACAGCTCGAAGCACGCGTCGCGAGCCTGGCGCACGTTCGCGGGCTCGGATTCTGCGTGTCTGTCGCGCATGCCGAGTTCATGGCGGCGCATGCGAGCAGCCGCGGTGTGCCTGCGATCGCGGTGCATGGCGCGACGCCGGAGGAGGTGCGTGAGGACGCAAAGCGCCGCCTGCGCGAGCGCGAGGTGAACTTGGTGTTCACGTGTGACCTCTATAATGAGGGCGTCGACCTGCCGTTCGTCGACACGCTGCTGTTGCTGCGTCCGACGATGAGCGCGACGCTGTTTCTTCAGCAGCTCGGGCGCGGGTTGCGGCTGCACGAGGGCAAGGAGGCGTGTCTCGTACTCGACTTCATCGGGCAGCATCGCGAGGAGTACAAGTTCGATGCGGTGCTGAGCGCGCTCACGGGGTTGCCGCGCGCGAAGTTGCGGACGTCCGTCGAGAATGACTTCCCGCTGTTGCCGAGCGGGTGCGCCGTGATGCTGGATCGCGTGGCGCGTGAGCAGATCATCGATTCGCTCAAGCGCAGTGTCGGTGGCGGCGCAAAGAGCCTCGCGAACGAGGTCGCGCAACTCGCGAAGGGGCGCACCGAACCGTTCGGACTGCGCGCGTTCTTGAACGAGACCGGGCGCGAGCTGACGGATGTGTACCGGTCGGATTTCGGCTGGCGACATCTGCTCGCGCGCGCGGGCCTCGTGCCGCAAAACGACGATGCGGACGAGCTGAGCCGGCAGCTCGGGCGTCTGATTCACATCGATGATCCAGCGCAGCTGCGGCGGTTGGCGGATGTGTCGCGCGCCGCGGATGGTGACGTCGCGGCGGAGCAGAGCGAGTACGGGCGTCGGCGGACACTGATGCTGTCGTCGCAGATGACGACGAGCGGCGCGATGCGAACCGCGTCGGCGCTGCGAGCAGAGCTGCGTGCGCATCCGTCCGTCGCGGGTGAAGCGGCGGAGCTCGCGTCGCTGCTGCAGGCGGACGCGACGCCGCGCGTGGAGGCGTACGTCGAGCAGGATTGGCCGCTCGCGCTGCATCGTCAGTACACACGCGCGGAGATCTTGGTCGCGACCGGTCACCTGGGCGAAGGCGACAAGCCGCGTGGACAGATGGGCGGCATTCGCAAGGACGAAGAGACGAAGCGCGAGCTGTTCTTCGTGACGTTGGACAAATCCGGTGGCGATTTCTCACCCACGACCAGCTATCGCGACTACGTGATGAGCCCGGAGCTGTTCCACTGGGAGACGCAGGGAACGGCATCGCGCGAGAACGCCGCGGGCAAGCGCTACCTGGGCAGTCCGGGGAACGGATGGCGGTTCTTCTTGTTCGTGCAGCTCAACAAGGAGGAGCCGTACACGTTCCTCGGCGAGATCGTGTTCCGCGACGCCAAGGGCGACCGGCCGATCGGGATCACGTGGGCGCTGACGCAACCATTGCCGGCCGACCTGTTCGAACGCTTTGCCGTGCTGAACCAGACGTGAGCCCGCAGGCCCGCGATTTCTGGCGGCTTCGCGCCGGCGTGCGGGGCGGGCTAAAGATCTGTGGGAAGCGGACGAGTCATCCGGACGGAGTTCCCACGAGGAGCATTTCGGTGGCAGACGAAACGCGCGAGGGATGTGGCGAGCGAGCGGCGACGAATGTGAATACGGCACGGATCGAGCGGCTGCGCGCGCGCATCGATGCGGGCGATTACGTTGTTGATTTGGACGAGCTGGCCGAGGGGTTCGTGGTGGACGAGGTCTTGCGGGCGCGGGGGTTGCGGTAGCTGAACGGGCCAGCTGGTTATCAGGATGGGCCAGCGGGCGGGCGGGCGTATTGCGCGGTGCGTTAAGCGGCCACAACTTGAGGCATGTCGCGAATTTGTATCCTCGCGTCGTCGTGGATCTCGATGCTGTTCGTGGTGGTTCCGCTGGCGGTGCTGATGATGTTGGCGCTGCCGGCGGGAGTGCCGGCGCAGATCGCTGCGCACGTCGTGTTGTTGGTGGCCGGCGCGGCGATCGTGTTGGCCGTGCAGCCGCACGATCGCGGATAGCATCGCAGAGGCGTGGCGACGCTTCATTTTGTGTTTGGACGCCCGGGCGCGGGCAAGACGACGTTGGCTCGTGCGCTCGGGGAGAGCGAGCGCGCACTCGTGTTCGTGGAAGACGAGTGGGTCGCGCAGGTGATGACGAAGCCGATCGAATCGATCGCGGAGTTTCGGGAGATCGGGAGGCGCGTGCGGGCGCTGATCGGGCCGGTGGCGGAGCGGGCGTTGAGGTTGGGTGTGAATGTCGTGTTCGACTTTGCGGCGAACACGGCGAGTGATCGCGCGTGGGCGCGGGGCGTGTTCGAGCGCGCGGGGGCGGAGCACGTGTTGTGGGTGCTCGATGTGGAGGTCGAGGTGTGTCGGGCGCGGGTGCAGGCGCGCAATCGCGAGAAGCCGGCGGGCTTGTTCTTTGGGGAGGTGAGCGATGCGCTGTTCGAGGCGGTGCTGCCGTTTATCGTCCGGCCGGCGGACGACGAGGGGTTTCGCGTTCGGACGCCGGACGAGGCGAGCGTGTGAAGTAGCGGAGTTGCGCGCGGCATCGCGCGTGCAGTTGGGTGCGGGATGGTGTGGTGTGATGATGATGTGTTGCTCGCGTACGCGGATCTCGCGGACGCGGTGGAGGCGCTGCGCGTGTCGTGGCGGAAGTACAGCGGGCGCGCGCGGCTCGAGCATGTCGCGCTGCTGTGCGATGCGCGGATGGAGAAGGCGTTCGAGGTGCAGGCGCCGGACGAGGCGAGGGCGGCGGTGCGCGATGCGTTCGTCGCGATCGTCGCTCTCGGGCAGGTGTTGCTTGGCGAGCGCGAGCTGCGCGGGGTGACGATGTTGCCGGTGGCGGCGGGGGCGGTCGTCGATGACGAGCTCGAGCACGCGTGGCGGATGTCCGAGGTGATGCTCGACATGCTGGCACCTTATGTGAGCGGTGCGGATCGGGTGTTGCGCCGCGTGTTGCTCGACGGCGAGCTGCTCGACGATGCGCTCGCGCGGCTCGAGCAGGAGAGGCGGGTGTAGGCGCGCGGCGGCGCGGTCGAGTGCGAGTGCGGGTGCGGGTGCGGGTGCGGGTGCGGGTGCGAGTGCGGGTGCGGGTGCGGGGCGGCGTCGTCGCGCGCGCGTGCGGAGCTCAGTCGTGCGCGGACGTGCCGAACAGCGTGTCTGCGATCGGGAACGTGATGTTGAAGTTGACGGACGTCATGCGGCGGAGGTCGTGGTGGATCGTGTGATGTCGGCGGAGGCGGCGGACGAGCCAGCGGCGGCCGATCCAGGACGTGTCGGGCTGGTGATAGGACCAGTGCAGCCACTCGTAGGTCAGGAAGTAGGAGATCGCGGTGGCAGCGAACAGCCAGCCGAGGTTGGGCGTGCCGAGGAAGGCGGTGAGGAGGCCGAGCGGAGTCGCGAGACCGCCGAGGAAGAAGACGAGCATGATCGGTGGGAAGAGGACCATCTGGAAGTCGCGTGGCGATTCGGCGGCCATCGCGTCGTGCGTGTAGAAGTGATGGTGCTGGAGCGTGTGGCGCTCGAAGATCAGCGCGAGGTGGCGGCGGCGGTGGTGCATGGGGCCGCGGTGGCCGAAGTACTCGCCGAGGTTCGCGACGAGGAAGAAGATGGGGATGAACGCGAGCTCCCAGGCGCGCGGGGCGTGGACGCGCGAGATCGCGAACGCGATCGCGGCGAGCGAGACGATGGTGGTCGTCGCGAAGTGCAGCCAGCCGGAGTAGCGCGGGCCGATGTGCTCGGCGCGGTACTGCGCGCGAAAGGCGGCCACGTCCCCCATGCGCGAAGCATAGCAGTCGGGGAAATTCCGACGCGGAGTCACGTCGTGGGATGGGAGGGCGGTGGCCGGCGGGCATGGGCGTTGCTGCACCTTGGCCATGCGTCTCGTCGCCGTCGCCGCGCTGGTTGTCGCGGGCGCGGTGTCGCTCGTCGCGCGCGGCGCGCGCGCGGACGGGTACTTCTACGAGCAGTCGTACGGGGTGTCGAGCGTGCGTGCGGTGGGGGCGGGGAGCGCGCGGGCGTCGGCGATGGGTGTCGGGACGAGCATGCGCGTGCGGCTCGGGGTGGGCGTGCGCGTGGGCGACGTCGCGCTCGAGCCGTGGATGGCGGCGGATCTGACGCTCGATCGGGTTGGCGATACGTACGGGGTCGGCGGCGATCCGGCGATGGGGCACGCGGACGTGACCGGCGTCGGGTTCGACGCGCGGTGGGACGCGCGCCTTGGCGATGCGGGTGTTGGCGAGCACGTCGCGATCTACGTGCGCGGTGGGCCGCGCATCGCGGGAGGGACCGGGACGCTCGCGACCTACGGCGGCGTGGGGATCGGCGCTGCTACCGGGATCATGATCCGCGGGCGCGTGCGTGCGCTCGGGTTCTTGTGGGCGCCGCTGTTCTGGTTGCGGCGCGGGCCGAAAGTCGTCGGCGCGCTGTTCCTCGACGAGGGCGTGGATTGGTACCACCTGTCGTCGGGGAGCAGCGCGCCGATCGATCTGCCGATCGTGTCGACGAATGTCGGGTTCGCGATCGGCAGCGACTTCTAGGGTCTTCTAGCGTCGCGTGCGTTAGCGGTCGCCGTAGGCGGGCGAGAAGCTCGCCGAGCTGCCGGTCGCGCCAGAGGCATTCGCGCTCGACGGGTCGGACTCGCCGCGGTGGCCGGAGAGCCAGTCGCGCGCCATGTCGCCCAGGTGCTCCATCGCGGCCTGGCGGATCATGCGCATGCCCAGGGCGGAGAGGCCGGCCATCACGAGCGAGCCGACGCGGCTGCGGTTGGGCATCGGGCGCGCGAGACCGACGATCGCGCCGATGCCGGCCGCGATGCCGATCGCCGCGAACGGATGATCGACGATCGACTCGCGGACCTCGATCTTCTTCAGCTTGCGGCCGACCTGGCCGAGCTTGTCCTTGACCGCGTCCTTCGCGGCTCCGAGGCGGCTGCGCGAGTCCTCGAGACCGGACTGGGGGACGTTGGCTTCGTAGGTGGGGTCCATGATTATTTCCTCAGCATCCGGACGGCGAGGTAACCGATGCCGAACGCGATGCCGATCGCCGCGATCGGGTGCTCCTTGACGAGCGCGCTGACGCGCCCGAGGGCCGCGCTGCCCTTGTCGAACGCGACGTCCTTCGCGTCGGCGAGGCGCTCCTTGATCTGGTTGGCGCGGTCGCCGCTCGCATCGACGAGGTTGCGCACGCTGTCTTTCAGGTTGCCCATGCGATCGTCGATGGCGCTGCTCGATCCGTTCTTGTTCATCGCGTCTGCTCCTGTGAGTGGTGGGAAGGCCTAGGAGCAAGGCGGGTGCCCGTGTGGGACGCTGAAAACGGCGCGATTCGCGCACTCAAGCGTGCGCCGGCGCGGCGGCGTGCGAGTTGCGCGCACGCCGTGCGCATGCGCTACGACCGTGCGCCAGCGCGCGGCGATTCGCGCTTTTTCGCCACACTCAAGGGCTCGAGCGCGAGGTCTCAGCGAGATGACAGGGAGGTCACCGCGAGGTCGGGTGCCTCAGCGGCGCTTGGGCGAGATCTCGCCCGCGACCTGGTCGCAGGCGGCGCGCGGCGCGACGGGCACGGAGCCCAGCTGGGGCGTCCAGCGCGGGCGGCGGATCGTCGGCACGAGCTCGGTGACACCGAACTCGAGGGCCTCGGGGTCGACGACCACCGCGTCTTCCGTCGGCGCGGCGGCGATCGCGACGTGGCGAGGCGCGCCGCTGCTGCGGTCCACGCCGTCGATCTCGAGGCTGTCGTACGCGGTCGTCATCTCGAGCGCGATCATGCGCGCGAGCTGGCGGATCTCGATCGCGCTCGGACGCACCGACGGATCCTTGCTGAGCATCCTGTGCACGAGCTCGCACAGCTCCCGCGGGGCTCCGCAGCGCTCGCGCAGCGGCGCGACCTCGGACATCAGGTGCATCGACACGACCTCGGCGAGCGTGCGGCCGTCGAACGGCGGGTGGCCGGTGAGCGCCTCGTATGCGATCACGCCGAGCGAGTAGATATCGCAGGGCGCGGCGATGTTGCGGCCCGTCGCTTGTTCGGGGCTCATGTAGATCGGCGTTCCCGGCGTGAGCCCGTCGAGGGTCAGCCGGCCCATCGGCCCGAGGCGCGCGACGCCCCAGTCGATCACGCGCAGCGGGAAGTCGCGATCGTTCGGCGTGAGGATCAGGTTGTCGGGCTTGAGATCGCGATGCACGACGCCCTTCGCGTGCACGCTCGCGAGCACGTCCGCGACATCCGAGAGCAGCTTCGCGACCTCGGTCGCCGGCAGCGGACCCTGCTGCAGCAGGCGGTTCGCGAGCGTCTCGCCGCTGACCAGCTCCATCGCGATCCACGGGCGGTGATCCGGGAGCAGCGCGCAGTCGTACACGCCGACGATGCCCGGGTGCTTGATGTCCTCGAGGATCGCCGCTTCCTGGACGACGCGCGTCGCCATGCCGGGCTGCTTGCGCAGCTCGGGATGCATGATCTTGATCGCAGCGCGGCGCGGCAGCACGACGTGCTCCGCTTCGTAGACCGTGCCCATGCCACCGCGGCCGATCTCCCGCACCAGTCGGTACGAACCGATGATGCGGTCGGGCCCGAGATCGATGGCGGGTTCGGCGGTCATGCCGAGCCTTGCTGCAGGAATCTTGCCGAGAAAATCGCACCCCAATGCCGCAACTTGCGGCAGTCGATCGTGGCGACAGCGCACGGCCGTGATCGCGTCGCGCGCGCTGGCATGAGGCGTGCTCCTGATGCGCGCCGAACCATGGTCGATGGACCACTCCGGACCGGCGCACGCGTCAGCGCGTACGAGATCGAGAAGCTCCTCGGTACGGGCGGAATGGGCTCCGTCTACCGCGCGCGCCACGTGCTCGACGAACGCGTCGTCGCCCTCAAGGTGCTGCGCGAAGATCAGCTCGAGCAAGAGCGCGCGATCGACCGCATGATGCGCGAGGCGTCGATCCTCGCGACCGTCGCGCACGGTGGGATCCCGCGGTTCTACGAGTGCGGGCTGCTCTCCGACGGTCGCCCGTGGATCGCGATGGAGCTCGTGCAGGGCACGCCGCTCGCGGTGCGCTTGCACGAAGGTCCGCTCGCGCATCACGAGGTCCTCGACCTCGTCGGCAACGTCAGCGGTGTGCTGGCAGCGGCGCACGCTCGTGGCGTCACGCACCGCGATCTCAAGCCCGACAACATCCTGCTCGTCCCCGGCGATCCGACGTACCCCGTGCGCGTCATCGACTGGGGCATCGCCCACCACGTCGCCGGCGCACGCTACACCAGCATGAACGAGGCGATCGGCACTCCGACGTACATGGCGCCCGAGCAGGCGCGCGGCGGCCCCACCAACGGACATTGCGACGTCTACGGTCTCGGTGTCGTCGCGTATCAGGCGCTGACGGGAAGGCCGCCGTTCGTCGGCGCGACGAGCGTCGAGATCCTCGTGCAGCATCTCAATCGGCCCATCCCCGCGCTCGCACCGCGCTGTCCCGACGCGCCGCTCGGCTTCGTCGAGCTCGTCGAGCACATGCTCGTGAAGTGCTTCGAGTCGCGCCCGAGCGCGGCCGAGGTCGCCGGCGCCGTCACGAAGCTCCGCGACGATCGCCGCCCGGCCTACGCCTGCGACGACACCGGCCCGGTCCCGCGAGAAGAGATCATCGCGGAATCGGAGAAGACCGCCCCGACGATTCATCTCCGCCCGCACATCCTCGTCGACTGAGTCGCGCGACGGCTAGAAGAAGTCGGGGCCTTCGAGCGCCGTGAGCGAGTCGAGATCGATATCCTCGACGTCCTCGTCGAAGTCCATGACGCGTTCGTCGCTGTAGTCGATGCCCTCGTCGTCGTACACGGGCTCGATCTCGAGATCGAGCTCGTTGGCTGCGATCTCCTCATCCTCTCGATGATTCGTCGGCATGCCTGCACGAGGAGCAAGCGAGGTGCCACGTCACGGGCCTCGGAAGTGCCTGTCCCAACTGCGGGAGCGCACCGGTGTGCGCGGCCAGGTGAAGCGAAATGTCGCGCCGCGGCCCTCTTCGGATTCGACCCACGCGCGCCCACCGTGCGCCTCGACGATACGGCGCACGACGGCGAGGCCGATGCCCGTCGAGTCGGTGGTGTCGCGCGAGCGCAGCGTCTGGAACAGGCCCCAGATCTGCGCGTGGAAGCGCGGGGCGATGCCGGGGCCGTCGTCGCGCACGAAGAACTCCCAGGCGTCGCCGGCGGGCTCGGCGCCCACGTCGACGTGCGTGCCGCCGTGCTTGAGCGCGTTGCCGATCAGGTTGAGGAAGACCTGCTGGAGCGGGATCCGCAGCGCGCGGACGGCGGGGAGCTTGCCGATGCGCACCGCGCCGGCGGGCGGGGCGAGCAGCTCGACGACATCGTGCACGAGCGCGGCGAGATCGAGGTTCGTGGCCTCGTCGGCGACGCGCCCGGCGCGCGAGTAGTCGAGCACGCCTTCGATCATCGCCTCGAGGCGCTGCACGCGACTGCCGATCAGCGCGAGGAACTCGCGCGCGCGCGGCGTCGGGCCCGCCGCCACGTCCTCCTCGACCCAGCGCGCGAGGTTCGCGATGCCGCGCAGCGGCGCCTTGAGATCGTGCGACGCGACGTACGCGAAGTGATCGAGATCTCGGTTGCTGCGCTCGAGCGCCGCGATCAGGTCGTGCTGCTCGGCGAACAGCCGCGCGCTGTCGATCGCGGTCGCCGTCAGCGACGCGAGCCCGACGAGCAGCTGCTCCGCGCGCACGTCGAACGCGCCGCGCCGCGAGTGGCCGAGCACGATCGCGCCCAGCACGTCGCCGCGGCGGCCCTTCACGGGGGCGGCGAGCAGGCTGGTGGCGCGCGCGAGCGGCACGGTCATGCCGTGGATGTCGTCGAGGCGCAGCGGCCGCGACAGCATCGGCGGCACGTCGTTGAGGAACACGCACGCCTCCGCGCCGGTCAGCGCGGCTGCCGCCTGACAGACGCGGTCCTGCACCTCGCGCGGATCGTGAACGGCGGCGAGCTCCTGGCCGAGCCGGTTCAGCGTCTCGAGGCGCGAGGCGGCGTCGCGGAGCTGGGCCTCGCGCGCGGCGACATCGTGCAGCAGCAGCGCGTTGTCGACGTACATCGCGACGCGCCTTGCGAGCTCGCCGAAGAATTCGAGGTCGTCCTCGCCGTACGGCTCGCCGTGGACGAACGTCAGCACGCCGAGCACGCGCCCGCGCACGTGCAGCGGGACCGCGACGAGCGATCCGAGCAGCTCGCCGATGCCCGTCTGCGCGACGCGCGCGGTCGTCGGATCCGTGGTTCCCGCGACGAGCAGCAGGCGCCCGGCGCTGTCGAGGACGTGCACCGACGACGCGTCGGCGAGCGACGGCATCACGATCTCGGAGAAGCGATGCAGGATCGTCAGGTAGTCATCCGACGACGCCAGCAGCGATGACACCTCCGCGAGCACTCCGAGCCGCGCACGGTCGCGGAGTGGGTCGATCCGAGCGCGCTCCTGCGTGACGCGCTCGTCCTCGTGAGAGGCTTCGATCACATGGTCCTAGTTAATGAACGAGGACCTTGCGGCCGAGGCGTCCGCGGACCCCTTCGACGGAATAGATGGCGAGCTCGAGCATGCGCCCGAGCACGAGCTCCAGAATACGTGGATGGTCCGCGTCCCTCATGGGCCCGGCCAGGAGCACGAGCCGTGCCCTACCGATGTACGCGAAACACCGTCGCCAGGGCGAGGCACGCGCGCACGGTGAGCTACGGAGATGCGAGCGGGAGCGTGAAGAAGAATCGCGCGCCGCCGCCGTGCTCGCTGTCGACGGCGATCTTGCCGCCGTGCGCGGCGACGATGCCCTTCGCGATCGCGAGCCCGAGACCGGCGCCGCCCTTCTTCGTGCGGCCGCTCCAGTAGCGATCGAACACGTGTGGCAGCTCCGCGGGGCCGATGCCGGGACCGTGATCCTGCACCGCGACGATCGCCTGCGCGCCGTCCTTCTTCACCGTCAGCTCGATCGGCGCGCCCTTCGCGTGCTTTAGCGAGTTGCCGATCAGGTTCGCGAGCACCTGCAGCACGCGATCGCGATCGGCCTGCACGACGATCTGCTCGTCGGGGACGACCGCCGTGATCTTGCCGCCGGTCTCCTTGGCCATCAGCTCGTGATCGGCGGCCGCCTGGCGGATGACGGAGGCGGCATCGATCGGCGCCTTCGTCAGCGCGAGCGCACCGTTCTCGATCGCGCTCGCCTCGAGCAGGTCGTGGATCAGCCGCTCCGCGCGGGCGCCGGCGCGCTCGATCGCACCGAGGTAGCGCTGCGCCGGGCCCTGGATCTCGTCCTTGAGCGCCTCCGTCGCGAGGCTGATCGCGTGCAGCGGGCCGCGCAGGTCGTGCGAGACGACGGCGAGGATCTCGTCGCGCGCGCGCGCCGCCTCGTTCGCACGCTCGAGCGAGCTCCGCGACTCGGCCTCCGCGCGGCCGATGCGGATCGCGAACTTGATCCGCAGCCCGAGCCGGCGCGGCGACAGATCGCCCTTCGGGATGAAATCCGTGATCCCGGCCGCGACCGCGCGCTCGAGCAGCTCCTCGTCCTGCCGGCCCGTCACGAAGACGATCGGCGTGAGGGTGCCCGAATCGCGCAGCTCCTTCGCGAGATCGACGCCCGACAGGCCAGGCAGATCCTGATCGAGCAACAGGCAGTCGTACGTGCCCGCCGCGACGCGCGCGAGGGCCTCCGTCGAGTCACTCGCCTCGTCAATGGACGCGTCCAGGCCGCTCTGCTCGACCGACCGGCGAATCGCCAGCCGGTCGACCAGGTCGTCGTCGACGACCAGGAGACGCAGCCTCTCGTTCATCCGAAAGGAGACTACTCCATGTCACCCGGCATGCCACCCGCCGGAGGCGGCGTGACGTGCGCGGGTGGCGTGGTCGGAGCACGCGGGGCCGAATGGTGATCGCCAGGACGCGACTCGTCCTTGCGCTGATCGTTACGCGGCTCCTCGAGGCGGCGGTACAGCGAGCGGCGATCGATGCCGAGGATGCGCGCGGCGTGGGTCTTGTTGCCACCGACCGCGTTGAGCACCTGGCGAACGTAGCGGCGCTCCATCTCGTCGAGCGTGATCAGCTCGCCGGGGCTCTCCGTCGTGATGACGATCTTGCTCGACTGGTGCTCCTGGATCTTCGCCGGCAGGTCGTCGACGGTGATCTCGTCGAGGCGGCACAGCGCGACCGCGCGCTCCATGCAGTTCTCGAGCTCGCGGACGTTGCCCGGCCAGTCGTAGTCCATCAGCAGGCGCGCCGCGGGACCGCTGATGCCCTGGACGGGCTTGTTCGTGCGGCCGGCGATGCGCTTCAGGAAGTACTGGGCGAGCAGCAGGATGTCGCCGGCGCGCGCGCGGAGCGGAGGCACCGGGATCGCGACGACGTTGATGCGGTAGTAGAGGTCCTCGCGGAACCGCTTGTCCTCGACCTCGGTCTCGAGATCGCGGTTGGTCGCGGTGATCACGCGCGCCTCGAACGGCACTTCCTCGTCGCCGCCGACCGGGCGGACCTTGCGCTCCTGGAGGACGCGCAGCAGCTTGACCTGCATCTCGATCGGCATCTCGCCGATCTCGTCGAGGAAGATCGTACCCGAGCCGGCCTGCACGAACAGACCCGCGCGCGAGCGCTTGGCGTCCGTGAACGCGCCCCGAACGTGTCCGAACAGCTCGGACTCGAGGAGCGGCGCCGGCATCGCGGCGCAGTTCACCGCGACGAACGGCTGTTCGCGGCGCGGCGACAGGTTGTGCAGCGCGCGCGCGACGAGCTCCTTACCGGTACCGGACTCGCCGGTGACGAGCACCGTCGCATCGCTGTCGGCGACGCGGCGGATCAGCTCGATCGTCTCGCGGATCGCCGGCGAGTTGCCCGCGATGCCGTCGATCGGCACGTCGCGGTCTGCCGCCGAGCGCAGGCGCTTGACCTCGCGCTTCAGCGACAGGTGCTCGATGGCGCGACCGACCGCGATCGCCAGCGCATCAACCTTCACGGGTTTCGTGATGAAGTCGTACGCGCCGGCGCGGATCGCGGCGATCGCCGTATCGAGGCCGCCCTGGCCGGTCAGGACGATCGGCAGCAGGTCGGGATAGCGCTGGCGCAGCTCCTGGCACAGCTCGATGCCGGAAATACCGGCCATCTGGACGTCGGTGACAACGACGTCCGCTGGCGTGGTGCGCAGGTGCTCCAGCGCTGCCTGGCCCGAGGTCACGGCGTCGACATCGAAGCCGCGCTTCCTGAGCGAATCCCTCAGGAGAATTGCAGTGTCTTCATCGTCGTCGACGATCAGGATGGTTCCGTTCACCTCGAGAGCATGCCTTTCTGCCGCGCTAGGCGTCCACGAGGGACGCAGGTTGCGCTCAGAGCGGCGTCCGGCGACCACTCACGAAGGAGATGATCGCCAGGATGAGCGCAACGACAAAGATGATCTTCGCAATACCCGCGGCCGAGGCCGCGATCCCGAAGAAGCCGAAGAATGCTGCGATGAGCGCGATGACGAAGAACGTGATTGCCCAAGAAAACATAGGTAGCTCCTTTACCCGCTGAAAGTGCAGCGGGTGTGCCACCGAGGTTTTTCGTGAGCGCGCTGATGCTCACGACCGGGCCTCCTGCATACGCAGCCGACGAAACTCTTGCTCCAGGCGCGCGAGCTCTTCGTCGGGCAGGTCTTCGAGATCGACGAGGCGCGTGCGCGCCGCCTCGACCGCGCGCAGCAGCTCGTCCAGCTTGAGATGGATCGCCTTCGCGTCGCGGTTCTGGGTGTTCTGGATCATGAACACGACGAGGAACGTGACGATCGTCGTCGCGGTGTTGATGACGAGCTGCCAGGTGTCCGAGTAGTGGAACATCGGCCCCGACACGAGCCACAGCAGCACGCCACCAAGCGCCACCGCGAACGCCGCCGGGGTACCGACGACGTTCGAGACGGTTCGAGCAGCCTTGGAGAAGACGTCAGACATGGGCTGGGCGGGTAGGGCGGGTGCGGAGCTGGCGGTGGACCCGTGAGGCGACCCGATCGGCCGTCAGCACGGAGAAACCAAGCACTGAGAAGACGACTTGGTTGACCCGCCGCGCCAGTGCAAGGGCGACGCCAAGGGCCGTAGGTGCCCCGATGAGCGCGAACAAGGCGGCGTTGGATCCCTCGCTGATCCCCAGGCCCATCGGGATGATCGTGCTGATCCAGCCGAGCACCACTCCCGCGCTCAGAAGCGCGAGGAACTGGCCGGGGCCGAGCATGTACCCCGCGGCCATAACCGTTCCATATGTCAGCACTTTCTGGAGCGTCTGGCTGATCGCGATCGCGACGATCGCGCCATGCCGATGCTCGCCTCCGACCTCGCCCCGGAGGCGTCGATCGAGGTCCTTCAGGCGGCCCTTCCAGCGCTCGTGACGCGCCTTCGAGATGACGTGTAACCGCGCGAGAAACGCGGTGAGCGTGCCCAGCATACCGCGGCGTACGAGCACGACGACCGTGGCAGCAACGCACGCTGAGACGAGCGCGGCCGCACACAGGGCGACCTGCGCGATGGGGGCGAGGTCGAACAGGAAGGCCGTCGCACATGTACCGACCGCGATCACGGCCAGCGAGATCACGACCGCCGTGAGCTCGCAGTACAGGACGGCCGCGATGATCCGACCGGTGCTGCACCGGCGCGCGAGCAAGCTGACCTTGAGCGCCTCGCCGAGGTTCGATGCGGGAGTCACCGAGTTCACGGCGCGTCCCGCGAACTGCGCAACGATCACGTCTCGAAAGCTCGGCGCGCCCGTGCCGCGCGTCATCAGATAGACGGCGGTCGCGTCGCAGCACGTCGAGATCAGCTCGACACCGACGAGCACGAGGAACCACGGCCCGATCATCCGCAGGTGATCGAGGATCGTCCCGACGCCGACGATCCACGCCGTCACCGCGATGCCCGCGATCCCGAAAACGATCGAGATACGAGTGACCCATTTGAACCACTCCGGCGCGCAGTCCTCGTTCGCGGGCGCTTCTGACTCGGCCGGAGGGGCCTCGGGGTCCGTGACCGTCCGGCTGTCCATATCTCCCGCAGAGGTTGCAGTCGGGGTGCCAGCCGCGAAATTGCCGAAATACTTGGAAGTTCCAAAGCGCACCGTGCGGGCGCGCTCGGTGTGCCGCGAGTGCCCGTTCCACGGTCGAAACTCCCGCGTAACTACGCGTGCGCTCGTCGCGACCGCGATGGTATCGGCCGTGCAAAAGGGTTCGTCGCGCTCGAGAGAGCGACAACGTTTCCAACGGCGTCCCAAAGCTTGTGTTCCACCCGCGCAAGCAGGTCGCCTATAGACCCCCGCGCCCCCCAGTGCGGGTCCTGCCGACGTGCTCCCCCAGCCCGTCGGCAGTTTTTTTTTGGGGCTACACCCCACTAGGTCCCGCAAGGAGCGGCGCGCTTCGCACGCCGGCATTTTCGGGACCGTCGCCGGCCTAGCGCAGCTCCTTGATCATCTCGCTCGTCGCGGCGACCGCATCGGAGCCGAGCGCGGTGATCGCGGGGTCGTCGGGCTTTCGCTTGCCGAGGAAGATCTCCGTCCACAGCGCGTGGAGCTTGCGTGGCATCGGCGTCTCCGCGTGCGGCGCCTCGAGGCCGGCGACCCATGCGAGATCATCGCCGAACACGTCGAGGAGCCACGGGCCCGGCGGCTGCGTGTCGAGTGGCAGGAAGCCGAACAGCGCAGGCCGCTCCTTCGTCGGCACCGTCGCGGCGAGCACGGCGAGGTCGGCGGCGTGGAAGCGATCGGTCAGGCCGGCGGCGCGCGCGGCGGCATCGAGACGGCCGCTCGCTGCTTCGTGACGCGCGCGCTCGAGCGCGAGCATCGCGGACTCCTGCGCGCCGAGCGCGGTCGGATAGGTCGCGGGCGCGACGACGGGCTCGCCGTGATCGGGCAGGTCGCCGATCAGCTGGAAGCCGCGGCGGCGCGGGATCACGCGCTTGACGTCGAGGCGGCCGAACGCGGCGGCGTCGGCGGCGGCGATCTTGTCGGCGCGGATCGCGTCGGCGACGATCACGTCGGCCTCGTGTGCAGGCAGTGGCGGCACGAGCGTCAGGTCGGGGCGCGCGCCCGCGATCGACGCCTCGTACTGCAGCGCCTCGTACGACGGTGTGCGCGTCGCGACGAGCACGCCGGGACCGGCGGGGACATCGCCGGTGAGATCGTCGACGAGGCGCGTCGGCGTGGAGCCCGGCTTGTCGCGCGTGGCGCCCGCGAGCAGCGCGGCGCCGGCCAGCGGAAGGGCCGCGAGCGCGGCGACGAGCGTGCGCTTGTCCGTGCCGGCAGCGCGCACGATGGCGGCGGGAAGCACGGCGATGCCGATCGCGAGCGTCGCGAGCAGCGTGGCGCCGGCGCCGCCGACGAGGATCTCGTTCGCGGCGACCAGCAGTGTCACCACCGCGAGCTCGCGCGCGCGCGGGAGGCCGGTCAGCGCGCCGAAGCCGATGCCGAGCAGGCCCGCGCCGACGACGATCGCGCCGCCTTGCGTCTCGCGGATCGCGAGCGCGAGCGATGGATGGATCGCGGGCAGGCGGCCCTCCGCGCCGAGCCACAGCGCGATCGCGGTCGCGCCGATGATCGCGAGACCGATGGGCCACGCGTCGCGCGGCGTCTTCCACGCGATCAGCGCGGTGAGCGCGAGCCCGAGATACGGCGCGCTCCCGACGACGATCGCGCACGCGGCGAGCCCGACGAGCGTTCCGCACCGCGCTAGCGCCCACACCGCGCCGCACGCCGCGAGCAGCGCGGGCGACGACTCGCGAAACGGCGGCGCGAGCACGAGCACGACGATGCCGGCGATCGCGGCCAGCGGATCCTTCGGCACGAGCACGCGCGCGGCCTCGAGCACGCCCACGCACGTCAGCGCACCGAGCAGCGCGCCGAGCAGCTGCGTGCGAAATCCCACTTCGCCGAACGGCAGGAGCGCGGCGACGCTCGCGAGCACGTCGTACAGCGGCGCACCTGCACCGTGATCCATCCGTGCCGCGAGCACGGCGCGCGCGCTCGCGATGCCCCAGCCGGGGCCGCCGGTCGCGTCGAGCACGAGCACGACGAGGACGAGGCCGAACGTCAACTGCGCGGTTCGCATCGCGCCAACGTTGCCACAAGCTGCAGTATGATGATCGAAGAGCATGGCGCAGATCCGGATCGTCGACGACTGGCTGCGCAGCCCCGCGTCGCCGCCGAGTCACTACCGATCCGTGATGGTGATCGCCGAGAAGTGGGCCGAGCAGCGCGTGCTGATGCGCGCGTACGCGCAGAGCCGCGATCAGACGCTGCCGACGATCATGCTGCACGGCATCGAGCTCGCGATCGGCCCGGCCGGGCTCGATCACAACGGGCCGTGGGGCATCCACGTCGGCGGCGACAACAGCGATCACCGCGCGCAGCAGGTCAAGGCGAGCCTCGAGGAGGCCGCGCGCCGGCTCGCGGGCAGCAAGGGCAACCCGCCGCGCCTCGTCGACGAGAGCCAGACGTTCGATCGCGAGCCGACCGGCAACTGGGCACCCGGCACGCCGCGCATGGTCCAGCCGCAGCCGGCCGTGGCGTACGTCGAGCGCGTGGGCGCGGCGCGCGTGCCGCAGCAGCAGATCGCGACGCAGGTCAGCGCCGTGCAGGCGCACCAGCAGGAATTGCGGCGCACGCCGCTGCCCCGCTCGCGCACCGGACGCACGCGGCCGCCGCCGATGGGCGCCAACGCGCGAACCGCGCTCGGCTATGCCTCGGGCTCCGGAGCGCAGAGCGCGGTGGTCCGCCTCGGCCTCGCGCCGCACGTCTCGGCCAAGCTCGGCCGGTTCGTCGATCGCATCGTGCCCAGCGACTTCGTCATCGATGCCAGCGAGCGCCGCGTCCTCAACGCGCTCGGCGAGGCCGGCAGCCTGGCGGCCCGGGCAGTCGGCCAGATGCTCGACATCGGCGACGCCGTCAGCTTCATGGAGGAGCTGACCAAAAAGCTCGAATTCTTTGGGCTGGGCGACCTGATCGAGCCGGGGGAGCCCGTCGGGGGCGAGCCGACGTATCGAATGCGTACGTGATGTGGTAACCACACCTGCCGCTATGCAGGTCCGCATCGAAGAAGTCTCGCCCGTCGAGAAGAAGATGTTCGTCGAGATCCCGTGGGAGACCGTGAGCGCGAAGCTCAACGAGTCTTACAAGGAGCTCGGCAAGGGCGTCGCGCTCAAGGGGTTCCGCAAGGGCAAGGTCCCGCGTCCCGTGCTCGAGCAGGTCTACGGGCCGCGCGTCAACGCCGAGGTCGCGTACGAGCTGGTTCGCGAGTCGTTCTTCCGCGCGAACCAGGAGCACAACCTCGCCGCCGTGGCCGAGCCGCGCGTCGAGGAGGCCGACCCGATCAAGAAGGGCCAGCCGTTCAAGTTCGCCGCGATCATCGAGGTCCGCGGCGAGGTCACGCCGCAGGACTACAAGGGCCTGTCGATCGAGCGCCGCAAGCTCGACGTGCCGGAGAAGGCCGTCGAGGACGCGCTCGAGCAGCTGCGCCGCGAGCACACCGAGCTGCGTCCGATCGAAGGCCGCGAGGTGACGGCGCCCGGCGACATCGTCGGGCTGTCGATCACCGGCACGATCGGCGAGCACCAGATCAACCAGCCGCAGTTCGCGGTCGATCTCGACGACGAGGAGCGCGAGCCGCTCCCCGGCATCCGCGCCGCGCTGACCGGCATCCCGCTCGACACCAAGGACAAGGCGCTCGAGATCACGGTCCCCGAGGACCACAAGGACGAGTCGATCAAGGGCCGCAAGGCGAACCTGACCGTCACGATCCTCGAGGCGCGCAGCAAGGACGTCCCCGCGCTCGACGACGAGTTCGCGAAGGACACCGGCAAGGCCGAGACGCTCGACGGCCTCAAGGCCGCGCTCCGCAAGGAGCTCGAGGACAAGGAGCGCGAGGTCATCGACCGCGAGGCGCGCGAGGCCGTGCTCCGCGAGCTGATCAAGAAGAACCAGATCCCGGTCGCGTCGTCGCTCGTCGACCGCGCGGTCGAGATGCAGTACCAGCGCCTGCGCCAGATGCTCGGCATGAAGCCCGAGCGCAACGCGGCGATCCCGGACGACCTCAAGGAGAAGATGAAGCCGGCCGGCGCCGACGAGGTGCGCGGCCAGCTCCTGCTCGAGGCGATCGCGGACAAGGAGAGCCTCACCGTCACCGACGAGGAGCTCGCCAAGCACATCGAGCAGACCGCGAAGGCGCGCAACACCCCGCCCGCCAAGCTCCGCGCGGAGTGGCAGCGCGACGGCCGCCTCGACTCGGTCACCTACTCGCTGCGCCAGGACAAGGTCCTCAAGTTCCTCATCGACAACGCGCAGGTCACCGAGGTCGAGAAGCTCACCGAGCAGGGCACGCCGCTTCCCTCGGGCCCCGCGCATGGGGAAGAGGGGCACGTTCACGGCCCCGACTGCGATCACGACCACTGATCACAGCTCACGCCGCGAGGCAAGTTCTCGTCGGCGTTCGCAAATCGTAAACCTGCATCCTCGGTCCGACGCGGTTATGCTCCGCGGGTATGGAGACCGACGAGACGCAGCCGTCGCTGGGCGCGAGCGGGCCGCACCCGACGATCGCGCAGCTGCGAGAGCGTTCCGACGCTTCGGTCAGCGCCCACATCCAGCAGTGCTCGATGTGCCGCTCGGTCGTCGCCGCCGACGACGACGAGCCGCCGATCCCGCTCGACCTCCCCAAGGGACTCGTCAGCGAGCAGGCCTTCAAGTGGCCCGCCGAGCCCGTCGCGAAGGGCGGCATGGCGCAGATCTTCGCGGCCGAAGACCGCCGCCTCGGCCGCACCGTCATGCTCAAGGCGCCGCGCGAGGACGAGTCGCTGCCGGCCGGCATGGCCGAGATGTTCCGCCGGCGCGTCAGCGCCGAGGCGCGCGTGCTCGCCAAGCTGCAGCACCCGGCGATCGTCACGCTGTTCGAGCTCGGCAAGTCGTCCGTCGGCTGGCCGTTCTGCGTGCTCGAGCGCGTGGACGGCGTCTCGCTGCGCGACCGCCTCGACGAGCTCGCCGACGAAGAAGAGCGCGACGGCCAGCCGCGCACGCACGAACGTCTCGAGCTGCTCTCGAACCTCGTCGCGATCGCGGAGGCGCTCGCGTACGCGCACGAGCATCGCGTCGTCCACCGCGACGTCACGCCGAACAACATCCTGCTCGGCAAGCGAGGCGAGGCCACGCTGATCGACTGGGGCATCGCGCGCGACCTCGACGCACCCGCGGGCATGGAGCCCTCGATCCACGATCACGATCCATCGGTCTCGGGCCGGATGGTGACGATCAGCGCCGGCACGCCGCCGTACCTGCCGCTCGAGCAGTCGCAGGGCCGCAAGGCGAACCCGTCGTTCGACGTCTACTCGTTCGGCATCACTCTCTACGAGGTCGTCTCGGGCCGCACGCCGTTCGTGTGGCGCTCGGCGCCGTCGGTCGGCGGCAAGACCGCGCAGCTCGACGCGTTCCTCGCGTGGCTGCAGTCCGAGGATCCGATCCCACCGGCGATGCCGCGCGACCCGGAGCTGTCCGGAATCATCGCGCGCGCGATGCACCGCGATCCCGGGCAGCGCTTCACGTCGGAAGAGCTCGTTCGCGCGCTCAAGCAGTACCTCACCGGCGACCTCGTCTTCTCGCACCGCTACTCGATCACGGGCCGCCTCGCGCGCTGGGCACGTCACCACCGTGCAGCCGCGGTCGCCGCGCTGGCGCTGCTCGTGCTGGTCGTCGGCGGCGCGCTCGTGTGGGCCCAGCTCTCGCGGCAGGCAAAACAAGAGGCCGACCTGCGCGCGGTCGCCGCCGCCGCCCGCGCCGACGCCTCCGAAAAGGAACGCGCGGCCGACCAGGCCTCGCAGGACGCCGCCGAAGCCAAGGCCCGCGCCGAGCAAGCCGAGCGTGAAGGCAAGGACGCCCAGGCGCTCCGCCTCGAGGCCGACCGCAAGCGCCGCGCCGCCGAGGAAACTCGCCGCGCCGCCGAGGCCGCCGCCGCGCAGGCCAAGGGCGACGCCGACGAGGCGCTCAAGCAGTACCAGCAGGCGATGCAGGACAAGGCCGACGCGCTCAAGGAACGCGACACCGCCAAGACCGTCCAGGCGATCGCCGAGAAGGATCGCGACACCGCGCGCGCCTCGCAGGCCGCCGCCGAGAGAGACCGCGACGCCGCGCGCGCCTCGCAGAACGCCGCCGAAAAAGAACGCGACGCCGCACGCGCCTCGCAGAACGCCGCCGAGCGCGACCGCGACGCCTCGAAGGCCGCGCGCGAGGCCGCCGAGAAGGAACGCGACGCCGCGCGCGCCGCGCAGACGGCCGCCGAGAAGGAGCGCGACGCCGCCGTGGCCGCCCGCGCCAGCGTCGAGCGCGAGCGCGACGACGCCCGCGCCAAGGTCAAGGAGCTCGAGGCGCAGCTGCACGACCGCGGTGGCTCGCCGTCGCCGTCGCCCGCGCCGCCGCCCGCGCCGCCGCAGTCGCCCGGCCCGACGACGCAGCCGACGCCGTGAGCGCCATCGACGGTCCGTTCGACGCTCGAGGAGCGTGCACGCGCAGTGGCGCGAGGCTCAAGGATCGAGGACGCGCACCGGCGCCAGGCTCGACGCGGCGACGCCATTGCCGAGCTGTCCGAGGTCGCCGCGGCCCCAGCACCAGAGGCTGCCGTCCGCGAGCGCGGCGCACGCGTGGTCGTCTCCGATCGTGACGGCCGTCGGCTGTGCGGGCGGGAGGCCGGCGACGGTGACCGGTGTCGTCGACGGGTTCGCCGTTCCTTGGCCGAGGCGGCCGTAGAAGCCGTTGCCCCAGCAGCGGATCACGCTGCCGTCGATCGCGCACGAGGCGTCGCCGTCGGAGGGGCCGCCGCCGGTCGCGACGAACGACGGTGCGGTCAGGTCCGTGACGTCGACCGGCGTCGACGAGTTGCTCGTGCCGCCATTGCCGAGCTCGCCATGGTCGCCTTCGCCCCAGCAGCGGACGACGCCGCTCGAGAGCGCGCACGTGTGCCAGCCCGCGATCTGGGCGAGCGTGGTGATCGTCGCGGGTTGCGCGACCGGGACGGCGGAGTTGTTCGTCGTCTGTGCGAGGCCGATCGCGCCGTAGTCGTTGTGTCCCCAGCACCAGGAGCCGTTGGCGGTGTCGAGCGCGCAGGTGTGATCGTCGCCGGTCTCGACCGCGACGTACGCGGCGCCGCTGTGCTGCACGGGGGTGGGCGCGGGTTGCGGGTTCGTGTTGCCGGTGCCGAGCTCGCCGGTGCTGTTGGTACCCCAGCAGAGCGCGTCGCCGGCGATCACGCACTGGAAGCCGTGGCCGACCGAGATGCGTGTGGGCGTCATCGCGAGCGTCACCTTCGTTGGCGCGGGCGTGCCGAGCGCGCCCCAGCACCAGAGGTCGGTGTCGACGATCGCGCACGCGGTGCTGTCGCCGAGCGAGAGGTCGTGGATCGTGCCGGCAGGGAGCGGGACGAGTTGCGGCCTCGGCGACGAGCCACCGGCGGTCGAGGAGCCGAGCTGCCCGGCGGCGTTGTCGCCCCAGCAGTAGGCGTGGTTCGCGCGAATGCCGCACGTCGCGTTCGTGTACGCGGTGATGTGCGTCCATCGCGTGACGCTCGAGGCGTCGCCGTTGGCGTCGGTGCTGGAGCCGGAGGCGTCGCTACCGACGCGCGCATCGAAGCCGAGCCGGCCGCAGCCCGCGAGGGCGGTGGTGAGGCCCGCGACGGCGGCGAGGCTCGCGACGGTGGTGAGGCACGCGACGGCGGCGAGGTACGCGCCGGCGGCGAGGTACGCGCCGGCGGCGAGGCCCGTGACGGCGGTGAGGCCCGCGACGGCGGTGAGGTACGCGGTGGCGAGCGCGCTCCGCATCCGTCCATGGTCTCACGAGCGCGCTACATGTCGCCCCCGCATTCCGCGATCGAGCGCATCTCGTTGCCGCCGATCACGACGTGATCGAGGATTGGAATGCCGACGATCTTGCCGACGGCGCAAAGTCGGCGTGTCAGCTCGATATCGTCCGCGCTCGGCAGCGGATCCCCGGACGGATGATTGTGGGCGAGCACCGCACCCGCCGCCGCGATGCGGACGAGGGGGCGAAATACCTCGCGCGGATGGACGGCGACATCGGTCACAGTACCGCGCGCGACCTCGACGATGTCGAGCACGTGGTGCCGGACGTCGAGACCGATCGCGAAGAACAGCTCCTGGCGCAGGCCGGCGACGCGCGGACCGAGGAGCGCGAGCACATCGGCCGGCGTGCGGACGAACGTGCGGTGCTGCGCGACCTCGATGGCGCGGCGGCCGAGCTCGAACGCGGCGGCCAGACGCGCGGCGCCGGCGCGGCCGATGCCGGCGAGCTGCGCGAGCTCGTGGGGAGACGCGCGCGCGAGCTCGGTGATGCTAACGGGTGCCCGCTCGTCAGCAGCTCTGCGTGCAAGCGCGCACACGCGCGGGCCGAGGTCGCGCGCGGCGGTCGTGGGGCACGCGGCGGTCGTTGGGTGCGCGGCGGTCGTGGGGCGCGCGGCGGTCGTTGGGTGCGCGGCGGTTGGGTGCGCGGCGGT
>CAYUNM010000025.1:64282-84264 GCA_964446175.1 uncultured Kofleriaceae bacterium
GGGTGCGCGGCGGTCGTGGGGTGCGCGGCGGTCGTGGGGTGCGCGGCGGTCGTGAGCTGGATCGTCGCGCGCGCCCCGACGAGCAGCTCGAGGAGCTCGCCATCGGCGAGTGTCGAGACGCCGCGGCGGTAGAGGCGATCGCGTGGACCTTCGCGCACGACGCGAGCAACAGCAATGCACGGGCCAGCGTCGCGCGCGTGTGCGTTCGCGTGGTTCCGCGCGCGTGTCCGACCGGCGGCCGGTGCGCGGCCGGGGCGCGGCCGGCCGTTGGCCGGACGGCAGCTGTTCGGCGGACGCATGTTAGGCTTCGCGGATGTTCGTGTGCCCGGAGTGTGGCGCGTCGCATGCGGTTGCCGCGGCGTGCCCCAGCGACGGGACGGCGATGCTGCCGCGCGGCGATGACCTGCTGCTCGGGACGCAGGTCGGCGTGTATCGGATCGCGCGGCTGCTCGGGATCGGCGGCATGGGCCGCGTGTACAAGGGCGTGCATCCGCAGATCGGCAGTCGCGTCGCGATCAAGGTGCTGAGTCGCGAGTGCAGCGACCGCCGCGATCTCGTCGATCGGTTCTTCTCGGAGGCGAAGGCGGTCAACCTGATCCGCCACGAGAGCATCGTCAACGTGCTCGATCTCGCGACGCTGTCCGACGGCCGGCCGTACATCGTGATGGAGTATCTCGACGGGGCGCCGCTGTCGGCGATCCTCGAGGACGCGGCGCATGCGCGGCAGCAGCTGCCGCTCGGCGGGATCGCGCGGCTGGTCGCCGAGGTGCTCGACGCGCTCGGCGCGGCGCACGCGAAGGGCATCGTGCATCGCGACCTCAAGCCCGACAACATCTTCGTGACGCCGGCGGGCCGGCCGAAGGTGCTGGACTTCGGCATCGCGAAGCTGCAGCCCGAGCTCGGCGGCAGCGCGACGCACACCGGGTCGCTGCTCGGCACGCCTCATTACATGTCGCCGGAGCAGGCGTCGGGACGGCCAGTCGATGCGCGCGCGGATCTGTACGCGGTCGGCGTGATCCTGTTCGAGTGCGCGACGCTGCAGAAGCCGTTCATGGCGGACTCGCTGTTCGATCTGCTGCGCCAGCATGTCGAGGCGCCGCCGCCGAGCGCGCGCGCGTTGCGACGCGACATGCCCGAGGGCATGGAGCACGTGATCTTCGCGGCGATGGCGAAGGCGCCGGATCAGCGGTTCAACTCGGCGCACGCGATGAGCATGGCGCTGCAGCACGCGACGTCGCAGCTGTCCGCGGATCAGTGGGCGCCGATTCAACCGGGGCGGACGCCGACCGGCGGCGGCTGGACGCCCACGCCACCGGCGAGCTGGGCGCGCATCGTGACGAACGCACCGACGGCGCCGATGACACCGACGGCGACGGCCGGGCAGGTGACGAAGCTCGAGAAGAAGAGCAAGAAGGGGTTGTGGGTCGGGCTCGGTGCGCTCGCGCTCGTCGGTGGCGGCGTGACGGCGGGCGTGCTGGTCGCGGGCGGCGGCGCGGCGAGCGGGACTGGCAGCGCAGGCCGCGCGGGCAGCGGCGACACGCGCGAGGCGAAGAACGAGTTGCCGCCCGGGCCGACGCCGACACCGGCGCCGACTCCGGAGCCGCAGCCGGCACCGACCGACAACACCGATGACGACGGCGACCTCAGTGCCGATCAGGCCGCACAGCTCGACGAGGTGCTGAACGACCTGCCCGCCGAGGCGCAGGCGGCGTGGCCGCCCGAGGTGCGCGCCGCGATCAAGAAGTACGGCGGGTGGAGCAAGATCCCGAAGGCGGAGCGCCAGAGGCTGCTCGGCAAGGTCGTCGGAATCGTCGGCGCGACCGACGACATCGGCAACCAGATCAACGCCGCGCTCGCCGGTGGTGGCAGCACCCCGTCGCCGAAGAAGCCCGCCGGGCCGACGGGCTGGTTCACGCGCCACGACGTCACGCTCGCCGGGTTCGATCCGAAGCACGCCAGCATCGAGAAGCTGATCCAGCAGGGTTACGCGGAGGCGCACGAGTACGTGCCCGACGCGCAGGTGTGGTGGATCGATGCCGCGAACGTGTACGCGGACGGGCACGCCGACCTGACGCTCCCCGGCTTCGCGAGCTCGACGGGCCAGGTCACGCTGCGCTTCATCTCGCCGTCGCACGGCAAGGATGATCCGAGCGTGCCGCGCGGCGTGCCGCAGGAGCACCACTGCGCGTTCTACATCCTGATCGAGCCGGGCGAGGCGACGATGTACGAGACGCCGAGCCAGAACTGCAAGGAGACGCTGCTGCGGCCGCCGAAGTGCACGGCGGCGCAGGTGTGGAAGCGCGTGCTCGCGAAGCACCCGGATGCCGCGGGCGCTGTCGCGCAGCTCGTCTACCGCGACAACGACGGCTCGCCGGTGTGGTTCTTCGAGATCCGCGACGACGAGAAGCCCGTCAGCGAGCGGATCCCGGACGACTGCTAACGTCGCTACTGCGGCTGCGCGGTCGCGCGGCGCAGCGAGGCCCACGCGTCGGCGAGCTGCCACTCGGCGGAGACGAGGTTGCCCTGCGCGGTCGTGACGGCGGTCTGCGCGTCGGCGAGCTCGATCTGCGAGCCGAGGCCCTGGGCGTAGCGCGCCTCGGCGAGCTTGAGCTCGGCCTGCGCGGCCGCGACTGCCTCGTTCGACGCCTGCACGTTCGCGCGGTTCGAGACGATCTGCGCGCGCGCCGACTCCAGCGCGGAGGTCAGCGAGACGAGCAGCGCATCGCGGCTGGCGATCGCCGACTCGCGGTTCGCGTTCGCGACGCGGACATCGGCGCGGCTGCGGCCTGCATCCCACGCGAGCCAGGACAGCGTCAGGCCGGCCTGCCACGTCGGCTGCGGCGACCAGTCACCGGTGCCCGGGCTCCACGCCGTGCCGGCCTGGGCGGACAGGATCGGGCGGCGCTCGGCGTGCGCGGCGGTGAGCGAGGCTTCGGCGGCCGCGATCTGCTTGTCGGCGGCGACGATCTCGGGGCGGTTCTTGCGCGCGGCATCGACGAGGCCCGCGAGGTCCGGCGGCTCCTGATCGGAGGGCGTCGGCCAGTTCGGATCGACGGCCGGCGAGCGCGTCGGATCGAGCCAGCCGATCGCGGCGCGCAGGTTCGCGAGGGCCACGGCCTCGTTGCTCTGCGCCTGGGCGAGGGCCGACTTGGCGTTCGCGGCGCGCGCCTGCGCCTGCTGGACCTCGATCGGATCGTGCGCCTGCGCGGCGACGAACCGCTTCGCCTGATCGAGGTGGGCCTCCTCGGACTTCACGGTCGCCTGCGCGACGAGCGTCAGGCGCTGGCGCGCGACGGCCTCGAGGTAGGCGAGCTCGACGTTCGTGCGGATGTCGAGGCTCGTCGTGCCGATGCCGGCGCTGGCGGCCTCCGCGTTCGCCTGCGCGGCGTTGACGTTCGCGCGCGTGAGGCCGAAGTCGTAGATGCGCCAGGTCGCGTTCGCGGAGAGGCCGGTCGATTCCTGGAGCGAGAAGAAGCCTCCGCAGGTCGGCGAGGTCGGATCCGTCGGGTCGCACGGGCGCGGGATCTTGTTGCCGGCCCCGAGCGTACCGGCGACCGAGAGCGTCGGGCGCTCGGCGATCTTCGCGAGATCGACGCGACCGGCGGCCGCCTCCGCGCTCGCGCGCGCCTGACGCGCCGTCGGGTTCTGCTTCATCGCGATCTCGACCGCGCGCTGCATCGTGATCGTCAGCTTGCCGGGCGTCGCGGTCTCGGCGGCGGTCACGTCCTGCACGCCGGGCAGCCACGACGGCTGATCGGGCGTGGGCTGCGGCTGATCGGGTGGCGGCGGCGTGGGCGTGGGCGTGGGCGTGGGCTGCGCGCCGGCGTCGACGGCGGCGAGCAGCAGGAGCAAGGCAAGTTTGGACTTCATGTCTCGTACCTCAGGGCCGTGATGGGATCGAGCTGCGACGCGCGGATCGCGGGGTACAGGCCGAACACCACGCCGACTCCTCCCGCGACGGCGAACGCGATCATCGCGGTCGCGGCGGGGAAGAAGAACTGCCAGCCGAAATAGCCCGCCATGAAGTGAGCACCCTCCCAGCCGAGTGCCAACCCGAGCAGGCCGCCGATCGCGGCGAGCGCGAGCGACTCGACGAGGAACTGCGTCATGATGTCGATCGGGCGCGCGCCGACGGCCATCCGGATGCCGATCTCGCGCGTTCGCTCGATCACGCTGACGAGCATGATGTTCATGACGCCGATGCCGCCGACGAACAGCGAAACCGCCGCGACGATCTTCAACAGCCACGCGATGCGGTTCGTCGAGTCCTGCTGCGCCTTCGCGAACTCGGCGGGATTGCGGATGCGGAAGTCGTCGTCTTGCGAGGCGTCGAGCTTGTGGCGGTCTCTCAACAGATTCGTGATCGAGGCGATCGTCTGATCGCCCATGTCATCGCTGATCATCGACACGATCAGCTGACCCTTGATGTACTTCGCGAGCCCCTTCTCGAGCTTCTGCTGGTACGTCTTGACCGGGATCACGACGAGGTCGTCCATGTCGCCCATCGGGCCGGCGCCCTTGCTCTCGAGCACGCCCGTGACCTCGTACGGCTGACCGGCGATGCGAATCACCTGGCCGATCGCGTTGCCGCTCGGGAACAGCTGCTTCTGCACGGTCGCGCCGATCACCGCGATCTTCGCGTTCGAGCCGCCGGTGTCCTCGTCGAACACCGCGCCCGACGACGCCGACCAGTTGCGGATCTTGAACCACACGCTCGTCGTGCCGTAGATGACCGTGTTCCAGTTCTGCTCGTCGGAGGCGACCTGGCCGCGCGTGCTGAGCAGCGGCGCGACCCAGCGCACCGTCGGCACGTTCGCCGGATCCTGGATCGCGGCCAGATCGTCCCAGGTCAGCGACATGCGCGAGCCCATGCCGCCCGCGGCGCCGCCCTGCGACTGGCTGCCGTTCATCACCTGGATCACGTTCGTGCCGAGGTTCTGGAACACCTGGCGCACGCTCGCCTGCGCGCCCTGGCCGCCCGCGACCATCGCGATCACGGCGCCGATGCCGAACACGATGCCGAGCATCGTCAGGAGCGAGCGCACCTTGTTGCGCCACAGCGCCCGGAACGCGAGCTTCAAGGTCGTCAGGACGCTCATGCGGCGACCGCCTTGCTCGCGTCGAGCGGTTCCTGCGTCTTGTCGTCGATGATCTTGCCGTCGCGCAGCGTGATCACGCGCCGCGCGTACGCCGCGATGTCCTGCTCGTGCGTGACGAGGATGACCGTCTTGCCCTGCGCGACGAGCCCTTGCAGGATCGCCATCACCTCGTACGAGGTCTTCGTGTCGAGGTTGCCGGTCGGCTCGTCGGCCATGATGATCGGCGCCTCGGTGACGAGCGCCCGCGCGATCGCGACGCGCTGCTGCTGACCACCGGAGAGCTGGTTCGGGTGGTGATCGCTGCGCGTGCCGAGGCCGACGCGGTCGAGCGCCGCGAGCGCGCGCTTGTGGCGGTCCGCCGCGCTGATGCCCTGATACATGAGCGGCATCTCGACGTTCTCGAGCGCGCTCGTGCGCGACAGCAGGTTGAACGACTGGAACACGAAGCCGATCATCCGGCCGCGCACCTCGGCGAGCTGCGCGCGCGACAGCCGCGACACGTCGCGACCATTCAAGGCGTACGTGCCCTTCGTCGGCACGTCGAGGCAGCCCATGATGTTCATCAGCGTCGACTTGCCGGAGCCCGACGTGCCCATGACCGCGATCGACGCGCCCTGCTCGATGGTCAGATCGACGCCGCGCAGGGCATGGACGAGGTTATCGCCCATGACGTACGTGCGCTCGATGCCCTTCATCTCGACCAGGGGCGTCGCCACTAGAACCCTCCGAGAAGCGCCGAAGGCGCGTGACTTGGATGGGTCTGACCATGTCCGCCCCAGGAACTGGGGCGAGCGAGCGACGCGAGCGGGCGAACGAAGCGAGCCGGCATGATCAGAACGCTCCGATCTTGCGGTTCGGGCCGGACTTGAGGCCCTGGATCTCGGTGATCAGCTGGTCGCCGGGCTGGAGGTCGCCCTCGATCATCTGCGTCGAGCTGCCGTCGGTGAGGCCCGGCTTGACCAGCGTCATCTTCGGCTTGCCGTCGACGAGCTTCCACACCGGCTTCTTGTCGCCGAACTTCATGCCCGCGCCGCCCGACGCGCCGCTCGCCGCATCCGGGCGCGGCATGCCGGCCATCGCGCTGCCGTTCGGCGCGCCCGAGCCGCCGCCGTTGCCACGGTGACGACCGGAGCCGGAGCCGCCCCGCTTCATGCCGAACTTCTCCGCGATCGCCATCATCTGATCGCGCGTCGGCTTGAAGCGCAGCGCGGCGTTGGGGATCTTGATCGCGTCGGCGACCTGGTCGAGCACGAACGTGACGTTCGCGGTCATGCCGGGGCGCAGCGCGTGATCCTGGTTGTTGACGTCGATCACCGCGTCGTACGTGACGACGCCCTGCGTGGTCGTCGGCGAGTTGCGCACCTGGCGCACCGTGCCTTCGAACGTCTTGCCGGGGAATGCGTCGACGGTGAACGTCGCCTTCATGCCCTCCTTGAGCGCGCCGACGTCGGACTCGCTGACCGACGTGTCGATCTGCATGAAGCTGAGATCGGCGGCGATCGTGAACAAGGTCGGCGCGGAGAACGACGACTGCACGGTCTGACCGATGTCGTAGCTGCGCGTCAGCACGACGCCATCGATCGGCGAGTAGATCGTCGCGTACCCGAGGTTCGTCCTCGCCTGCAGGAGATTCGCGCGTGCCTGTGACACGCTCGCCTTCGCGGCCGCGAGCGCCGCCTTCGCCGTGTCGCGCGTGACCTCGTAGCTCTCGACCGTCGCGCCCGCGATCAGCTGCTGCTGCTGCAGGCCCTGCTGGCGCTTGAGCTGGCGCTCCGCGTCGAACAGCGCGACCTCGGCCTTCTTCTCGTTCGCGACCTGCAGGTCGTACGTCGCCTGCGACTGATCGATCTGCGCCTTCAACAGGCTCTCGTCGAGCTTCGCGAGAACCTGGCCCTTCTTGACCTGCGTGTTGAAGTCGGCGTCGAGCTCGACGACACGGCCGGAGACCTGCGCGCCGACCTGCACGGTGGTGCGCGCGGACAGCGTGCCGTTCGCCGTGACCTGTGCGGCGATGTTGCCCTTCGTCACGGTGACGGTCGCGAACGTGATCGGCGTCTCGCCCGCCGCCCAGGGTTTCTTGATCAGCAAGAACGCGACGCCACCCGCGATGATCGCGAGTACGACGATGCGAGGAATCCAGCGCTTCACGGTTCACCTTCTGTCGGGATCTCGAGGCGCGCGGTCGTCCCGCGGCCCGGGGCGGAGGAGAGTGTCACGTCGCCGCCGTGGGCGCGCGCGATCCGGCGCGCCAGCGCAAGCCCCAGGCCCACACCACCGGTCTTGCGGGCGCGGCTGCCGTCGGCTCGCCAGAACGGCGTACCAGCACGCGCAAGCTCCTGCGCCGACATGCCAATCCCCTTGTCGACGACCTCGAACGAGACGGCCTTGCCGTTCGGATGCACGTTCAGTGCGACGTTTGTATCGGAGTATTTCGCCGCGTTATCGAGCAGGTTATCGAGCGCTCGGCGCAGCAGGACGGGGTCGCATTCGACGGCGCGGTCGCCACCTTCGATCGCGCGATCGAGCCCGCGGCCGGGGTGGCGTGCGAGGAAGCGCTTGCTGGCGCGCTCGGCGACCTCGCCGACCGTCGTCGGCGTGCGCGTGATCGCGGTCTCGGACTCGAGGCGGGCCGTCGTCAGGATGTCCTCGATCAGCTGGTCGATCTCGTCGAGGTCGCAGCCGACGTCGGCGAGGACGTCCTTCGCGGCCGCCGGATCCTCGGCGGCGAGCTCGAGCGCGACGCGGATGCGCGCGAGCGGCGTGCGCAGCTCGTGCGAGACATCGGCCATCAGCTGGCGCTGCGACGAGATGAGCGCCGACGTGCGGTCCGCCATGTCGTCGAACGCCTTGCCGAGATCGCCGAGCTCGTCATCGCGATGGAGCTGCGCGCGCGCCTGGAGGTCGCCGCCGCCGAGCTTGTTCGCGGCATCGGCGAGCTGCCCCATCGGCTGCACGAGGCGGCGCGAGAACCAGATCGTCGCGGCGCCGACGACGACGAGCACGCCGGCGCCGAGCGGCAGGAAGAACGACCACGGAAAGCCCGGGAAGTTCGGCTCGTACACGCCGATCATCGTGCCGTCGTCGCTGCGCACGACGATGCGGTGATAGGCGAGCGCCCACTTCTCGTTCTTCAGCTGCTCGCGCTCCTTCGCGGACACGAACGTCAGCGGCTCCGAGGTCGTGCGCAGGACGTGGCCCTCGGTATCGAAGATCGTCAGCTTGCCGCGCAGGCGCTCCTTCAGGCGGTCGATGCTGACGTCGAGCGCGGCCGGATCGCGGTGGATGCGCTCGCTCCAGCGGTCGATCATGTTCTGCACGAGCGCGGCTTGCGGCTCGAGGTAGCGCGGGCTCGCGACGAAGCGCGGCAGGAAGATCAGCGCGGCCATCGTCGCGATCGTGATCGCGGCCGTCAGCGCGTAGAGGCGCAGGCCGAGCTTGCGGCGACTCATACATCGCCGCCGGCGAGCATGTAGCCGGCGCCTCGCACGGTCTTGAGGATCTTCGGGTTGCGGCTGTCGTCGCCGAGCTTCGCGCGCAGGCGCGAGACGTGGACGTCGATCGAGCGATCGAAGCTGAGATCGGCCGAGCCCTTCGCGAGATCGAGCAGCTGCTCGCGCGACAGGACCTTGCCGGGACGCTGCGCGAGCGCGCGCAGGATCGAGAACTCGTAGGCGGTGACCTCGACGGGCTTGCCGTCGAGCGAGACCGTCATGTTCGCGGTGTCGAGCGCGAGGTGGCCGACCTGGATGATCTCGGGGGCCGGGCCCGCCTGGCCGCGCACGCGGCGCACGTTCGCGCGGATGCGTGCGAGCAGCTCGCGCGGCGAGAACGGCTTGGTGACGTAGTCGTCGGCGCCGACCTCGAGGCCGAGCACGCGATCGCTCTCCTCGCCGCGCGCCGTCACCATCAGGATCGGCACGTCGGTGCGCTGGCGAAGCGCGCGACACACCTCGATGCCGTCGCGCCCCGGGAGCATCAGATCGAGCACGACGCAGTCGTACTGCCTCCGCAGCGCCTCGGCCTGGCCCTCGATGCCATCGGGCGCCACCGTGACGAGCACGTTGTGACTCTCGAGGTAGCGCTGCGTGAGCTGCGCCAGCCGCGCGTCGTCTTCGACGAGCAGGACCTTGATCGTGGCAGGCGCGGTTTCGGTCACGAGCACAGCATACGCACGCGCCTACCGGCCCCAAAGGGGACTACACACTTCGTAACGGCAACAGTTTCGCGAGAGTACGCTCGATCTCTTCGATCCTGAAAGGCTTCGGGAGATAGGCGTCAGCCGGCACCGGACCTGCCTTCGAGCGGTCGTAGCCGCTGCACAGCACGATCGGCAGCGTGGGGTGACTCGCGCGCAGCGAGCGGATCACGTCGGCGCCGGTCATGCCCGGCATCGTCATGTCGACGAGCACCGCATCGACGCCATTGGCCGCCATCTCGATGCCGGTGCGCCCATCGCGCGCGGTGATCGCGTTGTAGCCGAGGTCCTCGATCATCCGCGCGACGACATCGCGCACGAGATCTTCGTCATCGATGATCAGCACGGTGCGGCCCGCGATCGGAGGCTCGCTCACCGCGCGCTGCGGCACCGTCACCGCCGCCGGCCAGAACACGCAGAACCGCGCGCCCTCGCCGCGCGACGTCTTGAGCTTCACGCCGCCGCCGTGCGCGCGCACGATGCCGAGCACCGCCGCGAGCCCGAGGCCGTGGCCGCTCTGCTTCGTCGAGAAGAACGGCTCGAAGATGTGGCGGCGCGTCTCGGCGTCCATGCCGGGGCCGTCGTCCCAGACCTGGAGCACGATGTAGTTGCCGGCCGGCGCGACGATCACGTCGTTCGGCTCGCCGTTGCCGTCGTGATGGTACGCGACCGCCGCGATCCGGATCGTGCCGCCGCGATCGCCGAGCGCGTCGCGCGCGTTCGCGATCAGGTTGAGCAGCACCTGCCGCACCTGCGACGGGTCACCGCGCAGCGCGAGCCCGTGCGGCACGTCGATCTCGAACTTCACGTTCGGCGGGTTCGAGGGCGCCGTGATCCGCAGCAGCTCGTCGACGAGCTCCGCGGGATGCACGCGCACGTTGCCGGCGCCGCCGCGGCCCGCGTACGCGAGCAGCTGGTTCGTCAGCTCGGCCGCGCGCAGGCCTGCTTCGCGCACCGCCTCGACGGCACCGCGCCCCGGCGCACCACGCGGGATCTCGCGCATCGCGAGGTCGGCATTGCCGAGCACGCCGACGAGCAGGTTGTTGAAGTCGTGCGCGAGCCCGCCCGCGAGGACGCCGAGGCTCTCCGCGCGCTGCGCATCGACCATGCGCCGCTCGAGCGTGCGCGAGGTCGTGACGTCGAGGCACGTGCCGATCACGCCGATGATCTCGCCGTTCGCATCGCGATACGGGCAGATGTTGTTCGAGAGGTGCTTGCCGCGATACTCGTTCTCGAAGGCGATGGCCTCGCCGGCGAGCGCGCGCTTGTGGAGCGCGACCGCATCCGCGTTGCTCGGGTCCTCGCGATGCGCGTCGTACAGCGTGCGCCCGAGGAAGCGGCTCGACGGATATCCGAGCACCTGCTCGATCGCGCCGCCCGTGCGCAGCACCTTGAGGTCGCGGTCGACGACCCAGTAGATCGCGGCGACCTGCTTGACGACCTGGCCGAGGATCGACGCCGTGCGCTCGAGCTCGGCATTCGCCTCGCGCAGCGCGGTGACGTCGGTGACCCAGACCTCCATGCGCTTGCCCTCGGGCGTCATCACGGCGGCGCCCCAGAGCTGCACGGTCAACAGGCGCCCGTCCTTGTGCTTCCACACGACCTCCGCGCCGTCGATGCGGCCGAGCGGCGCCCACTTCGCGACGCACTTCGCGCGCGCGGTCGGGTCCGCATAGATCTCCGTATCGAGGTGCTTGCCGACGAGCTCCTCGCGCGTGTAGCCGAGCATCCGCGCGAGCGCGGGATTCGCGTAGAGGATCGTTCCCTCGTGGGAGGACCGATACATCCCCGCGGGCGAGCGATCGTACGTCTGCTCGTCAGCCACCGTCGCGCATCATAACAAAAGCGCGTCCTCGATCTCGTCGAATGCACCCGCCCTCCACCGCGCGAGCGGGCTCCGCCCCTTCAGAAGATTTTCGGTCTCCGCAAGGACTGCGCCGAGATCGACGAGCCAGCAGTACGGATCGTAGGGCGACCTCATGCCCACTTCCTCGGGCAGCTCCACCGGCGGCATCCACGCGACCATCTTGTGGGATTGCCCGGCGAGCAGGCTCCGCACGGCGACGTTCGCGAGCCGGCTCCCGAGCAGCCGGTCGAACGCGCTCGGCCGCCCGCCGCGCACGACGTGTCCCAAAACGGTCACTCGCGTCTCGATCGCGGCCGGCTCGGCATCGGGCACGCGCTCGTGGAGGCGCGCATCGACGAGCGTCTTCAGCCGGTCGACGGCGAGGTTCACGCCCTCGGCCTTGATGATGATGACCTTGCGCGCGCGTCGCTGCCGGCTGCGGATCGAGAGCACGGTCTCGACGATCTGCTCGACGATCTCCGCCTCCGGCTTGCCCGCCTCCGGAAACAGCGCGAGGTCCGCGCCGACCGCGATCGCGCTCGTCATCGCGAGGTAGCCGCAGTCGCGGCCCATCACCTCGACGATGAACGTGCGGTCGTGCGCCGTCGCCGTGTCCGCGATCTTGTCGCACGCCTCGACGATCGTGTTCATCGCCGTATCGACGCCGATGCTGAGCCCGGTGAGGCCCAGGTCATTGTCGATCGAGGCCGGGATGCCGATGAACTTCAGCGGCCGCCCGTCGCCGATCTCCTTCGGATCGGAGAGGTGCTGCGCGCCCGTCAGCGAGCCGTTGCCGCCGATGATCACGAGGCCGTCGACCTCGCGCTTGGTCAGGATCGCGCGCGCGCGGTCGCGCACCTCGCGCTGGTGAAACTCCTTGCACCGGGCGCTCCCGAGGATCGTGCCGCCCTCGCGCAGGATTCCCTGAACATCCTGCGGCGCGAGGTCGACAAACGCATCCTCGAGCAGCCCTCGGTATCCACGCTCGATCCCGAGCACATCCGCGCCGAGTGCCCGCCCGATCAGCACCGCTGCCCGCACCGCTGCATTCATGCCCGGAGCGTCCCCACCGCTCGTCAGGATCGCGATCCGCTTCATGGCCCCGATGCTACAGTCGGCCAATGGTCCGAGTCGAACGTTCAGGCCCGGTCACCACGGTCATCCTGGACCGCCCCGCCGCGAAGAACGCGGTCGACCGCGAGACCGCCGAGGCCCTCGCCGCCGCATTCCGCGCGTTCGACGCCGACCCGGAGGCCCGCGTGGCCGTCCTCCACGGCGACCACGGCACGTTCTGCGCGGGCGCGGATCTCAAGGCGCTCGCCGCCGGAAATCCGAATCGCGTCGCGCCCGACGGCGACGGCCCGATGGGCCCGTCGCGGATGCTGCTGTCGAAGCCGGTGGTGGCGTCGATCGCCGGTCACGCGGTCGCGGGCGGCCTCGAGCTCGCCGTCTGGTGCGATCTCCGCGTCGCCGAGGAAGACGCCGTGCTCGGCGTGTTCTGCCGCCGCTTCGGCGTGCCCCTGATCGACGGCGGCACGATCCGGCTGCCACGGCTGATCGGCTTGTCGCGCGCCCTCGACCTGATCCTCACGGGCCGCGCCGTCTCCGCGCAGGAGGCGCTCGCGATCGGCCTCGTCAACCGCGTCGTGCCCCACGGCGAGGCGCGCGCCGCCGCCGAGCAGCTCGCGCAGGAGCTGGCCGCGCTGCCGCAGGCCGCGCTGCGCGCCGACCGCATGAGCGCGTACGAGCAGCACGACCTCGACCTGCCGGCCGCGCTGCGCAACGAGCTCGAGCACGGCTCCCGCGCGCTCGCCGAGGCGGTGCAAGGCGCCTCGCGGTTCGCAGGCGGCGCCGGCCGCCACGGGAGCCGCACGACGTGACGCGCTCGCCGCTGTTTGGCACGCGCATCGAGCTCCTCCGCCGCTCGCCGCTGTTCGGCGTGCTGCTCGGACTCTTGCTCTCGGGCTGCATCGTGAGGCACCTGATGGGCGGGCCGCACCTCACCGGCACGTGCAGCGGCGCGTGCGCGCACTACATCGAGTGCAAGCCGGGTCACCCCGAGCACGACCGCGCGCGCTGCGTCCAGGAATGCCCGGGCGTGTTCGCCGACTCCGAGTCGCTGATGATGTACGAGAGCCTGTCGTGCAAGGACGCCGTCGAGTACGTCGACGGCACGGCCCCGCGCGCGGCGAGCTCGCAGCGCTGATCACGGGTCAGAGTCGTGGCGTATGCTCCGTCGGTGGCCGAGGTCACCCTCGACGGGACACTCGAGCGGATCACGTTCCGCAACCCGGATAACGGGTACACCGTGGCGCGCCTCGCGTCGCGGAACGGAGAGGTCACGATCGTCGGCAACATCATCGGCATCGAGGAAGGGATGCCGGTGCGCGTCTCGGGTGAGTGGGTCGACGATCGGAAGTGGGGGCGGCAGTTCAAGGTCAGCGTGTGCGTGCCGGACTCGCCGAAGACGGTGGTCGGGATCGAGAAGTTTCTGGGGAGCAAGCTGTTCCCGGGGATCGGGCCGGCGCTGGCGAAGCGGATCGTCGAGAAGTTCGGGCGCGAGACGCTCGAGGTCATCTCGGCGACGCCGCAGCGGCTGACCGAGGTGATCGGCATCGGGACCGCGCGCGCGAAGACGCTCGCGGCGGCGATCGCGGAGCAGAAGCACGCGCAGGAGCTGATGGTGTTCCTGTTCGGGCTGGGCGTGTCGCCGGCGTTCGCGGCGCGCATCGTGCGCAAGTACGGCAAGGATGCGATCAACGTCGTGCGGCAGAATCCGTACCGGCTGGCGCAGGAGGTGTGGGGGATCGGGTTTCGCACGGCGGACTCGATCGCGGAGAAGCTCGGGATCGCGCGCGATGCACCGGAGCGGCTGGAGGCGGGGGTGCTGTTCGCGCTCGAGACGGCGGTCGAGGACGGGAACGTGCATCTGCCGGACGAGGAGCTCGTCGCGAAGGCGGCGGAGCTGCTCGGGCAGCCGGCGGAGCTGCTCGCGAAGCCGGCCGAGATGCTGGCGCCGCGATTGGGGGCGCTCGAGCAGCGCGGGTTGGTCGTGCGCGAGGTGCTCGGGCATCGCGGGCCGTGCTCGTCGCTGCCGGCGCTGTATCAGGCGGAGAGCGAGTCGGCGGCGATGCTCGCGGAGCTGGCGCGGTCGCCCGCGAAGAGCTTCGCGCTCGATGTGGGCGCGGCGATCGCGGCGTTCGAGAACGTGACGGGGCTCGAGCTCGCGCGGCAGCAGCGGCAGGCGGTCGAGGCGGCGCTGCGCGATCGGTGCGTCGTGATCACCGGTGGGCCGGGCGTCGGCAAGACGACGATCGTGAAGGCGATCGTGCATCTCGCGCGGCTCGGGCATCGGCGCGTGGCGCTCGCGGCACCGACGGGACGCGCGGCCAAGCGGCTCGGCGAGGCGACGGGCGCGGAGGCGATGACGATCCACCGGCTGCTCGAGTACGCGCCGCACGAGGGCGGGTTCCAGCGCGGGCGCGAGGAGCCGCTCGAGGCGGACGTGCTGGTGGTGGACGAGGCGTCGATGGTCGATGCGGTGCTGTTTCACGCCGTGCTGAGTGCGCTGCGGCCGGGGGCGCAGCTCGTGCTGGTCGGCGATGTCGATCAGCTGCCGAGCGTCGGGGCGGGGCAGGTGCTCGCGGACGTGATCGATTCGGGCGCCGCGACGGTGATCCGGCTGACCGAGATCTTCCGGCAGGCGGCGGCGAGCAAGATCGTCGTGTCGGCGCACCGGATCAACCACGGCGAGATGCCGGAGCTCGATCGCCAGGGCGATAGCGACTTCTACTTCATCTCGCGCGAGGAGCCGGAGGCGGCGCGGGCGACGATCGTCGAGATGGTCGCGGAGCGGATCCCGGCGCGGTTCGGCTTCGATCCGGTGACCGACGTGCAGGTCTTGACGCCCATGCATCGCGGCGAGCTCGGAACGGCGGCCGTGAACCGCGCGCTGCAGGAGCGGCTGAACCCGACCGGAGCGGAGCTCGTGCGCGGCGAGCGGACGTTCCGGCGCGGCGACAAGGTCATGCAGCTGCGCAACGACTACGACAAGAACGTCTTCAACGGCGATATCGGCGTCATCGAGACGCTCGATGTCGAGGCGGGGCGGATCAGCGTCGACTTCGACGGGCGGGGCGCGAGCTACGAGCGCAACGAGCTCGACCAGCTCGTCCACGCGTACGCGGTCAGCGTGCACAAGAGCCAGGGCAGCGAGTATCCGGCGGTGGTGCTCGCGCTCGGGTCGCAGCACTTCATGATGCTGCAGCGCTCGCTGCTGTACACGGCGGTGACGCGCGGCAAGAAGCTCGTCGTGATCATCGGGTCGCGGCGCGCGATCTCGCTGGCCGTGAAAAACGCCGATGCGAAGCGGCGTTACACGTGGCTCGCGGAGCGCGTGAAGTCGGCGCTTGCACACGCATAACCGTCAGGCTATATAACCTGACGGTAATCGATGATCTTGGAGCACGATCTCGACGCGATGTTCGCGGCCCTCGCCGATCCGACGAGGCGCGCGCTCCTCGCACAGCTGGCCCGCGGAGAAGCCTCGGTGATGGAGCTCGCCGAGCCCTTCGACATGAGCCAGCCGGCGATCACCAAGCACCTCGGCGTCCTCGAACGCGCGGGCCTGATCACCCGGCGCAAGGAGGGGCAGAGGCGGCCGTGCAAGCTCGAGCCGAAGCGGCTCGCGGAGCTCGCGCGGTGGCTCGGTGGCTTCCAGCGGTTCTGGGAAGACAGCTTCTCGCGGATGGACGACTACCTCGAAGAGCTCCAGCGCAAGGAGAAGAGCCATGCCCGCACAGATCGAAGTCATCGCCGATCCAGGTAAGCCGACGATCGAGTTTCGCCGCGCGTTCGAAGCGCCGCGCGAGCTCGTGTGGAAAGTGCTGACGAGCAACGAGCACCTGAGGCACTGGTACGGACCGCGCTCGCTGGCGTTCGTCTCGTCGGAGATGGACCTGCGGGTCGGCGGGAAGTGGCGCGTCGTGCTGCGCGCGCCTGACGGCCAGGAGCTCGCGTGGAGCGGCGTGTATCGCGTGCTGCGCGAGCCGGAGTACGTCGAGCAGACGTGGTGGTTCGAGGCGATCGCGGAGGCGCGCACGGTCGAGAGCCTGCGGCTCGAGGCGCAGGGCAAGCGCACGATCGTGCACGGGTTCGTGCAGCACGAGACGATGCAAGGCCGCGACATCCACCTGCAGACGATGCGTCCTGGTTTCGACGAGACGTGGGAGCGTTTCGACGAGGTGCTCGCCCGCGCGCGGTGACCGTAGGCCGCGGCCCTCGCGCGCCGTCGCTGGAACGCGAGATGCAACGCTCGCGCTGCATGTGGAACAAGCTGATGCGAGGCGCGGCAGGCGGGCTCGCCGGGACGCTCGCGCACAGCGCGGTCATGTTCGCGGGCCGCGCGCTCGGTCTCGGCGGCAAGCTGCCGCCCAAGGCGATCACGGACGAGATGCTCGAGTCACTCGGCGTCGACCCGAGCGAGCCGTCGCGCAAGGCGCTCGCCGTCGCGAACCACGTCGGCTTCGGCATGACGGCGGGCGCGCTGTTCGGGCTCGTGCAGCCCCGGATGTCGCGCGGGCGCTCGATGCTCGCGGGCGCCGCGTACGGGGCCGCCGTGTGGTTCGCGAGCTACGAGGGCTGGGTGCCGAAGGTGCTCGGCGCGCTGCCGCGGTCGCACTTCGATCGCTGGGATCGCCAGGCGTACTTGCTCGCGGCGCACGTCGCGTTCGGCGTCGCGCTGGGTGCGGTGACGGCGCGGCCGCGGGTCGAGGAGCCACACGACGAGTTCATCGACCCGTCGAACCTCGACGAGCGCGCGGCGGAGGCGGCCCACCGGCTGCGCTACCAGAAGGCGCCGCTCGCCGAGCCGCCGATCACCGAGTCGTAATTGAAGACCGTCCCCACGGGGTCCAAGGATCCCGCGGGGATACGGTTCACAACTGCTGCAATTGAAGACCGTCCCTAGCCGAGCGGGGCGAGCAGATCCTCGACGTCGTGCTCGGTCAGGCCGCCGTTCGCGCCCGCGCCTTGCTCGAGGATCGCGTCGGCGAGCCGGCGCTTGTGACGCTGGAGGGCGAGCATGCGGTCCTCGACCGAGCCGGCCGCGATCAGGTTGTACGCGAACACCGGCTTGGTCTGGCCGATGCGGTACGCGCGGTCCGTCGCCTGGGCCTGGGCGGCCGGGTTCCACCACGGGTCGTAGTGGATGACGGTGTCGGCGCTCGTCAGGTTGAGGCCGGTGCCGCCGGCCTTGAGCGAGATCAGGAAGACGTCGGCGCGGCCGTTCTGGAACGCATCGATCGGCTTCTGGCGGTCGGCGGTCTGGCCGGTGAGCGTGACGTGGCCGATGCCCTTGCCGAGGAGGGCTTCACTGATCAGCGCGAGCATGCGCGCGAAGCTCGAGAACACGAGGATGCGGCGGCCTTCCGCGAGCTGGGTCTCGAGCATCTCGAGGAGGAGCTCGAGCTTGGCGCTGCCCTCGACCTGCTTGGCCGCCTCGACGGACGCGATGCGCGGATCGCAGCAGACCTGGCGCAGCTTGAGGAGCGCGTCGAGGATCGCGATCGTCGCGCCGCGCAGGCCGCGCTGCTTGATGTGCTGGCGGACGTCGGCGTGCGCCGCGATGCGGATCGACTCGTACAGCTCGCGCTGCGAGCCCGTCAGCTCGACGGCGCGCACCAGCTCGGTCTTCGGCGGCAGCTCCTTGGCCACCGTGTCCTTCGTGCGGCGGAGGACGTAGGGGCGCACCTGATCGCGGAGGACCATCAGGCGCTTGTTGTCGCCCTGGTCCTCGATCGGCGTGCGGAACTTCATGCGGAACTCGTCGGAGGTTCCGAGCATGCCCGGGTTGAGGAAGTCGAGCAGCGACCACAGCTCGCCGAGGTGATTCTCGATCGGCGTGCCGCTGAGGCAGACGCGATGGCGGGCCTGGAGCGCGCGCACCGCATCGGCGGCCTGCGCCGTCGAGTTCTTGATCGCGTGCGCCTCGTCGAGGACGAGCAGGTGCAGCTCGTGCTCGGAGAGCTCGTCGCGGTCGCGCGTGACGAGCGGGTAGGTCGTGATGATGACGTCGTGGTTCGGGATCTCGACGAACTTGGTCTTGCGCGACGGCCCGTGCAGCTTGAGCACGCGCAGCTCGGGCGCGAACTTCGCGAGCTCGCGCGCCCAGTTCCCGACGAGCGACGTCAGCGTGACGACCATTGCCGGCTTATCGAGCCGGCCGGCGCGCTTCTCGGCGAGGATGTGCGCGATCGTCTGGAGCGTCTTGCCGAGGCCCATGTCGTCCGCGAGGATGCCGCCGGCGCCGTGCTCGCGCAGGTGCTGCAGCCACGCGACGCCGTCCTTCTGGTACGGCCGCAGATCGGCCTTGAGCCCTTCGAGCGACATCGCGACGTCACGCGTGCTCGGCCGCGGCCCGAGCGCGAGCGCGTAGCCCTGGTCGCGCAGCTTGGTGTCGCCGGTCCAGCGCACGGGGCGCTTGTCGTCGTGGAGTGCCGCGCCGAGCTCGGCGAGCGCCGCCGCGCGTACGACCGGCGCGACCACGCGATCGCCGTTGCGATACATCTCGAGCAGCACGCGGCACAGCAGCTTCAGGCGCTGCGGCGGGACCGGCAGCCAGCGCTTGCCGTCGACGGGCACCGCGATGCAGCGGCGGGTCGAGCGCGTCAGCGCCTCGAGGTCGGCCGTGTGATCGAGGATCTCGAGCAGCGCGGGCAGGAGGTTCACGCGATGGCCGTCGACCTCGACGCCCATCTCCAGGCTGAACCAGTCGGGCCGCTCGCTCTGCGTGACGTCGGCGTACATCGGCGCCTCGGCCGCCACGACCTGCCACGGATAGTCGGGATCGATCGCGATCTCCCAGCCGAGCTGGCGCAGCTGCGGCAGCGCGTAGGCGGCGAACGCGCACAGCGCGTGCACGTCGCCGTCGATGCGGAGCACGTAGTCGACGCGCGCGCCCGGCATCACCTCCGCGTCATCGAGGCTCGAGAGCTCGACGGCGCCGAGGCTCTCGATCACCTGACGCGCGCGGCGCTCGGCCGCGTGGTCACGCGGCCCGCCCTGGTACGCGAAGTCGAGATTGAGCGCGGCGACCCTGGCCTCCCCATCGGCCATGAACAGGGTCTCGGCTTTGAGCTGGAGGCGCGGAACACAGCGCGCCTCGACGGCTGCAAACATCGTCGAAAATCCATATCAGACCGGGATCGACGTCGCCTATTTTTTGCCGCGTTCCGGATCTGCGAGAGATCCGGAACCAGCCGCATGTTCAGTTGACAGATCACGCGTCGCGTGGCGCGTCCGCGAGCTCGTTCGCATCGCCGGCACGCCGCGGTGCGGCAGCCGCGAGCTGCGGCGCGAACGACGCGAGGACCTTTGCCACGGCCGCCGGCCCATCGCCGACCGCCGCCGCGAGCTGCTTCGACCACGCCGCGAGCGGCAGGCTCGCGAGCCCCGTATCGCCGACCAGCTCGACGCGCCGCTCGCGGACGCTCACGAACACGAGCAGCCCGGTGCGGGCGCTGGTCGTGTGGACGCGGTTGTCGACGAATGCGGCGCGCGCCGCCGCGCGGACATGCACGTCGCGCAGCTCGCCGGGCGCGAGGAACCGATAGAGCGGGCCGACCAGCTCGACGACGAGCGTGCCGACGACGCCCGCCGCGATCGGCAGCGCGATCACTTCCCAGCGCGGGAGGTAGCGCCAGACGCAGAACGCGAGCGCGCCGATGCCCGCCGCGATGCCGACGAGCACGTGCTGCACGAGCCACAGCCGCGCCCGCTCGCGGACGGCCAGCACGACCTCGACGCCAGACGCGCGCTCGAGCTCGCCGACCGCCGCCTCGAG
>CAYUNM010000025.1:84364-107545 GCA_964446175.1 uncultured Kofleriaceae bacterium
GCTTTACTTGTCGTGCGCGGCGAGCAGCTCGACGAGGCGCGTGACGCCTGCCTCGGGGAACGCGTTGTACAGGCTCGCGCGCATGCCGCCGACCGAGCGGTGGCCCTTGAGGCCGGAGAGGCCCTTCGCCTCGGCGTCCTCGAGGAAGGCCTGCTCGCGGACCTTCGTGTCGCCGCGGAACGTGACGTTCATCAGCGAGCGGCTGCCGCGCTGGGCGTGCGGCTTCCAGTGCTTGCTGTGGTCGAGGAAGTCGTAGAGCGCGGCGGCCTTGCGGCGGTTGCGCTCGTCCATCGCGGCGAGGCCGCCCTGCGCGGCGATCCAGCGACAGGTCTCGCCGATGATGTAGATGCCGAACGTGTTCGGCGTGTTGTGCATCGACTTCTCGGCGACGTACGTGCGGTACTGCGAGAGCGGCGAGAGGTCGGTGCGGCCGGTCTCGACGAAATCCTTGCGGGCGATCACGAGCGAGATGCCGGAGGGTCCGAGGTTCTTCTGCGCGCCGGCGTAGATCAGCGCGTGGTTCTCGAGGGCGAGCGGGCGGCTGAAGATGTCGCTGGAGGCGTCGCAGACGAGCGGGGCGGGCGCGCGCGGCGGAGCGACCCACTGCGTGCCGTAGATCGTCTCGTTGCTCGTGTAGTGGACGTAGCGCGGGGAGGCCGACCAGCTGCAGCGCTCGGGGATGTGATCGAACGCCGGCTCGGCCGTGCACGCGACGTGGACCGTGCCGCAGCACTTCGCTTCCTCGATCGCCTTGCCCGACCAGACGCCGGTGTGGCAGTAGTCCGCGGTTTCTGCGGCGGTGAGAAAGTTCTGCGGCACCATCGCGAAGTGCTGCGTGGCGCCGGCGGTGACGAACAGGATCGCGTAGTCGTCACCGATTCCGCCGACCTCGCGCACGCTGCGCTCGGTGGCGTCGAGCACGCGGCCGAATTCCTTGCCGCGGTGGCTGTGCTCGAGGATGCCGATGCCGGATCCGTCGAGGTCCCAGATGGCTTGCTGGGCGCGCTTCAGGACTTCTTCGGGAAGGGCGGCGGGGCCCGACGAGAAGTTCAGCTTGCGCATACCGAGGTCACCTCAGCGGCGCGTGTTCTCTTCCCAGTAGAACACGGTGATCGCGATGCAGTGGAACGCCTCGTCGGAGGACTGCGTGATCACGATATCCGTGACCTTGCACTCGGGGTGCGCCGCGATCCACGCGGTGACCTTCTCGCCCAGCTGATCGCGGTCCGCCACCATCGTCGCCGAAAATACCTTGACCCCGTTGAACTTGACGTCTTTACGAAGAACGAGCTGGCCGGACTGATTCGACTGCGTGGCGGACATTGACCCACTCACGGTAGCACACCGTCGGCAATTGGCGCGGCGCGTCCCATCAAATTCCCATATTGCCGCGGTGGAACAATCCGCCCGTCACTCGTCGTCGTCGAGGGCGCGGTCGAGCGCGTTGGCGATGCGCTCGGCCTCCTGCGGCGACATGCCGCTGGGCGTGAACGCCTTCTCGGCCGTCTCGACGAGCGCGACCATCCGCGCCTGCTCGACGGACATCCCCGACGGATCGTTCGAGATCCACTCGTCGAGCTCCTCGGTCAGGCGCTTCTTCGGGGCGCGTGCCTCGGGGCCCTTCGGGTCGAGCCCGCGCTGGGGCGCTCCGCGACGGCGGTAGCTGATGGAACCGTAGGAGATCTCGAGGTCGCGCCGGAACTCGATCATGTCCTGGTAGCGCTTGTTCGGGTCCTTCTGCATCGCCTTCATGATCACGGACTCGGCTTGCTCCGTGATCTCGCGGTGCGGTGCGAACTCGCGCGGCGACGGCGGCGGCTGATGGATGTGCATCGACAGCACCTCGCTCGACTGCGGCGCCTCGAACGGCGGGCGGCCGCACAGCATGTCGAACAGGATCACGCCGAGCGAGTAGACGTCGGCGCGGTGGTCGACATCCTCGCCGCGCGCGGCCTCGGGCGACATGTACTCGGGAGTCCCGAACACCGCGCCCTGCACGGTCTCCGCCATCAGCTCGTCCTGGATCAGGACCTTCGCGATGCCGAAATCGAGGACCTTGACGAAGTCGTACGATTCCTCGCGCTCGGTGATCCACGAGTTGTCGGGATTCATGCGGACGATGTCACGTCGACCCGGCCGCTTGAGCAGCATGATGTTGTCGGGCTTGAGATCGCGATGGATCACGCCGACGGAGTGCGCCGCGTCGAGCGCGAGCGCGATCTGGTTCGCGATGTTCAGCGCGCGGTGCAGCTCGACCGCGCCTTCCTTCTCGATCACGTCCTCGAGCGACTTGCCCTCGAGGTACTCCATGACGAAGTACACCGGGCCCTCGGGCAGGATGCCGAAGTCGGTGACGTCGACGATGTTGGGATGGTTGATCGACGTCGCCGCGCGCGCCTCGCGCAGGAAGCGATGGATCGCCTCCTGATAGCGCGCGAACTGCGGGTGCAGCACTTTCACCGCGACCGGGCGCTTGATGTAGATGTGCTCGCCGAAATACACCGTGCCCATGCCGCCGCGCCCGAGGATCTTGTCGAGCCGGTAGTTGCCGATGTTGTGACCGAGCCGGGCGATGTCCTCTTCCTCGACGAGGACAGCCGAGTCGTGCAGGCAGAAGCGCTCGCCGTCGGGGAACCGCGTGTAGCAGCGAGGACAAACCTTCATTACTTACCGAACCTCGACTGCATGAAGAAGCTGAGGAAGCGGTTGTCGATCGGGCTCTGACCCTCGGGCGGCTTGACGTTGAGCAGCGTGAACTCGAGGCCGATGTCCATCTTCTGGCTCGGCGAGAACTCGATGCGGCCGGTGACCGGCACCTGGAACGCGCCGGCGCTCGTATCGAAGTCGGGAATGCGCAGCTGCGCGAACACGACGAGCGAGAGCTGCGGGATCGGGTTCGTCGCGATGCCGACCGACGGGTTGAGGTCCGGCTTCGCGGTGTTGCCGACGGGCGTGTTGACCGTGAGCCCATTTCCCGCCGGTGACGGGCCCGAGAGCACGTGGTCCTTCGAGACGCCGTTGAAGTCGATCGACATCAGCGTCTGCAGCGCGACGATCGCGATCTGCGGCTTGATCGCGTAGCGGAACGGCAGGCCGAGGTCGATCGAGAACTTCGTGCCGCCGGCGGAGTAGTTGCCGTCGGGGAGGTTGACGAGCGTGGCCATCGGCGTGCCCGCACCGCCATTCGCGGTGCCGCACGTCGCGGGATCCTGCGGGTTCACGGGATCCGCGGAGCTCACCGGGGAGCAGAAGTTCTGGAACTCGGGGATCGCGTTGCGGTGGACGTTCGCCGCGACGCGGATGTCGAGGATGTCGTACGCGATCGCGCCCTCGAAGCCGAAGTACACGCCAAACTGCTTGAAGTTGTACGCGTCGGTGATGCCGCCGAGCAGCGTGAAGTTGTCGGTGTAGCCGTAGCTGCCTTCGAGGTTGACGCCGAACGTGTTGAACGCGCCCTTCGCCGACAGATCCGTGCCGAGCCCGGCGCGGACCTGCGCGATGCCCTTCGTCATCGTCAGCGGGCGCTGGATCTCGTTGACCGGGTAGGTCGCCATCGTGAACAGGCCGCCGGCCGTGACGGGCGGCTGGTCCTTGTCGTCGCCGCAGCTGTCGTCGTCGCAGTCGCCGCCGTCGCCGCCATCGCCACCGTCGTCGCCGCCGGCGGAGTCATCGCCGCCGCTGTCGTCGTCGCTGTCGTCATCGCCGCCGTCGTCGTCTCCGCCGTGCTTCTTGGCGAACGCGTCGTTCCAGTGGCCGTGCCACGCGACATACCCCAGGCTGAGCGCCGCGATCAGCAGCGCGCGCGAAAGCGGACGGAGCATCACCACCTCGCGGAAATGCTATCGCAAAACGCGAGGCTACGGGGAACGCGGGCCCGCCGAAACGCGGATCGAGGGAGGGCCGCGTTTCCGACGACGGTTCGCGCCGCGTGCGCGCCGCCACAGTGCGCGCGGGTGCATGGTCCGAAGCGCGCGGCTGCATGGCCCGAAAACGCCAGAGGGCCCGTCGCAACAGCTAGCGACGAGCCCTCGGCGTTTAAGCTAGTGCGCGGCGGACACCGCGCGGGAATCGGCTGCCTCGGTCATCGCGGCGCGAACGCTGCGGTGACCTCGGCAACGGGCTTACTTGCGCTTGCCCTTCTTGCCGCCGCCCTTCTTGCCGCCAGCCTTCTTGGCCGGGGCCTTCTTGGCAGCCTTCTTCGCGGCGGGCTTCTTCGCAGCAGCCTTCGCCGGCTTCGACGACTTGCGCTTGCTGCCGCCGACCTGACGCTCCTTGCGGGCGATGTCCCCGTCGCCGTCGAGGTAGTAGAGGTACTTGCTGTAGTCCATCTCGACGCCGGCCGCGGCGACCTTCGCCGCCTTCCCCTTGGGCTGGCCCGGCTTCTTGCGGGGCGTCGCCCAGACGTCGCCGCTCTTGATGTAGTACATCATGTCGTTGTCACGCTTGATCCCAAGCTTCGCGATCTTCTCACCCATGATTTAGAAACCCTCCCTAAGGGTAATTGGGTCCGCGAACGCTACACGAACCGTCTGACAGTTACTCCCGAAATTCGTCGTCGGAGATCACTTTTTTTCCGACGGAGATCTCTCCCGCGGGGCATTTCTCGTCGAGAAATGCCTGTGGATAACCTGTTCCTCGACGGAGAATTAAGTTGATCCAAATCCTCGTCGGGAAACGGCTTTTCTCCGTCGAGGAATCGCGCGTTCGCACACGAGGACCTGGCTCTCGACGCCCGCTTCGAGGGGGCGACGCGCAAAATCTCCGTATCGCTCGACGACACGGAATCCGGCGTGGGCGACCAGCGCCTCGAGCTCGGCGGGGAAGTACTTCCGCTGGGACAGCTTGACGATCTTCGTCGGGCCCTTGCCGTCGGCCGGCTCGTAGTAGAGCCGGATCAGCGCGATCTGGCCGACCGGATCGTAGTCGTGGTTCGTCGAGTAGAACATCGCGCGGCCCGTCGTCGGATCGGTGAAGCGGGTCTTCGCCCACCGCTTCTGCGGATCGCGGATCAGCCACGCGAGGTCGGGGAGCTGGACGTCGAACGCGAACGCGCCGCCCGGGGCGAGATGCGCCGCGACGCGCGCGAGGCAGGCCGCGAATTCGCCGCGCGTGTAGAGGTGCTCGAGCACGTTGAACGCGGCGATCACGAGCGGGAACTTCCCCGGGACCGTGAAGTCGCGCAGGTCGCCCTCGACGACGCGCACGCGCGAGGCGGCAGCCGGCGGCAGCGCCGCGACCCGGGCCCGCAGCTTCGCGAGCATCGGCCGGCTCTGGTCGACGGCGACGACCTCGTGACCGTCGCGCGCGAGCGGGATCGTGACCCGGCCCGAGCCGGCGCCGAGCTCGAGCACCCGCTTGGCGCCCCGCTGATTCGCTAGCTCACGATAGAACGTCACGTCGGCGCGGCGGCGCCGGTACTCGTAGTCGTAGAGCGCGGCGTCGCTGTAGTGCTCGCGCGAGCCGGCGTCGACGAGGTTGTCGATCAGGTCAGGCGAGAGCCGCGCCATCACGCCGACAGTTCGCCGCGCCGGCGCCGACCACCGCGCCGACGCCGCCGGCGCTTGCGCGGCTGGTTCGGATCGTCGGACTCGTCGTCGTCGCGGCCTTCGCCGCTCGCGAGCACCGCGGGCACCTCGGGGTTGCCGCCGGCCGCGCGCTCGAGCAGCTCGTAGAGCAGAACGGCATCGTCGATCAGCTCGCGGCCGCCGGCGAGCTCGGCCTGGACGCCGCGCTTCTTCGCCGCGGCGAGCCGCTTCTGCGCGAGCAGCAGGTAGCGCAGGCGCTCGCTGTCGCGCCGGGTGACGTGCAGCTGGACGATCAGCGGATGCGCGACCTCCTGCACCGCGTTCTGCAGCTCGCCGCCGCGGAGCTCGTCGGGGAGCAGCGGCGCGACGAGGATGCCGAACGCGACCGCGTTCGACGGGTCGCGGCCGTCGCGCACCGCGTTGTCGAGCTGGGCGAGCGCCTCCCACACGAGCGCACGTCGCTTCGCGAGCTCGGGCGCCGACAGGAACGACAGCCGCACGTGCGCCGCCGTGACCTGGCGGACCTGCGGGATCTCGTCGGCCCACACGCGGTGCCACTCGCGCTCCTCGGTATCGAGCTCCTCGTCCCCGTCCTCCTCGACCTCGCCCTCCTCGGACTCTTCCTCGGGATCGTCGATGTCGTGCTCGGCCGGGTCCTCGTCCTCGTACTCGACGCGCGCGATGGTCGAGCGCGGCGGCACGGCCGGTGCGGCGAGCGGGGCGGTGACGGCGGCGCCGGGGCCCTCGAGCAGGCCGGCGAGGTAGGGCGACAGCACCGCGAGGGTACCGGTCTCGACGAGCAGCTCGAACGAACGCCGCGCTGCGCCACCGCGCAGGAGCCGGTGAACTTCCTCGAGGAGGCGGGGCGGGGCGCACTTGCTGATCTCGCCGCGCCAGCGCAGCAGCGCCCGCCAGGTCGCGGGCTCGAAGCCGAAGTCGAGCCGCGCCGCGAACTTGATCGCGCGCAGCATGCGCACCGGGTCCTCTTGAAAGCGAATGTCAGGATCCCCGATGGTCCGGATCAGCTTTGCTTCCAGGTCAGCGAGACCACCGACGTGATCGATCACTTCCTCGCGCTCGACGTCGTAGAACAGCCCGTTGATCGTGAAGTCGCGGCGCTTCGCGTCTTCTTGTTCGGTGCCGAACACGTTGTCGCGGCGGATCAGGAGATCGTGGTCGTCCTCGTCGCGCGGGTTGGCGCGGAAGGTGGCGGTCTCGATGATCTTCGAGCCGAAGAACACGTGGGCGAGGCGGAAGCGGCGGCCGATGATCCGCGAGTTGCGGAACGTTGCCTTGATCTCGTTCGGCGTGGCGCTGGTCGCGACGTCGAAGTCTTTCGGCGTTCTGCCGACGAGGAGATCGCGGACGCAGCCACCGACGAGGTAGGCCTTGTATCCGGCGCGGTTCAGCTTGCGGACCACGCGATCGGCGTCGGTATCGATACCGGTGCGGTCCAGGGACGGCATTGCAGGCGCGATAAGCCGTACCACGTGCTCCGAACGCGACGCAAGTACGCGAACGGACTCGTGTTACCCGAGCGCTCACCAGGCTGTCACCCACCGACGCCCGAGCGGCAGGCCCAAACGGCCGATGAAAGAGCCCAGTGACGGATCGTCTCGCCCAACCCGAGCTCGACTGGCTGCCGGTCGCGGCCGCTCTCCTCGAGCGCTCCGGCGCGATCATCGCGGTCAATCCGCCGCTCGTTCGTCTGCTCGGCGAGGCGCCGCGTGCCGGCGAGCCCGCCGGCAAGCTCGGCCTCGAGCGGCAGTGGTCGTCGCTGGTCGCCGCTCTCGGGGAGGGACGCGGGTTCGCGAAGGACATCGAGCTGGCGAAGGTCACCGTGCGCGTGACGGCCGCGCTGCGCGGCGAGCACGTGCTCGCGATCTTCAACGAGCTGTCGCCGCGCGCCGCCGCGAGCGGTCCGCAGCGCCTCGAGAGTCTCGGCCTGGTCGCGGGCGACCTCGCGCACGAGTTCAACAACCAGCTCGTCGGCGTGATCGCCGATGCGAGCATGCTGCGCGAGGAGGACCACCTCGGCGACACCGGCCGCGAGGCCGTGCTCCGCATCGAGGCGGCGGCGCGCCGGATGTCGCAGCTCTCGCGCCAGCTGCTCGCGTTCGCGGGGCGCGGCCGCTTCGTGACGATGCTCCTCGATCCCGACGCGCTGATCGCCGAGTCGCGCGATCGCTTCGAGCGCCTCGTGCGGCCCGGTGCGACGCTCGTGCTCCAGGTCGCGAGCGGCGGCGCGATCGCGATCGAGGCCGACCGCGGCCTGCTGCGCCAGGTCGTCGGCGACCTGATCGAGAACGCGAGCGAGGCGCTGCCCGCGAGCGGCGGCGAGGTCCGCGTCACGAGCCGCGTCGTCGTCACGAACGGCCTGCCGCACTGGGAGCTCGAGATCCGCGACAACGGCCGCGGCATCGAGCCGGCGACGCTCGCGCGCATCTTCGATCCGTTCTTCTCGACGAAGGCGGAGCACCGCGGCCTCGGCCTGTCGGCCGCGCTCGGCATCGTGCGTCGGCTCGGCGGCGATCTCGACTGCGAGTCGCGCCCCGACCACGGCGCCACCTTTCGCGTGCGGTTGCCGATCGTCCCCGGCGCCGTCGCGCCGCGCCGCCGCACGACCTCGCAGCAGCCGCCGCTCGACAAGCTGACGGGCCTGCGCGTGCTGGTCGCCGACGACGAACCGACCGTCCGCGCGACGGTTCGCCGCATGCTCGAGCGCCGCGGCGCCGTTGCGACGCTCGCCGCCGACGGCGAGGAGGCCGAGCGCCTGCTGCGCGAGCAGAAGTTCAGCGTCGTGCTGCTCGACGTGATGATGCCGAAGCGCACCGGAGATCAGCTCGTGCCGGTCGTGCGCGAGCTGCACCCTGACGTGCCCGTGATCCTGATGTCGGGGTTCACCGACCAGGCGCACGGCGTCGAGCCGCCCGATACGTTCCTCGAGAAGCCGTTCAACGCGTCGATGCTCGAGGCGGCGATCCACGCCGCGCTGCGCGGTTAACGCGAGCGCAGGCCGATCTTGCCCCACGGGTCGAAGCTCGCGGGCGTCTTCGCGTCGAGGTGCAGCTCGTTCTCGCCGATCAGCGGCTCGTAGCCGGGCGCGATCACCATCACCGTGTACGTGCCGGGCACCGGCACCAGCTGCTTGAGGCGGACCTCGCCGGCGCCGTTCGTCTTGCCCCACGCGATCGTCTGATCGTCGAGTCGGTTCATGTCGAGCGAGCTCGTGTTGATGCCGGGCTTGAGCACCATCACGAGCGCGTCGCGCACGGGCGCCTCGGTCGCATCGTCGAGCACGGTCGTGTAGATGCGGATGCCCTCGGCGGCCGCCTCGACGGCCGTCGGTGTCAGCTCGACGTCGGTGTGACCTTCGCGCGGCGTCCAGCCTGCGGCCGCGATCGCGAGCAGGTCGCTCGCCGTGCCGAGCGGACGTACGAGCCCGATCTGCGCGGTCTCGATCACGTTGCCGCTCGCGGTGACCTTCGTCCGGAACGCGGACGCGATGCCGACGAGCCGGCCCTGATCATCGACGACGGGCCCGCCGCTGTTGCCGTGCGTGATGCTCGCGTCGGTCTTGATGAAGTCGCGGCCCTGCGTGCCGTCCTCGCCGGTCCAGCCCTCGACCTCGCCCTCGCTGAGCGTGAGCCCGCCGCCGCCGACGTCGGGATAGCCGAGCACCCACAGGCGCTGTCCCATCTTGATGTCGCTCGCCTTCGCCTCCGCGAGCGTCGCCCAGATGCCGCCCGCGCTCGTCGGGTTCCAGGTGCGGCCGTCGAGATCCATGTCGCACTTGATCAGCGCGAGATCGAGATCGCGCTGCAGCTTGCTGCGGTTCGGGCGGCCCGCGCACTGCAGCTGCGGCGCCTGATCCGGCTCGCTGAAGCGGCCGATGATGAAGACGTCGTGGAGGCGGCCGTCCTTGTCGTGGATGACGTGGTAGTTCGTCAGGATCGAGCCGTCGGCTCCGACGATCACGCCGCTGCCGCCGCCGCGCGCGCGCAGCCGCCCGTCGACGAGATCGGCGACGACGACCATCACCGTCGAGTCGAACGCGCGCGAGACGTTCGTCGGGTACTTCTTCTGGCTGACGCGCGTCGTCTGCGGCACGAGCGGCAAGCCCGTCTGCGTCGCGACGCGCAGCGAAGGCTCGACGATCTCCTCGAGCCGGTCGATCTCTCCCGGCGTGCCGAACAGCGTGATCACGTACAGCTGCTCGCGATCGATCGTCGCGTACTCGACGGCGTGATCGACGCGCGGCACGTCATCCTTCTCGGCGTGCGCGTAGTGATACGCGGTGCGCAGCCAGTCGTGGCCGGCGATGCTGCGGACGCTGGAGTCGTCGAGGCGGTAGAGCTCGCCCCAGCGCGTGCGGCGATCGAGCTCGAGCCCGGTGACGATGTTGCTCCACGCGGGCTTCCTGTCGATGAAGACCTCGAGCTTGCCCGTGCCGCCGCCGCTCTCGGTCAGCTCCGCGTGATAGAGCGCCTCGTCCTTCGCCTGGCCGCCGAGCGCGTCGTGCACGAGGCGCGGCGCGGGCACCGGCACGTTTTCGGTGACGAGCCATCCCGCCGGGTGCTCGAACACGAGGCCGTGCTGGTCGAACTTCTTGTGCGCCGGCGTGACGAGGTGCGCGTGGATCCGCCCCGCGACGACGATCAGCACGAACGCGAACAGCAGCACGAGCAGGTCGTGCCGCTGGTACTGCACGCGCAGCTCGGCGAGATCGGTGCGCGCGCGCTGGCGCAGCCGCCCGATCGCGGCCGCCGCGATCGCGACCGGATCGAACTCGGCGAACTCGTTCTCGATGCCCGGCTCGGTGCGCGCGCGGGTCGGGATCTGCGGCAGCGACGGCGAGCTGTCGCGCGGCAAGCCCGGCTCGGTGCGCGCGCGGGGTTGGCGCGGGCCGCCTTCCGCGGTCGGCTCGTCGGCGAGTGCGCGCAGGATGCGGTCGCGCGACAGCCGCACGGTGGTCACCGGATCCGCCTGCGCGGTCGCCAGCTCGCCGAGCGCGGGAGGCACCTGCGCACCGGGCTCGCTCGACGGTGGCGGTGGCACCACGCCGACGACCGGCCCGGCGGCGGCCGCCTTCTGCGCCGCGACCGCGGCCTCGATCGCCGCACCGGCCGCCGCGGCGGCCGCGATCACCGCGCCGGACTCGCTGTCGATGTCGACCATCTGGCTGACGATGCGCGCCGCCTCGAGCGCCGCCTCGGCAGGCGAGGGCAGCACCGGCGGCATCGGCACGGGCGCGGCCTGCTCGGGCGGCGTGCTCGGCGCGCGCGTGCTCGGCGCGCCGGGGAGCGGATCCGTCGGTGGGCGCGCGGCGGCGGGGAGCGGATCCGTCGGTGGGCGCGCGGCGGCGGGGAGCGGATCCGTCGGTGGGCGCGCGGCGGGCACGGGATCCGCCGGCGGGCGCGGCGCCGGAGCCGACGGCTCGTCGGCGATCATCTCGATCCGGTGCACGACCTTGCCGATCTCGGACGACGGCGCGGGCGGCGCCGACGCGAGCGACTCGATGCGCTGCGTCTGCTGCACCTCGGCAGGCTGCGGTGACGGCAGCGGAATGCTCGGCTCGCGGTGCGGCAGCTCGAGCGGCTTGGTGCGCGCGTCATCGACGGGGATCACGGGCGCGGACGCGCGCGCAGTCTCCGACGACGAGATCGCTCGCTTCGCGGCGTCGACGAGCGTCTCCTCCTCCTGCGTCGCGGCCCGCGCGGCGCGGATCGCGGCCGCGGCGGCGGCCTCGTCGGGCTTGTCGGGCTTGTCGCTCATGCCGGCTCCTTGCGGAACGGCGAGTCGCGGAGCAGGCGCTGCGACACGAGCCAGATCACGGCGAACACCGCGGAGGCGCACGCCGCCGCGTAGCCGACGCCGCGCCACGGGTGCTGCGCCATGCCCTGGCCGATCACCCAGTTCTCGACGACGGCGAACTGGCCGTTGAGCGCGGCCGCGCCGAGCAGGCCGAGCATCAGCAGCGTGCCGCGCACGATCGCCGGCCGGCGCGAGAACTTCGCGCGGCCCATGACGTAGCCGAGCGCACCGGCGAACGACGCGTGCGCGAGCGTGGTCACGACCGCCTGCGCGGCGGCCGTCGACAGGATCACCTGATGGCCCTGGCCCGACAGGCGGTGGTAGTTGACCCACACCGCGAAGCCGGTGCCGCACGCCATCATGTAGACGATGCCGTCCATCGGCTCGTCGAACTCGCGCGACATGTAGACCGTGTAGCGAACGACGGCGTACTTGCACATCTCCTGGCACAGCCCGGCGACGAAGACGGCGTAGATGATGCGGTCGAGCGAGTGCCACGACACGCCGTAGACCGCGAGCGAGATCGGCGGTACGGCCTGGTACTGCACGAAGTCGGCGAGCGGCGCCGCGACGAGCGCGCCGAGCACGCACACGCCGATCACGAGCTGCTTGGGCTCCGGCTCGTGGCGGTCCATCAGGTAGAAGAAGCCGAGCCAGAACACGGCCGGGATCCCGGCGACGAGCGCGGCGAGCAGCGGCCCGAGATCGACCGGGTGATGGAGCCCGGCGACGAGCTCGACCAGCCACGCGACGACGACGAACCCCACGAGCCCTGCGACGAGCAGGAACTTGGTGCCGACCAGGTTCCTGGCACGGCGCAACGACCAGCGTGGTGCCCTCACGCCGAAATCTTACGGCACGCAGGCCACATGCGCGCGCAAACGGCCGTAGAATGCGCGCCAGCGACCAGATGCCGAAAAAGCAAGGCTCCGACGCACAGTTGCTCACGATTCACGAGCTGGCGGTCTACCTGCACCTCGACGAGGTGACGGTCAACAAGCTCGTGGCCAGCGGCAAGATTCCCGCGATCCAGCTCGACCGCCAGTGGCGGTTCAAGAAGGGCGCGATCGACGAGTGGATCGAGCAGCAGCTGGTCGGCGACGACGAGAGCTTCACCGACGTACCCGACGGCATGAAGCTGCCGCTCGAGGACCTGCTCCCCGATCAGGCGATCATCACGAACCTGCGCGCGAACACCGCGCTCGGCGTGATCGAGGAGCTGGCGGCGCGCGCGTACACGAACGGCTGGCTCGCCGACAAGCCGTGGTTCGTCGGCGCGGTCGTCGAGCGCGAGAGCCTGGCGTCGACGGCGATGGAGGGCGGCGTCGCGTTCCTGCACACGCGTGCGAAGGACAAGGGCAAGATCGCGCGGCCGTTCATGGTCGTCGGGCGGAGCTGGACCGGCATCCCGTTCGCCGCGCCCGACGGCAATCCGACCTACCTGTTCTTCCTGCTCGGCCTCAAGTACGACCGGCTGCACCTGCCGATCCTCGGCCGCCTCGCGCGCGCGCTGCGCAACCCCGCGACGATCGCCAAGCTGCGCTCGCTGAGCTCGCCCGACCAGATGCGCGCGCTCCTGCTCAAGGAAGACGCGCAGGTCCGCGCCGGCATCGTGCCCGAGATCCAGGCGGCCGCCGCGTTCAAGCCGAAGCTCGACAAGACGTTGCGCCTGCGCGCGATCCGGCGCCTCCAGGCCGCCAAGCAGCCCGAGCCCGAGAAGCCCGCTCCGAAGGGGCGGAAAGCAGCCAAGAAGTCGTAGCGGAGGTTTTCGCAGCGCGGTGCTACAGTTCTAGGGTGGGCCGTACTGCGCTCTACCGAGATCCGGTGCCGTGGCGGCCGGCTCGCGCGGAGGTCGCGCTCGAGCACGACGAGCTGCTGATCGAGATGCCGGGCAAGCGCATGACGCGGCACCGGCTGCACGGCGTGGACGCGAGCACGGCAGATGGCGTCGTCGCCGCGAAGCACGAGGCGCGCGTGCAGCGGCGCTTCGTGCGGATGTTGATCCTGCAGGGCAACGATGCCGGTGTCGTGTTGATCACGCCGCCCGATCAGGGCGCGGTGGCGCCGAATGTCGTGCGGGTGCCCGAGGCGCCCGCGGAGGCGCCGATCCTCGACGTGCGCGCGTGGGAGGCGCTTGCCGATTTCCTGCTCTCCGGCGGCAGGCTCGGCGCGTGCTCGATCGCGGACCTCGCGCGTCTCTCGTGCATCGCCACGCCGCAGTTCGCGGTGCTGATCGGCGAGGTCGCCGCACAGCGCGCGCTCGAGATGGCGTGGGGCAGTACGGGCCCCTTGCGCGGCAGCGGTGACGTCGAATCGCAGCTGACGCCGCTCGTGCTGGCCGCGCGCCACTCGCCCCGCGCCGGGGAGGCACTGGTGAGCGCACTCGCGTTCATCGCCGGCGCGACGCGCCGCCGGCGCCGCTAGGTGGCGCGCGCGATCGACGTGCGTTAGGGTCGGTGCGTGCGGATCGTGCTCGTCGCTCTGCTGCTCGCGGGATGTCAGAACCTCGACGTCTCGCGCACGCTCGGCGCGCGCTGCGACCAGGCGACGGACTGCAACGAGCGCTGCCTCGTGCCGAGCGGCGACTGGCCGGGTGGCTTCTGCACGATCACGTGCGACTCCAAGGCGAACTGCCCCAGCGACTCGGCGTGCATCGACGAGCAGGGCGGCGTGTGCGCGTACTCGTGCGTCGGCGATGGCGACTGCACGTTCCTCGGCGCCGGCTACACGTGCAAGGCGGTCGACAGCCACGGCGCGGGCGCGAAGGTGATGGTATGTCGCGGCGGGTAGTGCTCGCACTGCTCGCGAGCGCGGCGGTCGCGCACGCGGAACCTCCGCCCGCCGAACCGTCTCCGGTGACTCCGCCGGACTCGAGCCAGCAGGCGATCGGTGCCGAGCTCGGCATCGCGGCCGGCGGACGCGTCACGCCCGGCGGCCTCCACATCGCCGGCCACTACGTCTATCAGCTGTCGGATCAGGACTTCTTCGACGGGATCGCGGCGTTCACGCTCGGCGGCGGCGCCGCGGAGTGCTTCCGCGACCGCGCCAACAACTTCGTGTGCGACCACGGCCTGCTGCAGGGCGGGCGCGTCGAGGTCTCGGCGAACGTGCGGCGCTACTTCGGCGGGCGCGATCAGTTCTGGCCGTTCGCGCGCGCCGGCGTCGGCCTCGGCATCGTGCGCTACGCCGACGACGGCGTGACCGGCCTAGCCGTGCCGCTGCACCTCGGCGGCGGCGTGCGCGCGGTCGCGAGCGATGGGATCGCGATCGTCGCGGAGGGCGAGCTCGCCGTCGGCTTCGGCGTGTTCAACCACTCACTCGGCCTGCAGCCGCAAGTCGGCGTGGCGATCACGGCCGGCGTCGAATTCCGGCTGTGAGGAGGCTGCTGCTCGCGCTCGCGCTCGCGTGCGCGTGCAACCGCAAGGCGCCCCCGACCTTCACGACGCTCGCGCTGCGCGTGACCGATCACGGCCATCCCGTCGGCGCGCGCGTGCTGCTGTTCGACGCCGACTGGCAGCCACTGCACTTCGGGCAGCTCGATCTCTACGGCCAGCAGCAGGGCGCGGCGGCGTGCGAGCTCGCGCCGAGCGTGATCGCGAGCTGGGACGGCATCATCCTCGCCGACGGTACGGGCGAGGTCCCGATCGGCCACATGAGCTGCGCGGCGATCCCGTTCGGCCGCTATCACGTGTGGGCGTGGCGCGGCGTCGAGTACGACATCTGGCAGGGCGACGTCGATCTGTCGCCGAATCGTGGCAAGGTCGAGCTCGACATCCCGCTCGAGCGCGCGTGGACACCGCAGGGCACGCTCGCCGCCGACATGCACGTCCACGCGTACGCGTCGACGGACTCGACGATGCCGAACCCGCAGCGCGTCGTCGCGCAGGTCGCGGCGGGCATCCAGGTGATCGGGCTCTCCGATCACGATCACACGGGCGACGTCACCGCCGACATCGCGAGGCTGCACCTCGCGGACCGCGTCGCGTCGGTCGCGTCGAACGAGCTGTCGAGCAACCAGCTGCACGTCGGCGTGTACCCCGCGCTCGCGACGCCGCCGGAGGACGAGATCCTCGAGGCCGACGCCGATCACCTGCTCGCCGTCGCGCGCTCGATGCCGGGCAACCCGGTCGTCCAGCTCAACCACCCGCGCTTCCGCGTGACCGCGCTGTACGACCTCTACCAGTGGGACGGCGTGTCGTGGCCCCCACCGTTCCCGATCGACTTCGACGCCGTCGAGGTCCTCGCCGGCTACACCGCGTTCAACGCGCCCGGCGACCGCCGCTTCGACGACAGCGTGCGCGACTTCTACACGTTCGTCCAGCACGGGCACCTCGTGACGCCGATGGGCAACAGCGACACGCACGACCTCAACTGGGTGCTCGACGGTACGGCGCGCACGTACGTGTTCGTCGACGACGCGCGGACGAACCCGTTCGACGAGGCGGGATTCGTCGCCGCGATCCGCGCGCGCCGCGTCGTCGCGACGACCGGACCATGGCTCGACGTCGAGGTCGCGCCCGCGGAAGGCGTCACGCCGACGGTCGGCCCCGGGCAGGTCGTCGTGCCACGCGACCACAGCGTGTGGGTCGACGTGACGGTCTCGCAGGCGCGGTTCGTCCACGTCGAGCGGATCCGGATCAACGCGGGCGGCCGCGAGCAGGTCATCCCCGTGCCGCCGAACGTGCGCACGTACCGGTGGAAGGGGAAGGTCCTCGTCGGCGTGCTCGACAGCTGGATCGGCATCACGGCCGACGGCGACACGCCGCTGCCGCTCGCCGTCACCGGCAGCTACCAGCGCGATCGCTGGGGCCGCGGCGGCGTGACGCCGTTCGCGATCGCGTCACCGATCCTCGTCGATAGCAATGGCGATGGCCACTGGAAACGCGGCGACGCCGACATCCCGGTCCACGGCGCCAGGTAACCGGCTATCATCGATCGCGCGATGGAGAGCTTCGTCCAGGGGTGGAGCCTCACGATCCTGCTCTGCGCGTTCATCGTGCTCGTGTTCCTCGCGGGATACCTCCACGTGCAGCGCGAGCTGTCGTGGGTGCGCGCGCTGACGGACTACCTCGGCTACGCCTCCGTCGGCGAGGAGCCGCAGAAGCCGTCGCTCGAGCAGCAGGTCATCCGCGACGAAGCGCACGCGATCCTCGAGTCGAAGGACCCCGCCTGGCAGCAGCGCCAGATCCGCAGCTGGCAGATGCGCGCGCAGCGCCTCGAGCCCGCGCTCGCGTTCTGGGTCGACCTGCTACGCCAGCTCGGCCTGCTCGGCACCGTGCTCGGCATTGGCCTCTCGCTCGCGTACACCGGCAGCGACCTGACGAAGCTGCTCGGCCCGCTCGCGCTCAAGGTCTGGACCACCGTAGCCGGCCTCGCGACGAGCATCCTGCTGTCGGCGAGCTTCGCGATGAAGCTGACCGCGTGGGTCGACGCCGCCGAGAAGAACCTCGAGGCCTGGGACGCGCGCCGCAAAGGGACGCGCGCGTGAGGCGAGGGCGCCGCCAGCCGCCGCCCGATCTGACGTCGCTGTTCGACGTGCTGTTCATCGTGATCTTCGCGGCGCTGATCCGCGCGGCCGCCGCCCAGCACGCGGCCGAGGCCAAGCCGCCTCCGCCACCCCCGCCGAAGCCGCTCGATCCGGCCTCGCTGCAGGCGCGCGCCGGCGTGCAGGTCGCCGAGCGGCCGAACGTGATCGTGCGCGTGTCGCGCGACGGCCAGGTGACGGAGCCGTTCGTCGCGCCCGTGCTCGCCGCGACCGCCGATCCGCAGTTTCCGAAATACACCGGCGACATCTGCGGCCTCGTGAAGGCGAACAACGCGGCGCTCGACCTGCCGCGAGCGCTTGTCATCATCGCTCCCGCGGTCAAGCTCGCGGATCTGCCGCAGGCGCTCTACGATGGGCTCCGCGGAGATGTCGACCGCTGCCTGCAAGAGCACCGCGCGCTCGCGGTGATCGTCGAGCCCTGACCATGTCGACCACACCGACCGCCAAGGAAGTCGCGAGAGAGCTCGACCGCCGTCACCGGCGGCGCCGGCTCTTGATCCTCGGCGGCTGGCTGCTGCTCGTCGTGCTCGCCGCGCTCTACCTGCGCTGCGGCCGTGGCTGGGGCCTCGGCGGCGGCTCCGGCGGCACGGGCGGCGGCTCGGGCAGTGCCGCGCAGCCGGCGGCCGCGCATCGCTGCGATGTTCGCGTGACGTCGAACGGCTACGAGCTCGCGGGGCAGCTCGCGACCGCCGATGACATCGTCGCGAAGTGCGCGCAGGGCGCGGACGTGATCGTCACCGGCGCCGCGCGCCACGGCGACTGGGAGGCGCTGCGCAAGCGCCTCGAAGGCGCGCACATCGCGATCTACTTGGCGACGCCCTTCGGCAGCAACAGCCAGTAGCGGCCCGGGCCGCCCATGCGCCCGCCGAGCTCCTCGGCGTCGCGGTCGTCGCCCCAGTAGATGTCGCCGCGCACGGCGCCGAGGATGCCGCCGCCCGTGTCCTGCGCGATCAGCAGGTGCTGCCACGGCGACGTGCCGGTCTTGCCGACGTTCGGGGCGTGCGCGTCGACCCAGATCGGCGTGCCATGCGCGATGAACGCGCGGTCGATCGCCATCGAGCGCCGCGGCGTCAAGATGACCTTCTCGCTGCCGACCGCGCCCGGCTCCTTGCTGATCTTGAAGAACACGAAGCTCGCGTTCTGGTCGACGATCTCGTCGAAGCGCGCCGCGTGATCGTCGAACCACTTGCGGATCCCGATCATCGTCCCCTGGCCGGGCTTCAGCTCGTGCGTTGCGGCGAGCGCGGCACCGACGCCCTTGTATGCGCGGCCGTTCTTGCCCGCGAACTCGAGCCACACCGTCGAGCCGTCATCCATCTTCACCTTCGCGGAACCTTCGATCTGCGCGAACACGAGGTCGACCGGATCGTCGACATACATCAGCTCGAGGCCCTTGCCGGCGAGCGCACCGTGGCGGATCTCCTGCCGCGTGAAGTACGGCACGACCTCGCCGTTCTCGAGCTTGCCCCAGATGCGGCGCGCGTGCGCGTCGCGGATGAACGGCGTGAGGTCGACCTCGACGAGGTCCGCCGGCCGCGCGTACACCGGGTACTTGTACGCGCCGTGCTGCTTCGTGCTGCCGCGCATCTCCTGGACGTAGTAGCCGGTGAGCTTGCCGACGGGCCCGCTCTTGCCGGCGGCGACCCACGGGGCGAACTCCGCCTCGAACATCGCGCGCGCGCCCGCATCGTCGCCCTCCTTGACCTTCGCGGCGGCGGCGCACGCATGCCGCCACTGCTTCGCGACGCCGCCGTGGCCGTCGGCGCCGACGGGCGCGCCATCGTCGAGCTCGGCGATCTTCGTGCACGACGCGAGGAACGAGGGCAGCGCCTGCGCGAGCTTGTCGTCGCGCCAGCCGGGCAGGTCGGTCCAGCTCGCCTTCGTCAGCGTCAGCTGGTCGTGCGCGGGCGGCGGCGGCTCGGCATCTTCGGGCGGGCAATCCGCGGCGGCGGCGCGGGCGAGCAGCAAGACGGCGAGGGCGGCGGCGCGCATCATCAGACGATGACAACGCGCGAGCCGCCGCGCAAATTCACTGCACCGTGTACGGCTTCAGGAACACTTCGACCCAGTTGTCGTCCGTCGGCTGGTCGATCACCCACGTCGACATCACGATGTTGACGCCGCCGATCGCCGCCGAAGCGAAGAAGCCATAGGCGCCCGGCCACGGGTCCGTGGCGCCCGCGATCGACGAGTGCGACCAGTTGCCCATCGCGTCGCGCGTGGCGAGCAGCATCTCCTGCGTCGTCGAGTCCTGGTAGACGACGTACGGCTGGTTGCCGGGCGGGAGCACGATGCCGGCGTCGTCGCCGACGAAGTGGAACTCGGGCTTGGGCAGGCCGTCGACGGTCTGGCCGACGATGCGGTAGCCGTCGTCGATGATCTCCGGCGGCGTCGGGTTCGCGCTCGTCGGCTGGTCGACGATGTACTTGAGGTCATCCGACGTGGCGTCGACGTACGCGACGTGCGCGACACCCTGATCGTCGACGGCGACCGTCGGCGACCAGCCGTCGTCACCCATCGTGCCGTCGAGCACCTTCGGCGCGGCGAACTGGCCGGTCTGCGGGTTGAACCGCGACAGCTTGAGGTCGCCGTTCGTGCGGTCGTAGTAGACGACGACCGGCGCGTTGTTCCGCGGGTCGCGCGCGCTCTCGATGAACAGGCCGAGGCCCTCGGGCAGCGGGTAGATGTTCGTGTCGGAGCCGCCCGAGCCGGTGTCGGGCACCGGCGCCGTATCGACGACCCACGTCTGCCAGTCCGCCGACGACGTCGGCACCGGCACCTGCGCGGCCGCGTAGCGAACCTCGGCGTGGCTGCCGCCGCCCGCGTCCGCGACGTGCGCGAGGTACGCGATGCCGGGGCGGCCGTCGTCGGTGCGCAGCGTCAGCGACGTGTACATGCCGACCTGCATGCCGCTGACATCGTCGACCGACGTGCCGGCATCGACGATGTGCGTCTGCCACGTGCCGCCGACCTTCGCCGCGAACTTCAGCGACGCGTGCGTGCGATCGAAGTACGAGACCATCGGCGTGCCGTCGGGCGCGACCTGGATCGACGTGTACATGCCGATGTCGTCGCCGTCGTCCTCGATGCCGCCGCGGATCTGCGAGCCGGGAACGACGACGGGGCCGTCGGGCACGCCGTCGACCCACTCCCACGCGGTGTCGGGGATGCGGCCGCCCTGCGACGCGTTCGCGACGCACAGATCGCCGTGCGACGACGCGTACGCCGAGACCCACACCGAGCCATCGCCGCCGGCCGCGACATCGCTGTACGGTCCGATGCGGCCCGCCGGGATGTCATCGCTGCACACGCAGGTGTTGTCGATGCAGAACGGCAGCTGGCCCTTCGGGCACGGGCCGCAGTCCGAGTCCATCTCGCACGACTGCGCGGGGTGCTTGTCGCACGAGCACGCGGGCACGAGCGAGGTGGCGAGCGTCACGACGCTCCACGCGAGGATGTTCTTCACCGCGCGCGAGCGAAAGATCCGGCGGCGGCGCCGGCGACCTCCGATCAGCCCGAGGCCGACGATGCCGAACAGCGCGAGGCTGCCCGAGGTGGGCGCGCCGCCGGTCTGGCACGCGCAACCCGTCGCGCCCGACTGGCCGTGGAACGGCGCGATGCGCGCGACGGTCGTGTTGCCGGTCTGATCCTTGGCGTACACGAGCAGCGCGCCGTCGACGGCGAGGCGCTGTGCGGTCGCGAGCGCGAGCGTGCCCTCGGCGAGCGGCACGTACTTCGTATCGGGCTGGGTGCTGCCGACGCGGCCGAACGCGACCATCACGTCCTTGCCGTCGACGACGTCGAACACCGGCACGACGACCTGATCGTCGTCATCGACCTTCGCCTTGTCGACGAAGATCTTCGGGCCGACCGAGTCGATCACGACCGGGTACTTCGTCACGTCGCTCGTCGTGTGGTAGTCGCCCTTGACGCGCGAGATCAGGCCGATCTCGTACTTGCCCTGCCACGCGAACGCGCGGTCCTGGATCACGAGCGTGCCGCCGGGCTGGAACTCGTGCCACAGGCCGCCGTTGATCGTGTACGTCCACTCGAGCTCGCGGCCCATCGCGTCCGTCCGGTCGACATCGAACGTGACGGCCGGCAGCGCGCCGTCCTTCTCGTCCTTCAGGTAGCTGATCACCTTCTCGGCCGCCGGCGTGTTCACGCTGACGAGCCGCGACCCCGCGGCGACGCGCGCCGCGACCGGGCCGAGCTGCGCGTCGAGGTTGCGGACCGCCTCCGCCGCGATCGAGTCGTGCTGCGCGAGCTGGCGCGCGAACGCACCGGCGCCGAGGTCGGCGTACAGCGCGAGGAAGTCATCCTGGTTCGTCATCACGTGCTGGATCGACAGGTTGTTCAGCGAGAAGCCCGCGAACGACGGCACGGTGATCGGCGGCAGGTTGCCGAGGAGCGGCGTGACGAGGTCGAACACGCTCGGCAGCACCATCTCGAGGTGCTGCGGCGTCTCCTTGACGAACTGGCTGTTGAGCACCGACAGCTGCACCTGCGACGCCGAGATGCCGCTCAGCATCATCTTGATCTGCGCCGGCTGGCCGGGCTGCTGGTCGAACGTCAGGTTGAGGCCGACGTCGAGCGACAGGTCGAGCGTGAACGCGCGGACGTAGCGCTCGAAGAGGAACGCGTAGAAGTCGACCTCGAGGTGCGAGATGCCGATCGTCAGCGCCGGCGAGCTCGCCGTGTTGTCGCCGATCGTGAACGTGATGTCGCGCTGCGGGCGCGTGACGAGCAGCAGCGGGTTGTTGCCGCTGTCATCCGCGAGGTCGCCGAGCGACGGCACCAGAATTCCGATCGTCCCGACGTTGAGCTGCTTGATGTAGCTCGTGCCGACGCCGAGGCACATCGCGCCGCTCGTCACCGCGTGATGGCCGGCGAGATCGAGCGTCGTCTGCGAGATGCCGAGCGCGATGTCCGTGTTCGCCGGATCGGGCTGGCCGTTGAACTTGTCGGCGACGCCGAGCGCGAACGTGTAGCCGCCCTCCGCGCTGCGTCCAACCGACGGCAGCGAGTACGGCGCCGCGTTGAAGTCCGGGATCGGCAGCGGCGGCACGCACAGCTGCGGCTCGCTCGCGTACGGCACGCCGTCGGGCCGCGTGCCCGTGCGCGTGCTCGGATCTTCATCGGAGTTGAGACCGGTGATCATGCCGAGTGACAGGCCGTTGCCGACGAGGTTCACGTACCCACCGGGCACGAGCCGCGCCTCCATCGACGCCTTCGTACCGGGCGACACGCCCGCGAGCAGCTGCCCGATGTCGAGCGTGCCCGCGATGCCGAGCGGATGCGGCAGGAAGCTCTGGACGAGGTTGTCGAGCACCGGCGTGAGCAGCTGGATGACGAACTGCCCGACGGCCGAGTTCAAGATATCGACGACGACGCTCGCGATGCTCGACAGCACCGAGCACCCGTTGAAGTGCTGCCCGTTGAAGCTGAACTGGTTGATCTGCGCGAGGTGGATCGTGAGCTCGCCGGTGGGCCCGTCGATGCCGAGGTTCAGATCCGCATCCGCGATCAAGTGATCGACGCTGATCGACATCGAGCACGAACCGATGCCGAAATCGATCGGCACGTTCGTGCTGCCCGACGCATCGACATGAATATGGAGCGTCTGCTGGTTCGTGACGTTCGTGCTCGCCGAGTTGAGACTGACGGCGATGTGACAGCCTGCACCGCCGCTACCACCGCAGTAGTCGACGAACCCGATCGCGGTCCCGCCGGGAATCGTGAAGCCGCTGCCGAACGCCGAGCTCAGCGCGCCCGGCAAGATCGACGTGAGCTTCGTGAAGCCCTGCGGTGTGACGCGAACCTGCGCGCCACCTTCCACCGTCTGATTCGGAGGCAGAATTCCGCCTGGCAACGGCGTCGCCGCGCCACACGCTCCGCAGCCTCCGATATTTCCGCACGCGCCCATCGAGACGATGAACAGCACGGACAGAACACGATTGATGTGCGTCGATCGAACGAACACGTAGACCTCCCAGCCGGCTCTGCCCACGTATACATGAATGTGGTTTCATGCGGATAGGACATTTGTTACGGCTGGCGCAGACGCGCCCTTGACACCTCGCGCCGGCTTTCGTATCTACAGCGCCCGCACACCTGGGTCCGTAGCTCAGTTGGATAGAGCGCCGGGCTTCGAACCCGTAGGTCGGGCGTTCGAGTCGCCCCGGACTCACTGAAAACTAAAGACGTTTCTTCCCAACCGGGGGCATAGCTCAATGGTAGAGCATCGGACTCTTAATCCGCTGGTTGAAGGTTCGAGTCCTTCTGCCCTCACTAACT
>CAYUNM010000026.1:0-105875 GCA_964446175.1 uncultured Kofleriaceae bacterium
GTCGATCGGCTGCATCCAGGCGCAGCGCTGCCACACCGGCCACTGCCCGACCGGCGTCGCGACGCAGAACCGCTGGCTGATGCGCGGTCTCGATCCGACGCTCAAGTCGGCGCGCCTCGCGAACTACCTCGCGACGCTGCGCAAGGAGCTGATCCATCTCGCGCACGCGTGCGGGCACCGCCATCCGTCGCTGGTGCGCCTCGACCAGCTCGGGATCGTCGAAGGCCCGCAGACCTTGTCGGCACGCGAGGTCTTCCGCTACGACCCTGGGTGGGGCCTGCCGCCCGAGACCGACGCCGACGCACTCGCCGCATGAAGCAGGACGACCAGATCGGGAAGTACCGCCTCGTCCACGAGCTGGGCGCGGGCGGCATGGGCTCGGTCTGGCTCGCGCACGACACCGAGCTCGATCGCAAGGTCGCGCTCAAGGTGCTGCGGCCGGCGCTCGCCGGCGACGACACCGCGCAGGCTCGCCTGCTCCGCGAGGCGCGCGCGATGGCCAAGCTTCGCCATCCGAACGTGATCACGGTGTTCGATGCGGAGAGCATCGGGGGCCGCGACCTCGTCGCGATGGAGCTCGTCGACGGCGAGAACATGGCCGTGTGGTTGACCCGCGAGCACACGCTCGACGAGATCACGGGTGCGCTGCTCGCGGCCGGCCGCGGGCTCGCCGCCGCGCACGCCGCCGGCATGGTCCATCGCGACTTCAAGCCGCACAACGTGCTCGTCGAGCGCGGCGGGCGCGTGCTCGTCACCGACTTCGGGCTCGCGCGCGCCGAGGCCGGCAACGACGCGCTCGTCACGACGATGCCCGCGGCGTCCGCGATGCCGCCGCCTCCCGCCGCCCGCGATCTCGCGCTCGAGGAGACGGCACAGTCCGCGCCCGGCACGGCGGCGCCGCTCGAGGTCACGCAGACGAGTCCCGGGCGCACGACCTCGTCGTCGAGAGGCTCGCTCGACAGCGACCTCACGCGCACCGGCACGCTGCTCGGCACGCCGGCGTACATGGCGCCCGAGCAGATCGCCGGGCACGCCGCCGACGCGCGCGCGGATCAGTTCGCGTTCTGCGTCACGGCGTGGGAGGCGCTCGCCGGCAAGCGGCCGTTCCCCGGCGACGATCTCGGCGCGATCGCGAAGGCGATCGAGCAAGGCATACCGGCGTTCGCCGAGCAGGTCCCGCGCGGCCTGCGTCCGCTGCTGCAGCGAGGTCTCGCCGCCGATCCGGCGAAGCGCTGGCCGGCGATGGATCCGCTGCTCGCCGCGTTCGAGCGCGCCGCGAAGCGTCCCAAGCAGGTCAAGCAGTGGAGCCAGGCGATCGGCCTCGGCGTGTTCGCGTTCGTCGCGATCTTCATCACGATGAATGTCGTCGGACGCAAGCAGCCCGCGCCGAGCTGCAGCGGTGCCAGCGCGCTCGCGTCGGTGTACAGCAAGGACCAGCTCGCGAAGCGGCTCGGCGATCCCAAGGCGCTCGCGCAGCTCGATCGCTGGGCGCACGAATGGACGAGCGCCTACGACGGCAACTGCAAGAAGCCCGAGGACGACGACTTCGCCGCACGCAAGCTGTGCCTCGAGGGCCAGCGTGATCAGGTCTCGCTGCTCGTCGATGCGAAGTTCGCGCACTCGCTCGCCGGTGCCGACCTCGCGGTGATGCTGCCGGATCCCGTCGGGTGCGTGCGCGCGCCGCGGGTGATCGGGCCGCCGCTGCCCAAGGAGGCGGCGCTGCGCGCGAAGGTGCAGGAGCTGCGATCGCTGATGATCGTGCTGCGCGGCCGGTTACTCGCGAATGACACGCCGGACGCCGACACGCTCGCCAAGGCGACGGCGGCCGTGGCCGCGGTCGACGGCGTTCACGATCCATCCATTCGCGCCGACGCGGTCGCGCTCCAGTCGATGATCGCGTCGCTCAAGGCGCGCAGGGATGGCGATCCCGATGCGCTCGCGGATGCGTACAAGCAGATGAAGCAGGCGGCCGAGCTCGCGGAAGCGGCTGGCCAGGACCGCACCCGCGTCCACCTGGAGCTCGGCATGCTCGAGATGGCCGTGTTCTCGCCGGGGTACTGGTGGGAGCTCGACAACCTGCTGAAGCAAGGCGAAGCGGGCGTCGAGCACACGAAAGATCCGATCGCCGAGCTCGTGCTGCAGGGCGCACGCGCGGAGCTCGCCGACAAGCACGGCCGCTGGAGCGAGGCGATCGACGGCTACGACAAGGTCCGGCAGGCGTGGCTCGCACGCGGCTCGATCGACACGTACGCGCGATTCACGGCCGCGATGGCGACGACCCTGCTCAACCGCCACGTCGCCGGCGATGTCGATCGCGGGCTCGCCGCGCTGCAGGACGCGCTCGGCCGCGATGTCAGCCCGGGCAACCGCAAGGGCATCGAGTTCCTGCGCGATGCGATCCTGGAGGCCGTCGGCAAGGCGGATCCCGCGACGTTCGCGAGGCTCGGGTACACGCGCGACGGCGGCACGCCCGACGGAGGCATGCTCGTCGCGACCGTCTCGGGTCTCGAGCCGCCGACCCTCGTCGACAGCGTCCCCGACCCGGCGGCGCGCCACGCCGTCCCGGAGGTACGCGCGATCGGCGGCAAGCAGAACCTGCGCATCGCCGTCGGCGCGGACGGCGTGTTCACGCTCGCGAACCTCGCGCCGGGTCCGTACAGCGTCGAGGCGTTCGTGAACTCGGCCGCGGGCGACCTCCAGATGATCCGGCGCGACGTGACGATCACCGCCCACCAGACGACCCGCATCGACCTGCCCTACCCGACGCCGACGCTCGGCGCGTTCGGCTTCCCGGGCGGCAGCGGCGGCCCTCAGTGGGGCATCGCGATCGCGCTGCCGAAGCCCGCACCGAAGGACCTCGACGACCTCCAGGCACGCTTGCGGACGGCACCATGGTGGACGGTCGCGACGGTTCATACCGTCCTGAGCTCCGACAGCGTGCACGCCGAGGCATCGCTCGGCGCGTTCGGACCCGGCGTCGTGTGCGCGATCGAGCACGGCTTCAACAACGGCGCCGACCCCTCGCTGTTTCTGGGCATGGGCAACGCACCGCTGCACTGCCAGTAGGCTATCGTCCGCCGCATGGCTGGCACCGACGTCCTGGTCTGGCTCGACATGGAGATGACCGGGCTCGAGCCCGAGCGCGATCGGATCATCGAGGTCGCGACGATCCTCACCGACGGCAACCTCGTCGAGATCGCGACCGGCCCCGAGCTCGTCATCCATCAGAGCGACGAGGTCCTCGCCGCGATGGACGACTGGAACACGAAGCATCACGGCGCCTCCGGGCTGACCGCGCGCGTGAAGGAGTCGACCGTCACCGAGGCCGATGCCGAGGCGCAGACGATCGCGTTCATCAACGCGCACGTCGCGGCCAAGGATCGCCCGGTGCTCGCCGGCAACTCGATCCATCAGGACAAGCGGTTCATCAACCGCTACATGCCCGCGCTCGACAAGCGGCTGCACTACCGGATGGTCGACGTCTCGACGATCAAGGAGCTCGGCCGGCGCTGGTTTCCCGAGATCACCGCGAAGCTGCCCGCGAAGAAGGAGGGCCACCGCGCCCTCGACGACATCCGCGAGTCGATCGACGAGCTGCGCTGGTACCGGCAACACCTGTTCGTCCAGCCGGCTACTCGGGCTTCCAGTCCGAAGCTAACCCCCTGAGGCGACTCGCCCCGCCGCGGGGCACGCGCGTTGCTCCACCGCGCGCACATGAAGACGCTCGCCGCGCTCGCGCTTGCCGCCTCCAGCCTGCTCGCCTGCACGGGCCCCACGGACGACGGCGATCCCGAGGACAGCATCGCGGTCGACGACGGCAAGGCCGACGACTTCCTCAGCGCGTCCGCGCTCGAGTACGTCGTGACCGGCCGGTCGAGCGTGACGTTCACCAGCGCGCCGAGCATGACCGAGGTGCAGAAGCTGATCAGCGAGAAGCAGATCGCGATCGCGTGGTTCCTGACGCAGTACCTCGTCGACAAGGAGGACGAGGACGCGAACAAGAGCTTCGGCGGCTTCGGCGGGATGGCGAAGGGCGGCATGTGGCAGGACCTCGACGTCCAGACGACCGACGGCCTGACCTACACGTTCACGTTCAAGCAGACGCTCGCGGGCGGCAAGACGCTGCTCGGCAAGCTGCCGCTGCGCACGCAGGGCGGCCAGCAGGTGTTCGACCTGCAGATGGGCAAGCCGACGAACGACCAGCTCGGCCAGCTGACGACGAACGAGGAGTGGTACCGCCAGGCGCCGTTCGACGCGTGGGATCCGACGAAGGTCGCCGCGGATCAGATCGAGAAGCTGACGCTGGCGATCGCGCGCGACAAGACGTCGACCGACGCGTTCTTCGACCTCGCGAAGCTGACGAGCGACGGCACGCTCGACATCGACATGTTCTTCGGCTGGGACTACCACGACAACTTCCACCTCAAGCACAGCAAGGACATGTTCACGTGGCTCGTCGATCAGGGCTTCAAGGCGCCGGTCAGCGACTGGGACCACCTGACGAAGGACTCGGCCGCGTTCACGAAGAAGATGAGCGCGAACGGTCACCCGGTCACCGTCGAGGTCCGGCTGTACTTCGGCAAGCCCGGCACGGTGACCGACCCCGACACGGACGCGGGCGGCAAGGTCCTCGAGGACATCGCCCGCGCGTCGCTCGCGAAGCGCGACGTCGTCGTCTACTCGGGGCACTCGGGCCCGTTCTACGGGTTCGCGCTCGCGAACTGGAACAAGACGTACGAGGGCGACCTCGACGACAGCGAGATGCGGACGATCCCGCTCGCGAGCAAGTACCAGATCGTGCTCGCCGAGGCGTGTGACACGTACCAGATCGGCGAGGCGTTCCTCGAGAACCCCGCGAAGGCCGGCCGCAACATCGACGTGATCACGACGACGTCGTTCTCGAACGCGGCGACGCCCGCGACCGTCGAGGACTTCATGACCGCCCTGCTCGCCCACGACTCGCAGCAACGGCTGCGTCCGCAGACGGAGATGTCGCTGCTGACGAAGCTCGACTCGGAGGCGTACTACGCGGGCTTCCACACGATGTACGGCCTCCACGGGATCGACAACGACCCGAAGCTCCACCCGTTCGCGAACACGGCCGCGTTCGGCACGAAGTGCTCGGCCAACGCGGACTGCGGCGGACCCGGCAACCTCTGCGTGAAGATGGGCTCGCTCGGGAAGCGCTGCACCGCGGCATGCACGGCCGACGAGGCGTGCCCTACCGCATACCGTTGCAAATCTGTCGCATCGAGCGCGACGAGCACGATCTACGGTAAGGCCTGCGCGAAGTAGTCCGGGAGCACGTGACGGAGCGATGCGGCTTGCTACGATGCCGCTCGCGTGAAGAACACCCTCGTGATGATCATGGCGGGCGGCAAGGGGTCACGCCTCGGCCCGCTGACGATCCACCGCAGCAAGCCCGGCGTGCCGTTCGCGGGGCGCTACCGGATCATCGACTTCGTCCTCTCGAACATCATCAACTCGGGCTATCGCAAGATCTATGTACTGACCCAGTACATGTCCTCGAGCCTGATCAAGCACCTGAACCGCAACTGGCGGCTCAGCGGGTTCGGCGAGTACATCGAGGTCGTCCCGGCGCAGATGCGCGTCGGCGAGTTCTGGTATCGCGGCACCGCCGACGCCGTGTTCCAGAACCTCAACCTCGTGCGCGACGCGCGCGCGGATCATGTCGCGGTGTTCGGCGGCGATCACGTCTACAAGATGGACGTCGCGCAGATGGAGGCCGCGCATTGCGACAACAACGCGGACCTCACCGTCGCCGCGTTCCCGGTCCCCGTCGACGAGGCGAGCGCGTTCGGCATCATCGATGTCGACGATCGCGGCCGCATCGTCGGCTTCATCGAGAAGCCGAAGAAGCCGCCCGAGATGCCGGGGCGGCCCGGCTGGTCGCTCGTCTCGATGGGCAACTACCTGTTCAAGCGCGAGGTGCTCGAGCGCGTGCTCGTCGAGGACGGCGCGAGCGAGACCAGCCGCCACGACTTCGGGCGCGACATCATCCCGCGCCTGGTCAACGAGGGCGCGCGCGTCCACGTCTACGACTTCGCGCAGAACCACATCCCGGGCGAGCCCGAGGGCGCCGAGCCGTACTGGCGCGACGTCGGCACGATCGACTCGTACTTCGACGCGAACATGGATCTGCGCGCGCGTCTCCCCGCGCTCGACCTCTACAACCGCCAGTGGCGGATTCGCAGCGCGCAGCGCGACTACCCGCCGGCGCGCTTCGTCAAGTCGGCCGCCGATGCGCCGGCCGCGACGATCGATGACAGCCTCATCTGCGAGGGATCGATCATCTCGTCCGCGAACGTGTTCGAGAGCGTCGTCGGCTACGACTGCTTCGTGCACTCCGGCGCCCGCATCGCGGAGTCGATCGTGCTGTCGGGCTGCGACATCGGCCGCGACGCGCGGATCCGCCGCGTGATCCTCGACAAGAACTGCAAGATCGAGCCGGGCTGCGTGATCGGCGAGGATCCGGCGGCGGATGCCGAGCGGTTCCCGTTCGTCACCGAGAGCGGCCTCGTCGTGCTGCCGAAGGGCACGCTCGTCCCGGCGAAGGGCCCGGTCGTGCTCGCGAACGACGTCGCGGAGCTGCTCGAGAACGATCCCGAGCTCGGCGAGAAGCTGCATCCCGGTACGTTCGTCGTGTCGATGCAGAGCCGTCACAGCTACGATTCGGCCGGCCCGCGCTTCCGCAAGTTCGCCGGCCTCGAAACCTGATGCGCGTCGTCCACGTCTCTTCCGAGATCGCTCCCTTCGCACAATCCGGCGGCCTCGCCGATGTCCTCGCCGGTCTGCCGCCGGCGCTCGCCGACATGCACGGCCTCGACGTCGCCGTCGTCGTTCCGCTCTACCGCGGCGTCGACACGAGGCTCGCCGCGGCGGGCATCGCGCTCGACTCCGGCGCGCCGATCCAGGTCAGCGTCGGGCCGCACCACATGGCGGGTGCGCTGCGCCGCGCGCGGCTCGGCGGCGTGATGCTCGGCTTCGTCGATCTGCCCGCGCTCTACGACCGCGGCGGCTCGCTGTACGGTCCCGGCGGCCCCGCCGAGTTCCCCGACAATCACATCCGCTTCGCGGCGCTCGGCAAGGTCGCCGTCGAGCACGGTGCGGCGCTCGTCGGTGGCCCCGTCGACGTGCTGCACGCGCACGACTGGCAGGGTGCCGCCGCCGCGCTCTACGCGCAGCTCCGCGAGAACCGCCCGGCCGTCGCGCTGACGATCCACAACCTCGCCTATCGCGGCATCTTCCCCAAGCACGTGATGGACGAGCTCGGCCTGCCGTGGTCGATGTTCGACGTCCACCACGTCGAGTTCTGGGATCAGGTCTGCCTGCTCAAGGGCGGCATGTCGTACGCCGACGCGGTGACGACAGTGTCGCCGAGCTACGCGCGCGAGATCCTCACGCCGGAGCGCGGCGAAGCGCTCGATGCGTTCCTGCGCTGGGACGTCAAGCGCCTCGCCGGCATCGTCAACGGCATCGACACGAAGGCCTGGGATCCGGCGACGGACAGCGCGCTGCCTGCTCACTTCTCGCGCGCGGATCTCGCGGGTAAGCAGGCGTGCCGTCGCGTGCTCGCGGAGGAGATGGGACTGCCGATCTCGGATGACGAGCCGCTGATCGGCGTCGTCGCGCGCATGACGGATCAGAAGGGCCTCGATCTCGTCGCCGACATCGTGCCGGAGCTGCATCGGGTCGGCGCGAAGCTCGTCGTGCTCGGCTCGGGCGAGCCGCACCTCGAGGCGCGCTTTCGCTACCTCGCGGAGACGTTCGCCGATCACGTCGCGGTGCGCATCGGCTTCGACATCGGGCTGTCGCGCCGCATCTACGCGGGCAGCGATCTGTTCCTGATGCCGTCGCGCTTCGAGCCGTGCGGCCTCGGTCAGCTGTACGCGATGCGCTACGGCGCGCTGCCGATCGTGCACGCGGTCGGCGGCCTGCGCGACACGGTGCTCGACGGCGTCACCGGCATTCGCTTCGAGACGCCGACGCACGGCGCGTTGCTCGGCGCGCTCGAGCGAGCGGTGCATGTTGTCCGGGATCCGGCCACGCTCGCGCGCGTGCGCGACCACGCGATGGCGCGAGACTCGTCGTGGACGGCGAGCGCCCACGAGTACGTGCAGCTGTATCGCTCGCTACGGTGACTGCGCGTCGACGGTGCTGTGACGGCTGTAGCGGCCCCTACGTTGACTGCACGTCGTCGACGAGAATCGCGCTCGGATGTCCGGGCTGCGGACAGCCTTCGTCCGTGGCGCGGACGTCTCGTCCGTGGGTCGGACCTCTGTCGTCCGCCTGACGGACGCCACCGCACACCGTGCGCCGCCGCCACAGTCCCCGTGCGTACATTTCCTGACGCGACGCGCCGCCCGGGGCCGTGTGGAAGCCTGTCAACAACTCAAGTGGCAGGCCGGCTTATCCACAACCCGATCGCTACCTAAACATCCGAATCAAAAGGCTGACCGGGTTCACGAACACCCCGTGTGAATAAGCTGTGATCCCGGTGTGCCGGGGCCCGTCGGGAGCGACGGAGCTTCGATAACTTATGCTGTATGTGGCGTCACGTACGGCCTTCACCTACATGCCGCAAAAAGAGGCGGGAGCGACGCGGGAGTGTGACGAAAGAGCCACGCTCAGTGAGGTTGGCTCGTCGCGCCGGAGGCCGCGGCCGAGCCCGCATCCGAGCTATTCGCAGAGCCGGAGGTCATGTTCCCCGAGCCGGACGTGGCGCTCGCCGAGCCCGCAGCCGCGCTTGCCGAGCCCGCAGAGCCCGCACCGGAGCCCTGGAGCATCGCGCACGCCTCGGCGTCCTTCGCGTCGCACGCGCGAACCAGCAGCTGCCTGCCGCGCTCCGGGTCAGCCTTCGGCACGCCGACGCCCTGCGCGAGCATCACGCCGAGCAGGCGGCACGCGACCGGATCATCGGGGAGGCACGCGCGCTCGAGCCACACGGCCGCCGCCGACGGCGACTTCGGCAGGCCCTTGCCCTCGAGGTACGCGAGGCCGATCGCGCGGCAGGCCGTCGGGTCGCCGGCATCGCAGCCGCTCTTGTAGTGGTTGATCGCCTGCTTCCAGCGGCCGAGCGCGGCGTCGAGATCGCCGGCGTTCGTGCACGCGAACGGCACCGCGCCCTTGCACGCCTTGTCGAGCAGCTTGTCGGCGCGGTCGAGATCCTTCGGCACGCCGCGGCCGTCGCGCAGCATCAGGCCGAGGTTGCGGCAGGACAGCCGGTAGCCGCCGTCGCACGCCTTCTGGTAGACGTCGGCCGCCTTCTCGGGGCTCTTGTCGACGCCCATGCCCTCGGCGAGCGAGAGTCCAAGGTGGTTGCACGCGGACAGGTTGCCGCCGTTGCACGCCTGGCCGAACAGCGCGACGGCGCGCCGCGGATCCGGCGACACGCCCGTGCCCTCCGCGTACATCACGCCGAGGTTGCGGCACGCCTCGAGATCGCCGGCGACGCACTTCTTGTCGAACTGCGCGGCGAGCTCCGCCGGATCGACGCCGCTGCCGCTGCCGACGGCGGCATCCTCGGTCAGCTTGCTTTTGTGATTGCCCTTGCAGGCAACGAGAGCAAGCGCGAGGGCGACCGCACGGACGTGCATCGGCGTGAGTCGTACCATTACGAGGCGACCGCCGGGTAGAGCGTGTGCGTGTACGCGCGCTCGGCCTCCGGGCCGCCGTGCGGCGAGAACCAGAACAGGCCGAGCACGACGATCGCCACGACGACCGCGTACAGCGCCGAGCGCCAGCCACAGACGCGCACGATCGCGTAGCCGGTGATGCCGAACGCGGCCGCGAGCGCGGGGACGATCCCGGCCAGTCCCGGAATGCCACACGCGCTGCCGAGCGACGGCGCGACCGCGTTGTCCCCGAGCAGCCGGAACGTGACGTCGACCAGCGGGTTCTTCAGCGAGTCGGGCCAGTACGGCAGCGTCGCGGCGGCGAGCACGTAGATGATCACGGCGCTCGCGACGGCGCCGCATGCGAGCTCGAGCACGCGCGGCCAGCGGCGCAGCTCGGCGAACCCGGCCGCGACGAGCGGCAGCGTGAACGGCAGCATCGCCGTGACGTAGCGCGGGCCCACCGACCAGCCGCCGCGCCAGAACACGATCGACCACACGAAGTAGCAGAACACCGCGATCGCGCCGCAGCACAGCAGCACGAGCGCGCGCTCGCCGCGCTTCCACAGCGCGATGCCGCCCGGGATCGCGCAGAGCACCCACGGCGAGAGCACGAGCAGGCCGTTGTCCTTCGCGAACAGCGTGCCCCAGATCGCGGCGAGCCGCGGCGTCGTCATGCCGAGCAGGCCGTGCGCGTGATCCTGGCCGTAGACGATCGCCGTCGCGTAGCCGGTGCGCGTGATGCTGCCGAAGCACGCGTGGTGGTAATAGAGCAGCAGCGCGAGCGGCGCGATCGCGCCCGCGATGGCCCACGGAATCGTGCGCGGCTGCTTCACGGCGACGTAGATGCCGAGCGGCAGCACGGCGAACGCGGTCTGGTAGTCGACGAGCACCGCGCACCCGGCGAGCAGCCCGGCGACGAACGGCCGGCGATTCTCGACGACGAGGATGAACGTGCCCCCGATACACACCGCGCTGAGCTGGTGCGAGTAGTAGAGCAGCGCGTACGTCATCGCCATCGAACCGAGGCCGTACGCGACGAGCACGAGCCGCCGCACCTCCGGCTCGGGCGTGTAGCGCTCGAGGAATCGCCACATCAGCCACAGGAACAGCAGCGCGGGCAGGATCCCGGCGAGCACGCGACACATCCACATGCTGACGGCGAGGCTCGGCGACCCGCCGATCGCGCGCGCGAGCGCGTACACGGGCACGACGAGCAGCGAGCTGCCCGGCGCCTTGTTCTGGTAGAGGTGCCCCTGCCAGCGCGAGAGATCGCTTGTCGCCCCGTACACCGCGACCTGATGATCGATCGCGAACGTGTGGTCCTCGACGATCGCCTTGACCAGGTAGACGCGCGGCAGCTCGTTCGCGCTCTGGATCCGAGGAAAATACGGAAACAGATACAGGTACACGCCCGCGATCGCGACGAGCCAGCCGTGGCGGATGCGTACGGGCACGGGGAGCCACATCGTGATACCACCAAGAGCGATGGGCCGTCGCGATCGAGACGTTGGCCGCGCGATCGCGATGGCCACGGCCGGGACCGCGCTGTTTGCCCCCGTCGAGTACGCGCTGACCCTGTGGGCCTACCCCGGGCCGGTCGACGGCAAGCTGCGGCTCGCCGCGCTGACGGCGACCCTCTCGCTGTGGCTGTGGCTCGCGCTCGCGGTGGGGCTCTCGGTCGCGGTCCTGCTGAGGCGCGAATTGTTCGCGGTGACGCCCGTCCGGGAAGGCATCCGGCGCGGCGTGCCGCGGGTGTGGGCGGTGCTCGTGACGGCGGGGATCGTCGGCGCGTTCGTGCAGGTCGGCGCGGCCTGGGCGATCGTCCATTACCGCGAGCCGCAGCTGACCGCCGCGCTCGTCGCGACACTCGCGCTCGTCGGGCTGGTTGTCGCGGTGCCGCTCCATCGCAGTGCGGTCGCCGCCGCCGAGCTCGGGGCCCGCGCGCTCGCACCGCACCTCCGCATCGCGAACCCGCTCGGCCGGTGGCGGGCGATGGCCGTCGCGCTGTCCGCGCTGCTCGCGATCGCGCTCGTCGTGACGTGGAAGTCGCTGCCCGGCGTGCGCAGCGTGCTGCCCGTTCGCATGATCATCTCGGTCAGCGTCGTCGCGATCGGCTGCGGGCTCGGCGCGATGCCGCGCAGGCGCCGGCTGCCGCGGACGAAGCCGTGGGCGCTCGGCCTCGCGGGCGCGCTGTTCGTGCTGCAGGTGATGACGCTGTGGCGGTGGGGCGCCGATCTCGGCACGAAGTACGTCGCGATCACCGCATCGCCCGCGCTCGATCACCTGATCGAGCTCGTGCGCGCCGCGAACGATCTCGACCACGACGGCTTCGGCTCCGTGCTCGGCGAGAACGACTGCGCCCCGCTCGACAGCGCGATCCATCCCGGCGCGCGCGACATCCCCGACGACGGCATCGATCAGAACTGCGACGGCCACGACTTCTCGATGCGCCAGGTCGCCGCGCCCGAGGGCCCCACCCTGCCCGTCCCGCCGCAGTTCAAGAAGCCGTGGAACGTCCTGCTGATCACCGTCGACACGCTCCGCTACGACAGCACGACGTTCGGCGGCTACCGGGAAGGCCCGAAGCATCGCGACACGACGCCGCGGCTCGCCGAGCTCGTCTCGCGCAGCACGAGCTTCACGTTCTGCAACGCGCCGTCCGCCGGCACGATGGCGTCGATCCCCGCGATCATCACGTCGAAGTACTTCCACTCCGGCATCGCGCTCGACGAGCACGTGCCGCCGGGCGCGCCGCCCCGCCTCAAGCCGGAGAACACGACGCTGCCCGAGATCATGAAGCGCGGCGGCTACCACACCGGCGTGATCTCGTCGCACGTCTACTGGAACGACTGGGGCCTCGATCAGGGCGTCGACGACTACGACAACTCGATCGGCAAGACCGACGACCCGTTCCGCGTCGCGGCGGACAAGGTCACCGACCACGTGCTCGCGTGGATCTCGCGCCAGCAGGGCAAGAAGTGGTTCATGTGGGCGCACTACATCGATCCGCACGGCCGCTACGTCGCGCACCCCGACGTCGTCGACTGGGGCGGCTCGGAGCCCGACCTCTACGACGCCGAGGTCAAGTGGACCGATCAGCAGATCGGCCGCCTGCTCGACGAGCTGGCGCGCCTGCCGAGCTACGACAACACGATCATCATCCTCACCAGCGACCACGGCGACTCGATGGGCGAGCACACGGTGCCCGTCGGCACGCACGGCACCGCGCTCTACCGCGAGCTGCAGCACGTGCCGCTGATCTACTACGTGCCGAACAACCAGCCGCACCTGATCGGCGGCGCCGTCTCGAACCTCGATATCGTGCCGACGATCGCCGAGCTCACCGGCATCGACGTCCACGACCTGTCGTTCGAGGGGCGCAGCGACGTGCCCGCGATCTTCTACGGCAAGGAAGATCACAAGCGGATCGTGTTCGCGGAGACGAACGCACCTGCCCCGCAGCGCGCCGCGATCAGCGAGGACTGGAAGCTCATCTACTACCTGAACTCGAACCTGTACGAGCTCTACAACCTCAAGAAGGACCCGTGGGAGCACGAGAACCTCGCGCCGCGCCACCCGCCCGAGCTCGACACGATGAAGGCGGCGCTCGACGCCTGGCTCGAGCGCGTCGTGTTCGCGCGAGACCCCGAGTTCAACCAGGCGAACGAGAAGATCAAGGACGTGCTGCTGCCCGCGCCCGTCGAGCCGCCGCACCCGACGCCCGGCCTCTCGCTCGATCACGGCAAGATCGAGATCGCGGGCTTCTCGCAGGACGGCAAGGACTTCCACGTGTTCTTCCGCGTCAAGGAACGCAGCAGCGTGTCGTACCGGCTGCAGCTGGTCGCGTGGGGCGTCGATACGGCGACGTTCAAGCCCAGCGACCCCGTGCCCGCGAACGTCCAGCGCAGCGCGCTCAAGGTCACGGCCGACGGCTACTTCCCGACCGACCGCTGGCGCGTCGGCGACATGGTCCGCGAGCGCTTCACCGTGCCGCTGCCGCCGAACCCGCCCGGCGACGGGATCGCGCTCGCGCTGACGGCCGTCGACCCGGCTAACGGCTCGAATACCGTGGTGCTCGGCGTCCTGCCCCGGCCGACCCAGACGGGAAGCTCGGGCTCGGGCGGACCGTAGTAAGATCGAGCCGATGCGACCGACCTTCGTCTTCGACATCTCGAGCGTCTTTGCAGGGCAGCTGCATCGCGCCGAGTACGAGGCGGACAAGGTCTACGAGCCGGTGATCGCGCTCGTCACCGACAACAAGGACCCGTCCAAGCTCGGGCGCGTCAAGGTCAAGTACCCGGTCGTGTCCCAGCAGGACACGTCGCACTGGGCGCCGATCATCATGCTCGGCGCGGGCAAGAACCGCGGCTGGTTCTTCATCCCCGAGGTCGACGACGAGGTGCTCGTGCTGTTCGAGCACGGCGACTTCACGCGGCCGATCGTCGTCGGCGCGCTGTGGAACGGCAAGGACAAGCCGCCCGACAAGAACGACGGCTCCAACACGCGCCGCCTGATCAAGAGCCGTCAGGGCTCGAAGATCACGTTCGACGACGACAAGGGCACGATCACGCTCGAGGACGGCACCGGCAAGGGCAAGATCACGATCGACGCCGCGAACAACAAGATCATCATCGAGGCGCTCGAGGGCGACGTCTGCTTCCAGTCGCCGCAGGGCGACACGAAGATCGTCGCGAAGGCCGCCGAGATGAAGGCGCAGCAGAACATGGAGATCCACGCCGGCTCCGCCATGTCCTGGGGCACCGACGCCGACGTGAAGATCAACGGTCAGAACGTGACGATGTCGGGCTCGATGGCGAACCAGAACTGCGGCAACGCGCAGGCGCCGCAGGCGCCCACGGCCGACCCGAAAGACATCGCCGACCCGTACGGGTCCTGAGTCCCGTCGCGCGCGAACCACAACCCGCGCGCGAACCACAACCCGCGCGCGAATCACAACCCGCGCGCGAACCACAACCCGCGCGCGAATCACAACCCGCGCGCGAACCAACCCGCGCCTACTGCGTCAGGACGACGCGCTCGTCCGTGAATTCCTTCTCGTCGGGCACCTTGAGGAGATGGATCTCCTTCTCCTTCGGCATCTGCGCGTTCGGATCCTTGTTCGTGCCGCGGCGGATGTACTCGGTGACCGGCTTGTAGCTGACGGTCCACTTCTGCTCGCGCACCATCTCCTTGCCCTTGTAGAAGCGGCGGAAGCGCGTGAGCTTGTATCCGTTGAACCCGGCCTGATCGATCGACGTCTGGCCGTCGGGCATCTCATCGTCGAGCCGCTCCTCGGTGCTGTACGGCGTCTCCTCGAGCAGCTTGCGCGCGAACACGATCTTGTCGAACGGGCGCGGCTTGCCGAGGATCTCGACGAGCGCCTCGCCGTTCGCGACGCGGTAGTGGATCGCGACCGGGAAGTCGTACGGGTTGCGCAGGACGAGGTCCGTATCCGGCCACACGACCGTCGCGTCGAAGCCGAGCGGCGTGTACGCGCTCGGGCGCGAGTGGTTGAGCGTCTTGACGATGTCGAGGCCGGCGAAGAATGCCGCGCCGAACAGCGTGGTCGAGATCTGGCACGTGCCGCCGGCGAGGCCGTCGACCATCTCGCCCGCCGTGATCACGTGCGCGATCTTGTAGCCCTCTTTCTCCGAGCGCTCGCCGACCTGGCCGTTGAACGACCACTCGACGTGCGGCTGGAGCACGGTGCCGTTGATCTTCGACGCCGCGAGCTTGAGGTTGAAGTTACGATCGCGATCGCTGGCCGCGAACTTCGTCGTGTAGCGGCCCATCACGGTCGAGATGTCATCGATGCCGAGGGTGGCCTTCGTCGTCGACGCGGGCACCGGCACGCTCGCGAGCTCGACGCTCTGCTGGCCGGAGCGCGCCGCCGCGAGGATCTTCGGGAGCGAGCCCCACGGATCGATGCCGACGCCGGGGAGGTCGTCGTGGATCTTGCGCTCCTCGAGATCGAGGTACGCGTCGATCGGCGACTTGTCGTACTTCGCCTTGAGCTTGATCAGCTCGACGACCGCCTTGTCGCGATCGAGCTTGACCGGGAACTGCGTGCGGCCGACCTCGTCGGGATCGGTCTCGATGCCGAGCTCGGCCCACGTCAGCTTCACCGTGCCGCCCGCGGTCTTCACGTCCACCTTCTGGCCCGGCAGATCGGTCGACGACGCGACCTTGGGCGCGTCCGGAGCCTTCGTGTCCTTGATCGTCGCAGCACGTGCTTCGCTGCGCGTCCCGACGACGTAGTACGTGCCGGCGAGGCCGCCGGCGACGACGAGCATTCCGCCTGCCAGTCCGAGCAGGGCGACGCCACTCTGAGGCACTCGAGTTCCCGACATCTATGTCCTTCTTATCACGCTCGGCGCCGGATCATTATTTCCTGGCAGTCTCGGGGGTTTGACAGACCTCGATCCATGGTGCAGCCTTCTGGGTAGTGAGCTCCCTCGTCCAGCGCAACAAGGTGGTCGCCAAGCGCAAGGGAGCGATCGCGGCCGCCACGGGCGCCGCCGGTGCCGCTCTCGTGGTCGCCGGCGCCCCGGTCCTCGGCGTCATTGGCATCGCGGGCGGTCTGTACCTCGCGTACGACTGGTTCTCGTTCCGCGTGAAGAACAGCATGCGCTTCTAGCTCGTGGCCGAGGAGAGCTTTGCGGCGGGGTTAGTCGGCGTCACCCTCGACGGGCGCTATCGGCTCGATGCGCTGCTCGGCGAGGGCGGCATGGGCGCGGTGTATCGCGCGACGCAGCTCGCGAACGACCGCCGCGTCGCGGTCAAGCTGCTCAAGCCGCACCTGACGACCGACCAGACGTCGCTCGAGCGGTTCGCCCGCGAGGCACGCGCGACAATCAAGGTCGAGTCGCCGCACGCGGTGAAGGTCTCCGACTTCGGCATCACGCCGCTCGGCGACTACTACATGGTCCTCGAGTACCTCGACGGCCGCACCGTGCAGAAGGAGCTCGACGTCGACGGGCCGTTCGAGCCGCGTCGCGTGATCCACATCGCGAAGCAGGCGCTGCACGCGCTCGGCGCCGCGCACGCGGCCGGCATCGTCCATCGCGACATCAAGCCCGACAACCTGCTGCTGATGCGCGTCGGCGACGATGCGGACTACTGCAAGGTGCTCGACTTCGGCGTCGCGAAGCTGCTCGATCCGGGGACGGCGTCGATCACGCAGGCCGGCATGGTGTTCGGCACGCCGGAGTTCATGTCGCCGGAGCAGGCGTGCGGGCAGCCGCTCGACGGCCGCAGCGATCTGTACGCGCTCGCCGCGACGATGTTCGCGATGCTCACCGGCCGCGGCATGTACCACGCGGGCTCGCCGATCGAGTGGCTGATGGCCCACGCGCGCCAGCCCGCCCCTCACCTGCCCGACGGCCTGCCGCCCGAGCTCGACGCCGTGCTGCAGCAGTGCTTCGCCAAGCACAAGGAGCAGCGCCCGGCGAGCGCCGACGCGATGATCGCGCTGCTCGACCGGCTCGAGGCGCCCGAGGCGCCCGCCGTGAAGCTGCAGGTGCCGACCGAGGAGCCGCCTACGGTCTTCTCGCAGACGACGTTCACGTCGGCGGTCGCCATCGCGCCCTCGCGCAAGGGGCTGTGGATCGCGCTCGGCTCGCTCGTCGTCGTCGGTATGGTCGTGCTCGCGATCGTGTTCGCGACGCGCGGCAAGCCGGCGAAGCCGCCGGTCGCGAGGCCCGTCGCCGCGCCGGTCGATGCGAGGATCGCGGATGCGGCGATCGATGCGCGCGTCGACGCGACGCCCGTCGATGCGGCCGTCGTGCCCACAAGGCCGCACACGAACCCGGCGATCGAGCAGCACCTCGCGGCGGCCGATGCGGCGCGCCAGGCCGGAAAATGGATGAAGCAGATCGAGGAAGCGCATGCCGCGCTCAGCCTCGATCCGAGGAACGTCAAGGCGACGCTGCTGCTCGCCGACGGGCTGATCCGCGAGAACGATATTCCGACTGCCTGCAAATACTTACATGCGCTCGGCAAGAACCCGCTCGCGCAGGCCAAAGCGAAGAGCGCCGGGTGTATTCTGTAAGACGTGCAGGCCTCGGGGCTCTTGCAGTTTGCGCCGCGCCTGCAGGCCGGCGTGCAGCTCGGTGACTATGTCTTGGGGCAGCCGCTCTGGCCGGTGCGCATCGCGGATGTGTACCGGGCGAACGGCCCCAAAGGCCCGGCCGCCGTCTTCGTCATCCACGCGCCGATCGCCGCGAACGCCCAGGTTCGCGACGCGATCATCGCCGGCACCCGCGCCGCCGCCGCGCTGCCCGAGCACAAGCACCTCGTGCACACGCTCGCCGCCGGCCTGACCGGCGACATCCTGTGGATCGCGACCGAGGAGATCGACGGCTCGCTCGCGCGCGACATGCTCGTCAAGAAGAAGCAGGCCGGCACGAGCGGCTTCGGCGCGCGCGGCACCGGCAACTTGATCACCGGCGTCGCGGCCGCGCTCGGCGAGGTCACGCACGGCGCGCTCGCACCCGAGTCCGTCACGATCAACCGCACCGGGCGCGTGCGCATCATCGATCTCGCGCTCGGCCCCGGCACGCTCGCCGCGATCCAGGCCGGTCTCGTGCCCGCGGGCTCGACGATCGCGCCGGAGCTCGTGCAGGCGGGCGCCCCGACGGCAACCGGCGACGTCTACGGCGTCGGCGCGCTGATGTACGAGTGCCTCGTCGGCTCGCCGCTCGAGCGCGGCGGTCCGCGGCCGAGCGAGGTCGTGCCCGGCACGAACCAGCAGATCGACGAGCTCGTCGCGCGCGCATGTCATCGCGATCCCGAGAAGCGGTTCGGCCGCGTCGACGTGCTGGGCGAGGTCGTCGGCGAGGCGCTCGGCCAGGGCGGCGCGATGCAGACGACCGCGGTCCCGACGCTCGCGCGCGCCCACGGCCTCGACAAGCAGGCGCAGTCGCTCGCGACCGAGCGCGGCACGCAGCCGGCCACGCCCGCCGCCTCCGGGAACATGGTCGTCGACCGCGCGCTCGCGGCCGCGCTCGCCGATACGACGGAGAAGTGGCTCGTCAGCAAGGGCCGCATGGACTACGGTCCCTTCTCGCTGGCCGATGTCGTCAAGCAGATCGAGAAGGGCGAGATCGTCGCCGGCAACATGATCATGGACAAGGACACGGGCGCGCGCAGCGATGTCGGCACGCACCCGCTGCTCGGCCCGATGGTCGACGCCGCCAAGCAGCGCATCGACGATCAGCGCCGCGCGCAGGCCGAGGTCGCCGTGCAGTCCGCCGAGAAGAAGCGCGGCGTGCTGCTCTACCTCGTGATCGGGCTCGGCGCGCTCGGCGCCGCCGCCGGCGTGTACTTCATCATCAAGTCGACGCGTCACGACGACGGCAAGACGAAGGTCGCCGGTGTCGCCGCGCTCGAGAACGCGCAGCTCCACGTCACCGTGTCGATGCCGAAGGCGCCGCCGAAGCGCACGGGCGGTGGCACGCATCACACCGGCGGCGGGGCGTCGCAGAAGAACGCGAGCGAGGACCTCGCGCTCGATCTCAGCGACGACTCCGACGAGACCGAGACGCTCGGCATGGACAAGGTCTACGCCGTGTACTCGTCGCACGGCGCGCAGCTCGGCGGCTGCTTGCAGTCGACGGGCACGAGCCAGGCGAACATCGGCATCATCATCGACGGCCCGTCGGGGCGCGTGAAGTTCACGAAGGTCAACGGCCAGACGTCGGGCTCGACCTGGAGCTGCATCAACCGCGTGATGCGCTCGATGCAGTTCCCGACGATCCACGGCCCGCGCACGCGCGCCGAGTTCGACATCGGGTTGTGATGGCGAGCCCGCGCGCCGAGCTCGCGAAGGTCATTCCCCGGCGGCCGACCGTCACGTGGTGGGTCGGCATCGCGCTGGCGGTCGTGTTCACGGTCGTCGTCGTGCCAGCGATCATCTTCGAGGGCTGGTTCCCCGCCGTCGCCGGCCAGGCCGCGCCGTACACCGTGCGCACGGCGGGCGGGATCCTCGCGATGCGCGGCGAGCTCGTGCCCGCCTCGCTGCACGCCGGCCCGCACGGCGGCATGCAGTTTCTGGCGTACGCGGTGCTCGTCCTCGTGCTCGCGTGGATGTTCACGCACCACATGCGGCGCAGCGGCTACGGGCGCCTGTTGCGCGTGCAGATCGTCTCGCTCGCGGTGATCGCGATCGCGGCGATCCTCGTCAAGGCGGCGATGCTCGTGACGGCGGCGAGCGTCTTCGTCGTTCCGGTCGCGCTGTTCGCGATGCTGCCGACGCTCGCGCTCGACCGCGTCGTCGGGCTCGCCACCGGCACGCTCGCCGCGCTCGTCGTCGCGCTGCTCGTCCCGTTCGACCTCCACGTCTCGATCGTGCTGCTCGCACAGGTCGCGGTCGCCGGGCTCGTGATCGACGAGCGGCCCAAGCGCATCCTGCGCACCGTGTTCGTCGCGGGGCTCGCCTCGACCGTCTGCACCGCGCTGATCTATCCGCTGCTCGTCTACTTCACGACCGGCGCGTGGCCGGCGCTCGGCATGCTCTGGCTCGCGTGCGCGATCGGCCCGGTCGCCGCGACGTTCCTCGCCCTGCCCCTCCTGCCGCTCTACCAGCGCGCGGTCGGCGAGATCACGCACGGCCAGCTCGTCGCGCTCGAGGATCTCTCGCACCCGCTGCTGCGCCAGATCGCGGAGAAGGCGCCCGGCACCTGGCAGCACTCGCTGATGATGGCGAACATGGCCGAGCTCGCCGCGAACGCGATCGGCGCGAACGGCCGGCTCGTGCGCGTCGGCGCGTACTTCCACGACCTCGGCAAGAGCCTGCAGCCGAAGTACTTCATCGAGAACCTCGAGCCCGGCGAGACGTCGCCGCACGACAAGCTACCGCCCGAGGTCAGCTGCGACGCGATCTTCGCGCACGTCACCGAGGGCATCGTCACCGCGCGCAAGGCCGGCCTGCACGAGCGCATCGTCGACTTCATGCACATGCATCACGGCAACGGGGTGCTCGAGTACTTCTGGGCGAAGTGCCAGGAGCAAGGCAACCCGAAGAACCTGACCGTCGAGAACTTCCGCTACCCGGGCTTCCCGCCGCAGTCGCGCGAGACCGCGATCCTCGCGATCTGCGACGCGGTGGAGGCCGCCGCGCGCACGCTCAAGAAGCCCGACGCGAAGTCGATCGAGGCGCTCGTCCAGCGCATCGTCTACGGCAAGCTCCACCTCGGCCAGCTCGACGAGAGCGGCCTCTCGATGCGCGACCTGCGCTGCATCGCCGACTCGCTGCGCGAGACGATCCGCCACGCGAACCACAACCGCATCGAGTACCCGTGGCAGAAGGCGCAGCAGGACGCGAGCGCGACGCCCGAGCCCGCCGTCTCGACGGCGCCGCGCCTCGACTCGCTCGACCGCCCGGCCAAGCCCGACGCCGTGAAGCCTGCCGCGAAGATCAGCGAGGAGGTCGCCGTCGCGACCACCGCGAACGTCACACCCGACCTGCGCAAGCCCGCCGACAAGGCGGCCTCGCGGAGCTCGCAGGAGCTGGCGCTGATGGTCACGGCGCCCGTCGACAAGCCGGCGCGGCCGTCCGACGAGCTGATCACGAAGCCGGTCGAGCTCGTCACCAGTCCGGTCGAGAAGGTCGACGAGCCGGTCGACTCGATCGGGCCGGTGATCGATCCGCCGAAGCCGAACACCGGCGTGCCCGTCGAGGCCGTCGACGAGGATACGGGCCGCCGCAAGCGCCAGCCCGGCTCGGAAGAGGTCGCCGCGTTCGCGGCGGAGGCGCGCCACGCGCTGGAGGCGGCGCAGCGGGACGTGAAGAACATCCAGACGTCGGATGCGGCCATCACGCAGCCGACGATGCCGGCCGCGATCGATCTGCCGGTCGCCGCCGCCGACACGCAGCCCGCGATGCCCGCCATGCCCGCCATGCCCGCGGTGCCCGCCGCGCCCGCAACGCCCGAGCCGACGCCCGGCCATCGCAAGCGCGCCGCGACGCTGCCGCCGACCGCGCTCGGCCGCCCGCCGACGATGCCGCCGCCGGTCGGTGGCCGTCGTGCGCCGACGATCCCGCCGCTGCCCGGCGTCGGCCAGATGACGCTGCCGCCGCCCTCCGCGGTGCGCGCGCCCGCGATCGTCATGAAGGAAGGCACGGACGGCATCATCAAGATCGATCCGGACTTCGGCAGCGACACGCCGCCGCGCGCACCGACGCGCGCCGAGCTGCAGGCGCTGCTCGACTCGCCGCCCGATGCGACGCGCAAGCAATCGATCGAGGAGCTCGAGGCGGACCGGCTCAAGTCGATGGCGCGGTCGAGCGAACCGGAGCTGTTCACGCGCCGCCCGCACCCGACGACCGAGGTCCACGAGGACGACATCGAGGCCGCGATCGAGCTCGCGCCGCAGGCGCGCAAGAGCATCGGGATCGCCAAGAAGAAGAAGGAATGATCGGTTCCGGAGATTCACGCACGAGTCGTGGTCTCCGTGTGCTCGTGGCCTGCGCGCTCTACCCGCTTGTGGCCTCCGCGCTCTACCCGCTTGTGGCCTGCGGAGGCCCGCAGCACGCGACGGCGCCGCCGCCAACCGACCCCGTGCGCGCCGAGATCGAGCGCGCCGAAGATGCGGAGCGCGCACGCCAGCACGACCAGGCCGCCGTGCACTACCGCGCCGCCATCGCGGCCGCGCGCACGCCGAAGCAGCAGGCGTGGGCGCATCGCGAGTTCGCCGAGACGCTCGCGACCTGGGGCCAGCTCGCCGACGCGACGCACGAGCTCGACGCGGCCGCCGTCGCGACCCCCGACGATCCGGCGGTCTGGCAGGACCTCGGCATCCTCCGCCACAAGCAGGGCGACGATGCAGGCTCGCTCGAGGCGCTCGGCCGCGCGAAGCAGCTCGCGCCCCGCGATGCCCGCCCGCGGATCGCCCTCGCCGCGCTGTACTGGTCGACCGGTGCGAAGCCGCAGGCACTCGCCGAGTACAAGGAGCTGCTCGATCTGGACCTGCCGGACCGCGTCCGCGAGAAGGTCCGATGGGCGATCGGCGTCCTCGAAAAGCCGTGACATACTCGCCGGCATGAGGCGCGTCCTGTTCGTCCTGCTGCTCGCGGCGAGCAGCAGTGCGCGCGCCGATCACTTCAACTGGGCGGGTCAGGTCGAGCTCGACGCCGAGGGCCTCAAGTCCGACGACTGGAAGAAGCGCCTCGATTCCGTCGCGCTGCTCGGGATGGACGACATCCACCTCGCGCAGCCGTTCCTGATGAAGGCGCTGACCGACGACGACATCCACGTCCGTCACCAGGCCGCGAAGGCGCTCGGCTCGGGCGGTGCGACCGCGGCGGTGCCGACGATGATCGAGTGGCTGTCCGATGTCGACGCGCAGACGCGCGCGGTCGCGGCGGACGTGCTCGGCGATATCGGCGGCCCCGAGGCGACCGCCGCGCTCACGCGCTCGCTCGGCGATGCCGACGATGCGGTGCGGCAGCGCGCCGTGCGCTCGCTCGGCAAGATCGGACTGCGCGGCAACGCGAACGTCGTGATCGCGCTGATCCCGCGGCTCGAGGACGCGAAGGCGGATGTGCGCCGCGAGACGATCGAACAGCTCGAGCAGCTCGGCGACAAGCGCGCCGTGATCCCGCTCGTCGCGAAGTTCGGCGACACGCAGCTCGATATCCGCAAGGCGGCCGTGCGCGCCGTCGGCAAGCTCGGCGACAAGAGCGCCGTGCCCGCGCTCGTTCGTCTGATGAACGATCCGGCCGAGGACGTGCGCACCGCCGCCGTCGGCTCGCTCGGCCTGCTGGGCGCCGTCGAGGCGCTCGACGCGCTGACCGAGCAGCTCGGCACCGGCACGGACCTGTTCCGAGCAAAGGTCGCGTACGCGCTCGGCCAGATCGCGGCGTCGCCCGGCGCGGGCAAGGCCGGCGAGGACGCGATGAAGACGCTCGTCGAGAACCTCGCCACACCCGCGACGCGCAAGGCCGCGACCGACGCGCTCAAGGTCGCCGGCAAGGCCGCCGTCCCCGCGCTCGTCGCGCACCTGAGCGGCCGCCTCAAGGGCGACCCGACGACCGCCGTCATGCTGCTCGCCGAGAACGCCGACGCGCGCGCGACCGCCGCCCTGACGGCCGAGCTGGAGCGCGGCCGCGTCGCGATGCCACTCGTGCTCGCCGCGCTCGGCGCCACCCACGATCCAGCCGCGCTCGTCCCCGTGCTCGGCGCGCTCTCGAACAAGGATGCCGCGATCCGGCTCGCCGCGATGGAAGCGCTGCGCCCGCTGCTCGGCAGCGACGCGCGCGCGGGCGATGTCCTCGTCGAGCACCTCGACGACGCCGACCTCGAGGTCCGCATCCTCGCCGCGGAGTACCTCGGCACGGTGAAGGTCGCGGCCGCCGTCCCGAAGCTCACCGCGCTCGCCGGCCCCGGCAACCCGACGCGCCTCCGCCTCGCCGCGATCGACTCGCTCGGCGAGATCGGCCTGAAGTCTCCCTCCGTCACGAAGGCACTGCTCGGCGCGCTGCGCGAAGGGCCGCCGGAGCTGCACCGCTCCGCCGCCACCGCGCTCGCGTACATCGCGGATCCGAGCGTCGTCGCGCAGCTCGCCGCCGATATCGCCACCGATCGCGGCCCCACGCGCCACGAGCTCGTACGCGCGCTCGGCGCGTCGATGCGCGACCACCACGACGTGCCCGAGGCGCACCGCCTGCTGCGCGACCTCACGAGCGACGCCAACATCAAGGTCGCCATCGCCGCGATCTGCGCGCTCGCCGCGATCGGCGACGCGGGCGATGCTCCGCTGCTGCGCTCGCTCGTCGAGCAGGCCGCCGCCGACCGCCGCCGCATCGCCGCGCTCGCGCTCGGCGACCTCCACGACACCGGCGGCTTCGACGCGCTCGCCACCGCGATGGCGAGCAAGGACGACCGCCTCGCCGGCGACGCCGCGTGGGCACTCGGCGAGATCATCGCCGCCAATCCCAAGGATCCGCACGTGCCGCCGGTCGTCGAGCGCCTGATCTACACGGCGCGCCATGGCGGCTGGGCCGCCTCGATCGACGCGACCGCCGCGCTCGCGCGCCTGCTGTGGGCGCTCCCTCCCGGCGATCGCACGCTCGTCCATCGAGACGCGCTCGCCGCGCTCGCGCTCCACAAGTCGCGCCTCGTCCGTCTGAACGCGCTCAGCGCTTTGCAGGCGCTCGGCGCCGATACGTCGAAGCTCGCGAGCGACGCGAGCCCGCATGTCCGCGACGCCGCAAAGGCGAAGCTCCAGCCGGCTCCGCGCACGGAGTGGCGCACGTTCTACGTCGTCGATCCGACCGCCGACGACGCGCCGGTCCGCGAGGAGCCGTACTTCATCCGCACGCCCGACGGCCTCGTATGGGCCACCTACACCGACGCGCGGGGCGAGATCACGAGCGAGCACGTCCCGCCCGGCGACGCCGACGTCTGGCCGGCCTCGCGCGAGTCCGAATACTGAGCGGCCTTCCCCCGCGCGAAGCGCGGATGGAGGATCGACCCGCAACCATCAAGCGGCACGCTTGATGTTGTAGTCGCTCTTCGCGTACGAGGCGAGCTCGTGCTCGAGCACGCGGCGCGCGCGGAACAGCCGCGACATCACGGTGCCGATCGGCACGTGCAGCTCGTCGGCGATGTCCTTGTACTTCTGCCCCTTGAGGTCCGCGCGCTCGACGACGTCGCGGTAGCCGGGGGCGAGCTTGTCGAGCGCGCCGGCGACCTCGTCACCGAGCTCGTTGCCGTAGAGCTCGGTCGCGACGTCGTCCGTGCGGTCCTGATCGCGGCCGTAGAGCGCCGTCATCGCGTCGCCCGGGCGCTCGGTCGCGAAGCGCTGGTGACGGCGGCGCTTGCGGTAGCCGTTGATGAACGCGTTCGTCAGGATGCGGAACAGCCACGCGCGGACGTTCGAGCCCGGCTCGAAGCTGTCCCACGCGCACATCGCGCGGAGCAGCGTCTCCTGGACGAGGTCCTTCGCCGTGTCGGGGTCCCGGCAGATCCGCATCGCGACGCCGTAGAGCTCCGGCTGGTGAGGAATGCAGGTCTTGGCGAACTCGGCGTGCTGCTGGGCCTGGGCCTTCATCATGACCAGGCTCCTAAAGCACCCGAGATGCCACTCCCAAGTGGCCGGATCTCCAGCGTGTTTCTACGGACGCGGCTGGGGAGACACAGCCGTGCGTCTCAAGACACCCGCAATCGCAACGGGCAAGTCGCTGGAGATCATCCCGGCGCCCAGCGAATCGCCGGCGGCGCCATGCACCCACACCGCCGCACGTGCCGCATCCGCCGGAGCGAGGCCCTGCGCCAGCAGCCCACCGATCACGCCGGAGAGCACGTCGCCGCTGCCGCCCGTCGCGAGCTCCGGGCCGCCGGTCGGGTTGATCGAGCAGAACTCGTCGCCGAGCGTCCCGTCGCAGACGATCGTGCGCGCGCCCTTGAGCACGACGATCGCGTGCGTGCGCTGCGCGAGCGTACGCGCGGCCGCGAGCCGATCCGCCTCGACCTGGGCCGTCGTGATCCCGAGCAGCCGCGCCGCCTCGCCGGGATGCGGCGTGATCACGACGGGACCGGCTGCCTTCGCGAGCGCCTCCGTGACGCCGGCGATCAGGTTGAGCGCGTCGGCATCCATCACCGCCGGCACGCCCGCGACGAGCACCTCGCCGACCCACGCCGCCGCGAGGTCGCTCTGGCCGAGGCCGGGGCCGATCACGACGGCCGCCTTGTTCTCGAGCAGCGAGCCGAGCGCAACTTCGAGGGAGCGCGTCATCACCGAGTCGTCGGCGTGCACGTCGCCGGAGGCCGCGAGCGTGACGAGCCCCGCGCCCGCGCGCAGCGCGCTCGTGGCCGCGAGCCGCCCGGCCCCGCGCATCCCCGGCATGCCGGCGACGACGAGCGCGTGGCCGCGCGTGCCCTTGTGATCGAGCGCCTGCGGTGCCCGCAGCCAGCCGTGCACGTCGCTCTCCTCGACGAGCCCGGCGCGCACGCCCTGCGTCGCGAGCACGCCGGCAGGGATGCCGATATCCGCGACCTCGACGACGCCGCACTTCGCGAAGCCGGGCGCCGACACGAGCCCGACCTTCAGCGCGCCCATCGTCACGGTGGCGTCGGCCTCCACGCACGTACCGAGCACGCGGCCGGTATCGGCATCGAGCCCCGAGGGGATGTCGACCGCGAGCCGGCGCCCCGCGCGATTCATCGCCGCGACCAGCTCGGCGAGCCGCCCCTCGATCGGCCGCGCCAGCCCGACGCCGAACAGCGCGTCGACGACGAGCTCGCTCTGTGCGATCGCCTCCGCATCGGCCGGCAGCACGACGCCGCCCGCGCGCTCGTAGATCTCGAGGTGCGTCTTCGCGTCGCCCGTGATCGCGGAGCGGTCGACCGCCAGGTACACGACGGCATCGATGCCGGCATCGCGCAGCACGCGCGCGACGACGTAGCCATCGCCCCCGTTGTTGCCAGGCCCGCACACGGCGGCGACATTGCGCGCCGTCACCGCGCGCGCGACCGCGCGGCCCGCGGTCTCCATCAGCGTCAACCCCGGCAGGCCGATCTCGTCGATCGTCGCGCGATCGAGCGCCCGCATCTCCGCAGCCGTCACGACCGGTCGCATGCCCGGCACGATAGATCAACGGCGCGCGAAGTACGCCGCGAGCTGCGAGAGATCGTCTCGGACCTGCTTCTCGCGCAGCTTGCGCACCTTGCCGTCCGAGACGAACCACGACGCCGCGCCGGTGACGTCCGCGTAGAACCGCGCGTGGACGTGCGTCGTGCCCGGCTCGGGGCCCGGCGAGAACGTCGTCTCGGCCCACACGTCGGCATCGCCGCCGACCTGCTGGAACCACAGGACGTGCTGGTCCGCGCGGTTCTTGAACTGCAGCACGTCCGTCGAGCCGTCGTCGTGCACGAACGTCACGCGCGCGTTCTCGCCGACGACGGCGCGCCGCACGTTCTTGAAGATCTGCGGCCACCGGCCGTAGTCCGTCACCGCGCGAAACGCCGCATCGGGCTCCGCGGCGACGATCACGTCTCCCTCGGTCACCGACGGCAGCTTGCTCTGGAAGATCGAGACCAGACCGATGACGACTGCCCACATCCCATCAAGCTAAGCATCGCGCCCGGGCGAGGCACGCTTACTTCTTCGTGAAGTACGTCTGCAGATCGTGCAGATCGCGGCGCACACGTTTTGCGCGTAGGGATTTCACCGTGTCGTCCCCGACGAACCACCCGGCGACGCCGCGGACGTTCGCGTAGACGCGCGAGTGCACGCGTGTCGTCCCGGCCTGCGCCCCGGGCACGAACACGATCTCCGCCCACACCTCGGCCTTCCCGCCGGTGTCCTCGAACCAGATCATCCGCGCCTGCGGCGTGTTGTGGAAGTGGACGTTGTCCCGGTTGCCGTCGACGTGGACGAACGTCACGCGCGCCTCGTCGCCCTGGCGCTTCGTCACGATCACCTGCTTGATATCGGGAAAGATCGCCGTCCACTTCGCGTAGTCGAGCGCGGTCTCGTACGCGACATCCGGGTCGACGCTGATGACCGTCTCGCCCTCGGTGATCGACTTATCGTCGCGGCTGTCGTAGACGGAAACGTCGGCGGCAGCGGATGCCGCGAGTACGCCGACGATGACGAGGCTACGTAGCACCCATCGTCAGTTATAGCGCTCGGCAGGCTTTTGCCAAAACTCCCGCGATCTCGTCGGCCCAGCCCTTGATGCGGCCCTCGTCCATGCCCTCGATCATCACGCGGGCCTTCGACTCGGTGCCGCTGTAGCGCACGAGGACGCGGCCGTCGTCGCCGAGCTCGCGCTCGACCTGCGTGATCAGGCGCATGACATCCGGCAGCTGCTCGAGCGGGACCTTCTTCTCGACCGCAGTATTCACGAGCACCTGCGGCGTGCGCGTCATGACCTTCGCCAGCTCCGAGAGCGGCCGGCCCTCGCGCACCATGATCGCGAGCACGCGCAGCGCGGCGACGATGCCATCGCCGGTCGTCGCGTGATCGAGGAACACGAGATGCCCCGACTGCTCGCCGCCGAGGTTGTAGCCGCTCTTGCGCATCTCGTCGACGACGTAGCGATCGCCGACCTGCGTGCGCACGACGCGCCCGCCGACCTCGCGCATCGAGCGCTCGAGGCCGAGGTTCGACATCACCGTCGCGACGATCGTCTCCTTCGCGAGCGTGCCCTCCTTCAGCATGCGAGTGCCACAGAGGGCCATGACGGCGTCGCCATCGACGACGGTGCCGTGCTCGTCGACGAGGACGAGGCGATCCGCGTCGCCGTCGAGCGCGATGCCGATGTGCGCGTCGTGCAGCTTGACGCACTCCGCAAGCGCCTCGGGGTGCAGCGCCCCGGCGCGCGCGTTGATGTTCTTGCCGTCGGGCTTGGTGTGGATCGCGTAGACCTTCGCGCCGAGCTCCTCGAACACGGCGGGACCGACGCGATACGCCGCACCGTGCGCCGCATCGACGACGATCCGCAGGCCGTCGAGCGTGAGCTCGCTCGGGAACGTCGACTTGCAGAACACGATGTAGCGGCCGCGCGCGTCCTCGAGCTTGCGGTTGTAGCCGACGTCGGACGGCGCGGCGCGCATGCCGTCGAGCTCGCTCGAGCCCATCAGCGCCTCGATCTCCGCCTCGACGCGATCGGGCAGCTTGTAGCCGTCGCGCGCGAAGACCTTGATGCCGTTGTCCTCGAACGGGTTGTGCGACGCGCTGATCACGACGCCCGCGTCGCAGCGCATCGACGCCGTGATGAACGCGATGCCCGGCGTCGGCAGCGGCCCGGTGAGCCACACGTCCGCGCCCATCGACACGATGCCAGCCGCGAGCGCCGACTCGAACATGTAGCCCGAGAGCCGGGTGTCCTTGCCGATCGCGATGCGCGTGTGGCGGCCAGGCTGGCGCAGGCGCGCCGCGATCGCCATGCCGAGGCGCATCACCGTGTGGGGGGTCATCGGCTCGAGGTTCGCGACCCCTCGCATGCCGTCGGTGCCGAAGAGAGAACGACCGTTGCTCATCGAGACCCCGTAGGTAGCATGACTCGCGCCAAGCTATTTCGTAGGTGTTATGCGCACCCGCTCTGGCGAGATCTTGACGCCAATTCCGGGCGGAAGGCCTTCCACCACGACGTCGGCATCCCGGGCCTTCGTGTCATTTCCGCTCACCTTGACGACAGGTTGCAGCGCAGCGCGGGCCTTCTCGACCGCCAGCAGCGTGCCGGTCAGCGTGATGTCGACGGAAGCGGGAGTCGCCGCCCACCCCGCCGGGATGGAGACAGCTACCCCCGGCAATTTGCGCGTCACCAGGGCCTCTTCGATGGAGACCTGCACGACCACCTGCGGGCTGCCGCCGGTCTCGACGCCATCGGGCGGCACGACGTCCGTCTCGGTCGTGAACGATTCGGTACGCCCTTCGACCGACACCTCGTGCGTGTGCACGGTCGACAGGGCGGCGAGCGTGCTCTCCGCACCATGGACCTTGATCGTCGCCGGCACGACCTTCGCGTCCGCGACGACGTAGCCGTGCTGCGGCCGGCCGACGAGCTGCGGGCTCACCTCGACCAGCTTGTCCACCCTGCGCTCGAATGCCACGCGCACCGTGCGCGGGCTGACGCTCGTGATCGTGAGGCCCGACGGGACATGGATCATGTCGGGCGTGATCGGGATGTCGCCGGTCGGCGCGCGACGGAGGTCGAGGTTGACGCGGTCGAGCTCGCGCTCGTCGAACTTGCGCAGCCGCTGCCAGGGGCCCTTCACCGTGATGCGGACCTCGTCGAGGCGATCGCTGACGAGGACCTTGTCGTCGGGCAGCGTGTACGACACGCCGACGCGCGCGCTGATCTCGCGGTCGCGATCCGTGTTCACGAGCAGGAACACCGTGATCGCGAGCACCATCGACAGGAACTTCAGACCGACGTTGTCGAAGAACGCCCCGTGGAGCCACTCGCGCAGGCGGCTCTTCTCGGGATCCTTCGGCGCCGGCGGCGGCGGGAGCGACGGCCCCTTGCTCGCGCGCGCGGGCGCACGCCCCAGTGATCCGATGGTCTCGCTGCGCGGCCGGCTCACGACGCCTCCGCCGAGGCGCTGTCGACGCTGTCACCGATCGACGCGATCGCCTTGCCGACCTCGGCCGCCGCGTGCGCCTCCTCGGCCATCGTATCCGCGCGGCCGCCCGCGAACAGGCCGACGAGTGCGCGCCGCAGCATCACCGGTTCGAGGTCGCGCGCGATCGAGCCCTTGAAGCAGAGGCTGATCTCGCCGCGCTCCTCGCTGACGACGACCACCACCGCATCCGTGTCTTCCGTGATGCCGAGCGCCGCGCGGTGCCGCGTGCCGAACTCGGGACCGAGGTCCGTCGCGCGCGACAGCGGCAGCAGCGCACGCGCGAGCTCGAGGCGGTGCGCCTTGTTAATCACGACCGCGCCGTCGTGCAGCTCGTTGTCCTTCGCGGGCACGAACAGCGAGACGAGCAGCTGGCGCGACAGCGCGGCGTCGATGCGCGTCGCATCGTCGACGAATTCCTCCAGGGCCGCGTCGCGCTCGAACACGATGATCGCGCCCATGCGCGCGCGCGCGAGCTGCGCACAGGCCGCGACGACCTCGTCGACGGTGAACGTCGCTTCCTGCCGGCGGCCGAACGGCAGCACGCCGCTGCCGATCCGGCCGAGCGCACGCCGGATGTCCTGCTGGAACACGACGATGATCAGGATGATGAAGTAGCTGATGAAGTTATCGAGCAGCCACGACACCGTCGTGAGCTCGAGCCGCTCCGCGACGAAGAACGCCGCGCCGATCAGCACGATGCCGACGATCATCTGCGCGGCGCGCGTGCCGCGGATCGTCAGCAGGATGCGATAGATGAGGTAGTAGACGAGCGCAACGTCGACGATGGTCGTCAACACCGACCCCACCGTGAGGCCGTCGATCATGCGCTCGAGGCTCGCGTGCACTACCTATTGTTGTACGCGCTCAACGCTGCATGCAGCAAGGCAACGTTGTGGACGCGCACGACCATCGGGCCCGCGGCCAGTGCCTCGCCGCACGCCGCGACCGTCGCCTCGTCGAGGCCGGCCTCGCTCGGATCACCAGCGACGAACTGCCGCAGGAACCGCTTGCGGCTGGGGCCGATGACCACCGGGCGGTCGAGCGCGAAGCCGAGGCGGCCGGCTCCCGAGACGAGCTCGAGGTTGAGCTCCGGCGTCTTGCCAAAGCCGATGCCCGGGTCGACCCAGGTCCGGGCCGCGACCGCATCGGGTATCGCCTGGAGCCGGGCTGCCAGCTCGACGACCACGTCGTCGAAGCCGTAGGCCTCGCGGCCCTCCTTCGCGAACACCTCGGCGATCGACCGGCCCCGCAAGTGCCCGCAGATGTAGGTCGCTCGCGAGCGCGCGACCACGTCGAGGATCGCCGGGTCGAACACGCCGCCCGAGATGTCGTTGACGATCGACGCGCCGCGCTCGACCGCCGCCGCCGCGACCGCTGCCTTGGTCGTGTCGATCGAGACCCGCAGGCCGGCCGCGACCAGGCCCTCGACGACCGGCAGCACGCGGCGCAGCTCCTCCGCCTCGTCGACCGGCGCCGAGCGTGGGCCGGTGGCCTCGCCGCCGACATCGACGATATCCGCGCCCTCGCTCGCCAGCTCGCGTCCGTGCGCGATGGCCGCCTCGGCCCCCGCGTAGCGCCCGCCGTCCGAGGACGAGTCGGGCGTGACGTTCACCACGCCCATGATCAGCACCCGCTCCGGGTCCCTCGGATCCGGCGGCGGTGGGCTCAGGGGGCCGCGCGGGACCCGGCTCGGCATCACGCGACCAGCCCCAGCCATGTTCCCCGCTACGCGCTCAGGCCGGCTCGGGGCTCGGCTTCGGCGGCAGGATCGTGTTCGGACGCTTGCGCGCCTCGTCGCCCTCACCCGCGGCCGCCTCGGCCTTCTGCTTGCGGGCGACGGCTGCGACCGGACGCTCGAGCTTGCCGCCGCGGAGCAGTGTGTCGATGTCGTCGCCGTCGATCGTCTCGTACTCGAGCAGGCTCTCGGCGATCAGCTCGAGCTCCTTGCGGTGGTCGGTGAGGATGGCGACCGCGCGCTCGTACTGCGTCGTCACGATGCGGCGGATCTCCGCATCGATGCGCTGCGCCGTGTCTTCCGAGTGCGTGTTGTTCTGGTTGAAGTCGCGGCCGAGGAAGACTTCCTGCTTGCCGCTCGAGAAGTTGAGCGGGCCGAACTCGTCGCTCATGCCCCACTCGGTGACCATCGACCGGGCGAGCTCGGTGGCGCGCTCGATGTCGTTGCCGGCACCGGTGGTCTTCTGCTGGAACACGATCTCCTCGGCGACGCGGCCGCCCATCAAGATCGCGATCTGGTTGAGCGCGAACTCGCGGGTCATGCTGAGCCGGTCTTCCGGCGGGAGCTGCTGCGTGAGGCCCAGCGCGCGGCCGCGCGGGATGATCGTGACCTTGTGGACGGGGTCGGCCTCGGCGCCCGCGAAGCGGGCGACCAGCGCGTGGCCGGCCTCGTGGACCGCCGTCGTGCGCTTCTCCTTCTCGGAGATGATCATCGACCGGCGCTCCGCGCCCATCAGGACCTTGTCCTTGGCCTCCTCGAAGTCCTCGGACTCGACCTTGTCCTTGTCGCGGCGGGCCGCGATCAGGGCGGCCTCGTTGACGAGGAACTCGAGGTCGGCGCCCGAGAAACCCGGGGTGCCGCGCGCGATGACTTCGAGGTCGACGCCCGTGGCGAGCGGGACCTTGCGGGTGTGGACCTGGAGGATGCCGATGCGGCCGCGCAGATCGGGGCGCGGCACGACGATGCGGCGGTCGAAGCGGCCCGGGCGCAGCAGCGCCGGATCGAGCACGTCGGGGCGGTTGGTCGCGGCGATGATGATCACGCCGTCGTTGCTCTCGAAGCCGTCCATCTCGACGAGCAGCTGGTTGAGCGTCTGCTCGCGCTCGTCGTGACCGCCGCCGAGGCCGGCGCCGCGATGGCGGCCGACCGCGTCGATCTCGTCGATGAAGATGATGCACGGCGCGTTCTTCTTGCCCTGCTCGAACAGGTCGCGGACGCGGCTCGCGCCGACGCCGACGAACATCTCGACGAAGTCCGAGCCCGAGATCGAGAAGAACGGCACGCCCGCCTCGCCCGCGATCGCGCGAGCGAGCAGCGTCTTGCCGGTGCCCGGCGGGCCCATCATCAGCACGCCCTTCGGGATGCGGCCGCCGAGGCGCGTGAACTTCTTCGGATCCTTGAGGAAGGCGATGATCTCCTCGACCTCGTCCTTCGCCTCTTCGACGCCCGCGACATCCTTGAACGTGACGCGGTTCTGGTGATCGGAGAGCAGCTTCGCCTTGGACTTGCCAAAGCTCATCGCCTTGCCGCCGCCGCTCTGCAGCTGGCGCATGAACAGGAAGAAGATGCCGACGAGCAGCAGCATCGGCAGCCACCACACGAGCACCTGCGGCCAGACGCTCGACTCTTCCTTCGTCTTCGGGCCGTTGTAGACGACGCCGGACGACACGATCTCCTTCATCAGCTCGGGCGTGAGCTCGGCGTACACGACCTTCTTGGTCGAGTCGTTCCGCATCGAGATCGTGTACTTGGCGCTGTTCCGACCACGCTCCTCGATGGAGATCTTCTCCATCTTGGCCACGTCGTCCTTGTTGGCCAACATGGCGTGGAACTGGTTGGCGTCGACCTCCTTCTCCTTCGAGGAGCTGTCCGTGAACATCGAGTAGATGCTCACGAACATGAGGATCAGGATCGCCCAGATCAGGATGGTCTTGTGGGATTGACGCAAGTTGTGTCCAGCAGTTAGCCGCCCGAGTGCCCGTATAGCATGGGGCCTTTACGCCGGATCGCCAAGTCGATTCTCATCAAAACCGAACGCTGGTCCGATGTGCTCTGCCCAGACAATTTCTCCGTCGCGGACGAGGACTCGCGCGACCTTGCGGAGCTCGCGCGGAACCTTCGCGTCGATGAACAGATCCGACAGCTTCTTCGACCGCCCGTTCAGGCGGGCCGGCCTCATCCGATCCCCGGGCCGCCACACGCGCAGCTCGACCTCGGGCCGCACGAGCACGAGGCGATCGTACACGCGCTCGATCCGCCCGCCGGGAAGATCGACCCCCGCGCCGGTGCGTGAGAGCGCTTCGATCGCGTCGAGATGCCCCGCATCGAACCCGACGCCGGCGCGCTCGAGCGCGATCGCGAGCGCCCGCTTGTGCACCGCGATCGGGAACTGCGCGTGCGGCGCCGCCTGCGCGTCGATCGCCTCGGTCCACTCGCGCGCGCTCGCCGCGAGCCGGCACAGCGCCTCCTCGATCGCCGGGTTCTCCGCGCGCAGCATCGGCATCAGGACCTCGCGCACGCGCACCCGGAACAGCGAGCGGTCGCGGTTCATCGGGTCGTCCCACACGGGCAGACCGCGCGCGGCGACATACGCCTCGACCACCTCGCGCGACACACCGAGCAGCGGCCGCACGAAGCGCCCGCGCTGCACGGGGATCCCGGCGATCCCCGCCGGTCCCGTCCCGCGGATCATCCGCATCAGCACCGTCTCGGCCTGGTCGCGCGCCGTGTGCGCGAGCCAGATGCTCGCGAGCCCGAGCTCGTCGGCGATCGCCTCGAACGCCCGATAGCGCGCGTCGCGCGCGGCCGCCTCGAGGCTCGCCTGCTCCGCGACTTCTACCGCGCGCTTCACCGCGACGACACCGCGCTCGCGCGCCCACGCGAGGACCAGCTCGCTCCCGTCGCGCTGCAGCCCGTGATCGATCGTGATCACGACGACGCTCGCCGCGCCGAGCTCCTCCACGGCCGCGTCCGCGAGCGCCATCGAGTCCGCCCCGCCCGAACAGGCCAGCCCGAACAACCCGGGCCCGAGCTGCACGGACCACCGGTTGACCGCACGCCGGATCGTGCTCACCGGATCACGGACCGTGGTAGGCATGCCGCAACAGATTACCCCGATGGCCGACGTTCCCCCGACTGGTCCCCTCGCCCGCCTGCGCGCTCAGCTCGCGGGTCCGCGCGGTTACAAGAAGATCGACGCGCTGCTCTCCTCGGACGACGCGCCGGCCACGATCGCCGCGCTCTCGCCGACCGAGATCTTCGAGCTCGTCCACGAGGTCGGCTTCGAGGACGCGCAGGCGCTGATCGAGTATGCGACGCCCCAGCAGATCCAGGGCTGCTTCGATCTCGACGCGTGGAGCAAGGACACGCTCGATCTGCAGCCGCTCAAGCCGTGGCTCGCCGCGCTCGTCGAGGTCGGCTACGAGAAGCTCGGCGAGGTCTTCGCGAACCTCGACGCCGAGCTGCGCGCGCTGATCCTGCAGCGCCAGGTCATCGTCTACGACACCACCCAGAACGAGGGCCCGGACGAGAACTCCGACGCCTCGATCTACGCGACGCCCGATCGCTTCTTCCTCGTCGAGCTCACCGGCGACGAGGACAGCCAGCGCCTCACCCAGCGCGTGATCGAGGACCTCTACCGCGCCAACGACGCGCTCGCCCGCAACATCCTCATGGCCGCACGCTCCGAGCCGCCGGCCGAGCTCGAGGAGATGGCGTATCGCTGGCGCTCCGGCCGCCTCGCCGACCTCGGCTACGTCGACTTCTACGAGGCGCTCGACCTGTTCCGTCCGCTCACGCCCGACCAGGTCGCGATCGGCGAGAACTCGCAGGACCGCGCGCTCGACGAGGAGCCCGCACGCCTCCCGATCGCCGTCGCCGAGGAGGTCCTCGGCCGCAGCTTCCTCGCGCGCGCGATGGCCTCACTCGACGACGACGCCGAGGCCGAGCGCCTCGAATCCGCGCTGATGATCCTCGTCAACAAGGTCCTCGCCGCCGGCCGCGCCAAGCCCGGCCAGACCGAGGTCCTCCGCCGCGGCGCGCTCTATGCGACCGCCACGCTCTCGCTCGGCCTCGAGACGATCGCCCGCGGCGATCTCGCGCGCGCCCGCGAGGCGCTCCACACGATCGCGCTCTCGCGCCTCTTCCGCATCGGCTACACGACGACGCAGCGCCTCGCCAAGCTCGCCACCGCGCTCGCGCCGCGCTCGCTCACCGCCGGCTCCCCCGCCCGCGACCTCGTCGCCGGCCTCTGCTCGCCGCGCCCCCTGTTCGCCCGGGCCGCCGACGAGCCGCCGCTGCCCGGCCTGCGCCCGTTCGAGTCCGCCGGCGACCTCCGCCGCGCCGGCGAGATCCTGACCTCGCTCACGGTGCGCATCGCTCTGGTCGAGTCGCTGGGCGTCGACGTCGTCGCGATGGGCCAGGCGCCCGAGCCCCGCCCCGACCTCGACGATCACATCCGCACCGCCGTCGCCCGCGTCATCGCCGGCGGCGACCTCCGCGGAGACGCCCTCACCCAGGCCGAGCTCCGCACCCTCCGCACGCACTTCGCCGCGGGCAAGCTCGGCGACGCCGACGCCCGCCGCGTCCTCACCGCGATCCGCACCCGCCTCGACGCCGCGCAGCTCTCGGCCTCCGGCCAGATCCTCGCGCGCCTCGTCGACGGCTGGCTCGCCGACCTCGAGCGCATCCTCGGCACCGTCAAGGACGCCGAGATCGATCCGCGCTTCGTCGAGGGCGTGCTGGTCGAGGTCAACCGCAGCTAGCGCCAGCGGCAGCGCCAGCGCCCACGCCGCGCGCCCAGCATTGCCGCGCGTGCCTACGCGTCCTACGCCGCTACTTCGCCGACGCGAGCGCGTCCTCGAGCGTGCTCTTGTCCTGCTCGCCGAGGTAGGCGTCGCGCGCATGACCGTCGGCGCCGACGACGAGGATGTACGGTACGCTGTGGATGCCGTACTGCTTCGTCAGCGTGCCATCGTCGACGGACCAGGGGCCCGGGAAGTGCGCGTGGTCGATCACGCCCTTCGCGTTGTCCTCCTTGCCGGCGACGAAGACCGCCGTGATGTTCGCGCTGCGCGCGGCGGCGGCGTCGATCGCGCGCGGGATCGTGGCGAGGCAGTGCGAGCAGGTGGGCGTGACGAACAGGACGAGGCCCGGCTTGCCGTGCAGCGCGGGCTGGTGAATCGCCTCGAGGATGTCGCCGCCGGGGACCGGCTCCCCGCGATGGCAGGCAGCAAGCAGCGCGAGGGCGAGGACGAGTCTCATACCCGCCTGATAGCATGCCGGCCGTGGATCCAGTTGATCCGGTCGACGAGCTGTACGAGCTGACCCGGGCGCTCCGGCGCAACCTGGTGCGTCATGCGGCGGGCGGTGCGTGGGCCGTGCAGGGCGAGGCCATGGCGCGGCCGGAAGCGCCGGCGGAGGCGCCGCCGACCGGCAAGCTGCAAGTCATTCGCGAGGAGCTCGGCGAGTGCACGCGGTGCAAGCTGCACGAGACGCGCAAGTCGATCGTGTTCGGCGTCGGGGATCCGGAGGCGCCGCTGATGTTCGTCGGCGAGGGGCCGGGCGAGCAGGAAGATCTGCGCGGCGAGCCATTCGTCGGGCGCGCCGGCGAGCTGCTGGACAAGATGATCGAGGCGATGGGCTGGACGCGGCAGAGCGTGTACATCAACAACATCGTGATGTGCCGCCCGCCGGGCAATCGCAACCCGCAGCCCGACGAGGTCGCGGCGTGCAAGCCGTTCCTCGAGGCGCGGATCGGTGCGGTCGCGCCGCGCATCATCGTCGCGCTCGGGCGGCCCGCGGCGAACACGCTGCTCGGGGTCGATGCGCCGATCAGCGCGCTGCGCGGCAAGTTCCACGATCGCAACGGCGTGAAGGTCATGCCGACGTTCCACCCGGCGTACCTGCTCCGCGAGCCCGACAAGAAGCGCGAGGCGTGGGCGGATCTCAAGCTGGTGATGGCGGAGCTGCAGCGCCTCGGGATCCAGCCGCCGCGTGGGTGAGCCGCCGTGCACACTGCTGCAGGCCGAGATCGCGCTCGACCTGCTCGAGGGCGAGCTCGCCGCGGAGCTGCCCGCTCACATGCGCGCGTTCGCACGCGCACACGCGAACGGCAGGCCGCCGCCTCCGGCGCCGCTGCTCGCGCGGCTGCCGTCGTCGCTGAAGACCGCGCAGCAGGCGCTCGCGTTCGATCTGCTCGCGGACCGGGGCGTCGGGTTGCTGCGGCTGCTCGCGCCGCTCGCGATTGACGCCGGGCTGCCGCCCGAGCTGCGGCTGCTCGGCGAGAAGACGGCGCCGGAGCGCACGCCACCCGAGCGCTCGTGGGCGAGCTATCGCGCGTGGGCCGCCGCGCGCGAGGCGCTGGCGCAGGCGCGGTTCGGGCGCGGCGCGATCGAGCTCGCGGCGCTGCTGCATGGCGGCGTGCGCGGCACCGCACGTGAGGTGCCGCAGGTCGAGGGCTGGCGCGTGCCCGACGGCGCCGTCGATGATGCCGCGATCCGCGACGTGTGGCAGGTCATCGCGTCGCGGCTCGGCATCGCGGGGACGGTGCGCATCGATCGCGGAGCGCCGGGCGTGCCGCCGCGGACGTTCGTCGTCGAGCCCAAGGCGGAGGTGATCGTCGTCGTGCCGGCGGTCGTCGATACGCCGCGCGCGCGCACGCAGGTGCTGCACGAGCTCGGGCATGCGGCGGCGGCGCTGCTGCTGCCGGCGGGGATCCCGCGCGCCGTCGACGAGGGCGCGGCGGCGTTCGTCGCGCGGCTCGCCGAGCCCGGCTCGTGGCTGCCGCCGCGCTGGATCACCGAGCTCGCGCCGGCGGCGCGCGACCGGCGGCTGGCGATCGCGGAGCTGCTCGACGCGATCGAGCGCGGCTACGACGGTCCGTTGCTGCCGGCGAAGCCACCCGTGGCACTGTGGGACGATCCGGGCGCGCAGAGCTCGTACGTCGCGGCGGAGGCGATCGCGGAGCGCCTCGCGGGGCAGCCGCTGCGCCACGCGCTCGTGACCGAGGCGGATCGCGTAACATGGCGCGCGTGCGAGCAGTTGCACTGACCGCGATCGTCGCCACGGCCGCGGGCTGTGGTGGCGCGGCGGTCGGTGGTGACCGCGTCGATCGCGTGAGCCGCGTGCTCGCCGATCCGCGCGATGCCGCCGCTCACCTCGCGCTCGCCGCGTACGACGATGCGCACGGCATGCCGGGCGAAGCGCTCGCGCAGCTGCAGGTCGTCGAGAACCTCGGTGGACCGCTCGGCGTGCGCTGGCACGACGAGGATCGCGCGCGGATGGCACGGCTGCTCGTCGCGCGGGCGACGGCGCGCGTCGGGCGCGGCGCACCGAGCGGGCTCGCGGATCTCGAGCACGCGAAGCGGCTCGGCGCGAACGTCGCCGACATCGACCTCGCGGCCGCGAAGCGCGCGGTGGCGATCGCGGAGCTGCGTCACGTCGATGCCGAGGAGCGCGCGAAGGGCCGCGCGCTGCTGACGACCCTCCCCGACGCGGATGGCACCTGGCGAGGAGCGCGCCCGAACGCGACGCCCGACGAGCACGGCCGGTTCGGCGCGTGGCTATGGACGGTCGGCGCCCGCCGCGAGGCCTACGAACAGCTCGCGACGTGGCATCGCACGTCGTCCGAGCCGGGGCCGATCCGCGACGCGTTCGACGCGGCCAGCGCCTGGTGGAGTGGCACGGGAGCCCCCACCACGCCCGAGGCCGCGGCCGCGCCCGCGGTGCTGGACCCCGGCCACGACGACCCGCGCATCGTCGCCGCCGCACGCTACGCGCATGCTCGCTTTCCCGGTGCGCCGTCGTTCGACGAGCTGCTCGCGGTCGCGCAGGCGTTCGGCGGCCAGGCGAGCGATCGCGTCGATCGGCTCGGCCACGACCTCGTCGCGCGCCAGGTCGACGAGGCCGCCGGTCACGCCACACTCGGCGCGCTGTTCGATGCGCTCGGCGATCCCGCGCGCGCGCGCACGCACTGGCAGGCGGCCGTCGAGGCGCACGATATCGGCAGCGCGGAGCCGGTGTTCGTGCGCGGCCTCGCCGCGGCGGCGGCGCGCGCCGGCGACGGACCGGCCGCACTCGTGTTCGCCACGCAGGCGGCGGCCGCCTGGGGCGATCCGGCGGTCGTGTGGATCGCCGTCGGCACCGCGCTGGAGGAGACGGGCGAGCATGTCGACGCGCTCGTGTGCGCGCGCAGCGCCGTCGATCTCGCGGGCCCCGACCTGATGCCGCGGGCGCTCGATCTCGCGATCGAGGCGAGCCACGCACTCGGCCGCCAGGCCCAGGTCGACGCGCTGCGCGTCCAGCGCGTCGCCGCCGAGCCGCCGCGCGGCAAGCCCGATCCGCTCGATCCGGCCGCCGCGGTCGTCGCGTATCAGGCGCTGCCGACCGCCGGCACGATCGCGCGGATGTGGGTCGCCTCGCGCGCGCATCCGGCCGACCTCGACGTGCGGCTCGTCCTCGCCGGCGCGCTGCCGGCCGATGACCCGCGCCGCGCGACGCTCGTCGCCGAGATCGCCGGATTCGCCGCCGATCCCGACGACACGCGCGCACTCGCGGCGGTCCGCGCGCTTCGCTAACTAGCGGCGCGGTGGCGGCCGCTTGCCAGTCTGCTTGTACGCGACGTAGTCCGCGAGGATCGTCGCGTGGTCGAACACGAGCTTGCCGGGCAGCTCGTCGGGCGTGCACACGATCGCGCGCGCGGCGTCGTCGCCGCCGACGGGCGTGCCGCTCGCCTTCGCGATGAACACCGTCGAGACCGTGTGCTGGCGCGGGTCGCGCTGCGGGTTCGAGTACACGTGAAACAGCTCGACGATCTCGACGTCGAGGCCGGTCTCTTCCTTCGCCTCGCGCACGCACGCATCGGCGACCCACTCGCCCTCGTCGACGAAGCCGCCGGGGAGCGCGAGCCCCTTCGGCTCGTGCTTGCGCTCGATGAACACGAGCTTACCGCCGCCGAGCTCGATCAGCGCGTCCACCGTCGGCTTCGGGTTCTTGTACTCGGTCACTTGCCGCCTCCTTGCGCGAGGGCACCTTCCATCCACGCCGCGAGCTGCTGCTGCAGCTCCTTGGACTTCGGGTCGCTCTCGGCGAGGTTCTGCTTCTCGTCGGGATCCTTGGCCAGGTCGAACAGCTCCCAGCGCGAGTCGCTGATCCGGTAGATCAGGTGCGAGCTCGCGGAGATCATCGACTTCGCCGCGTGGTCCCACTCGGGCGCGGGCAGCATCTCGGCGTACGCCGGCTTCGCGGGCAGCGCCTCGCCGCACGACAGCGCGCCGACCAGGCTGCGGCCCTGCCACGACGCCGGCGGCTGCACGCCGAACAGGCCCGCGACCGTCGGCGCGAGATCGATCAGGCCGACGACATCGTCGCGCTCGCAGCTCTTGCCGCCGGGCACGCGCACGATGATCGGCACGTGCAGGACCTCGTTGTAAAGCGTCATGCCGTGGAAGAAGCCGGCCTCGCCGGGATGCACGCCGAAGCCCTCGCCGTGATCGCTGATCAGGATCACGGTCGTGTTCTTCGCGAGGCCGGTCTTGTCGAGCTCGTCGAGCAGCTGCCCGGCGATCCCGTCCTCGAACGCGATCTCGTAGTCGTACTTCTGCACGAGGCTCGCGGTGCCGTGCTCGGTGATCGGCATCCCGTCGTGCTCCATGTACGTCGAGTGCGGCTCGAACAGGTGCACGATCATCGCGAACTTCTGCTTCTTGTCGGCGAGCTCGTCGAGCTTCGCGATCGTCTTCTTCGCGATGCGCGGGCCGGCGATGTCGTGGTTCGACTCGGGGATCGTCTTCGCCTCCGCGTTGTCCCAGAGGTCCGCGCCCTGCGTCAGGTGGAGGCGCATCGGCTTGCCGTCGGTGTTCTTGACGTCGCCGCAGCTGTCGTCGCAGAACACGAAGTGGCTCGACTCGCCGATCGTCGTGAACCCGGCGGGCTTGAGCGCCTCGAAAAGCGTGTCGTTGTCGTCGAGCAGCGTCGCGTAGTTCTTGAAGACCTTGTCCACGTGGAGCTGAGACGGATAGCGCGAGGTCAAGAACGACGGCACGCTGCGCGGCGTGTTCGGCGCCTGCGAGTAGGCGTGCTTGAACACGACGCTCTGCTTCGCGAACGCGTCGATGCGCGGCGTCAGCGACTTGCCGTCGCGCTGGTACCCGGCGAATCCGAGGTGATCGAAGCGCAGCGTGTCGACGAAGATGATCACGACGTTCTGGCCCGCATCCATCGAAGGCTTCGCGACCTCGACCGGCGTGGCGACGGCGTCCTTCGGGACGTGCGCGTCGCCGCCAACGCAGTTCTCGTCGACGCCGTTATCGGGGATGTCGGTCGCCTCGGGGTGGATGCTCGGGTTGTTGTCGTCGCAGTCCGGTCCGCCGAAGAACGCCGAATATCCGTCGTGGTCGTGATCGAAGACCTTGCGCAGCGCCGGGATGAGCCGGCCGCCGAGGTAGCTGCGCTCGGTGACGCGCGCGACCGTGTCGCTCGCCGGCCGCCCGCGCAGCCCGACGATGGGCAGCAGGAGCGCGATCACCGCGCCCACGGCAGCCGGCACGAAGCGCATGCGAAACGGCAGCAGCGCGATCACGATCGCGAGCACCGGCAGCAGGGCCGGCGCGATCAGCGAGCCGAGGTTGAGCGCCTGGTAGTCGAGGCGCGTGAACACGACGTACACGCCTGCGAGCACGAGCACGCCGACCGCCGCGACGACGAGCACGACGACGCGCGACAGCGGCCCGATCGCGGGCACGAGGCCCGTCACGCGCCGCGCCGCCCGCTGCACCGGGATCGCGGCGAGCGCCATGATCGGCACGATCGCGACGACAACGACGCCGAGCAGCAGCGCGCCGACACTCTTGCGCTGCACGTCGGCGACCAGCCCGATCGCCAGCTTGCTGACGACGAGCACCATCGCGCCGCCCGTCACGACCGCCGCCACGAGGATCGCGGCGACCGCCTTGTCGAGCGCGGCGTCCTCGCGCAGCCGCCGGAACAGCGCGCGCACCCAGCCAGCACCCCACGTCGCGTTGCCAGCCCCGAGCACGAGGCCCGCGCCGACCGCCATCGGCAGCGAGATCAGGGCCCACAGGCCGAGCACCGGCAGCACGGCCCCGCCGGTGTGCACGACATCGGCGACCGCGAGGACGAGCCCCGCGAGCAGCACGACGCCAAGGCCGGTCGCGAGCCCGGTGCGATAGGGCGGCGAATTTCCGTCGGACATCGCCGATCGGAGTACCACGGCCGTGGCGCCGGCGCTTACTTCTCCGGGTCGGCCGTCGTCGGGATCGCGGTGTCACCGCCGCCCGCGAAGTCGAGGTACGCGTAGTACATCCCGTCGGGCTCGGTCGCGCTGCGCACCGCCGCTTCCTTGGCGTCCTTCGCGTTCTTGAACGCGATGCGGACCTCGATCCCCTTGCCCTTCTTCGCGGCCGTGATGCGGGCGAGCGGCGTGTCGAAGAAGCGGGTATCGATCGGGCGCCAGGTGTTCTGGCCGAGCCGCGTGACGCCGGTGAGCGTGACGACGACGGCTCCCTTGTCGACGCGCTGCGAGACCTCGAACGGCGCGACCGACTGCAGGAAGATCTCGGAGGTGCCCGCCTTGGGCTCGAAGCCGATCCAGGTCAGCGTGCCCTTCGGCGGCAGCTTGCGCGGCTTCTCGGGCTTGTGGCCCGGCTGGACGCCGCCGTAGACCCCCTCGGGGTGCGGGCCCTTCGCCTCGTCGGCGGTAGCTACGACCGGACAGGCGAGCAGCAGGAGGACCAGCAGGCGGCGCATGGAGTGATCGTACGGGCTGGTGCGGCGCGACGCAAAATTAGAGCCCCGCGGCGGAGAGCGATGAGAAGATAGGGGGAATGCGCCAAGTCCGCGGGATCCTGTTCTTGGACTACGTGCGCATGATCAAGTCCAAGAAGTCGCTGGACTGGGGACTCCCGCCGGTGGACCTCGCGTGGCTCGGCGAGCGCATCGACGTCGACGGCTGGTATCCGATGGACAGCTTCGAGCGGATGGGCAACGCGATCCTGAAGCACGTCGCCGGCGGGCAGCTCTCGGCGGTGCATCACTGGGGGCGGCTGTCGGCGGCGCAGCTGCGCACCGCGCATCCGATGCTGCTCGCCGACGGCGACCCGGTCGAGACGATCAGCCGGTTTCGCGTGCTGCGCGCGACGTACTTCGACTTCGAGGCGCTCGAGGTCCCGATGCTCCACGACGGCGAGGCGCAGGTCGTCATCCACTACTACATGGGCATGCCGGCCGAAGAAGCCGCCTCGCTGCAGACGCAGGGCTTCTTCGAGGGGCTGCTCGAGCTCGCGGGCGCGCGTTCGGTCAGGTCGATGTTCCGCGAGAGGTCGTGGGCGGGGTCGCCGCGGACGCTGCTGGACCTGCGCTGGGATCTGTGACGAAGACCGGATCGGCGGGCGCGCCGAGGTAGCGCACACGCGCTTCTCCGACGAGGAACAGCGAGCCCGCGATCAGGATCGGGCCGCCGAGCGACCGCGCGCGCACGACCGCGGTCTCGAGATCCGGCGCGGACTCGCCGCCGAACAGCGCCGCGAGCTGCGCGGGATCCGCGGAGCGCTCCTGCTGGTAGCGCGTCGCGATCACGTGCGAGACCGCCGGGCGCAGCGCCGCCGCGAGCGCGGCGAGATCCTTGTCCGACGACGCCGCGATCACGAGCACGGGACGCAGCGCGAGCGAGCGCAGCGTGTCGGCGAGCGCGCGGGCGCCGTGCGGGTTGTGGGCGCCGTCGAGGATGAGGTCCCCCGCCCGCTCGAAGCGGCCGGGATGCACGGTGCCCGTGAAGTCGGGCGCGATGCCGAGCAGGCGCGCGACCTCGGCCGCGATCGCGGCGTTGGTGTGCTGGTAGAGGCCGAGCAGCGGCGTCGGCGCGGGTTGATCCGCGAGCGACACCGACGCCACGCCCGCCGCGCGCGCGTGCTCGAGCAGCCACGGCACCGCTTCCGGCTCGCCGGAGAGCCCGACGACCGCGCGCTGCCCGCGCTTGAAGATGCCGGCCTTCTCGCGTGCGATGTCGGCAAGCGTGGACCCGAGGATCGCCTCGTGATCCATCGCGACGCCGGTGACGACCGCGATGTCGGCCGCGACGGCGTTCGTCGCGTCGAGGCGGCCGCCGAGCCCGACCTCGAGCACCGTGATCGCAGGCTGCGCGTCGGCGATGATCCTCAGCCCGATCGCAGTGATCTGCTCGAAGAACGTCAGCTCGGCATCGACGCCGTCGGCCGCCTCGACGATCTGCGCCTCGCTGACCAGCGCACCGTCGATCTGGATCCGCTCGCGCAGCGTCGACAGGTGCGGCGACGTGTAGGTGGCGACTCGCTTGCCGGCGTTGCGCGCGGCCTGCGCGATCATCGCGACGGTCGAGCCCTTGCCGTTGGTGCCGGCGACATGGACGACGGTGCCGAGCCGGCTGTCGGGTGCGCCGAGCGCGTCGAGCTGCGCGCGCATGCGCTCGAGCCCGAGCTTCATCCCGAACCGCCGCGCCGACACGAGCCGTGCGAGGAGCTCGGGGTACGTCATCTCAATCCGTCGCCGGGATGTCGGCGTCGTCGAGGACCTGGCCGGTGCGGCGCTCCGGCTCGCGGCCGCGCTCGAACCAGCGCAGCGAGCGCTCGATCGTCTTCTTGAGATCCTTGCGCGAGACGACCATGTCGACCATGCCGTGCTCGAGCAAGAACTCGGAGCGCTGGAAGCCCGGCGGAAGCTGCTGGCGGATCGTCTGCTCGATCACGCGCGGGCCCGCGAAGCCGATCAGGGCATCGGGCTCCGCGATGATCAGATCGCCGAGCATCGCGACCGAGGCCGCGACGCCGCCGGTCGTCGGATGCAGCAGCACCGCGATGTACGGGACGCGCGCCTCGCGCATCTTGCTGCGCGCCGCGGAGGTCTTCGCCATCTGCATCAGCGACAGCACGCCTTCCTGCATGCGCGCGCCGCCCGAGGCGGAGAACAGGATCGCCGGCCGCTTGCTGGCGATCGCGCGCTCGAACTGGCGCGTGATCTTCTCGCCGACGACCGACCCCATCGACCCGCCCATGAACTCGAACACGAAGAAGCCGACCTCGGCCGGGATGCCGCCGATGTTCGCCGTGCCCGCGCGGTACGCGTCGCCGGCGCCGACCTTCTTGAGCGCGCCCTTGACCTGGTCCGCGTAGCGCTTGCCGTCGACGCGGAAGCCCAGCGGGTCTCCGGATTCCAGCTCGCGGTCGTGCTCCTGCCAGGAGCCCTCGTCCACGATCATCGAGATCCGATCGGCCGTGGACATCCGGAAGTGGTGATTGCAGCTCGTGCAGACCTTGAGGTTCGCGTCGAGATCTACCTCGTAGAGCGTCGTAGAGCAGCGCTCGCACTTCGTCCAAATCCCCTTGGGGACAGACTTTTTGGGCTGCTCCGCGAGCCCTTGCGTGCGCGACCACCAGGCCATGGGCCAATGCATGTACCAGACGTCACAGAGTGGGTAAAGAGCTAGCGGTCCGAGCTAAAAGTTGCTAAGCACCCTAAGGGAAACGCAGCCTGAAGGGCGTTAGGTGGTGACGGTCCGCCCCGCACGTGAGGTCGCGATGTCTTCGGTTCTAGTCGTCAATGAAATCACTACGGAACGCGAGGAAATCGCTCGCGCTCTCGAGGCTGAAGGGTTCACGGTCGTCCAGGCCAACTCGGCTGCGGAGGCCGTGCGCGAAATCTGGGGCGGTTCGTTCATCGTGGCGGTGGTCTCCACCCTGCTCACGGGAACGACGCACCAGGCGCTCGTCCAGCAGCTGGGTCAGATGGCGCCCGAGATCGAGACGCTCGTCCACGGCAAGAACGACGAGATTCCTGCACTTGTTCGCAAGTGCATCCAGATCCGGGACGGCGAAGCCGCCGCCTAGCTCTGGCTGTCGAACCGGTCCTTCAGGTTCAGAAACTCCAGGAACTCGAGGAGGCGTCCCACCTCGGGGACGATGAAGCCGTCGCCCTCGATGCCCGCGTCCTCCGCGAGCAGCACGAGCCGTGACGCGCGCAGGCGATCGACGACCTCGATCACCTCGTGCACCGGCAGGCCGACGCGCGCCGCGATGTCCTCGACACGCTTGGGGACGAGGATCGCGGTACCGGCGTTCACGGGCGTGCCGGCGAGCAGGATCTGCTCCTCGGCGTACTGGCGTAGGCACTGCACGACCTTGTGATTCGGCGTGGGGAGCAGCAGCAGCTCGACCTGCTGGTTCGCGCTCTCGAGGCGCAGCGCGAGCATCTTGATGATGCGCAGCGCGATCTCGGGGCGGGCGCGCAGCATCGCCTCGAACGTCTTGCCCTCGATGACGAGCAGCCGCGCCTTCGTGCGCACGACCGCGGTGGCGCTGCGCGGGCGCGCGTTGAGGATCGCCATCTCGCCGAGGAAGTCGCCGGCCTTGAGCACCGCGAGCACTCGCTCGGTCTCGCCGACCTGGCGACGGATTTCGACCTCGCCCGCCTGCACCACGTACATGTAATCGCCCGGCTGGCCCTCCTCGAACAGCACCGTGCCTGGCGCGAAGTCGCGCGCGAAGCGCTCCAGCCCGTCGTTCATCACGCCCATTATCTCATGGTTGCGTGACGAAGGATGTGGAGCAGCGCGCGCGTTCCGACGGTGGGGCTCTCGTGCTCGTCGCCGGGCAGCGCGATCTCCTCGCAGGTCAGGCCGATCTTCACGGCGCGCACGAGCATCTCGACGTCCCAGCCGTTTCCCTTGTCGCGCATCCCGAGCGCGACGAGCGCGGGGAACTTGAGCGCGCGAACCGGGCCGACGCCGTTCCAGCGATGGCGATACACCGACGCCATCAGGCCGAGCGCGGCCTTCTCGCGCAGGTTGCGCTTGCCGCCGTCGACACCGAGCACGAGCTCGACGCCGCGCGCCCCGATCGGCTCGACGATCTCCTCGATCGCGGCCGCGGCCGACGGCCGATCGCCGGGCACGAACACGACGACGTCGGGCACGCGCGGCAGCGCCGAGAAGTGCGCCTGCGCCCGCGCACAGGCCGCGCCGTAGCCGCCGCTCGGCTCGCGCAGGACCAGCGCGCCCGCATCGCGTGCGAGCTCGGCCGTGCGGTCCTTCGAGGCGCGATCGATCACGACGATCGAGCGCACCAGCCGCGACGGCAGCTCGCGGAGGACGTGTGGGAGGGTGGCCGCATGATCGCGTGCTGGTACGACGACATCGATCACGGGCATGGCGGATATGGTACATCGAGCGCGATGTCGCTGACCTACAAGGACGCGGGTGTCGATATCGATGCGGGCAACGCGCTGGTCGATCGGATCAAGCCGCTCGCGAAATCGACGTCACGGCCCGAGGTGCTCGGCGGGATCGGCGGCTTCGCGGCGCTGTGTCGCATCCCGACCGGCTACAAGGAGCCGATCCTCGTCAGCGGGACCGACGGCGTCGGAACCAAGCTCAAGACCGCGTTCGCGGCCAACAAGCACGACACGATCGGCATCGATCTCGTCGCGATGTGCGTGAACGACGTGCTCGTCACGGGCGCGGAGCCGCTGTTCTTCCTCGACTACTTCGGCACCGGCGCGCTCGACGTCGAGACCGGCGCCGCCGTGATCGCCGGCATCGCCGAGGGTTGCCGGCAGGCGGGCTGCGCGCTCGTCGGCGGCGAGACGGCGGAGCTGCCCGGCCTCTATCACGGCAAGGACTACGACCTCGCCGGGTTCTGCGTCGGCGTCGTCGAGAAGAGCGAGATTCGCCCGCGCCGCGACCTGGCCGCCGGGGACGTGATCATCGGTCTGCCCTCGGCCGGCCTGCACTCGAACGGCCACTCGTTGGCTCGCAAGGTCGTCCTCGAGAAGCTCGCGCTTCCCCTGGATGCGCGCCCGAAAGAGCTCGGCGGGACGACGGTCGCCGAGGAGATGCTCCGGCCCACGATCATCTACGCCGACGCGTTCCGCGCGCTGAAGAACCTTCCGTGGAAGGCGGCCGCGCACATCACGGGCGGCGGCCTGATCGAGAACCCGCCGCGGATCTTCAGCGACGACTCGCTCGACATCTCGATCGACTACTCGACCTGGGACGTGCCGGGCATCTTCAAGCTGATCCAGTCGGCCGGCGTCGACGACGCCGAGATGCGCCGCACGTTCAACATGGGCATCGGCATGATCATCGTCGTGCCGCCGGAGGCCGCCGGCGCGACGTGCAAGGCGATCGCGAAGGCGCGGCCGATCGGTACGCTGGTCCGCAAATGAAGATCGGCGTCCTCGTCAGCGGCAGCGGGACCAATCTACAGGCGCTGCTCGACGCGGAGGCGCGCGGCGCGCTCGCGCCGGCGGAGATCGCGGTCGTCGTGTCGAACCGGCCGGGCGTGAAGGCGCTCGAGCGGGCGACGGCGGCGGGCAAGCCGGCGATCGTCGTCGATCACAAGGCGTTCACCGATCGCGCGGCGTTCGAGGATGGCCTGCTGGCGGCGCTGCGCGGCTGCGAGGCGGTCGTGCTCGCCGGCTTCATGCGCGTGCTGACGCACCACTTCGTCGAGCGGTTCCCGCTGCGCATCATCAACACGCACCCGTCGCTGCTGCCGGCGTTCCCGGGCGTCGACGCGCCGAAGCAGGCGATCGCGTACGGCGTCAAGATCAGCGGCGTCACCGTGCACTTCGTCGACACGTCGCTCGACGGCGGCCCGATCATCGCGCAGCGAGGCGTGCCCGTGCTGCCCGGCGACGACGCGGCCGCCCTCCACGCGCGGATCCAGCGCGAGGAGCACATGCTGCTGCCGCAGGTCGTCCAGCGCTTGGCGGCAGGCCGGCTGTCGTGCGACGGTCGGCACGTGGTGGAGCGTGCCGAGTAACACGTACGACCTCGTCGTGCTCGGAGACGACCTGGCCGCACTCGTGTGCGCCACGCTGTGCGCGCGCCGTGGCATGCGCACGCTCGTGCTCGGCGACGAACGCCCGGCGCGCTACGCGCTCGGGCCGCACAAGCTGCCCGTCGAGCCGGTGCTGTGGCCGATCGGGCCCGGCTCGCCCGGCGAGCGGGTGCTCAAGGAGCTGCACGCGGAGATGACGCTGCGCCGCAAGCTGCGCGAGCCGAAGATCGCGGCGCAGCTCGTCGCGAACGACCTGCGCATCGACCTCGGCGCCGACCGCCTCGCCGGCGAGCTCGCGCGCGAGATCGGTGACGCGAGCGAGGGCTGGCTCGCGCAGTGGGCCAAGGCCCGCGAGATCGCGCGGCTCGGCGATCCGCTGCTCGCGAGCGAGCACGCGTACCCCGGCGTCGGCTTCTTCGAGCGGCGCGAAGTCGCCAAGCTCGCCGAGCACGCGACCCAGACCGCCGACGCGTGGTGGCACGAGGCCCAGAGCGATCCGCGCGCGGCGCTGTGGCAACAGCTCGCGTCCGTCGCCGTGCGCCACCCTGCCCCGCCCGCGCTCGCGATCGCGCGCGCGCTCGATCAGTGGTCGATGGGCCCGCCCGCCGTGCGCGGCGACGCCGAGTCGATCCGCGAGCTGCTCGTCGAGAAGCTGACGACCGCCGGCGGCGAGGTGCGCGCCGGCAAGGTCACCGAGCTCGACGTCTCGTGGGGCAAGATCGCGAGCCTCACGCTCGCGTCGGGCGACGACATCGGTTGCGGCCAGGTCGTGACGAGCCTGCCGCCGGCGGACGTCGCGGCGCTGCTCGGCAAGAAGGCGCCGAAGAAGCTCGGCGAGCTCGCGGACGACGTCTCGCTCGTCGGCCATCGCTACACGCTCAACGTCGTGATCGACGAGGCCGGCATCCCCGAGCACATGGCCCCGACGGTCGCCGTCCTCGACGACAACCCGTACACGATCCACCTCAGCGAGCCCGATGACGGCGGCCGCGTCGTCGCGACGCTCGCGACGGTCGTCCCCGTCGGCGAGGAGCTCGCGGCGCACCGCGCATCGCTCTGGCGCCGCCTCGGCGACGTCATGCCGTTCTTCGAGAAGCACCTCGTGCTCGCGCACTCGCCGTTCGAGGCGACGCCGCCGCAGGCGCCGGGCGGCCGCGGCAGCTACGACGTGCCGCGCACGCTGCCGCTCGCGCCACCGCCGGTGTGGAAGGGCTCGGTCGGCTACGTCACCGGCCTCAAGAACCTGACGCTGACGGGCGACCAGGTGCTGCCCGACCTCGGCTTCGAGGGCGCGCTCGCGGCCGGCTGGAGCGCGGCGAAGGTGACGTGCGCGCTCGCCGGCAAGAAGAAGGACTACCTGCGCGACGAGGTGGTCGGAGCCGCCGGCTAGAGCCCGCGGCGGCGAGGGCTACTCGATCCGAGGGACGCCGAGCCGGGCGGCGGCCAGCTCGCTGTCCGCGACGATGATCATCGGCTGCTCGAGCACGTCGCGCGTGCGCAGCATCGGAACCGCGCCGCGTGCGCGCGCCTCGAGGAACACCGGCTCGCCAAGCGCGGTCCCGACGAGAATCGATGTACCCACCGCGCCGACGAGCCTGTGCGCGAACGGGACGAGCGGCACGTCGGGCGCCGCGACCACGACGCACGGCCCTTGCAGCGACAGCGTCCCCGGCTCGCCGACGAGCGTGCCTGTCTCGGGCGGCAGCTCGTCGAGCGCGCGCTGGATCGCGCGAGACAGCCGCACGCGTGAGTCCTCGTACGTCGCGATGCCGCGCACCGCGAGCTGCCCGGTCCCGAGCGCCTCGGACCAGTCGCGGCCGAGCACGCGCGCGACGTCGAACGGTGCGGCGCCGTCACCGGCGAGGTGCGCGCCATACAGGAGCGCGAGCGCCGGTTGCAGCGCCGGCGGCAGCTCGAGCCGGATGATCAGCTGATCGATCGCGAGCGAGATCGGCGCGCTGGGCTCGGAGCCGCCCGCGACGACGGCGCGATACCAGGCGACCGCGTCGTCGCGCCAGGTGGGCGCGCGATCGACGGGCGCGGCCGGCTGCGCCGCGGTGCCCGCGTGGGAAGCGGCGCCGGCTGCGGACGTGGAGCCCGCTTCGGGCGCGGAGGCCGGCTGGGAGGCGGTGGCCGGCTGGGAGGCGGTCGCAGGCGGACGCGACTTCGCGGCGTGCGCACGCTCGCGCCATGCCGAGAATCGCTCGCTGACCGACTGGATGCCGCCGCTCACAGACGCGGCGGCTGAAGGCGCGGTGGGTGCAGGCGCGGCCGCTGGTGCATGGGTGGCGGCGGGTGCAGGCGCGGCCGTTGGTGCATGCGTGGCGGCGGGTGCAGGCGTGGCGGCGGGTGCATGCGCGACCGATGCGGCGTGCGTGGCGGCGGGTGCAGGCGCGGCCGGCACATCCGGCTCCCCGTACAGCGACGACGGCTTCGCCGGCTCGGGCTCGTGCGTCACCGCGGCTGCGGGCGGCGGAGGCGCCGCCGGTGCGACCGCCTGCTCGCGCGCCTCGAGCGTCACGAACACGAGCGGGTGCTTCGCCTGCCCCGCGACGACGCCGACCTGGCGGCCTACGACGAGGCCCGCGGCCTCGACGCGCGTGATGCCTTCCGGACCGACGACGCGCAGGCCGCTACGGCCGTCGAGGTCGACGACGTAGAGGCGGCCGCTCTCGGCGCCCACGACCGCGAGCAGGTCGCTGCGGGGGTGGCCGGTGACGGTCGCGATCGGCTCGGGGAGATCGTGCGCGCGCGGCTGGCCGCGATTGACGAGCGGGATGACGTCGATGCGGGCCGCGTCCTGCTGGGTGGTCATCCACACGACGCGGTCGCTGCCGCCGAGCGCGGTGATCACGGCGGGCCGGGGCAGCTTGAGGCGCCTCTTCGGCATGCGGGATGCGGGATCCCACTCCTCGACGGCGCCCGGCACGGCGACGACGAACTGCGCGCCGGCGGCGCCAGCGGTGGTCGGCACGCTGCGCGCGGGGAAGTGATACGGGGTCAGGTGGGTGTCCGTCGCGGTCAGGATGGCGGCGCCGAGCGAGCCGACGGCGAGCGCGTGGCTGCGGATCGCGCCGAACAGCTTCATCGGCGCCTCGAGGCGGATCTCGGCGATCGTGCGCGGCCCGAGCGGATCGATCAGGTGCGCGGTCGAGTGCGCGGCGTGGCGCGAGAGGACGAGCAGACGGGGTGGCGTACCGAGCCAGGCCACGTCGGTCGCGGCCGCCGCCGGATCGATGCCGACCTCGGCGAACGGCGTGCAGCCGGGCATCTCGAGCACGCGGATGCTCGTGGCCTCCTGAACGGCCGCCAGCGTGCCGTCGTGGGCCACCGCGATGCGCACGCGAGCAGCGTATCACTCGGACTCGTCTTCGTCGTCCTCGACCGGTGCCTCGCTGCGGTGCTCGACGACGGGCGGACCGGTGTAGATCAGCTCGAGCATCGCGCGGAACGTCGGCGCGCCGATCTGATCGTCGATGTGCGTGCCGATGCGCACCGCGAAGGCGAAGTTGTCGCGCGGGTGCGCGAGCACGCCGATCCGCGCCTCGGCGGGCGACGGGCCTCGCTTCTTCGCGACGTCGTCGCCGAGCGCGCCGACGACCTCGCCCTCGAGCCGCAGGCAGCCGGGGATGGGAACGGTCGCGCCGATGCCGCCGAGGACCTCGTCGCCGACGAGGCGATCCGCGACCTGCACCTCGGCGCCGCGCAGGCGGATGCCGCCGGTCGCCGCGACGATGACGTCGTGCGGGAGCTGCGCGCGCGCGATGAGCAGCCACGACAGCGTGTAGCGAGCCTCGCCGGCGAACTGATAGTCGTTGCCGGTGCCGAACGTCGCGCCCATGCGCAGGAACGCGCCGAGGCGATCGCCGCGGAACACGCGCACGCGCGCGCCCAGCGCGAGGTCGCCGGCGACCCAGCGGTCGAGCGGCCGGTCGTCGCCGAAGCCAGCGTAGCGCGCGCCGACCTGATGCGAGAGAGGCATGCGCGCGTCGACGACGATCGAGCCGAACGACAGCGCGCCTCCGAGCCACGCGGTCTCGCGCCGCTCGACGGGGAACGTCTCGCGGTCGACGGTGTGGATCCGCATCGGCCGCTCGAGGAACTGCGTCTGCAGCGACAGCGCGTAGGTGGGGACATCGCCACCGCCGTCGAAGCCGAGCTCGCCGCGGCCGGGCGGCGTCATGTCGTGATCGACGTCGATCGCCTCGGGACGATTGATCGGATGATCGGCGTAGGCGGTTGCCGCGACGAGCAGCAGGACCGCGACGGGCTTCATCCCATGATCCGCGAGCCGAGCTCGTACACGCGCGACGGCGCCATGTGGCGATAGCGCGTGACCTGGACGCGCAGCTGCGCGATCGCATCGATGACATCGCGGCGCGAGCTGCCCTTCGCGAGCATCGCGCGCGACCGCTCGACGATCGCGTTGCGCGCCGCCTTCGGGTGATAGATGAACGTGCGGCCGAAGCGCACCTCGCCGCGCGCACCGACGAGCCTCAGCTCCGCGACGTCGCCGACCTCGACGCCGTGCAGCGCGCGTTGCTCGACGACGTGCAGCTCGGCGCCGCCGAGCAGATCGACGAGCTCGATGCGCCCCGGCTTCATCGCCGTGACCTCGAACAGCGACCGGTGCGACGTCACGAGCGACGTGACGAGATCGGCGCGTTCGTCGGACGCCTCGCGCATCTCGCGCGCCGTCACGAGCGCGGGCGGCACGCCGGTGGGCCCGACGCGCTCGACGACGAACCACTCGACGAACGCCGCGCTCCACGGCTCCCACAGCTCGTCATCCTGATGGACGCGCCCGCGGCGCTCCTCGTACTCGCGGCGCGCGGCGGCGGCCGCGTTTGCATCGGCGGTATGACGTGCGTACAGCTCCTCGATCACCTGCTCGAGGAGCGCGACCGTGCTCACGTGCTCCTCTTCAGATAGTCGCGGAAGCGCGCGAACAGGTAGCTCGCGTCGTGCGGGCCCGGGCTCGCTTCGGGATGGTACTGGACGCTGAAGATCGGCTTGCCGGCGACGGCGATGCCCTCGTTGCTGTGGTCGAACAGGTTCTCGTGCGTGACGCTGACGCCGGGAGGCAGCGTGCTCTCGTCGACGACGAACCCGTGGTTCTGCGACGTGATCTCGACCCGGCCCGTGGTCTTGTCGAGCACGGGGTGGTTGCCGCCGTGGTGGCCGAAGGACAGCTTCACCGTCTTCGCGCCGAGCGCGAGGCCGAGGATCTGGTGGCCGAGGCAGATGCCGAACACCGGCTTGCCGCTCGCGATCAGCTCCTTGCACGTCGCGATGGCGTACGTGACGGCGGCCGGGTCGCCGGGGCCGTTCGAGAGGAAGAAGCCGTGCGCGCCGAGCGCGAGCGCTTCCTTGGCGGGCGTGGTCGCGGGAACAACGGTGACGCGCGCGCCGATGTCGCGCAGCTGGCGAAGGATGTTCTCCTTCATGCCGAAGTCGTACGCGACGACGTGGAACTCGACGGGCGGCACGGGGAGCGCGCGGCCGTCGTCGTCGGCGCGCCAGGTCGGCTTGTCCCACTCGTAGCGCTTCTCGCACGTGACGCGCGGGACGAGGTCGAGGCCGTCCATCGCGGGGGCCGCACGCACGCGCGCGAGCACGGCGTCGAGCTGATCGACGTGCGGCGTGATCGCACCGTTCTGCGCGCCCTGATCGCGGAGCGTCCGCGTGAGCGCGCGCGTGTCGATACCGTCGATGCCGGGGACCTTGCTCTGGTCGAGCCACGCCGACAGCGAGTCCTCGGCACGCCACGAGGCCGTCAGCGGCGAGAGCTCGCGGATCGCGAGGCCGGCGCACGCGACGCGACGCGCCTCGATGTCCTCGCGGTTGACGCCGACGTTCCCGATCTCGGGCGCCGTCATCACGACGATCTGCCCGCAGTACGACGGGTCGCTGATGATCTCCTGGTAGCCGGTGATCGACGTGTTGAACACGACCTCACCGATCGACTCGACCTTCGCGCCGAAGCCTTCCCCGCGGAACACCTTGCCCGAGGCCAGTACAAGCGCGGCGGGCCAGCGTTGCGTCACTTCATCCTCCCGTCGAGGTCGAAGACACTTCGGCCTTCGAGCAGCGTGAGCACGGCGCGGCCGGCGAGCTTCTGGCCGAGGAACGGCGAGTTCTTCGACTTGCTCGAGAGGCCTTCCGCGTTGAACGTCACCGGGCGATCGGGGTCGATCACGGTGATGTCGGCGATCGCGCCGACGGCGAGCGAGCCACCGGGCAGACCGAACGCTCTCGCAGGACCGCCGGTGAGCGCCGCGATGGCGCGGCGGTCGTCGAGCGTGCCCATGCGGACGAAGTCGAGCACGATCGGCAGCGCGGTCTCGAGACCGAGCATGCCCGGCGCCGCGCACTCGAACTCGACGTCCTTCTCGACGGGCGAGTGCGGCGCGTGGTCGGTGGCGATCGCGTCGATGATGCCCTCGGCGAGCGCCTCGAGCAGCGCCTCCTGGTCCGCCTGCGTGCGCAGCGGCGGCATGACCTTCGTGCGGGTGTCGTAGTGGCTGCAGGCCTCGTCGGTCAGCGCGAGGTGGTGCGGCGTGACCTCGCAGGTGACCGGCAGGCCGCGGCGCTTCGCATCGCGGACGAGCGCGACCGTGCGGGCCGTCGAGACGTGGGCGACGTGGTAGCGCGCGCCGGTCCACTCGACGATCTCGAGGTCGCGGGCGACCATCGCGCTCTCCGCGCAGGCCGGCTGGCCCTTGATGCCGATGCGCGTCGCGACGGCGCCCTCGTTCATCGCCCCGCCCTCCGAGAGGTCGAGATCCTCGGCGTGCTGGACGAGCGGCAGGTCGAACGTCTTGGCGTACTCGAACGCGCGGCGCATCAGGCCGGAGTTCATGACCGGGCGGCCGTCGTCGGAGATCGCGACGATGCCCGCCTCCTTCATCTCGGCGATATCGGCGAGCGCCTTGCCTTCGAGCCCGTGCGTGATCGCGCCGATCGGCCGCACGCGCACCGCGCCGGCCTCGCGCGACCGCCGCACGATCAGCTCGGTGACCGCGCGCTGGTCGTTGACCGGCCGCGTGTTCGGCATGCAGCAGACGGTGGTGAAGCCGCCGGCGGCCGCCGCGCGCGTGCCCGTCTCGATATCTTCCTTGTATTCCTGACCCGGCTCCCGCAGGTGCACGTGCAGGTCGATCAGGCCGGGCACGACCCACAGGTCGCGCACGTCGACGATGCGCGCGCCGACGAGGCCACGCCCGATCTCGACGATGCGTCCGTTCGCGATGCGGACATCGGCCGCCTGATCGATGGGACGGGCCGCCGCCGGGTCGAACACCCGGCCTCCGCGTAGTACCAGATCCCCGGAATCGCTCATGCTCGTCGGTCGGGGTCTTACCACGCCTGCTATGCTCCGCGCATGCCGACCGCCGGGATCGTGATCATCGGCGACGAGATCCTGAGCGGGAAATTTGTCGAGGAGAATGCGGCATTTCTGATCGGTGAATTGCGGGCACTCGGGGTCGAGCTGCGGCGGATCACGGTGATCCCCGATGACATCGACGACATCGCCGCCACCGTGACCGACGCGGCCCGCCGGTTCGATCACGTGTTCACCTCGGGAGGCGTCGGACCGACCCACGACGACGTGACGATGGCCGCGATCGCGAAGGGCTTTGGCACGACGGTGACGCGGCATCCGGACCTCGAGGCCAAGGTCCGCGGCTACTGGAAGGACCAGCTCGCCGACGCGAACTTGCGCCTCGCCGACGTCCCGGCCGGCGCCGAGCTCGTGTACGGAAAAGACCAGATCTGGCCGGTCGTCGCCTACCGCAACGTCTACATCCTGCCCGGCGTGCCGACGCTGTTCCGACGCAAGTTCGTCGACATCCGCGACCGGTTCCGCGCCGAGCCGGTGACGGCGGCTCGCCTGTACATCGACCTCGAGGAGGGCGAGCTCGCGCCGTACCTCGACGCCGTGGTCGCGGCGCACCCGATCGTGCGCATCGGCAGCTATCCGCGCTTCTCGGAGCGCGATTTCCGCGTGCTCGTCACGCTCGAGGCGCCCGATGCAGCGCAGGTCGCGGCCGCGTTCGAGCAGCTGGCGGCGCGCCTCGGCGGGCGCGTCGTGCGCCGCGAGGAGCCGCACGTGGTGGCCGCGCCGTGATGTTCTTCGGCGGCGGCGTGCTGCTCGTCGGCATCGCGCTGCACATCGCGTGGATCGGCAAGCGCGCGGAGGCGAAGGGCCGGTCGGTGCTCGGCTGGGTCGGCTTCGCGCTCGCGCTGTGCGTCGGCGGTGTCGAGCTCGGCCTCTCGCTGTTCCACAAGGCGGAGGCGCTCGGCTCGGATGCGCTGACGTTCCTGTACGTGACGAGCCCGATCACGCTGGGCCTCGCGCCGCTGATCCTCGTCGCGGTGGTGCTGATGATCGTGCCGGCGCGCATCGCCGGCGGTGACACGTGGCCCGTGTTCCATGCGCGCGACGGCGCCGGCACGCTCGTGATCCTCGACGACGCGGTCGAGCTGCGCTGGGCCGACCGCACCGATCGCATCGCGCGCACGACGCTGCACGCGACGGCCGACCAGGAGTCGCTGCGGCTCGCGTGGTCCGAGCACGAGCTGCTCGTCATGCCCGCCGGCAAGCCGGCAAACCGCGAGGGCCGCATGCGCCAGGCCGAGGCGCTCGCCGCACGGCTGAGACGATGACGGATCAGGAGCGAAGCGACGGGGAGAGCAACCGATGAGCCGCAGGGCGTGGGGCATCACCGCCGCGGCGACGGCCGCGATGACGCTGTCGTACCTCGACCGCCAGGCGCTCAGCGCGCTCGCGCCGACGATCACCGCCGACCTCAAGCTGTCGAACACGCAGTACGGCTGGCTCGGCTCGGCATTCTCCGTCGCGTACCTGCTCGCGGGTCCCGCGGCGGCGCAGCTGTGCGACCGGCTCGGCGCGAAGCGCGCGCTGCTGCTCGGCGTGCTCGCGTGGTCGGCGGCGGCCGCCGCGCACTCGCTCGCGGTCGGCTTCGTGTCATTCCTGGCGCTGCGCCTGCTGCTCGGTGCCGTCGAGGCGCCGTCGCTGCCGGCGGGCGCGCAGACCGTGCAGGCCGTGCTCGCGCCGGCCGATCGCGCGCGCGGGATGGCGCTGCTGTTCGCCGGCATGTCGGTCGGATCCGCGCTCGCGCCGCCGATCGCGATCGGCGTGGCAGGCCTGTTCGGCTGGCGCGCGTCGTTCATCGCGCTCGCGCTGATCGCGCTGGTGTGGGTGCCGATCTGGCAGCTCGCGACCCGCCGCGGTGCGCTGCCACACGTGCCTCCCGCGAAGCGCGCCGACTGGAAGCTCGTGCTGCGCGACCCGATGATGCTGCGCGGGCTCGTCGGGCTCGCCGCGATCATCCCGGTCTCGACGTTCACGCTGCAGTGGGGTGCGAAGTTCTTCGCGGCGCATCACGTTGGCAAGGCCGCGTACGCGACGTACTTGCTCGCGAGCGGCATCGCGTACGACGTCGGTGCAGTCGCGTTCGGCGATCTCGCGTCGCGGCGCGCCAAGCGCGTCGGCATGGCGCCGCACCGCCTGCTGCTCGGCGTGTCGACGGCGCTCGCGGCGGCCGGCATGGTCGGCATGGCGCTCGGCGACACCGAGGCGATGATCGTTGCGGCGCTCGTCGTTTGCAGCGTCGGGCGCGGCGGCTACACCGCGATCATCAACGCCGACACGCTCGCGCGCCTCCCGAACGAGTGGATCGCGACGGGCGCGGCGCTGATCGCATCGGCCCAGTCGGCGATCATCCTCGCGATCAACCCGCTGATCGGTGCGTCGATCGATGCGAGCGGCAGCTACGTGCCGTCGCTGCTCGCGATCGCGGCGTTCGCGATCCTGCCGTTCACCGGCTGGGCGCTGTGGCGAGCAGCGCCTTCACGCGGCTGACCAGCTCGCCGCGCGGCACGGCCAGCTCGACGGCGGCCTCGGCGCTCGCACGCATGTCCTTGATCTTGATCTGGCCGGCATCGCGCTCGCGGGCACCGTACAGGATCGCGAGCGGCACGCCCGCGCGGTCGGCGTACTTGAACTGCTTGCCGAGCTTGTCGTCGCCGCCGTAGACCTCGACGTTGAGGCCGGCGTCGCGCAGCTCCTTCGCGAGCTTCGCGTACTCGAGCGACAGGTCGCGCTCGACGTTGAGCACGAGCGCCTGCGCCGTCGACTTCTCCGTCGCCGCGACGAGCCCGAGCTCGACGAGCTGGCTGAACAGCCGCGTCGCGCCGATCGAGATGCCGACGCCCGGCAGCTTGCTCTTCGTGTAGTGCTCGGCGAGGTTGTCGTAGCGGCCGCCCGAGCAGATCGAGCCGAGCTTGGGGTGGTCGGTCAGGAACGTCTCGTAGACCGTGCCCGTGTAGTAGTCGAGCCCGCGCACGATCGAGAGCTTCACCTCGAGGTTCTCGGCGGGAACGCCGAGCGCGCGCGTGGTCTCGTACACCTGCTTGAGCTCCGCGTAGCCCTGCTTGAACGTCTCGTTGCCCTCGAAGCTCGCGAGCGCCTCGAACGGCTGTGTCAGCAGCTCGACCAGCGGGCCGGCCTTCGGGTCGATCGCGACGACCTTCGCGCGCACCTCGTCGAGCGAGATCTTGCCGAGCCGGTCGACCTCGTGGAGCACGTCGGTCTGCTTCTCGATGCCGAGCGACTCGAGCAGCCCCTTCAGCAGGCGCCGGTTATTGATGTAGATCGTGAAGCGGCCGAACGCGAGCTCCTTGAAGATGCCGTAGATCAGCGCCGGCAGCTCGGCGTCGTACGCGAGCGGCAGCGTGTCCTTGCCGATCACGTCGATGTCGCACTGGTAGAACTCGCGGAAGCGGCCCTTCTGCGCGCGCTCGCCGCGATAGACGCGCTGGATCTGGTAGCGCCGGAACGGGAAGTTGAGCTGGTGCTCGTGCTGCGCGACGTAGCGCGCGAGCGGCACCGTCAGGTCGAAGCGCAGCGCCATCTCCGGCTTGTGGCCCTGATCGAGCGCGCCGGTCGACTGCACGAAGTACACCTGCTTCTCGGTCTCGCCGCCGGACTTCGTCAGCAGCACGTCCGTCACCTCGAAGACCGGCGTCTCGACGGGCAGGAAGCCGAAGCGTTCGAAGCCGCGGCGGATCGTGTCGAGCATGCGCTGGAACGCCAGCTGCTGCGGAGGCAACAGCTCGAGCACTCCCTGCGGCGTACGGGGCTGGACAGGCATGGCGCGCCTGTTTACCACGCGTCGGGGCTACTGCCGCATCGTGCGCACGACGACGACGGCCGCCCCGAGCGCGAGCACGATGGTACCGCCGACGAACCAGCCGAGCGACCGCTTCGTCTCGTCGGGCGGTGGCGGCGGCGAGCCGATCGGAGCCGCCTTCATCGCCGGCGCGCCCGCCCCCGGCACGCTCGCGACCAGCGGGCCCGGCGCCGGCACATCCGTGGGGCCGTCGGTCCACGCCGTCGACTCGATCGTCGTGCCATCGGCGCGGATCGCGGTCACCTCGATGTGATTGCCGGTGACGTTGACGCGCAGGTAGTGCAGCGTGCGCTCGAACTTCTTCACCGCCTCGACATCGACGGGATTCGGCCGCGGCCGCTTCGGGTAGAGCGGCGCGCCGCCACCACCGGTCACGAAGTAGCGCAGGCCGTTGTGCTCGGCGCGCTCGTACACGTGGTCGTGGCCGGAGAACACGCAGGTCACCTGGTACTTCTCGAACAGCGGCGTCCACCGCTCGCGCAGATCGAGCGCGCCGCCATGCAGCGAGATCGAGAACGGCGGGTGATGCATCACGACGAAGATGTGCCGGATCGTCGCGTCGTCGCGCGCGGCGGCGAGCTCGCGCTCGAGCCACGCGGTCTGGTCGGTGAGCGCGAAGCTGTACTCGTTGCTGTCGAGCACGAGGAACCGCGCCGAGGCATACGTGAACGCGTAGTAGCGCTCGGTCTCGCCGCCGTTCTCCGGCACGGAGAAGTACGAGCGGTACGTATCGGCGGTGCGGCCCCTGCCCTGGCGGTCGTGGTTGCCGAGCGCGGGGAAGTACACGTTGTCGCGCAGCGTCGCGTTCTCGACGTCGAAGAACTGCTGCCACTGGTCCTGCCGGAAGCCCTCGTCGACCATGTCGCCGGTGCCGAGGATGAAGTCGGGGACCTCCTGGCTCATCCGCTCGACGACGCGGCGATGCTGCTCGATGCCGTCGCGCGAGTCGCCGACGACGATGAACGAGAACGGCACGTCCTTGCCGACCGGCGGCGCGGTCGCGAACTCGCCATCCCAGCTCGCATCGCCGACGACGACCCGGTAGCGATACCTGCTCGACGGCTCGAGGTTATCGACGCGCGCCTCGACGATGCGATCGGCCGGCACCTCGAGCTCGCGCTTGCCGCCCGGCCCCTCGACGATCAGCTTGCCCGGCACCTGCTCGTCGAGCTGCCACATCACCGTGATCGACGTCGGCGCGAGGTCCTGCAGGTACGGGCCCTTGACCATCTTGGGAGCGGCATCTACCGCGGTCGCGCTCGCCACCACGAGCGCGCACGAGATGGCCAGCCCTCGCACGCGCCCATCATACACCAGGCGTCAGCGGTAGCGCATCGACGCGAGCGCGCCGACCAGGTCGCGAGCGGACTCGCGCGTGTAGCCGTAGCGCGTGATCAGCGTGGCGAGCGCGGTGTCGGCGCGCGTGCGGGCCTCGACGGAGAGGTGGCCCTCGTTGCCCGAGAGCAGCGCGACCAGCTCCGAGATGCCCTTCGCGATCGTCTTCTTGTGGCGCTCGAAGTAGGCGTCCTTCAGCTTGCGCACGAGATCGCTGAAGATCTCCGTCATGTTCGGCTTCTGGCCGCGGTGATCGAGCGACCACGCGCCGATCTTCGCGATCAGCGACTGACGAAACTCGTCGGCGCGCCCCGTGATCTCGAGCGTGCGCTCGACCTCGCGCATCATGCCCTCGTCGGGGTCTTCCTGGCGACCGGTGGAGGGGTTGCGGACCTTCTCCTTCTTGATCGCGTGCATGACGTGCGTGACGTAGCGCTCGAACACGCGCGTGTACTCGGATTCCTCGACGAGGCCGACCGAGGCGCGGACCTCGTCGTCGATCACGTCGAACAGGCGGCCGCGCGCGACGTCGACGAGCTTCTTGTGATCGTGGAAGCCGCCGGGCTGGACGTCCTGGCGCAGGAACTCGTAGAGCGAGGCCTGCTTGGTCAGCTCGACGATCTCGTCGAGCACGACGAGCGGCGAGACGTACTCGTAGCGGGTGGAGCCCGCCGCCGCGAGGAGGACGGTCTGCATCTCGCGCGGAGAGGCGCCGACGCGGCCCTCGTAGATCGGGTACGTGTCGCTCTCGTGGAACAGGTCGCGGATGTGCGAGGACAGCTCCCGCGCGCGATCCGGCGAGAGGTCCTCGGGGACCTGGCCAGTCGTGTAGAGCTCGACCTTGTCGAGCGGCGTGATCTTGCCGATCACTTCGGCGAGCGTCGACGGGTAGCGCTCGATCTGCGGCTTGCGCATGCGCGACAGCACGGCCCACAGCGCGGCGACGTACGCGGTGTGCGGCGCGATGTGGCGGCCGCCGGCCGCCTCGCGCAGGCGCTCGGCGTAGAGCTGCTCCTCGTGGCGGACGTCGAGGATGAACGGCACGCGCACGAGCTCGATGCGGCCCTTGAACGACTGGAAGTCGGGGATCTCGCGGAACGCGGCGAGGTGGATGTCGTTCGAGCTGCCGATGAAGACGAGGTCGAGGAACAACGTCGCGCTCTGCATCGCGAGCGCCGCGCGCTCGACGGTCGTGAGCAAGTACTTGTAGTGCTCGAGCGGGCGCTTGAGCAGATCGTCGAACTCGATCATGCCGCGGTTCGCGCCGACGACCTCGCCGCCGTACTCGTGCAGGTTCACCGACTGCAGCGACGGCGGCAGCGCCGCGAGCGAGCGGTCGGCCGTGATCTGGCGCTCCGTCGCATCGACGGACAGCTGCGGCTCGACGGTGACCCAGCCCTGGCGATAGCGGTGCGAGACCTCGAACCGCTCGACGCGCACGTGGCGGAGCACCTGGACGTAGTCGCCCTGGTAGCTCGCGAGCAGCGCCTCGTAGATCGCGCGGTTGCGCGGAGACAGCGAGCCGCCGCGCAGGTAGTCGCTGACGATCAGGTTCTTGCCGTCGAGCAGCTTGCCGATCAGCTTCTGGCGCTCGTCGAGCGGCACGAGCAAGAGCGGGTGGTCGCGCAGCTCGTCGCCGAGACGCGCGTCGACCTGATCGTCGGGCAGGTAGGCATACGTCTCGAGCGACTCGAGCGTCGGATGGCCGCCGAAGCCGATGCCGCCCTTCGTGCTCCGCTGCGCGGGGAAGATCCAGCTGAAGCGGTAGAGCGCGCCTTCGTCGAGCGTCGAGTAGTGCTCGAGCGCGCGGCCGAGACAGCGCACGAACGTCGACTTCGCGGAGCCGTTCGGGCCGTGCAGCAGGATCAGCTTGTTCGGCCGGCCGTCCTGCACGAACGAGCGCAGCACCTTGTAGACCTGGTTCTGGACGTTCTCCTGGCCGAACAGGCGATCCTCACCGTTCGCCCACGGTGCGTCGAACAGCTTGAAGTGCGTGACCTCGCCCCACGGGTATGACTTCTTCTCGGTGCCGTAGTAGTCGAAGCAATCGACGATGTACTGCGTCGAGCTGCGCAGCTGACGCTGCGGCTCCGCGAACGCGAGCGCCAAGTACTCCTGGAACGACATCACGCGGCGGTTCCGCGTGAAGTCCTCGCGCACGGCGTCGTGCAAGCCGACGAGCGTGTTCTTGACGGCCTCGGGGATGTCGCTCACGAAGGAACGCTAGCTCATTTTGCCGCGACCGTGATTGTCACGGGCTGCTTCTTCGGATGGCAGCTTTCCTTGTCGCACACGCCAAACTTGAACACGCCCTTGATCTCGTACGAGCCGGCCTTCGCGGCCGTCGCCTTCACGGCGAAGCCGAGCGCCTGCTCGGAGAATGCATCGGCATCGCCCTTCTCGCCCTTGCCCGCGTTGAACTCGGTCTTCGCGAGCGTCACGCCCGCGGGCGCTTCGAGGCACAGCTTGATCGGGAAGTCGGTCGACATGTGATAGCCGGTCGCGGGAGCGACCTTGACGGCCGCGCTCGCTTCCGCGCCAGCCGCACCATCGACCTTGTCGATCGTCAGCGTGCCCTCATCGGGCTTGAGGAAGAACTTGGGGTCGTCCGCGCTCCCACATCCGGCCTGCGCGACCGGCGCTGTCGGGCCGGGCGTCGGGCCAGGTGCGGGCGCAGGGGCCTTCTCCTGGTTTCCAGCAGACTTCCCGCACGCGGCGAGGGCGATCGTCAGCAAGACCACGCGAACCATGCCGAGGAAGATAGCATGCTACGATCAGCGACTAGGTGAGGAGAGCTCAACAGCTCGGTCGGTACCACCTGCTCGACCGCATCGCGTTTGGTGGCATGGCCGAGATCTATCGGGCGAAGACCTTCGACGCCCAGGGCACGCCGCACCTCGTCGCGGTCAAGCGCGTGCTCGCGCACCTCGCGGAGGATGACGACTTCATCCAGATGCTCGTCGACGAGGCGAAGATCGCGAGCGTCCTGCGCCACGGCAACATCGCGCGCGTCTACGAGTTCGCACGCGCGCACGGCGAGTACTTCATTGCCATGGAGCATGTCGACGGCAAGGACATGCGCACCGTGCTCGAGCGCTGCCGCGCGAAGAAGAAGCCGATCCCGCCGGAGCACGCCGCGTACATCGCGGCCGAGGTCGGCGCGGCGCTCCACGCGGCGCACTCCGCGGTCGACTCGCGCGGGCGCCCGCTGCGGATCATCCACCGCGACGTCTCGCCGTCGAACATCATCTGCAGCTACGCCGGCGAGGTGAAGCTGTGTGACTTCGGCATCGCGAAGGCGACGCTGTCGCGCGTGACGACGAAGACCGGCGTCATCAAGGGCAAGGTCAAGTACATGAGCCCCGAGCAGGCGCTCGGCCGCAAGCTCGACCACCGCTCGGACGTCTTCTCCCTCGGCAGCTGCCTCTACGAGATGCTGACGCGCATCCCGCCGTTCACCGCGACGAACGAGATGGACCTGCTGATCAAGGTCCGCGATGCGAAGTACCGGCCGGTCTCCGAGCTGCAGCCCGGCATCCCGCCCGAGCTCGAGGCGATCACCGACAAGTGCCTGACGCGCTCGCGCGCGAACCGCTACCAGACCGCGGCGGAGGCCGAGGGCGACCTGCGCGCGTTCCTGCGCAAGTTCATGCCGAACTACTCGCGCAGCCACCTCGGGCGCTTCATCCGCAAGATGTTCGCGCAGGAGATCGAGCGCGAGCTGCGCATGCTCGAGGAGTACGTCATGGCCGACGACGTCAGCGAGGACGTCGGCGAGAGCATGATGCAGCGCGACGACGACTTCGAGCCGCCCGAGGTCCCGTTCCAGCCCAAGCCGACGAGCGTCTCGATCGCGGCGATCGGCGCCGGCACGAACGGCGGCGGCACCGAGTCGCGCATCAACGACTTCTCGAGCGACTCGAACTTCACGACGATGCCGAAGGTCGACGCGCAGGACATCCACGGGGCGAACACCGTGATCCTCGAAGACCGCGGCCGTCGTGCGCCGCCCCGCCCGCCTGCCCCGCCGCCCCGCCGCGTCGCACGCACGCAGCCGCCGCCTCCGCCGCCCGCCGCGAAGAAGTCGCGCGTCCAGCCCTCGTTCGACGAGGACCTGCACGCCGCGCCGACGATGATCATCGACATCGGCCGCATGCGGCAGCGCCGCCGCTAGGTGCTCGCATGGCCGCTACCGAGGCTGCGCCGCGACACCGCTGCGGCCGTCGCCTCGTGCTCCGCGGCGGTGCCCGCATTGAACGAGAACCGCGCGACGCGGACCCCCCACTCACGAAAGATGCTGCATGGAGGCAGAGGCCCGAGCTGCTCGCGAACCGCCTCCAGGTCGCGCTCGAGCTCGTCCAGTCGCATGCGCGAGTCGCGCGCCAATGTCTGCGGCGCCTCGCGGCGACGTTCATCGTCCCGAAACGACGCGAACCACGACCACCATGTCTGGTCGTCCGGCGCGTCGCATAACGCACGCCGGAGCGACGTGAACTCGTTCGGCGAGCCGACCGCGATTGCGAGAAGTAACATCGCGGCGCGGTACTCGCCGGCCTGGGCATCATCGGCGAATGTCGACAGTTGTTTCGCGGAGACTGACGCGCGCAGCAACCGGTAGAGGTTGATGAATCTCTTCGCGGCGCGCGGTGAATCTATTAGCCGCCCGAGGTTCTTCATGTACGCGACCTCATGCGCGTGGACGGACAGCTGAGCTGGTCGCGGGTCGATGGCATTAGGCGACGCTTGCGTGGGCTGCGGCGGCGCCTCATCCTCCGCCGGCCTGACAATCGCCCCGGCGGTCGCAGCAGCAGCCCCTTCCACCGACTTCGCCGCTGCAGCCGGTGCCGCCGCGGGCGACGTCTGTTCCGGCGGCGGGTCAGCGGGCGAGGTCACGGTTTCACTAAACGGCTCCGGCATGAGCGCCCCGACGATGCGGCCAAATGCGTCCTCGTTCATCGGCCTCAGTGCAAACGGAATCTGGAAGATCTTCTCCAGGTAGTTCATTGGCGTGGCTCGCCAGTGCGTCTCGTCCTCTGCGGAGTCTGCGTGGGCTACCTCGGCGGCAAGGGCCTTCGATTGCTGCCGCAACGAATGAAGCAGCCAGCGCGAGTCGACCGCCACGACGACGACAAACAGCTCGAACGCGAGCAGGAGATGGACGGCCTGCAGGACGCTCACAACCTGCCGCTCGTCACATCGATCCAGATCGTCGATGTACAGAACGATGCGGTCGACGCGGGGGAGTGCATCACCCTCGCTAGTTTGCTGCGATCTCGCGTCTACGAGCAGCCTCGAAAGCTGTTCGAAATCAGCCCTCGCACGTGCGATCACACCAAGGTGCTTGCGGTAATCGTCGCTGCCGTGCCGGTCTCGAATGTACTGAGCCATCAGCTTGTCGGCGCGGAGAGCGTCGATCTGCGCCTCGATCGCGGCGAGCTCTTGCTTTGCGTCCTTCACACGTAGTTCTGCCAGATCGAACTTCGTCTGCGCCTTGTCGCGCTCCTCCAGTAGATCGCCCTCGATGTTGGCGACGTTTGCCTCGTAACTGTCCCGAACCCTGATGAACGCGCGGACGGGGCCCTTCAACTTCGCGGCGAGCGGTGTCAACTGCGTGAACAGCCACGCGCCCGCCGCAGTGAGATACGTCGCTACGTGCCCGATCGTCTCGCGCAGGAACCACCCTGCAGCTGCAAAGAATAGGGCAGTAACGAATGCCCAGACCGCAGCCTTCGCTGCCGTCACGACCGTGCCGTTGCGAATCGATCGTACGATCGCGCGGCCCCACCGAATGACGCCGCGCAGTTGCATGAGGTCCGCTTTCTCTTCGAGCGTGCGCGCTTCGACCCCGAGATCGTGGGCGACCTTTCCCAGTTCGCCGCGTGCCTGTTCGTTCGTCTCAACGAGCATGCGCGTCGCCTCGCGACGAAGCTCGCTGCGGCTGACTGGTTTGAGCCTCTCCAATCGGAGCCGCGCAAGCCACTCCTGCTGCGCGGAGAGTATGTTCTGCGCTTCGACTCTCTTCTGCTCCGCCTCGGCAAGGACGTTGCGCGACTGCGTCGCTGCTGCCATCAAGCGCGCGCACTTTTCGACGGACGACTCAGTGGATTGCAGTTGCCGCGCGAGGCCGTCGATGATCGATTCCGCGAGACTCGCCCAGAGATTGTCGGTGTCGATGTAGTGCCACGCGTTGAACTCGAGCTGTGTGATGTGACCGCAATACGCTGCAGGCTCTTCTGACCTCGGCACGGACTTCGCCGCCACGGCGAGAGCGTTCAAGCGCTCCTTCATCTTGCCGATGAAGAAGCTCTTCCCCGTCCCCCAATCCCCGAAGAGCCCGATCGACAGCGGAGGCGAGACATCGCGCGCGGCGATGATCGAGCAGAGCATGTTCACGTCCTGCTCAATCCCGACAAGGTCTCTACCGGCGGACGCATCTGACGCGAAACCGGCGAGCACATCGGTTGTGCGACGTGCAACGGCGGCAGACGGCGCGACCATGACGACCGCCGACGTCGCCTCGTGCGTCTGCCGCAGCGCTTCGTATCGGTCGTGTTCGGGGACGATCACGACAAGCGTTGCGCCACGAGCCGCTGACGCCTCGAAGCCGCGTCGCAGCTCCTCGAACGACGTGCGGAAGTCGATGCGCGGAGCACCCGCCTGGTTGAGTCCTGCGCCGAGCAGGGGTGCTCCGATTTTTGGATAGCGCTCGGAGAGTGCACCGAGCTGCCGACCGATCAACTCGATGCTGCGAGCGTCGGACCCGTCGCCGTGGACCGATGCCGCGTACACGTACGCGCGCCCGTCCTGGAGTTGGACGGAGCTGACTTCGCCAAGAGCCATCCCGCCGCGCGGCGCCTCGAGAATGCGTGTCTTGATGATCCGATTAACCCAGTCACTGACCGTGCCAGCCGTCGAACACGGAAGCACGATGAGGTCGCATAGCTCGTCGGCAACCAGGTCACCTCCTCGCACCTCGACGCGCGCGGCAGCCGCAGGTTCTAGCTCGCTCGGACGCCAGCCGAGGCTTCCAAGTTGGCTCTTTAGCATTGCCGGTTGGAAATCGAGATCGAGCGGCCATCTACCAACGAGTTCATCGAGCGCACCCACGGGGATGTGGGGTTCGACGCGCTGCCGGATCCACGCACCTGCGCGGGAACGCGGCGTGCGAAGCATGCCGCGCACGATGTGACGATTCCGGATCACCGGGGGACTCCGGAGGTCCGGCGCAGCTCCGTCGCGCGCCGCTAGTTCAGCTGCCACACGTAAGATCGTCCGCGCGTTCGGCGTGAAATGCTTCGGGAATGCTGCCCTCTTGGTCAACGTCCCTCTCCAGCCAAAGGTTTCGGCGAGGTCTTGCTCTGGATCGCGAGTCCCGAGTAAGCGAAGAACCTGGATCACGACGTTGTCGACCTCTTGCGTCAGGCCGAACAGCAGCATTTCGCTCGAGACCGCCCTCTGCGCGTATTGACGCCGCAAGGCATCCGCGATCCCGAGGGAGCGCTGCGATGATGGCGAGTACGAGGAGGGGTTCTCGATCTGCTCTTCTGCCGGCGAACGCGTGCCCTCGCCCTCACCGTCCTCGCTCGCTGCAGGCATCCTCTCTACGATAGGTGATCGCACGCCTGCATGGATGGACGGCCCATGCCGCATTATGCGGCAGCTAGAGCGTCTGCACGGCGCCCCCCTTCATCACCCAGCTGACGTGCTCGAGCTGCGTGATGTCGGCGAGCGGGTTGCCGGGCACCGCGACGAGGTCCGCGTACGCGCCCGGCGCGATCAGGCCGACGCCGGAGTGCGGGCACGTCGCCGCGCCCGGCTTGCACAGCGGATCGAGCAGCGTGCCCGCGCTCGAGGTCATCGCGCGCACGACCGCGGCCGGCGGCATGCCGGCGTCGACCATCAGCTTCGCCTCCTGCGCGGGGTTCATGCTCCACGGGAACGCGCCCGCGTCCGTCCCGAACACGATCCGCACGCCGCGCTTGTACGCGCGCGCGACCGCCGCCCGGTGCGCGGGCATCATGAACGAGCGAGGGTTCGGTCCGAGCTTCTTCTCCGAGTACGCGTAGGCGAGCATCGTCGGGCACCACGCGACCTTCTGCGCGACCATACGCGTGACCAGATCGTCGGTGAGCCCCTGCCCGTGCTCGATCGAGTCGACGCCGGCGCGCAGCGCCGAGTCGATACCGTCCCAGCCGTTCGCGTGCGCGGCGACCTTCACGCCGAGCCGGTGCGCCTCGTCGACGATCGCCGCCGCCTCCGCGGGCGTGAAGTTCACGATGCTGCGCACCGGCCGGTCGGGCTTGCCCTCGTACACGCCGTGGTCCGCGTAGAACTTGATCCAGTCGGCGCCGTTGGCGACCTGCTCGCGGACGGCCTTGCGAATCCCCTCGACACCGTCGACGGTCTGCACGCCGATCGGCATCGTCAGCTCCCAGCTGTAGCCACGCAGCGGATACATGCCGGTCGGTGCGAGCGCGCGCGTCGCGACGAACATCCGCGGCCCCGGCACGACGCCCTTCGCGATCGCCGTCTTCACGTCGACGTCCGCGTACATCGCGCCCTCCGTCTCGAGGTCGCGCAGGCTGGTGAACCCGTACGCGAGCGCGCGCCGCGCATTCGCCGCCGCCTCGATCGCGCGATACGGCGTGCTCTTCTTCAGCAGGATCTCGTCGTACACGCCCGGGCCGACGTCGTCGTTCAGGAACACGTGCGTGTGCGCGTCGACGAGGCCCGGCATCAGCGTCGCGCCGCCGAGATCGATCACGCTCGCCTTCGGATACCTCGTCGCGAGCTCGCCGGCCGGCGCCACGGCCACGATCCGCTCGCCATCGACGGCGACGGCCACGCCGTCGCGCGCACGGTCGCCGGCGCCGTCGAGCACGTGCGCGGCCTTGACGATGATCGGGTTCGCGTGCGCGCTCGTCGCGAGCAGCGCGCAGATCAGGAAGCTCCGCATGCCTCGTGCTTATCGCAGCTCGAGCTGCAGCGACAGGACCTCGTCGCCGGGCCGCACGTCGACGTGCAGCGAGCCGTTCAGCGTGCCCCTCGGGCCGTTCTGCGTGCCCGAGACGCCGACATCGCCTGTCGGGCAGTCGTGCAGGCGGAACTCGCCCTGCGCGTCGGCGTCGCCTTCGACGGTCAGGTCGCCCGCGCGCACCGTGATGTGGGCGCCCGCGAGCCGCTGGCCGCGCGAGTCGCGCACCGTGCCGCCGAGCAGCGCGCCGCGCGCGAGATCGATGCGCACGTCGCGGACGCTCGCGGCGCCGGGCGCGTGCGCGGCTGGGACGTCGACCTCGCGCTGTGCCTCGAGGTAGCCCGGCAGCTTGACGTCGAGCTTCCAGTGCCCCGTGCGCAGCGGGCCGAGCTTCCAGTGGCCGATCTTGTCGGTCGCGGTCTCGGCCGTCGCGCCCTGTGGTCCGACGCCGGTGACCGTGACGGACGCGAGCGGACCGCCGCTGACGCCGTCGAGCAGCACGCCTTCGGCCGCGCCGCCGAGCGCGAGCCGCAGGTGAACGTGGTCGCCCGCCGACGACGCGACCGCATCGAGCTCGTCGGACGGATAGTCGGGGTGCGAGACGCGCACGCGCAGGTGGCCGCGCGGGAGCATGTCGAGCGTGAACGTGCCGTCGTTCGCGGTGACCGTGCCGCGGCCGTCGGCGGGGCCGCCCGCGACCTCGATGCGCGCGCCGCCGACCGGAGCGCCGCTCGTGTCGTCGAGCGTGCCGGCGAGGATCGCATCGGCGACCTCGAGCACGAGGTCCGCGCGCTGCTCGCCGGGATCGCGGCCCCGGCCGGGGGCGAGCTCGACGGTCTTGTGGCCGTCGACGTGCCCGTACGCCGTCGCGCGCAGCTCGATCGTGCCGACGAGCGGCCCGAGCCGGTAGCTGCCTTCCGCGTCGGTGAACGCCTCGAGAGGCGCGCCGAGCTCGGGCTGCGCGGTGACCTGCGCGCCGATCACCGGCGCGCCGTGCTGATCGCTGACCTTGCCGAAGACGAACGTGCCGGCCGCGAGCACGACATCGACCCCGGTCACGAGCTCGCCCGCGCCGACGCTCACCTGCCGCGACCGCGCCTCCGCGAACCCGCCCGCGACGGCGAGCACGGTCACCTTGCCCTTGGCCAGCCCGCGGATGCGGTAGCGCCCGTCGGGTCCGGTCGTCCAGATCGACGCGCGCGATGCATCGACCTCGAGTGGCGGCGGATCGCCCGCGAGCGATCCGGCCGGCGATGCTGGATCGACGACCGCGGCCGGCCGCGCGACCTCGGCCCCCGGCGGCGGCACCGGCGGAATCGGCCCGAGCATCACGCCGAGCTCGCCGCGCGCGAGGAACTGCGGATCCGCGAACTGCTGCGTCTGATCGGCGATGGGCGCGGCCGTGCGGCCGGAGAAGCGGCGCAGCTTGTCGGCGTCGACCTCGGCCGAGATCTCGGTCGGCGTCGGTCCCGCGGTCAGCGCGCGCACGGTCGCGCCCTCGACGGGATGCCCGTCGCCGTCGACGACGCGGCCTTCGATCGCCGCGCCGCGCACGAGCGCGAGCTCCGGCACGCCCTTGCCCGCGTCGAGCTCGACGCCGCCGGGCGAGCTGTACCCCGGCGCGAACGCATCCGCGATCCAGCGGCCGTTCGGCACGCCCTCGATCCGGAACTCGCCATCGTCGCGCGTGCGCGCGTAGCGCGGCGCCTGATCCTCGCCGACCGGCCGCAGCTCGACCGCGGCGACGAGCCCGGTGCCTTCATCCTTGTCGATCACGCGCCCGACGACGATCGCGCCCGCCTCGAGCCGCAGCTCGAGCGGCCCGAACGGCCCCGCGCCGAGCCGGTTCACGCGCACGGTACGCGCCGCGAGCGCACCCTGCCACGCGTAGACCTGGTAGCGACCCTCGGGCAGGTTCGGCACGCTGAACGCGCCCTTCGCATCCGCCTTGACCTCGAGGGTGCCGCCGATGGCATCGCCGCGAATCCCCACCATCGCGGCCGGCACCGGCTTCCCGCCATCCGTGACCGTGCCGTCGATCGTGACCTGACGCGCGACGACGATGCGGGCCTCGTCCGACGGCACCGGCACGAAGCGCACCTCCGCCGCGAGCAGCCCGCTGCCGCTGACGTGCACGCGATAGCGGCCCGGCGCGATGCCGTCGATGATGAAGTGTCCGTCGGCGCCCGTCGGAGGCGCGACCGCGACCGCACTCGCCGGCGCCGCGCCCGACCCGTTCGCGCTCCCCGACCCAGCCGCGCTCCCCGATCCACCCGCCGCAGCGCCCGACCCGCGCGCGGAGGGCCCGGTCAGCGCCCGATCCGGCGCGCCCTTCTCGAGCTCCGCCGTGACCTCCGCGTTCGCGACGGGCAGGCCCGCGCCATCGACGACGAACCCCGTGAGCTTCGTGCCGCCCTTGAGCTCCGCCGGGATGGCCGGCGCCGCCGGCGCGCGCACCGCGGCCCCGCCGTCCTTCTTCGCGACCGTGGGCGCGGTGCCGCCGCGTACGTGATGCCCGCGCAGCAGGACCACGAGGACGAGCGCGGCGACGACCGCCGCGCCCGCCGCGAGGATGACAATGCGGCGCCTGTTCACGCAGCAGCAATGATAGTCTGGGTGTGGGATGGCGCAGCCACTGTTTGCCAATCAGCGCGAGACGAACCTGTCGTCGACCGTGGCGCTTGTCGAGGAGATCCTCGCCGAGCTCGGCCACGATCCCGGCGCGGCGCGCCAGCAAACGACCGCCGGCCAGTACGCGTGGCGGATCCGTACCGGCTCGGCCGTGACGACGATCTCGCTGTTCCCGACCGCCGACTTCATCCACATGCGCTGCGAGGCCGTCGTCATGACGCTCGACAACACGATGGATCGCGGCACGCTGTTCGCGCACCTGCTCGGCCTGAACCTCGCGATGTGCGGCAACGCGTTCGCGCTGAACGGCGACCACGTCGTGATCGTCGCCGAGCGCTCGACGCTCGACATCGATCGCAGCGAGGTCCGCGACATCATCACGCGCGTCACGACGAACGCCGACAAGCACGACGATCAGCTCGTCGCCACGTTCGGTGGCCGCGTCGGCGAAGCCTAGCGAAGCGAAGCGAGCTAGCGAACGTCGCGCGCGACCTGGACGTCGCGCCCGCGCGGACCCTCGTCCAACGCGATCGACGTCAGCACGTTCGGGCACAGCGTCAGCTCGCCGGTCTCGCGGACGATGCGGCCGCGCGAGTCGATGAGCTTGGCATCGGACAGCACGACGAACTCCACCGGCCCCGACGAGGGCTGGCAGGACGCGACGTAGCCGGTGATCCGGGCGCCCGTGTCGTATTCGATCATCACGCGATGACTGATCAGGTCGTGCAGCTTCGAGTAATTCGGCATCGCGAAGCCCCTATATCACGGATGCGCGGGCGCAGGTGCAGCCGGAGGCACCGGAGGAGGCGCCGGAGCGGGCGCCGGGGCTGGCGCGGGCCGCATCGAGTGAGCCGCCTTGAGCTCCTCGATGAACTGCTGGGTCATCTCGCCGATCAGCTCGCGTCGCGCCTGGTCGAGGGGATCGGCGGTGGCCGTGTGCTCGAACGTGTGCTCGCTCGACATCACCTCCGCCCGCGCCGGCGCCGCCGATGCGGCCGCGAAGTTGCCGTTGCACAGCGTCGTGGCGACCGCGGGCTTCTCGCCGCCCGTCCCGACCGCGACCGCGATCGCCGCGACCGTCGCGACACCGCCCGCGAGCATCAACCCGGTCGACCAGCCGCCGGTATCGACCTTCTCGTTCGTGGGCGTCGTCGGATCGTCCGTGCTCAGCTGCTCGCCGAGGTAGAGGCCGGTCCCGACGCCGAGGCCGACCACGCCGACGGTCAGCAGCACGCGGGTCAGCGTGCTCTCGCGGTTCGGCGCCGTGAACGACACGCGCGGATACGCGCGATCGAGGCCGCGGTCCTGCGTCTTGGTGTAGTGCCAGCGATCGCGGCCGTCGGAGACGGACACGAGCTTGATATCGACGCGCCCCGCGAGCGCGGCGGCCTTCGGAGGATCCGCCTTGAACGCGTAGTCGCGGCAGGTCTCGGCGAGGCTCGTCGAGACGTCGAGCGGCGCGCCTTCACCCTCCGTGAACGTGAAGTTGTGCTTCACCGAGACGTCGTCGATCGGATCGGCCTGGAGCTGGTTGACCTCGAACAGCACGTCGACGTTCGATTCGCGCGCGAAGTCGATCGGCCGCTTCCCGTAGCCGCGCAGGTTCTGCCACGACAGCACCTCGTAGCCCGCGGACTTCGCCGCATCCTCGAGCGCGGACATCATCGCGCCGCACTGCGCGCGGATCTCCTGCGACCGCGCCTGTGACGGATCGGAGTTCACGCACTGGTCCGGCGGAAAGAACGCGACCGTCTTCGCGGTCGCGAGCAGGTCGCGCGCCTCGCGCGGTGCCGGCTCCGGCTGCTCGCCCACCCCGAACTGCTGCAGCGACTTGTATTGATACGAATACGTCGTCGTCCCGCACGCCGCGAGGGCAACGAGCACCACCATTTTGCTCATCACCTTCCAGCATCGGCCACGTGGCGACGAAGATCAATGCCACGGATCGGAGGACTGTCCCTCACGGGGGTGAATCACCCCTGCCCGGTCCATCGTTAGCTCGATCTGCTCGACGAGGCCGTTCTTGAACTCCGCACGGCAGCTGAAGTTCGCGCCGTTCATCCCGATCTCGACGCCGTCGTCGCACTCCATCGCACGCAGCGTGGTCGGATTTGCGGCGACGATGTCGGCCGCGAGCACGCTTCCGCGCGCGATCGTCTTGCGCTGAGCCGCATACAGCGCGCCGGCCGCGACGAGCCCGATGAACGCCAGAACCGCGAGCGAGCGCAGCACCCTCGGATTGTCTGCTAGACACGGGGGGTGAGCAAGCTGCGCAAGACCCGGTTCGCCACCGACGCCGACATCGAGATCAAGGGCGCGTATGCGCCGGCCGACGCGCCGGGCGACGCGACACCTCCCGGCGAGTTCCCGTTCACGCGCGGCGTGCAGCCGACGATGTATCGCGGCCAGCTGTGGACGATGCGCCAGTACGCGGGCTTCGGCACCGCGAGCGAGTCGAACAAGCGCTACAAGTATCTGCTCTCGCAGGGCGGCAAGGGCCTCAGCGTCGCGTTCGACCTGCCGACCCAGATGGGCCGCGACAGCGATCATCCGATGGCGCGCGGCGAGGTCGGACGCGTCGGCGTGGCGATCGACTCGCTCGAGGACATGCGCGTGCTGTTCGACGGCATCCCGCTCGGCGAGGTCTCGACGTCGATGACGATCAACGCGACCGCCGCGACCTTGCTCGCGCTCTACATCGCCGTCGGCGAGGAGCAAGGCGTGCCCGCGAAGGACCTGCGCGGCACGATCCAGAACGATATCTTGAAGGAGTACATCGCGCGCGGCACCTACATCTATCCGCCCGCCGGCTCGATGCGCCTGATCACCGACACGTTCACCTACTGCAGCAAGGAAGTGCCGCAGTGGAACACCGTATCGATCAGCGGCTATCACATCCGCGAGGCCGGCGCCGACGCGGTCCAGGAGGTCGCGTTCACGCTCGCCGACGGTATGGCGTACGTGCAGGCCGCGATCGATGCCGGGCTCGCCGTCGACGAGTTCGCGCCGCGCCTGTCGTTCTTCTTCAACGTGCACAACAACTTCCTCGAGGAGGTCGCGAAGTTCCGCGCCGCCCGCCGGATGTGGGCGCGCATCATGCGCGACACGTTCGGTGCGAAGTCGGCGAAGTCGCAGATGCTCCGCTTCCACACGCAGACCGCCGGCGTGACGCTGCAGGCGCAGCAGCCGCTCGTCAACGTCGTGCGCGTCACCGTGCAGGCGCTCGCGGCCGTGCTCGGCGGCACGCAGTCGCTCCACACGAACAGCTACGACGAGGCACTCGGCCTGCCGACCGAGGAGGCCGCGCGCATCGCGCTGCGCACGCAGCAGGTGATCGGGCACGAGAGCGGCGTCGCCGACTTCATCGATCCGCTCGGCGGCAGCTGGGCCGTCGAGTCGCTCACCGACGAGATCGAGAAGCGCGCGCAGGCGTATCTCGACGAGATCGCGAAGCTCGGCGGCATGTCGGCGGCGATCGAGAAGAACTACCCGCAGAAGGAGATCGAGCGGCGCGCGTACGAGCACCAGCGCGCGGTCGAGGCGAAGCAGCGGATCGTCGTCGGCGTCAACGAGTACGTCATGGCGGAGGAAGAGCCGGTGCCCGTCGCGAAGGTCGATCCGGCGCTCGAGGAAGATCAGGTCGCACGCGTCAAGGCGCTGCGGTCGCGCCGCAACGCCGCCGAGCACCAGCGCGCGCTCAAGGCGCTCGACGATGCGGCGGCCGGCAGCGGCAACCTCGTGGGCCCGATCGTCGGTGCCGTCAAGGCGATGGCGACGGTCGGCGAGATCGCCGACGTGCTGCGCAAGCGCTTCGGCGAGTATCACCCGCAGGGCTGATCACATCGTCGAGTGCTCGGTCGGCGAGCCGCTTCCGGCGGCGTCGTCATCGCTCGAGTCCTCGTCGAGGTCGAACGTCTTCGGCGCCTTCGACGAGTCGTCGATCTGCTTGCCGATCGCGATCGAGTCCGAGGTCACGCCCTCGAGGCGCTTGCGCGACGCCATCGCGACGTTGCTGCCGAGCTTGCCGCCGGCCTCGTACGCGGTGCGCGCGTCGTCGAGACGGCCGAGCTGCTCGAGCGCGGTGCCGAGGTTGTTGAACATGTACCCCTCGGCGCCCTTGCGGCTCGTCGCCTCCTTCAGGTGCTCGACGGCCTCGTCGTACTTCTTCAGCTGCAGCTCGGTGTAGCCGAGGTTGTTCCAGGCCCACACGTTATCCTGGTCGAGCTCGCACGCCTTCGAGAACGCCTCGATCGCCTTGTCGTAGTCGAACCGGTTGAGCTCCGCGCGGCCCTTCGTGTTCCACGCCTGGCTCGACAGCGGCGCGAGCTTGACCGCCTTGTTCGCCGCGATCACGGCGAGCGCGCGGTCGTTCGTCGAGATGTACAGGCGCGACAGCTCGATGTACGGGTCCGCCTTCTTCGGGTCGAGCTTCGCAGCCGCCTCGAACAGCTCCTTCGCGCGGTCGTGCTCGCCCTTCGACGCGAGCGCCTTGCCCTGGGTCAGTGCGTCGTCGAACGTCGACGGCATCTTGTCGACGACGACCGGCGTCACGGCTTCGGGCGTGGGCGTCACGGCGACCGGCGCAGCAGCCGGCGCGTCGGGCACGACCTTCGGCAGGTTGTCGACCCAGCTGGAGGTCGTCGCGGACGCGGCTTGCGGCAGCGCGGTCGGCTTCTCGCGATCGCCGCCGCAGGCCGCCAGAGAGGAAACGCAGAGAAACGTGAACAGGTATGAACGCATCTTCATGGTGGCCCCCTTGTGAGCCCACCACGAGCTAGAGCATCGGCCGTGCCACGCGGACTCCCGAGGCGGCGCGCGAGGTTGTGCGCCGATGTGGGTCCGTAGCCACGCGGGCCGTGTCTACGCCGCGCCAGCGACGGCGCCGCGACTTACAGCGACGCGTGCGCCTTGATGTCGACCTGCGCGTCGAGCTTGCCCGTCGGGACCATGTCGCCCTTCTTGAGCGTGAGCGTCGCGCCGACGATCACGTTGAACGGGTTCTTGTAGTTGCCCATGATCGTGACGAGGTTCTGCTTGCCGTCGGCGGTGTACGTGATGTCGCGCAGCGCGACGGCGGTCATCGCGGGCACGGAATCGACCGTGCCGACCGCCTTCGACATCGGATCGTTCGGATCCATGATCGACATCGGCGCCACGTAGAGCGTCATCGGCGGCGTCGCGATGTTGAGCGTGTTCGCCGTGACCTCATACTGCAGCGAATCGATCGTCACCTTGATGACCGGCTCGTTGTTGATCGTGTTGAGCTCGGGCTGCTCCATCCCGAGATCGATCATCTTGTAGACGCCGACGTTGAGATCGAGCTCGCACGTGTTCGACGTGCCGCAGCGGCCCGTGCAGCCCATCGCGCACGCCTGCGCCGCCGCCGACGTGCACACGTTCTGCTGCGTCCCCGCCTGACAGGGCGTGTTCAGGAACGTGTCCGCTTGCTGCTGCGTGACTTGCCAGCTCGACGTGTCGAGCGTGAAGCTCTTCGGCTTCAGCGTGAGGTCGAAGTTCGTGACGTCGGAGCTGATCAGGCCACAGCCCGTCAGCGCCAGCATCCCCAGCAGGCTCAATCGAAGTGAAGTCATGGACTACGCGACCACTCTAGCACTGGCGCTTCCGACGCACCCAGAAACCAGCGGGACGCGTGACCGCTGTTACGGATGTCCTACAGCGCCTCCACGAGCTCCTCGGCGAGACTCCACGGATCACGCCGCTTCTCGACGACGGCCTGTGCGATTTCGTGCATACCGCCACGCCGCTGCATGGCTTGCGTGGCGCGATCGGCGAGCAGCGCACGTACCAATTCGGCCACCTGCGCCGACGCGCGGGCATTCGCACGCTCCGAACCTGCCTCGCCCTGCCACGCGCGCGTGCGATGTGCCTCGACCGCCGTCGCGAGCTCGGCGATCCCCGAGCCCTCCGCCGTGCCTCGTGTGGCGATCGTCCGCACGATCTCGACGGCCTTGCGGTCGCCGGTACGGAGATCGAGCATGTGCATCAGATCGCGCTCGGTACGGTCGGCACCCTCGCGGTCGGCCTTGTTGACGACCAGCACGTCGGCGACCTCGAGCAGCCCCGCCTTGATCGCCTGGATGTCGTCGCCGAGGCCCGGCACCGTGACGACGACGGTCGTGTGGGCCGCGCGCATCACCTCGACCTCGTCCTGGCCGACGCCGACCGTCTCGATCAGGATGCGCGTGTAGCCCATCGCATCGAGCACGCTCGCGACGTCGAACGTCGAGCGCGACAGGCCGCCGAGGTGACCGCGCGTCGCGAGGCTGCGGATGAACACGTCGGGATCGAGCGCGTGCCGCTGCATGCGGATGCGATCGCCGAGGATCGCGCCGCCGGAGAACGGCGAGGTCGGATCCACGGCGACGACGCCGACCTTCTCGCCCTGGCTGCGGTAGTGCGCGATCAGCGCGTCGACGACCGTCGACTTGCCGGCGCCCGGGTTGCCCGTGATGCCCACGATGTAGCTGCGTCCCGTGTGCGGGAACAGCTGCTTGAGCGCGGTCATCGCCTCGGGCCGGCGGTCGTCGAGATCGCGCATGAGGCGCGCCGCTGCGCGCACGTTGCCGTCGAGGATGGGCTTCACATCGATGGTCATGGTCACTTCCCGGGAGACTTCTTGAAGCGTTGTTCGGGGCCCGGCGGCGTGTAGATCTGCAGCGCACGGACGTCGTCGCTCGCGACGAACGCATGCTTGATGTTCGGCGGGACCTGCACGACGGAGGTCGAGGTCACGGCGACCTCGGTGCCCGCGATCGTCATCGTGCCGGCGCCGGCGAGGTCGTAGAGCGCCTCGGTCTCGTGCGCGTGCACGTGCTCGGGGACCTTCGCGCCCTTCGGCAGCACGAGGATCGACGCGGCGAGCGGCGCCTTCGGATCGTCGAGGAAGATCGTCGCGGGGCCGTACGTCTTCGCGGCGCTCGCCGGCAGCATCAGGGGCTTCGCCGCCTTGCCGCCCGCGACGAGCGGCGGCGTCGGCAGCGCACCCGCGCGCGCGGAGCCCTCGCGTCCGCCCGGCACGATGACGAGCACGGCATCGACCGGACCCTGCGCCGCCGCGACCTCGCGCGCGCCGTGCGCCGGCACGTACATCATGTCGCCGGCCGCGACGGGCTTGCCGTCGACCTGCGCGGGCGACTGGAAGTACCAGAGCTCCGCGCGGTCGGCGGTGCGCATGCCGGTCGTCGCGTTGCCGGCGATCTTCACCGCGAACATCGAGACCGCGGCGTTGCCGGTGTTGTTCTCGTCGAGGAGCACGGCGACCGAGATGGCGCCCTGCCCCGCGAACGGCACGAGCCGGCGATCGATCACGCTCTGCCCGTCGGGCGCGCTGAACTTGAACGGCAGCTGGATCGCCTGGCCGTACAGCGGCGGCGCGTACTTCCACTGCTGCAGCAGATCGACGAGGCAGCCGGTCAGCGCCGGGCTGCGCGTCGTGTCGTGGACGATCGACGCCTTGCTCCTGTCGAGGCCGATGTCGATCTGCGCGGTGACCTCGCCCTCGATGTCGAACCGCTCGGTCGCGGCGGCTGCCCAGCACTGCTGCACGGCGCCGTGCAGATCGTTCATCGCCTTCTGGATCGCGGCGAGCTTCTCGTCATCGCTGACGGCGGCATCGACCGGTGCGGCGACGACCGCCGCGCTGCCCGCCGGAGACGGCGCGGGTGGCGCGGCGGGAGGCGCGGAGTGCCCGCACGCGACGAGCACGCATGCGGAGAGCCCGCACGCGGCGACGAGCAGACGCTTCATGCGACCTTCGGACGCAAGTACGACTCGACCCAGTCGACGATCTCGGTCGTGCTGGCGCCCGGCGTGAAGATCTTCGCGACACCCATGTCGGCGAGCTTCGGCAGGTCGTCCTTGGGGACGATGCCGCCGCCGAACACGGTGACGTCGCCGGCGCCGCGCGTCTTGAGCGCGTCGAGCACGGCCGGGAACAGCGTCATGTGCGCGCCCGACATGATCGACAGGCCGACGGCATCGACCGCTTCCTGCACGGCCGCGGCGGCGATCATCTCCGGCGTCTGGTGCAGGCCGGTGTAGACGACCTCGTAGCCGGCGTCGGCGAGCGCGCGGGCGACGACCTTCGCACCGCGGTCGTGGCCGTCGAGGCCGGGCTTGGCGACGAGGATGCGGAGCTTGCGGTCACTCATGAATTACCTCTCAGCAGATTGCGGGCGATCACGATGCGCTGGATCTCGCTCGTGCCTTCATAGATGCGAGTCACGCGGACGTCGCGCAGCGCGCGCTCGACCGGGAAGTCGCGGACGTAGCCGTAGCCGCCGTGGACCTGGAGCGCGATGTCGCAGATCTTCCAGGCGTGCTCGGTCGAGAACAGCTTCGCCATCGCGGCGAGCTGGGAGAACGGCTGCTTGCTCTGCTTGGCGTGGGCCGCGCGCAGCGTCATCAGGTACGCGGCGTCGAGCCACGTCGCGGCGTCCGCGAGCATGTTGCCGACGGCCTGGTGCTTGATGATCGGCTGGCCGAACGTCTTGCGCTCGCCCGCGTAGCGCACGGCCGCCTCGAGCGCTCCACGTGCGATGCCGATCGCCTGCGACGAGATGCCGATGCGGCCGCCATCGAGCGCGATCATCGCGAGCGCGAAGCCGCGGCCCGGCGCGCCGAGCACGGCGTCGTCGCCAACCTCGACGTTCTCGAACACGAGCTGCGCCGTCGACGACGCGCGAAGCCCGAGCTTGTCCTCGAGGCGCGCGACCGAGAGCCCCTTCGACTTGCCGGGCCCGAGATGAGAGGGGCCGGGACCTGCGCCCGGCCCCGGGACGATGAACGCGGTGATGCCCTTGTGACCGGCGGCGGGGTCGGTCACGGCCCACACGATCATCACGCCGGCCTGATCGCCGGTCGTGATCCACTGCTTCGTGCCGGTGATGCTCCAGCCCGTCGCGGTCTTCACGGCCGTCGTCCGGATCGAGGCCGGATCGCTGCCGGCTTCCGGCTCGCTCAAGGCGAACGCACCGGAGACCAGCTCGCCGCTCGCGAGCCGAGGGCACCACGTCCTCGCCTGCTCCGGCGTCCCGTGCAGCGCGATCAGCTCGCCGATCATGTTCGTGACGCTGACGGCGACCGCGACGCTCGCATCGCCGCGCGCCAGCTCCTGCATCGCGAGCGAGTACGCGATCACGCCGGCCGCGCTCCCGCCGTACTCCTCGGGCACGTTGATCCCGAGCAGGCCCATGCCGCCGAGCTCGCGGAGCTCCGCCACCGGGAACTCGCAGGTCTCGTCGCGCTTCGCGGCGCGCGGGATCAGCACGCGGTCGGCGTACTCGCGCGCCATGTCGCGGATCGCGGCCTGCTCTTCGGTGAGCTCGAAGTCCATCAGCGCTCGGCCTCTTCCGTCGGTGCGGGCTTGTAGCGGATCGCGAGCTTCGCGATCTGGCCACGTGGGTCCGGCAGGCGCCACGCCTCGGCGGCCTTCGCGGCGCACGCCATCCAGTCATCGCCGATCTCGGCCGTCGGCGAGCTGAAGCCGACCGACTGCGCCTTGCCGTGCGGGCCGACGTACAGCGTGACCGTCACGTTCGTCGGCCGGGGCAGCTTCTTCGCCGGCTTGTCGCTGACCTTCGGCTTGGGCAGCTTGAGCTTCGGATCGGGGCAGCTGTCGAGCTTCGCGAGCTGGCCGCCGATCGCGCGCAGCGACTTGTCCTCGTCCCAGATCTGGGCGTTGCCCTTCGCCGAGAAGTCGAGCGGCACCGTGAAGTCGGCATCGCCGCCGACCGGCTTCGCGAACGTCGCCGCGCGCGCTGCCTCGAGCAGGCACTCCTCGATGTCCCAGTTGCCGAGGTCGCTCTCGCTGAGCTTGACGCTCGTCACCGTGCCGTCGGCCTTGATGTCCCAGTGCAGCACGACGTGGCCGCCCAGCCAGCGGCGCCGGCCGACCTTCGTCATGTAGCAATCGGACAGCTCCTGCGTGTGCGGCTGGAGCCCTTCCTGGATCGCCGTCTCGTCCATCTTGCCGCGCTTGTGCGTGAACTTCACGCCGTCCTGCGGCTCGTCGTCCTTGTCGGTCTCGACGATCACGCGCTGCGGTCTCGGCGCCTCGTGGACGACGGGCGGCGGCGGCGGAGGCGGCGGCTTGCCACCGCACGCCGCGAACACGACGAGAGGTACTACGCGGCGCATCCTTCAGTCCGCTTCCATCGCGTAGGTGTACGAGGTCTCGTACTGCTTCGGGATCTGCGGGAACTCGATGTCCTCGACGTGCTTCTTCGTGCAGTCGTTGATGCTCTGCGCGGTGAAGTCGCTCTTCACGACCTTGACGTTCTGCGCCTTGCCGCTCGTCGACACGACGAGCTCGACGACGACCTTGCCGTGGGTGTTCTTCTTCGCCTCGCCCGCCTCGACAGCATCGGCGAGACAGCGCGAGATGATCATCTCCTTGCGCTTCAGGTCCTGCTGGATCTCGTCCATCTTCTCGGGCGGGATCATGTTGCCGGAGCGGTCGGTGGGGTCGCCGGTGTCCTGCACGCCCAGCACGCTCGGGCCCGACGGATCCTGCGGCGACGACTTGTGACCGCCGCACGCGAACAGCACCGCGAAGAGAAGAACGTTCCGCATCTCATTGCCCCTTTGCCAGATAGCCACTGATCACGAGCCGCTGGATCTCGCTCGTGCCCTCGTAGATCTCGGTGATCTTGGCGTCGCGGAAGTGCCGCTCGACCGGGAACTCGGTCACGTACCCGTTGCCGCCGAAGATCTGGATCGCCTCGCGCGCGGCGCGGTTCGCGACGTCGCTCGCATAGAGCTTGGCCATCGCCGCTTCCTTGCCGTACGGCTTCTTGTGGTCCTTGAGCCACGCGGCGCGCAGCGTGAGCAGGCGCGCGGCATCGATCTCGGTCGCCATGTCGGCGAGCTTGAACGAGATCGCCTGGTGCTGGACGATCGGCTTGCCCATCGTGCGGCGCTGCTGCGCGTACGCGAGCGCATCCTCGAGCGCGGCGCGCGCGATGCCGAGCGCCTGCGCGGCGATGCCGATGCGGCCGCCGTCGAGCGTCGACATCGCGACCTTGAAGCCGCCGCCGACCTCGCCGAGCAGCGCGTCGCCCGGGAGCTTCACGTCGTCGAGGAAGATCTGGCTCGACTTGCTGCCGCGGATGCCGAGCTTGTCGTCGGGCGTGCCGGTGCGGACGCCCTTCGTCTTCATCGGCAGGATGAACGCGGTGATGCCTTTGTGGCCGGCCGCCTTGTCGTTCATCGTGAACAGCACGCAGACGTCGGCGACGGGGCCGTTCGTGATCCAGTTCTTCGTGCCGTTGATCACCCAGCCGTCGCCGCTCTTCTCCGCGGTCGTCTTCTGCGCGGCGGCATCGCTGCCGGCCTCGGGCTCGCTGAGCGCGAAGCAGCCGAGCAGCTGACCCTGCGCGAGCGGCTTGAGCCACTTCTCCTTCTGCGCGTCGGTGCCGAACCGGTTGATCGGATCGCACACGAGCGAGTTGTTGACGGACATGATCACGCCCGTCGACGCGCACGCCCGGCTGATCTCCTCCATCGCGAGCGCGTAGGAGACGTGATCCATGCCGGCGCCGCCCCACTGCTCGGGCACGGCGATGCCGAGGAAGCCGAGCTCGGCCATCCGCTTGACGAGCTCCGCCGGGTGGCGATGCTCGCGATCGATCTCGGCCGCCTTCGGCAGCACTTCCGCCTGCGCGAACTCGCGGGCGGTGTTTTGGACGGCGAGCTGGTCTTCGGTCGGTTGGAAATCCATTTACTGCCCCTTGAACTGCGCCGCGCGGCGCGGCTTGGCGAGGAAGGCAGACATGCCTTCGCGCTGGTCCTGCGTGGAGAACAGCTGGCCGAACGCGCGCTGCTCGAGCGCGAGCGCCTCGTCGAGCGACATCGACTGGCCCTGATCGATGATCAGCTTGCACGCGGCGATCGCGAGCGGACCGTTCGCGGCGATGCGGCCGGCGAGGTCCTTCACCTTCGCCGACAGCTCGGCAGCGGGGAACACGGCGTCGGCGAGCCCGATCCGCAGCGCTTCCTGCGCGTTGATCATGTCGCCGGTCATGCACAGCTCCTTGGCCTTCGCGATGCCGACACGTCGCGCGAGGCGCTGCGTGCCGCCGAAGCCGGGGATCACGCCGAGCTTGGCCTCGGGCTGGCCGAACTTCGCGTTCTCCGACGCGTAGATGAAGTCGCACGCGAGCGCGACCTCGCAGCCACCGCCGAGCGCGAAGCCATTGACGGCCGCGATCCACGGCTTGGTGCTGCGCTCGATCGCCGAGCCGAGCAGACCGCCCTGCTCCGCGAACGCCTGCGCCTGCGCCGGCTCGAGCATGTGCATCTCGGAGATGTCGGCGCCGGCGACGAACGCCTTCTCGCCCGCGCCCGTGAGCGCGACGACGCGCACGCTGTTATCGCTGTCGAGCATCTCGACGGCCTGCGTGAGCTCGCGCATCACCTTGCTCGACAGCGCGTTGAGCTGCGGCTCGCGGTTGATGATGACGACGGCGAGCGGGCCATCGACGCCGATCTTGATCGTCTCGAAGTTCATTTCTTCGCTCCCTGGGCGTCGTACTCGTAGAAGCCGCGCAGCGTCTTGCGGCCGAGCCAGCCGGCCGCGACGTACTGGCGCAGCAACGGGCACGGCCGGTACTTGTCGTCGCCGAGCTCGCGATGCAGGACCTCTGCAATGGCCAGGCACGTATCGAGGCCGATCAGGTCGGCGAGCTCGAGCGGGCCCATCGGGTGGTTGAGGCCGAGCTTGACGCCCGTATCGATGTCCGCCGCGGTGCCCAGGCCCTCGTAGAGGCCGTAGCAGGCCTCGTTGAGGAGCGGGATCAGCATGCGGTTGACGATGAAGCCGGGGATGTCGCGCGCGCCGACGACGGTCTTGCCGAGGCGCTTCGCGAGCTCGGTGACCGTCTCGGCGGTCGCGTCGCTCGTCGGCAGACCGCGGACGATCTCGACGAGCTTCATCAGCGGCACCGGGTTCATGAAGTGCATGCCGATCACGCGATCGGGGCGCGCCGAGGCGGTCCCGAGCTTCGTGATCGAGATCGACGACGTGTTCGACGCGAGGATCGCATCGTCGCGGCACACGCTCCCGAGCGACTTGAAGATCGCGACCTTCAGGTCTTCTTTCTCGGGGGCCGCCTCGATCACGACATCGCAGTCGGCGAGGTCGCGGTGCTCCTGCACGGCCTTGAGGCGCGCCATCGTCTGATCGCGTGCACCGGCATCGAGCTTGCCGCGCTCGACGAGCCGGTCGAGCGTCTTCTTGAGCTTGCCGATACCCATCTGCGCGAAGTCAGGCGCGGCATCGACGACCTTGACGTCGATCCCGGCCTGCGCCGCCACCTGGGCGATGCCGAGCCCCATCTGCCCGGCACCGACAACGCCGATCTTCTGGACGTTCATCTTCAGGGCCGTTCCACGAGGAGCGCGATGCCTTCACCGCCGCCGATGCACAGCGATGCGCCGCCGGTCTTCTTGCCGGTCGCGGCGAGCTGATGGAGCAGCGTGACGAGGATGCGCGCGCCCGACGCGCCGATCGGGTGGCCGAGCGCGACGGCGCCGCCCCAGATGTTGACCTTCGCCGGGTCGAGGCCGACCAGCTGGTTGTTCGCGATCGACACGACGGCGAACGCCTCGTTGATCTCCCAGAGGTCGACGTTCTTCGCGTCCCACTTCGCCTTGCCGAGCGCGTTCTTGATCGCGGTCGCCGGCGCGGTGGTGAACCACTCGGGCGCCTGCGCGTGGTAGCCCCACGACACGAGCTTCGCGAGGACCTTCGCGCCGCGCTTCTTGGCCTCGTCGGCGCTCATCAGCACGACCGCGGCGGCGCCGTCGTTGATCGACGACGCGTTACCCGCCGTGATCGTTCCGTCCTTCTGGAACGCCGTGCGCAGCGAGCCGAGCTTCTCGATGTTGCCGCGGCCCGGCTCCTCGTCGACCTCGAACTTGATCGTGCCCTTCTTGTCGGCGATCTCGACGGGCGTGATCTCGGCCTTGAAGCTGCCGTTCTTGTTCGCCTCGAGCGCGCGCTTGTAGCTCTCGGCCGCGAACTCGTCCTGCGCGCTGCGCGAGATGCCGCGCTCCTTCGCGCACAGCTCGGCGCAGTTGCCCATGTGCTGGTTCGAGTACGGATCCCACAGGCCGTCGTTGACCATCGTGTCCGCGGTCTCGAGCGGGCCCATCTTCGTGCCGTTGCGCGAGTTGCGGAGGATGTGCGGCGAGTTCGACATCGACTCCATGCCGCCGGCGACGCCGACCTCGATCTCGCCCGCGGCGATCGCGCGCGCGACGCCGAGCACGGCTTCGAGCCCCGAGCCGCACACCTTGTTGACCGTCACGCACGGGACGCTCTGCGGCAGCCCGGCGAACAGCGCGGCCTGACGCGCGGGCGCCTGACCGACGCCCGCCTGGAGCACGTTGCCCATGTGGACGAGCCCGACGTCGGCCGCGGCAACGCCGGCGCGTTCGAGCGCGGCCTTGATCGCGGTCGCGCCGAGGCGCGGAGCGGGGACGCTGGCGAGGCCCCCAAGGAAGCTTCCGATGGCAGTACGAGCAGCACCGACGATGACGACGTCACGCATGCCCGTGGCTTACCGCCAAAGCCGGCTGATTTCAACGATGTAACCTAGCTCTCTGGACCAGCGGGACCAGCCGTTGGACCACCTCGTCCACCTGAGCCTGCGTCGTGCCGCGACCGAGGGAGAATCGCACGGCCTCGAGCGCCTGCTCCGGCGACAGCCCGAGGCCGAGCAACACCTCGGAAGGCTTCACGCTACCGCTCGTACAGGCCGCTCCGGTCGACGCCGCGATCCCCTGGAGGTCGAGCGCGATGACCAGATCCTGGCCGCGCGCTCCGGTGAACCCGGCATTGACCGTTCCACCGACCCGCGGGCGGTCCGCGCCGTGGAGCCGCGTCCCCGGGATCGCGAGGATCCCTTGCTCGAGCCGCTCCCCGAGCGCGGCGACGGCGGGCCACGCGGCGACCTCGACCTCCGCGGCGGCCGCGCCGAAGCCGACGATGCCGACGACGTTCTCGGTGCCGGCACGCCGGCCGCGCTCCTGATGCCCCGCCTCGACGGGCAAGCCTTCATCGCGCGCGATCACGAGGGCACCGACGCCGGCGGGCCCGCCGATCTTGTGCGCGCTGATCGCGAGCGAGTCGACCGCGGGCAGCGGCAGCTTGCCGACGGCCTGCACGGCATCGAGGTGGACGAGCGCACCGCCGCGCGCGAGCTCGTCGACGACCGCGAGATCGAGCAGCGTGCCGAGCTCGTGGTTGACGAGCGCCGCCGCGACCAGCCCGACCGGCTCGTCGAGCGTCTCCCAGGGCGACAGCATCACGGTCTTCCACCCGAGCGCGGCGATGGCGCCCCGGAGCGACGGGTGCTCCAGTGGCGTCGTCGCGACCACACGCGGCAAGCCGCGCGCCTCCGCGGCGCGGGCGAGCATCGCGACGCCGAGCTGGTTGGCCTCGGTGCCGCCACTGGTGAACACGATCTGCTCGCGCGGGCGCCCGACGAGGTCGGCGACCTGACGGCGGGCCCGCTCGACGCGATCGCGGGCGCGGCGGCCCTCGGCGTGGATGCTCGACGGGTTGGCGAGGTCACCCAGCGCATCGACCATGGCCGTGCGTGCGGCCCCCGTGAGAGGCGCACTGGCATTGTAGTCGAGGTAGATCCGTGGCCGCGTTGACATGGGGTCGCCGAGATCCGCATCATTTCATGAGAATCTGTGGCGGACGATGCAGGCGCGCTCCTGGTTCGTTCGGGCCTGGTGTCGTCCACGGCCCTGGACGAGGCGCGCGTTCATGTGTCGGAGCACGGCGGCACGCTCGGCGAGCAGCTCGTCGCGAGCGGCGTCGTCACGGATGACGCGCTGACTGACTTCTACAAGACGCGCCTGCTCGTGCCGCAGGTGAATCCCAATACACTCGCGCGACTGCCGGCGAAGGTCGTCGCGGTGATCCCGAGCGACATGGCGATCGAGCTGCGCGCGATTCCGGTCTCGCTCGACGCCGACAACAACCTCACCGTCGCGATGAGCGATCCGAGCGATCGCCATGCGGTCGACGAGATCGCGTTCTTCTCCGGTGCGTACGTCGTGCGCGCCGTCGCGACGCAGATGCAGATCGCGTGGTGCCTCGCGCACTACTACGGCCACGTCACGCAGCTCGGTGCGCGCCTCCTGCAGCCGAACGCGTCCGCGGGCCAGCAGCGCGCCGTGCAGGCGGCCGTGCGTCCCTCGCGTCCGCGCGGACACACCGCCGAGATCAATGCGCAGCGCAAGCGCGCGGTGGCGCCGGTGCAGGCGGAGCCCGCCGCGACCGACGCCGTGCCCGAGCACACCGACGCGGCGCCGACCGAGCCCGCGCCGCGCGCGCGCAGCGTCTCCGGCGAGATCCGCGTGCCGGGCCGCCGCGCGCCGTCGATCCGGCCGCCGCTGCCGGAGGACTCCGGCCCCGTGATCTCGATCGAGGCCGACGAGCCCGAGGGCGACGAGGTCGGCGAGGACACGAACCCGCAGCAGAAGCCGGCACCGGAGCCGGCAAAGCCGCTGCGCAAGCGTCCCGCGGAGCCCGATCCGCCGGAGCTCGCGGCACGCACCGGCGAGATCGGCGTGCGCACGCCACCGGAGCGCGCGTCGAGCGCACCGGCCGACGAGCCGCGCATCGTCATCGCCGACGATCTCAGCGACGCGCCGAAGCGCACGCGCCCGGTCACGAGCAACGATCCGCCGGAGCTCGCCGCGCGCGCGGGTGAGATCGGCGTGCGCGCGCATCGCGACGAGCTGCCATCGGCGCCCGCTGCCGCCGTCGTCGTCGAGATGGAGGATGACGAGCCGAGCGAGCCGATCGTCATCCACTCGTACGCGCCCGAGAAGTCCGAGCCGGTGCTGCTCGAGCGCCGCCGCAACAGCGACGCGCCGACGAACGTCGCCGTCACGCCGGCGCCGCCCGCGCCCGACGACGAGCCCGAGGACGAGGTCGTCGAGCTGCCGGCGAAGCCCGCGCGCGCACCGACGGCGCGGCCGCCGCGCAACACGCAGGTGGGCATCGGCGCCATCAGCGCGGTCACGCGCGCGAAGCACGACACGCAGGTCAACGTCACCGACAACGATCCGACGCGCGTCGACACGATGGCCGCGCCGGAGGGCGACTACACGGCGAGCTCCGACGAGATCGCGCTGCCGCCGCCGCCGGTCGCCGCGTCCGACGAGGTCACGAGCCCGCACGTCGTCCCGCCGCGGCCGTCGATCGGCACGCCGGGACCGAGCGGCAAGGTCGCGCTCGACGGCGTGAAGCGAGCGCCGGCGCGTCACGACGACGACGAGGACGAGACGACCGGTGTCGCCGACGGCCCGGCGACGCGCGTGATGTCGGCGGTCGAGATCCAGACGACGACCGGCGGCAAGTCCGACGACTACAACCCGCTCGAGGAAGAGGGCTGGGGCCCGCCCGGCACGACGATCCCACCGCCGCTGCTCGGCGCCATCCCCGGGACGATCACGCCGGCCTCCGGCGTCATCCCGATCCCGTCGATCGACGACGACACGCCCCTGATCGTCGCGCCGCCCGCGCCGCCCGAGCAGACCGGCCGCGCCGCCTCCGATCACGGCCTGCTCGCCGCGCTCGAGGACGCGACCGCGCAGATGCTCGAGCTGATCCGTCACCTCGAGCGCGCCGGCGAGCGCGATCAGGTCGTCGAGGCGATGATGAACCACCTCGCGACCTCGCATCGCCGCGCCGGCTTCTTCGCGGCGCGCGCCGGCGAGATCCAGCTGTTCGCGATCACGCCGAAGCCGCCGGTCATCCCGTACGCGACGCTGCGCCTCGATCGTCCGTCGACGCTGCAGGACGTCGTCGGCACGCGCCTGCCCTACCGCGGCCCGATGCACGACGACGCCTCGCGCAACTTCCTCACGGCCGCGCTCGGTGCGTGCCCGCCCGAGATCCTGCTCGTGCCGATCACCGTGCGCGAGCGCGTGGTCGGCGTGCTGTTCGGCGAGCACCGCCTCAAGCACACGTTCGACGATCAGCTCGCGCTCGCCGCGCGCGCGGCCGGCAATGCGCTCGAGCGCATCCTCAAGGCGCGCAAGCCCTAGAGATACAAGCTACTCGTCTTCGTCGATCAGGTCGCGCGGCGTGGTCAGCTCCTCGTCCTCGCTGGGCCCCGGCTTCGTGATCGAGTCGTGCGGCTGCGTCAGGAGCTCCTCGTCGGAGAGGCGCGAGTGCTCGCCGGTCGGCGGCGGCTGCGTGATCTTGCGCAGCTCCTCGCTTCGGATCTTCCGGACCGGGCGCGTGTCCATCGGATCGGCGACGTCTTCGTCGCGGTTGATGAGGCCGGTGATCTTGCGCGCGGCTTCGGCGAGACCCGCGCTGCTCTTGGTGCGCGCGCGCGGCTGCGCGTCGGGGTTCGTGTCGTGCTGGTCGAGATCGTCGATGTCGACGCGCTTGCTGCGGCCCGTCGGATCGTAGACGTGGTGCGGGACCGCCTTGGGCAGCGGCGTCATCTCGCCCGACGAGCGGCGGAGCGCGTCGGGCATCGTCGTCTGGCCGCTGGAGCGGCGCGCGGCGTCGGGATTCGTCGTCTGGCTGGAGCGGCGCGCGGCGTCGGGATTCGTCGTCTGGCCGCTCGAGCGACGAGCGGGCGGCTCGAGCGGGAGGCGCGCGGCGGCGGCAGGCGGCGGCGGTGGTGCGGTCGCGGCGCGCGAGGCAACGGGCGGCACCTCGGTCTGCGGGCGCGACGGGGTGCGCGGACGCAGGTGGCCGGGCGGCCGCGACGGCGCCTTCGACGGATCCTTCGGCGGGATCTTGATCGACGGCCGCGACGACGTGCCCGGTGGCTGCGAGCCGGTGCGACTCGGTGGCTGCGAGCCGGTGCGACCCGGTGGCTGCGAGCCGGTGCGACTCGGCGGCTGCGAGCCGGTGCGCGCCGCGGGCTGCGACGGGAGCAGCACGGGCGGGCGCGATGGCGGGCCGGGTGGCGGCGTCGGCGGAGCCATCAGCGGCGGGCGCGATGGCGTGGGCGCGCGCGAGATCTGAGGCGTGGACGACGGCGTCTGCGGGCGATGCGTCGGCGGGCGCAGCGTGGGCACCGACGGATTTCCCGGCGGCGAGGACCGCGTGGTCGACGAGGCCACCGGCGGCTGCGCGCCCTGCAGCTGCGAGAGCAGCGCGTTGCACGCGACGTCGTCGGGCGCGATCTCGAGGATCGAGCGGCAGACCGCGATCGCCTGGTTGTTGCGACCTTGATCGCGATACGCGAGCGCGACCGAGCGATAGAGCTCGACGGCCTCTGTACTGCGGCCAGCCTCGCGCATGAGGCTGGCGACCTGCACCCGAAGCCCGAGGTTCTGCGGCTCTGACTTGAGCCGCTTCTCGGCCTCCTTGAGCGCCCTGCTCACGACGGCGTCAGGGACACCGTGGCTTTGAAGGTCATCGCCGGAGAGTTCTGCGGCAGCGCCCACTTCGTCGCGATCGTCTTCATGCAGTTGTCGAACGTGTCGCCGAGCGACGGCGCGAACGACGCCGCCTGGTAGGCGCCGGTGTTCGAGAAGCTCGCCGAGACCGCGAGCGAGATCGTGCGCGCCTGCAGGCCGGTGTTCTTCTTGAGCGCCTGCTCGTAGCACTTCTGGATCGAGCCACGCGAGCGCGCGACGACGTCGAGGAACTCCTTCGACGCGGCCGCGACAGCCTTGTCGTCGATCGGCGGACCGCCGCCACCGGTGTGCGGCTTGACCGTGAGCGCGTTGCCCTCGATCGCGACGACGATCTCGGCGCCCGAGCCCTTCTCGCGCATCAGCTGCGCGTTCTCGTCCTGGAGGGCGGCGATGCGCTTGTCCTTCTCGTCCTTGTCCTTCCGGCACTGGTCGAGGTCGGCCTGGGTCTGTGGATCGGGCTTGACGACCGTGTCTCCCTTGCAGCCGTTGGCGAGCAGCGCGGACAGGACAATGACGATGGAATGACGCGTCATGCTAGCTATCTTTCTGAGTTGATCCTACCGGTTGCGACACCAGTAATCCAGGCCGCTCGATGTACTCGCGCACGATCTGGCCGCCGATGATGTGGAGCACCACAACCTGCTCCACCCTCGTGGAGTCCATCCGATTATACAGCGCTGTCGCCCCGCGAGGGCCCGGCGCGGTCGCAAACCCGGTCCCGAGGCTCGGCGCGGGCGAATCGACGATCTCGCGTACCAAAACGTTCGGCCCCTGCGTGCAGCGCCCGAAACAGCTCTGCCACGCGAGCTCGGCGCGATCGCGGGCGGCGTGGGCCTCGAGCGCAGATCGGAACACCTCGTGGAGCGCGGCCGATCCGCGGCGGTCGCCGCACTCGGGACCGCGGCAGATGACGATTCGAAAGCGCCGTCCCACCTGCGGCCGATCGTACCCGTCGCGTCAGTCGTTGGCCAGCGCGTCCTTGATCAGCGTCGTCAGAGCCGGCTTCGTGCGAGGATCTTGGGCGACCTGCCGCAGCAGCTCGTGCTCGGCGGGCCCGCCGTGGACGTCGAGCGCGGTGACGATCGACTTCGTCCAGGCCGCATCGCTGCCGAGGTCGTCGTCGCAGTGATAGAGCAGCAGGTGCGAGCCGAGCGCGGCGCGCTCCTGGCCGCCGCCGATCGCCGCCATCGCATCGATCACGAACACGAGGTCGCTCGACTGCGTGCTCGGCGCATCGAGGTGGCTCTGCAACGCCGTCAGCGCCGCGCTGACCTGGTCCTTCGGCAGCTTCGCGCCGCCGAGCCCCGCGATCGCGCGCGACACGGGCCCGAGCGCGAACGTCTCCGTCTTCGCGAGGAAGTCGTCGTGCACCGCGAGCTGCTCGGTGAGCACGGGCAGGCTCGCCGGATCCTTGCGCTCGACGAGCAGGTCGACGACGGTGTCCTTGAGCTTCTGCGGCGCGCGGTTGTCGGCGAGGATCGCGAGCAGCTCCTTCGTCACCTCGCCGCCCGGCAGCTTCGCCATCGCCTGCACCGCGAGCTCCTTGACGCGATCGAACCGCGCGTCGCGATCGCGCGCGATCTGGACGAGCGCGGCGACCGTCTCGACCGGCTGCTCCGCGCCAGCGGGTGCCCAGCCGTCGGCGTCGAACGTCGCGCCGAGCACCTGCGCGCTCGTGCCGAGCGGCTTCTTCATCATGACCGCGCCGTTCTTCGGATCGAGCGCGACGACCTCCCCGGTCGCCGAGACCGCGACGATCGCCCTGCCCGTGTCGTCGCTCGCGACGAGCTCGACGCGCGGGTTCGAGTACGCCCAGCGCAGATTCCCCTGCGTGTCGAAGCCGAACACGTAGCGGAAGTAGTGCACCGCGAACCCATCGTCTGTGAACTTCAGCGGGCCCTCGCTCGGCTCGCTCGACCACAGCACGCGCGCGCGATCCGCCGCCGTGTACGTGTGCTGCATCGGATCATACGCGTCGGGGCCGAACGTCGCCTTGTCGAGCTGCGGCGGCACGTGGACCTCGCCGTACGTGGAGCTGGCGCGCGTGCCGTTCGCCGCGCGTGCATCGAGGCGCAGGATGCCCGCACGGCTGCCGAAGTACGCGACCTGGCTCGTCGTTCGCACGATCGAGATCTGCTGATCGAGGCCGCGGATGCGCGCGAGGTGCGCGCCGCTCTTGCCGTCGATCAGCGATAGCCACTGTGCGAGGTACGGCTCGAGCACGATGCCGCCGTGCGCGCTCGGCGCGCCGAGCTGGCCTTCCGCATCAGACTTCCATAGCTGCGAGCCGCTCGAGCCGTCGAACGCGGCCAGGTAGTACTTGCCGCCCTCGTGCCACGTCGCGTACGCGCGCTCGCGATCGGCCGCTGCTCCGACGAGCTCGCCGCCGAGGTCGACCTTCCAGCGCACGCTGCCCTTCTGCTGATCGCGCGCGACGAGCGCCGAGCCCTCGCGCTCGACGATGAAGTCACCGCCTACGGCGATCTTCGACTGCACGTCCGCATCGGCCTTCCACAGCGTCTGCGCGCTCGCGAGATCGAACGCGACGATCGTCCTGGGCGAGCCCGCCTCGACGACGAACACGCGCGGCGCGCGGGCCGCATTCGTCGGCGACGCCTGCTCGGGCAGCTGGCGCTTCGACAGCGCGGCGGTGAGCTGGCCGCGGTCGTTGTCGTTCATCGAGGTCAGCCGGAAACCGGACTTCGGGCCGCACGCGACGAGCGCGGCGAGCAGCAGGAGCTTCTTCACTTCGCACCTCCACCGAGGCGCGCTTCGACCATCTTCGCCGCCTCCTCGCGTGACTGGCGCGGCGGGTTCTTCGGCGTCGCGTCGACGTAGTCGCTGAGCGCGTTGAGCGCCGCGCTGTCCTGGATCTTGCCGAGCGCGCGCACGATCTCGACGCGCGCATCATCGGGCCCGAAGTCCGCGCGCTTCAGGATCAGCCCCATGCACTGCGCGAGCGCCGCATCCGGCACCTTGCCGAACTGGTCGCCGATCTTGCGCGCGAGATCCGCATCCGCCATCGCCGCGAGCGCCCGCGACGCCGGCTCCTCGCCGCGCGCGAGCAGCGCGAACAGCGGCTCGATCGCCTCGCGGATGTGTCCCTTTGCCGCCGCGGCCGCCGCGGCACCGCGCACGTTCCCCGCCGCGTCGTGCAGCCCACCGAGCACGATCTGATGCGCCTCGGGCGACGGATACATCGCGAGCACCGCGAACGCCGCGCTGCGCACGCTCTGGTTGTGGTGCCCCGCATACCGCTTGAGCGCCGCGACGTCGGGCGGCGCCGGATGCTGGCCGAGCGCCGCGATCGCATTGACCGCGACCGCGGGCGGCAAGCCCCACGCGAGCGCGTCGAGCAGCGCATCGTGCGCCGCCGGATCCGCCGAGGCACCGAGCTCGTCGGCGGCCTTCGCCGCCTCCTCGATGCCCGTCCCGTTGAGCGCCGTCACGGCCGGCGCGAGGTCGGACTTCGCCTTGCTCTTCGCGCCGGCCTTCGCGGCACCCTTTGCAGGCGCCGCCATCGCGCTACCGCCCAACGCAAGCGACAGCCCCACCGCGAGCCAGGTTCTCATGCTCGCGTCGTACCTAAATCCCCCTCTCGATTCAACCGCGCGATACAACGGCAGACGTGGATCCTGCCGTTCTGCCGATCCTGTCCTGCCCACGCTGCCGCGCGCCGGCCCCGTTCTCCAACCTGCGCAACCCGCGCTGCCACGCCTGCGGCCTCGAGCCGCAAGCGCACATCCACGGCGTCCTCGACCTGATCGACGTCGCCGTCGCCGGCGAGCCCACCGCCGGCTCCACCGAGCAGCGCCTGATGGAGTCGGACCTCGTCGCCCGCATCTACGACCGCGTCTGGCGCCCGACGTTCGTCCGCATGCTCGCGGGCTCCGGCGCGGGCGCCGCCGTCGGCGGGATCTCCGGCGAGCTGTTCATCCACAAGCACTCGCTCGGCCTCGACGAGCGGCCCGGCCCCTGGCTCGATCTCTCCTGCGGCCCGGGCGCGTTCGTCCGCGCGCTCGCCGCCGCCGCCCCCGGCGCCCTCGTCGTCGGCCTCGACATCTCGCGCGCGATGCTCGAGGTCGCGGCCGAGCGCACCGCCGGCTACACGAACGCCGTCCTCGTCCGCGGCGACGCCCACTCCCTGCCCTTCGTCGACGGCGCCTTCGGCGGCGTCAACAACGCGGGCGCCCTCCACGCCTACGACGATCCCGAGCTCGTGTTCCGCGAGGTGCGCCGCGTCCTGAGGCCGGGCGGCATCTACGTCGGCTCGACGTTCGCCGAAGCCCCGTCCCTCGTCGGCAAGCTGACCGCGCGCGCCGCCGGCATCCGCCGCTTCGAGCCGGGCGAGCTCCGCGCCTGGCTGCAGCGCATCGGCTTCGCCGACTACGAGGATGTCCGCCTCGGCGCCGCGTTCGTGTTCCGCGTCCGCCGCCCGTAGCGCTCAGAACGCGGCGCCCGCGAGCGTGAACGTCATGCCGTGCTCCGGCGAGAGCAGCGTCGGCTGCATGCCGATACCGCCGAGGCGCCAGTTGCCATCGGAGCTGCGGGTGACGACCGCCGGAGGTGCGTCGTCCTTCTTGGGCGCGGGGCCGTCGGGGACGTCGAGGCCTTCGTCCATGTGGCGCGTGAGGTAGAAGCCGAGCCACGCGCCGCCGACCAGGCCGGCCGAGGCGAGCGCGCCGGTGACGCGTTCGTCGGCGGTGGAGGAGCTGGTGCGGATCGCGGCGTAGAGTGCGAACGGGATGGCGCCGCCCGCGAGCGAGAGGCCGGCCACGCGCAGCATGCGGCGCGGGGTGGTGTTCGTCTTCGGGGCCATCACGAGGCCGGTGATGACGCCCGCGGCGCCGCCGATCACCGCGTTGAGCGAGTAGGCCTCGCCCTGCGCGGGCTGCATCAGCATGCCGATCGTGAGGCCGCCGAGCGTGCCGATGCCGGCAAACGTGTCGACCAGGGCGACGTCGCCGCGCGTGAGGCGGTGGTCCTTGGCGAGCAGTGCGCCGCCCGCACCGCCCGCGACCATGCCGATCGAGCCGCCGAGCAGGATGATCGGAGCGGTCGCGCTGCCGCCGTTGCTGCCCTGGATCGCGTCCGCGAGGAAGCCGCCGGCGACCGCGCCCCAGATCGTGCCGGAGCCGACCGTGCGGACCTGGGCTTCGTCGAGCTTGTGGCCGACGAGCTTCTGCGTGAGGAGGGCGCCGCCGATCGCACCGGCGAGGCCGACGGGGATCGCGCCGTTCTGTGGGTGGTCGTTGTCGGCCGCGGCGCCGATCGTCGCGCCGAGGAGCGCGCCGATGAAGCCGCCGTGGATCGTGGCCGCGAGCTGGCCGTCGTGATGCTGGCCGCCTTCGGGTTGCGGCGGCGCGGCGGGCAGCGGCGCGGTCTGGTCGGTGATCGGGGCGGTGGACGGCTGGTCGGTCGGCGGCGGTGCCTGCTGCGGCTGGTCGTCGGAGATACCGAGCTGCTGGTTGACGAGCTTGATGATGTAGCGCGCGCGCTCGGCGGCGTTGCCCTTCGGGCTCTGCACGAGTGCTTCGACCGCGAGCTGCTTCGCGTCGACCCAGAGCTTGGCGTCGATCAGCTCCTGCGCGCGCGAGACGAGCTGCTCCGCGATCTGTTCGTCGAGCACCGGATCGTGGGTCGCGCCGCTGCCGCCGTACGGATCCACGGGCTGCGCCGCCGCCGGGGCACATAGCGCCAGCACGACGAGCAAGGCACCCGCGCGGGTCATCCTCTTGTGCGTACCACCCAAGGGCGTGCCGTTCAACGCGACGGAGATCACGATCGGGTCGGAGGGAGCGGCATCGCGGGCTCCGTCGTCGGTTTGATCGGGCCGGTCGTCGGGCGCGGGGCGTCTTTCCAGCGCTTGCGATAGAAGTACATGAACACGACCTGGATCGCGGACAGGATCGGGACCGCGAGCAGCGCGCCGACGAGGCCGTAGCTGTGCTCGCCGAGGAACAGCGCGAAGATCACGAGGACCGGATGGATCTTCGCGGCGGTCCCGATGATCTTTGGGTTGAGCAGATTCGCCTCGAGGAAGTGGATGCCGATGATCCAGAGCACCATCGCGACGCCGCGGAAGACGTCGATGCCCTGGTCGCCGGAGACGAGCGCGACGATCACGATCGGGATGCTGCTGAGGATCGAGCCGAAGATCGGGATCAGCGACATCAGCCCCGCGACGATCGCGAGGATGAACTTGTACTTGACCCCGAACACCATCAGGCCGATGTAGGTTAGGCACGCGTTGATCACGCAGATCAGCAGCTGCCCGCGGATCACGCCCGAGAGGCCTCGATCGATGCCGGCGATGATCACGTCGTAGTCCTCGCGCACGTTCGACGGGAACAGGCTGCGCAGGAACGCGTGGACCTTCTCGATGTCGATCAGGATGAACGCGCCGATCATCAGCGTGAAGAAGAACAGGAAGATGCCGCGGATGAAGCCGGTGATGATGTCCTGCAGCACGCGCACGACGTCGTTGAGCTTGCTCTGCAGCCCGATCAGGCCCTTCTTGACGTAGCCGCGCAGCTTGTCCTCGAGCGTGACGGCGGCGGGCGGCGCCTCGAGCGCCTGCACGTGGAACCCGCCGTCGGGCGTGGGCTTGATGTCGACGCCGTTGGTCGTCAGCGTCAGCGCGTACTCGCCGTCGGGCATCGGCGTCACGACGACCGCGGTGCCGGGCGGCGGCTGGATGTCCTTGACGATCGGCTGGTCCTCGGGCGCCGACTTGACGACCTTCAGCGACGGGAACCGCTCCTCGAGCCAGTGCGCGACGCGAGGCACGTATTCCTTGTCGATGCGCTGCGCGGTGGGGCCGGCTTCGTGCGCGAGGCGCGCGACGTCGCGCGAGAGGCGCGGCACGAGCAGGAACATGAAGCCGGTGACCGCGGCGAGGAACACGATGTAGCAGAAGATGATCGCGAGGCCGCGCGGCATGCGGCGCGTGCCGTTCTTGCGCTCGCTCATGCGCTGGACGATCGGCGCGAGGATGTACGCGATCAGCCCGGCGAACACGAACGGCAGCAGGACCGCGCGGCCGAGCACCAGCATGAGCACGACGAACAGCGCGAGGCCCCAGCGCGACAGGAACTTCCGCGACGGTGCTTCCGGGCCGAACCACGTATCGCGCGAGCGCGTGCGGCCGACCGTCGGTCCCGACTCCGGCGTGCGCGGTACGCCCTCACTCGGTGGCTCACCCGTGCTCATGGTGAGGGCGGTATAGCATCGAGCACGGCACGGATCGCGGCCGATGTGACGGGCTTGACCAGGTGGTGATCGAACCCGGCAGCGAGTGCGCGCTCGCGATCGGCGGCCTGTCCGTAACCGGTCAGCGCGATGAGGAACAGCTTGTCGAGGCCGGGCTGCGCACGCAAACGTCGCGCGAGCTCGTACCCGTCGATCACGGGGAGGCCGATGTCGAGGATCGCGGCGCGCGGACGCCACTCGCGGACCAGCGCGATCGCCTCGCCCGCATCGTGCGCGACGCGCGTCGTGTAGCCAGCGCGCTCGAGCGAGTCCGCCATCAGCATCGCCGCGTCTTCGTTGTCGTCGACGACGAGCACGCTCGTCGGCGTCTTCGCGCGCGCCGGCTCTGGCTCGGCCTTCGCCCGCGACGCCGGTAGACGCAGCTCGAACTCGCTGCCGCGTCCCGTGCCGGCGCTGCGCGCCTCGATCCGTCCGCCGTGCGCCTCGACGATGCTCTTGACGATCGTCAGACCGAGCCCGAGCCCGCCGCCGGCGCGATCGATCGACTGGCGCTGCTGCACGAACATGTCGAAGATCTTCGGCAGCATCTCGGGCGCGATGCCCGCGCCGCTATCGCGCACGGTGATGACGATCATGTCGCCGTCGGCGCGCGCGGCGAGCTCGATCGCGCCTTCGATCGGCGTGTACTTCGTCGCGTTCGTCAGGAGATTTGTCAGCACCTGCGCGATGCGCTCGGGGTCGGCGTCGAGCACGAGCCCCGGTGGGACCGCGAGCGTCAGCTTCTGCTGGCGCGCCGAGATCAGCGACTCCGTCATCTCGACGGCGTGCTGCACGACGTCGACCGTCTCGACCGGCTTCTTGTCGAGCGTGAGCAGGCCGCGCGCGATGCGCGACACGTCGAGCAGATCGTCGACGAGGCGCACGAGGTGCTTGGTCTGGCGCTCGATCACGCCGAGCTCGCGCGTCGGCGCCGCGTTGCGCAGCTTCATCAGATCCAGCGCCGACACGATCGGCGCGAGCGGGTTGCGCAGCTCGTGGCCGAGCATCGCGAGGAACTCGTCCTTCGCGGCCTCCGCGCGCTCGGCGCGCTCGCGGGCGCGACGCTCGGCATCGAGCCGGCGCGCGTTGTCGACGGCGAGGCCGATCAGCCCGCCGAGCTCGCGCGCGAGCTGGTGATCGAGCTCGTCGAAGGTCTGCGAGCCGCTCATGCACAGCGAGATCGCGCCGACGGACTGGCCGCGCACGAGCAGCGGCGCGACGATCGTCGCCGTCAGGCCGAGCTCGCGCAGGATCGCGAGGTGCGCCGGGTCCTGCGCGTGCGCGACGACCATCTCCTCGGTCAGCTTCGGCGCGAAGAAGCTCACGCCCGCACCGACGCTCGACGTCATCGGGGACGTGCGATGGAGGTCGGGCGGGAAGCCCGCGAGGTACGCCTTCATCGCCGGTGCCTTGCTCGGATCGCGGTGGTGACCCGCGACGCGGCGCATCCGGCCGTCCTCGTCGAGCACCGCGATCGTGCACCAGTCCGCGAACCGCGGCACGACCTGCTCGGCGAGCTGCTGCAGCGTCGCCTTCAGGTCCAGCGAGCTCGCGAGCAGGATGCTCGCGTCCGCGAGGAACCGAAGGCGCTGCTCGGCCATGCCTAAGGACTACGCCGCCAGACGCCCGAGAACCAGCCGCCGACGCGGTTCAATAACGAGCGCCGCGACCCTGCCCGCGCGAGCTCCTCCTCGGTCAGGCCGGGGTCGAGCGTCGGTGAGGGGAGCGAGAGGTCAGGTGACGTACCGAGCAGCCCCTCGGCGCGCGAGACGCGCGGCTCGGCGCGACGATCGCGCGGCGGCAGCGGCGGCGGCTCGATGCCGGTCTCCATGCGCAACGAGCCCCAGCGACGACAGTTGCCGCACCGCCACGAGAACGGCCCCGGCCGGTGCCCGCAGTGCGCGCACTGCCAGCGGCCGCGCAGCGCCCACGCCAGCGCGCCCTGCTCGCCCGCGAGCACCTCGAGCGCGGTGCGAACACTCTGCGCGTCGCCCTCGGCGAGCGCGAGCCGGGCCGCCGCGACCCGCGCCGCGAGCGCATCGGGGAACTTTGCCGCGAGCTCGCGCGTCAGCTCCTCGTGCGTGCGGGCGCCCCCGGGCCCGGACGTGAGCTCCGGCCCCTTCATCCTCGGCGCGAGCTGCGCCCGGATCAACGCGAGCTCGAGCCGCGGGCCGGTCTGCTGCTCGACCTCGGTGAGCGTCTTCAGCACGCGCTCGCTGACCGTGCCGGCGGGCTTCTGCGCGGGCACCAGCGGCAGCGTCTCCGGCGCGGTGCCCTCGGCGAGCGCGAGCGCGGTGGTCGGCGGCGCGTCGTCGTCCGCATCGTCTTTCTGCTCGCCGCGATCGATCGCCTCCTCGGCGGCGATCAGCCCGGGCAGCAGGTGCGGCGCGAGCGCCGGATCCGCGATCAGCGCCTGGCGCAGCCGCTCCTTCGCACCCGCGTGATTCCCGCGCGCCGCGGCGAGCTCCGCCGCCGCCGCATACCAGTGCGCGGTCTCGCGGAGCTTCTGCGCGCTCTTCAAGAAGTGCTTCGCGCTCTCGAGATCCTCGCGGCCGAGCGCGGCTTGCGCCGCCGCGACGAGCATGTGGTGCTCGCGCGCCGAGAGATCCTCGCCGCGTCGCTTACCGAGCCGCTGCCACAGCCCAGCCGCCTCGCTGAACCGCGCCTGCTCCTCGTACAGCGCCGCGAGCGAGCGCAGCGCGCCCTCGTGGCCCGGGTCGGCGAGCAGGACCTCCTCCATCGCCTTCGTCGCGCGGCGGGGCATCCCGGCAGCGCGGAAGTCGAGGCCGAGCTCGTACAGCGCGCGCGTCTGCAGGCGGCGCTTGTCGCGCTCGCGGAGCGCCAGCGCCTGGTGCACGCGGATCGCCCGCTCGTGCTCGCCGCGGCTGCGGAACAGCGCCCCGAGCGCGAAGTACGGCTCGACGTCCTCGATGTTCTCCTCGACGACCGCACGCAGCTCGTCGACGACGGTCTCGGTGTCGCGCGCGATCAGGTGACTCACCGCGCGCATGTACGACCGCGCGTGGCGCGCGGTGCGGCGCAGCTGCCGATCGTCGGGCACGTAGTAGCGGCCGACCAGCACGCCCGCCGCCATCGCGCCGAGCCCGACCAGCAGCAAGACCAGCGCGGCACCCATCTGGGTGCCAGGTTACTCGATCTCGACCCAGCGCGTGCCGGCCCTCGCGAGGAAGAACTGCCCTCGCGACTGACACGACCCATCTCCCCACGCGTTGCAGCCGTACGTCACGGCGTAGTCGGCGGCGCCATCGCCATCGACGTCGACCGCCCCGATCTCCGTCCCGTTGATCGAGCGCTTCACGTGCGAGAGCACCTCGTCGCGCAGCAGCGCCGCGTCGATCGCGGCGACATCCGCTTTCGTCGCCGTGACGAGCCGCGGCTCGACGTGCCCCGCGAGCACGAGCACGCCGTCCTCGCCGTCACGCGCATCGAGCAAGAAGTACGGCAGCTGCGCCTTGCCTGCATCGACCTTCGCGTAGCCGATCATCCCGATCAGCGGCTGCACGACCGTGACCTCGCCGCCCGGCGCCGTGCCCGCCGGTGGCGTCAGCACGACGAGCTCGCCCTTGTGCGCCGCGACCTGCATCTTCGGCGTCGGCGCGACGGCATCCGCCGGCTTGAGCACGCCGAGAGCAACGACGAGGCCCGCGATCACACCTCAAGGATGGGCCGCCGCCGCGAACCAGGCAACTTCATCCGCTACGGCTGTCGCGTGGCGACGTACACGTCGTAGTTCCCGCCGCGGTTGGACGCGAAGTAGAACCGGCAGTTATCCGGCGAGATCCACCCCGGATAGTCGATCGCGGTCGAGCTCAGCTCGGTCACGACGGTCGGCGTCGGGAAGCCGTCCGCCGTGGTCGAGCGATGGGACATCCAGATGTCCGTATTGCCTCCGCGATCCGAGGCGAAATACGCGGTGAGCTTGTCGGCGCTCAGCACGGGAAGAATCTCGTCGCTGGCGGAGTTCAGCGCGACAACGGCCTCCGGGGTTCCGAAAGCGTTTCCCGTCTTCGCCGCGCGATAGATGTCGTAGAGGCCGAGGCCGTTGGGACGGTTCGACGTGAACCAGAGCTCCTGTCCATCCTCGGTGATGAACGGCTGCACGTCCGCGGAGCCCGAGTTGATGTTCGCAGCGAGCGACGGTGCACCGAAGGACGCGACGGTCGACGAGCGCGTCGCGACGTAGATGTGAGATCCGGCGCGCGTCGAGTCGAAGAACAGCGTCAGGCCGTCACCGGTGAGCGTCGGGTTGTAGTCCTGGCTCGTCGAGCTCTCGGCCGACATGAGCACCGCCGACCCGAACGCCGCCGATGTGCTCGCGCGGTCCGCGCTGTAGAGATCGGAGTCACTGCTGCCGGCGTTCGTCCGGTTGAGCACGGCCTGCAGCTCGTCGGCCGTGAACCTCGGGGCGCCCTCGTCGCCGGTCGTATTCAGCGACGCCACGAGCACCGGCGTACCGAACGTGCCCGTCGGGTTGCAGCTCGCCGCCGCGTCCGTCGTGCCAGGACCGTCGTGCGTCGCGGCATCACTGCCCTTCGCCGCATCAGGCTTGTTGCTCGTCACCGATCCACACGCCGCACCCACGCCACCCAGCGTCACGATCACTGCACGCACTCGCTTTCCCGCCAATAACTTCATGGCCGCGGATCGTAACACGAACAAGATCGCGAGCGTTCGCGGCTAAATGCCCTGGTCGTCGTCGAGCGCGTCCATCACGCGTGCGGCCTGCGTGCTCGGAATC
>CAYUNM010000027.1:0-1764 GCA_964446175.1 uncultured Kofleriaceae bacterium
GCGCGGCGCTCCCCGCGCGGCGCTCCCCCCGCGCGGCGCTCCCCGCGCGGCGCTCAGCGCTCGCGCACGACCTCGCGCGCGGCCTTGTCGCCGCGCACACCGACGAGCCGCGGGTGCCGCAGCTTGTCGTGCCCGGTCCACTCCATGAACGCGACCTGCACGACGACCTCCGGCCGCACCCAGTGCCGCGCGCTCCGCGGCAGCCCGGTCCCGCGCGTGAACGGACAAGCCTCCTGCACCAGCGCATCGAGTCGCTCGCGCAGCGCGACCAGCCCCGCCGTATCCAGCCCCGTCCCGACCTTGCCCGCAAACACGAGCTCGTCACCCTCGTAATACCCGACGAGCAGCGCGCCCAATCCCTTCCGCTTGCCGCGCGGATCGGTGAACCCGCCGACCACGAGCTCCTGCGTCGCCTCGATCTTCATCTTCAGCCACGCGGGTGACCGCCGCGACTCGTACGTCGACCCGCGCCGCTTCGCGATCACGCCCTCCCAGCCCTCGCGCGCCGCACGCTCCCACGGCGCCGCGTCCTCCACGACCGCCACGCGCACCAGCGGCGGCCGCAACGGCAGCTCCGCCAGCACCGCACGCCGCTCCTCGAGCGGCCGCTCGCGCAGATCGACACCATCGCGCCACAGCACGTCGAACACGGTGTACGCGCTGCCGTCCCACTCGAGCTCGCCATCGAGGATCAGCTCGTCACACGGCAACGCCGCGACCGCCCGCGCCACCGCCGGTACGTCCTGCGCCAGATGATTGCGCGAGTACAGCTCGACCGCGCTGCCGCTGCCGCTGCCGCTGCCGCTGCCACTGCCGCTGCCGCTGCCGCTGCCGCTGCCGCCGCCGCGCTTGAACGCGAGCAACCGGATGCCATCGACCTTGTGCTCGAATGTCCACTCCGGCCCGGCGAACCGCTCGTGCGTGAGTGTCGCGGCCATCGGCTCGATCCACTCCGGCATCGCATCACGACCGCCGCGCGTGCTCATGCGCCGACTGTACTCGGACGCGCCAGACGAGGCGCGGACGCGGACCTGACGCGGACCTCATGGGGTGTCCCGCCGGACCGGTCAACGCGCTGCAATGCTCGTATCGCGGGCCTCCCACCAGAGGCGTCATTACGATGTAATGACGGATGTCGTAGGCCCCCACCCTCGCGAGGGGGATCTGCACGGCGGCGGGCGGGTGTGCGCCGCGGTTCGAACAAACACGGGCGCGAGGGCGGGCGGGTACACGGGCGCGAGGGCGGGCGGGTACACGGGCGCGAGGGCGGGCGGGTGTTCGGGTGCGAGCGCGAGCTGATCATTCGAGCGACGTCGGGAACTTCGTCGCCTCGCGGATCACGCGCGCGTGCTCGCGCTCCCACGCGGCGACCTGCGCCTCCGCCGTCGCGGCGCGCGGGTGCGCGACCGCGTAGTACCCGGTGCTCGGCCGGTGGTTGTCGGCGCGGCACACGATCGCCGGCAGGCACGGCAGCCCGGCGCGCCTGCACGCTTCGGTGACCTCGGTGAGCGCCGCGTGCAGCTTGGGGCTGCGCGGGTGGGTCGCGTGGCGATAGTCGAGGCCTTGCGCGAGCTCCGCGTAGGTCATGTCCGGCTCCGCGTGGCGCAGGCGGCGGCGAAGTTGCCTGTAGATGGCGGTGGCGAGTGGACTCATGGCGTGGCTCCGTCGGGGATGGGGACTGACGTGGCGTCTGGGCTGGGGGGTGCGAGCGAGGCGCCGGCCGGGGCGAGGGGGCCGGCGGCGGCGAGGGGGCTGGCGGCGGCG
>CAYUNM010000027.1:1864-12320 GCA_964446175.1 uncultured Kofleriaceae bacterium
GGGGGCCGGCGGCGGCGTGGGCGCGGTGCGCGCCCGTGCGGCGTTCGAGCTCGTCGTCGTCGAACGGGTCGTCGAGCTCGGTGATCGGATCGACCGCGCGGAAGCCGGCCGCTTCCTTGAGGTGGTCGGGGGAGATCGCGTCCGTGCCTTCGAGGTCGGCCAGCGTGCGGGCGACCTTGAGCATGCGATCGATCGCGCGCGCGCTCAGCGACTTGCGCTCGACGACGAGGGCGGCGAGCGTGTGCTCGCACGCATCGGTGAGCTTGCACGTGGTGCGGAGGACGTTCGTCGTCATCTCGGCGTTGCACGAGATGCCCCAGGGAGCGAGGCGGTGCTCGGCGCGCGCGCGGGCTTCGCGCACGCGGTCGCGCATGCGAGAGGAGGGCTCGCCGGGCTGTTCGTCGCGCAGCTCGGACAGCGCGACGGGTTTGACGTAGACCTGGAGATCGATGCGGTCGAGGAGCGGGCCGGAGAGGAGGGCGCGGTAGCGGGCGACCGCGGAGAGGCTGCACTTGCACGTGACGACGCCGGAGTGAAGCCAGCCGCACGGGCACGGGTTGGCGGCGGCGACGAGCAGGAAGGAGGCGGGGAGCGTGATCGTGCCGTTGACGCGCGCGACCGTGATCTGACGGTCTTCGAGCGGCTGGCGCATGGCCTCGAGCGTGCCGCGCGTGAACTCGGGGAGCTCGTCGAGGAAGAGGACGCCGTTGTGAGCGAGGGAGATCTCGCCCGGGTGCGGGCTGGCGCCGCCGCCGAGGAGCGCGGCACTCGAGATCGTGTGGTGCGGCGCGCGGAACGGCCGGTCCTCGACGAGGCCGGTGGCGAGCCCGACCGACGAGTAGATCTTGGTCGTCTCGAGCGCCTGCGCGCGCGTCATCGTGGGGAGCACGGTCGGGATGCGGCGGGCGAGCATCGACTTGCCCGTGCCCGGCGGCCCGGAGAGCAGCAGGTTGTGGCCGCCCGCGACCGCGATCTCGATCGCGAGGCGTGCGTAGGGCTGGCCGCGCACATCGGACATGTCGACGTTGAAGGCGCGGCGGCGCTTGCGGCGCGTGGATGCGCGCGAGGGCAGTGGGAGCGGACCGCCCTGGAAGGCCTCGATCACCTCGCGGAGGTGGCGCGCGCCGTAGACCTCGATGTCCTCGACGAGCAGTGCTTCGGCCGCGCACGCGTCCGGTACGAGGACACCGCGCAGGCCGAGATCGCGCGCGAGCATCGCGGCGGCGAGGACGCCGTGGACCTTGCGGATCGAGCCGTCGAGCCCGAGCTCGCCGAGCACGAGCAGGCGATCGAGCTCGGTGCCCGCGTAGGTCTCGTCCGCGATCAGGATCGAGAGCGCGGTCGGCAGGTCGAGCGCGCTGCCCGGCTTGCGCAGATCGGCGGGCGCGAGGTTGATCGTGACGCGCTTGAGCGGCAGCGCGTGGCCGGCGGCCTTGAGCGCGCTGCGGATGCGGACGAGGCCTTCTTTGACGGACGGCGCGGGGAGGCCGACGACGTTGAACGTGGGGAGCTGGCCCGCGACCACACCGCACTCGACATCGACCGCCACCGCGTCGATGCCGACGAGCGTGCACGAACGCACTCGCGCGACCATGCCAGCCGCAACAGCACGCCTCGCGCCAACCCGCGACGGGCGGGAGCACGCGTGGTTACGCGCGCGTGTCCGGCCGGCCGGCCGAAATCCGGCCGGACATCGGCCACCTACCGCTGCAAGGTTTCTTCACAGACGCGCGTCCGATGGCGAAACACGCGGCTCCCATCCTGGGTTCGTGAAAGGAGCACTTCGATGATCTGCCTCGCACTCGGACTTGGAATCTTGGGCTTCGCGGCCGCGCGCCACGCGAGGCGCTGTCACCGCGGGTACTGCGGCCACGGCGGCTACGGCGGCCACGGCTGGCATGGCTGGCACCACCACGATCACTTCGGCGGCGGCTTCGGACGCCGCGGCCTCTACATGGCGCTCTCGCGCCTCGACGCGACGCCTGCCCAGGAGCGCGCGATCGTCGCCGAGGTCGATCGGCTGCGCGACCGCCTGCGCGGCGCCAAGAGCGGCCTTCGCGACGCGCGCCCCGACCTCGCGGCGGCGCTCCGCGGACCCATCCTCGACGACGCGGCGCTCGGCGCGGTCATGGGCCGCGTCGATGCGGCCACGACGGAGGCGCGCGGCGCCGTCACCGACGCCCTGCGCAACATCCATGGCCTGCTCGACGAGCGTCAGCGCGAGCAGGTCGCGGACTTCCTCGATCATGGCTGGTGGCGTCGCGGCGGCGGCAGCCCCTACCGCGTATGATCGTCCCGTGCGCGTGCTCCTGATCGACGACGACGCGCGGCTCGCCGAGCTGCTCGTGGGCTACCTCGCACCGCAAGGCGTGACGCTCGTGCACGCGCCCGGCGGGCAGGCGGGCCTCGCGCAGCTCGCGGGCAACGCGTTCGATGCCGTGCTGCTCGACGTCATGATGCCCGGCCTCGACGGCCTCAGCGTGCTGCGCAAGATCCGCGACGCCGGCCATCGCGTGCCCGTCATCATGCTGACCGCGCGCGGCGACGAGGCGGATCGCGTCGTCGGGCTCGAGCTCGGCGCCGATGACTACGTCGGCAAGCCGTTCTCGCCGCGCGAGCTGCTCGCACGCCTGCGCGCGGTCGTGCGCCGCGCCGCGCCCGAAGCGGTCAGCGAGAAGCTCGCCGCCGCCGGCATCACCGTCGATACCGGCTCGCGCGAGGCGACCGTCGACGGCAAGCCCGTCGAGCTCACCGGCCTCGAGATCGATCTCTTGATCGCGCTGTTGCGGCGCGCCGGCCGCGTCGTGCCGCGCGCGAACCTGATGGAGCTCGCGGGCCGCGGCGACGTCAGCGTCGGCGAGCGCGCCGTCGACGTCCACATCTCGCGGCTGCGCAAGAAGCTCGGCGACGACGCGGCGGCTCGCATCCGCACGGTGCGCGGCGTCGGCTACACGCTCGCGAAGGAGACGCCGGAATGATCCGCGTCGTCATGGGATCCATCGAGCGGCGCGGGCCGTGGCAGGTGCCGCGCGAGGTGCCGATCCGCGTGAAGATGGGCAACTGCGAGCTCGACCTGCGCGACGCGACGTTCGAGGACGGCACGACGACGTTCTCGATCGACGTCAAGCTCGGCAACCTCGAGATCATCGCGCCGCCGGATCTCGCCGTCGAGCTCGACGTCGACTCGGCGATGGGCAACGTCACCGACTGGCGCAAGCCCGTCGCGACGGCCGCCGCGCGGCGCCTGCGCATCGTCGGCAAGGTCAAGCTCGGCAACTGCGAGGTGTTCTCGCTCTCGCCGGGGCAGACGAAGCTCGATCTGCATCGCGAGCGACACCACCGCGCGCACGCCGAGCGCCAGATGTGGCACAAGCACGCGCACGCGCACTGGATGCCGTGGTGGCTTCAGGCGCGGACGCGGCGTCGCATCTTCTCGTGGCTCGCGATCGCGTTCGCGGGCGGCGTCGCGGCCGGCGTGCACCTGTGGGGGAACCGCCACTGGTGGTACGTGCCGATCGCGTTCGTGGGGCTCGGGCTGATGTCGGGCATGGTCGCGTGGCGGATGACGGCGCCGCTGCTGATGGCGATCAAGGCCGCGCGCGACATCGGCGACGGCAAGCTCGACGCGCGCCTGCCCACGCACCAGGGCGGCGAGATGCGCATCCTCGCCAGCGCGATCAACGAGATGGCCGAGCGCATCCAGCGCCAGATCAACGATCAGAAGGCGCTGCTCGCCGCCGTCTCCCACGAGCTGCGCACGCCGCTCGGTCACATGCGCGTGCTCGTCGAGACCGCGCGCGACACCGGCGACAAGAAGGCACTCGACGAGATGGAGCGCGAGATCCTGATGCTCGACGATCTCGTCGGCAAGCTGCTCGCGTCGAGCCGGCTCGAGTTCGGCAACCTCGAGCGGCGCAGCGTCGATCTCGGCGAGCTCGTGACGACCGCCGCGAACGGTGTCGAGGTCATCGCGGATGGCGACCTGCACGCGAGCGTCGATCCGACGCTGATGCGGCGCGCGGTCGCGAACCTGATCGACAACGCGCGCGTGCACGGCGGCGGCGCGGTCAGCGTGCGCGTCGAGCGGCGCGGGCCGCAGATCGCCGTCGAGGTCGACGACGCCGGCCCGGGTGTGCCCGCCGATCGCCGCGCGGATGCGTTTCGCGCGTTCGTGCCATCGTCGGGGGGCGGCCTCGGCCTGGGGCTCGCGCTCGTCTCGCGCATCGCGGTCGCGCACGGCGGCGGCGCGTGGATCGCGGATCGCCCCGGCGGCGGCGCGCGCGTCGGCTTCACGGTGCAAGCGACGTGAGCGCACCCGTCGCGACGGGGATCGTCACGCTCGCGAGCCGGCCCGGCGCGACGTAGAGGTCGCGCTGCTGCCCGGCGATGCTGACGCGCAACGGCGCCGTATTCGCCGCGAGCGCCGCGCGCCCGAGCTCACCGACGTTGCCCGCCGCATCGACCGGATACGTATCGGCGCCGATCGTCACCGCCAGCCCGTCGGGGCAATCCCCGCGCACGGCGGTCGTCGTCACCGTGTCGTCGGTCCGGTAGATCTCCTTGCGCGGGATGAAGATCAGCGGCAGCGTCAGCGCGCCGTCGAGCGCGAAGAAGCCGCCGTAGAGGTAGCTCTCCGCGTGCTGCTGATCCGCCGTGAGCAGCAGCGCCGCGCCGGCCGCCGCCTCGAGCACGAACATCACGGCCGCCGTCTTCTTCCACCGCGAGCCGTAGCGGAACGCCTGGTGATACACGCGCTCGGGCGCGGTCTGATCCACCGCGCACGTGAACGCGGTCGCGTTCGGCTGCAGCGAGACCGTCAGGTGCTCCTCCACGCCCGGCTCCGGCACGCGCACCTCGTGCACGTTCTCGTCGAGCAGGCGCTGCTGGCCCGACGCCTCCGTGACGATCCAGCCCGTCGCGCACCCCGAGAGCAGCAACGAAAAACCCAGCCTAGCGAACATGGATCCAGCCTCCCGGCACGAGCACGTGCACGACGCCGCGCGCCTGCCACTCGGCTGGCTTCCACGTCACCGTCGCCGACGGCGGCAGCTGCCAGCTCCCCGCGATCCACACCCAGGTCGTGCCACTCCACTGCCAGAACCCGGCGGTCCACACGGCAGCGTGAACGGGCGGCGGAGGCGGCGCTTCGACCTGCAGCGGCGGCGGTGCGGCCAAGGCCTTCGTCGTCGCGTCGGCGATGATGTCGCTGTCGGGGACGCGCCACTGGCCCGCGAGCCACACCCACGTGCACTCGGTCCACTGCCAGTAGCCGGGGCGCCACGTCGCGTGCTCGCTGAGCGCGGGCGGCTGCGACTCGCTCTGCGGCGCCGGCGGCGCACCGGTCGGCTGACACGTGCTCGCGGCGGCGGCCGCGTCGAAGCGCGCGTGCCACTTGGTGCGGCGCCGCGACCAGTCCTCGTCGGACCAGCAGCGCGCGTCTTCCTCGTGGCCCGCGCAGTACGCAGCCGCCTCGCGCCGGTGCGCCTCCAGATCGAGGTGCACGCGCAGCCCGCCCGCGCCCCAGCAGTCGCGATCCTCGGCGTGCGCCGCGCAGTACGCCGCGCGCGCCTCGCGCCGCTGGAGCTCGAGCGCCGCCTGCAGCTGCCGCCGCCGCTCTTCTTCGAGCTCGCGCTCGTGCTCGCGCCGCATCCGCTCCTGCTCCGCGCGGGCGCGTCGCTCGGCGACGGCTGGATCCTCCTGCTCCTCGACGACGACGCGCGGGGGATGCGCCTTCGCCCACGCTTCCTCCTGCGCCTTCAGATGCGCCTGCCACTGCGGCTCCGGCACGTTCGGCGCCCACACGACATCCGCCGCGCCGAAGAACACCCCCTCGAGATCGTTCGGCTCGACCGACCACAGCCGGATCGTCAGGTGCGGCGCGGTGTGCTCGGGCACGCGAAACCGCAGCAGCTCCTCGTACTGCACGATGGTGCTCGTCTCGATCGACAGCGTCGGCGTTGTCGGAGGTGCCGGTACGACGAGTGTCCCGGTCTGCACCGGCGTGCCGCCACCGCCACCGCCACCCGCATGCGCCAGCGCGAGCCGCTCCTTCATGTCGGCGACGCAGCGCGCGTTCGCGGGCGTCCCACCATAGGTTGTCTGCTGCACCGACTGCCCATCGGCGACGAGCTCGGCGTGCAGCGCGACCGCGTGCGGCGCGTGCAGCATCACCTCGACCTCCTCGCCGTAGCTCGAGCCCGCGGTCGGTAGCTCGATGTCGTACGGGCCCTGGCCGCAGATCGTCGTCGCGCGGTACCACGTCTGTTGCTGGACCTTCGGCACGAGGCGGGGCTCCTCCGCATGCGGCGCGCGCGGCCCCGGCGAGGATCCACAGGCCGCACACAGCAGAAGCAACCGACGCATGGGCCGCCGCATCAGCAGCTGGCGTGCCGCTGCGCAACCATGTGAAACCACGGATGTCTCCCGGCTGTCATCGTACCCGGGCGTTCACACGCGCAGCGGCCGGGCACCACAGTCAGGTAGGGTGTCAACCGGCGTGCACGCTCGCGGATCGAACTGTACAGCGTGCAAGACATGTCTCTTACCGGAGCCAGACTAGACGTGGCAGCCTCGCGCGCCGACGCACGCGGCCGTCTGCTGTCGGAGCTGGCAGGCGCCCCCGCACGCAAGGGCTATGGCATCGCCTACGACCTGCTCCGCAACCGCGCCGAGGCCGAGGAAGCCGTGCAGGAAGCGCTCGCGCGCGCCTGCGAGTCGATCGCGGATCTCCGCGATCCGGCCGCGGCGCCAGGGTGGTTCCTGCGCATCGTCACGACGATGTGCCTGCGCAACCTTCGCCGCCGCCGCCTCAAGCGCGCGCTGCTCGGCTGGTTGCCGGGACAGGGCGATGGCGCCGATGCGGCGCCGAAGCAGGAGCAGCAGCCCGAGGACATCGCGGAGCGCATGCACTCGCCGCCGGCCGAGCCGCCCGCGGTCGAGCTCGCGGCGCGCGAGCAGCTCGGCGCGCTGTTCGAGCACCTCGACAAGCTCAGCGTGCAGCAGCGCACCGCGCTGGTGCTGCGCTATGGACACGATCACTCCGTGGGCGAGATCGCCGAGATGCTCGGCGTCGAGCTCGCGACGGCGAAGACGCACCTCGTACGCGGCCTCGCCAAGCTACGCGACCTGATGGAGGAGCACCGATGAACCCGCTGTGTAACATCGTCGCCGAGCGCATCGCGCTCGGAGAGCCGCTGGGTGACGCGGCCGAGCACGCCAAGACGTGCGCGCGCTGTCGCCGGGTGACCGCATTGCCGACCGAGCTGACGGCAGTCCATCAGGACACCGATCCCGGCATCGGGTTCGCGGCGCGCATGACCGCGGGTGCGCAGAAGCGGATCGTCGTGCGTCACCGTCGCCGCGTCGCCGCGACGCTCGCCGCGTGCATGGCCGCGACCGGGCTCGGCATCGTGCTGTTCACGCGGCACGCCGAGGAGCCGACGGTCGCCGTGACCTCGCCGCGCCTCGACGACGCGAACAAGGCCGCGACCGAGACCCAGCACCAGGAAAAACCGGCGGCTGTCGACGAGGACGTGAAGTTCCTCGTCAGCGTCGCCCGCACGAGCCGCAGCTCTCACGCCTCCGCCAACTGGCGCGAGATCGAGCAGCAGCTCGCCCCCTACAAGCACCTCATCAAGGGAATCAAGCCATGAAGAAGCTCGTCTCGCTCCCCTCGCTGCTCGCGCTCGGCCTGCTGTTCGGCCGCGCTCACGCCGACGACGGCCGTGCGATCGCCGGCTTCTGGCCCGCCGCGAGCGACGTCGGTGCGGCCGGCACCGCCAAGGCGCACGCGCCGACGCCTCCCGCGCCGCCGGCTCCGCCCGCGCCGCCCGCGCCACCCGCGGCGCTGCCGGGCGGCCTGAACATCTCGGTCCATGACGGCAAGGTCACGATCGACGGCATCGACAAGTTCGTCGACGAGCAGATCAACAACGCGATGAAGGGGATCAACAACCCCGGCGTGCCGCCCGAGATCCAGAAGAAGATGCACGACAAGCTCGAGAAGCTGCGCACCAAGCTCAAGACGAAGCTCGCGCACATCGACGCGTCCAACCTCGATCAGCTCGGCGACGAGCTCGGGGACATCGGTGACGAGATCGGCTCCGAGATGGACGACTTCGGTCAGGACATGGACGCGTGGGGCGAGAAGTTCGGCAGCGACATGGCGCAGAAGTTCGCCAAGAACTGGAAGTTCAGCAGCCACGACGACGATCACGACATCCCCGAGCCGCCCGACGTCGACGACGACGGCGACCTCGACGACGCCGTGCGCGATCTCGGCGACCTGCACCTGACGGTCGATCAGCGCGCGAAGATCTCCCAGATCCGCGCCGACAGCGACAAGGCCGTCGCGCACGCGCAGCACGAGCTCGACACCGCGTCGACGAAGCTCAAGGCGCTGCTCGCGGATCCGAAATCGAATGAAGGTCAGGTGTCCGCCGCGATCGACGCCGTGACGACGCAGGAGAACGCGATCCGCAAGGCGCGCCTGCTCGCATGGGTGAAGGCGCGCAACGCGCTGCAGGACGACCAGCGCGCGAAAGTCGAAAAGGCCGCGGCGAAGAAGTCGAAGTAGCGTGCTATAGCACCACCGTGCGGCTCGCACTGGTGCTCCTGATCGCGGCGTGCTCCTCGGAGAAGGCCGCGCCGCAGCAGAAGGCGGAAGCACCGAAGCCGCCGCCGCCGCCCTCACCGGCCGGCCACACGATCGAGCACGAGGAGCCGGTGCACGTCGCGCCCGCCGGCACCGCGGGCCGCGCGGCGCGGCCGATCCAGGTCACGCTGCGCAGCACGCCGCCTGGCGCGACCGCGGCGGTCGACGGCACGGTCGTCGGCACCACGCCCGCGTACTGGGGCGGCGACGCCGATGGTCGCGAGCACGAGTTCACCTTCGACCTGAAGGGCTTCGCGCTCGCGCGCTATCGCTTCGTGCCGGTGACGAGCGGCGTGATCCACGCGCGGCTGGAGCCGATCGCCGAGGAGACGGATGCGGGCGTGTCACCGGAGTCGGCCGCGCCCGGCGCCGGCGCGGTGCTCGTCAATCCGCCGCCCGCGGCGAACCCCGTCGATGCCGCCCCGGCCCCGACGCCCGTGCTCGTTCCCGACGCCGCGTTGGCTCCTCCGATCGGTCCCACGCCGTAGCAAAACCAGGAGCTTGCGCGTGCCCGTCTGGCACGTGGATTCGCGAAGGGTTGCGAGGCTGTGCGAGAATGGAGGCAGTGCAAGCGCCTCGGTCTCGACCGAAGATCGGCTTTGTCCTGTCGGGTGGCGGGTCGCGCGGAGCCTACGAGGCCGGGATCCTCCACTACATCCGCACGGATCTCGCGCGGCGGCTCGGGCGACACGTGCCGATCGACATCGTCAGCGGCACGAGCGTCGGCGCGATCAACGCGGCGTTCCTCGCCGCGACGATGGGCGATCCGCAGACCCAGGCGCAGCAGATCACGGCCGCGTGGAAGGCGCTGCGCATCGAGGAGCTGATCTCGCTCAAGGCGCGCGACCTGATGCGCGCCGCGAAGATGATGCTCGGTGGCGAGCCGCCGCCGCCCGCGCCCGGCAGCTTCCGCTATGGCGGGCTGCTCGATACGAGCGGGCTCGAGCGGTTCGTGATCCGCGTGATCCCGTGGCGCGGCATCGAGCGCAACCTGCGCGATCGCCACCTGCACGCGTTCAGCGTCTCGGCGACGCACGTCGGCACCGGCCACACGGTCGTGTTCCTGTCGAGCGGCGAGCCGGTGCCGCGCGAGTGGAGCCGCGATCCGTTCGTGCGCCACCGCGCCGCGCGCATCGGGCCGCGTCACGTGCTCGCGTCGGCCGCGATCCCGATGCTGTTCCCGGCCGTGAAGATCGGCGAGGAGTACTTCACCGACGGCGGCCTGCGCCAGAACACGCCGATGTCGCCCGCGATCCGGCTCGGCGCGGATCGCCTGCTCCTGATCTCGCTGCGCCACGTCGGCAAGGAGCCGAAGACCATCCAGAAGGAGCGCGCCGAGGCGTACCCGAAGCCGCTGTTCCTCGCGGGCAAGGCGCTCAACGCGCTGCTGCTCGATCACACCGAGTACGACCTGATGCGCATGCAGCGGATCAACATGATCCTCGAGGCGGGCCACGCGTCGTTCGGCGATCGCTTCGAGGAGATGATGAACCACGAGCTCGTGCGCCTGCGAGGCGCGCCGCTGCGCCGGATCCAGGCCGTGCACATCCGGCCGTCGGAGGATATCGGCGAGATGGCGGCGGACTTCGTCGCCTCGGGGCGGATGAAGGTCACGGGAGTGCTCGCGCGCCGGCTGATCCACCGGCTCGCGGAGGGTGAGGCGCGTCACGAGAGTGATCTGCTGTCGTACCTGCTGTTCGACGGCGACTTCGCGGCCGAGCTGATCGAGATGGGGCGTCGCGACGCGGCGAAGAAGGAGGACGAGCTCGCCGCGCTGTTCGATGTCGAGAGCCGCGCCGATGC
>CAYUNM010000027.1:12420-50664 GCA_964446175.1 uncultured Kofleriaceae bacterium
CCCGATGACCGTGCCGGCGACGCTCCCGGGGGCGCGCGCGATCGACACGACGACGAACGCGCAGTGCACGCAGTGGCGCGACGGCTCACCGCCGGTGTGCATCGTCATCGCGCAGCAGGTCGACATCGAGGACAACCTGCGCATCGTCGGGCCGAACCCGGTCGCGATCGTGTCGACGGGCGATCTCACCGTCGGCAGCACCGGCCTCATCGACGTCTCGAGCGCGGGCGGCGGCATCTCGTCGCCGGGCGCGGGCGCCGACACCGGCCCGTGCGACACGCTCGCCGGCGAGGCCCAGGGCGCGACGAGCAACCACGCCGGCGGTGGCGCGGGCGGGAGCTTCACGGGGACCGGCGGCGCGGGTGGCGCGGGCAGCACGACGGGCGCGGTCGGCCAGGCGCCCCTCGACACCGCGAAGCTGCACGGCGGCTGTCCCGGCGGCCTGGGAGGGGCGCGCACGCCGTCGCCGCAGGCGCGCGGAGGACACGGCGGCGGCGCGGTGTACGTCGTCGCGAAGGGGACGATCCACATCGCGGGGAAGATCAACGCGAACGCCGAGCGCGGCTACGGCGGGTCGACGGCGAGCGCATCGGAGTTTCCCGGCGGCGGCGGCGGCGGCGCGGGCGGCATGATCGTGCTCGATGCCGACATGGTCGTCGTCGACGTGAACGCGGCGCTCGTCGCGAACGGCGGCGGAGGCGGAGGCGGCGCGAGCGGCACGGCGCAGGGACGCGACGGCAACGACGGTACGTCGGTCGGTGCGGCGGGTGGTACGGGCGGCGGCACGGGGACGAGCGCGGGCGGCGCGGGCGGCGCCGGCTCGTCGAGGGCGATCCGGGACGGCTTGCCGGGAGCGCCGGGCGGCGCGCTGCAGGGCGGCGGTGGCGGCGGGGGAGGCGCCGGCGGCTACATCCATCTCTACGGCGCGCACGGCAAGAGCGTCCAGGCGACGAACGTGTCACCGCCGGATTCGTGATCGTGGCAATGTCCGCGCATGAAACGTTTGCTCGTGCTCGTGCTCGCCGCGCTCGTCGCGTGCGGCGGTAAGTCTGCTCCTCCAGCCGCTCCGGCCCCCGCGCCGTCGGGAAGTGCCGCGCCCACCGCGGGCATGCCCGCGACCGCGCCCGCCGCGGATCCCGATGCCGCCCCGCTGCCGCTGTGGCCCGCCGTCAAGAAGGGCACGCTGCCCAACGGGCTCACGTACTACATCCTCCCGCATCACAAGCCGGAGAAGCGCGCGATGCTGTGGCTCGCCGTCAACGCCGGCAGCGTGCAGGAGGACGACGACCAGCGCGGCCTCGCGCACTTCGACGAGCACATGGCGTTCAACGGGACGAAGCGGTTCCCGAAGGACGCGATCGTCAAGTACCTCGAGACGATCGGCATGCGCTTCGGCGCCGATCTCAACGCGTACACGACGTGGGATCAGACCGTCTATCAGCTCGAGGTTCCGACCGACAAGCCCGAGTTCATGCAGAAGGGCCTCGACATCCTGCGCGACTGGGCCGGCGACGTGACGTACGATCCCGAGGAGGTCGCGAAGGAGCGCGGCGTCGTGCTCGAGGAGTGGCGGCTCGGCCGCGGCGCGAACGCGCGCCTGTTCGACAAGCACGCGAAGGTGCTGTTCAAGGGCTCGCGCTACGCGGATCGCATCACGATCGGCCTGCCGGAGATCATCCAGAAGGCGCCGCGCGACACGCTGTATCGCTTCTACAAGGACTGGTACCGGCCGGACCTGATGGCCGTCATTGCCGTCGGCGACTTCGATCCGGAGGCGATGGAGAAGGAGATCACCCAGCGCTTCGGCGGGCTCGCGAACCCGAAGATCGAGCGCCCGCGCCCGAGCGGCGGGATGCCCGACGTGAACGGCACGCGCGTCTCGATCGAGACCGACCGCGAGATGACGGGCACGGTGCTGACGATCGAGAACCTCGTGCCACATCGCCCCGAGGCGAGCCGCAAGGACTACCGCCGCATCATCGCCGAGCAGCTCTACGGCGAGATCCTCAACGAGCGATTCGCGTCGCTCGCGCGCAAGAGTGACGCGCCGTTCATCGCGGCGTTCGGCGGGTTCACGTCCGTCGTGCGCACGGTCGATGCGTTCCAGCGCTTCGCGCAGGTCAAGGTCGGCAAGACGGAGGAGGCCGTGCGCGCGCTGATGACGGAGGTCGTGCGCATCGAGAAGCACGGCGTCACCGATACCGAGCTCGAGCGCGCCCGCACGAACATGGCGCGCGCGATGGAAGAGGCGGCCGACACCGAGGAGACGACGGACAGCCGCCAGTTCACCGACGAGATCACGCGCAACTTCTTCGAGAACGAGCTGATGATCGGTCGCAAGGCCGAGGCGAAGCTGACGAAGGAGATCCTGCCGACGATCACGGTCGCCGAGCTCAACGAGCTCGCCAGCAAGTTCGCGGGCCCCGATAACCGCGTCGTGTTGATCAGCGGCCCGGATGGCAAGCCGCTGCCCGATCAGAAGCGCGTGCTCGAGATCGTCAACGAGGTCCAGAAGAGCGACGTGCCCGCGTGGGAGGACAAGGCGCCGTCGCAGGCGCTGATGGCGAAGCCGCCGACCCCGGGCAAGATCGTCAAGGAAAAGACGGTCGACAAGGTCGGCATCACGGAGTGGACGCTGTCGAACGGCGCGCGCGTGATCCTCAAGCCGACGGACTTCGAGGCCGACAACGTGCTGATCACGGCGACGTCGCCGGGCGGCGAGGCGATGGCGAGCGACAAGGACTACCCGAGCGCGCGCTTCGCCGACGAGCTGGCGCGGATCGGCGGCGTCGGCGACTTCGACGCCGAGCAGCTGCAGAAGGTGCTCGCCGGCAAGCAGGTCGAGGTGTCGACGGAGATCGGCGAGACGACCGAGGGCATCGACGCGCGCGGCTCCGTGCGCGACCTCGAGACGATGATGCAGCTGATCAACCTGGAGATCACGGCGCCGCGCAAGGACGCCGCGCAGTTCCAGGTGTGGAAGCAGAACACGACCGAGAACCTGACGAACCAGATGCGCGATCCGCAGTTCCAGTTCGCGCGCGACGCGGCGAAGGCGGAGTGGAAGAACAACCCGCGCCGCACGTTCCCCGCGCCCGAGGACATCGCGAAGGTCGACCTCGACAAGGCGCTCGCGTTCTACAAGAACCGCTTCAGCGACGTCAGCGACTTCACGTTCGTGATCGTCGGCGCGGTCAAGCCGGATCAGATGAAGCCGCTCGTCGAGACGTACCTCGCCAGCCTCCCGGGCAAGGGCCGTCACGAGAAGGAGAAGGACCTCGGGATCCGCCGCGTCACCGGCGTGACGAAGAAGGAGTGGAAGATCGGGCAGGAGCCGAAGGCGAGCGTGCGCATCGACATGTACTCGGATGATTCGTGGACGCGCGACAAGGAGCGCGACCTGTTCATCCTCGGCTCGGTGCTGTCGATCCGCCTGCGCGAGGACCTGCGCGAGGACAAGGGCGGCGTGTACGGCGTCGGCGCGAGCGGCAACTTCGAGCGCGTGCCGCACCAGGCGCGGTCGTTCTCGATCCGGTTTGGCTGCGATCCGAAGCGCGTCGACGAGCTGGTGAAGGCGGCGTTCGACGATGCGGCCGCGATCGCGAAGGACGGCGTCGATGACGATCACCTCAACCGCGTCAAGGAGACGTTCGTGCGCACGCGCGAGACGCAGCTCCGCCAGAACGCGTTCTGGAGCGGCTGGCTCACGAACGCCTACCGGTTCGGCGACGACCCCGCGATCGTGCTCGACATGGATCAGGTGACGAAGCGGATGACGAGCGACAACGTCAAGGCGTCGGCGAAGCGCTACCTGGATCGGAAGAATCTGTTCCAGGCAGTGCTGCTTCCGGAGAAATGAGCGTCATCAGCGCGGGGCCGATCATGCCGGCTCCGAGCCCGAGCAGCGCGGCGGGGATCATCAGCCCGCCCTGGCCCGCGGCGTAGTCGCCCGCGAACGGCGTGCCCGGCGTCGCGAGCTGCGCGGCGGCCGAGCCGCCGTGCATGACATCGGAGGCGCTGATCGCCGCGAGCTTGTCGCCCTGCGGGCTCGACCAGACCGTGCGCACGAGCATCTGCAGGCGCAGGCCGGTGCCGTCGATCTTCGCGCCGGCGCCGACCTCGGAGACGAGCGACATCACGTGCGTCATCATCGCGGCCGCGGGCGGGATGTCCATGCTCGCCGGCGCGACGTCCTTGTTTGCCATCATCGAGCCGCGGCCCCAGAACGCGACGGTCCAGTCGCCGGCGGCGAGCTGGCGGCCGAACGCGGTCAGCGCGCCCGCCTGACCGGCCGGCGGCGTGCCCTTGTGCGTCGCGAGGCGCAGCTCGGACTTCTCGACCCACGCGTCGACCTCGAGGTCCGACATCACGGCGAGCGAGAGCCGGCACGTGCCGTCCTTCGTCGTCGGGCGCGGATCGAGCGGCAGGTCGTCGCAGTGATCGAGCAGCGCCTGCACGGGCGCCGGATCGGCGAGCGGCATGCGCAGCTGGAGGTCGGTCGTGCCGGCCGGCATCGTCGCGATGATCGGGCCCTTCAGCGCCTTCGCGAGCTGCCCGGTCGTGACGCCGGTGACGACGGGCTCGTCGGGCAGATCCTTCAGGAACGGCGAGACATCGAGCGCGGCGAACCCCGACGTGCCGGTCGGATCGACCTTCGGAGCGGACGCGCTGCCGAGCCCTGCGAACGTGCCGCCGGGCGTGCCCGCCCAGCGCACCGCGAGCTCGATCTGCCCGGGCGACAGGTGCGCGACGGCGGCGAGGTCGCCGGTGCCGCCGAAGGCGTCGAGGCCAGGCGCGTACAGCTCGATGTCGCCGCGCGAGCCGGCGAGCGTGACCTTGCCGCGCAGCGAGGCCTTGCCGACGCGCTCGAACATCGCGTCGCTCGACGCGCAGATGTACGTGCCGCGCAGCGGCTTGCACGTGGTGCCGTTGATCGTGTCGGCCGCGGAGCCGGCGGCGAGGCGACCGTGCTTGGACGACACGAACGCGTCGCGGTTCGCGATCGGGAGCGCGCCGACGACGCCATCCTTCGTCACGAACACCGCGAAGCCCTGCGTCGTCGAGAGGCCGGCATCGACGTTGCCGGTCAGCGCGTCGAACTGCTCCTTCAGCGGCGCGAAGTCGGGCGTGGCCGCGAGCGCGCGGGCGGCGGTGAGCGCGTTCGTCAGCATGCCCACGCCGTGCGGCGTGATGACGATGCCCATCTCGGTGCCGTCGGGGGCGAGGTCCCACAGCGCGTCGGCCTCGGCGCCCGCCGGGGGCGCTTTGTGGCAGGCAGCGGCGAGCAGCACGAACAGGCAGGTGCGACGCATGCCGCGGGTTGTACCATCCGTGCTAGACACCTGCCGTGGCAGCTGCGCCCTACGTCGACGACGAGAAAGCCGACGAGGACCGTCCGCGCGACCGGCGCAGGCTCGCCGTGCTGTGGCGGCTGACCGCGCTGATCCGCCCGTACCGCGCGCGCTTCCTGTTCGCGGTCGTGATGCTGCTCGCGGCGAGCGCGATCACGCTCGTCTACCCGCTGATCGGCCGCTACGCGGTCGACGAGGCGATCGCGAACAAGACCACGCACGACCTCGATCTGTTCGCGGTCGCGATCGTCGCGCTCGCGGTCGTCAACGCGGTGTTCGTGTGGCTGCGCCACTACTCGCTGAGCTGGCTCGGCGAGCGCGTCGTGACGGACCTGCGTGCGCTCGTGTTCGACCACCTGCTCGCGCTGCCGATCGCGTGGTTCCACGAGCGGCGCAGCGGCGAGCTCGTCGGGCGGCTCGCGTCGGATGTGACCGTGATCGAGGGCGTCGTCGGCACGGAGCTGTCGATGGCGATGCGCAACGGCGTGCAGATCGTCGGCGCGCTCGTGATGCTGTTCGTGATCGACGTGCGGCTGACCGGCGCGATGCTCGCGATCGTGCCGCCGATCGTGCTGACGACGATCTGGTTCGGCCGCCGCATCCGCAAGATGCAGCGCGGCGTGCGCGACGAGCTCGCGAACGTCTCTGGGCAGGTCCAGGAGGCGATCGGCGCGATCTCGACGGTGCAGGGCTTCGTGCGCGAGCCGCACGAGACGCGCCGCTACAAGGCGGGCATCGAGGGCGCGTTCCACAAGACGATGCACATGGTGCGGTGGCGCGCGTCGTTCTTCGCGACCGCGATGTCGGCCGGCTACATCGGCGTCGCGGCCGTGATGTGGCTCGGCGGGCGTGCGCTGATCGCGGGCGACCTCACGCCGGGCGCGTTCCTGTCGTTCATCCTGTACACGTTCATCGTCGTCGGCGCGCTCGCCGATCTCGCGAGCGTGTGGGAAGGCCTGCAGCGCGCGGCGGGCGCGACGGACCGCCTGTTCGCGGTGGTCGACACGGTGCCCGAGATCGCGGAGCCCGACGAGGCCACGCCACTGCCGGCGGGACGCGGCGCGATCCGCTTCGAGGGCGTATCGTTCGCGTATCCGTCGCGGCGCGCGCAGCCGGTGCTGACCGAGGTCGACCTCGAGATCCGGCCCGGCGAGGTGATCGCGGTCGTGGGGCCGAGCGGTGCGGGCAAGTCGACGATCCTGTCGCTGCTGTATCGCTTCTACGATGTCGACGCGGGCCGCGTGACGTTCGAGGGCGTGGACGTCCGCGAGCTCGAGCTGAAGGCGCTGCGCAAGTCGCTCGCGATGGTCGCGCAGGAGCCGGTGCTGTTCAGCGGCAGCATTCGCGACAACATCGCGTACGGCCGCGAGGGCGCGACGCCCGCGGAGGTCGAGGCCGCGGCGCGCGATGCGTACGCCCACGACTTCATCGCCGGCTTCCCCGAGGGCTACGACACGGTGATCGGCGAGCGCGGCACGAAGCTCTCCGGCGGCCAGAAGCAGCGGATCGCCCTGGCGCGCGCGCTGCTGGCGAACCCGCGCGTGCTGATCCTCGACGAGGCGACGTCGAACCTCGACGCCGAGAGCGAGGCGGCGGTGCAGGCCGCCCTCGCGCGGATCATGGAAGGCCGCACGACGATCATCGTGGCGCATCGCCTGTCGACGGTGCGCGATGCCGACCGGATCGTCGTGATCGAGGGTGCGCGCGTCGTCGAGCAGGGCGGCCACGACGAGCTCATGGAGCGCCGCGGGACGTACCGCCGGCTCGTCGAGCACCAGCTGATCGCCGATCGCGCGGCCAGCTGATTGATCGTTGATCGCGCGGCCACATGATGTAGGGTCCGCGCCCATGAACATCTCGCGCGCAGTGGTGGTGATGGTGGCGGCTCTGGCCGCGTGCAAGGGCAAGGACAACGGCAAGCCGGCGCCCGTGCCGACGGGCTCGGCTGCTGCGCTGGTGGCGACGGCCGATCACGCGCAGGCGAAGATCGAGGGCCCGTCGGTCGCCCCCGTGATCACGGGCTCGATCACGTTCGTCGTGCCGAAGGATGCGACGTGGTGGGGCGAGCTGGCGTTCCCGTGCTACGCGGCGGCGATCAACCTCGAGCCCGGCCAGTCGGTCGCGGCGCCGTTCACGCAGATCTCGCCGACGGTCGCGCCCGCGATGGCCGCCGCCGGCATCGACCTAGAGCACGACCTCGCCGCGGTCGGCGCGTGGGGCGCCGCCGACGAGCCGACGTTCTACGTCGCCGTCAACTTCCAGCACCCGGACCGCCTGAAGGCGATGCTCGAGGCGCTCGCGCCGGGCGCGCCCCTGAAGGAAGTGACGAAGACGCACTACGTGCTCTCGACGGCCGGCGCGGTCGGCGACCGCGAGATCCACGTCATGCTCGTGCCGATCGCGTGGCCCGCGAAGATCCCCGCCGACAAGTGGTCGGCCGAGGCCGGCAAGGCGACGCACATCCTGTTCTTCGGCGGCCTGTTCGGCAAGGGCACGCAGGTCGACCCGGTCGCGCAGCTCGCGGACACCGCGACCGCGCCCGCGAAGGTCAAGGACACCGAGGCCGTGCTGGCGGACGCGCGCGGCCGCTGCGTCACCGGCTACGTCCATCACACCGACTTCCAGCCCGGCTACAAGCTCGACCACGCGCGCTTTGGCTTCGCGGGCCCCGAAGGGCAGGGCGATCCGCTGACGAACCTGCTCGGCTCGCACCGCACGCTCGAGCTCGCCGTCGAGCTGACGCTGTCGCCCGCGCCGACCGACGCGACGGTGAAGGGCTGGATCGATCAGGCGAAGGCGTGGGTCAGCACGACCGTCGAGCCGATCAAGATGCAGTTCGCGGGGCAGGGACCCGCCGTCGACGTGCTGTTCGACCTCGCCGGCCTGCTCGGCAACAAGGGCTTCGAGTACACGCTGAAGGACAAGGTCCTGACGCTGACGTGGCGCACCGACCGCATCCCGCAGTCGGACCTGACGTCGTACGAGAAGCGCCTCGAGGCCGTGCTGCCGAACGGGTTCGGCAACTAGAAGCTGCCGGACCAGCTGACCGCGCCGCCGGTCGCGGTCGGCGCGATCGACAGGTGCTCGGCGCTCGGCTTGTCGAGCCAGTAGAGCAGCACGCCGGTCGTCGCGGCGGCCACGGCGGCGCCGCCGAGCACCCACGTCGCGGTGACGTAATGATCGCGCGACTGGACGGCCGCGTCGTAGCGGTCGGCGACGGACGGCGCGGCGTTGCCGGCGCGGATCTGATCGCGCAGCTTGCTCGCGTCGCTGTCGTGCGACTCGGCGGCGAGCGCGGTCGCGCCCGCGGCGAGCGCGAGCAGGCCGGCGCCGCCGAGCACGAACGGCACGGCCTTGCGGCGCGCGGTCGGCGCGAGCGGCGCGTCGATCGCTAGCTCCTGGCCTCGCGCGACGACGATCTCGCGCGCGAACGGCTCGTGGCCGCGCGCGGTGACCTCGAGCACGTGCTTGCCCGCGGGCAGCTCGAGGCGCGCCGAGCCGGCGCGGCCGTCGACGACGATGTCGGCGTCATCGGCCGTGTGCACCTGCACGACGGCGGGCTTCGGCTTGAGCTCGAGCTCGATCAGCTGCGACTGGCCCGCGACGGCCATCACCTTCTTCTCGGCGGGCAGGTACCCGTCCGCGGAGGCGGCGAGCGTGTGCTCCTTCGCGTCGACGTCGACGAGCGCGAACGGATCGACCGGCTGGCCGTCGATCGTCGCGTGGAGGCCGCGCGTCTGCGTGCCGGGCGCGTCGCCGATCTCGGTCATCGCGCCCGCGTCACCGCCGGTCGTCACGCTGACGCCGAGACGCGTGTGCGCCACGTCGGTCGTGCCGAACTTCGCGCCCTCGTGCGTGAGCTTGTCGAGCTCGTGCTGCATGTCGGCGAGGTTGTCGGCGGCATCGGCGACGCGCCCGCCCGTCTTCACCTTGTCGAGATAGACCCGGTACAGCTCGACGGCGCGCTTGACGTACTCGGGCTTCGGATCGATGCGATAGAGGCGGCGATACGCCTGCGCCGCCGAGAACGCGATCTCGGGCAGCGGCAGCTGCTTGTACGCCTCGTCGAAGTCGGTCGCGGCGGCGCCGAAGTTCTGCGCCGCGAACGCCTTCGCGCCGGCGCGGAAGTAACGCTCGGCGGCGGCGCGGTCATCCGCGTGCGCGACGCGCGCGACGAGCAACAGGACGAGCAGCTTCTTCATGGCTTCGCTCCGAGCTGGCAGGTGGCGAGGTCGCGCGTGCTGCATTGCGGGAACACGACGAGCGTCTGGTTGCCGCGATCGCCGGCCGCCGCGATCACGTCGTCGAGGCCGTCGCCGTTGACGTCGCCGCCGCGCACGTAGCGGAGGTCGTCGCTCGAGCGCGCGAGCACCTGCGCGCTGAACGTGCCGGCCGTGTCGGTGATCCGGTAGAGCACGCTGCCGCTCGCGTCGTGACACGCGGCGACCAGCGCGAGCGTCGGCATCTTCACGGCCGTCGCGTCGGTGCAGGTCGCGCCGATCATGCCGCCGACCTCGGTGCAGCTCCCGACGTCGCCGGCGGCGACCGTGCACACGAGGAGCGCGCCGTCGTAGGTCGCGATCAGCTCCGGCGCGCCGTCGCCGTCGAGGTCGGCCGCCGCGAGCTGGTGCGCGGGCCCGGGCGAGGGCGGTGCGAGCTGCGAGAGCAGGCCGGCGCTCGGCGAGCTGCCGCCGACGTCCATGTGGATCGCCTTGCCGGTCTGATCGACGGCGATCACGATGTCGTGGCCGGTGGCCGGGAACGCGAAGTAGCGCGCGTCCTCCGCGCACCAGCCGGTGCCGAAGTCATGCGAGCAGTCGACGGCCCCGGAGAGCAGCGTGCCATCGGTCTTCGCGCCGTCGAACTGCGCGATCGGCCCCTTGATGCCCCAGCCGCGCGCGGTCGCGTCGCCCTGCTGCGTCGGCTTCGGCGTCGCGATCGCGAGGACGTCGCGGTAGGCAGCGCCCGAGAACGAGCCGACGATCGCGGTGCGCAGCACGGTCGCCTTCGCGATCACGTCGGTGCGCGGGTCGTAGTACGGGATCATCGTGCGCTGCGCGTTGCCGACGAGGATCGTCAGCGCGGGATGTCCCATCAGGTTCTGCAGCACGATCAGATCGTTCGTCTGGAACGACGGATCGGCGTTCGACGGCAGCGCGACGCGCGCGAGCGCGACGACGTTCGCGAACGTCGCGACCTCGACCGGCGGCGCGAGCCGCGATCCTTCGTCGTACGCGACCATCATCCGCTCGTGATCGCCGATGTGCTCGGTGTAGTCGACGTCCTTGCTGCCGTCGCCGTCGAAGTCGCCGATCGTGATCGACGTGACCGGCGCGGCCGTCGGCACGCGGAACAGCTGGAACGAGGCGACGGGGTTGTTCGTGCGATAGAGCACGTCGAGATCGTTCGTGCCGCCGCCGCCGATCACGACGTCGGGACGGCCGTCGCCGTCGAGGTCGCCGGTCGTCGCGAGCGAGATCGGGCGCGGCGATGCATACACCTGAAACCAGCCGGTGCCGGCGTACGCCCAGATGCCGTCGGGCATCACGAGGCCGTCGGGCGCGGAGAACACGGCGCCGCCGAACGACGCGTGGCTGAACGGGTGCGCGCTCGGCGCGACCGCGTCCATCGCGGGCAGCAGATCGCCGGTGCCCGACAGCGTGCAGTGCCCGCCCGCCATCGCACCGGGCCAGTGACGCATCATGCGCGGGCCGGCCTCGCTCGTGATCACGTCGGGGCAGCGGTCGCCGTCGCTGTCGAGATCGGCGAGCACGGGCTTCGTCGAGAGCGCGGGCGGGCTCGCCTGCGTGATCGGCGTGATCGTCGCCTGCGAGACGAGCGTGTCCTTGTGGATCGCCATCACGCACAGCTTGCCGCCCTGCGACGTCAGCGCGACGACGACATCGGTCGCGACGTCGCCCTCCTGGTTCACCTGGTAGACATCGACGAGATCCGGCGAGAAGTCCGCGCCCGCGATCGGCCCGCACGGCAGCGCGAACTGCAGCTGGTTCTGCGCGCTGACGCCGAAATCGACGACGCCGAGCAGCACGTTGCCCGTGTTCGGATCGACGACGAACGCGCCGACCGCGAGCGGCCCGATCGTGAACACGCCGCGCGCGTCGAAGCTCATGTTCGCGGTGGCGACCGTCTGCGTCAGGTCGAGCGGCGACAGCGTGCCGAACGGCGAGGCGTATGTCGCGAGCCCGTCCGCCGTCGCCATCGTGACGTCGAGCGTGCCGTCGTTGTCGACGTCGCCGAACGCGGCCGGGCCCGTCTGCGACGGCGTGACCTCCGTATCGGTACGCGCGAGCGACGCGCCGACATCGCCGTGCCTCACGACGAGCGACGTGCGCGACACGCCGACGACGTCGCCGATCTTGTCGTGGTCGATGTCGGTGATCGCGTAGTCGTCGACGAGGAACAGCCCGCCCTCGACCGGCGTCGCGAGCGCGCCGAGCGGTGCGTGGCACAGGCCGTCGACGCCGCAGCTGTAGTCGCTGCTCGGGCAGTCGGCGGCCGCCGTGCACGTCACCGCGCAGCGCACGCACGTCGCGTCGCTCGAGTCGCAGTCCTCGCCCGGCTCGAGGACGCCGTTCCCACATACGTTGCGCGGCACGGCCTCGAAGCTCGTGCACGCGGCGAGCAAGCCAAGAAATAGCCACTTCACTTGTTGCCTCCGAACACGTCGATGATGTCGTCGCGGCCGGGCTTCCGCGGGCCGGTCTTCGCGGCGGGTTTCTTCTTCAGCGTCAGCGTGAGCGGCTGATCGCGATCGGGCACGACGATCGACGACAGTGGCTGATAGCCCTCCGCCTGCACGACGACGACGGTCGCGCTCGTGCTCTGCGGCAGCTGCACCGGGCCCGGCGCGGTGCCGATCACCTTGCCCGCGACGAGCACCGTGCTGCCCTTCGGCACACCGGTGATGTCGAGCGTGACCGGCGGCGGCGCCGCGGGCACCGGAGCAGGCGCGGGGGCGGGCGGCGGCGGCAGCGTCTTGACGACGATCGGCGCGGGCGGCGGCTCCGCCTTCGCGGGCGCCTTCTCGTGACGCTTGCCGGTGAGCGCGACGACGGCGACGCCGATCACCGCGACGGCCGCGAGCGCGGGCACGATCACCCACGTCCGCGGGCGCCTCTTCGGCGTCTCGACGAATGCGGTCGGCGCGGCGGCCACCGCGATCTGGCTCTGCAGCGCGACCGGACCGGTATCGACGGACGGCGCGAGCCCGGCGGCACGCTCGAGCGCGGCGACCGCGCTGCGCAGGCTGTCGGGGCGCGCGGCGGGGTCCTTCTGCAGCAGCTGCAGCACGACCTCGTCGACGGTGGGCGGCAGCTCGGGAGCGCGCGTGCTCGGCGCGTCGGGATCCGCGGTCACGTGCTGCATCAGGATCGAGATGTGATCCTCGCCGTCGAACGGGTACGTGCCGGTCAGCGACAGGTAGACGAGCACGCCGAACGAGTAGACGTCCGTGCGGTGGTCGAGCTCGCGGCCGCGCGCCTGCTCGGGCGACATGAAGTACGGCGTGCCGACGGCGATGCCGGACTTCGTCTTCGCGGTCATCCCGCCCTGCTCGTTGCCGAGCAGCTTCGCGATGCCGAAGTCGAGCAGCTTCGGAAACACGCCGGCCTCGTCGCGCGCGAGGAACACGTTCTCGGGCTTGAGGTCGCGGTGCGCGATCTGCTTGGCGTGCGCGGCGTCGAGCGCCTTCGCGATGCCGCGCGCGATCGGCAGCAGCTTCTCGAGCGACAGCTTGCGCTCGCGCCCGAGCAACGCATCCATCGTCTCGCCGTCGAGGTACTCCATGACGTAGTACTGGCGGCCGTCGGGGAGCTTGCCGAACGAGAAGATGTCGATGATGTGGCGGTGGCGGATCTGGTTGACCGCGCGCGCCTCCGCGACGAACCGCGTGCTCGCCTCCGGATCGACCGAGAACTTCAGCGACAGGACCTTGATCGCGACGAGCTTGCCGATGACCGGGTGGCTCGCCTTGTAGACGACGCCGAACGCGCCCGCGCCGAGCCGGGTCTCGACCGTGTACTCGCCTACCTGCGTACCAGGTGGGAGATCGGCGTCGACATCCATGTCCTCGGCAGGCATCACGCGATCGTACTAGGGCAACCGGCGTGCCCGCGACTTCGCGTCGGGTTGCGCGACACCGTCTACAGATCCGACGGCGTGAACGGCCGGCTGCAGTGCCCCCGGGCACGGCGCTTATGTAAGCCTTCGTGGGTCTAGCAGGACTTACGGCAGCCGGACCGCGTGGAAACGCAGCGCGAGCGACACCGCCGGCTCGGGCAGCCGGTCGAGCATGACGTCGCCGGCCGTCGCATCGGAGAACGGGGTGGTCGCCTCGACCTCCTGCGCGGTGACGATGCCGTCGCCATTGCCATCGGCGCCGGCCTTGAGCCAGTCGTCCGCCGGCTGCGCGGTCAGGAAGCTGGCGATCGGCGACGCGAGCTCGCGCTGTGCGGTCGCGCGATCGAAGGCGACCGCGAACACACCATCGAGCTCGTCCGGTAGGCCATCCGATCCATCAGACCCGCCATTCGATCCGCCGGACCCGCCATTCGATCCGCCCGACGCACCATCGTGCGAGACGACGGTCGCGCGCACCGTCAGGCCCTCGCCGATGACCCAGCGCGCCGGATCGTCGCCCGCGACCGTACCCGCGACATCGGCGAGCGCGCCGAGCGGCACGTGCGCCTGACCATCGCGCGCTTCGATCACCGAGTCGCGCAGCGTGCCGACCGCGCGCGGCAACATCTCCGGTGCAAGCGGCTCGCCCGAGCGCGAGAGCAGGAGGCCTTCATCGACCGTGACGCGAACATCGCTGCCGCAGCGATCGACCGCGACGAGCCAGATGACATCATCCGCGAGCCGCGCGCCGAACCGCGGCGCGACCGCGAAGCTCGGATCGGCGCCCGCGATCATGTCGTGCGCGCGGCCGAGCGCATCATCCGGCACGCCATCGCCATCGAGATCGATCACGTGCGCGCGCCGCAGCGACGGATCGACCGACGTGATCCGGTAGACGGCGCGCTCCGGCGCCTTGCACGCGAGCGCGGCATCATCGAGGCGCGCCGTGTCCGAGGTGTCCGAACAGCCGGACGTGAGTCCGATTCCCGTCAACATCGGACACATGCCGACGAGAGCAATCAGTCGCTTGGCCATCATGCAGAACAAACACAGCAAGGGTCGGACCACGGGAACGCACAAACCTGGCAAGCTCGCGCCGTGCTGGAGCGGCGCACGTTCGGCGACTTCCACGCGCTCGTCGGTGGCAACGGCCGGCAGCTCCTCTACATCCACGGCTTCCCGGACTGTCCGGCGACCGCGACGCCGTTTCTCGAGGCGCTGATCGCGCGCGGGTTTCGCGTCGTGGCGCCGTGGCTGCGTGGCTATGCGCCGTCGCCGGTGCACGGTCCCTACGACGGCGCGACGCTCGTCGCCGATCTGCGCCGCATCATGAACGACGAGCCGTGGCCGGTGGTCGGTCACGACTGGGGCGCCGCGCTGACGTACGTGCTCTGCCAGGAGCTGCCGATCGCGCGCGCGGTGACCCTCGCCGTCCCGCCGCCGCGCGTGTTCCTGCGCCAGCTGCGCATGCCGCGTCAGATGCTGCACAGCTGGTACATGGCGTTCTTCCAGCTGCCGATCGCGGACCGCGTCGTCGGCACGCGCTTCATCGACATGCTGTGGCGCCGCTGGTCACCGGGCTTCGAGCTCGACGAGACCCGCCGCAAAATGCTGCACCTCTGCATGCGCGAGAGCCTGCCGGCGCCGCTCGAGTACTACCGCGCGTTCGCACGCGCCGCGCTGACCGGCGAGGTCCGCGAGACGTTGCGCAAGCCGTCGCACGCCGAGATCCTCGCGCTGCATGGCGCTGACGATGGGTGCGTGCTGCCACCCAGCGGCTCGACGATCGTCCCGAACGTAGGTCATTTTTTGCACCTCGAAGCACCCGACGAGATCGCCGCGCGCGTCGCCGCCTGGTTGTAGGATGACGCGGAATGGTCCGCGCCGTCGAAGGAGCTGCGCTGCTCGTCGCCGGACACGGCGCGATCGGCGGCACCGCGCTCGACGCGAGCGCCGTCCACACGCTCGGCCAGATCGGCGAGGCGCTGCTCGCGAGCGGCGCTGGCTGGCAGCTGCGCCGCTTGTCGGCGGCGGCCGGCGAGCGGCTGCGCGCGGACCGCGGTTCGATCAAGCACCACGTCGACGAGCTCGTCGGGTCAAAGGTCGAGGTCGCGGTGCTCGTCGTGCTCGGCATCATCGCCGACGCGAGCGGGCCGGCGCTCGTCACGTCGAGCCAGCTGCGCGAGTACCCCGAGGACGCCACGCTTCCGCTCGCGTGGCTCGGCGAACGCCTGCGCGCGCTCGAGGCGAAGAAGCTCGTCGTCGTGATGTCGGCGCGGCGCGATCCGTCGTTCGCGACGAGCGCCGGCGGCAGCGTCGCGGGCATGCCGGAAGCCTGGCTCGACATGCTGCGCACCGGCCGCCCCAACGACGTCATCGCGGTCGATTCGCCGTCGCACGGTGCCCCGCTCGTCGACGCGCTGCTCGCCGCGCTGTGCGGTGACGGGCTCGATCCACGCACCGGCACGGTGACCGCGCGCAGCCTCTCGCGCGCCCTGACGAAGCGCGTGCCGACCGCCGCGCTGCAGCTCAGCGACGCGAGCGAGACGATCGCCGAGTCCCCGCCGCTCGCCGGCCTGTGGGACTTCCGCAAGTCCGCGCTCGCGACGCGCCCGCGCTGGACCCCGGGCGATCCCGACGATCTCACCGGCAACGTCATGCCGGGCCGCTTCCGGCTCGACTCGATGGTCGCGCGCGGCACGTTCGGTACGGTGTATCGCGCGCGCCAGCTCGCGGTCGATCGCGACGTCGCGGTCAAGGTCCTGCACGCCGACATCGATCCGCGCTCGCCCGACGGCAAGCTGTTCGTCGAAGAGGTGCGCGCGGTCGGCCGCATCGATCACCCCAACGTCGTGCGCATCCACCAGGCCGACATCGCGCCCGACGGCCGGCTGTTCTACGCGATGGAGCTGCTCGAGGGCCGCGACCTGCAGTCGATCGTCGGCGAGGGCACGCTGCCGAAGGCGCGCGCCGTCGAGCTCGCGCGCCAGCTGCTGCTCGGCCTCGGCGCGGCGCACGAGGCGGGCCTCGTCCACGCCGACGTCAAGCCGGCGAACGCGATCGTCTGCGAGCGCGACGGCCAGGAGCGGGTCGTGCTCGTCGATTTCGGCCTCGCCCGCCTGCGCGCGCCCGACAGGCCGACCGAGTCCGCGGGCGGCACGCCCGCCTACATGGCACCCGAGCAGCTGCACGAGGGGCGCGTCGACTTGCGCAGCGATCTGTTCTCGGCGGCGCTCGTCGTCGTCACCCTGCTCACCGGCTGGCGCCGGCCGAACGCGCTGACGCTGGTGCCGCCGCTGGACGGCATCGACGCCGAGCTGCGGCCCGTGCTCGCGAAGGCGCTGTCGATCGATCCGGCGCAGCGCTATCAGTCCGCGCGCGAGCTCGCGGCCGCGCTCACCGGCACGACGGCTCCGCAGAACACGGAGCCGGTCGCGCTGCTGCCGTTCCGCCTGTTCGCGCCGCTGACCGAGGACGACCAGGGACGCCTGCAAGGGCGCGAGGGCGACGTCGCGGCGCTGACCGAGCACGTGCTGTATCGCCGTAGCGTGATCTACGCGGCGCCGTCGGGGACCGGCAAGACGTCGCTGCTGCGCGCCGGCCTCGTGCCGCGCCTCCAGGCGCTCGGCGTGCACGCCGTCTACCTGCGCACCCGCGGCCCGGCGCAGCAGCCGCTCGCGGAGGCGATCTGGCCCGACGCGAGGACCGTCGCGGACTCGGTCGCGCAGCACGCGAAGCAGCGCGGCAACCGGCTCGTGATCGTCCTCGACCAGCTCGAGGCCGCGCTCTCCGACGACGAGCTAGTGCACGCCGTGCTGCGGCTGCCCTCCGATGCCGACGTGTCGATCGTGCTCGCGATCCGCGAGGATCACGCGGCGCGCCTGATCGCGCGCACGCAGCGCGTCGAGCCGGGCATCCCGATCATCCGGCTGCCGCCGCTCGATCTCGCGGGCGCGCGCGCGGCGATCGTCGGGCCGCTGACCGAGGCGCGCCTCGCGATCGAGCCGGAGCTCCTCGAGACGCTGCTCGCGGATCTGCGCAAGGCGGCCGGCGCGATCGCGCCCGAGATGGGCTGGACCGATGCCTCGTGGGTGTACCCGCCGCACCTCCAGCTCGCGTGCTCGGTGCTCGTCGAGGCGCTCGCGCCGGGCGAGGCGACGCTGACGCTCGCCCGCTACAAGAAGCTCGGCGGCTTCGAGGCGATCGTCGGCGAGCACCTCGAGCGCGTGCTCGACGTCGAGCTCGCGGGCGGGCGCGATGCGATCGCGAAGGACATCTTCGTCGCGCTCGTCACGACCGCGAACCAGCGCGCGGTCCGCCCCGAGTCCGAGCTGCTCGCGATGGTGAAGCACGACCGCACGGCGACGCTCGCGGTGCTCGACCTGCTGCGCGCGCGCGGCCTGCTCGTGCGCGTGCGCGGCGATGCGGAGCCCTCGTGGGAGCTCGTGCACGACTCGCTGATCCCGCGCATCCTGTCGTGGATCGATCGCCGCGACCTCGCGCGGCGCAAGGCGGTCGAGCTCGTGCGCTATCACCTGCGCCGCTCGCGTCACGACGCGCCGTCGCTGCTGTCGCGCGCCGAGCTGCGCGAGCTGCGCGGCCACCACGCGGCGATCGACGAGCTCGATGCGGACTGGCGCGAGCGCGTGCCCGATGCGCCGATCCAGCCGGCGGCGCTCGTCGCGCTGTCGCGCCAGACGTGGCGGCGTCGCACGGTCGCGATCACCTCCGTCGTCGTCGGTGCGCTGAGCATCGCGGCCGTCGCGGTCACCGCGAATCGCATCGCCGTCGCACGCGAGCGCGCCGAGCAGTCGCTGCGCGATCGCGATCTCGGCCGGTTCACGCTCGAGCTCGCGCCGTTCGACTGGGATCCGGTCGCGCGTCGCGCGATCCCGGTGTCCGCGCGCGAGCTCGATCTGCAGTGGACGCTGCACGCGCCCGATCGCGACGATCCGGACTCTCCCGGTGCGCCGTACGAGGACCGTTACCTCGAGCGCGGCGACGCGACGCGCGGCGACGTGATCACGGAGCACGTCGAGGCGCGCGGCGGCAAGGCGTTCCTCGTCGTGACCGGACGCGGCCGCCACGGAGAGACGTGCGCGCCGTCGATCGTGCCGCTCGCGAACGTGCCCGGCTACGTGCAGCGCAACCAGCCGGTCCCGACGCTGCACATTCGCGTCCCGACATGTGAAGTCTCGACGCTCGATACGGTGCCGATCGCCGCCGGCCCGTTCATCTACGGCGGGCCCGGTGATCCGCCGACGTCGCTGGTCGGCGAGTACCCCGAGCTCGCGAAGGAGCAGCAGCTGACGCTGCCGGCGTTCCGCATCGACCGCACCGAGGTCACGAACGCGGCGTATCGCGTGTTCGCCGACATGCGTGCGGTGGGAATGCCGATGCCTGCATACCCCGACGCGACCGGCTACGCGCACGCCGGCGATCCCGAGTATCCCGTGGCCGGCATCACGCAGATCGAGGCAGCGGCCTACTGTCGCTTCCTCGGCAAACGCCTTCCGAGCACACAGGAGTGGGAGCGCGTGCTCCGTGGCGGGCTCGTGCTCGCCGACGGAACGCCGAACCCACATCCCCGGCGCAGCTTGCCGTGGGGCGATCCGATCACGCCGATCCCTGCGAAGATCGGCTCGACGGGGCCCGCGCCAGTCGCTTCATTCCCACAAGACAAGTCGCCCGACGGCGTCCTCGACCTCGCCGGAAACGTCATGGAGTGGACGCGCTCGCCGGTGAGCGATGCAACGCCCGAGTTCCGGATCACGCGCGGCGGCGACTGGGGCGAGACGACGCCGGTGAACTTGCTCGATTACGTCGGCGTGCAGAACCAGCGCCCTCGTGGGCTGCGGTGGTTCTCGCTCGGCGTTCGCTGCGTGATCGATCGCTAAGCGGCGACGAGCTGCACGAGCAGCTTGCCGAACGCGTAGGGATCATCGACGGGATAGACGACGCCGTGCTCGTCGCGACCACGCGGGTACACGCGGACGAGCTCGCCGTCGAGCAGTACCTGCATCAGGTAGTAGCTGCGGCCATCGCCCGCCGGGAACGCGATCTCGTACGACGGCGTCATCTGCAGCCCCGGCAGCACCGACCCATCGCGCCGGCGGATCAACCGCAGCAGTGCCTTCGCCTCGTCGCGATCGGGAATCCGCACGGGCCATGAACGCGGCGGCAGTGGGCAGCTCGGCAGCGAGTCGAGATCGAGCACGTGCGGATCGCGCACGCCGTGGTCGAGCGCACGCGGCGGAGCGGTGCCCTCGCGAAGCTGGGTCGACGAGGTGAGCAAGTAGCGCGCGTCGTGACGGAATCCATTCCGATCGTAGTGGCTCGCGAGCAGCAGGCCGGTAGTGCCGTAGACCTCGATGCCGAGCGCCTCGGCGAGCGCACACACGGTCCAGCGACCGTGCGCGGTATCGGCGCTCGTGCAGCCGAGCAGACGCACGGCCTCGATGCCCAGGCGGCGGGGCACGTCCTGGTCGGCCAGGCCACGGAAGAACGACATCACCGACTTGCTTGTCGCGTCGATCACCCAGTCGCCGAGGACGAGTAGCGACGTCCCGCTGGTCGTATGACCGATGAAGTCGAGTGTCTTCGGCGTCGGCGTCACACGCTCGTCGAGCAGGCGCCCGAGCAGCATCTCGAGATCAGCGCGACCCTCGACGGCGACGCAGTGCGGGATTGCCTGGCGAATCGCCGACAGCTCTGCATCCGCGAACGCGCTGATCACGGAGAGGTGCGGCTGCGCGAGCAGATCAGCGAACACGGCGACCTCCGGCGACGACCAGACCACCCGTCCAGCGCGGGTTCTTCGGCGGATCGAAGCCGATGCTCGCGCGCGTGTCGATGAACACCGCGCCCGTATCGCCCACCTTCGGCGTGATCCCGGGCAGTGTGCCATCCGCCGGATGCACGTGAGCCGCGAAGTCGAGCCAGTACGTGCCCGACGGGGCCGCACCAGCCGCTGCGCTGCGCGCGCCGAGCGACACGAGCCCGAGCGAGCCGTTCGCCTTCACGACGGTGCCGTGAAAGCCGTGGAAGCGGCGCCCGGCGAGCGGACCGTCGTAGTAGTAGACCGTGGCCCATTCGTGGGCGTTCGGGCTCTTGCGCGGATCGTACGCGCCGAGCGCGCCGCAGCGGCTCTCCTCCAGGAAAAGCGTGCCGAGCACGGCGCCGCCCGGAAACCGCGGGCCGATGTGCGTGAGGCCGCCGTGGCCGTAGCCGACGAAGTCATCGACCTCGACATCGCCGGGCGCGATCTTGCCCTGACGGCATGCTTCGGGATTCTTGGCGAGGTCGACCTTGACGAGCAGCGCCGGATCCCACTTGAGCTTGACGGGATCGTCGGGCCAGAACGCGCAGGTCGTCGGACCCGTGATCGAGCCGACGAAAGCACCAACACCATAGAACACCGAGCGGGCCATCCAGTTCTCCTTTGTTGTTCAGCTGTGGTCGTTGCCCCCAGCCCCGCTACGCCGTTTCAGGTCGAGATCGTTGATCAACGTGTAGAGATGCGAGCGCGTGATATCGAGCACGCGCGCCGTCTCGCTGACGTTCCAGTCGTTGCGCTCGAGCGCCTGCGCGATGTGACGGCGCTGGAACGCGCGGGTCGCCTCGGCGAGCGTCGGGGCATCCGCGTGATCGTGCGGTGCCTTCGGGAAGATGTGGTGCTCGCGCAGCGAGAGCGCGCGCTCGCCGTGCGCGCGGATCACCGCCGCCTCGATCGCGTGCGCGAGCTGGCGCGTGTGGCCGGGCCATGGAGCTTCGCGGCACGCGACGAGTGCGCGCGGCGAGACCGGCAGCGGCGCGAGCTTGTGGCGCTTGCACGCCTCGGAGACGAAGTGCTCGACGAGCTCCGGGATGTCCTCGCGCCGCTCCTCGAGGCCCGGCACTTCGACCGGCACCACGTGCATGCGGTAGTAGAGGTCCTCGCGGAACTGGCGCGCCGCGACCTTCGCCTCGAGATCGGCGTTCGTCGCCGAGATGATCCGCACGTCGGCGCGGATCGCCTGGTTCGCGCCGAGCGGGTGGTACTCGCGCGTCGCGAGCAGCTGCAGGAGCTTTGCCTGCGCGCCGGCCGTCAGCTCGCCGATCTCGTCGAGAAACAACGTCCCGCCCTCCGCCGCTGCGACCTTGCCGCGCGTCTTGCGCAGCGCCGTCGAGTGCGCCCCACGCTCGGAACCGAACAGCTCGCTCTCGAGCAGCGTCTCCGGGATCGCCGCGCAGTTGAGCTCGACGAACGGACCGCGCGCACGCGGACTGTTGCTATGGATCACCCGGGCGAGCATCGACTTGCCGCTCCCGGACGGGCCCGTGATCAACACGTCCACATCCAGAGGCGCGACGTGTGAAGCACTTTGCAGGACGCGCGCCAGCGCACGGCTCCTGCCCACGACCTCGGGACAACGCAGCGTCGCGCGCGTCTCGATCGTGTAGTCGAACCGCCGCACGTCTTCGCGCCGGACGAGGCGATCTGCGAGAGGCGCGAGCTGTCGCGTGAACAGCTCCGCGTGGTCGCGATCCGGACCTGCAAATGGCCCCGGTCGCGTTCGTCCCTGCAGATACACGACGCCGATCGGCGGCACACCAACGGGTGCACAGAGCACCTGCTGGATCGCGTTCTGCCGCACGCTCCCAAGATCCTGGAACCGCTCGTCTCCGACGGCGCTCGCGGTCTCGACGGTTCGCCCTTCGCTCAGCGCGCGCGCGATGATCCCGCGCGAGAGCGACGCGCGGATCGCATCGATGTCCGCATCGCTGACGTGGAACCCCTTCCAGAACCGAGGCGCGCTCGCTTCCTCGTCCCACAGCTCGACGTACCCCGCCTTCGCACCGGTCACTTCGACGATCAGCTCCAGCGCGTCATCGAGCAGCGGCTCGATCTCGCTGCGATTGCCGAGGTCGAGCAGACGCCGATAGAAATCGCGCTCCTGCAGCACTCCATCCATGCTGCCCACCATAACGAACCCGACCTGGCCTCCGGTACAGGGTGGATCCCCACGCGTAACCGAAACCGGGGCCTGCGCGTGAGCTGCCCTACAAACGAGTGTCCACTTTTGTGGACACCGAGGCGTGCGCGCGTCCTCTGCACCGGACACCACCTCCGCCTTCGCATCCGCCACGAGCTGCCCAAAGCGGCTACACGCACGCACCAGCGCGACGCCGATCGCTGGGGGGCGCTGCACGGTCTCGCGCGATCCGCGCGGACGGTTCGGTACGCACCATGATGCGCGCGTCATAGTCCGCGATGGTGGGCACGCGCGAGTCGAGGCGATCGCGCGAAGCGATCCCGTGATATCGGCGTAATCTAGTCGAGCGTTCTCTGCCCGAGCGCGACGCATCTCGTCCGCATCCCGGACGTGCGTCCGGCCGGGCGGCGGACACCGGCCAGAGCGCGCGAGTGCTTTCGCGAGCTTGCGCGCGGCACGCACCTTGGAAATGCCCGCCGTCATGTCCTCTCAAGACAAGAAGAACCGCTCGATCGCCGAGGCCGTGCGCGCGATCCACAAGCAATTCGGCTCCGGCGCGATCATGCGTCTCGACGGCAGCGAGGTCCAACCCGTCGAGGTGATCCCCACCGGCTCGGTCGCGCTCGATGTCGCGCTCGGCTGCGGCGGCCTCCCGCGCGGCCGCATCATCGAGATCTACGGCCCGGAATCGTCGGGCAAGACCACGCTCACCCTGCACGCGATCGCCGAGGCACAGCGGGCTGGTGGCGTGTGCGCGTTCATCGATGCGGAGCACGCGCTCGATACCGATTACGCGCGCCGCCTCGGCGTCGAGCTCGAAGACCTGCTCGTCAGCCAGCCGGATTGCGGCGAGCAAGCGCTCGAGATCTGCGACACGCTGGTGCGCACCGGCGCGATCGATCTGATCGTCGTCGACTCGGTCGCCGCGTTGACGCCGAAGGCCGAGATCGAGGGCGACATGGGCGATGCGCACATGGGCCTGCAAGCCCGGCTGATGTCACAAGCGCTGCGCAAGCTGACGGCGATCATCTCCCGCACGAAGACCGTCGTCATCTTCATCAACCAGCTCCGCCAGAAGATCGGCGTCGTCTACGGCAACCCGGAGACCACGACCGGCGGCAACGCGCTCAAGTTCTACTGCTCCGTCCGCCTCGATATCCGCCGCAAGAAGGCGATCAAGCGCGGCGAGGAGGCGATCGGCAGCGAGGTGAAGGTCAAGGTCGTCAAGAACAAGCTCGCGCCGCCGTTCCGCGAGGCGGAGTTCGAGATCCTCTACGGCTCCGGCGTGAACAAGCTCGGCGAGCTGATCGATACCGCCGAGAAGCTCGGGCTGATGGAGAAGTCCGGCACCTGGTACGCCTACCAGGGCGAGAAGCTCGGCCAGGGTCGCGACAAGGTGCTGGCGCACCTCGACGAGCACCCGACCCTCCAGCACCAGCTCCGCACCGCGCTCGTCGCGCAGGCGCGCCGCGCCGCGCAGGGCCAGCCGGGCACGAACGGCCACGCCGCGATCGCCGCCGCTGCCGCCGCGCAGCATGCGGCCAGCGATGCAGGTGCGTCGTGACGGCACCGATGCACGACCCGCCGTGCGCCGGCGTCGGGCCCGAGCGCCGCACCGCGGTCCACCGCGTCGGCGCCGGTCACCCGGCGGGTGGCGAGGGCGCCGCGGCTCTCGACGACGGCCGCCCCGTCGCCGCCGGTGACGATGCCGAAGACGACGCCGACGCGGCGTCGCTCGACGAGCGTCGCGAGGCCACCCGCCGGCTGAAGATCGACATCGCGCTCGCGCGCAGCGCGGAGCTCACCGCGCTCGAGGCGCGTCTGTACAAGCACGTCGTGGACTGCATCGACTTCGACGCGCTGTTCGGGCTCGAGCAGGTGCTGTGGTTCGCCGTCGATCGTCTCGGTCACGGCGCTCTCGACAACGAGACCGCGCTCTCGCACCGGCTGATCGAGCGCGCGCTGGTCCGCGCCGCTCACGATCCTCACAACACGTTCAGCGAGGTCCCGCCCGGGATCACGGCGGCTGAGCGCCGGGCAGCGCGTTACGACGCCGAGTGTCCGTTCTGCGAGGTCGAGGACGAGGCTGACGATCTCGATGACGAGGTTGCCGGTCACGCGTCGGTCGACCGGCTCGAGCACGAGCGCGGCTGCGAGTCGTGCCCGCTGTGCGACGACACGGCGCGAGAGTGGCGTGCGCAGCATGCCGACGAGCTGCGAGCGGCCGAGGCTCGCCGCGCCGCGCGCGCACGCACCCGCGCGAAACACGAGCGCGCAACCGTCCGCCATCGCCGAAAGGTCTGATCCCATGCTGCGAACGATGCCCACGCCGCTGATTCCTGCGAACCGCGCCGGCGAGCTGCTCGACGAGCTGCTCTTCGATCGGGTGATCGAGCACATCGACGTCGCCGGGCTGCAGCGCCTCGAGGCCGAGCTGTGGACGACGCTGATCGACCTCGACGTCGACCTCGGCGGACAGTCGCCGATGGCGCAGGCGCGCGCGCTCATCACACGTGCGCTGCAGCGGTTCATCGACGATCCCGTGCGCGCCGCGCGCGTGGCGGAGGATGCGGCGAGCTGCGCGCCGTGCGTCGATGTCGAGCGCTCGTCCGCCGGGTGACGAGCGCGTCGGTGCGCGGGCGCCGCTACTGCACGCGGCACTGGCGCCGCTACTGCATGCGGCACGGGCGTGCTACTGCACGCGAAACTGGCGCGTGAAGACGGTGCTCTCGCTCAGCGGGTACGCGATCGTGCGGAAGTTCGCTTGCGAGGCCATCGGGAAGCCGACTCGCGCCGTGATCGAGAAGACGTAGATGCCCGGCGTGAGGAGCGGCCCTTCGATGTAGACGCCGTGGCTCGCGTCGAGCACGTGGTAGACGCGGACGGTGTGCAGCTTGGCGGCGGGGTTGTCCGGGTTCTGGATCTGCCAGAGCGTGACCGTGTAGTCGTCGGCGCGCGCCATGAGGGCGCCGTCCTGGCCGAGGCGCGGGTTGAAGGAGAGCAGGCGTGGCTGCGGACCGACGGCGACGCTGACGTCGGTGGAGGCGGGGCCGGTGGCGCCGGAGATGTCGGCGGTGTCGAGGTGCATGCCGTCGACGAGGATCGCGCTCGGGATCGTGTTGGAGAACGCATCGATCGTCTCGTTCGCGGTGGGTGGGTTCGGCGCGGTGACCATCGTCTGGATCGCGCTGACCAGCGCGACGCCGTGGGTCTCGCGCGGGATCGTGTAGCGTTCGTACATCACGGTCGCGAACGGGATCGCGGAGAGGTCGGGGACCTGGATCGTCTGGTCGAACGCGCTGTCCTCGGCGAGCGGGATGAGCGCGGGCGTCGAGAGGCAGTCGAGGCCTTCGAGCGACTTGTCGGTGAGCTGGACGCCGCAGTCGGGCGGGGCGGGGCGGAAGCCGTAGACCGCGAGCGACGGCGAGAGGCCGTACGTCATGTGCGGGTACGCGGCGAGCTGGTTGCCCTGATCGTTCTGCGCGAGCGTGCGGAGCGCGTTGGTCAGGCGCGTCAGCTGGGTCGGCTGGGTCTGCGCCGGGCGGATGCTGACCTGGGTCGCGGTCGTCCAGGTCGGGTTGACGGGGGTGAGCGCGTTGGCGGTGAGCGCGGGGGCGCTCTGGACGACCGCGTAACCGATGACGCCGTTGCGCGTCGACGACTGCGTGACGCGGTCGGTGACGAGGATGAAGTCGGACGTGTCGGGCGCGGAGAGCGGGCCGAGGATCGGCTGGGCCTCGTTCGCGTAGGCGTACTGGATCTCGCCGTTCGTCGGCGTGTTGTAGTTCTGCGGGTACGCGAGCGTGTTCGCGCCGGACACGGTCACGATCGGGACGGTGAACGAGGTGGACGTCGTGATGTCGTAGCCGCTGTTCGGCGGGATCGGCGTCGCGCCCTTGCGCGTCATGCGCGGGATCACGAGATCCGGCGTCTGGATGTTCCACTGGTACTCGTGCGAGATGGTGTCGCCGGGCAGCGTGTAGACGAGACGCCAGGACTGGCCGGCGAGCATGAAGCCGAGGTTGAACGTGCCGGTGGTCTGGTCGTACGCCGTCGGCGCGAGCGTGTCGGAGCCGGAGCCCGCGCCCGAGCCGATCTGCAGCATCAGGCCGGTCGAGTCGATCGCCTCGCCGCCGATCGGAAAGACCTCGCTGTCGGAGCCGGCGGGCGCAACCCAGTTCATGTGGCCGATGAACATCGGATCGGCGGCGTCGGGCAGCTTGCCGGTGTCCTTGATCCCGAACACCTGGTTGCACGCTGCAAGCACGAGCAGCGCCGCGCCGATTCGTTGCATGGCCCGCGGATCGTGGCACGGTCCGCAGCGGGGCCACAAGCTCTACGGCTCAAGGCGGATTCACCGCGCCGCTACCACGCCATTCACTCGCGAGCGCGCAGCCGGAGAGGCCGACGCGGCGCGCCTCGCTCTCGAGCGCGTTCGCCTTCGCGGCGCCTTGCAGGGGCTGGATCGCGATGAGGAATTTGTGACCTTCGTCCGTCGTGATGTGTGGGCCGAGCCACATCGCGATGATCGCCTGGCGCGCGTCGGGCGCCTCCTTGTCGGCGCCGGAGAGCGACACGACGTCGCAGATCGACGTGATGTCGTTGCGATATCCGTCGGTGACGTAGGGCTGGGGCACCGCAGGTCCTGCCTTCGCGGGGGAGCCCGGCACCGACGACGCCGGCGGTGGGGAAGCACTGCCGCTCTGGCAGGCCGCGAGCGCCCCCACGAGGAGAAGAAGCCGTGTCATGGACGCACTATCCACGTTCGGAATCCTGCCGGCAATCACTACCGAGGCGGGGGGAAGTATGGCTAGATTCCCTGCCATGGCATACGTCGTCGCTGACCCGTGCGTGAAGTGCAAGTACACCGACTGCGTCGCGGTGTGCCCGGTCGACTGCTTCTACGAAGGCAAGAACTCGCTCGCGATCAACCCGGACGAGTGCATCGACTGCGGCGCGTGCGAGCCCGAGTGTCCGACGACGGCGATCTTCGAGGAGAGCGAGCTCCCCAACAAGTGGGCCATCTACAAGGACATCAACTCGCTCGTCACCGGCGCGAAGAAGGTCAGCGATGTCGAGACCGCGTCGTGGCCGGATCACCTGAAGTCGCAGGCCGGCCACGTCGAGAACTGGCCGAACATCACCGAGCAGAAGAAGTCGCTGCCCGGCGCCGATGACGCGGCGAAGGAAGACAACAAGCTCGCCGCGCTGACGCTCGAAGGCGGCGGCGAGTAGCTAGGCACACCGGCCGCTCTCGGCTGGTGTTCGTGATGCGCCGGCCTTCGCGGCTGGCGCAGCGGAGCGGGCCGCGGCCTACTGCTTCCTGAACTTCGCGGTCTCGCCGGCGTGCTCGCCGTGCGCGACCAGCACCGAGCACGGCGCGTGGCGGATCACGCTCTCGGCGACCGAGCCGAGCAGCAGGCGCCGGAAGCCCTTGAGGCCGTGGGTGCCGATCGCGATGAGATCGTGGCCGCCCTTCTCGGCGGCGTGCGTGATCACGCTCGCCGGCGGGCCCTGGACCAGGTCGACGTGGATCGGGTGGCCGAGGTCGGCGTGACCGGCGACGAGCTTGTCCGCCTGATCTTGCGCGCCGGAGAGGACCGCGTCGCGCACGGTCGACCACGGGAAGCGGGCCTGGCCGAGGAGCGACGCGCCCCACGAGCCGGCGGGTAGCTGCCACGCGTGGACGACCTCGATCGTCGCGCCGGGTGCGGTCAGCGCGGCGGCGTTGCGGAGCGCGCGCAGCGAGGTGGCGGAGAAGTCCGTCGCGACGAGCGGGCGCAGGAACGGCGACGGGCCGGAGGTGCCGCGGCACACGAGGACGTCGCACGGTGCGTGGCGGAGGACGGCGGTGGCGACGGAGCCGAGCAGGAAGCGCGAGATGCCGGTGTGACCGTGCGTCCCGACGACGATCAGCTCCGCGTGGAGCTCGCTCGCGACGTTCGCGACGACCTCGCCCGGCGGGCCGACGCGGCTCGCGAGCTCGACGTTGAGGCCCTTGCTGGCGAGCTGTGCGACGCGCTCGCCCAGCCGGCGAGCCTCCTCGGCGCGCACGGCGGCCGTGACCTCGCCGAGCTGCTCGACCATCGCGTTGTCGGTGTGCGTGATCGGCGCGTCGTCGGCCTGGCCGTGGACGAGCACGAGCTTGGCGCCGTGGAGCTGCGCGAGCGCGGCAGCGCGGTCGACGGCCTGCTCGCTCGGGACGGAGAGGTCGACGCCGACGACGATCGTGGTCAGGCTCATTTTCCGAGGTCGATCGTCAGCGAATCTTCGGACGCCGTCAACGAGCCCTTGCCCTTCCACACGAGCTGGTCCGGGTCATCGGGATCGCTCGTGGCCTTGCCGAGCAGGCCGTCGAGGCGCGCCTTGACGGCGTCGCTGGTCGGCGCATCGGTGACGACGTTGATCGAGACGTGCACGATCTTGTCGTTCTCGATCGTCGCGCTGAGGCGCGTGGGGCCGGTGCCGCGGCCGATGCCGGGCACGGACCACATGAGGATCTCGCCGTCGTCCTGCTCGATGTTGTGGATCGCGTCGCGCACCTTCTCGAGCGACTTGCCGACGAGCGTCAGCGGCACCGGCGCGGTGTCCTTCTTGTCGATCCACTCGTTGACCTCGAGGTAGCGGTCGAACGTCACCGTGCAGTCGCTGTACTTCGCGCGCACGTGATTCGCCGTATCGAGATAGACGCCGTCCTGCGAGTCTCCCCAGGTCTTGACCATCGCGTCGTGCAGCGTGTCGCAGTGGTCGTCGCCGGGAATGCGGATCGTATCGAGCGTGGCCGAGCGCTCGTAGTCGATGTACGGCGTGGTCTCGTAGTCACCGTGCGGCAGCGCGTCGATCGCCGGATCGTCGGCCGGCATGCCGAGGTGCACGCTGCCGAAGAACGCGCCGAGCTGCCCGGGCTTCGCGCCGAAGAACGTGCGGTACGTCTGCTCGCGCTGCGCGGTCTTCGCGGCCTCGCGCTGCGCGTCCTGCTCGGCTTCCTTGCGCATCTCCTCTTCGAAGTGCGCCTCGCGCTCCTCGTCGGTCATCTCGTCGACCGTCTTCACGTGGGGCTTCATCGTGTCGCGCACGGCGAGCGCGAACGGCGCCGCCGTCACGAGCGACATCACGATCACCGAGGGAGGGATCCGCATGAAGCGGACGCTAGCACGGGCCGTCGACGCCTACATGCAGGAATTGTCAGCGCCCGGGGTGCCGAGATTGCCGGCGTTTCCGTACGGCGCGACGCCGGGGCAGAAGTTAGCCGCGCTGTCATTTTCCGCCGTCGTGTACATGCCCGGTTTGACCTGGGACGACGCGCCTTTCGTCGACGAGGACCAGCTCACGGCGTCGTAGATCGTGCTGCACGCGTACGGGGTGGTGGCGCCGCAGGTCGCAGGATCGACGACCTGCACGTTGCCGGCCGTGTCGACCATCGAGAGGCCGAACGTCGCGGCGACGTTGTCGATACCGCCGTTCGTCGCCGGATCGGCGCCGCGCGCGAACACCGCGAACGCGCCGGGCACGACCGAGATGCACTTCGCGCCGCTGACGACATCGGGGGCGCGGCTGTCGTCGGCGCGATCGAGGCCGAGCCCGTTGAGATCGAACGCCGCCGTGCCCGTGTTCGTGACCTCGAACCACTCGGCGGGTCCGCTGTTGTTCGCGGTCGGGTGCGGCATCACTTCCGTGATCACGAGCGCGCCAGCCGGTGGCGGGACGATCGCGCGCTGCGTGCCGCCGTCGTCGCACATGCCGGCGCCGGGCAGCGTGGCGCACTGGTCGTTCTGCGCGGCGGGCGTGCCGAGGTCTCCCAGGCCGTACGAGTGCTGCGCGTCGCAGAAGTTCGAGGGCATGTCATTGGCGACCGCATCCTCGAGGTCGGGATCGAGCTGCAGCGCCTTGCCGTTTGTCGCGCTCGCCCACCGCACGCTGTCGACGACGTTCGCGCCGTTCACCAGCTGCACGTCGCCGCCGTTCGCGACGAGCGAGAACGTGAACGAGCCGAGCACGGACCCGGCGGGGAGCCCGCCGTTCTGCGACATGTCGCTCGAGCGCGCGAACACCGCGAAGCTGCCGGCATTCAGGCGCAGGCACGTGTCCGACGCGATCACGTCCGCGGGTTGCGTGTCGTTCGCGCGGTCGAGGCCGAGCCCGTTGAGATCGACATCCTTCTTCGCGACGACCTCGAACCACTCGCCGACGAGATCCGGCACGCGCGTCGGGCTCGGCATCACCTCCGTGATCACGAGGTCGCCGGTCGCCGGCTGCACGATCTCGCGCATCGCGCCGCCGCCGTCGCTGCACTGGCCGAGCACGGGAGGCGTGCAGTCGTTCTCGCCGCCTGGCGTGCCGTAGTCGCCGGCCGAGAACTCGGTCTCGCTCTCCTCGCACCAGTTTGCGGCGTCGTCGTTGAACGACGAGTCGGGTGGCTGCGCGTCGCTGAGCTCGCGCGAGTGGCCTGCCTTGACCGAGTCGTAGAGCGCGCTGTCGATCTCGTCGTCCGCGCACTTCAGCGCGAGCTTGCCGGTGCCGGTGTCGTACAGGCTGCCGAGGTCGCCGCCGTAGCCGTACTGGAGGTACCCGGGCAGCTCGCTGACGTTGCCGAGCGAGAAGTACTGCTCGGGCGCGATGATCACCGGCGTCATGACGTGCGCCTTCGGGTTCGAGCCATCGGCGCGGCTGTTGACGAGCGTCAGGCCTTCGAGCGACAGCGGCCGCCCGCTCGCGTTGTAGATCTCGAACCACTCGGCGCCGGTCGCGCTCGGCTTCGCGAACACCTCGCTGATCACGAGGTCGCCCGGATCGATCGCCTCGACGCAGTGGCCGCGCGCGGGCGCGCTCGCGCACGCTGCCAGCCCGAGGCACGCGACCACGAGACACGCGAGGCCCGAGGACCGACCGTGCTCGTGGGGTGCGCGCATCGGCGCCACCTATATCAAGGAGCACGGGCGTGCGCGCCAGGCAATTCCGAGAACCTAATCTGATCGAGCCTTTCGACGACGACTTCGAGGTGCCCGTGGTACCGGCGCGGCGCGGCGTGCACGACGACGTACTCGCCCTGCCACGCGGCCAGGTGACTCGCCTCGTACAGCTTCCGGTCGAAGAAGATCACCGGCAGGTCGCGTTGCCCGTCGAGCATCACGCGCACCGGCTTGCCGGGGTAGATCCGGCCGACCGTGGCGACCACGTCGACGGGCGTGCCGACCTTCGCGGCGAGCTCCTGCTGCGCGTGCTCGTGCGTCAGATCGATCGCGCCCGCCGCGCGCGCCGTCTCCATGAACTCGCCGCGCGCCGCCCACCACGCCTCGCGCTCGGGATAGTCGGGATACGCCTGCTTGCTCGGATCCCAGATCCCGCGGTGCGCGGCCTTCGCCTCCGCCTCCGCCGCGACGAACGCCTCGTGATAGCGGCGCGACCGCCCGTACTTCGGGAAGTACGGCGCCATGCCGGCGCGCACCGCCTCGACGTTGTAGTTCACCCACGTGCCGTCTCGCTCGACGAGCACGTACGCGAGGTAGCGGTGGTAGCGGTCGCGGATCTCCTCCGGATCGTCGCGCTCGAGGCGCACCGTGCGCACGCCGGCGAAGAACTGCTCCGCCCACGCCTTTGCCTCGTCGCCCATCGGCGTGGCGAACTTTGCCGGATGGGGTGATCCGGCGCGCGCGTCGTGCACGTAGCTATCCCAGCCCGCCGCGTACGCGCGCCGCTCCTTCGCGTGCTTGAACGTCTCCTCGGTATCGAGGCCGAGCAGGCGCAGCGAATTATCGAGGCCCTCGACGCGGATCGTGTCGCCGTCGACCACGCGCGCGAGCTTGTAGTCGCCGATCACGAGGCCGTCGTCCGCCGCGGCGGCGCGCGCGACGAGGCACAGCACGAGCAACAGCCGCCACATACGCGCGACTCTACCGCGCGACCCTGACGTGCTACACCGGAGGAGCATGCCGGTGGAGACCCTCGAAGACGTGCTCCGGTTAGGTCACGACCTCGTCGAGATCATCGTGCAGGACGAGTACACGCACGACGTCGTGACGCGCGCGCCCGATGGCTACCGCGTCTACGACACGACGTGACTGGGCGCGATCAACGGCGTCTCCGTGTGGGACCATCGCCCGACTGCCGACGAGCTACTCGATGCTCGCCTCGCGCGCGGCTGGCAACCGACGCCGACGGGCACCGTCGATGGCCCGCGGATCCTCGGCCACGCGTGCCGCGTTCAGCGCGTCGACATGGGTGTCTAGCGCCTCGAGAGATAGACGTCTTTCGTGCCGCCCGCGTTGCTGGCGAACACGAACGTGTGCATGTCGGTGCTCATCCACGGATCCTCTTCGTTCGAGGTCAGCGTGTTGAAGTCCGGCAGCACGGTCGCGGCGGGCCACGGGTCGGTGACGTTCGCGCGCGTCGAGATGTAGAGGTCGGTCTGGCCGCCTGCCGGCTGGCGCGCGAACATCACGGTCTTGCAGTCGGCGGAGAGCCACGTCGAGAGCTCGCTGCCCGCCGTCGACAGCGACGTCACCTTCGTCGGAGCGCTGCCGAGCGTGCCTTCCCAGAGATCGGAATCGCGCGTCAGCATGTAGTAGCCGCCCTGGCAGACGGCCATCCACTTCTCGTACGTCGCGTTGCCGACGACGTTGACCGCCGGCACGATCGCCGGCGTGCCCCACGGCTGGCCGATCGCGGAGCGCTGCATCTGATAGATGTCGCCGTTGCGGCCGAAGTAGAGCGTGAGCTCGTCGACCGACAGGCGCGGCGACTCGTCGTTGCCGGCCGACGAATACAGCAGCGTCTTGGGACCCCACGGATCGGTCGCGGTCGCGCGCGTCATCCAGTAGAGGTCCTTCGCCGTGTTCGCGTTGACGACGCCGAAGTAGAGCTCGGTCAGCGCCTGGTTCGGCGTGCCGTCATCCTCGGAGAGCGCCGGATCGTTCGCGCCGGGAATCGGCTGCGGCGTTCCCCACGGGCCGAGCGATGCCGGTGCATCGATTGCGGGCGCGTCCATGTGCGTGCGGTTCTGTCCGTCCGCAAGCGGTGCGTCGGCCGTCTCGCCGCCTTGATGCAGCTTCGCGCTGCAAGCGGCGAGGACCGCGACGAGCGCAAGACGACCGCCCATGGTCACATCATACCTACATCTCCTCGACGAGTGTGGTGTGGATTTCACATGCACGCAGCTTCACGCTCCCGCGGAGCGGGGCGTAATGTCAGGCTATTCGAGCTGGTCTCGGGTTTGCTCCCGTTGACGGTACGTAAGGAGGATCCATGCGCTTTTCCATTCCTAGTCTCACCCTAGCCGTGACGATGGCCGCCGCGGCCAGCGGCTGCGTGGTCACCGCTCGCGGTCATGTCGCGGCGCCCGTTGCGGTCGTCGAGGTCGACGAGGAGCCGCCGCCGCCGCGCTACGAGACCGTCGAGGTTCGCCCCGGATTCGTGTGGATCACGGGCCACTGGTATCGCGCCGGCAGCCGCTGGGAGTGGCGCAACGGCTACTGGGAGCGCGAGCGCGCCGGCTACGTCTGGGAACCCGGTCGCTGGGAGACGCGCGGCCGCGGCCACGTGTGGGTCGAGGGCAACTGGCGCGCCGGTGGTGGACCGGTCGTGCGCGATCATCGCGAGGAGCGCCGCGAAGAGCGCCGCGAGGAGCGTCACGACGGCCCGGTCATTCGCGACCACCGCCACTAATGGCATAGTCACCGCGTGAAATTTCTCTGTGCGGTGATCGTCCTCGCGGCGTGCAACCAGGGCGCCGCGAAACCGCCTCCAGCCGCGAAGCACGAGCCCGCGGCCGCGCCGGTCGCGATGCAAGGCGACGTCGGCGTGCCGCTCTATCAGAAGCTGTGCGCGCAGTGTCACGGCGCCGACGGCAAGGGCTACAAGTCCGATCACGCGCCGTCGCTCGTGAACCCGACGTTCCTCGCGAGCGCGACCGACGACTTCCTCAAGCGCTCGATCGCGCTCGGCCGTCCCGGCACCGCGATGGCGGGCTACGGCAAGGAGGTCGGCGGGCCGCTCGACGCCGATCAGGTCGCGGCGATCGTCGCGTTCCTGCGCTCGCAGGGCAAGGGCGCCGTCGAGCACGGGCCGGCGCTGCAGGCCGGCAGCCCCGAGCGCGGCAAGCCGCTGTACGCGGCGAACTGCCAGAAGTGTCACGGCGACCAGTCGACGCGCGGCGAGGCGCCGATGCTCGCGAACGCGAACTTCCTGCAGGCCGCCTCCGACGAGTTCATGGCCTACGCGATCGTGCACGGCCGGCCGGGCACGCCGATGGAGGCGTGGGGCATGAAGCTCAGCGACCAGTCGCTCAGCGACGTGATCGCGTACGTGCGCAACTTCGCGACGCCGCAGCAGGTCGGCGAGCTGCCGCCCCCGACGGGCAAGGAGCCGCTGTTCATCAACCCGCAGGGCAAGCCGCCGACGGACTTCAAGCTGACCGCGGATCCCGGGCAGAAGCCGCGCTACGTCTCGGCCGATCAGGTGAAGAAGGCGTTCGACGAGAAGCGCAAGATGATCATCATCGACGCGCGTCCGCCGAGCGACTGGATGAAGGTCCACATCACCGGCGCGGTCTCGATCCCGTATCACGAGATGTCGCGGCTCGACGAGATCCCGAAGGACGCGTGGGTGATCGCGTACTGCGCGTGTCCGCATCACCTCAGCGGCATCGTCGCGGACGAGCTGCAGAAGCGCGGCTATCCGCACGCGCTCGTGCTCGACGAGGGCATCCTCGAGTGGCACCGCCGCGGGTACCCGGTCGTCGCGGCGCCGGGCGTGCTGCCGCCGCCGGCCGATCCGACGGCGAACGTGCATGCCGCGCCGGCCGCGATCGCGTCGCCGTCGCGCAGGGTGCCGCCGCCGCCGCCCGCGTCGCCGTCGCCGAAGCAGCCGCCGCCGCCGCGCTAGCTACCACTTCGCGGCGGTGAGCTGCACCGTCGAGCCGCGCTCGAGCGTGAGCGTGACGGTGTCGCCGGTCGCGATGCGTCCGCTCGAGAGCAACGCCGCCGCGGCCTCGGGCGGGATCTGCGTGAGGTCGCGGCCGTCGAGCTGCGTGATCACGTCGGCGGTCGTGATGCCGGCCTTCTCGGCGGGGCCGCCCGGCGCGACCGACACGACGGAGAGCTTGCCGTCCTTCGGCGCGGTGACGAGGCCGAACGTGCCCGCCTCGCCGTTGCGCGGCGGCACGACCTTGATCGCGCCGAGATCGACGACCTGGCCCTCGCTCGCGGTGAAGTCCTTCTTCGCGAGCTGATCGAAGCCGCCTGTCGACGGGACGAGCATGATCGAGCCGCTGCCGGCCGCGACGTGATCGATGCGAAACCGGCCGGTCGCGTCGGTCGTCGGCGCCTTGCCGGCGAGCACATCGGCCATGCCGCGGCCGTTCTCGAAGCCGCCCGAGATCGCGACGATGCCCGCGACCGGCTGCCCGGTCAGCACGCTGACGACGCTGCCGGTGACCTGCGCCCACGGCACGAGCGTCAGATCGAGCGTCGCGGGGCCCGACGGCACGTCGACCGTGGCTTTCGCGGTGCCCTGATCGGCGGAGATGCTGCACGCGTAGCTGCCGGGCGCGAGGTGCTCGAGCATGTACGCGCCGTCGGCGGCGGTGATGCGGCGATCGATGGGGCCGACCGGTCCCTTGCAGATCAGATCGTACACGGCGACGGGCGCGCCGCCGCTGGTCACGTGGCCTGTCAGCGTGCCGAGCGTCGTCAGCTCGATCGTCACGGTGTCGCCGGTCTTCACGCCGGACTTCTCGCCGCGCGACGATCCGCGCGGCCCGTCGACGACGACCTTGTACGTGCCGCGCTTGAGATGATCGACGACGAACTTGCCGTCGGCGCCGGTCAGCACGGGCTTGCTGTCCTCGGTGTCGAACTCGAACTCCGGCATGTCCTTGCCGCGATCGAGGCGCACGCTGACCCAGGCATCGGGCGCCGCGTGGCCATCGGCACCGACGACGTTGCCGCGGATCACGCCGTCGCGCGCCTCGACGGTCAGCTTCACGCCGGTCTTCTGCTCGGCCTTCGCCAGCTCGACGGTCGGCGGCGGGTCCTTCTTCTTGTCCTTGTCCTTGTCGCTGTACATCATCATGCGGTCGCCCCAGCCCCAGCTCGCGCCGATGCGGTACTTGCCGGGCTCGAGGCCGACGATCTTGAAGGTGCCGTCGGCGGCGACGGTCGCGTCGAGCCGGCGGAAGTCCATCGTCGGCTTGCGCTCCTCGAGCGAGAACACGTCGACGCTCGCGCCGGTCGCGGGCTGGCCGTTCGTGTCCATCACGGTGCCGCTGATCGACGCGCGCGTCTCGAGCGTCACGAGCACGTTTGCCTGATCCGCATCGGCGACCTCGACGGGCGTCTTGCCGGCCGCGCCGTCCTCGGTATCCGCGGTGACGACGAGCTTGCCCGCCGGCACGTGCTCGAGCTTGAACGCGCCGGTCTGCGGATCCGCCTTGGCGCGCACCATCACGACCTTCGCCATCTGGAACATGTTCGCGAGGCCGATCTCGCCATCGAGCCGCAGCGCGATCTGCGCCGCTTGCGGTGGATCGACGCGTCCGCTGATCGACACGCCGCTCTCGAGCTCGATCACGACGTCCTTGACGTCCTTGTCGACGACCTCGACGCTCTTCCCGACATCGGGCACCTTGCCCTCGCCGAACGCGGCGAGCGTGTACGCCGCCGGCCGCACGCCGACGATCTCGAAGCGGCCGTCCTTGTCGGTCGGCTCGTGGGCGAGCGCGAACTGCTGCGACGCGATCGCGAACCCGCCGATCAGGATCCCGGGCACGCCCTTGCTCGCGTCGCGCTTGTCGACGACCTTGCCGCTGATCGTGTACGCGTGATCGACCTTGATCGTGATGCCGTCGAGCTGCTCGCCGACGCCGAGCTCGACGACGGTCGGGCTGCTGCTCGCGTAGCCGGGGCCGGCCGCCGACAGCGAGATGGCGCCGCTCGCGAGCGAGTGCAGCTGGAAGTTGCCATCCTCGTCGCTGACCGCCTCGCCGACACCGAACGACTGCGCGCGCTTCCCGCGCACGTCGATCCACGCGCCCGCCACCGGCTTGCCCGTCTCGCGCGCGATCACGCGGCCCTTGATCGAGCCGCCCGGCACGAGCGTGAAGTCCGCGGTGACCGGCTTGCCCTTCACCTCGATCGACCTGCTCGCCTTCGTGTAGTCCTCGTGCATCACGCTGGCGCGGTACTCGCCATCGCGGACCTGCAGCTGATACGTGCCGTCCTGGCCGGTGAGCGTCGCGAAGTCCGCCTGGCCCGACAGCGAGAAGTCCTCGCTGTTCTTCAGCGTGACGCGCACGCCGGCGATCGGCCCGCCGCCGACATCCGTGACCGTGCCGTGCACGAGCGTGCCGCCCGCCTCGAGCGCGAAGTCGAGCCCGCCGCGCTGCTGCCCCTCGCCGACGACGAGCTTCGGCAGCGCCTCCGGCAACAGCCCCGGCGCGGTCGCGGCGAGGATGTACGTGCCGGGCGCGACCGGCTGCGTCCACTGGCCCTGCGCGTTCGTCTGCGTGACGAGCGTCGGCGCCTGCGACGGCAGGAACTCCGCACCGAGCTCGGCACGCGCGATCGAGATCGTCGCGTTCGGGACCGGCGCGCCATCCGGCTTGCGCGTGACCGTGCCCGACAGGGTCGCGGGCGCCTGCGGCCCCTTGCGCGCGTGGGCCTCACCGCTCGCCGTCTCGGCGCTGCCGGCGTGCGTCGCCGCTCGCTGCGAGCCGCCGTGGTGCCCGCGCAGCCACCACACGAGAACGAGCGCGACGACGATGACGGCGACGACCGCGATGACCC
>CAYUNM010000027.1:50764-103207 GCA_964446175.1 uncultured Kofleriaceae bacterium
AGCCACCACACGAGAACGAGCGCGACGACGATGACGGCGACGACCGCGATGACCCGCTTCACGCGCGCATGCTACGCCACTACAGATCTATCCACGACGGATTTCCATCGCGGTACTGCGCCGTCGCGGCCAGAATCTCTTTCAGGTGCACGGCGTCGTCGTCGAGAAGAATGTCCTGCTTCGTGACGTTCTCGACGATGCCAAGATTCCACGGCTTGAGGAACTGCACCTTGCGCTTGCCGAAGATCACGCCGTACGCGATGACGGTTCGTAGCCGGTAATCGACGACCGCGGTCACTGGAATGGACGAGCGCAGGACGACCTTGACGAAGTCCATGTTCGCCGTCTGGTGCGCCGCTCCTTCGAGAACCTCGGGGGAGGGTCCATCGACGAACACGATCTCGTACGGGAGATCAGGGAGCTCCGTGTAGCAGGTTCCCTTGATGAAGCCGTACATGAACGTCGTCGGCTCGGAGAGCCGGATATCGGCGAATGGACGAAGCTCGGCCGGGAAGATCGAGCTCGCCTCGTCGTACCAGACCTTCACGCTCTCCATCGAGGTGACCTTGCCCGCGATGCCATGGTCCTTCTGGTTCTGCGCCAGCGCGTGAGCGATGACCCAGGTGGTTCGACCGGTCCCGCACTCGAGCACGTGACGAGGACGTTTGACGCGGATCATGCGATGCAACGCGACGTAGTCGCCGTCATCCGCCCCTGTCGACCCCGATCGCGCGTTGGCGCGGGCGATCAGGTCGCGAAGGCCGTTCTGCTCGACATATGAAGAGACGTAGTTCTTGACGCGCTCCTTGTGCTGACGCTTTTGATAGCCAACCAGCTTCCCCTTCAGTTTCTTCAGTTCGCCGAGCATCGAGGCGGTATTACCACGGCGGTGCGAGCTAGCCGCGGGCCTTCCAGGCGGCGATCACTTTCGCCTCGCGATCCTTCGAGATGCCGGTCGAGGCGAGCTTGCCTCGGTCCGCGTCAGCAACGGTTTGTAACCAGGCGAGCGTGTCGGTCGTCGAAGTCGCGACGGACCGGAACGTCAGGCCCTTCGCGATCGCGCGGCGGTTCGACTGCTGGCCGATGCCGGCGAAGTCGCCCTTCGCGTCGAGCCACAGCGGCATGTCGGACCAGCCGTGGACGCCCTGCTGGTCGAGGAAGTCCGCGGGGACCCAGACGAGCGTGGCCTTGTTGCCGGTGGCCGCGTTGATCTGGGCGAGGAAGTCGCGGAACGGCGTGACGTGCTCGGGCGCGAGCACGTTGTACGTGCCGGTCGTGTCGTCGGCGACGACGCGCGCGATGAACGCGGCGAGGTCGCGCACGTCGATGTACTGGATGGGCGTCGAGCCGTCGCCCGGCGCGAGGACCTCGCCGCCCTCGGCGATGCGCGAGGCCCAGTGGGTGAAGCGGCCGGTCGGATCGCCCGGCCCGACGATCACGCCCGGGCGGAGGATCGTCGCGCGTCCCGGCAGCGCGGCCTCGACGACCTTCTCGCACGCGGCCTTGAACGGGCCGTAGTAGCGCTTGTCGGATTCGGCGGCATCGGCGGGCAGCTCGTCGACCGCGCCCGTCTCGTCCATGCCGGGTGGCGCGAGCTGCTTGTAGACGGAGATCGTCGAGATGAAGACGTACTGCTGGACGTTCGGTGCGAGCAGCTTGGCGGATTGCTCGACGACGCGCGGGACGAAGCCGGCGTCGTCAATGACGGCGTCCCAGCGGCGGCCCTGCAGCGCCTCGAGGTGGCCGTCGCGATCCCCGTGCAGCTTCTCGAGGTCGGGGAACAGCTCGGTGTGCGTCTTGCCGCGGTTGAACAGCGTCACCGTGTGGCCCGCCGCGACGAGCGCGCGGACGATGTGCGGACCGATGTAGCCGGTGCCGCCGAGCACCAGGATCTTCTTTTTCGGCGCTGGTACGGACTTGATCGCCGGAGCCGAGCAGGCGGCGAGCGTCATCATCATGAAGGTGCGGCGGTTCATGGGGTCTCCTTCGCGCGCCGGCGGAATGCGACGCCGAGCCAGCCCGCCATCGCGAGCCACACGAGCGTGAGCGGCACGGCCGCCAGCGTGAGGACCATCGCGCCGGCCGCGGCGAGGCCCTTGTTCAGCCAGCTCGAGCCGAAGTCGCCGAGCCGGTAGACCATCGTGTCGATGACGTTCTTCGCGCGGTACTTGTCGGCGCGCGGGATCACGGTGAACAGCAGCTCGCGCGCGGGGCGCGTGAGGCCGTGGGTCGCGGAGCGGCCGGCGATCGCGATCACGGCGAGCGCGCCGAGGCTCGGCGCCGACACGAGCCACGCGATGCCGATGCCCTGGACCAGCGGCAGCACGCAGAGCACGAGGCCAGGCCCGACGAGCCGGATCAGCGGGCCCGCGATCGCGAGCTGCACGACGAACGTGACGGCGGAGACCCAGAGGTCGATCGTCGAGAAGAAGTCGGTGCGCGCGACGCGTCCCGGCAGCGCGCCGTGGACGATCTTCGCCTGTGCGAGGTAGACGAACGTCGCCGCGCACGCGGTGCACAGCACGTAGCCGACGATCGATGCGAGGTACGGCGAGCGCGCGACATGTCTGAGGCCGTCGAGCGCGCCGCCCTCGACCGGCGGATCCGCCTCCATCGTCTCGACCTCGCGCGCGACGCGCCGCAGCTGCGCGGTGCCGATCACGGCGAGCTCGAGCAGCGCCGCCGACATCACGAGCACGCCCGCCACGCCGATCGTGCCGACGAGCTCCTTCGTCAGCAGCGGTCCGACGAACGCGCCGACCGTGCCGCCGGCCGCGATCGGCCCGTACAGCTTGCGCGCGACGCCGGGCCCGAGCAGGTCCGCGAGCAGCGACCAGAACACGCTGACGACGAACAGGTTGAAGACCGCGCTCCACACGTAGAACACGCGGCCGACCGTCACCGGTGCCGTGCCGCCGCGGATCACGGCAAAGAAGCCGAGCGCGCACGCCGCGAACACGTGGAACGCGATCGGTACGACGCGCCGCGGGCTCCTCGCGACCGCCGCGCCCCACAGCGGCGACACGATGCTCACCGCGACGAACGTCGCCGTGAACAGCCACGGCAGCTGGTCGGGATCGCCGTCGAGGATCAGCGCGTCGCGCACCGGCCGGAACGCGCTGTAGCTCGCGAGCAGCGCGCCGAACGTCGCGGCTCCCCACACGGCGACGGCGACCTCCGACTTCGCGCGCGACACGGCCTCTCAACCACTCGCACGGATGGCGCATGCCCGTCCATCCTGCGACGACGTGCGACAGCCGCGCGTCGGCCGCGGTACGTGCCTACACGGTCTGCGCGATGCGATCCGCGATGCGCGCCGCCGCGTCGGACTCGCCGGGCCGGATGCGAAACGCGGGCGCGACCGGCGGCTCGTACTCGGTGCCCGCGCCGGGCGCGGCCGCGACGTTGGCCGCGTAGAGGCCCTTCGTGTCGCGGCGGCGGACCTCCTCGAGCGGCGTGTCGACGAACACCTCGAGGAACGCCGGTGCGAGCGCACGCGCCGCATCGCGATATGCGCGGCGATGGGCGGTCGCGGGGACGAGCACGACATGGCCCTGGCGCGCGACGTGGGCGGCGAGGCGCGCGAGCAGCGCGTAGAGCTGGTGGCGGCCGGCGTCGTCGTAGCCGAGCGAGGGCAGCATCGCGCGGATGTCGTCGCTGTCGAGCGTGACGGCGGGGATCGCGCGGCGACGCAGCTCGCCGGCGACGCTGGCCGCGAGCGTCGACTTGCCCGACGACGGCAGGCCCGTGAACCACACGACGACGCCCGTCACATCGCCTCCATGCCCCACGCGGGGTCGAACCGGTCGGCGGCGAGCGCGCGCTCCGCGAACCCGAGGATGCGGTCGCGGTCCTCGGCGGTCTGCGACGGGTACCAGAGCGGCGACGCGAGCACGAGCGCGCGCCACGCGTAGAACGGCGCGACGCCGGCGAGCACGTCGCCGGTGTCGCCGGCGAGGTACGTGCGCCAGAACGCGTCCCACAGCGCGGGCGTGCGGAAGAAGAGGAAGTTGATCGTCAGGCACGCGACGTCGTCGGCGGGGTCGCCCTCGCTGCCGCGCGACGCGTCGAGCAGGACCACGCGCGCGCCGTCGAAGACGATGTTGAACGGGTGGAAGTCGCCGTGCGTGCGGCGCAGCCGGCGCGTCTGGTCGCGCAGCTTCCAGCGCCACGCGAGCGCGGCCTCCTCGATCGCGCGCAGGCGCGCGGCCGGCACCACGCCCGGCGGGTACGAATCGACGAGCCCGAAGATGCCCTCGCCGTGGCCGAGCAGGTCGCGGATCCCGCGCGTGTACGCGCCGGCGTGCGTGCCGGGGACGGCGTGGATCTCGAGCAGCGTCTTCGCGAGCGTCTCGGCGCGCGCGAGGTCGTCGGGCGTGGCCCCGCTCTTCGAGACGCGCCGGAGGTCATCGGCGTACAGCGTGCCCGGCGCGTACGAGGTGATGAGATACGGCTCGCCCGTATCGGCGAGCGACGTCAGCGTGCCGTCGCCGCGCACGAGGCCCATGTCGACGGCGGAGACATGGTGCGGGAGCTTGCCGAACGTGTCGTAGGCGAGCAGGAGGTTCGCCGTGCGGTCGCTGCGGCGGTCGTGGCCGAAGTCGTCGGGGCGCGCGGTGTGGAAGACAACCGTGCGGCCGCCTGCGAGCTCGATCTGCAGCGGGCGGCCGTAGCCGAGCGCCTTCATCGCGGCGCCCGAGGTGCCGTCGTCCTTGAGCGGCGTGACGCGCACGACCTCGGCGCCGGGATACAGCTCGGCGAGGCGAGCGCGCAGCCCGGGCGGGAGGCTCACGAGTACTTGACCGCCAGCGCTTCTTCGGCGAGCTCGTCGAAGCTCATCCGCTCGGTGCGCGCGAGCTCTTCCTTCGTGAACAGGATGCGCGCCGCGCGATCCTCGGCGCCGAGCGCGCGCAAGAGGAACCGGCCGAGCAGCTTGCCGATGATCGGGCGGTTGTAGAGGTCCTGGAACCCGATCATCATCTTCGACCACGGCGTGCGCGCGACGGTCGGCTTGCGCAGCACGAGCTGGATCCGCTTGAAGGCCTCCTGCACGCGGCGCCCCGACGGATCCGTGCGGTCCATCGGCGCGAGGAACACCTGCTGCAGGAACGGCTTGGCGTGCCACATCATGCGCGCGAGCGCGGCGATGTTCTCCGCCATCTCGCGCACGGGCGGGCGCGGGCGGTTGCGGATCTCGGCGAGGTGCTCGTCGGAGCAGTAGTGCTCCGTCATGTGGAAGTCGATCGCGATGTGGCGCGACTCGTCGCGGTTGATCAGGTGCATCGCGCGCGCGGACATGTCGTCGGCGACGTAGTCGTCGAGCGAGCGGAGCAGGGCGACGTCGAGGATCAGCTCGCCCGACGTGATGTACGCGTTCGCGATCTCCGGCGACGCCTTCTCGACGAGCGCGAGGAAGTGCGGGCGGAAGTCGGTCAGCGCGGGCGATTCCTTGTACGTGCGGTAGTGGTGGACGTCGTAGTGCTGCGCGAGGCGCGCCGCGACGGCCGAGTGGCGCTTCTCGTCGGCGACGAACGTCGAGAAGATCTTCTGCAGCGTCGGATCAGACGTCTTCTTGCGCTGGACGTCGAACAGGGCGCCGGCGAGCAGCTCGATGCCGGCCATGTCGACGAACGCCTGCACGACGGCTTCTTCCTTGTCGCGCGGCATCTGGGGCGGGGCGATCGACCAGTCGAGGTCGTTGATCGACCACTGGTCGCGAACGCATTTGTCGAGCATGCGCGACAGGTCCATGTACGTATTTTACTGCATACTCGCGCCGTGAGCCGGGTGCTCCTCGCGCTGTGGATCGTGCTCGCCGCCTGCGGGGGCGACGATCACGGGAGCACGCTTGCCCACATCAAGCAGCGTGGCGAGATCACGTGGGGTGCGGACATCCAAGGTGGGGAGCCTTACCTCTACGAGGACCCGCAGAACCCCAGTCACCTCATCGGCTTCGAGGTCGACATCATGGACGCGCTCGCCCGCCGGCTCGGCGTGAAGGCCAGGATGGTCCAGTACAACTGGAGCAACCTGGTCCCGAGCCTCGAGCGCGGCGACTTCGACATCGCGATGAACGGCCTCGAGGCGACGAAGGAACGCGCCGATCGGATCCTGCTCTCGGAGCCGTACTTCATCTATGCGGAGACGCTGGCTGTGCGCAAAGGCGCGCCGTTCAAGTCGCTCGACGACCTGAAGGGGCACCGCGTCGGCACGCTGAACCAGACGTACGCGCACGACCTGTTGCGCGCGGCCGGCTTCGAGCCGGTGCTCTACGAGGGCAACGAGGAGCCGTACCTCGACCTCGAGCAGGGCCGCACCGACGGCGTGCTGCTCGACAACATCATCGCCGACCGCTACGGCTGCCCGCGCGCCGGCATCACGTGCCTGCCCGGCGAGGTCGCGCGCGGCACGTACGTGATCGGCATTCGCAAGACGGATCCGGATCTCAAGCGCGCGCTCGACGCCGCGCTCGACGCGATGCGCGCCGACGGCGAGCTCCAGCGCATCCTCGAGAAGAACAAGCTGTGGGACAAGCGGCAGACCGAGGCGCCGCCCGCGATCGCGGACGTCTCGCGCTCGCGTACCGTCGACGCGGCGATGGTGTGGCAGTTCGTCGACGCCGCGCTGGTCACGCTCAAGCTCAGCGTACTCGCGTTCCTGCTCGCGGTGCCGATCGGCATCCTGCTCGCGGTCGCGCGCGTGTTCGGCGGCCGGGTGTCGGGGACCCTCGCGCGGATCTACATCGAGCTGTTCCGCGGCACGCCCGTGCTGCTGCAGCTGTTCGTCCTCTACTACGGGCTCGCGCCGTACTACTCGCTCGCGCCGGTGACGGCGGCCGTGCTCGGCCTGGGGCTCAACTACGGCGCGTACGAGGCGGAGGTCTATCGCGGCGCGCTGCTGGCGATCCCGCGCGGCCAGACCGAGGCGGCGAAGGCGCTCGGCATGTCTCCCGTGCAGACGCTGCAGCACATCCTGTTGCCGCAGGCGCTGCGCCTCGCGCTGCCGCCGATGACGAACGACTTCGTCTCGCTGCTCAAGGACAGCTCGCTCGTCAGCGTGATCACGGTCATCGAGCTGACGAAGCGGATGACGATCGCGGCCGTCGACCTGCGCGGCTGGCTCGTGCCGGGCCTCCTGTGCGCGGGCCTCTACCTCGCGCTGAGCTTCCCGCTGTCGGAGCTGGCGCGGCGACTCGAGAGGAGGCTGGCGCGTGATCAGCGTCCGCAAGCTCTCTAAGCGTCACGGCGCGCGGGACGTCCTGCGCGATGTCTCGGCGGAGGTCGCGAAAGGCGAGACGATCGCGATCGTCGGCCCGAGCGGCGGCGGCAAGTCGACGCTGCTGCGCTGCCTCAACTACCTCGAGGCGTTCGACGCGGGCGAGGTCGTGATCGCCGGCTCGACGCTCGCCCCCGGCAAGCGCGACGCCGACCTGCGCGGCCTGCGCACCAAGGTCGGCATGGTGTTCCAGCAGTTCAACCTGTTCCCGCACCTCACCGCGCTGCAGAACATCGCGCTCGCGCCGGTGATCGTACGGCGCCTCGACAAGGCGGCCGCGGACCGGCGGGCGCGCGAGCTGCTCGAGCGCGTCGGGCTCGGCGACCGCCACGGCGCCTATCCGCACGAGCTCAGCGGCGGGCAGCAGCAGCGCGTCGCGATCGCGCGGGCGCTCGCACAGGATCCGGAGGTCCTGCTGTTCGACGAGCCGACGAGCGCGCTCGATCCGGAGATGCGCGACGAGGTGATGGCGGTGATCAAGGATCTCGCGACGCGCGGCATGACGATGCTCGTCGTCACCCACGAGATGCAGTTCGCGACCGACATCGCGACCCGCGTCTGGGTGATCGATCGCGGGACGATCGCGGAGGACGGGCCGCCGGCGGAGGTCGTCGCGTCGCCGAAGACCGACGTCGCGCGCGAATACTTCCGGCGCCAGCGCGGCCGGTAGACAGTTCGTCAACTCGCGGGATCAGGCACGTGCGTGCAACTGCGCGACGGCACTGCGCGGATCGCGTGGCACATCCGCTGCACTGGCAAGCGAGTGTTCGACAACGAATGGGCTGGCTGGAGACGGCTGGTTCGGGGCGGCACGTGAACGGTGGATGCGCAAAGACACACGTGCCGCCCCATGTTTGCTTCGCGACTACGCGCCCGAGCCCTGCGGCTGCGGCCCGCACGTGTGCGCGGTCGGATCGCAGACCGAGTCCTGCCCCGAGCAGTCGTAGTCGACGACGCACGCGCCGCCGTCGGCGATCGTGCCGACGAGCGCGGTCGCGCACGCGGCCGGATACGTGCCGCCGTTCGCCCAGAAGTCCGTGCACGCGCCGAACGAGATGCCGCTGACGCAGCTCGCGGCCGCCGCCGCGTCGTAGTGGATCTTGCCGGCCGTGATCTCGCTCTCGACCTGCGCCGGCATGTCGTACGCCGCACCGTCCGCGTAGCACTCGCTCGCGCTCGCGCCGAACTCGTCGGCGAACGTCACGCCCTGGCTCGCCGGGAAGCTCGCCTGACACGTGAACGCCTCGTCGCAGAGCTTCATCTCCATCTGCGTCAGGAACTGCGTCGCGGTCATCGAGCCGCCGCCGCCGTTGCTGCCACCACCACCACCACCACCACCACCACCGCCGCCGCCGCCACCACCACCGCCCCCACCATTGCCACCGCTGCCGCCGCCTCCGGGTGACAGCTGGCTCGCGCACGCGGTGAGAACACACAGCAGGATCGCGCCGATGGACTTCGTGGTGGTCATGTCGCCCGGGCGTTGCAATCAGGTGGCCACGTCCCCGGGGCGCGATTTCGTCGCCGAACGTGATCGCGGCGCGATCCGTCGTGCCTCGTTCGTGCATGCGCGTGCGCGAAAACCGGCTGCGACACCGGGATTGTTTCCCCGTCGAGAGTCCCACGTGCGATACCCGGCGCGATGACGTTGCCTACCGCGGTAGCCAGTGGCGTCGAGTCGAGACCCGACGACGAATTCGTGCCCGTCCGTCCGCTGCGCGCGGGCGTCGTCGCCGGGCTGCTCGCGGCGGTGTACCTGATCGTCGTCTACCTCGCGCAGCCGGTGCCCGGCCGGTTCGTGCGGTTCGCGGGCGGGCGCGGCGACGCGGTCGGTCGCTACGGCGGCGCGCGCCTCGTGTGGCAGCCGCCGGCCGGCTACGACTTGCACCGCGTGCAGGGCGAGCTCGACGAGCACGGCACGACGACCGTGCTGCGCCGCGACGGCACCGTCGAGATCCTGCTCGGCGGCGTCACCGCCGACGAGATCCACGCCGTCGCGGAGGCGCTCGCGCAGAAGCGGCTCGAGTTTCACGAGGTGCTCGAGACCGATGCGATGAAGCAGCTCGTCAGCGTGCTGCAGCTGCCGATGAAGGCCCAGTGGCCGCTCGATGTCGACGTCGATCAGTGGCGCCCGGAGGACGGCGGTGCCATCCACACCGACTACTACCTGCGCGCGCGCACGAAGGAGGAGCTCGTCGCGGCGTTCTCGAAGGCACGCGCGCTCGGCTGGGGGCTGCCGGCCGGTGCGCACATCGGCTACGAGCGCAATGACCTGGAGAAGAAGGGCACGATCTGGCGCAGCTTCGTGCTCGCGGACGAGGTCGGCTTCGACGGCGAGGGCGTCGCGAACGCAGTCGGCACGTACGATCCGAACACGAACCGGCCGGTCGTCGAGGTCGAGATGACGCGCGCGGCTGCGGAGCGGTTCGGTGATCTCACGGCGCGCATCGTCGGCAAGAAGCTCGCGATCTGCAGCGGCGACGAGGTTCGCTCCGCGCCGATCATCAACAGCGCGATCCGCGGCGGCCGCGCGCAGATCACGATGGGCGGCGAGGATCCGGCGCGCCAGGAGCGCGACCGCGACGTGCTCGTCAAGGTCCTGAAAGCCGGCTCGCTGCCGCCGGGTGGCACGCTGCTCTCGCAGGAGGTCGTCGCGCCGACCGATACCTCGCTGCAGCTGTGGATCGGGCGCGGGCTGCTCGGGCTCGCCGGCGGGTTCGTCGTCGGGCTGCTCGCGTGGATCGTCGTGCGCGTCGCGCGGCCGGTGCGCCGTCGGCTGCCGCGCGCCGCGAGCGGGCCGTGGCCAGCATCGCGGATCTTCGTCACGCTGCTCGCGCCGGCCGCCGTGCTCGCGCTGTCGTACCTGCCGGTGCCGACCGTCGCGCCGCAGGCGCTGCAGCGCGACTACCTCAACCTCGGCTCGATCGGGCTCACGCCGATCGTCGGCGCGGCGCTGCTCGCGGAGCTGCTCGCGGTCACCATCTGGCGCCGGCGCCGGCACGGCGGCCCCGAGGCGCGCCGGCCGATCCGCGACGCGTTCGTGATCCTCGCGATCCTGCTCACGGCGCTCCAGGCATGGACGCTGACGACGTACCTGCAGAGCGTCACGTACGACGACCTGATGGAGCCGTCGGCGATGGCGCGCCTCGAGGTCGTGCTCGCGTTCGGCGCGGCGACGGCATTCCTCGCCGGCATCGCGACGATCATCCGCAACTGGGGCCTCGGCAACGGCTACGGCGCGCTGATCGCGGGCGGGTGGGCCGTGCTGATCGCGCGCGGCTTCATGCACGGGCCGACCGCGACGGTCGCGCTGATCGTGTTCCAGGCGCTCGCGCTCGCGGTGCCGGTCGCGTTCGTGCTGCGCTGGCGCGTCTATCGCGCTGGCGAGCGCATGCTGCGCGTGCCGACCTCCGGCGTCGTGCCGATGGCGAAGGCAGGCGGGCTCGTGCTCGTGTTCGCCGCGCTCGCGTGGGTCACGGATGCGCGCCTCGTCTCGCGCCTGTGGGACGGCGTCGAGTACCTACACGCGCATGCGACGCTCGGCTACGCGGTCGCGGCGGTGCTCGTCGTCGTGTGGTCGGCCGCGTTCGCGTGGCCGCCCGCCGCGAGCGTCAGCTGGTCGTCGTGGGCGCGCGCGACGTTCGTCTCGCTCGCGCTGCTCGCGTCGCTCGCGGCCGTGCTCGCGGTCGGCACGAAGTCGTCCGTCGCCGTCGATCCGATCGTGATGGCGGTGGTCGCGGCGTTCGCGCTCGACGCGTTCGATGACTGGCGCGCGCGGCGCGTCGAGCTCGATCGCGTGTGGACCGTGCATTCGGCACAGCGCGCGGAGGCGGTCGAGCGCCAGCTGCGCGACGCCGGCATTCCGTGCCACCTCGCCGGCGCGCACCTGCGCACGATCCTCGGCGGCTTCGGCGCGTTCGCCGCGATCGACGTGCTCGTGCCGACGGAGCACGTGCCCGCCGCGCGCACGCTGCTCAGTTCAGATTGATGCCGACGCCCAGCGAGCCGAAGGCGACGCCGGGGCCGCCGCACACGTCGGCGTAGACGTCGAGCGCGAGCGTGCCGACCTTGATCGCGGCGTAGCTCGCCCCGACGCTCGCGCCCGGCTTCAGCGCGAAGTCCGTCACGCCCGGCTGCGACGCGAGGATCAGCGCGGGCCCCGCGCGCAGCGCGATGCGCGTCGCCGGCCAGTACTGCGCGGCGATGCCTGCCGCCTGATCGATCACCGCGCCCGAGTCGCCGGTCGCCGACACGAACGAGTAGCTGCCCACGAGGCCGACCACCGGCGTCAGCATGCCGCCGACGTACAGCTGGCCCGAAGGCAGCGGCGTGCCCGTGCTCCCCGCGAGCCCCATGCCGACGTGCGCGCCGAGCAGCGTGCCCCAATGAAGGTTCGCGTCGTTCGGCGGGCCCCAGTGGAGCGCCTCGCCCTGCACGTCGACGACGGTCGCCCCGTCCAGCAGCGCCGCCGCCGAGTGATGCACGCGCAGGATCTCGCCGGGGTGCCACGCGACGTCGAGCGCGGCGCCCTGCGCGACGGCGGTGCCGGTGATGCCCGGCCCGTCGACGTGCGCGACCGCCGCGACCGGATGCAGCGACGCCGCGAAGTCGGGCAGCTCGACGCGCTCGGTCTGGAACGTCCACACGCTGACCGGCCCTTGCTGCTGCGCGGGCGCGCCCCAGCGATCGACGAGCTCCGCGCGCGCGTGACCGCGCCACGCCATCGACACGTCGCGATTCGCGGCCGCACCCGTGTAGCAGGCTCCGAGCAGGAGCAGCGCCCCGATCCTCATGCGCCCACGCTACAGCAAGCCGCGTGCCCTCGCGAAATCGCGAGGATGCAGCGCGCACGCGTGAACGCGCGGTCACGGCCTACATCGACCGCGTGACCGCTACTTGCGGAGCGACTTGCACGCGGCGAGCACGGCGGCCTGCTGGCCCGCGTCGCTGCCCGTCGTCGAGCAGTGATAGGTCTTGCCGTCGATGTCGCGCTGCACGTCGACGAAGAAGTTCTTCCCCATCGAGCCGGTGTTGCTGTAGGTGAGCGCCCAGCCGTCGGGCAGGGTGTCGGCCTTCAGATCCTTGGGCGAGTACATATCGGCGTCGCTCTTCGCGTCGTCGATCGACTTCTTCTTGTCGGCGACCTCGATCTGCATCGCGCCGATCGACGCGCCCTGCAGCATGTGACCCTCGCCCATGACGGCGTCGCCGACCTCGACGGAGCCGGGGACGTCGATCGACAGGCCGAGCTTGGGCAGCTTCGTCGGGCCGGCGGCGGGCTTCGCCGACTCGGTCGGCTTGGCCGACGACGACGACGCTGCCGCGCCGTCCTCCTTCTTGCTGCAGCCGGCGACGACGAGGGACAGGGCGAGACAGACGAGCGATGCGCGAATCATGAACGTGACCTCCGCGGCGCTCCTGTTCCACGACTCGTGCCGAACGCGCCCGCGCGCGATCACGCATGGTTGGCGCGCGGCCTCGGGTCCGGGCGGACCCACATGGAGAGGGGGGTGGGTCGGGAAGTGCGTCATTACGATGTAATGACGGGTTTCGCAGGAGGCCCCCGCGATCTGCGGTCCTCCCAACGTGCGCCCCAGCCGACTGCTCGTCCTCTAGAACAGCGTGCCCTGCGCCGGCGCGCCCGTCGGCGCGACGCAGGTCGGGTCATCGTGATCGGCCGCGTTGACCCACGGCGACACGGGCTCGGCGCGCCAGCCGTCCTTCGGCGGGATGATCAGCAGCGCGCGCGCGTCGTCGCGCGAGGTCGCCGGGTCGAGCCACGCGGCCCACGCGCGGCGGTCGAGGATCACCGGCATGCGGTCGTGGATCGGGCGCACGAGCTCGTTCGGCGGCCCGGTGATGATCGTGTAGCTGTGGAGCTCGCCGGCGTCGGTCTTCGCCTTCGCCCACAGGCCCGCGAACGCGAAGCGGCCGCGCGCCGCGGGATGGATCCACATCGGCTGCTTCGCCTTGCCGAGCTTCTGCCACTCGAAGAAGCCGTCGGCGGGGACGAGGCAGCGGCGCCGCTCGAGCGCATCGCGGAAGACGGCCTTGCTCGTGAGGCCCTCGACGCGCGCGTTGATCATCAGCGGCGGCCTGCTGCCCTGCTTGCCGCCCCAGAACGGCACGAGCCCCCAGCGCATCATCTCGATCGTGCGCACGCCTTCGCGCAGGCGAACGATGGGCGCGTCCTGGGTCGGCGCGACGTTGAAGCGCGGCTTGAACCACGGGTTGGTCGGGGCCTCGCTATCGAGCGCCGCCTCGAAGTCCAGGGCGAGGCCTTCCTGCGAGGTCAGCGTGTAGCGGCCGCACATCTAGCCAAGCCGTAGCACGAGGATCTGGAGGTAGCGATCCTGCGGCTGCGCGACGACGGTCGGGTATTCGGGCGGCAGGCCTGCCTGCTCGACGATCGCGGCCGCGCGGCCGCGCAGGCCCTTGCCGGCGAGCTTCGCGAGCGGGCCGAGCTCGACGGTATTCGCGGCGAGCCAGAGGAGGCCGCCTTCCGGCATCACGGCCGCGGCGAGGCCGATCAGCTCGGGGTAATCGCGACCCGTCGCCCACCCGACACCCGCGCTCGGCGGATCGATGATCACGAGGTCGTAGCGCTCCTTGTCGCGCGCGGCGCGCTGGAGGAACCGCCGCGCGTCGCCCGCCTCGTAGCGGCCTGGCTGCTGGTTGCGATCGAAGTTGCCCTTCGCCCACGCGAGCACGCCCTGCGAGGTGTCGACGTTCGTCACGGCGGCGGCGCCCGCGCGCGCGCATGCGAGGCCCAGCGCGCCGGTGTACGAGAAGAGGTTGAGCACGCGCTGGCCGGGCGCGAAGCGCGGCAGGCCGAGGCGCTGCTCGCGCATGTCGGTGAACAGGCCGACGTTGAGGCCGGCGAGCGGGTGCACCTCGTACGCGACGCCGTGCTCGCGCACGATCGCCTTCTCGTCGACGCGGCCGATCACGTCCTGTGGCACGTCCTCGCTGCCGCCCTTGCTGCGGCGCTTGATCACGGCGCCGTCGAGCCCGGCGAAGCCGACGACGGCCTCCGCGAGCTGCTTGCCGAGCGAGCGCAGGCCTTCGCCGTACGCGTAGACGACGGCGGCGCGGCCCATGACGTCGCACGCGAAGCCGGGCAGCCCGTCGCCCGCGCCGTGGATCAGGCGGTAGGCGTGATCGGTGCCGGGCAGGCCGAGCCGCTTGCGCCACGCGAGCGCGCGCTCGACGCGCAGGCCGAGCAGCGCGGCGTCGAGCTTGGCGAAGCCGTCGGCGGGGACGGCGAGGACGCGCAGCTTCGCGTTGTCGGGATCGGCGACGGCGATGCCGACCTCCTCGCCGGCGGCGCCGACGAGCTGCACGTGCGCGCCGGGCTCGAGCGCGGGCAGGCCGGGGACGCGCGCGGTGTCGATGTCGCGTCCGCCGCCCGCAACGAACGTCGCGGCGGCTGCGCTCAGCGAGACGGTGATCACGCCGCAGCGTACCGCGACGCGGCGACTACAGGATGACGACGGGCGCGCAGGTCGACACGCCGGCGCCGACGATCGACAGGCCGCTCGCGGGCGTCATGCTCTTGATCGTGCCGGCCATGCCGTCGAGCTGGTAGACGGTCGTCTCCGTTTCGCTGCCCTTCTGCAGGAAGATCCAGAAGTCGCCACCCCAGAACGCGAACGCCCACGCCATCGGCGGGCCCTGCAGCGACGCGAGCGGGAACGACTGCAACGAGTGGCCGTCCGTCTTGTCGATCTTGTCGACGTGCGGCGTGCTCAGGCCGAGCTCGTCCGACGGGAACCAGCCCCACAGCTCCGCGGCGCCGGTGCCGGTGAGCTCCGGCCAGCCCTGCACGGTGCCGACGTTCATCGAGGTGAACGCGGACGTGTCGAGCTTCGCGAGGGTCGAGCTGCTCGCGCCGCTGACCATCGAGCCGCCCGCGACGAACAGCGTGTCGTCGGTGCCGCCGGCGGTGTTCGTCGAGAAGCCCATGCCGAACTGCGTGAGGCTCGAGCTCGAGTGCCACGTGGTCGCCGTGCACGCGAGGCTGTTCTGGATGTCGACGCGGAACAGCTCGCCGCTGGAGTAGAGCACCCACGCGATCGTGTTGCGGTCGACGCCCATCGAGAACGGCGTGGCGCCGCTCTGCGCCGGGCAGCTCAGCGTGCCGAGCGGATGGAACGTCTTCGTCGCCGGATCGAACTGGACGAACTTGTTGTTGCTGTCGACGGTGTAGACGAGCTTCGCCGCGTCGGAGCAGCCGTCCTGGTTGCCGGAGCCGCTGCCACCGCCGCCTCCGCCACCACCGTCGGGGCCGTTGCCGCCGCCACCTGGGCGAGAACGGTCGGAGGGGCCACACGCGGCGACAGCGAGCAGAACAATGGCGACGGACTTCGGGCTCATCGTGCGCGACGCTAGCAAAGTCTGAAGCGCGGCGGATCGGGAAAACGCTTGGGACGTGGTGGTTTGCACGTGTTGTGCAGAGTGACGTGTCGACGCAGCATTGGGTTAGCATCGGTTGGCGTGGGGGCTCCCGACGACCCGTCGACGGAGATCTTGCCGGCATCGCCGGTCGAGGCAGCTTCGCCCGCGCCCCAGCTGATCGGCCGATCCCTCGGCAAGTTCACGCTGATCGAGCGGCTCGGCAAGGGCGGCAGCGGCGAGGTGTTTCGTGCCGAGCAGGCGCAGCTGGGGCGCAGCGCCGTGATCAAGGTCCTGCGCCACGAGGTCGCGACGGCGCCCAATCGCATCGAGCGATTCCTGCGCGAGGCGAAGCTCGCGAGCCGGCTCGATCACCCGTACGCCGCGCACGTCTACGCATTCGGCGCCGAGCCCGACGGCGTGTTGTGGATCGCGATGGAGCACGTCCGCGGCATGACGCTCGACGAGCTGATCGCGCGCCGCGGTGCGATGCCGGCGAGCGTGTTCGGGCCGCTGTTCGCGCGGCTGTGCGAGGTCGTCCACACGGCGCACGAGCTCGGCATGGTCCATCGCGACATCAAGGGCGCGAACGTGATGGTGATCGAGCGCGCCGGGCAGCTGTTGCCGAAGCTGCTCGACTTCGGCATCGCGAAGGCGGAGGACGTGCTGAGCGCGCCCGGTGTGGATGCGGGTGGGCTGACCGGCCACGGCACGACGCTCGGCTCGCCGCACTACATGTCGCCCGAGCAGTGGGACTCGGCGGCCGAGGTCGACGCGCGCAGCGATATCTACGCGCTCGGCGTGCTCGCGTATCGCTGCGTGTGCGGGCACCTGCCGTATCACGCGGAGCAGCGCGCGGAGCTCGTCGAGCTGCACCGCCGGGCGCCGGTGCCGGAGCTGCCGGACTTCGTGCCCGCGCCGCTCGCCGAGGCGATCACGCGCGCGCTCGCGAAGAAGCCCGAGGAGCGCTGGCAGACCGCGCTCGCGTTCGGCGACGCGATCCGGCGCGGCTCGGGGACGGCGGCACCCGAGAGCGTGCCGATCTTCGATCCGGCGACGCGCGAGTGCTGGCTGAAGAGCGGCCCGCAGCCGATCGCCGATGCGGTCGCGCGGCTGACCGGCGCGACGACGACCGTCGAGGCGGATGCGGCGCTGCGCGAGCTCGTCGCGATCACGTGCCGGTGGCTCGCCGTGATCGCGCTGTCGGGCCTCACGACGCTCGATGCGGCGGTGCGCGAGCGCGCGCGGGCGGTGGTCGGCCGCGATGACGGCGCGCCGTGGATCTCGCTGGCGCGCGCGGCGGTGCTCGCGTGCACGCAGCCGCTGCCCGGGCTCGCGGCGGCGCTCGGCGGTGCGGATGCACTCGAGAAGCTCGCGGAGCGCGTCGACGATCGCGATCGGGCGCGCACGGCGGCCGGGCTCGCCGCGGATGTCGCGGCGGCAGCGGAGGCGCTGCGGCCGCTCGAGCCGCTGCTCGCGTATCAGCTCGTCGTCGGCGGGGCAGGGGCCGTCGCGGAGAGCTGGCAGGGGCCACGGCGGCGCGATCGCGAGCGCGTGCTCGTGTGGGGCGAGCCGCTGCGCGACGGAGAGGTCGCGCTGCTCGACGCGAGCGGGCACGTCGTCGCGCGGCTCTCGCCGCTCGCGCAGGTGATCGCGCCGCTGCCGTCGTCGGAGCCGGAGCTGTTCCTCTTGTGGCGCAGCGGGCGCGGCGCGGCGCGGCTGATGGCGGCGCCGTGGGGCTTCGAGCGCGACGACGATGCGGCCGGGCAGCGGCTCGCCGCGCTGTCGACGGAGGACAGCGACACGCAGCACGAGCCCGACGACGCGTCGCCGTACCCGGGCCTCGCCGCATATCGCGAGCGCGATGCCGATCACTTCGTCGGGCGCGAGCGCGAGATCGAGAACCTCGCGAACCGGCTCGTGCGCGCGCCGATGCTCGCCGTGCTCGGCCCGAGCGGCGTCGGCAAGAGCTCGTTCATCCACGCGGGCGTCGTGCCGCGCCTCGGCGAGCAGCACCGCATCCTGACGATGCGGCCGGGGCGCCATCCGATGCACGTGCTTGCATCGCTGCCGCCGGTGTCGAGCGACTCGCAGGACGAGAGCGCGCTCGTCACGCGGCTGCGCGAGCTCGGCGACAGCGCGCAGCGCGGGCTCGTGCTCGTCGTCGATCAGCTCGAGGAGCTCGTCACGCTGTGCGCCGACGAGGCGGAGCGCCGGCGCTTCGCGGAGACGCTGGCGGCGGCCGCCGATGGGCCGGGCGCGCCGGTGCGCGTCGTCGCGACGCTGCGCGATGACTTCGCGACCGTGATCGAAGCGGAGGCGGCGTTCCGCGGGCGCTTCGAGGTGTTCGTGCTCGCGACGCCGCCCCCCGAGGCGCTACGGCGCATCGTCACCGAGCCGGCGCGCCGCGCGGCCGTCACCGTCGAGCCGCAGGTCGTCGACGAGATGGTCGCGGAGGTCGCGGGCCGGCCCGCGTCGCTGCCGCTGCTGTCGTTCACCGCGTCGCAGCTGTGGCAGTCGCGCGACAAGCAGGCGCGCAAGATCACGCACGACGCGTACCTCGCGCTCGGCGGCGTCGCCGGGGCGCTCGCGACCTATGCCGACCAGCTCTACGCGTCGCTCGCGCGCCGCGATCAGGACACGGTGCGCGACCTGTTCGCGCGGCTCGTCGCGGCCGATGGCACGCGCATCCCGTCACCACGCGGCGAGCTCGAGCAGCTGCCGGGCGCGCGCGGCGTGCTCGCGCACCTGATCGACGCGCGCCTGCTCGTCGTGCGCGACGACGACGGTACCGATGTCGTCGAGATCGTCCACGAGTGCCTCGCGGAGCGGTGGCCACGGCTCGCTCGCTGGCGCAGCGAGGATGCCGCGGACCGCGCGCTGCTCGGCGACGTGCACGCGGCGGCGCGTCGCTGGCACGAGGCGGGCCGCCGGCCGGATCTGCTGTGGCGCGGCGAGGCGCTCGCCGAGCTGCACCGGCTCGCCGCGCGCTCGACGGCGCTGACCGAGCAGGAGCGTGCGTTCGCGGAGACGGCCGTCGCGGCGCAGCAACGCGCGCGCCGGATCCGGCGCGGCATCGTCGCGGTCGTGATCGTCGCGCTCGCCGGCATCGCGGGCGTGATGGCGTACCTGTCGCTCGTCGCGACGCAGTCGAAGCACCAGGCGGAGGCGAGCGCGACGCAGGCGAAGCAGGCCGCGACGCTCGCCGAGGATCGGCTGACGCAGTCGCTGATCGGCTACGGCCACGGCGAGCTCGCGAACAACCGTCCGCTCGCCGCGCTCGCGTACTTCCGCGCGGCGCTCGAGCGCGGCGCCGACACGCGCGGGCTGCGCCAGATGATCTCGATCGCGAACCGCGGCCGGAGCGCCGAGCGCCACGTCTCGATCGGCCACGGCACGGAGATGCTGGTCGCCGCCGGCGCCGGCTTCGCGACCGGCGACGAGCAGGGTCACGTCCGCTACTACGATGCGAAGGGCGCGCTCGTCGCGGACCTCGACACGCAGCAGCCGTTCGCGAGCCAGCTCCGGCCGACGCCCGACGGCGGCCTCGTCAGCCCTGGCGCCCGCGCGATCGTCGTGATCGATGCGCAGCATCGCATCGTGCACACCGTGCAGACGAAGGACCAGCCGTGGCTCGCGTCGCTCGGCCCCGGCGCGGACGAGGTCGTCTCGCTCGACCGCGGCGGCTTCCACGTGCTCGGCCTCGACGGCACCGAGCACCGCACGTTCCCCGGCCCGACCGAGCAGTCGAGCGGCGAGCCGGTGCTCGACGGCCGCTCCGCGCTGTACATGGAAGGCAACACCGTCACGCACCTCGACCTCGTGACCGGCAAGACGCGCGTGCTCGCGACCGACGGGCGCAACGAGCTCGCCGCGAGCGCCGATGGCCGCTCCGCCGCGTTCATCGACAAGTCCGACCGGGTCCACGTGCTGCGCAGCGACGGCAGCGAGCGCTTCACGGTCAAGCCGGAGATCCGCGCGCAGGGCGTCGTGCTCGGCGACGATGGCGAGGTCGGTGTCGCGAACGAGCGCGAGCTCGCGCTGTTCGACGCGGCCGGCAAGCCGATCCTGACGTTCCCGATCGCCCAGGAGCAGTACCAGTTCGTCATGCAGGGCGACGAGGTCTGGTCGTCGGGCAACGACGGCATCATCCACCACTACCAGCACGGCATCCTCGTCGGCGAGCGACCCGCGCACATCACGCCGACGCGCTACCTCGTGCGCAGCGGCGATGCGATCGCATCGCTCGGCGAGGACGCATCGTTCGTCGTCGCGGCCGCCGACGACGTGCAGCTCAGGCTCGATCCCGACGTCTGCGCGCACCCGAGCTTCGGCCCCACCGGCGCGCTCGACGCCTACGTGTGCCCGGGCGAGCCGACGAAGCTCTACGACGGCCGCACGCTCGTCGGCACGCTGCCCGAGAACGACGACATCTTCAGCGCCGATCGCGACGCGGCGTCTGGCCGGACCGTGCTCTCCGACGCCGACGGCCTGACCGTGCTCGCGGACGGCAAGCTGCTCGCGAAGCTGCCCCACGGCGAGCGTCACTTCGGCAACCCGGCGTTCGTCGACGCCGACCACGTCTACGTCTGCGAGGAGAAGACCGCGCTCTGGCAGTGGACGCTCTCGACGAACCAGCTGACCAAGCTGATGGACCTGCCCGACATCTACGCGGTCGCCGCGATCCCGGGCGGCGCGCTCGTCGGCACGGGCGGCGGCAAGGTGCTGCGCATGCAAGCCGGCAAGGTCGTGCACGAGACCGACGTCCACGATCGCGTCGAGTACCTCGGGCTGTCGCCCGACAAGCACTGGGCGCTCGCGCAGATGACGAACGGCGGCGTCGCGATCCTCGACGCGACCACCGGCGACATCACGCGCAACCTCGAGAGCGCCGAGCAGTCCGGCGGCGTCCCGGTCTTCGACTCGACGGGGTCGCTGATCCTGCGCCTCGCGCGCGGCCAGCTGACGATCTGGGACCGTGCGACCGGCGAGGACCTCGTCTACAACTTCCGCGTCCTCGACGGGATGATGGGCGGCCGCTTCCTGCCCGACGGTCGCATCGAAGCGGCTTCGCGCTCGCCGGCGCTGCTCGACATCCCGCTCGACACGCGACCCGCTGCGTCACTCGTGCGCGAGATCGCGTGTCGTGTCCCGCTGATGGCGAGCGGCGGCCGCCTGGAGGCGTCGACGCCGAAGTGCGACTGAGATACGCTATGTAGGTGATCGATGACGAAGGCGTCACCACCGAACAGATCGACCGGCAAGCTCCGTTCGGTGATCGGGTGCTGCTCGTCATCGATGGTGCGTCGCTCCAGGTCGTCCCGCTCCCGGGCACCGGCACGCTGACGATCGGCCGCTCGCAGAAGTGCGATGTCGCGATCGACTCGGGCTCCGTCTCGCGTCACCACGCGAACCTCCTGATCGGCCCCGAGGTCGAGATCGAGGACGTCGGCAGCTCGAACGGCACGTTCGTCGACGGCGCGCGCCTCGACAAGGACCAGCGCGTCCGCCTCGGCATCGGCATCCCATTCCTCGTCGGCGGCGTCACGCTGATGCTCCAGACCCGCGCCGGCTCGCGCCGCGAGACCACGCCGTCCGCCTCGCAGCTCGCCGCGCTCGAGCAGTCCGCCGCGCGCATCGCGGTCGGCAAGCTCTCGATCCTCGTGCTCGGCGAGACTGGCGTCGGCAAGGAGCGGTTCGCGGAGCGCGTGCACGAGATGTCGCCGCGCCGCGCGGCCGCGTTCGTTCGCATCAACTGCGCGGCGATCAGCGAGCCCGTGCTCGAGGCCGAGCTGTTCGGCAACGAGGCCACGCACAAGCCGGGTCTCATCGAGCACGCCGACGGCGGCACCGCGTTCCTCAACGACGTCGCCGAGCTGCCGACCTCGCTGCAGGTCAAGCTGCTCCGCGTCCTCGAAGATGGGGCAGTCCGCCGCATCGGCTCCGCCACGCCGCGCGCGGTCGATGTTCGCTTCATCGCCGCGACGAACAAGGACCTCGCCGCCGAGGTCGATGCCGGCCGCTTCCGCCGCGACCTCTACTTCCGCCTCGCGGGCGCCTCGTTCACGATCCCGCCGCTGCGCGCGCGCAAGGACGAGATCCTGCCGCTCGCCGAGCAGTTCGTCGCGTCTGCCGCCGGCCCGCTCGGCCGCGCGTTCGTCCTCTCGGAGGACGCCAAGACGTACCTGATGGCGCACGACTGGCCGGGCAACATCCGCGAGCTGCGCAACGCGTGCGAGCGCGCGGTCCTGCTCGCGACGGGCGCGATGATCGAGCGCCAGCACCTCTCGATCGAGGAGCCGAAGCGCCAGCCCGGCCGCTACCGTTCGCCGACCACGCCGCCACCCGGCTCGATGCTCTCGGCCGACATGCCGTCGCAGGTCCGCGCGACGGTCGCCGAGCTCGAGAAGCAGCGCATCCTCGAGGCCCTCGAGAAGTGCGCCGGCAACCAGACGCGCGCGGCCGAGCTGCTCGGCATCTCGCGGCGCACGCTGATCAACCGCCTCGACGAGTACGGCATCGCCCGCCCGCGCAAGCGCGAGGACTAGCCGCGCTCAGACGAGCAGCAGCACGACCGGCAGGATGACGCCGGCGACGAGCAGGCCGACGTGCAGCGCGCGGTCGCGCTTCGACGTGAAGGCGATCCACAGGCCGAGCGCGCTCGACACGATGAGCGACAGCGCCATCATCAGGAAGAAGATCTTCAGCGGCATCGTCGTCGGGCGGGCGGGCCGTTCCGTCGTCGCGGCAGGGCGCGCGCCGGCTTCGGGCCGGCGATCGGGTTCCGCGCCAGGCTCGCCGCGGTCACCGTCCGCGGCCGTGGCGGCGGCGGCTTTCGCTTCGGGGCGCGGGCCACGTGCGGCGCGCTGCGGGATCGTCGCGGTCTGGTGCGTGTGCACCATCGCCATCTTCGCGACGATGCCGGGCGAGCCACCGCCCTCGGACTCGTGCAGGCCGAACATCTGCAGCGAGCCGGTCAGCGCGAAGAAGATGATCGACGGGGCAAACAGCACACCCAGCCAGGCATGGACGCGGCGGATCGACTTCATGCTGACAACGTAACCAGTCGCCGCGGCGGCCGGGGCGCACTACAACGTTCGAAACATCAGCGGCGATGCGCGACCTGCGGCAGCGCGATCGGGAAGCCCTGCGCGAGCTCGTCGGCGAACAGCGACGAGGGATCCTCGTACGTGACCTGCGGCAACGGCCCCGCGGGGCCGGCGGGGCCCGCGCCCGCTTGGACGGCGGAGATCCCGCGTCCATTCACGCCGCCTTCGCCGCCCGGGCCGCCGGGGTTGTAGACCTTGACGGCCTGCGCGAGCAGGCGGTCGCTACCGTCGACGCGGATCACGGCGGAGCCGCCGGGGCCGCCCGCGCCACCCGGACCCGGCGGGCCTTGATACGTGACCTCGCTGCGGTCGACGTTGCCGTCGGCGTCGGTGTCGCGATACTGCAGCGACGCGCGCAGGCCTTCGCCGCCGTGCCCGCCGGCGCCGCCGGAGAGATCGACGACGAGCGCGCCGCCGCCGGGCTGCAGCAGGTAGTAGTTGCGGCCGAGCGCGGAGTCGACGCGCGCGAGGATCACCGCGCCGTGCGCGCGCGTGTTGATGCGACCGACGCGGATCTCGACCTGGCCGCCCATGCCGCCTTGCTGGCCGGCGGAGCCGTTCGCGCCCGACGAGCCGGGCTGGCCGCGCAGCGCGAGCGACTGCGGGCAGTGGAAGTCGACGGGGAACTGCGCGTCGGCGACGAGGCGCGGGTTCGCGAGATCGACGGCGTGGATCGCGACCGACGGCGTCTCCGCGAGCGTGAACACCGACGGCGGCGGCACGTAGATCGCGGCGGGCGTCATGCCGCCGACCGAGGCCGAGAGCTGGAAGCGCTGCCACGGCAGCCCGTGCTCCTCGAACCACGCGAGCCCGCCGCGATACGAGGTCGGCGTCGCGAGCTGCCGGCCATCGGTGGCCGTGCCGGTGACGACGACCTGGAACGGCGCGCCCGGGCAGATCGCGGTGGCGCCATCGGCCGGTGCGAGCGCGATGTGCTGCAGCTGCGCGGGCGGCAGCGCCTGGGGCGCGGGTGTCGTCGGCTCGTCGGGACGGTAGCCGCTCGTCGTGCACGCGGCGAGGAGGAGCGCGGGGAGCAAGGGAAGGCGCTTCATGGGCGCGCTCGTACCACGGCGCCCCGCCAATCCGACGGGAAAAATCGGGCGGCAGCGCGAGGTGAACGCTACTTGCGCTCGAGGATGATCAGCTCGACGCGCTCGTTGATCGGCGCGGAGCCCTTCGTGTCGGGCGGGACGAGCGGCTTGGTGCCGCCGAAGCCGCGCGGCTCGAGGCGCTTGGCGTCGATGCCGTACTGGACGAGCCAGTCCTTGAGCACCTGGGCGCGCTTCTGCGACAGCTCCATGTCCTTGTCCGGATCCTTCGTCGGCTGGACGTGCACCGTCAGGCGGAGCCGCCAGATCTCGGTGTGCGCGCGCAGCGTGGCGCCGATCTGGCCGAGCACGTTGAGCGAGGCCTTGTTGATCGTCGTGCCGCGGAACGTGATCGCGTCGAGCAGATCGAGGCGATCGGGAGACATGATCACGAGCGGGTCGCCGCGATCGGGGCAGCCGTCGTCGTCCTGGTTGCCGTTGATCGTCTCGGGCTCGTTCGGGCACTTGTCCTGGGCGTCGGGGATGCCGTCGCCGTCGTTGTCGGGATCGGGGCAGCCGTCGAGATCCTGGAAGCCGTCCTTGTCTTCCGGCTCGTTCGGGCACTTGTCCTGGGCGTCGGGGATGCCGTCGCCGTCGTTGTCCTTGTCGGGACAGCCGTCGTCGTCCTGGAAGCCGTCCTTGTCCTCGGCGTCGAGCGGGCACTTGTCCTGGGCGTCGGGGATGCCGTCACCGTCGTTGTCCGGATCGGGGCAGCCGTCGTCGTCCTGGTAGAGGTCCTTGTCCTCGGGCTCGTTCGGGCACTTGTCGAGCGAGTCGAGGATGCCGTCGCCGTCGCTGTCGCGATCGATCGGTGGCGGGGGAGGCGGTCCCTCGTCGCCGCCGCCGTGCGTCGTCGCGCCGGGCGACCACTGCACGCCGACCATGAGCTCGCCGTAGCCGGCGTTGAGCGTGTACGGATCCTGGATCGACGGGCCGCGCAGGTAGCGGAGGTCCGCGCGGATCGCGACCTGATCGCTGACGAAGAAGCGCGCGCCGATGCCGACGTGCAGCGGCCAGTCGGTGTCGCTGCCGAGGTAGTCGGAGCTCGTGTGCCACACGCCAGCACCGAGCGCGGCGAACGGCACGAGCCGGAGGTCGGGCACCGGGTACTGGAAGATCGCCTGGACGTGGCCGCTGTACAGGCTCGCGCCCTGATCGGTGCCGGTGCCGGCGGCGTCCATGCCCTGCGTCGACGTCATCACCATCGAGCCTTCGGCCTCGACGCCGAGGTTCGGCAGGAAGAAGTACGCGAAGCGCAGGCCGAGCTCGGGGCTGACCTTCTGGATGTTCGGACGGTTCGCGTCGAGGAACTTGCTCAGCTCGTAGAACTGGCTGTGGTCGTTATTGAGGAAGCCGCCACCGAAGAGGCCGACTTCGATCGTGTCGTCGGCATGCGCTAGCGACGAAGCAGCGAGAACGCACGCCAGTACTGCAAGTCTCCGCACCCAGCATCTATTGTACGCCGGCCGCCCGGGGCTCGCGCGGGCTTCGCGTCACTTCATTAAGTCAAGCGCGCAGGGCCTCGCGGGCCTTGGCGAGCTGCTGCGCCTTCATGACCACATATGCCGTCATGTTGACGATGTCGTCCGTCGACGCCTCGGTCTGCAGCGCCGCCACGGGGCGGTTGAGCCCGAGGATGATCGGTCCGACCGCGGATGCCCCGCCCATGACCTTCGCCGTCTGGTACGCCGCGTTGCCGGCGGCCAGCGACGAGAACACGAGGACGTTCGCCGCGCGCGCGAGCCGCGAGAAGCCGTAGTACTGCTGGCGGCGCTCCGGATCGAGCGCCATCTCCGGCTGCATCTCGCCGTCGATCGCGAGGTCGGGGCGGCGGCGGCGCACGATGTCGAGCGCCTGCTGGACCTTGGTGACCTCGACGTGGCGCACGGAGCCGAAGTTCGAGTAGCTGATCATCGCGACGTGCGGCGTGATGCCGAAGCCCTGGACGGCGTCGGCCATCTGCATCGTGATGTCGGCGAGCGTGTCGGCATCGGGATCGATGTTGAACACCGTGTCGCCGAAGAAGCGCACGGCGTTCTGCTGGACCATCATGTACATGCCGACCGCGACCTTGCGGCCCTGCTCGAGGCCGAAGATCTCGAGTGGCGGGCGCACGGTGTCGGGGTAGTTGAGGCGCAGGCCGGTGACCATGCCGTCGGCATCGCCGCGCTCGACCATCAGCGCCGCGTAGTAGTCGCTCTTCTGGATCTGCGCCTGCGCCGCGAACAGCGTCATGCCCTTGCGCTGGCGCAGGTTGTAGAAGCGCTCGACGTACTTCTGATTCTTCTCCGTGCGCGGATCGATGATCTCGGCGCCATGCTGGAGCATGTCGAGCGACATCTCGTCGCACATCTGCGCGATCTCCTGCTTGCGGCCGAGCAGCACGGGCTTCGCGATGCCCTCGTCGACGATCTGCTGGATCGCGCGCAGCAGGCGCGGGTTGCCGGCGTGCGGGAACACGACGCGCTTCGGCTCGCGGCGCGCCTCTCGCCCGATCGCGCGCATCAGCGCGTACGCCGCGTTGCCGCCCTTGCTCTGCAGGCGCTCGCGGTACTCCTCGATGTCGAACTTGATGCGCGCGACGCCGCTCTCCATCGCCGCCTTCGCGACGGCGGGCGCGACCCAGCACAGCGCGCGCGGATCGAACGGCTTGGGGATGAAGTAGTCCGGACCCATGCGCAGCGGCTTGCCGCCGTACGCGGTGATCACGGTGTCGGGCACCGGCTCGCGCGTCAGCTCGGCGAGCGCGCGGGCGGCGGCGAGCTTCATCGCCTCGGAGACGGCGCTCGCGCGGCAGTCGAGCGCGCCGCGGAAGATGTACGGGAACCCGAGGACGTTGTTGACCTGGTTCGGATAGTCGCTGCGGCCCGTCGCGACGAGCGCATCGGGGCGCGCCGCGATCGCCTCCGGATAGCCGATCTCCGGATCCGGGTTCGCGAGCGCGAAGATGATCGGGCGCTCGGCCATGCCGAGCAGCATCTCGGGCTTCACCGTGCCCGCGACGCTGAGCCCCATGAACATGTCGGCGCCCTTCATCGCCTCGGCGAGCGTGCGGCGGCCGTCGTCGGGGATCGCGAACTTCGCCTTGTGGCGGTTGAGGTCGGTGCGGCCCTTGTGGATGACGCCCTTGCTGTCGACGAGCACGACGTTCTCCGCGCGCACGCCGAGCTGGCAGAAGAACTCGACGCACGCGATCGCACCCGCGCCCGCGCCCGACACGACGAGCTTGATGTCGGCGAGCTGCTTCTTCGCGAGCTGCGCGGCGTTGATGAGGCCGGCGCCCGAGATGATCGCGGTGCCGTGCTGGTCGTCGTGGAACACCGGGATCCGCATCCGCTTGCGCAGCTTCTCCTCGATCTCGAAGCACGCCGGTGCCGAGATGTCCTCGAGGTTGATCCCGCCGAACGTCGGCTCGAGCGCGGCGACGATGTCGCAGAACTTGTCGACGTCCTTCTCGTTCACCTCGAGGTCGAAGACATCGATGTCGGCGAACTTCTTGAACAGGCACGCCTTGCCTTCCATGACCGGCTTGCCGGCGGCGGCGCCGATGTCGCCGAGGCCGAGCACGGCGGTGCCGTTCGAGATCACCGCGACGAGGTTGCCGCGCGCGGTGTACTCCCAGCTCTTCTCCTCGTCGTCGTGGATCTCGAGGCAAGGCTCGGCGACGCCCGGCGTGTAGGCGTTGGACAGATCGATCTGGCTGACCAGTGGCTTGGTCGGGACGACCTCGAGCTTTCCCTTGCGTCCGCGAGAGTGATAGTCGAGTGCGTCTTCCTTGCGCCCCATATAGGGCGAATTTACCACTCAGTCGTTGTCGCGGTTGATGACGCTGACATCACGCGGGTCGTAGTTGTTGTAGTTCGGGTCCGCGCTCGTACAGGGCGCAAAGATCACGGTGTAGAGCTGATCTCCGTCCTTGATCGTGTCGTCCACGCCCTTCACCGTGACGTTCTGGAACCCGAAATTCGCCGGAGTGAAGCTCAGCGAAGCCGGGCTCACGGTGCCTTCCGTGAGGTCGCTGCTCGAGACGGTGCACGTGACGCCCGCCGTCGGCTGAATCGTCAGCATTACGCGGATCGTGACCTGCTGGCCGCTCTCCGACGTGTGGAGGTGCGGGTGGGCCTTCACGTAGACCTGAGGCGTCTCGTTATCGATGTTCGTGACCGAGACGTCGTCGGGGTTGAGCCCGTTGTACGCAGGATCTGCGCTCGTGGCGGCGCCGGTGATGATCGTGAACAGCTGGTTGCCGTCCGCGATGTTGTCGTTGACGCCGGTGACGGTGACCGTCTGAGCCACGTTCCAGTTCGCGGGCGTGAACGTCACGCTGGCCGGCGAGACGGTTCCCTCGGTCAGGTCGCTCGACGTCAGCGTCACCGTCACGTTCGCGGCCGGCGGCGTGTTCAGCACGATCGTGAACGTGTCGGTGTCGCCGAACTCGGAGACGACGAGGCCGCTCGTCGGATCGACCGTGAAGCCGGCGACGTCGTTGTCGAGGTTCGTCACCGTGACGTCGGCGGCGTCGAGGCCGTTGTACGCCGCGTCGGCGCTCGTCGCGGGCGCGGTGATCACCTGGTACACGACGTTGCCGTCGGCGATCGCGTCATCGACGCCCGTGACGGTCACCGACTGCGTCTGATTCCAGTTCGCGGGCGTGAACGTCAGCGAGGAAGGCACCACGGTGCCCTCGGTCGTGTCGCTCGACGCGACATTGATCGTCACGTCCGCGCTCGGCTGGCTGAGCAGCACGACGGTGAACACGTCGGACTGGCCGCCCTCGCTCGTCGTCAGGCCCGTCGTCGGCGTGACGAGGATGCCCGCCGAGTCGTTGTCGAGGTTCGTCACGGTGACGTCCGCGGCGTTGAGGCCGTTGTACTTCGGGTCGGTGCTCGACGCCGGATTCGTCGCGATCGTGTAGACCTGGTTGCCGTCGACGAACGCGTCGTCGATGCCGATGACGGTCACGGTCTGCGGCGCGTTCCAGTCCGCGGGCGTGAACGTCAGCGAGGTCGGGTTCGGCACGCCCTCGGTCGCGTCGCTCGTCGACAGCGTGAGCGTCACGTTCGCGGTCGGCTGGCTGCGCAGCACGACGGTGAACGAGTCGGTGCCGCCGGTCTCCGTCGTGACGAGGCCGCTCGTCGGCGAGACGATGATGCCCGCCGTGTCGTTGTCGAGGTTCGTCACGCTGACGTCGGCCGCGTTTAGCCCGCTGTAGCGCGGGTCGGTGCTGACGGCGGGCGCGGTGACGATCGTGTACGGCTGGTCGCCGTCGGCGACGAGGTCGTCCTTGCCGGTGACGGTGATCGTCTGCGGCGCGCTCCAGTTGAGCGGCGTGAACGTCACGCTCGTCGGCGCCGCGGTGCCCTCGGCGGGCTTGCTCGACGACAGGTTGACCGTGACGTTCGCGACCGGCTGGCTGAGCAGCACGATCGTGAACGTTGCCGTGCCACCGGCCTCGGTGGTCACGAGGCCGCTCGTCGGCGTCACGCGGATGCCGGGCGAGTCGTTGTCGAGGTTCGTCACGCCGACGTCCTGCGCGTCGCGCGTGTTGTAGCCGGCGTCCGCGCTCGTCGCGGGCGCGAGCACGATCGTGTACGGCTGGTTGCCGTCGGCGACGAAGTCATCGACGCCGGTGACGGTGACCGACTGCGGCGCGTTCCAGTTGACCGGCGTGAACGTCAACAGCGTCGTCGAGACGGTGCCTTCCGTCGTGTCGCTCGACGAGACCGGGATCGTGACGTTCTGGGTCGGCTGGCTGAGCAGCACGACCGTGAACGACGCCTGGCCGCCCGCCTCGGTGGTGACGAGGCCGGTCGTCGGGTTGACGAGGATGCCGGCCGAGTCGTTGTCGAGGTTGGTGACGCTGACGTCGGCCGCATCGAGGCCGCTGTACGACGCGTCGGTGCTGGTCGCGGGAGACGTGATGATCTTGTAGGGCTGGTTGCCGTCGGCGACCGCGTCGTCCTGGCCGGTGATCACGACGGTCTGCGGCGCGTTCCAGTTCGCGGGCGTGAACACGAGCAGCGACGTCGAGATCGTGCCCTCGGTCGTATCGTTCGACGCGACCGGCACCGTGACGTTCGCGGACGGCTGGCTGAGCAGCACGACGCTGAACGACGTCGTCCCGCCGCTCTCCGTCGTCACGAGGTTCGTCGTCGGCGACACGAGGATGCCCGCCGTGTCGTTGTCGCGGTTCGTCACGCTGACGTCCGCCGGGTTGCCGTTGTTGTACGCGGCGTCACCGCTCGATGCCGCCGACAGGATCACCTTGTACGGCTGATCGCCGTCGACGATCGAGTCATCGACGCCGGTGACGATGACGGTCTGCGGCGCGTTCCAGTTCACGCTCGTGAACGTCAGGAGCGAGGTCGAGACGGTCCCTTCCGTCAGGTCGTTCGACGCGACGGGGATCGTCACGTCCGCGAGCGGCTGGCTCTGCAGCACGACGGTGAACTGCGCGGTGCCGCCTGCCTCCGTCGTCACGAGGCCGGTGGTCGGCGAGACGACGAAGCCGGCCGAGTCGTTGTCGATGTTCGTCGCGCCGACGTCCTCGGGATCGAGACCCGAGTAGCCGGTGTCCGTCGAGACGGCCGGGCTGTTGACGATGGTGTAGACCTGATTGCCGTCGGCGATGAAGTCATCGACGCCGTGCACGGTGACCGTCTGCGGCGCGTTCCAGTTCGCCGACGTGAACGTCAGCGACGCCGGCGTCGCCGTGCCTTCGGTCGCATCGTTCGACGCGACCGCGACGGTGACGTCCGCGCTCGGCTGGCTGAGCAGCACGACCGTGTAGGTCGCGGTGCCGCCGGCCTCGGTCGTCGTGAGGCCGCTCGTCGGCGTGACGAGGAAGCCGGCCGTGTCGTTGTCGAGGTTGAGGCCCATCACGTCGTCGGGATCGACGCCGCTGTAGGTCGTGTCGCTCGACACCGCCGGCGACAGCACGATCGTGAACGGCTGATCGCCGTCGGCGACGTTATCGTCGACGCCCGTGATCGTCACGGTCTGCGGCGCGTTCCAGTTCTGCGAGGTGAACGTCAGCGACGCGGTCGAGACGGTCGCCTCGGTCGTGTCGTTCGACGCGACGGCAACGGTGACGTCGGCGGTCGGCTGCGAGTTCAGCACGACGGTGAGCTCGGCGGTACCGCCGGCCTCCGTCGTGCGCAGCCCGCTCGTCGGCGTGACGAAGAAGCCGGGCGAGTCGTTGTCGATGTTCGTGACGCTGACGTCGTCGGGATCGATGTCGTTGAACTTCGCGTCGCTCGACTGCATCGGCGCGAGCGCGATCGTGTAGGCGATCGGGCCGTCGGCGATCGCGTCGTCGATGCCGGTGATCGTCACCGTCTGCGGCGCATTCCAGTTCTGCGACGTGAACGTCAGGTGATCGACGTCGACGTTGCCCTCGGTCAGATCGCTCGTCGCGACGGGGATCGTCACGTCGGCGGTCGGCTGCGCCGTGAGCGCGACGGTGAACGTCGCCTGGCCGCCGGCCTCCGTCGTCATCAGCCCGCTCGTCGGATCGACCGTCGCGCCCGGCACGTCGTTGTCGTCGTTCGTGACGTCGACCTCGACGGAGCCGAGCCGGTCCGCCGCGACGAGCACCGCGTACGCCTGGTTGCCGTCGGCGAGCGTGTCGTCGACGCCGGTGATCGTCACCGTCTGCGGCTCGTTCCAGCTCTTCGTGCTGAACGTCAGCGTCGACGGCAGGGCCACGCCTTCGTGCGTGTTGTTGCTCGTCACCGAGACGCTGGTGTCCTTCGCGGGGGCCGCCGTCAGCTGCACCGTGAACGTCGCCGTGCCTCCGCCTTCGGTCGTGTGCAGCCCCGACTGCGGCGACACGAGCAGCTCGCCGCCGCCCGGATGGATGTTGTCGCCGCAGCCCGCTGCGAGCGCCGATACGAGTAGCGCGAGTCGCGCCACACCCCGCGTGGTCGTCATCACCCACCACGATACAGGGATCGCCCCGACGGTGAATCGGCCGTTCTCCCGTTTCGTGTAGGGGTACCCGGGCCGTACCTGACCCGTCCGGGACTTGGAGAACTTACGTAAGCGGCGCCTAGCCGTCGATGAGGATCGGCTTCTCGAGGCGCGCGGCGACCGCGAGCGCGCGCAGGAACGCGGCGAGCTGCTCGATCTCAGGGTCCGCCTCGGCCGCGACGTGGGCCTGCGCGAGCACGCGGCGCCGGCCGGGCTCGTCCTTGAGGTCGTGCAAGCTGGTGTCGTGTGGGATGACGCCGCAGAACAGCGCGAGCATGAGCGCGTGCGTGGGCGTGACCGGCCCGACGAGGAACAGCATCTGGAACAGCTGGTCGGAGCTGATCTCGATCGAGCCGTCCTTGCTCTCCCAGCGCACGCCGTACGCGACGCGGCTCTCGAAGAACGTATCGCCCGCCGCGCGCAGCTTCGCGGTCGGCGCGCCGTCCCAGCGGAACTCGCCGAGCGCGCGCACGAGCATCGCGCCGGCGGTGCAGCCGAGGTTCTCCGGCAGCCGCGCCATCAGCCACTGCTCGACGCGCTCGGGGATCGGATAGCGAATGCGCCGGTGACACGCGAGCTCGCGCTCGTATCCGGCCGGGCACTGCTTGCAGTACTCGGCGACGACATCGAGGCCGTCGCTCTCGTCGAGCAGATCCTGCAGCGTGACGCCGCGGCCGGAATCCCCGGTCTGCGTGCGCATCGTCAGCTGGATCTCGATCTCCTTCGGCGCGCGCTGGTCGCCGTCCTCTCGCATCTGCGCGAGCGCGGTGCGGGCGAGGATGCGCGTGCGGTTGAGCTGGACGAGGCGCTCGACGCCGAGCCGCTCCTGCGGTTCGCAGCCAACTCCGAGGACATAGTCGATCGCCATCGCCTGAGGCTACCAATAGGGCCCGACATCGAGTGAAGCCAGCGAACGCTGGCGAACGGAATCGACATGCGGTAACCATTGGCGCCGCAAGCACCCGTAGCTCAGCTGGATAGAGCGTTGGCCTCCGGAGCCAAAGGTCAGAGGTTCGAATCCTCTCGGGTGCGCTTGAAGACATTGGCCGAGATCGCGATCGAGGCGGGGCTCGTGACCAAGGACAACGCGGTCAAGGCGGGCCGCATTGCCGCGCAGCGCCAGGAGCCGCTGGTCCACGTGATGGTCCGCGAGCTCGGCGTCGACGAGGTCGCGCTGATCGGCGCGCTGCGCAAGCAGACCCGCGTGCCGCTGATCGATCCGGCCGACGTGCAGGTCGACCCCGACGCGCTGCGCGTCGTCGCGCGCGACGTGTGCTACCGCCTGCGCGTGCTGCCGCTGCAGGTCGCGACGGAAGGCCATACGAAGGTGCTGCGGATCGCGATGGCCGATCCGACGGATGCGTCGGCGATCCTCGAGCTCGAGCACATCACGCACTGCGAGATCGAGGTCACGGCGCTGCCGCTGTCCGCGATCGAGGAGCTCGTCGAGAAGGGCTACAAGGCTATCTCGACGCAGGTCGTGCCACGGCCGCGTCCCAAGTCCGTCGTCACGCGCAAGACGCCGCTCGCGATCGACGTGCAGTCGCTGACCGAGGCCGAGGTCTCGGTGACCGCCCAGATTCCGCTGAGCTCGATGGCGCCGGACCCCGGTATCGAGGCGAAGTTCGCCGCCCTTTGCCAGCTCCTGGTCAAGAAGGGCGTCGTGACGGAGGCCGAGCTGCTGGACGCCCTCAAGAAGTCGGATTCCTGAACATTTCGTAACGGGCACCCGGCGGGCCCGTGCGCTACCATCAGGCTCTGGTCCGTCCGTCAGGCGCGACCGATGTCCCGACATGACATGACTCAGATGGCAGAGATCACCTGCGCCGGCTGCAAGTTCTCGTATGTCGAGACGGCGTTGTTCTGCCCGAACTGCGGGCGGCCCAAGGCGCGACAGGAAGTCAGCGATCCGCTGATCGGGAAAGTGCTCGGCGAGCGCTTCCAGATCGTCGAGCTGCTCGGCCAGGGCGGCTCGGGCACGATCTATCGCGCCGAGCACGTCACGCTGCGCCGCAAGGTCGCGATCAAGGTGCTGCACGCGGAGCTCTCGCGCGATGACCTCGCGGTCGAGCGCTTCCGCCGCGAGGCGACCACCGTCGCCGAGATCGATAACGAGCACATCGTCGAGATCCACGACTTCGGGCGCACGCCCGATGGCCGCCTCTACCTCGCGATGGAGCTGCTCGAGGGCGAGACGCTCGACGGCGTGCTCGCGAAGGAGCACCAGCTCTCCGTCGAGCGCGCGGCCGATATCCTGATCCAGGTCGGCGAGGCGCTGATGGAGGCGCACGCGATCGGCTACGTCCACCGCGACCTGCGCCCGCGCAACATCTACCTCGCGGTGCGCCGCGGCCGCGCGAACTTCGTCAAGCTGCTCGACTTCGGCCTCGCGAAGCTCGTCGAGACCGACGCGCAGGCCGCGTCGACGTCGCTCGGCATGACGTTCGGCGATCCGCGCTACATGTCGCCCGAGCAGGCGCGCGGCGACCGCATCGACCGCCGCGCCGACATCTACCAGCTCGGCTGCGTCGCGTACGAGATGCTGACCGGCGCGCCGCCGTTCACCGGCTCGCGCGTGTTCGACATCCTCACCAAGCAGGTCACCGAGGTGCCGGCGCCGCTGCCGACGAAGCGCCCCGGCGTGCCGCTGTGGATGGAGGCGGCCGTCGCGAAGATGCTCGCGAAGGATCCGGAGAACCGGTTCGCGACGACGACGCGCATGGTCGAGGCGCTCCGCCGCGGCATCGAGACGGGCGAGGTGATGGAAGACACGATCGCGCGGCGCCGCGAGTCGATCCCGCCGCCCAGCGTCTCGCGCGTGATGCAGAAGATGGGCATCGCGACGCCCGCCGATCAGCCCGTGCAGTCGCAGAAGGCGGCCGAGCTGCCGAGCCTGCCGCCCGCGCCGCCGCCGGAGCCGGGGTCGCCTGGCTCGACGACGCTCGGCATGCCCGCGTCGCCGGCCTCGTCGCCATCGCCGCTGACGCGCACCGCGTTCGGTCACAGCGGAGGACCCGGCGCGCAGGGTGCCGCCGCGTCGCCGCAGAGCGGTGCGCCCGCGATGCCGCCGCCCGCCGCGCAGCACTCGTCGCCCGCCGCGCAGCATGCATCGCCCGCCGCGCAGCACGCATCGCCCGCCGCGCAGCACGCATCGCCCGCGCAGACGGGGGCGCCTGCGATGCCGCCGCCCGCCGCCGTGCACGCATCGCCTGCCGCGCACCTCGCATCGCCCGCGGCGCAGAGCGGACCGCCCGCGATGCCGCCTCCCGCCGGGCACCACGCATCGCCCGCCGCGCAGACAGGCGCGCCCGCGATGCCGGCGCCGGCCGCGGCCACTCCGCGCCGCCGCACGGGCACGCCCGAGGTCGGTGTGCCGACCGTCGACGCGTCGGATACGCAGTCGCCGGTCACCGGCGTCATCGAGGCGCCCTCGGGACGCGCGAAGCGGCCGTCGCAAGGCCCGTCGCAGGAGCCGAGCGTCTCGCAGGTCTGGTACGAGGACGACGACGCCGATCCGCGCGCGAAGAAGTCGAGCTCGCGCGATGCAGGCACGACGGACATGTCGCTCTACGACGAGCCGGCGCGCGGCAAGCGCTGGCCGCTGCTCGTCGGCGTGCTCGCGGTGCTGGCCGTCGGCGGCACGATCGCGTTCGCGCTCTCGCACAAGACCGACTCCGGCAAGACCGCGCCGCCGCCGGCGGTCGCCACCGCGCCGGTCGCCGCGCCGCCGCCGACGGATGTCCCGCCCTCGACGGTGATCGACACCGGCTCGGCCGCCGCGGCCAGCGGCTCGGGCTCTGCCGCCGCGCCGGTCGTCGCGAAGATCGACAAGCATCCCGAGCCGGCGTCGCCGACGACCTCGCACTCGGACGGCACCGCGTCGCACTCGAACGCCACGACCTCGCACTCGAACACGACCTCGCACGCGAGCACCGGCAAGACGCCGGCGGTTCCGGACTTCTCGTCGAGCGATGACCTCGCGAAGCGCCGCCCGGGCGGCCCGAACACGACGACGACGAATCCGACGACGACCACCACCACCGTCGTGACCACGACGCCGAAGGATCCGAAGTCGAGCGATCCGTCGGGCGCCGACGGCCCGCAGGATCCGTACGGCACCAGCACGACCGTCTCCGATCCCGGCGACGGCGCCGCGCCCGACAAGAAGGCCGAGTTCTACGCGAACCTCGGCCAGCAGCAGCTCGCCTCCGGCGACACCGCGGGCGCGGCCGCCTCGTTCAAGAAGGCGAACGAGCTCGACGCGAAGAACGTCGCGAGCGTGATCGGCATGGGCGAGATCGCGCTGCGCCAGGGCCTGTTCGGCGACGCGATCGCGCACCTGCGCAAGGCCGCCAAGCTCTCGCCGCGCAGCTCGCAGGTCTTCACGCTGCTCGGCGACGCCTACCTCGGCGCCGGCCAGAACGCGACGGCCGCCGACAACTACAAGAAGGCGCTCCAGCTCGACCCCGACAACGCGCGCGCACGCGACGGCTTCAACGAGGCGTCGTCGCGCGTCCCGCCGCCGTCCGACGACAACTGACGCACGTCGATCCTTGGGTCGTCGCGCGCAGGATCCTTGGGTACTCGCCGCGCACGGCCGCCTCGCGCGCACACGGCGGGTAGACCGCGCGACCACCCCGCGCGCACACGGCGGGTAGACCGCGCGACCACCCCGCGCGTTGGATCCGGCGATGCGGGTCCACCTGCGCCCATGGCCAACCCACGCGCGATGGCTCGCGCTGCCGCGAGTGCTCGCGCTGCCGCTGCTGCTCGCCGCCTGCGAGCGCGCCGGCACCGAGCCACCGACCGAAGCACCGGCACCCACGCTCGACGCCGAGCACCTCGTGCCGGAGATCCTCGAGAGCGAGCGCGCGCGCGTCGAGCATCCGCCGCCGCTGCCACCGGGCGCGGCGTGGTTTCACCGGCTGACCGCGCGCGAGCAGCACGAGGTCGAGTGGGTCTGTCGTAGCGAGCGCCGCGATCCGTGCTGGGGGCCGTACGGTCTGCGCACGTTCGATCCGCCCGAGATGGCGCGCTACGACGCCGTGAAGCCGCTGCTCGGGCGCGACTTCGAGCGCCACTGCACGCAGGAGCTCGGGCCGCGGCGCGGCTGCAACACGCCGCTCGTCGTCGCGTGGGGCGGCGAGGCGATCGCGTTCCGCAGTGACGCGCGCGCGTTCGCGTTTCGCGGCGAGCCGGTCGTCACCGACTGGCCGACGGCGGCGACGCCGTGGCTCGCGCTCGACCGCGACGGCGACGGCGTGATCACGCGCGGCGACGAGCTGTTCGGCGACGGCGTCCCCGGCGCGCGCGACGGCTTCGACGCGCTCGCACGGCTCGACGCCAACGGCGACGGCGTGATCGACGCGAACGATCCCGCGTTCGCGCGGCTGGTGTTATGGGCAGACCGCGACGGCGATCGCCGCGGCGCCGCCGACGAGCTCACCCCGCTCGCCGACGTCGTCGTCGCGATTCCCCTCGCACACGCGCGCGACGTCCGCTGCACCGCCCGCGGAGACTGCGAAGGCGAGCGCGGCACGCTGGTGCGCCGCGATGGTGCGCGCGGGGCCGTCGTCGACGTGTATCTACCCGAGCGCTAGCGCCGGCTCTTCTTGTTCGGCTTGCTGCGCTCCGCCGGGTTTTCCTTCGCGGGGGCGATCCACGACGAGGGGGTTCCGCTGTTTGCAACACCGAGGCGCAGCCGACGCGACGACCATCCGATTCCCAGCTTCAGACGCTTGGTCCCGAGGTGCATGATCAACGCTAGGGGCACGCGATCGCGGTTCGCAAGTTTTCCGGCGGGGGGGGGATCTGCACCTACGCCAGCGTCGCGGCGACGAGGGTGGCGCCGATCGCGATCAGGCCCGCGAACACGTAGCGAAAGAAGCTCGCCGCGGAGAAGCGGCGGTTCAGCCACCGGCCGACGAACACCGCCGGCACCGTCGCGGGCAGGCACGCCGCGAACGTGCGGAGCACGCCGGCATCGACGAGGCCCCGCGCCGCGTACCCCGCGAGCCCGACCAGGCTCGCCGGCAGGAAGTACGCCTGCAGCGTCGCGCGGAAGTGCTGGGGCGTCCATTGGCGCAGGTTGCCGTACACGACGAGCGGCGGGCCGTTGAGGCCGTACGCGCCGCCGAGCACGCCGGAGAGGAAGCCGCACGCGAGGAGCCACGCGCGGCTGTCGTGCGCGAGGTGCGTGCGCGGCCGCGCGGCCAGCGAGTAGGTCCCGTAGGCGATGATCAGGCCGCCGAGCACGAGGCGCGTCACGTACGCGTTCGCGTAGACGAGCACGCCGAGCCCGAGCGGAATCCCGACGAGCGCGCTCGCGATGAGCCACGCCGCACTCGACACGTGGATCTTCTCGCGGTCCTGCACGATCGCGATCAGCGCGACGAGCACCGACAGCATCACCGACAGCGGCACCGCGACGGACAGCGGCACGACGAGCGCGAGCAGCGGCACCGCGACGAGCGACTCGCCGAACCCGAACGTCGAGCGCACGAGCGTCGCTCCGAGGCAGATCGCGACGACGACCGCGAGCGTCATACAGCGCGTCGACCATACCCCCGCGGGCGTGCGATGATGAGGCGATGTTCCACGTGTTCGTCGAGGGGGCAGCAGACGAGTCGCCGGAGGGAGCGGCCCGCCTCGCGGAGGCGATCGCGAGCCACTACGGCCTGCCCGCCGACGAGCTGAAGAAGCGCATCGACAGCGGCCGGTTCCGCGTCAAGGGCAACGTCGACCGCGCGACCGCTGACACGTACGTCCGCGACCTCGAGCGCCTCGGTGCGCGCTGCTCGGTCGAGGCGGCCGAGACGTCGCCATCGCGCGCGACGCCGCTGCCGTTCCCCGCGGTTCGCCCGGCCACGCCTCCCGCCGGTCTGCCGGTCGCGCGTCCCGCGACGCCGCTCGCCGATCAGCCGCCGTCGCGGCCCTCCGCGCCGCCGAGCGCGCTCGCAAACCAGCCGCCGTCGCGGCCGTCGGCGCCGCCGAGCGCCCTCGCGAACATGCCGCGCGCCGCGACACCGCCTCCCGTCGCCGGCGCCTACACGAGCGGCCTGGCCGCGGGCTTCGGCGAGACGGCGCAGACCGGGCTCGGCGCGCTCGAGCGCGAGGACGTGACGTTCTCGCTCGCCTCCGTCGACGGCGCGACGCCCGACGACAGCGCGATCGAGAAGTCCCCCGAGCCGATGTTCGCGCCGCCCCCCGGCAAGGACGCGCCGGCGAAGGACAAGAAGGCGAAGCCGAAGGACGAGCCCGTCGACATGTTCGCGCCGCCCGATGCGGAGAGCGCGGACCTGAAGGTCGACCTCGCCGAGGAGGACAAGCAGTTCGAGCGCAAGCGCGTCAGCACGCCGGCGATGGCGGCGCCCGTCGTGCGCGCGAGTCAGCCCGCGATCCCGGTGCAGGCGCCGGTGACGAGCGTGCAGAGCAAGCTCGGCCCTCTCGCCGACGAGCGCGTTCGCATGATCGCGGGCGCGCTGCTCGCCGTGCTACTCGGCTTCCTGCCCGCGCACCTCTACGCGCGTTCGCGCGAGAAGTCCGCATACGCCGAGATCGATCAGAAGCTGCAGTCGATCCAGATCGCGGCCGACACGCCGGATGCCTACGCCACGCTCGACGCGACGCGCGCGAGCTTCCTCGAGCGCAAGCGGGACGAGCGGCGCAACATCGCGGTGATCGCGCTCGCGATCTGGGCGCTCGTCGGCGGAGGCATCGCGTACGGCTGGTTCCGTCGCGTGCCCTGGGACGACCTGGCCTAGCTGTTCTCGAGCTCTTTCTGCTTGCGCTCGCGCTTCACGGTGACGCGCCACGCGAACAGGATCGAGATGTTGTAGAGGACGATCATCGGCGTCGCCATCATGAACTGCGACACGACGTCGGGGCCCGGCGTCAGGATCGCGCCGATGATGAACGCGAGCACGATGAACCACCGGCTGAACTTCCACAGCGAGCGGTGCGTGACCACGCCGATCATCGCGAGGAAGTAGATCAGCAGCGGCAGCTCGAAGATCGCGCCGAACGCGAGCATCATGTCGCGCGTCAGGTCGAGGTACTCCTGGAGGTTCGGGAGCGACAGCAGCGTGCGCGAGTTGTACGAGAGCAGGAAGTTGTAGAGCTTGGGCAGCGCGAAGTAGAAGCAGAACAGCGCGCCGCACACGAAGAAGATCGCGCTGAAGAAGGCGAACGTGACGCCCATCCGCCGCTCCTTCTTGTAGAGCCCGGGCGCGATGAACTGCCACAGCTGATAGAAGATGATCGGCGACGCGAGGAAGATGCCGGCCCACATGCCGACGCTCATGTCGACCCAGAACGGCTGCGTCAGGCCGGTGTAGATCAGCTTCGGCGGGCCCCAGCTCGTGCCCGCCTTGACGAGGCCGTGACCGAGGCACGTCACCTGCTCGGTGATGTCGCAGTGCTGGTTCCAGATGTCGAGCAGCGGCTTCTCGAGCCACGCCAGGATCTCTTTCGCGAAGTACCAGCTGACGAGAAACGCGAGGATGAACGCGATCGCCGCGTTGCGCACGCGATCTCGCAGCTCCGCCAGGTGCTGCAGGAACGGCATCCGACCGGCTTCGAGCTCGGCCTCGCGATCCACGGTCTTCTCCGCCATGAGCTACGACTTCGCGACCGTCCCGGCGGCAGGCTTGATCAGCTTCGCGAGCTGCTCGACCGTCTCGTCGTCGGGGCGCGCGTGCTTGGCATCCTCGCCGGCGACCTCGGGCAGCGTGATCGCGGGCTTCGGAGGCGCGGCCTCGGCCGCTTGTTCGGCCTCGGGCGCCGGTGCGTTGGCGGCCGGTTCTGGCGCACCGGCGATCGGCGCGGCGGGCGCAGCCGCGGGCGCGGGCGCGGGCAGCGACTCGGCGGCGGCCTCGGTCGGCGGCAGGATCTGGTTCTCGAGCGCGCCCTCCGGCAGCTTCGCCGGGGGGGCCGGCTTGCGCACGACCGGCCGCGGCTCGGGCTCGCCATTGAGCGCGCTCTTGAGGTCGCGGATCGCCCCGCCGATGTGCTCGTCGTTCTCGATCGTCTCCTGGAGCACCCGCGTCTGCTTCTTCAGGTCGCGGATTCCCTTCGAGATCGTCTTGGCGGCATCGGGCAGCTTGTCGGGCCCCAGGAACAGGAGCGCGACGATCAAGATCACGAGGATCTCGCTGCCGCCCATGCCAAACATGTCGGCAGCATAGCACCCGATCCGGGGGTGTGACGCTGGCTAGGGGAACGCGGCGAACGTGAAGGTCACCTGAAGGTCCGCCTCGGCGCCCTTGCTCGCAAAACCCGTGGCGGCGGGCGCGCGCAGGACGACCTTGAAGCCGCCTCCGAGCATCTCGGTGCGATCGGTCGCGGACACCTTGGACCAGTCGAACACGGTCGACAGGTCGACCGGCCCGACGCCGGTCGGTGAGGTGACGTGCCCCGCGTCGTAGGTGTTGTTCGAGTTGTTGACGACGAACGCGACGTCGACATCCCCGGTGACGACCTGCTCGAGCGCGTTGACGCCGGTCGACTGGCCACCGAGCGTCAGCGTGAGCTGGTCGAGCCCGATCGACGAGGGCGCCTTGCCGCCCAGCTTCGTCGTCGCGTCGTTCGTGAACGCGCCGTAGGGGTTGCCGCTCTCGGTCGTGATGTCCTTCTGCTCGGTGATCGAGCTGTTCGCGGCGTCACCGGACTTCGCCTTGAGCTCGATGCCGACCGGCGCTGAATAGCCGACCGGATCGGAACCGCAGGCAGCGACGAGCAACAGCAGGGGAAGCTTGGTCATGGTTGTGAGTTTGACGAGCGAGCCGGCGAATCCAAATGTAGGTGCCATTCAATTCCGGCTGTCCGGAACGGGGCATGGCGGCGATGTCAGAACTCGCGCGTCGTCGAGCCGAAGTCCGTCGGAGACGTTCCGGGTTGGCCGGAGACCTCGGTCGGCGCGGTGCCGGCGCGAAACCACAGCGGCAGGCCCGGCGCACCGGGCGCGGAGAGCATGCCCGTCTCGCGATCGATCGCGTGGCGCTCCATGCCGGCGGGTGGCTCGCCGGGCACCGCGACCTTCGGGCGATCGCCTTCCGCGGCGCGGATCGCCTTCATCCACAGCGGCAGCGCGGCGTGCGCGCCGTCGCCCTTGGCGCCGAGCTTCGTGCTCGGATCGTCGAAGCCGATCCATACCGCGGCGAGCGCGCGGCCCGTGAAGCCGATGAACCACGCGTCGGTGTTGTCGTTCGTCGTGCCGGTCTTGCCGGCGGCGGGACGCCCGAGGCTCGCGGCCGCCGCGGCGGTGCCGCGATCGACGACCGCCGCCATCATGTCCTCGAGCTGGAATGCGGTCGGCTCGGCGAGGAGCTGCCCGCCGTCGGCCGAGATGCGCTCGGCCGGATCCGCGCCCGCGAGCGCGGCGATGCGATCGAGGCGATGCGCGGCGTCGAGCTCGGGATCCTCGGGGACGCTCGCGTCGAACAGCACGTCGTCGCCGCGCCGCACGCGCACCGCGAGTCGCGGCGAGATCGCCCAGCCGCGCCGCGCGATGATCGCGAACACGCGCGCGAGCTCGATCGGCTTGACGCAGCTGGCGCCGAGCGCGAGCGGCCGCACCTCCTGCAGCGGCGACGTGATACCGAGCTTCTTCGCGAGCGCGACGATCGCCGGCGCCCCGACGCGATCGAACACGTCGATCGCCGGCGCATTCAGCGATGCCGCGAACGCATCCTGCGCGAGCACCACGCCGCGAAAGTGCCCGCCGGATTTCGGCTTCCAGTGCACGTTCGTCGCCTCGTCGTACTCGCTGATCGGCGCGTCGCGCAGCGCGGTGCCCGGCGTGATCGCGCCCGCATCGAGCGCGGCGCCGTAGACGAGCGGCTTGAATGCCGAGCCCGGCTGGCGGCACGAGAGGACCATGCGGTCGAACTTGTCGTGGCCCCAGCGCGTGCCGCCGACGAGCGCCTCGACGTACCCGGTCGTGTGATCCCACACGAGCGCGCCGACCTGCGCGCCCTTCCATGCCTCGCCGTGCGCGGCCGCATCGTGCTCCAGCTGCGTGCCGAGCGCGGGCAGCGCTGCCGTCTCGATCACGAGCCCGCCGCGCGCGAAGTCCTCGGGGAACGCGCCGGCGACGAGCTGCCGCACCTGCTCCGTGTACCAGGGCACGCGCGTGCCGTAGCTCGGGTGCGGGCGATGCAGCACGATCGGCTCGGCGGCGGCCTTCGCGCGCGTCGGCTCGTCGATCAGCTTCGCGCGCGTCATGCGGGCGAGGACCTCGTCGCGGCGCGCCTTAGCGGCCTCGGGGTGATGGTACGGATCGAGCCGCCCCGGCGACTGGATGAGCCCCGCGAGCAGCGCCGCCTCGGCGAGATCGAGCGACGCGACATCACGATCGAAGTACGCGCGCGCGGCCGCCTGCATGCCGTACGCGCCCTCGCCGAGGAACACGAAGTCCAGGTAGACCTCGAGCACCTCGTGCTTGCTCCACCGCTTCTCGATCATCCGTGCGAGCAGCGCCTCGCGGACCTTGCGCCGCACGCTGCGCTCGGTCCCGATCTCCGCCGGCAACAGGTTGCGCGCGACCTGCTGCGTGATCGTCGACGCGCCCTCGACGACGCGGCCGGCCTGATAATTCATCCACGCCGCGCGCACGATCGCCGGATAGTCCACGCCGCGGTGCCGGAAGAACCGCACATCCTCGGCCGCGAGCACCGCCTCGACGAGCTGCGGCGGCAACGCCTCGAGCGACACGAGCGTGCGATGGCCGACGACGCCGCCCTCGCGAAACGGCAGCTCCGCGAGGTGGCTGCCATCGGCGGCGAGCACGAGCGACGTCTGCGCTGCCTGCGCGCGCCACGCCGCGAGATCCGGCACGTCGGGCAGGTCGCGCGCCCAGCCGCGCAGCGTCGAGACGACGACCATCGCGGCGACGATCGGCGCGGCGATCACGAGCCAGATCACCGCGACTACCGGCAGTCGCCACCACCAGCCGCCATCGCGCCGGTTGGTGACGACAACCCTCACAGCGACAGGCTCATCTGCGTCGGCGGACCGAGGCGCTTCGCGCGCAGCCCGATCGCCCCGACGATGCGCTCCGCGCCCGCGCCGGTCACGAACACCTGCTTTGCCCGCGTCTGCTCGATCCACGCGAGCAGCTCGCGATCGCTCGCGACGAACGGCCAGCTGCGCGCGGTCACGCGCTGCACCGCCGCACCCTCGGGCAGCTTCGTGCGGTCGCCCTCGACCTTGACCAGCACGGATCCCTTCGGTGCCGGCTCCGGCATGCGCGCGCCGAGCATCGCATCGCGCAGCGCGCGCGTCGCCGCGACCTCGATGCCGAGCGAGCGCAGCCACGTGATGATCTCGACGCCATCCACGATGCTGTCGACGACGATGACACTCGTCGCGTGCTGGCGCACCCAGCTCGCGAGCCGCTCGGCCGCCTGCGGCAGCGCCGGCAGCTCGACCTCCTCCGCGAGCGGTGACGCGACGACGACGGCATCTGCCGCGCGCACGTCCGCGCCCTCGAGCGACGGCTGCGCGGTCGTCCGGATCGCTCCCGCGTACAGCACGCTGCGCTCGCCCGCATCGACGTGCAGCGCCGCCGCACCCACGCCGCGCCCGCTCGGGATGAGCTCCAGCCGCAGCGTGCCGAGCGTGAACGGCCGCCGCAGCGGGACGCCCAGCTGATCCTTCGCGCCGATCAGCGCGAGCGTCACGGGCGTCGCGATCAGCTGCCCGTGCCCGGGCCCGATGCGATCCGCGCTCGACACGAAGCACACGTCGCGACGCCGCCGCGCATCGCACCAGATCGGCGTGCCGGTCAAATGCACGCCGTCGCGCCACGTCACCGGCGCTTCAGCCGGACGCGCCCGGGAAGCTCGGCGTGCCACGACTCACCCTTGCACCCCCGCGCCAGGCGCGCAACTTCGCGGACTTATTCGACGAGCGGCGAGGGCAACACGCCCTTCTCGAGCGCCTCTTCGATCTCGCGGATCACCGCCACCAGCTGCTCGCGGGTCGAGTCGTCCAGGTCGAACACGATGCCCATCCCCGGCGGCTCCTCGTCGTGCGCCAGGATCGTGTGCGAGACCTTGCCGACCAGGCTCAGCGGCTGCGGCTTGCCCGGCACGGTCACCAGCATGTGGACCTGGCTCGTCTCGGGCAGCGGCTTGTCCGTGAACAGGAACAGGCCCTCTTCGTTGATGTCCTTCGTGACGGTCGTCGCCGGCCCCTCGACGGCCCCGTACGTCACCTGCAGCTTCACGGGCAGCCGCCGCTTCTCGCGCAGGTTCAGCAGCCCGCCGCGAACGAAGCCGTTCAGGTAGTTGATCTTCTCGCGCTCCGTGCCCCCGAGCGCGACGACGATGCCCGCCGGCTCCTCCCGCGTCCCGACGACGGTCCCGCGCAGCGTCACCAGCCACCCGCCGACATCCATGTCGATGCGCAGCTGCGTGCCGTTGTCGATCGCCTCGCTCGTCGGCACGAACACGGTCCAATCGCGCGGATCGAAGATCTTGATCCACTCCGTTTGGCTGCCGAGTCGAAGCTCGAGCCGGACCACTCCCACGTCCAAATCCTAAACCAGCGCAGCCGCGCGCGAAACTACTGGATGGTGACGCGCAGCGTGATCGGCTTGCCGGCACGCACGATCGCGACGCTCACGGCCTTGGCCGTCCCCGCCCGCGCGTACAGGTCCGCCGCGTCATCCAGCGACCGCAGCGGCACGCCGTTGACGGCGCTGACGACATCGCCGTCGCGCAGCCCTGCCTTCGCGAACAGCGACCCCGCCGCGACGCTGTCGACGCGAACGCCGGTCGGCGTGAAGGCGCCGCGGATGCTGCCGGCGAGCGTGCCGAAGCTGGCGAGGGCCGCATTGACGTCGGCGCGAGCGAGCTGCACGGTGCCGTCGCTGGCGGTGGCGGCACCGGCGGCGCTGGTCGTCGGCGCGCCGGTCGTCGCCGCGCTGGTCGTCGCCGCGGTGGTGGTCGTCGCGCTCGTGGCCGCGCTCGTCGGCGCGGGGCTGCCGGTGAGGGCCGCGGCGAGCGCGTCGCCGGCCGGGTCATGCGGAACCGTCGCGGGCGCCGGAGCAGATGGCGTCGTCGGCGCAGGGGAGGTAACGGCAGCCGGAGCCGAACCGGGAACGGCCGCCGGAGCCGGCGTGGGGCTGGGAGCGGCAGGTCCGCCGGGCGCCTCGACGACGCGCACCCCATCCGCGCCGGTCCCGAGCACGGGCGCCGTCGGCGCCATCGCGGGCGCATCGGGAGCCTCGACGACGCGCACGCCATCCGCGCCGGTGCCGAGCTCGCCGCCCGCCGCGAGATCCGCGTAGGGGTCGGCAGGCAGCGGCTCGCTGGAGGCGGCCGCGCTCGTCGGAGCGCTGCTCGTCGGGCTGCTCGCCGGCGCGGCGCTGCTCGTCGTGGCGGCGCTGCTCGTCAGGGCGGCACTGCTCGTCGGGCTGCTCGCCGGCGCGGCGCTGGGCTTCGAGCCGGGCTTGCTCGCGTCGGCGGTGCGCTCGCCATCGCGGCGATGACGCCACACCGGATCCGGGGCGGCGAGCACGACCGTGGCGCCGTTGTCCGACAGCAGCGTGACCTCGTCGTCCTCGATCGAGTCGACGAAGTAGCCCTCGACGGCTTGGCCGGCCTCGACCACGACATGCGTGCCCTTCGCCTTGTCGAACAGCAGCACCTGCTTCGTCTCGGGGAGCATGCGAACGACGCGGAGTGGGATCTTGGTGCGCGCCGGCGCGGCGTCGGCGGGATGTGGGTCCGCGGGCTTGGCGTCGTCGGCGTGGGCGACGGCACCCGACAGGGCAAGAAACAGCAGGACTCGCGCGACGCGCATGCGCGCGAGCAGTGCAAGGGGCGATCCGCGGGTAGGTGCGCGATCTCGCGACCGGTTCGGGCGCCGCTGTGGTCGGCGATTCACGATCGCCGGCGCGCGGTGTCACGGCGCTGCGACGGGCCTGTGGCCGCTTCACGATTCCCTAAGGTTCTCGACGACGAATCGTGTCGGAATGTGTCCGGACCGAGCTTCCGGCGAGGGGCGCCGCTCAGGCCTTCTTGGCGGCGTCTTTTTCGATCTCGGACAGGTCGAGGTCCTCGAGCTCCTTGAGGTCCTCGGGCGACAGGCCGACCGGGCCGGACTGGTCCTTCTTGCCGTGGTCGCCGTCGTCGCGACCTTGCGCGCCGGCCGCGCCCGCGGAGAGCTGCTTGGCCGACTCGCCCTTGGGGGCCTCGAGCAGGCCCATCTTGGCCTTGAGCTCGTTGAGCGCGTCGTCCTCGCCGCCGGCGCCGCCGGCCTCGAGCTGCATGAACTTGGACTCGAGCGTATCGCCCGAGAGCTCGCCGGCGAGCTCGGCGCCGGCCTCGGCCTCGGCCTCCATCAGCTGGATGCGCTCGGCCATGCGGTCGAACGTGTCGAACGCCGACGTATCGCCCAGGCCCTGCATCGTGTTCGCGATCTGCTGCTGGGCCTCCGCGCGCTTCTTGCGCGCGATGAGGATGTTCTTCTTGCGCTTCGCTTCCTCGATCTTGTTGTTGAGGAGGCGCAGGGCATCCTTGAGCTTCTCGACCGCCTGCTTCTGCGCGATCCACTGCTGCTGGAACTGGTTCGCGATCGTCTCGTGCTCCTGCTTGCGCGCGAGCGCCTGACGCGCGAGGTTGTCGTCGCCAGCGCGCACCGCGACCATCGCCTTGCGCTCCCACTCCTTCGACTTGTCGGTCTCCGCGGTGTACTGCTTCTGGAGCTTCTTCTCGTCGGCGATCGCGATCGCCACGGCCTTCTTGGCCTCGACGAGCTGCTGCTGCATCTCGATGAGGACCTGGGACAGCATCTTCTCCGGATCTTCGGCCTTCGTGATGAGGTCGTTGATGTTCGACTTGATCAGCGTGCCGAGTCTGGAAAAGATGCCCATGGCTTCCTTCGAGCGTACGAGATCAATGGGGCAGCCGCAACGATGACCACCAGCAGTCTGCCTCGACACCTCGGCATCATCATGGACGGCAACGGCCGGTGGGCGCAGATGCGTGGTCTGCCTCGGCTGGAAGGCCATCGCGCGGGCGCGGAGAGTGTTCGCGATATCACGCGGGCGTCGCGCCAGATCGGCATCGAGGCGCTGACCTTGTACGCGTTCTCGTCGCAGAACTGGGCGCGGCCCGCCGACGAGGTGAAGGGCCTGATGGAGCTGCTCCGCGACTACCTGCGCGACGAGCGGGCCGAGATCATGGACAACGGCATCCGCCTCGAGGCGCTCGGCGATACGGAGCGGCTGCCGAACTTCGTGCGCGACCCGCTCGATGAGCTACGCGCGGCGAGCCGCCAAAATTCCGGCATGGTGCTGACGCTCGCGCTCAGCTATGGCGGCCGCGAATCGATCGCGCGCGCGGCGCGCCAGGCCGCCAACGACATCGCCGCCGGCACGCTCCGCGTCGAGGATCTCGACTGCGACCGGCTCGGCAGCTACCTGCCGACCGCGCACCTGCCGGGGCTCGACCTGCTGATCCGCACCAGCGGCGAGCAGCGCGTGTCGAACTTCATGCTGTGGGAGGTCGCGTACGCCGAGCTGATGTTCGTCGACGTGATGTGGCCCGACTTCCGCCGCACGCACCTCGCGACCTGCCTCGAGGCCTACGGCGAGCGCGAGCGCCGGTTCGGCTTGACCAGCGCGCAGCTTGCCGAACAGTCGGACGTGTAGTTAGCTGCCTCCACTTTGGCTCTAGGCAACCTCGCACAGCGGTTTCTGGTCGCGGTCGTCGCCGTCCCGATCCTGCTGGTGATCCTGTACTTCCACCGGCCCGAGCCGACGTGGGCGCTGATCTTCGCGGCGTCGCTGCTCGCGATGCGCGAGCTGTTCGGCATGCTGCTGCCGCCCGAGGATCGCAACCCGGCGCTCGTCATGGGCGCGCTCGCGTGCCTCGCGTTCTACTGGCTCGATCCGATCGCGCTGGCCCGCTACCACGACCTGCCGCACGCGCTCGACCGCATCTCGTTCGAGGGCAGCGCGATCGCGGCCGCGCTCGCCGTCGTCGTGCCGGCGCTCTACTACCTGTTCCGCTTCCGCGACATCCCGAGCGTCGCCGGGCGCATCGCCGGCACGGTCACCGGCATCGTCTACGCCGGCTTCCTGACGACCTACCTCGCGAAGCTCAAGCTCGTCGATCCGCACGAGCGCGGCAACACGGTGGTGCTCGTGCTCGTCGTCGCGTGGCTCGCCGATACGGGCGGCTACTTCGCGGGCCGGTTCCTCGGCAAGAGGAAGCTGTACGAGGCCGTGTCGCCGAAGAAGACGTGGGCGGGCGCGATCGGCGGGCTCGCCGGCTCGCTCGTCGGCGTCATCGTGCTCAAGCTCGCGTTCGCGACGTACCTCGAGTGGATCGACGTCGTGATGATCGCGATCCCCGGCGGCATCCTCGGCCAGCTCGGCGACCTCGCGGAGTCGCTGATCAAGCGCTCCGTCGGCGTGAAGGACTCGGGCGCGCTACTGCCCGGTCACGGCGGCATCCTCGACCGGATCGACGCCGTGCTGTTCATCGCGCCGTACGTCTACACGTACCTGATCGCGCGCGGGATTCACGGCTAGGCTAGGCCGCGAACGTGCCGAGGTACTGGCGCGCGTGGCTGGCCCACTCGCTGGCGCCGTCGAGCTCGAGGTAGCGCTCGAGGTACTGCTTGGCCTGCGCCGACCCGCCGACCTGCGCGAGCATGAGGCCGAGGTTGTAGTGCGCGTCGGCGAAGTCGGGCGCGGCCGCGCAGACCTTCCGCAGCTCGGCGATCGCGAGATCGGTCTCGCCGACGTCGTCGAGCAGGTTGGCGAGGTTGTAGCGGGCCTCGGCCTGCTGCGGGTCGTGCTCGAGCGCGCGCTCGTAGAGGCGGCGGGCCTCGTCGGTCTCGCCCTGGCGGTAGACGAGGTTGCCGAGGTTCGTCAGCGCGGCCGCCATGTGCGGCTCGAGGTCGATCGCCTGGCGGAACAGGTGCTCGGCGGACTCGGTCTCGCCGCGGTCCATCGCCGCGCAGCCCTCGACGAAGTGGCGGTAGGCGGTCGTGCCGCCGTTCGCCTCGGTCGGCGAGTCGGTGACCTCCTGCGGCGTGGAGGGATCCACGCGCGGCATCGCGAGCACCTCGGCGATGTGCTCGCCGAACGACGGCACGGTGAACGCCATCACGACCTGGCCGCCGACCGGCTCGAACGCGACGTCATCGGCGAGCGCGACGATCGTGTTGCCGTCGCTGCACACGCGCAGGCGCGAGTGCGGGTGCGTGTCGTGCGGCAGCGCCTTCTTGAGCGCCTCGACGTTCTTGCGCGCCTTCTGCAGCGGCAGGTCCGCGGCGAGCAGGTCCTTCGCCGCCTTCACGGCGACGAGGTCGCAGAACGTGTAGTAGAAGCGGCCGCCCTTGCGGACGGTCGGGCCGACAAACCCGGTCTGCATCCAGTAGCGCAGGCGCGACTCCTGGACGGCGAGGATCCGGGCGACATCTCGAATCGAATACAGCTCGATCATGGGGCTCTCCGCTGGGCTTCGACGTTCAGGGACAACAGCAGCTCGCTGCCGCGGGCACGGCTCTCGACATCGACGTGCGCGCTCGTCAGCTCGCAGCGCGCGGACTTCTTGGCCTCGGCGACCGCGATCCGGCGCGCGTGCTCGCGGGCGCGCTCGTCGGACGCGTACAGGAAGGCGACGCGCTGGGCCGTCGACGCGTCGGGCGGGTCGGAGACCCGGTCCGCGGTGCGTACGAGGTCGACCGTGAGCATCGTCGAGCCGGCGTAGATGTCGCCCGCGAGCTCGCCTTCGCTGAGGACGCGCGCGGCGTCGTGCAGGATCTCGACGGCGACCGGCGCGAGGCGCACCGAGACCTGCCGTTCGAACAGCGAGACGCGGCGGGCCATCGCCATGGGTTTTTTCGGCGGCAGGGGCTTGGGGGCGCGTCGCACGCGCCGAGGGGCAGGCATTGCCGAAAAATGGTAGAGGCCGCCGACGGCTGGATCCAATTTCCTTACATCTGCCGTGGTAGGCTGAGCGCGGCCCGTGACCCTCGACGTCAAGCGCTATCCGATCCTGGTCGTCGACGACGAGCAGGACAACCTCGATGCCTTCCGCTTCAACTTCCGGAAGACGTTCGACATCCTGACGGCGAACAGCGGCCCCGAAGCCCTGGGCATCCTCGGCGAGAAGGACGTCGCGGTCGTCGTCACCGACCAGCGCATGCCGAAGATGACCGGCGTGGAGCTGCTGCGCGAGGTCCGCGAGAAGCACCCGGATGCGGTCGGAATCATCCTCACCGCGTTCACCGATGTCGACGTGCTGATCGAGGCGATCAACCTCGGCCAGGTCTATCGCTACATCACCAAGCCGTGGGACGCGAAGGAAGTCCGCGGCGTGCTGCAGTACGCGATCGAGCGCTTTCACCTGCAGCGCGAGAACAAGAAGCTCGCGGCGCAGCTCGCCGAGTACACCGGCTACCTGAACCAGCAGCTGCACGGCGAGTTCGACTTCGGCAACATCATCGGCGAGAGCGCGGCGCTGCGCGATGTGCTCTCGAAGGTCGAGCAGGTCGCGCCCACGTCGTCGACGGTGCTGCTGCGCGGCGAGACCGGCACGGGCAAGGAGCTCGTCGCCCACGCGATCCACATCAACTCGCCGCGCGAGGCCAAGCCGTTCGTGCGCGTCAACTGCGCGGCGCTCGCGCCGGGCGTGCTCGAGAGCGAGCTGTTCGGCCACGAGAAGGGCAGCTTCACGGGCGCGATGGAGCGGCGGCGCGGCCGCTTCGAGCTCGCCGACGGCGGGACTCTGTTTCTCGACGAGGTCGGCGACCTGCCGATGGAGGTCCAGATCAAGCTGCTGCGCACGCTGCAGGAGCGCGAGCTCGAGCGCGTCGGCGGCAACGAGACGATCAAGGTCGACGTGCGTGTCGTCAGCGCGACGAACCGCAACCTCGAGAAGATGATCGAGGAAGGCGAGTTCCGCGAGGACCTCTACTACCGGCTCAACGTCTTCCCGATCAACCTGCCGCCGCTGCGCGACCGCCTCGAGGACCTGCCGGTGCTCGTCAACCACTTCATCGGCAAGTTCGCGCGCCAGATGGGCACGGCGCCGGCCGGTGCGCAGCCCGAGGCGATGACGAAGCTCCGCGAGTACAACTGGCCGGGCAACGTGCGCGAGCTCGAGAACATCGTCGAGCGCGCGATGATCCTCGCGAAGGGCGGCCCGCTCCAGGCGAGCCACCTCGACTTCGGCAAGCGCTCCGTGCCGGCCGCGAACCAGACGGGCCCGGTGCCCGCGATCGCGCCGCTGCCCACAGCTGCGCCCGGCGACGAGGGCAAGAGCCTCGCCGAGCGCCTGCTCGACAGCGAGCGCAAGGAGATCGTCGCCGCCGTCGAGAAGTCGCGCGGCAACATCGCGAGCGCCGCCCGCATGCTCGGCATCAACCGCTCGACGCTCTACTACCGCCTGCGCAAGCACGGCCTCGAGCACCTGCTGCCGACGAAGGTGCAGGTCGGCGGCGAGGAGCCGACGGGCGGCGAGCCGCCCGCGCAAGGCCAGTAGCGTCAGCTCGCGGCGGCCGATCGGTCCGCGCCGCTCAGTGCGCGGTCGGGTTGTACGTGAAGCTGCGTGACAGCTGCACGGTGCCGACGCCGGCGAGCT